>NZ_FNTX01000001.1:0-1200000 GCF_900105765.1 Ruania alba
GGGGGAGTCGGAGACCGTGTAGTGATCCGGACCCTTGACCAGCAACACGTCACCCGGTACCAGCTCGAGCGGATCCTCTCCGTCGAAGGTCACCCACGCGCGACCACGTGCCATCGCCACCAGCGCCAACGGTGCCTCGTCACCGACGCGGATCGACCACGGTGCGTCGAGCAGGCATCGGAGCACGAAGGCGCCCCGAGCGCGGGGGCCGTCCAGCAGTGCGGAGAGGGCGTCCATTCCCTGATGTTAGACGATCACGTATGCCATTGACCGTTCTGCCCATGGATCGTCTTGATTGGAGCCGCTGAGATGAAGACATGGACACCACAGTGCAGACCCTCGCAGGAACGATCCTCATCACCGGCGCGCACGGCAAGACCGGCCGCCGGGTCGCGGCCAGGCTCACTTCGGCCGGGCACCTTGTCCGGAGCGCCTCCCGCTCCGGTGACCATCCCTTCGACTGGACCAACCCACACACCTGGCCGGCCGCCGTCGACGGTGTGGCAGCCGCCTACCTGACCTACAACCCGACCTGGCGCTGCCCGGCGCACGGGACGCCGTCACGGGTGTGGCGACGGCGCTCGCCGAGCGGGGCGTGCAGCGGGTGGTGCTGCTCTCCCGGCCGTGGTGAGCCGCTGGCGCAGGAGTGTGAACGCGCGTTCCTGGACCTGGTGCCCACTGGCACAGTGGTGCGCTGCGCGTTCTTCGACCAGAACTTCACCGAGGGTCCGTTCGCCCCAGCAGTCATCGACGGCGTGCTGGCGCTGCCGGGCGCGCCCGACGTTGCCGAACCGTTCCTGGACGCCGAGGACATCGCCGACGTCGTGGTGACAGCCCTGCTGGCGGAGGGCACCGAGCACGAGGGGCGGGTGCTCGAGCTGACCGGACCTCGCGCGGTGCCTCTCGTGGAGACCGCCCGGATCCTGGGAGATGCGGCCGGGCATCGCGTGCAGTACCAGCAGGTGAGTGCGGCGGATTTCGCTGCCGTGGCCGAAGCGGCAGGTCTGCCGACCGACGAGGCCCGCGGACTTGCCGAGCTGTTCGTGGACCTGCTCGACGGGCACAACAGCGCCACGACCACCACCGTGGCGGACGTGCTCGGCAGGCCGGCTCGCTCGCTGGAAGAGTTCGCGGCCGAGGCGGCGGCCGGCGGGGCTTGGGCTAGGGCATGAGCGAGGCCGCATGGGCCCGATCTGGATACGGTGGAACCAACCTCGTCGGTGCCCTGGCCCGCCGCACTCAGGGTGTCCACGTCTCCTGGAAATCGGGGTGGTCGGAGTAGAGAGTCGCGAGGTGGCGTAGCCCTGAGGGGTACTCACCGACGCGTTCGAGCTCGTGCCAGTCACGAAACGCGCCGAACTCGTTCCCGGAGAGGCCTGCGGTCTCCCACAGTTCCTGGACGAGTGCCCGTTTGACTGCGCACTCGGCGAGAATCCGCTCGCGTCCGAAGGGATGCAGGCCAGCGCCCACTCCGGCCGGGATTCGCAACGCCGCGGCCTCGTCGTCGTCGATCCGGGCATGGATGAACTCGGTGATGGTCACTCATCATGGTCGCACGGCACCACCAACCCCGCTCCTGCCGGCAGCGCGTGGACGTATCGACGGCGCTGAGTGAGTTGCTGCCAGATCTGGCACCAGTGGCCTGAGAGGCGTCGATACTTCCGCGGCCGGCTACTCGATGATCTCGCCCTCGGGAGAGGACGTACCAGACGTCGTTCACGCCCTGGCCGGTGGTGTCGCCGGGGGCGGAGTCCTGCACCCAGTAGTACAGCGGCCAGCCGTTGTACGAGGCCTGGACCGTGCCGTCGGAGCGTTCGAGGCTGCCGAGCAGCGACGTGTCGATACCTTCGCCCGCCTCCGGTTCACCCTCCAGGGCCGGCCATGCTTCGAGGCAGTCGCCCTCGCAGTTGCTCACGCCTTCTTCGTCGTTGGTGAACATGTACAAGGTCATGCCCTCACCATCGACCAGGATCGTGCCGAGGTCGGTCTCGGCGGTGGTGACAGTCGGGGCGGCGGCCATCTCGCCGTTGTCGCCTTCCTCGCCGCTCTCCTCGGTGGCCTCGCCCTCCTCGGTTGTCTCCTCCTCGGCAGGGGCGCCGCCTCCGTAGCCTCCGCCCGCGCCCTCGTCCGTGTCGCCCTCGTCGGCGGAGCCGCATCCTGCCAGCAGGAGGCCCGCGCCCATGAGGGTCGCCGTCAGTATGGTCCGGGTCCGTCGCATGGTCTTCTCCACTCGTCGTGCGTCAGCACCGGCCGAACGGCCGGCGTCGAGACGGGGACGAAGGGATTGCTCGAGCTGAGGAACAGCGGGATCCGCGTACCGGCAATCCCTCCACCCGGGCTGAGCCGTATCGTGAAGTATGGGAGCCATGTCACGCGCCGACCGGGCCGCCGACGCCGCCCTGCTGGCCGGGCTGGCGGTGGACGATCCCGGTGCGTCGGCGGCGTTCGTTCGGCGGTTCCAGAGCGCGGTGTTCGGGATGGCAGTGAGCATCACCCGCGACGCGGCGCTCGCCGAGGACGTGAGCCAGGAGGTGTTCTTGCGTGCCTGGGGAGCGGCCGGCGGTTACGACGCACGGCGTGCTTCGGTGCTCACCTGGATCCTCACCATCGCCCGCAACGCCGCCATCGACGCCGTACGGGCCCGGCGCAGCACTCCCACCGAGGACGACGTCCTCGATCGGCTCGTGCAGGACACACTGACCACCTCGCCGGACCTGGAGGAGACGGCCGTGCACCGCGTCGAGGCTGAGCGTGCGGTGCGCCGGCTGCACCGCCTCTCACCCGAGCAGGCGCGCGCCGTGGTGCTGGCCGTGCTCGGCGGGTGTACGGCCGCGGAGGTGAGTGTGCGGGAGAAGATCCCCCTGGGCACCGCCAAGACCCGGATCCGTGACGGGCTCAGGAAACTACGACGAGGTGTCGAGACCGAACAAGGAGGCGGATCATGACGTCCAGCCGGAACGCCGAGTGGCACCCCGACGAGGACGCCCTCATCGAGGTGGCGCTCGATCACGCCGATGCCGACACCCGTATCCGGGTGAGTGACCACCTGGCCGCGTGCAGCGCCTGCCGCCACGACTACGACGAGCGCGCCGGTGCGATCGAGCAGGTGCTCCCCGCCGTACCCCGGCACGCACCGGGACCCGACTTCGAGTCCGACGTGCTGGCGCGGTTGCGGGCTGAGCGAACAGGGGAGCCCGGGAGAGGCGCGCCTCGCACCAGGGCGAGCGGCCGCCGTCGGGCCATCTTCGCCGTGGCAGCGGCATGGCTGTTGGGCCTCGCCCTGGGAGCGGGGGCGGTGGCGCTGCTGGACGGCGGAACGGAAGCCCCGCCATCAGCCGCCGCCGAGTGGTCGGCCCCCTTGCTGACCGCGGACGGCACCCGGATCGGGCAGGTGTCCCGCGGCTGGGGCCCGGACGGGCCGATGCTCGTGGTGGACGTGGCCGAGGGACCCGTGGGGGTGGAATACACCTGCCTCGTGGAGTACGCCGACGGTACGAAGGCGGACCTGGGAGCGTGGGCGCTGAGCGCGGACTCGCCGAACCGGTGGATCGTGGCCGATGACGGCGTCACGTCGGTGGATCTGGTGGCCGAGAGTGGGCAGGTGTGGTCCAGCGCCGAACTGTGAGGCATCCTCAAGGATCGAAGCAGTCCGGTTGAATCTCGGCCTTACCGCAGCCCGCCGCTCCTACGGGGAAGGCAGCCGCACGACTCACGCTCAGCCAGCGCATAGTTGGCAACGTTGATGGTCTGGACGAGCTCGTCCTTTCGCTGGTCCAGTGCCTCGATGGCCGCTCCGGCTATGTCAATGGTCGGCGCGACCAGCGACGTCAGCGAGGGCACTGTGAACTGGGCAAGTTCTGTCGCGTTGGCGACGGCGAGTGCCAGATCGCCGGGCACCGCGACGCCACGCTCATACAGTCGACGCAGGACGCCGAACGCCTGAACGTCGGTTGCCACCAGTGCTGCGGTGGGAGCCGGGTCCATCGCGAGCAACTGCTCGACGGCGTCGTAGCCGCCGGGTTCGGTCAGGGGCGCTGCGACGACATAGTCGTCGCCGGAATGTAGGTGGTTCTCGGCCATCACATCGCGCCAGCCCTCATAGCGTCGTTGAGTGGAAACGATGCCCTCAGGGCCGCCGAGCAAGGCAATCTTCTTGTGGCCATGGCTGATCAGGTGCTGTGTCACCAGTGCTGATCCACGGACCGCGAACTCGGGTCGATCTACCACCACGATCGGTGTGCCCATCGCTGTATAGGGGCCGAAATCCTGATGCCGGTCCACGCTGACCACGATGATGCCTTCAACACGGCGTTCCACGAGAGCGCGAAGATTGGCCTGCTCCTTCGCCAGGTCCCAATCGGTCGTCGCGACCAAGAGCTCCAGTCCCTGCGTGAATGCCAGCGAAGAAATCGCCTGAGCGAGGCGTCCGAAGTAGGGCATCACGATGTCCGGAACCACGAGCCCGAGGGTCGATGAGCGCCCGAGAGCGAGCATCCGGGCGACGCCGTCGCGTTGATAGCCCAGGTCGTCGATCGCAGCCAGAACCTTGGCCCGTGCGGCCGATGAGACCGGCCGGGGCCCATTGTTGAGCACGTAGGACACCACGGCGGTCGACACCCCGGCCCGCAGTGCCACATCCTTCCTGGTTACTGCCACAATTGATGGTAACTGTGGGCGATCGAGCGGAAGTCGGGGGACTGTAGCGGGTCCGCTCCGGATTGCACTGCCGTGGCTGCAGGTGCCACCCGGTTAGCTGGAGCACGGTGTGCGACGGCGGTGGCCTCACCGTCCGGGGCGGCCTGCCCGTCAAGAACCGCGCACGAGCGCGTCACCGACCGGTTTGGGGTTGGCGGCTGATCGCGGTCGGGCATCGGGCTCCTTTACGGCGAGAGGATCGCTGAGTAGCGGAGGAATGAATTGCGTCAGTCTACGCGGGTTGACCACGTGTGTCTACGCGGGTAGAGTCCCATTCGATTTGCCCCAACGGAATGTGGACTTCACTCGAGCAGACGCGCATCGCGGCGCTGTCTCCTACTACGGCAGTAAGGACGCACGATGAACACAAACCCCATCCTGAATCGACGTAACTTCCTCGTGGCTGGCGCAGGTGCGGCGGGAGGCTTCCTCCTAGCGAGCTGCGCCGGCGGCAGTGCCGAGAGTGGTCCTGACGAGATCACCGGTGCCGGCTGGTCGGACGGCCTCAACGATCTCGTCTTCGGGCAGATCAAGACCGACTTCGAGGCAGCCAGCGGGCTGACTGTAACTCCGCAGGCCTCGGTGCCCTTCGACGACTACCAGACCCGGTTCCGCACCCTGATCGCAGGTGGTTCGCCACCGGACCTGATGCGCCTCAATGACGACTTCCTCCGGGAGATGTCGGACAAGGAGTCGATCCTCGACATCGAGCCCTACCTGTCTGAGTCAGGCGTGGACACCTCGGACTACTTCGAAGGCGTGCTCGACTTCACGGCACTGCCGAACGGCCGGGCGGGCTTGGCCATCGGAGCGCTGCCCCGAGTCATCTATTACAACAAGACGCTGTTCGAGGAGAAGGGCGTACCGCTCCCGCCTACGTCCTGGACATCTGACGGCTGGACCTGGGAGGACTTCCTGGAGACTGCCCGCGCGCTCACCGAAGGTGACACGTGGGGCGCATGCGTCGTCACCGATACTGCGTACGAGAACACCTGGGCAGTCAACAATGGTGGGGAGGGCATCTTCTCGGCCGACGGGCGCTCCTTCGCCCTTGCCGAGCCGGAGGGCGTTGAAGCGCTGCAATGGGCGGCCGACCTCGCGCTCGTGCACGAGGTGGCGCCTCCATGGGCCGAGGTGTCTGGGGACGACTCCGAGCAGCAGCTATTCGTCGGTGGCCGGTGCGCGATGCTCTTCTCCTCGATGTCAGTCTCCAGTTACTTCAACGAGAATGTCACGGAGTTCGAGTGGGACATCGCCCCCGTCCCGGGCAACGTGAACCAGTTCAGCGAGTCCTCGATGGCCTTGATGGTGATCCCGACGGCGGCAGCCAACCCCGACGGAGCCTGGGAGTTCCTGAAGTACGTCACCGGGCCCGAAGGTGGTCAGGCGATCGCGCAGAACCGCGTGGGTGTGCCGCTGAGCAGGACCGCCGCCGAGGCTCTTGAACCCGGTGGAGCCGGCCCTGCGAACATTCATCTGTTCACCGAAGCGGCCAAGAACAACCGAAGTGTGCATTCCACGACCGCCACCGCAGCGGCAGTGGCGATCTACCGGCCGGCGCTGGAACGTGCCCTGATCGGTGAGATCACGGTGGAGGAGGCACTGACCGGCGCTCGCGAGCAGGTGGAAGCGGCTCTGGCGTGACGTCGACCAACGTCCCTATCGCGCGCGCAGGGTCGTCGACAGACAGCTCCGGCCGACGGCGCCGGCTCGGCAGGGGCGAACTCGCCGGTTGGTTGTTCATCGCCCCGCTGATATTCGGCATCCTCGCTTTCCAGCTTGTGCCGATCGTGGTCTCGATCGTCGCGTCGTTCACCAACTGGGACGGCATCACCACGCCGCAGTTCATCGGCGCTGACAACTACGCAGGACTGGCACAGGACGACCTGTTCTGGACCACCCTGAGGAACACCGTGCTGTTCACCCTCGGGGTGATACCGCTGACGACCGTGGGAGCCTTGCTCCTGGCGGTGCTGTGCCAGGGAAAGTCGCGTGTGTCCAATGTGGTCTTCCGGACGGCGTACTTCACGCCCTATGTGACCAGCATCGTGGCGATCGGGTTGGTCTGGAGCAAGCTTCTCGCACCGAGCGGGTTCATCAACAGCGTCTTCGCCATGGTGGGCGTCGAGGGGCCAGCGTGGCTCACCAACTCGACCTGGGCACTTCCTGCAGTGATCCTCATCTCGGCATGGCAGGGAATCGGGTATCCGATGATCATCCTGCTCGGCGGCCTCCAGAGCATCGATGACTCACTCAATGAAGCCGCCAAGATCGATGGCGCAGGATCGAGACGACGCTTCTTCAGTATCACCCTGCCGTTGTTGACGCCTCAGATCTTCTTTGTTCTCGTGACGCAGTTCATCACCTCGTTCCAGGTCTTCGCGTTGATCTTTGTGCTGACCAGCGGAGGCCCCGGGAACGCGACAAATGTCTACATCTACTACCTCTATCAGAACGCTTTCACGTTCGGACAGTTGGGCTACGCCTCGGCCATGGCCTGGATCCTGTTCATCATCATCGGTGCCGTCACGTTCCTTCAGCTCAGGCTGCAGAAGCGCTGGGTCTTCTACAACTGATCGGGGAGACATGACACACCTGCAGATTCGACACGCGCCTGCGGCACGTGCACGGGAAACCCGGGTTGAGGCGTCTCGACGAACTGGAACCGTTCCCGAGCGAGGCGCCCGTCTGGCGCTGGCAGGGCGCGGTGGCAAGCTGATCCTGATGACGATGCTCGCCATCAGTTTTCTCACACCACTGAGCTGGATGCTCTCTGCGTCCTTGAAGACCGAGCAGGACATCGCCCAGAACCCGATGGGGTTCATCCCGCAGACCTGGGAGTGGCACAACTACGCTGCAGCGTTCGAATCGATCCGGCCGTTCTTCATCAACAGCGCGATGCTGGCCGTCATCAACGTCGTCGGAGTGCTCGCGGTCTCGTCAATCGCCGGATACGCCTTCGGCCGGCTCTCCTTCCGTGGCCGTGACCTTGCCTTCTCGCTCGTCCTAGCGACAGCGATCATCCCCGGGATCGTCCTGATCATCCCGCAGTACATCATCTTCCAGCAGATCGGCTGGGTGGACACCTTCTTCCCGCTGTGGGTGCCGCGCGTACTGACGCCGGTGTTCGGCACCTTCCTCCTCCGGCAAGCATTCATGACGCTGCCGAAGGAACTGGAGGAGGCCGCGAAGTTGGACGGCCTGAACACCTTCATGATCTATGCACGAATCATGCTGCCACAGGTCAAGCCAGCGCTTGCCGCAGTGGGTGTGTTCACCTTCGTGGAGTCGTGGAACGACCTCTTCGGCCCATTGATTTTCATCAATTCCACGCACCTACAGACTCTCCCGATCGCACTGGCACAGTTCCAGGGTGAGTTCTTCTCCACCACGAACCTGCTGATGGCTGCATCGACGATCACGGTGGTGCCCGTGATCGTGATCTACCTGATCGCGCAGAAGTATTTCGTGCAGGGAATCGCCAGCTCCGGCTTGAAGTAGATCCACTCATCTCCACGGCGTGGTCGAACACCACCCGTGCCCAACTAGGAAGGATTTCCATGCCCGCGAACGAGCCGTGGTACCGAACGAGCCGACGATGGGGTCAGACCAACCTCGTCGAGATCGACCCCGAGCGATACGACGACGCGTGGTGGCGCAGGTACTGGCGAGATACTCGTATCGACGGTGTGATCGTCAATGCAGGTGGCATCGTCGCCTACTACCCATCCGAGTTCGAACTCCATCACCGTGCTGTCGGGATCTCCGAACAGAACGATCTGTATGGCCGCATCGTCGCCTCCGCGCGTGACGAGGGACTGGCGGTGGTCGCCCGGATGGACTCCAACCGCGTGGCCGAGGACTTCTTCATCGCGCACCCGGAGTGGATGGCCCGAGATGCTGATGGCGAGCCCTATCGGGCTGCCGACAAGTGGATCACCTGCGTCAACAGCGGCTACTACAACGACTACCTGCTCCAAGTGCTCGCCGAGATCACCCGACGGTCTGCACCAGACGGCTTCGCCGACAACAGCTGGGCCGGTCTGCCACGGGACCGGATCTGCTACTGCGAGAACTGCGCCCGGATCTTCCGTGAAGCCAAGGGTAGCCCGCTGCCCGCCCAGATCGACTGGAGCGACCCTACCTACCGCGACTGGGTGCGCTGGAACTACGACCGGCGAGTAGAGATCTGGGAGTTGAACAACAAGGCCACCCAGGCAGCCGGCGGCGAGCACTGCATCTGGATGGGGATGCTCAGCGGCGATCAGAAGCATGCTGCGAACAGGTTCAACGACCAACGGCGGATCCTGCGTGGCTCCCCGTTCGCGATGCTCGATCATCAGTTCCGCTGGTTCGGGGAGAGCTTCCACCAGAACGCCGAGGCGGGCAAGCGCATCCATGAACTCGTTGGCTGGGACGCTGTGATGCCGGAGAGCATGCCCATGTACAGCCTGGGCCGCCCTGCCTTTCGCGTCGCCGCGATGCCGAAGGCTGAAGCTCAGCTGTGGTCGGCCAACGGCTTCGCCGGCGGCATCCAGCCGTGGTGGCACCACATCGGTTCCCACCACGAGGACCGCCGGCAATACTCGACCGCTCCGGAGATCTTCCAGTGGCACGAGAAGAACGAGGACGTCCTGTTCGACCGGACGCCAGTGGCCGATGTCGGCGTGGTGTGGTCCACAGACAACACCGACTTCTTTGGCCGTGATCAGATCGAAGAGCGGACTGCGAGCCCGTACCGCGGTGCGATCACCGCGCTCGTGCAGGCTGGGTTGACCTATGTACCGGTGCACGCAGACGACATACACACGACCGCCAGCCGGTTCAGTGTTCTCCTGCTGCCGAACGTCGGCGCGATGGGTGACGCTCAACTTGAGGCTGTCCGCGAGTTCCACGCAGCTGGTGGCTCGGTCGTTGCGACGGGAGAGACATCGCTGTTCACCGAGGATGGGGAGCGGCGCGACGACTACGGCCTTGCTGACGTCCTTGGTGTCACCGCGGGCGAGTCCACCCACGGCGACTGGCGAGGCACAGACGTCAACATGGAGACAGCGGGCAACCACACCTACCTGCGCCTCCTGCCCGCTCGAAACTCCGATGGCGGCGGCACGGACGTCAAGGTGCGACGTCCCGCTCGGCACAGTGCGCTCGACGGCTTCGATGACACCGATATCGTGCCGTTCGGCGGTTACCTGCGGGAATCCCGTGTGCTCGACGGCTTTGAGACGTTGGCGACGTTCATCCCGAGGTTCCCCATCTATCCGCCCGAGACCTCATGGATGAGCACCCCGGAAACTAGCATTCCCGCCCTCGTGGTCAGCGAACGAGGGGAGTCCCGAACAGTCATGGTGCTCGCAGACCTGGATCGGTGCGGTGACCGGGACCAACAACCCGACGCCCGAGCGCTGCTCGCACGGGTGGTGCGGTGGGCCATAGGCGAGGAGTCCAAGGTCTCGGCGAAGACCCCTGGGGGAGTGGCAGTGAACGCCTACGCCCAACCCGGACGGACGATCGTGCATCTGACCAACTCACTCGCGACAACGAACTTGGCAGCCCGCCAGGACCACCTCTACCCAGTTGGTCCGATCGAGGTACGCATCACCAGACCAGAACCGGCCAGCGCGGTGAAGAGTGCTGCGCTGCGGGTAGCGGAGGCCGCAGCCACAGCCAAGGAAGATGGTGACGCCATCGTGGTCACTGTCGATGTGGTCAAGGCACATGAAGTCGTCGTGATCGACTGGGCCTGACGGTTGCGCAACCACCATCGAGGGGCTCCCGCCCGGCTCGCACCCGTGAGCCAGGCGGGAGTCGCAGTGGCCCCACCCGGGCCCCGGGATCTCGGCAGCCCGATGACCCCATCCAGCAATTCCATCGGAGCCGGGGTCGATCGTTCTGAGGAGTAGGCCCCCCGGGGCTCGAACCCGGAACCCACGGATTAAAAGTCCGTTGCTCTGCCAGTTGAGCTAGAGGCCCGCACGCCGCATGGTGCGGCGGCGACAAGCCTACGCCAGGAGGGTGCGCCGTCAGGACTCGTCGGCGTGACGCCATGGCATGCGGTCGAGGTCAGTAACTCTGCGGCCGCCAGGTGCCCGCCTCCCACGCGGCCCACGAATGGTGCAGGGCACCTGCGTATTCGTAGGTGTCGAACTCGGCGCCACCGCCGGTCATCCGCGGGTCGCCGGTGGCGACGAGCTCGGCCCGCAGCACGTCCTCGAGCTCGCTCACCAAGGACTTGTGCTCGG
The DNA here is from genome assembly GCF_900105765.1 of Ruania alba. Lineage (NCBI taxonomy): Bacteria > Bacillati > Actinomycetota > Actinomycetes > Micrococcales > Ruaniaceae > Ruania > Ruania alba. The sequence goes on from NZ_FNTX01000001.1 coordinate 10,938, forward strand.
GGTGGTCGGCCAGGTTATCGATGCAGTGCGGGTCGCTCGGCAGGTGGTACAGCTCATGCTCCGGGCGCTTGCCGAATGCCAGGTCGTAGTAGGTGTCCTCGCCCGCCTCGTGCTGGGCGAGGATCGTCTCTTTGGTGGGGGAGGAGTCGACGTTGGTGAATCCTGTCTCCGGATTCCCGGCCGGCCACATGCTCGGCCGCAGGTTCCAGACGTAGAGGTAGTCACCACGGCGGATGCATCGCACGGGGTAGGAGCGGTCGCCTTCATACCCGAGATCGTGGCGCTCACGGCCGAAGAACACCCGGTCCCGGTCCGGGTCGACCTGCCCGGATTCCTCCGATCGCAGCACGTCCATCAGGGTGCGACCCACCATCTGTGGCGGGTGCTCGGTGATCCCTGCTGCATCCAGGAATGTGGGTGCGAGGTCGACGAAGCTGATCAGGTCCTCGATCACTCGTCCACTGGGTACGGTCCCTGGCCAGCACACGGCGAAGGGAAGGCGGGCGTCGGGGTCGAGCATCTGCCCCTTCACCCGTGGGAAGGGCATGCCGTTGTCGGAGGTGACGACGATGAGGGTGTTCTCCAGCTCACCGGCCTGGGCGAGCTGGTCGATCATCAAGCCCAGATGACGATCGAACCACTCGATCTCGTAGGCGTAGTCCAGCAGGTCCTCGCGCACCTGTGGCACGTCCGGCAGGTACGGGGGAACCTGCACCGCGGCCGGGTCGAGGCCTGCGCGTGCCCCTTCGCCGGGCTCGTAGCGCCGGTGTGGCTCGAACCCGCCGTACCAGAAGCAGAACGGCTGGCGCTCATTGCGGTCGTTCAGGAATACGGCGAAGTTGGCGGCGTAGTCGATCTCGCTGATACCGGTGCGTTCCGGTGGGGTGAGCCGGTGGTTGTTGTACGGGGTGCCGGCGGGGTTGCGGGTCAGTCCTTGGCGCGCCCAGTTCCCTGGCGCCCATCCTTTGCCGGTGTATCCCACGTGATACCCGGTGCCTTCGAGCAGGTCGGGGTAGCGGGCAAACTCGGCGGGGAAGATGCCGTTGTGATTGCCGGCTTCCTTGAGCTGCCAGGTGTGCATGCCGGTGAGGATGCTCGCCCGCGACGGTGCGCACTTGGGATTCGTGGTGTAGGCGTTGTGGCACAGCACCCCATGTTCGGCCACCCAGTCGAAGGCAGGTGTGTGCACGAACGGGTGACCTTGCGCGCTCACGTGCGAGGCGTCGTCGGCTATCGCGAGCAAGATGTTCGGTCTGTTCATGCCCGGGCAATGCGCTGATAGGTGGTGGGTTGGCGGGCCAGCTCAGTGTCGATGGCGCGCAGAGCGAGCTGGTGGCGTAGGTCTTGGTGATCGGGGTGGTCGAAGAGGTTGTTCACCTCGCCGGGGTCGGTGTGCAGGTCGAACAGGTCGCCCCAGGGGTGCCCGCGGTAGACGGTGAGCTTGTACCGGCCGTCGATGTAGGTGCGCAGGTCGACGGCGGTGGGCTGGTGTCTGTTCTCGACGATCACGTGGTCTCGGGCTGTGTCGTGCTCACCGGTCCAGACGTCGAGCTGGTTCACCCCTTGCGTGGAGCCGGGGACGTCCAGACCGGCGGCGGTGAGCATGGTGGGGGCGAGGTCGATGAGGCCGAGCAGGGAGGAGGTGCGTGATCCTGCCGGGATGCGCTGAGGCCAGCGGGCCAGGAAGGGGACTCGAAGGAGGTCTTCGTAGTGGAAGGCGCCCTTGGCGACCAGGCCGTGCTGGCCGAGGAAGTGCCCGTGGTCGGAGGTGAAGATCACCAGGGTGTTCTCCGCCAATCCACGGGAGGCCAGGTGATCCAGGATGCGTCCGACCTGGTCGTCGATCAGGGTCATCATCCCGTAGTAGACGGCGATGTCCTTGCGGAGCTTGTCCTCGTCGGTGAGGTGGCTGTGGAACCCGTGGTTCTGGTGTGGTGTCTCCTGCCAGGGGGAGAAGTTCGGGTCGTGCTGTTGGGTGAGGGCGAACCAGGGGGCCATCTTCTCCAGCTCCCCGGGCTCGAGCCGGCCGGGTTCTACCTCGGCAGGGTCATACATCGAGGCGTACGGTTCGGGCACCAGGTAGGGCGGGTGCGGGTCGTGGAAGCTGGCCCAGGTGAAGAACGGGTCGTCGGTGTCGGCGGCGCGGTCGATCGCGGCGATGGTGCGCTCGGCGGTCCAGGTGGAGTAGTGGTATTCGGCAGGAAGGTCCCAGGAGTGCTGCCGTTCGTCGCCACGAACCTCGGGCCAGGACTGGAAGTAGTCGGCCCAGTCGGTCAGGCCCTGCTCTTCCATCCAGATTGCGTAATGCTGGCCCACGTGGGACTCGTCGGCATGGTTGCGGGCGAGCTCGATGTGGTCGAAGCCGTAGTAGGGGCCGTGGAACTCGCGCCAGAAGTCCAGGTCGCGCAACGTCGGCTGTGCCTCGAGGGAGGTCTGCTCCGGAGTGGATGCCAGCGGCTGGAAGTGTGCTTTGCCGATCAGAGAGGTCTGGTAGCCCGCCTGGCCGAGCAGGTCACCAAGGAAGGTGCGTTCCTCCTCCAGCTTCGTCCCGATCGTCCAGCACCCGTGCCAGGACGGGTATTCACCGGTGATGATCGAGGACCGGGAGGGTGAGCACAGCGGGTTGTTGCAATACGCCCGGTCCACTGTGACGCCGTCGGTACCGATGCTGTCGATGTTCGGGGTGTCCAGCATCGGCGTCACTGACCCCAACGCGCTGTGGTGCTGCTGGTCCGTGGTGATCAGCAGGATGTTCGGGCGGGCGTCACCTGCATGATCTCCAGCGGTCGCGGAGAGTTCATGACTCATCTAGTGATTCCTTTCGTTGCACGTGCTGCGCTGGACGGCTCGGTTCCGCGGCGCGCTCAGGAGAGTGGCCCCTGCTGTGCTACTTTACCGTTAGGTCTGTAAATAATCCATCGAAGGGGAACGTGGCTGTGCTGACCTCGACCATTACTGTCGATCCGGCCTACGTGATCGGTGAGATCGACCCGCGGATGCGCGGGTCGTTCGTGGAGCACCTCGGCAGATGTGTCTACACCGGGATCTACGAGCCCGGCCACACCACCGCCGACGGCGATGGGTTCCGGTTCGACGTTCGTGACCTCACCCGTGATCTGGGGGTGAGCATCGTGCGCTACCCAGGCGGGAACTTCGTCTCTGGCTATCGGTGGGAGGACGGGGTAGGTCCGCGGGAGGAGCGGCCCACAAAACTTGACCTCGCGTTCCAGTCGATCGAGACGAACGCCGTCGGTATCGGTGAATTCATGGCATGGACCCGAACCGTGGGTGCTGAGGCAATGATGGCCGTCAATCTCGGCACTCGCGGCGTGGAGGAGGCGGCGGCTCTTGTCGAGTACTGCAATCACCCCGGCGGTGGGTACTGGTCCGATCTGCGCCACCGGCATGGCCGCGCAGATCCCTACGGCATCGGCGTGTGGTGCCTCGGCAACGAGTTGGACGGACCGTGGCAGATCGGGCGCAAACCCGCGCGGGAGTACGGGATCCTGGCCGCGGCAGCAGGTGCAGCGATGCGGCGCGTCGACCCCAGTATCCAGCTGGTCGCCTGTGGCTCGTCGGGGCGGCGGATGGCGACCTACGCCGCCTGGGAGGCGGAAGTGCTCGAGCACACCTACGAGGTCGTGGACTACATCTCCGTGCACGCCTATCACGGACCACGCGGTGACACCCGCGCCGACTACGTGGACTTCATGGCTGCCGGCGCCGACATGGACGCCATGATCACCCAAGTCATCGGAACCAGCGACTACGTGGGCGCGAAGCTGAAGTCCCGCAAACGCCTCAACCTCTCTTTCGACGAGTGGAACGTGCGACACACCCATGGGACGTGGCGTCAGGGTCACGAGCCGTGGACTGTGGCACCGCCGCTCATCGAGGACACGCACTCGGTGACTGACGCGGTGGTCGTGGGATCGATGCTGAACAGCCTGCTCCGGCATGCGGACCGCGTCACCATGAGCTGCTTCGCACAGCTGGTGAACATCCACGCCCCGATCCGGACGGCAGCCGGAGGACCGGCTTGGCGGCAGGCCTCCTACTACCCGATGCAGGCCGTCTTCGCCCACAGCCAGGGTCAGTCCATCCGGCTAGCCGTCGAGTCGCCACCGATGACCACCCAGTCGTACGGAGACGTGGACCAGGTCGACGCCGCCGCCACCCGTGATGAGGACGGATCGCTCACCGTGTTCGTCGTGAACCGCTCCCTCGACGACGCCGTGCTCAGTGACGTCGTCGTCCGCGCCATGGGCCAGCCGCACGTGACTGAGCACGTCTTGCTTCATGACGATGACCCGGACGCGACCAATACCCATGACCATCCGGACCGGGTGCGTCCCCGTCACCTGGACCCGCCAGGTCTCGACGGCGGGCGTCTCCAGGTCATGCTTCCGCCACGCTCCTGGCAGATGATCCGCATCGTCGATGACGCCGGTAGGAGGAACGCATGAGAACGGGCCGACCGAACATCCTGCTCGTCACCACCGACACTTCCCGCACCGACACCCTGGGCTGCTACGGCTCGACGCATGCCATATCCCCGCACCTGGATGCCCTCGCCGCGCAGGGTGTGGTGTTCGAGCAGGCGCACACCAACGCTCCCGTGTGCATGCCCGCCCGCACCAGCCTGCTCACCGGGACGCACACGCCCATCCACGGCACGGTGGAGAACGCCCTGCACCGGCGGCGCCATCTCACCCCGTGCACCGATCTCCTCGCCGACGTCGGCTACCGGACGATCATGGTCGGCAAGACACACTTCGGGCCGATGCCGGATTCGTTCGCGATCCAGCACCCGTTTGCCGGGGAGAAGGGTGGCCCTGTCCAGGACGAGTACGCCGATTTCCTCGCCGACCACGGGTACCAGCGGTCCGTCGCAGAGCCGGGGTTGCTGCCCGAGGAGCTCACCAGTGACGCGTGGGCCGTGGACACCGCGATCGCGGAGATCGATAAGGTCGGTGCAACGCCGTTCTTCCTGCACTGCTCCTTGCTCAGCCCTCACTCGCCTCTGGACCCGCCGCAGCGATGGATCGACGCCTTCGCCGACCGGGAGCTTCCTCCGGTGATCCCCGGGCCCGACGAACCGGATGAGCTGCCCCGACAACTGCGCGACCTGCTGGGTCTCGACGATGCCGACACACCCGACCCCGACGAGATCGACCGGCTGCGCCGCCTTTACTACGCCTCCGCAGCCGCTACTGACGCTCAGATCGGGCGGCTCGTCGACCACCTGGACCACGCGGGCCTGGCCGAGAACACCCTCGTCATTGTCACCAGTGACCACGGGCAGCAGTACTACGACCACGGGTTCAACGACAAGCACACCTTCTACGACGCGTCCTGGCGGATCCCGCTCATCCTGCGGCAACCCGGAACCATCCCCGGCGGGGCGCGACAGGGCTTCGCCATGCTCACGGATGTGACCGCCACGATCCTGGCCGCAGCAGGAGTCGACTTCCCACCGGTGCAAGGCTTCGACCTGCTCCCGGCAGTGCGGGACGGCCGCGCGTCACCACGCCGGTGTGCCACCGCCGTGCTGTACCGATCGCTCGCCCTGTGCAACCGGCGGTGGAAGCTGGAGTATTACCCCGACGAGGATACGGGGCGGCTCTTCGACCGGATCGCCGACCCCGACGAACTCACCGACCTCTACCGCGATCCAACATGTCAGGGGGTGCGGGACGAGCTGCTCACCGCGTTACTGATCTGGCGGGCCGATCTCTGCGACGTCGAAGCCTTGCAGGTATCAGCCGGGCGCGGCGGGCCAGTGGCCAAGCGGGCCATGGCGATGAGCGCCGCCGTCCGCGGCGTCGATGCCGAAGCACGGGTCAGTGCACGCGCCGCAGTGATCGACGACGGCGCCGAGCTCGCCTGAGTCCGACGCCGCCGCGGGCCTCATGCGTCGCGCAGCAGCGCCAGGCCGTCCGTGCCGCCCAGGGTGACCGAGGTGCCCACCAGGGACCCGTCGTTCGTGGCGGGGTCCTGCTCAGGTGTGCCCTGCAACCGCCGGACGCGGTCCTCCGGAAACAGGCTCGCCAAGTCCACCTGGTATGGCGACTCGGAGGGGTTCGCCAGCACTAGCCCGTGCTCGAACTCGCGCACCATCGCATCGGCCCCGGCGTGCAGCCGCAGGTCCCGTAGAGTCAGCGACCCGGTTCCCTCGGCGAGGAACCTCAGGTCGATCGGGCCATGGGCGACGTCCGGGAAGTACAGCACCACGTGCTGCGGTTCGGTGTCGATATAGGTCAGCATGACGTCGTCGGAATCGGTACTCCCGGCCGGTGTCACGGCCACCTTCAGCAACCGGCCGATACCGGACGAGTACTCATCCAGCTCCTCACCCGAGACGGTCAGCGCCACCACCAGATCGCCGTCGGGAACATCCACGTTCGCCAGCGTGAACGAAGCTCCCGGTAGGAACGTGAAGAACCGCGTGAGGCGGGCGGGAAACTCACTGTCGTCCGAGTTCGAGTCGAATGAGATCCGGAGGGCCGAGCCGCCGTCGGTGACTCGCTCGAAGGACACACCGGGGCCGGCGAACCGGTCCACGAAGTGCTTCGGCCAGCCCACGCCGGCGCCACGCAGCAGGTCCGGTGACCGCTCGGCGAGATGCTGGGCCGGTCGCAACGGCCGCCCGAGCCAGTTCAACTGGTGCTCTGCACCTGCCCACACCTCGTCCAGGACGCCCACGGCTGCGTCGTCGGGTTTGTCCGGCTCGTCGAAGAAGGTGACGGCGATCCCGGCCAGCTGCGCCGCGGCGAACACCAGCCGCATGTCCGAGTAGTCGACCGGGCCGTCATGCCGGGGACGGCGGTGGTTGATATAGCTGAACGCCGGCTCCCGGGAGTGCGTCTGAACGTAGTCCAGACTGCCCAGGACCGATGACCACCAGCGGTAGTCACTGACCTCCACACCGGGAAAAGCTTCCTTCTCGATCCCGTTGATCATCGTCAGGTCGGGGCGCTGACCGACGTCGTCCCGCCGTCCGGTCAGGCGTGCTCCGTCAGTGAGGATGAGCTTGTCCGGGAGCCGTTCCCGCAGGCGGCGGATCGCTTCGATCTGCCCGACGCCGTAGCGGTTGATGCCGTCGATCACTCCTTCATCGGCGATGCCGTCACCGTCCAGGTCGGCGAACCGCCGGAACGTGCCGATCGTGAAGGTGAAGATGTCGAACTGGACACCGTCGATGATCTCGAGCTCGCCGCCCGGTCCGAGGCGGAGGGCCATGTCCTCGACGAAGGCGTCGATACCGTTGCGGCCGCGGGCATCGCGTGGACCGTCCGGGTCGAAGTTGATCCACCAGACCAGGCCCGCGTCCTCCGATCCCCACGGTCCGGTCACGATGTGCGGGGCGACGTACGCACCTGCCGGGAAGGCGAGCGGCTCCGTGCCATAGCGTCCGCGGTCGACAGTGATGGTCCCCGCCTCGTCATCGATATCGACGAGGGTCACCTGTTCGCTCACGTGCCAGTCGGGGAGACCGTCTGCGCCCGTCGCGGCGATGCCGATGTCGTCGTGCACGGTGCCCTCTCGCCCGACGTCGAGGCGGAAGATCGAGGTGTCGGCCACGTGCAGCACGGTACGGGTGGCGTCCGGCTGTGTCGCCGCAGTGAGCGTGGTGCCGGCACGGTAGGTCCAGTGCCCACCGAAGGTGAACACGCCGTACGGATCGAAGTCCGGACGGCGCAGCCTGCCGTTGAAGTGGAGGAGCACCAGCTGGTCGGGGTGCTCGCGCTTGAACCGGGTGACGTACTCGACGTTCGCCTCGCCGGTGGTGGTGGGCTTCTCCTCCTGAACGACCTTGCCGACGATTCCGTTCAGCGTGGAGAACTGCTGTGCCCATTCCTCGTATGCCATGGAGTGCACCAGCAGTTCGGACTGCCGGAAGTGGAAGGACCGGGGGAAGCCGGCGGTCAGGATCGTTGGGGCACTGCCACTCGGTACGGCCGCCGCCGGAGCAGGGCCGGCGCCCAGGGCGATTCCGGCACCCACTCCGGTGGCACTGGCCGCCAGGAACGCTCGCCTGCTCAGATCGATGTGGCTCGAGGGGGTCATGGAGTTTCCTTTCGTGGTCATCACGAGCGCCGCAGGGCCAGCCCGTCGAGCGCCGCCAGCGTGACGTTCGCGCCGACAGGGGAGCCGTCATTGGTGTTCGGATCCTGCTCGGGGGTTCCTTGCAGCCGCCGGAACGCGTGGTCCGGAAAGAGCGCGGAGAGGTCGAAGGTGTGCGGTGCTCCGGAGGGATTGGCCAGGACGAGGCCGTGCTCGAATTCGCGAATCATCACATCGGGTCCGGCATGCAGCCTGAGGTTGTGCAGGGTGACCGATCCGGGACCCTCAGCGAGGAATCGGAGGTCGATCGAGCCAGCCGCGATGTTCTGGAAGTAGAGGGTCGCCTGGCGCGGGGTGCTGTCGATGTAGGTGAGGAGTACGTCGTCGGTGTCCAGGCTGCCGGCCGGGGTCACGGCGACTTTCAGCAGCCGCCCGATGTCAGGGGAGTAAGAGTCGAGGTTCTCGCCCGAGACCGTCATCGCGAGTACGAGGTCACCGCCAGGGACCTCGACCTCCGGGATCACGAAGGACGATCCGGGCAGGTAGGTGAAGAACTGCGCGTACTGCGCCGGAAACTCGGAGTCGCCGGCATCCGGCCCGAACGCGACGCGCATCGAGGCGCCACCGGCGCCGGTTCGCCGGTGCGCACTCGCCCCTGGGCCGTCAATGCGGCTGGTGAACCGGCCGGGCCACCCGACCCCGCCGCCCTGGAGTAGATCGGGGGAGCGTTCGGCGAGGTGCTGCGCCGGGCGCAACGGGTGGCCGAGCCAGTTCGGCTGCTTGTCCGTTCCAGCCCAGACCTCGTCGAGCACACCGGCCAGGGCGTCGGCAGGCTTGTCCGGCTCGGACTTCGGTGCGTAGTTGATGGCGATACCGACCATCTGGGCCGCGGCGAACTCGAGCCGGAGGTCGGCGTAGTCCCGCTCGTCGTTGCGGACGTGGTTGATGAAGCTCAGTGATGGCTCCCGGGAGCGCTGCTGCGCGAACTCCAGGCTGCCCAGGACGGTCGACCACCAGCGGTACTGCCAGCGACGGAACCCGGGGAAGCCCTCCTTCTCGATCCCGTTGATCATCGACAGTTCCGGGCGCTGGCCCAGATCGTGACGGCGTGGGGCGATGCGTGCGCCGTCAGTGAGGATGAGCTTGTCCGGGAGTTGTTCGCGCAGGCGACGGATCGCCTCGATCTGGCCGAGACCGTAGGCGTTCACGCCGTCGATGACGCCCTGGTCGATCTCGCCGTCGCCGTCGAGGTCGGCGAAGAGCCGGAACTTCTCGATGGTGAAGGTGAAGATGTCGAACTGGACGCCGTCGATGATCTCGAGCTCGCCACCTGGGCCTAGGCGGCGTGTCATGTCCTCGACGAAGCAATCGATGCCGTTGCGCCCGTGGGAGTCGCGCGGTGCATCGAGGTGGAAGTTGATCCACCAGATCAGACCGGCATCCTCGCTCCCCCAGGGGCCCGTGACGATGTGTGCGGCGAGGTACGACCCGGCCGGGAACGCGAGCGGCTCGGTGCCGTACCTGCCCCGCCGGACGGTGATCGTGCCTGCCGCGGCGTCGATGTCGACGAGACTGACCTGCTCGCTGTGGTGCCAGTCCGGGAGGCCGTCGTTGCCCATCAATGCGATACCGATGTCGTCGTGCACAGTGCCGATCCGGCCTACGTCCATCTGGAAGACCGAGGTGTCGGCGACGTGCAGGACGACCTCATCAGCGTCAGCGATGACGGCCCGGGTCAGCTGTGTGCCTGCGCGGTAGGTCCAGTGCCCGCCGAATGTGAACAGGCCGTACGGGTCGTAGTCGGGACGGCGGAGGCGCCCGTTGTAGTGCATGAGCACCAGCTGGTCGGGGTGGTCCCGTTTGAACCGGGTGAAGTACTCCACGTTCTGCTGCCCGGTGGTCGAGATCTTCTCCTCCGGCACGATCTTGCCGATGATGCCGTTGAGGGAGGAGAACTCCTCGGCCCACTGCTCGTACGGGGTGGTCGCGACTGTGAACTCGCTCTGCCGGTAGTGGAACGAGCGTGGAAAGCCCGCAGTGAAGATGGCGGGAAGGGTAACGCCGTTCCGCGTGGGCGCTGCCGATGCGGCCGGAGTGCCGGTGGCGAGTCCGGCGAGGGTGCCGGCAGCAGCACCGGCTGCGAGGAACTGTCGTCTGTTCAGGTCTGTGTGGACGCCATCGGTCATCTCGTGAGCCTCCTTGCTCTGACGGAACCCTGCGGTCGGCGCCAGTGAAGCACAGCCCAGCAGGTTGCGCAATGGTCTGTAACTAATTGGTCTCTGTCTGTCGCCAGGGGTTTACATAAAGGTCTAAAAGTAATAGAACGGTCCTACTCGCCGCCGCTCGTTGGCCAGCGGGAACCACGCCAGAGCTGTCGTCACAAGGAGTCCAGAGATGTCCGGAAACGTTGGAGGTAGGAGCCTCGATCGCCGTCACTTCCTCGGCGGCGGTCTGGCAGGCGCTGCCCTGCTTGGCGCGGCTGCGTGCCGCGGAGCCCCGAGCGGCAACGGCGGTGGTGGCAACGGCGGCGGTGGAGACGGCGGTGGCGAGGTCTCTCTCTCCGCCATGTGGTGGGGCGAGGCCTCCCGCAGCGAGATGTTCGCCGAAGCGGTGGAGTTGTTCGCCGGCCAGCACGAGGATGTGACGATCAACTCGGAGTACTCCGGGTTCGGTGGCTACTTCGACAAGCTCGCCACCCGTGTGGCGGGCGGGAACCAGCCGAGCATCTTCCAGCTGCACGCGGTCTCGATGGGGGACTACGTGAGCCGTGGTGTGGTGCGAGAGCTCGATGACCTCCTTGCTGACCCGCTCGGCCTGGACACGTTGCCTGACTACGTCAAGGACAGCTGCACCTTCGACGGGTCGTTCATGCTCGTTCCCCTCGGGCTCGCCACGGCTCCGGCCATGGTGGTGAACACCGCAGTCCTGGAGCGTCTCGGTGTGGATCTGCCACCGGCGGACTGGACCTTCGAGGACTTCGGTGCACTGGTGCGCGCTGTCAACGCCGCTGATTCGGAGATGTTCGGTAGCGTGGATGCCAGTGCGAAGTTCGTCGCCTTCGAACACTTCGTACGCAGCCGTGAGCAAGGGGCGAACCTGTTCACGCCGGACGGGGAGATCGCCTTCACGGTCGACGACGCCACGGAGTGGTTTGCGACGTGGGAAGAACTCCGTGCTGACGGTGCCGTGCCACCGATGGAGACCACCTCGGCCGCACAGGGCTTCGAGGCGGATCCGATGGTCACTGGTCTCGCGGCCATGACGATGGCGGCCTCCAGCAAGGGCATCGAGGGGCATCAGCGGCTGGTCGAGGACCAGCTGGCCCTGTTCCAGTTCCCCACCCGGAACGTGGAGGCCTCGCTTCTGGCACCGGTGGAATGGTTCGCGCTGTCTGCCGACCTCTCCGACGAGGAGGCACGGGTGGCGGCAGAGATGTGTCACTTCATCCTCACCGACACCGAAGCCATGTCGACCGTCGAACTGCACCACGGCGTCCCTCTCTTCGAGGAGGGGCGTGAGTTCCTCCGCGCGGAGATCGACACACCCGTGGTCCAGCAGATCTTCGACAACGTCGATGAGGTGGCAGCCACTGACCCTTGGGCCCGAGTGTCTTACCCGGCAGGGATGGGGAGCCAGATCGCCGACCTGATGCGGCGGACCGGCGAACAGATCGGATTCGGTGAGGTCAGCGTGGAGGACGGGTCGGCGCAGTTCGTCGAAGATGCCGAACAACTGGCTGCTGAGGCATAACCGGCCGATGACGAGTTCCGCAGCACTACACCGCCCACCCGCTCGACCCTCCAGGAGACGCCGTCGTCGTCATCGCGACAACGGCTGGGGATACCTTTTCCTCGCACCGTGGTTGGCAGGACTGTTCCTGCTCACGCTCGGCCCGATGCTGGCGTCGCTGTACCTGGCCTTCACTGACTTCGACCTGTTCACCACCCCGGAGTGGGTCGGGGCGAGCAACTTCATCACGATGTTCACAGACGACGAGAGCTTCCTCGCGTCGCTGCGGGTCACGGCCACCTACGTGGCGATCGGCGTTCCGCTGGAACTCCTGATGGCGCTCGGCGTCGCGCTCGCGCTCAACCGGGGGTTGCGTGGCCTGAGTCTGTACCGCTCGGTGTACTACCTCCCGTCGCTCCTCGGCGGCAGTGTGGCGATCGCCGTGCTGTGGCGGCAGGTGTTCGGCGGGGACGGGCTCGTGAACCAGTTCCTCGCGATGTTCGGTATCCACGGACCGAGCTGGATCTCGGACCCCGATTACGCGCTGCACACCCTGATCGTGCTGCACGTCTGGCAGTTCGGCGCGCCGATGGTGATCTTTCTGGCAGGTCTTCGGCAGATCCCGCAGGAACTCTACGACGCAGCTTCGGTGGACGGTGCGGGCCGCCTCGCGAAGTTTATCAAGGTCACCATTCCGATGCTCAGTCCGGTGATCTTCTTCAACCTGGTGCTGCGCCTGATCAACTCGTTCCAGGCGTTCACACCTGCCTACATCATCAGCGGCGGATCCGGCGGACCGGTCGACTCCACGCTCTTCTACACGCTTTACCTGTATAAGGAGGGGTTCGTGAACTTCCGGATGGGATATGCCTCGGCATTGGCATGGTTCCTCCTCGCAGTGATCGCCATCCTCACCGCGATCAACTTCCTGGCTTCGAAGTACTGGGTGCACTATGAGCGCTGAGGTGCGTGCGCCGTCCCGGGCGCAGACGATCGGGCGCCGCCGGCGGCGGCTGGCACACGTGCTGCTGATCCTCGGTGCGGTCGTGATGACCTACCCGCTGCTGTGGATGCTGGCCAGCTCCCTGAAGCCGGAGACTGAGATCTTCACCCAGCCGGACCTGTGGCCGAACGACTGGGACTTCGGCAACTATGCCGAGGGCTGGCGGGGGATCGGGGAGACATTCGGGCTGTTCCTGATCAACTCCACCTACATCTCGGCGTTCTCGATCATCGGCAACGTACTGTCCTGCTCGATGGCGGCATACGCCTTTGCTCGGCTGGACTTCCGGTTCAAGAAGATCTGGTTCGCTGCGATGCTGGCCACAGTGATGCTGCCGAATCACGTCACGTTGGTTCCGCAGTACACGATCTTCAATTCGCTGGGCTGGATCAACTCCTACCTGCCGCTGATCGTTCCGAACTTCCTCGGCACCGCGGCGTTCTTCATCTTCCTCATGGTGCAATTCATCCGCGGCCTGCCCGGTGACCTGGACGACGCTGCCCGGGTGGACGGCTGCGGCCCGTTCAAGACGTACCTGTACATCATCATGCCGCTGCTGACTCCGGCCCTGGTGACCACGACGATCTTCACCTTCATCTGGTCCTACAACGACTTCTTCAGCCAGTTGATCTACATCAGCGACACGAGCCTGTTCACCGTGCCTCTGGGTCTACGCCTCTTCCTCGATGCAGCAGGTGAATCCTCCTGGGGGCCAATGCTTGCGATGGGCGTGCTCGCCCTGGTGCCCGTGTTCGTGCTGTTCCTCGCCTTCCAGCGGTTGATCGTCGAAGGCATCGCCACCACGGGGCTGAAATGACCACGACGCACGCGCCTCACGGGTGGGTGCCGCACGGGAGCATCCGCCGTCTCTCGGTGCTCGCCCTCGGAGCCACCTGGCTGGTCTACCTCGCGCTGCTGTGGGTACTGGCGTGCATTCCGGTGGTGACGGCGCCCGCCGCCACAGTGGCGCTCGTGGAACGGGTCCGGGCGTGGGACACCGACGGCGATGTGCCGAGTTGTCGACGATTCCTCGCCTCGATGGGGCGCCACGGGGTAGCGCGCAGCGCCACAGTGGTGGGGGTTCTCGTGGTCTACGCCGTCCTGGCGGCCGACCTTCATGCCCTCGGGCTGATGGAGCAGGGCCGCCGCGCGGCCGTGCTGATCTGGTTCGCCGTCTCCATCACCGCCGCTTTGCTCACCGCGTTCGTGCTGCCCACGCTCGCCAACAGCGTGGTGGGCCTGGCGGCATTGAAGCGTTCCGCGTTGCTCGCGATCGCACGCGCACCCCTCGCGGCGGCGGTCGTGGCCGCGACCGGGGTGGCGGCCCTGATTGTTGTCAGTGTTCCGCTCTCGGCCCCCGCGGTGGCCGTCGCCCTCGCGTGGCTCGTGGGCCGGATCCATTCCCGCGCCGTCGATTCCGTGCGCGTCCAGTCAATTGCCGACAGGCGCACCGAGGGAGAGGGACACACATGAGGCCAGCACCGGACCGGCCACGGCGACCCAACGTCGTCATCATTCTCGCCGACGATCTCGGGTACTCCGACATCGGCAGCTACGGCGGTGAGATCAACACCCCGAACCTGGACGCTCTTGCCGCCCGTGGCGTGCGGATGTCGCAGTTCTACAACACTGCCCGGTGCGCACCATCGCGAGCCTCGCTGCTGACTGGGCTGCATCCGCACCAGACCGGGATCGGCGTACTGGTCAACGACGACGGCCCAGGCGGCTATCCGGGCAGATTGAATGACCGGTGCGTGACGATCGCGGAGGTGCTCGGCGGTGCCGGCTACTCGACCTACATGTGCGGGAAGTGGCACGTCACCGGCGAACGAGACCGGCCCGACGACTCCTGGCCGACCCGTCGCGGTTTCGATCACTTCTTCGGCACGATCGACGGTGCGGCGAACTACTGGAACCCGGTCACACTGACACGTGATGAGACACCCGTCGCGGAGCGTGAGCTCCCGGAGGACTTCTTCTACACCGACGCCATCAGTGATGCCGCCGCTGAGTTCATCACAGCGCACGACGGCGAGGATCCGTTCTTCATGTACGTCGCCTACACCGCCCCGCACTGGCCCCTGCATGCCCGGGAGGAGGACATCGAGGCCTACCGGGGACGCTACGACGGCGGGTGGGACGAACTACGTCGGCAGCGGCACGATCGGCTGAAGTCAGAAGGCATCGTGAAGGAGCACTGGCCGCTCTCGGAACGGGATCCTGACGTGCCGGCGTGGGACGAGGTCGACCAGAAGGAGTGGCAGGCCCGTCGGATGGAGGTGTACGCGGCGCAGGTGGAGGTGATGGACGCCGGCATCGGCCGCATCATCGCGACTCTCGAGGACCAGGAGGTGGGCGAGGACACGATCGTGTTGTTCCTCTCCGACAACGGCGGCTGTGCCGAGGGCATGCGGCCGGGTTACCTCGACGAAGCGCCCAGCCGGCTGGCGAGCATGCTGCCGTACACCCGCGACGGCGAGCGCGTCTTCCGCGGCAACGTTCCCGAGGTGATGCCCGGGCCGGAGTCGACCTATGCAAGCTACGGGCGCGGCTGGGCGAATCTGTCCAACACGCCGTTCCGGGAGTACAAGCACTGGGTGCACGAAGGCGGGATCGCCACCCCACTCATCGCCAGCTGGCCGGCGGGCCTCACCGCTCCGGGTGTGGTCCGCGAACGTCCGCACCAGCTGCCCGACATCATGGCCACGATCCTGGAGGTCACCGGTGCCACCTATCCGCGGGAGCGTGGCGGCCATCCGGTGCATGCGCTCGAGGGGATCAGCATGCTCGCGACCTGGCGGGGAGAGGCAGATGGTCCAGAACGCCCGTTGTTCTGGGAGCACGAGGGGAATGCGGCCCTGCGCCATGGCCGGTGGAAGCTTGTACGCAAGTATCCCGGGCTCTGGGAGCTGTACGACATAGAGACTGATCGCACCGAGCGGCACGACCTGGCGTCGGTGCGGCCGGACATGGTCGATCGTCTGGCCGATGCCTACCAGGAATGGGCCGACCGGTGCGGGGTGATCCCTCGAGACCGGATCCTTGCACTCGCCGAGAGGTGAGTGACGCCCTGGATCACAGATCGATGTAATCGACCGGGTCGCGGTAGAAGTCGTCCAGGAGCACGGCGGCCGGGGACACGGTGAACTCTTGGTTCCCGAACGAGGGCGCACGCACCAGCGTCTGGACGTCACGCGTCACCCGGGAGTCGAGCGCTTCCTCCACCCCGGCCCAGATGTCGGTCAGGTACGTCGGTGTGTCCAGGGTGCCGCCGACGACCAGGATCTCGGGGTCGAAGAGCTCGATCAGGCGAGCGGCGGCGCGGCCGACGCGATGGGCCCGCTGGTGCAGCAGGGCAGCGGCGGCCGCGTTGCCGTCGTCGGCCGCCTCGAGCAGGTGGTCCATCGGATCGGTGTCATGGGGTGCCAGGAGGCCCGCCTCGGTGGCGTCGGCCACCACCGCCATCTGGCTCGTGGCAGCGTTCAGGCAGTCCATCCGTCCACACCGGCACCGGTGTGCTGTCTCCTCACCGACACTGAGGTGGTCCACCACCCCGGCAGCATGGTGGGCCCCTTGCACAATCCGACCGTGGGAGAGCGCCGCCATCGCGACGACGTTGCCGACGAACAGGTAGACGAGGTTCTCCACGTGCGGGCTGTTGCCGAACAGCCGCTCTGCCAGCACGCCGGCGAACTCGTTGGCGGCCACCCGGGTCGGCAGCCCGGTCGCATGCTCGAGCTCGCCGGTGACGGGCACGTCGCGCCAGTCCATGGTCGGGTGCTCGATGATCCGTCCGCTCTGATGGTTCACCCAACCGCCGGTGGAGACGCCGATCCCAATCACCGTCTGGGGGATCCGCGCGATGAGGGCCCGCACGGCGGCGATGATCTGTGGCAGCTCGCGTTCGGCGCTGCTGTCCCGGTGCGGGGAGTGCTCGGTATGGCTGACCCGCCCGAGCAGGTCCACGACGCCCAGCCGCGTCGAGAGCGCGCCGATATGCACCGCGATCACCACATAGTCCCCACTGATCCGGACCGGCACGAGCGGGCGCCCGGGCGAACCGCTGGGGACGGCCGCATCCTCGACCAGCACGCCCTTCTGCAGCAGCGTGCCGGTGAGACGGGTGACGGTGGCCGTCGTCAGACCGGTGCGGGTGGCGAGCTGGGACCGCGCCAGCCCGGCGCCGTACCTCAACTCCGCGAGCACCGCAGCGAGGTTGGCCCGGCGCAGGACGGCGGTCGTGGCGTAGCCGCTCGTCGCCTCCTGGTCGGGGCCGGAGGGCCGGCCGGCACGGAATTGGTTCACATACGACAATTTATCAGCGCGCCGCACTGTGACCGGAGGCTACTCCTGTCCGGCCTCGCGCTGGGCGGTCGCCTCGTCCAACCCAGGCTCCTCCTCGTCCGGCCGCCCGCGCAGCACCAGCCACGTCGCCACCGCCAACCCGAGCCCGCCGACCACCGCCACCGCGGCACCGGTCCCAGAGGGAAGCAGGTCGGCGAGCAATCGACGGCTGGGGGAGTCCGGGTTCACCAGCACCACGGTGGAGAAGGCCAGCACCAGCACGGCGGCGATCCCGCGCGGCAGCACCGGGCGCACCCGTTCCACCCGGTTCACCAGCACCTGGCCGGAGCGCAGGATCCGGCGCACGCCGAGCACCCGCAGCGCCGCGACCACCCGCACCAGCCGCAGGATCTGCACCGGGCCCAGCGCCAGCACCACGCCGATGACGATGAGCACGGTGAGCAGCACCAGCCACCACTGCCGTCGCAGCCAGGCCCGCTTGTCCGCCGAGACCACGAACAGCACCACCGTCTCGGCAGTGAGCACCGCACCGGAGACGATATTGACCACCAGACCCACCGTCGTCCACGGCTCCGGCAGCAGGGTGAGGAACAGGGCAGGTACCGCCGCCAGCGCAGCCACCAGCACCGGCAGCCCGAACCTGCGGGCCCACTTCTCCTGCGTTGTCTCCTCGGGTGCCGTGTCCGTCACGGCATCCGCACCGCCGCGCCCCGGTCCTCGACCGGAAGCTGCCCGTCCACGGTGGCCGTCACGGCCTGCTTCCCCATCCGGATCCCGGCACCGTAGGCGGACAGGAACGCGGTATCCGCCGCGTCCCTCCCGGTGGCCACCCGCAGCAGCGCCCGGCGCGGCGCCAGCCGGGTGGCGTCCACCACGTGCCAGTGCCCGTCCACCCACGCCTCGGCCACAGCGTGAAAGTCCATCGGGCGCAGCCCCGGCGCATACACCGCAGCCAGCCGCGCCGGCACGTCCATCGACCGCAGCACTGCAACCACCAGGTGGGCGTAGTCCCGGCACACTCCCTGCCCCTGCAGGAACGTCGAGACCGCGCCGTCGGTCACCCGGCTGGACCCGGGCACGTAGAACAGGCGCTCGCCCACCCAGTCGGCCACCGCGTGCACCAGCTCCAGGCCGCTCGTCCCCGCGAACTCCCGCCGCGCCGTGGGCAACAGCTGGTCGGACTCGGCGTACCGGCTCGGGCGCAGGTAGGTCAGCAGGTCGGTGGCACCCGGCTCAGGCGACTGCTCGGCGGCATCGGCGGGATCGCCGTCCACCTGGGCGCGATACCGCACGGTCACGGCTCCAGCAGCACCGTCGGCACGGGTCAGGTCCACCAGGTGCAGCACACCGCAGTGCGGGGTGCCCACGTCCACCACGTCCACGGGCGCACCGTCCATGTGCACGGCGAGTTCGTCGTCGATCGCCAGCCCGGGCACGTGCGCCACGGCGATCATCAGCGCCAGCTGGGTGGAGCCGACCCCAGCGGTGAGGTTCAGCTCAGTGGTGACGGTGCGGCGCACGCGCAACTCCTTGTCGACGGACGACGCGATGTTACCGGTCCAGCCGGCCCAGCACATGATCGGTGTACTCATTGCCGAACAACCACGGCCCGACGGCGGCCCGCACCCTTTGCACGTCTGCCCACCTCGGATAGGTGGTCGCCAGGTCTGAGGCCCGACGGCGGTGCAGCTTCCCCCAGTGCGGGCGCCCGTCGTAGCCGCGCATGATGGCCTCCACTGCGCGGAAGTACCGGGCGTGGGGGAGGCGGTGGTATTGGTGCACTGCCACGTAGGCGGTCGGGCGACCGTACGCCGTCGAGAGCCACACCTGGTCGGCGGCGGCAAACCGCACCTCGATCGGGAAGGGGACGTTCTCCCCGCTACGGTGCAGCCACTGCTGGATCTCCCGCAGCGCCGGCACCACCGCCTCGGCGGGAATCGCATACTCCATCTCCGTGAACCGCACCCGGCGCGGGGAGACGAAGACCTCGTGCGAGGTGGCCGTGTAGCGACGTGTCGAGAGCGCACGGGAGGCGAGCCGGTTCAGGTGCGGGGTCAGGGACGGCGCCGCGGTCGCGATCCGGTTCGTCACCTCGAACAGGCCGTTGCTGATCACCTCGTCCTCGAGGAACCGGCGGGCGGGAGGCAGCGGCGGAGCCGAGGAGCCGCGGGTGTTCGTCTTCGTCAGCGCCAGCTCGGTGTGCGGGAACCAGTAGAACTCGAAGTGGTCGGCGGCAACCAGATCGTCCAGCGACTCCAGCACGTGGTCCAGGCGCTTCGGCGTCTCGGTCGCGGTGAGCGTGAAGGCAGGCACGCAACGCAGCGTGACCGCGGTGAGCACCCCGGCTGTACCCAGCCCGAGGCGAGCCAGCTCGAAGAGGGAGGCTCCGCCGTCGGGAGACTCCGGCCCGACCTCGCGAACCTGACCATCGGCGGTGACCACCCGCAGCCCACGCACCTGCGTGGCCAACCCGCCCAGACGGGCCCCGGTGCCGTGGGTGCCGGTGGAGATCGCGCCCGCCAGGGACTGGGCGTCGATATCACCCATGTTCTCCATCGCCAGCCCGCGCTGGGCGAGCTCGCGGCACAGGGCGCGCAGCCGGATCCCGGCGCCCACCTGCACCAGCCGGGACCCGTCCGGTGCCGGGGTGCCGGTATGTTCGACGGCGTCCAGGTGGTCCAGGTGCAGCAAGATGCCGTCAGTGGCCGCGGCCGGGGTGAAGGAGTGCCCGGCCCCGACCACTCGGATGCGGGATCCGGTCTCGGCAGCGTGCCGGACGGCGTCGGCGACTTCGCCCTCGTCCCGTGGCGCGAGCACCCGCACCGGGTGCGCGGTGACCGTGCCGGACCAGTTCCGCCAGGTGTGCGCCGTCATCGGGCCATTGTGCCCGGCAGAGGCCCAGACGACGAAGGTGGCCTGAATGTCGCCGGATCGGCCGATCGCGACATCCAGGCCCCCCTCGTGGACGTTCTACGGGGTGCCGACCATCCCCGCGGCGAGGGTGTTCCCGTCGTGGGCGTCGATCAGCAGGAACGCACCGGTGCGGCGGGAGCGCTTGTAGTCCTCCGCCACGACGGCGTCCGCCAGCTTGATCCGCAGCGTGCCGATGTCGTTCAGCTCCAGCTGCTCGGCCGGCTCCGGGGCGGCGCTGAGCAGGTCGAGCCGCCCGGTCACCTCGGAGACGATCGCGCGCACGGTGCGGGTGGTCTGCTTGAGCAGCACCCGGGCGCCGGGGCGCAACGGCTGATCGCTGAGCCAGCTCACCGTGCCGGTGATCTCCTTGGTGCCCGACGGCGCCCCCTCAGCGGCCGCGATCAGATCACCGCGCGCGATGTCGATCTCGTCGCTCAACCGCAGACTCACCGACTGTGGCGCGAACGCCTCCGCCAGCTCGCCGTCCGGGGTGTCGATCCCCTCCACCTGGGTGTACTTGCCACTGGGCAGCACCACCACGGTGTCGCCCACCCGCACCACACCAGCGGCAATCTGGCCGGCGTACCCGCGGTACTCCCGGTACTCCTCCGAGACGGCGGCTGCCTGGGGGCGCAGCACCGACTGCACCGGCAGCCGGAACGGTTCGCCACCGGGGCTGTCGGCCACCGGGAGCGCCTCCAGCAGCTCCAGGAGGCTCGGGCCCTCGTACCAGGGCATCGAGTCGGTCGCCGGGGTCACCACGTTGTCGCCCACCAGCGCCGAGACCGGGATCGGGTGCACGTGCGGCACCCCGAGCGCGGTGGCGGCGTCGCGAATCTCCTCGGCGAGCTCGGTGAACCGCTCACGTGAGTAGTCCACCAGGTCGATCTTGTTCACGGCCACCACCACGTGCGGCACCCGGAGCAGGCCCACGACGGCGAGGTGGCGCCTGGTCTGCTCGAGCACCCCCTTGCGGGCGTCGATCAGCAGCACCACGGCATCCGCTGTGGAGGCACCGGTCACCGTGTTCCGGGTGTACTGCACGTGCCCGGGGCAATCGGCCAGGATGAAGGAACGCGTGGCAGTGGCGAAGTACCGGTAGGCCACGTCGATCGTGATGCCCTGCTCGCGCTCGGCACGCAGCCCGTCGGTCAGCAGGGCCAGGTCGGCGGTGTCCTGACCACGGTCGGTGGACACCCGCTCGATCGACTCCCACTGGTCGGCCAGCACCGACTTGGAGTCGTACAGCAGCCGGCCCACCAGGGTCGACTTGCCGTCGTCCACCGAACCGGCGGTGGCCAGGCGCAGCAGCGTCCCGGCCGCCGTGGGGTCCACCGCGTCCGGGTCGACGGCGGTCGGGTCCGTGGCCAGGTCGTGCTCGCTGGTCGTGGCTTGCTCGGTCACAGTGCTCCAGGTGAGAGTGCCGGGGGAGGAGGTGTCGCCTGTCGTGGTGTCGGTGGTGGCGCCCATCAGAAGTACCCCTCCTTCTTGCGGTCCTCCATGGCTGCTTCGGACATCCGGTCGTCGGCGCGGGTGGCGCCTCGTTCGGTGATCCGTGTCGCAGCCACCTCGGCCACCACGTCCTCCGGAGTCGCCGCCTCGGAGAGCACCGCACCGGTGCAGCTCATGTCACCGACCGTGCGGTAGCGCACCCGTTCGGTGCGCACGCTGGCACGCTCGGCCTCGGTCTTCGGCTGGGCGTGCTCCCCGACGGCGAGCAGCATCCCGTCGCGGTCGAAAACCTCCCGCTCGTGGGCGTAGTAGAGGGCGGGCAGCTCGATGCCCTCTGCCGCGATGTAGGCCCACACGTCCAGCTCGGTCCAGTTCGACAGCGGGAAGGCGCGCACGTGCTCACCGGGCCGGTGCTTGCCGTTGTAGAGGTTCCACAGCTCGGGCCGCTGGTTGCGCGGGTCCCACTGGCCGAACTCGTCGCGCAGGGAGATCACGCGCTCCTTGGCCCGGGCCTTCTCCTCATCCCGCCGGCCACCGCCGAACACGGCGTCGAACTTGTTCCCGGTGATGGCGTCCAGCAGCGGCTGGGTCTGCAGCGGGTTGCGCGTGCCGTCGGAGCGCTCCCGCAACCGGCCGTCGTCGATGTAGTCCTGCACCTTCGCCACGTTCAGCTTGACGTCGAGACGCGCAGCGGTGGAGTCGCGGTACTCGAGCACCTCGGGGAAGTTGTGCCCGGTGTCCACGTGCAGCACACCGAAAGGCACCTTGCCGGGCCAGAACGCCTTCGCCGCCAGGTGCAGCATCACCACCGAGTCCTTGCCGCCGGAGAACAGCAGCACCGGTCGCTCGAACTCGGCCACCACCTCACGGATCAGGTGGATGCTCTCGGTCTCCAGGGCCTCGGCCCGGGGCAGGCGGAATTGTCCGCGGTCCGAGGCGCTCGCGGTGGTCACGCCATCCGTGGTGCCGGTCGTCGATCGGTGGCCCGTCGTGTGCTCCACCAGTGTGGTCAGGTCAGTGTTCATGTGTGCAGCCCGCATTCGGTCTTGTCCAGGCCGGCCCACCGGCCGGATCGTGGGTCGGCGCCGGGTGCGACACGCGCCGTGCACGGTGCGCACCCGATCGAGGGATAGCCGTCGTTCAGCAGGGGATTGAGGATGACCCCGTGTGCGTCGGCGTAGTTCTGCAGGTCCTCGGTGGACCAGGACGCCACCGGGTTGATCTTCACCAGTCCGTTCTTCTCGTCCCAGGTCACCAGGGGAGTGTTCGCGCGGGTCGGCGCTTCCTCCCGGCGCACGCCAGTCACCCAGGCCTCGTACCCGGCGAGCGTGCGCTGCAGCGGCTCCACCTTGCGCATCGCGCAGCACGCGGCCGGGTCCCGGGCGAACAAGTCCTTGCCGTACTCGGCATCCTGCTCCGCCACGGTCAGCTTCGGCAGCACGTCCACCACGGTCACGTCCATCTCGTGCGCGACTCGTTCGCGAGTGCCGACAGTCTCGGCGAAGTGATATCCGGTCTCGAGGAAGAGCACATCCACCCACGGCGCCGCCTGGGACACCAGGTGCGGCAGCGCCGCATCCGCCATCGAGCACGCCACCGCCAGCGAGGTGCCGAACTCCTCCGCGGCCCACGCGGCCACCTCGGCGGGGCTCGCCTCGTCGTCGGCGCCGATCCCGGAACCATGAAGCAGCTGCTGGCCGCGCGCCACGATCTCCTTCAGCTCCGCCTCGGACCGCTTCGGCGGCGCGGCGGCACGGCGCTCGGCGTGCGCAGCACGGGCAGCCTCCCGGGCTGCCTGACGTTCCTGTGCGATGCGCCGGGCCGTCGCCAGCGGGCTGGCGTCGACCTCCGTGTGTGCACTGGTACTCACTTCAGGACCTCCTCGTCCGCACGGCGAGCCCAGGAGGCGAACGACTCACGTTCGGCCTCGGCACCTGGCTCGGTCTCGGACAGGTATCGCCGGGTCACCCGCTCGACGTAGTCTGGCAGATCGTCGCTGGTGACCTTCAGACCTCGCACGGTGCGTCCCAGACCGGCCTCTTCCCGGTCCTCGGACGCCAGCCCCCCGCCCAGGTGCACCTGGAAACCCGGGACCTGCTCGCCGTCGTCGTTCATCACCAGCTGGCCCTTGAGGCCGATATCGGCGGTCTGGATCCGGGCGCAGGAGTTCGGGCACCCGTTCAGGTGCAGGGTGAGCGGACGCAGGTCCGGCACGTCGGCGAGGCGCTCCTCCAACTCGTCGATCGCCCGGGCCGCGGTGGCCTTGGTCTCGACGATCGCGAGCTTGCAGTACTCGATGCCGGTGCAGGCGATGGTGCTGCGGCGGAACGGGCTCGGCTTCGGGTCCAGCCCGAGGTCCCGCAGCCCCCGCGTCACCGGCTCCAGGGACTCCTCGGGGATGTCCAGCACAAGCAGCTTCTGGTGCGGGGTGAGGCGCACCCGCTGCGAGCCCACCGACTCGGCCAGATCCGCAACTGCCGCGAGTGTCTCGCCGTTGACCCGGCCCACGTACGGGGCCGCACCCACGTAGTAGCGGCCGTCCTTCTGCGCGTGCACCCCCACGTGGTCGCCGGGCATCCGCGGCTGCGGGGCCGGTGGCCCGTCGGGGAGGTCGTACCCGAGGTACTCGTCCTGCAGTACCTGGCGGAACTTCTCCGGCCCCCAGTCGGCGAGCAGGAACTTCAGGCGGGCCTTGTTGCGCAGCCGGCGGTAGCCGTAGTCGCGGAAGATCGACGCCACGCCGTGCCACACGTCGGGGGCCTGCTCGGCCGTGGCGAACACTCCGAGCCGCTCACCCAGTCGAGGGTTCGCGGACAACCCACCACCGACCCACACATCGAATCCAGCGCCCAGCTCGGGATGCTCGAGCCCGACGAAGGCGACGTCGTTGATCTCGTGCACCACGTCCTGGCTCGGATGACCGGTCAGGGCCGTCTTGAACTTGCGTGGCAGGTTCGCCAGCTCGGGCACGCCGAGGTAGCGCCGGTTGATCTCCTCGATCACCGGGCTGGGGTCGAGGATCTCGTCCGCGGCGATTCCGGCCACCGGGCTGCCGAGCACCACCCGCGGCACATCACCACATGCCTCCGTGGTGCCCAGGCCGACGGCCTCGAGGCGGCGCCAGATCTCGGGCACGTCCTCCACCTGCACCCAGTGCAGCTGGATGTTCTGCCGGTCGGTGATGTCGGCGGAGTCACGCGCGAACTCGGTGGAGATCGTCGCGATCACGCGCAACTGTTCGGTGGTGAGCGCGCCGCCGTCGATGCGCACGCGGAGCATGAAGAACTTGTCCTCGAGCTCGTGCGGTTCGAGGGTGGCGGTCCGGCCGCCGTCGATACCGGGCTTGCGCTGGGTGTACAGACCCCACCAGCGGAACCGGCCGTGCAGGTCATCACCGGGGATCGAGTCGAACCCCTCCTTGCTGTAGACCTGCTCGATGCGCTCGCGCACGTTCAGGCCGTTGTCCTCCTGCTTGAAGGCCTCGTTGTGATTCAGCGGCTCCTTGCCGTCCACGAGCCACTGGCCGTTGGGGCGCTTCGGGCGGGCAGGACGGGGTGCAGCGGCGGGCCGTTCGGTGGTGGCGGTCTGGCCGGTCATGGTGCTCCTCGACGGGGCCTGGATGGCGGGCTGGGCAGGTGCTGCCGCGCGATGAGTGCTCGCTCGGCGATGGGGCTGGCTGGGGTGATTCAGCAGCAGCGACAGCAACAGCCGGGCATTCGGCCCGGGCCACCGACGTCGGTGGGCTGCGGGTGCACGAGGCGGGCGAACATGATGGCGACGGTAGCCCGCCGGCTCAGCCCGATGGGGAACACCCCTGCAGAGTCCGCATCGTGGACCCACGGGTGTCGGACCTGGGTGAGAATGAGTAGATGAGTCGTATCGGCAGGGTGGGGGCCACAGACGCGGGAGGCCGGCCGCGGTCCGGTGTGGGCAGGGCGCCACGGCCGGCGCCGTGGCGGGACGCGACCCGCTCGTTGTCCGCGCCGATCGCGGTGGTCGACCTCGACGCCTTCGATGCGAACGCCGCCGATCTGCTCGCGCGGGCCGGTGGGGTGCCGCTGCGGGTCGCATCGAAGTCGGTGCGGGTCCGTCACCTCGTCCGCCGCGCGCTCGATCGGGGGTTCGCCTCCGTGATGGCGTACTCCCTCGCGGAGGCGCTGTGGCTCGCCGAGGACGGCGTGCGCGACATCCTGGTCGGCTATCCCAGCGTGGACACCGCCGCGCTGGTCCGGCTCGCCCAGGACCCGGTTGCCCGTGAGGCGATCACCGTGATGGTCGACGACGTCTCCCAGGTGGCGCTGCTCGAGCGTGCATTCATGCGGGCCGAAGGCGGTGAGAGTGCCGCTGTGAGCGGGGCGCCGATCAACGTGTGCCTGGATGTGGATGCCTCGCTGCGGCTCGGCCTCGGACCGCTCTCGGCCCACCTGGGCGTGCGTCGCTCACCCTTGCGCACCCCCGAGGACGTGGTGCGACTGGCGCGGGCCACTGAACGCACCGGACGGTTGCGGGTCCGTGGCGTGATGTTCTACGAGGCGCAGGTGGCCGGTGTGCCGGACGGTTCCGGGTGGCGCAACCCGGGGGTGCAGGTGATGAAAGGGCTCTCGTTGCGCGATCTGGCCCGGCGTCGACCGGCCGTGGTGGCTGCGCTGGAGGATCACCTCGGCCGGGACGTGCTCGTGAACGGAGGCGGTACCGGCTCGTTGCAGCAGACGGCGACCGACCCCACGGTCACCGAGCTCACCGCCGGGTCAGGGCTGCTGTGCCCGACGTTGTTCGACTCCTACGATGCCTTCGACTCCCGCCCGGCCGCGTTCTTCGGGCTGGACGTGGTGCGCCGCCCCGCCGCCCGCATCGCCACAGCCTTCGGTGGTGGCTACGTCGCGTCCGGGCCCGCCCACGCGAGCAGGTTGCCCCGACCGGTCGACGGTGCGCGGCTGCTGGGTTCCGAGGGTGCCGGTGAGGTGCAGACACCGTTGCGTTACCGGCCACGGAGGTCGGTGCCCGCGGTGGGCGCGCGGGTGTGGTTGCGCCATGCCAAGGCCGGCGAGCTGATGGAGCGCTTCGACCAGGTACGACTGGTGCGCGGTGCGGCGGTGGTCGACGCGGTGCCGACGTATCGTGGTGAGGGCCAGAACTTCGGCTGACTACGGGCAGGCGCCCGAGGCGGCCACGACCGACGAGGAGGGTGTGTGGCCAGCGGTTCCTTCCGCCGTCCGGCGATGCTCAGCCCCGAGGTGGCCGAGGCCATCCCGGGTGAACCGGATCCGGCCGAGCGCAACGAGCTCGCGCACGCCACGGCGGCGGCGCTCGTGCACGGTGGCCGAGCGAGCATGCCCGGGCCCCGGCCCGGGACCGATCCGGAGGACGAGGCGGCGATGGTGCGCCGCCTGATCGAGCTGGTGGACACCGAGGGGCTGGATCTGCTGGCCCAGCTCTGGGCGTCCAGCCCGGCCGACACCCTCCCCGGTGCCCTGTGGCGGCTCTACGTGCTGCGCGAGTGGACCCGGCGCGATCCGCGCACCATCGCCGAGCGGTACCACCTGGGGGTGCACCAGGCGGAAGTGGCCGGTGTGGTCGCCGGTGTCGGCTCCCCACCCGGACCGGACCAGATCCAAGAGCTCGCCGATGCCGTGCTGCACGGGGTGTTTCGGGGAGAACTGGACGTGGCGCTCGACCGGGCCGGGGCGTTCCTGCGCGTGCTGGCCGCCGGCTCGGCGATGGACGCGGACTGGGTGGAGCTCTCCGACGACGCCCGCGCGAGCGAGCTGACCCAGCGTGCCGGAACGCTGATGGAGACCGCGGAGGATCTCGAGCAGGCCGCCGCGCTGTGGCGCGCCGGGAAGCTGGACTGATGCCCGGCGAACTGAGCACGACGGCGTCCCTCGCCTCCGCCGAATCCGTCGCCGTGCGAGCGCTCGCCCAGGCCGCCGAGGAGACCGACGGGATCGAGGCGCTCTCCGAGCAGACCCTGCTCAACCTGGCCCCAGCAGATCGGGACCTCACGCACCTGTTGGTGCGGTCGCCGTCGGGCCAGGTGCTGGGCTACGCCCAGCACGACGTAGCAGGCGGCTCGGCGGAGCTGGCGGTGCACCCTGAACACCGCCGGCAGGGAATCGGCCGGAGGCTGCTGGAGGAGGTGCTGCGGGCGCCGGACGTGGCCGTCTGGGCGCACGGCGACCTGCCGGCGGCGCAAGCGCTCGCCCATGCCGAACAGCTGCGCCGGGTCCGGGATCTGTGGGTGATGACGGCGCCGCCGCCGACGGGCGAGGACCTGACGATCCCGCAGCGTGACGGGCTGCGAGTGCGGACCTTCGAGGTGGGCCGGGACGAGGACGCGTGGGTACAGGTGAACGCGCTCGCGTTCGCCGACCATCCCGAGCAGGGGCGGCTCACCCGCGCCGACCTGGAGCAACGAGAGGCGCAGAACTGGTTCGACCCCGAGGTCTTCTTCCTCGCCGAGGACGTGAACACCCGGGAACTGCTCGGCAGCCTGTGGGTGAAGATCGAGGGAAATCCCGGACACCAGGTCGGCGAGATCTATGCGCTCGGCGTGCACCCGCAGGCGCAGGGCCGCGGCGTGGGTGGGGTGCTCACCGCCCATGCGATGGCCGCCTTCGCCGCCCGGAATCTCGTGCGGATCGAGCTGTACGTGGAGGGGGAGAACACCGCGGCGATCCGCACCTACACCCGCGCCGGGTTCACCCGCGAACGCGCCGACGTGCAGTACGCACGCTGAGGCGATCACGCACTGGAACCAGTTCCCACCCGTGGGAGCGAGGTGACACGATAGGCGCCATGAGCGAGCAGGTCGGATCGATGCACGGGGCGGATGGCGGCCGGCCGTCCGGGCAGTCCTTCTTCCGGTCGGGCAAGGCCCCGGTGACTGCTCACGCCCGGTCTGCCGTGTCCGGCTCCGCGAACGTGACAGCACTGGACGGGTCGGTGACCCCTCATCCGAGCGTTCCCCCGGTCGAGCGAGACACGGGTGCAGTGCCGGCTGAACCGTCCGATCGGGAACTGCCATCTGACCGGTTCGCCGACCGGGAGCTGAGCTGGCTGCAGTTCAACGAGCGGGTGCTCGAGCTTGCCGAGGATCCGGATCTGCCCCTGCTGGAGCGGGTGCGGTTCCTGGCGATCTTCGCCTCCAACCTGGACGAGTTCTTCATGGTCCGCGTGGCCGGGCTGAAGCGTCGTATCGCAACCGGAATGGCTGTTCAGGCCGCGTCGGGCCTGCTGCCGCGGCAGGTGCTGGAGAGCATCTCCACGAAGGCGCACGAGCTCACCGATCGGCACGCGGCGGTGTTCGCCGACCACGTGCAGCCGGCGCTCGCGGCGGAGGGCATCACGCTGGTGCACTTCGATCAGCTGCACGACAGTGAGCGGGACCGGCTGCACAAGTACTTCCGGAAGATGATCTTCCCGGTGCTCACGCCGCTGGCGGTCGATCCGGCGCACCCGTTCCCCTACATCTCCGGGCTCTCGCTGAACCTGGCCGTGCTGCTGCGCAACCCGACCACCGGCAAGGAGCACTTCGCCCGGGTGAAGGTGCCACCCCTGCTGCCCCGGTTCATCGCGGTGGACGCCCGCGGACGACCGCACCGCCCAGAGGACGCCCCCGACGACGACGGGTACCGCTCGTTCGTGCCGATCGAGGACGTCATCTCGTCCTTCCTCTACTACCTGTTCCCCGGGATGGACGTGGTGGAGCACCACGTGTTCCGGGTGACCCGCAACGAAGACCTCGAGGTGGAGGAGGACGACGCGGAGAACCTGCTCAAGGCGCTGGAGAAGGAGCTGCTGCGCCGCCGGTTCGGTCCGCCCGTGCGGCTCGAGCTGGCCACCGGGTTCACCCCGCGGCTGCGCGAGATGCTGATCCGCGAGCTCGATATCTCCGAGCCGGACGTGTACGAACTGCCGATGCCGCTGGATCTGACCGGGCTCAACCTGGTGGCAGACCTCGACCGCCCCGAGCTGCACTATCCCAAGCACGTGGCCATCACCCCGCGCGGGCTGGCCGAGGTGGAGAGTGCCACACCCACCGACATCTTCCAGGCGATCCGTGGCCGGGACATCTTGCTCCACCACCCCTACGACTCGTTCTCCACGAGCGTGCAGCAGTTCGTCGCCCAGGCTGCGGCCGACCCCAAGGTGCTGGCGATCAAGCAGACCCTCTACCGCACCTCTGGCGACTCGCCGATCGTGGACTCCCTCATCGATGCCGCAGAGGCGGGCAAGCAGGTGCTCGCGATCGTGGAGATCAAGGCTCGCTTCGACGAGGAGGCGAACATCTCCTGGGCCCGCAAGCTCGAGCAGGCGGGTGTGCACGTGGTCTACGGGATCGTCGGGCTGAAGACGCACTGCAAGCTCTCCCTCGTCGTGCGTCAGGAAGCTGACGGCCTGCGCCGCTACTGCCACGTCGGTACCGGGAACTATCACCCCAAGACGGCGCGTCTGTACGAGGATCACGGACTACTCACCTGCAACCCGGAGGTGGGCCAGGACCTGACGCGGTTGTTCAACCAGCTTTCCGGCTACGCGCCGAAGAGCCGGTTCCATCGGTTGCTGGTGGCACCGCGGGGGATCCGGCGCGGACTGGTCGAGCGCGTGGAGAAGGAGATCGCGAACGCGCGGTCGGGCAAGCCCGCCTGGGTGAAGTTCAAGGTCAACTCGGTGGTGGACGAGCAGACGATCGACGCCCTGTACCGGGCTTCCCAGGCGGGCGTGCCGGTCGATGTGGTGGTGCGCGGGATCTGCGCGATCAAGGCGGGTGTGCCGGGTTTGAGCGAGAACATCCGGGTGCGTTCCGTCCTCGGCCGATTCCTCGAGCATTCCCGGGTGTATGCCTTCGCGAACGGCGGTGAGCCGGAGGTGTTCTTCGGGTCGGCCGACCTGATGCACCGCAATCTTGACCGCCGGGTGGAGGTGCTGGTGCGGGTGGTCGACCCCGACCAGATCGCCGACCTGGTCGGACTGATCGACACATCGACAGCTGAAGGGACGTCGTCGTGGCATCTGAGTACCGATCCCGACGGTGATCCGCAATGGGAACGACACCATCGCGATGAGGAGGGCGCACCACTCCTCGATCTGCAGGAGCACCTGATGTCGGTGCATCGCCGGCGAAGCGCGGACAGCTGAGTCATGGCGTCCTCGGGTCGCGTCGTTCGTGCGGCCGGGGCGTTGGTCTGGCGGATCGTCGGACGACACCTCGAGGTGCTGCTGATTCACCGCCCCCGCTACGACGACTGGTCGTGGCCGAAGGGCAAGCTGGATTCTCCGCACGAGAGCCTGCCGATGTGCGCCGTGCGGGAGGTCCAGGAGGAGACCGGGATCCCGGTGGTGCTGGGGCTGCCACTGCCGACAGTGAGCTACAAACTCGCGGGTGGCGTGCGCAAGGTGTGCCACTACTGGGCCGCCACCCCTGCCGACGTGGACGGCGTGGACGTGGCCGCCCTGAACGCACGTCCGCGGATCAAACCTGCCTCCAAGCACGAGGTGGACGAGGCCCGCTGGGTGGAGGCGAAGAAGGCGCGCAAGCTGCTCACCCGGTCCGATGATCTCGAGCCGCTCGGGGCACTGATGGACTACTTTGAGGACGGCCTGTTGCGCACCTGGACTCTGCTCCTGGTGCGGCACGGGCGAGCGAAGAAGCGGTCGGCCTGGACCGGTGGCGAGGCCAGTCGGCCGTTGACGCCGGTGGGCCGGGACCAGGCGAAGGCGCTCGTCCCGATCTTCGCGGCGTACGGGGTGCACGAGGTGATCTCCTCGCCCTGGTTACGGTGTCGCGCCACGATGACCCCGTACTCGGATGCGTGCGACACGGTGATCGTGTCCGCGCCGCAGGTCACCGAGGCGGCTGCCCGGGATCGGCCGGCAGGCGTACGCGCACTGGTCGGAGACCTGCTCGGGAGGCCACGCGAGGCGACGGCGGTGTGCACGCACCGTCCGGTGTTCCCGTTCGTGCTGGAGGCGGTCGAGGCCCGCAGCCCGCACCGGGTGGCCAAACAACTGCCCCAGGAGAACCCGTACCTGCGTACCGGTGAGGTGCTCGTGGTGCACGTGTCGCGCCGGGAGAACCGGCGCGCCCGGGTGGTGGCCGTGGAGCGGCACCGACCCTCCTGATTCGGAGGATGTGGCGGGAATCACGCCGGGTGTCGATGCTCGTTCACCGAATGTTCACCTGATCCCGGACGGGAGGTCACCCGGCTTCCCTACCGTCGAGCCTGGTTGCGGATTCGTCATGTACCGCATTCCCCCAGACCTCGACAGAAATGGGAACGACCGTGAAGCTTGCACTTGGCCGCCGTATGGCGGGTATCTCCGCGATCGGCGCGCTCGCGCTCACCCTCGCGGCCTGTGGCGACAGTGCCTCTGGTGACGGCGACGGCACCACCGACAGCACCGACAGCAGCGAAGGCAGCGAGCTGTCCGGCACCATCGCCGGCTCCGGCGCGAGCTCCCAGGAGAACGCGGTGCAGGGCTGGCTGGCCGGCTTCATGGAGGCCAACCCGGGCGCGAACGTCACCTATGACCCGACGGGCTCGGGCACCGGCCGCGAGCAGTTCATCAACGGCACCGTCCAGTTCGCCGGATCCGACGCCGCCCTGGACGGCGAGGAGCTCACCGCTGCGCAGGAGCGGTGCGGCGGCGACGTCATCGAGCTGCCGCTCTACATCAGCCCGATCGCCGTGGTCTACAACATCCCTGACCTGAACGACACCAACATCAACCTCGGTCCGGACACCATCGCCGGCATCTTCAACGGTGATATCACCAACTGGAACGACCCCGCGATCGTCGAGGCCAACCCCGACATCGAACTTCCCGACCTGGAGATCGTCCCGGTCAACCGTTCCGACGACTCGGGCACCACCGAGAACTTCACCGAGTACCTCGCCGCGGCCGCACCCGAGGTCTGGACCCACGAGCCGTCCGGCCTGTGGCCGGTCGAGGGAACCCAGTCCGGTGCGCAGACCTCCGGTGTGCTCGGTGTGGTCGAGGGCGCCGAAGGCACCATCGGCTACGTCGACGCCTCCCGCGTCGGTGAGCTGGGCAGCGTGGCGGTCGGCGTGGGCGACGAGTTCGTGCCCTTCTCCCCGGAGGCCGCCGCGAACGTCGTGGACGTCTCCCCGGCCGCCGAGGACGCGACCGACACGATCCTGACGATCGACCTGGCCCGCGACACTCAGGAGTCGGGCGCCTACCCGATCGTGCTGGTCTCCTACTCCCTCGCCTGCGGTACCTACGACAGCGAGGAGCACGCCTCGCTGGTTCAGGGCTACCTGACCTACGTGGCCAGCGAAGAGGGCCAGAACCGCGCCGCCCAGCCGGACGTCGCGGGTTCCGCCCCGATCTCCGAGGGCATGCGCGAGCGGGTGACCGCAGCGCTCGACACCATCTCCGCCGGCTGATCCAGCGCTACTCTCACCTCAGGCGGGTCGGCAGTGGCGATCGCCACCGCCGACCCGCCTGAGGCACGTTTCCACTCGTAGACGACGGAGGAACTGTGGCAACCACCACGCCCCCGCAGGATCGGACCAGGCCGGCGCGCGCCGAGCACGCGCCGGGACGGCTCGGGAATGTCATCTTCAAGGGCATCTCCACCACCAGTGGCGTGATGATCCTGGTGACGCTGGCCGCCGTGGCGATCTTCCTGCTGTATCGCGCCTGGCCGGCGTTGGTGGCGAACGCCGAGGAGTTCGCCGACGTCAACTTCATCGACGGCAATCTCTGGGCCTGGGTGGCGCCACTGCTGTTCGGTACCGTGCTCGCCTCGATCATCGCCCTGCTCGTGGCCCTGCCGTTGAGCATCGGGATCGCGCTGTTCATCTCGCACTACGCCCCACGGCGGCTCGCGCAGCTGCTCGGCTACATCATCGACCTGCTCGCCGCCATCCCCTCGGTGATCGTCGGGCTGTGGGGAGCCAGCTGGTTGATGCCGCTGGTGGACCCGCTCTTCACCTGGTTGAGCTCGAACCTCGGGTTCATCCCCCTGTTTGCCGACTACACCCCGCCGGCCCGGAACATCACCACCGGTGGCCTGGTGCTCGCGATCATGATCGTGCCGATCATCACGGCGACCATTCGTGAAGTGTTCCTGCAGACCCCGCGCCTGCACGAAGAGGCCTCGCTGGCGCTCGGTTCCACCCGCTGGGAGATGATCCGCCAGGCGGTGCTGCCGTTCGGACGCTCCGGCATCATCTCCGCCGCCATGCTTGGCCTCGGCCGTGCGCTCGGCGAGACGATGGCGATCCTGCTGATCCTCTCACCGGGATACTCCATCAACCTCAACCTGCTTCAGGCCGGTCAGCACAACACCATCGCGGCGAACATCGCCCTGCACTTCCCGGAGTCCAGCGGGATCGCCGTCGACGCGCTGATCGCCTCCGGGCTCATCCTGTTCGCGGTGACCTTCGGGGTCAATCTCCTCGCCCGCTGGATCATCAACCGTCGCGCCGAGTTCTCCGGAGCCAACTGATGACCGTCGCAGCACCTCCCGTCCCCACCCGGCGCACCCGGCGGCTGCCCGGGTGGGCGCCGTACGCCATCCTTGCGGCCTCGCTCGCCGCGACCGCCGGGATCCTGCTCGCGCTCGACGCGTTGAGCATCGCCTCGTTCTTCTTCGTGGGAGCGATCGTCTACGCCGTCGCCATCACCGTCACCTCCACCGTGGTGGAGGGGCGACGGTGGGCGAACGATCGCCTCGCGACGACACTGGTGACCTTCGCCTTCCTGCTGGCGGTCATCCCGCTGATTTCCCTGCTGTGGATCGTGGTGGGTGACGGCATCAAGCGGTTCGGCCCGACCTTCCTCACCACGGACATGGTGGGCATCTTCGGCTCGATGGTCGAAGGTGGTGTGGCACACGCGATCGTCGGCACCGTCTACGTCACCGGGATCGCCGGCATCATCTCGGTCCCCTTGGGGATCTTCACGGCCATCTATCTGGTCGAATACGGCGGCGGCCCGATCAAGCGAGGGATCACCCTGCTTGTCGACGTGATGACGGGCATCCCGTCCATCGTGGCCGGTCTGTTTGCCTACACCGCGTTCCTGGTGCTCTTCGGATCGGCGTACAAGTCGGCCCTCATCGGTGGTATCGCCCTTGCGGTTCTGATGACGCCCTACGTCATCCGCAGCGTCGAGGAGATGCTGAAGCTGGTGCCGAACGAGCTCCGCGAGGCCTCCTACGCGCTCGGCGTGCCGAAGTGGCTGACGATCGTCAAGGTGGTGCTGCGCACCGCCGTCGCCGGCATCACCTCCGGCATCATGATCGCCACCGCCCGCGTGATCGGTGAGACGGCGCCGCTGCTCGTGACCGTCGGGACCATCCAGGCGATGAACTGGAACCCCGTGGACGGGCGAATCGAAACCCTCCCGGTCTTCGTGTTCCGCCAGTACGCGCAGGGAGGTGAGGCCGCCGACCGGGCCTGGGCCGGCGCGCTCACCCTGCTCCTGATCGTGATGCTGCTCAACCTCATCGGCCGCCTGGTGAGCAAGTTCTTCTCCCCCCAGGGTGGACGATGATGACTGACCATGCTGGCCGCGTTGGCCACCCTGCCCCCTCGCCCCGCTGCTCCCGCCGCGCGACCCTCGCGGCCCCTTCCGGAAGGACTGCCCGTGTCTAAGCGAATCGACGTCAGCGACCTGAACGTCTACTACGGCGACTTCATGGCCGTCGAGGGCGTCAACATGACCATCGAGGCACGCTCGGTCACGGCGCTGATCGGGCCCTCAGGCTGCGGCAAGTCCACCTTCCTGCGCACCCTGAACCGGATGCACGAGGTGATCCCCGGCGCCCGCGTGAAGGGCAAGGCGGTGATGGACGGGTACGACCTGTACGGCCCGGGGGTGGACCCGGTGGAGGTGCGCCGGCAGATCGGCATGGTGTTCCAGCGCCCGAACCCGTTCCCCACGATGTCCATCGCGGACAACGTGCTGGCCGGGGTGAAGCTGAACAACCGCCGGATCTCCAAGTCCGGCGCTGCCGACCTGGTGGAGCGTTCCCTCACCGGGGCTAACCTCTGGAATGAGGTGAAGGACCGGCTGGAACGCCCCGGTTCCTCGCTCTCCGGTGGCCAGCAGCAGCGCCTGTGCATCGCCCGGGCGATCGCCGTGCAGCCGGACGTCCTGCTGATGGACGAGCCGTGCTCCGCGCTGGACCCGATCTCCACCCTGGCCATCGAGGAACTGATCCACGAGCTGAAGAACGACTACACGATCGTGATCGTCACGCACAACATGCAGCAGGCCGCACGCGTCTCGGACCGCACCGGTTTCTTCAACATCGAGGGGACGGGCAAGCCGGGCCGCCTCATCGAGATGGACGAGACCACCACGATGTTCTCCTCACCGTCGGTCAAGGCCACGGAGGACTACATCTCGGGCCGCTTCGGCTGAGGCGCCCGCACGACCGAGGGGACCGGGGAGTACCGGAGGGGTACGACGAAGGGCCGCACGCAGACTGCGTGCGGCCCTTCGTTCACGTTCAGCGGGGCTGATCAGAGGCCGGAGCCCTCGAAGGATTCGGTGGTCGTGGTGCCGTCGTTCAGGTAGACGATGCACAGCACCTCGCGGTCGTTCGCCTGGTCCCAGGTCTCCTGGGTCGGCGCGATGAAGTTCCCAAACAGCGCCGACTCCTGGTAGGGGGTGCCGACGAAGTTCTCGAACTCGCTCATGCATCCTTCTTCGGCAGCAGTCTGCACACCGTCGTTGCCGGGGAAGTCGCCGTCCGGCAGGTCGAACTTGTGGAAGAACTGCGCGTCGTGCTCCTCGGAGCAGTCCACAGTGGGGATCTCGGTGATTTCGTCGCTCTGCAGGTCGGCGATCTGCGTGCACTCGCCCACCTCAGCGGTGGCGACCTGGCCGCCGAGAAGACTGCAGGCGCTCATCGAGACGGCCACGCCGACCACGCCGACGGCGGCCAGTGCAGAGCGTGTGATGGCACGGGTGTTCATGGTCTCTCCCCAAGTCATGGTGCTCCGGGATCGGATACCCCCGGAACTCGTGGCTTTAGCCTAAGGGAATTTCCGTGGCCGTTGCGCCGCTCGTGGTGGGCTGAACTCCCCATCCGGTGTCTCACATGAACAGCGAGAACACCAGGTACAGCAGCGCTGCCACGCATCCGGCGGCCGGGATGGTGAGCACCCACGCGGCACCGATGGTGCGGGCCACCCCCCAGCGCACGGCGGAGAGTCGCTTGGTGGCGCCCACCCCCATGATCGCTGAGGTGATCGTGTGCGTCGTCGAGATAGGAGCATGCAGCACGAAGGCGGTGCTGTAGAGCACGCCGGCGGCGACCGACTCCGCCACGAAACCGCGCGCAGGGTCCAGCTCGATCACCCGCCGGCCGAGGGTACGCATGATCCGCCAGCCGCCGGAGTAGGTGCCCAGGGAGATCGCACTCGCGGCGGCGAGTTTCACCCACAGCGGGATCTCGTAGTCGCTCTGCAGCCCGCCGGCCACCAGGGCGAGCACGATCACCCCCATCGTCTTCTGCGCGTCCTGCAGGCCGTGCCCGAGCGCCATCGCGGCGGCCGAGACGGTCTGCGCGAGCCGGAACCGGCGCGTGGTGCGGCCCGGGGCAGCGTTCCGGACCACCCAGAGCACCCCCACCATGACCACGTAGGCGATCAGGAAGCCGACCAGCGGTGAAGCAATCATCGGGATGGCGACCTTGTCGAGGATCACGCTCCAGTGCACCGTCGCGGCGGAGGCGACGCCGGCACCGGTCAAGCCACCGATCAGGGCGTGCGAGGAGGAGGATGGCAGTCCCTTCCACCATGTGATGAGGTTCCACGCGATCGCACCGAGCAGCCCGGCGAGGACCACCACGAGCCCGGCGCTGCCGAGGGGGGCGTCGATGATCCCGCTGCCGATGGTCTCCGCCACGCCCGTGCCCAGCAGGGCACCGACGAAGTTCATGACGGCGGCCAGCACCAGGGCAGCATGGGGCGTGAGTGCGCGGGTGGAGACTGAGGTCGCGATCGCGTTCGCGGCGTCGTGGAAGCCGTTCGTGTAGTCGAACGTGAGGGCGATGACCACCACGAGGAGGACGAGGGCGAGCTCCACCGGTTCAGGATTCCTTGAGGAAGAGGGCCTCGACCTGGTGCGCGACCGTCTCGAAGGAGTCAGCGGCTTGCTCCAGGGTGTCGATCACATCCTTGAGCTTGACCATCTCGATCACCGCGGCGGGGCTCTCCTGGTACTTCGGGCTCTGGAACAGCAGCGCCAGCAAGTCTCGGTAGGCCCGGTCGGCCTCGTTCTCCAGCCGGTTGATCTCGATCCAGTAGGCCCGGACCTCCTCGCCCATGGTGCGCAGCTTCGGCATCACGTCCGCGGTCAGCTCGGCCGCCCGCTGCAGGGTCGCCACCTGGGTGCCCACCTCCTCCGGCAGGTCGTCCACCTGGTAGAGAACGATCAGGTCTCCGGCCGCTTCCATGGCGTCCATGCAGTCGTCCAGGGCCGAGGCGAGGCGGTAGATGTCGTCTCGGTCGAAGGGCGTCACGAACGTCTGGTTCAGCCGTCGCATGATCTCGTGCGCCGACTGGTCCGCCTCGTGCTCGGCATCACGGAGGCGTTCGGCGAATCGCAGTCGGTCCGGCGGGGGAGCGGCGATGAGCTGAGCGAGCAGGTCTGCGCCCACCACCAGCTGGCTCCCCGAGGCGGCGAAGAGGTCGAAGAACGCGACGTCACGCGGGGTCAGGCGAAAGCGCACCGCGGCTCCCAGAGGATCGGACAAC
Organism: Ruania alba; assembly: GCF_900105765.1. Taxonomy (NCBI): domain Bacteria; kingdom Bacillati; phylum Actinomycetota; class Actinomycetes; order Micrococcales; family Ruaniaceae; genus Ruania; species Ruania alba. The sequence goes on from NZ_FNTX01000001.1 coordinate 49,149, forward strand.
GCGAACAAGCGAGGGCAAGAGTGAACGCGAACAGGCTAGAGCATGAACGTGACGGAGCGGGAGCCTGCCCGGAGTGAGGACGTCGGGCCGCCCAGCGCCTGACGGCGCGAAGGCCGCTCGAAGCGGCAAATGTTGGAGCCCGGGGCTAGTGCGACCCGACGTCGCCGCCCAGTGTGACATATGCCGTGGGGGTGCACGAAAGTGCCGCCGACCTCGGCCGTGACGAGGTGCCGCCGACGCCATCACCGGAGTTTTCCCAGCCCTCAGTCGTCGGAGTCGCCGGCACTGTCCGCGATGTGCCGAGGCAGGTCGAACCGGTAGCCCACGTTGCGCACCGTGCCGATCATCTGGTCGTGCTCCGGGCCGAGCTTGGCCCGCAGGCGCCGGATGTGCACGTCCACGGTGCGGGTGCCGCCGAAGTAGTCGTAGCCCCACACCTCCTGCAGCAGCTGAGCCCGGGTGAACACCCGGCCGGGATGCTGGCTGAGGTACTTGAGCAGCTCGAACTCCTTGAACGTGAGGTCGAGCGCCTGGCCGCGCAACCGCGCCGTGTACCCACCGGCGTCGATCGTCAGGTCGCCCACCTCGATCTGCTCCGGGTCGTCGCTCTCCCCGCCGAGCTGGGAGCGGCCGGCGACCAGGCGCAGGCGGGCGTCCACCTCGGCGGGTCCGGCGTCGGCCAGCACGATGTCGTCGGTGCCCCAGTCGGGGCGGACCACGGACAGGCCACCCTCTCCGAGCACGAGGATGACCGGAACATCGATCCCGGTGGACCGCAGCAGCTGACAGGTGGCACGGGCACGAGCGAGATCCTGGCGGGCGTCGATCAGCACGACGTCCGAGTCGGGTGCGTCCAGCAGGGCGGCGGGCTCGGTCGGGACGACCCGCACCCGGTGGGTGAGCAGCGTCAATGCGGGAAGCACGCGGGCTGAGCCGCCGGCCTCGGACGTCAGCAGCAGAAGGTCCGCCACAGGTCCTCCTCCGGTTGAAATCGTGTGCAACTCTATTGCAGGTCCGGGACCACCTCGTTCCCACCGCATGGAGCACCCCGACTGCGACGCTCCTCACGGGTGAAGTCCTCGCACGCCTCGAGCGCAATGTGACACGATCAGCCACGTGAGGTGGAGCGGCGCATGATCAGTGGAGCGTTCCGCGCCGTCGTCACGGCGGTGGCGGCAGCCGGTATCGGCATCACCGCCTTTGGCGACCGCCCGCTCCTGGTGGGCACGATCGCGGGCATCGTGACGGTGTTCGCCGTCGGGTGGCCCACGCTGCTCGGGCTCCCCGCGCGCCGTGGCGCGGTAGCCGTGCTACTCCTGACCGCTGCCGCCGGCCTGACGGCACTGCTGGTCTGGGAGGATCTGCTGTACGTGGCCGTGGCGTTGGGGCTCGGTGTGGTCGGTGCGTTCGTGCACGAGATGCTCCGACGGGACGGGCGCCCCCGTCTGGTGGAGTCCGTCTCCGGGGTGGTGACGGGCGCCGTCGTGGTGGCCTCCGCTGCCGGGTGGCTCGCCGTGGGCAGCGGACCGGTCGCCGTCGCCCTGCTCCTGGTCGGGGCCGTCACCCTGACGGCAGGCTCGGCCTGCACGGCGCTGCCGATCCCGGGGTGGCTCGGTTCGGCCACCACGATCGTGATCGCGGCCGCGGCAGGTCTGCTGGTCGGTTCGCTGATCGAGGCGGTCGGACTGCTCGCCGGTGGCCTGATCGGCCTCTCCGCCGGGGTGTTGATCGCCGCGGTGCACGCCCTGTTCGGGCAATTCCCCGCCTCCGGACGTCCGACGGCGGCCCTCGCCGCCGCGATGCTGCCGGTGGCCGTGTCCGGGGTGCCGGTCTATGTGCTCGGCCGGGTGCTGCTGGGCTGACGCCTAGACTGGGCTCCCATGAGTTTCGCGATCCCTGACGGCCTCGCCCCGGAGACATACCCGCTCGCCTGGCTGCTGGGCACCTGGCGGGGGCCGGGCTTCCTCGGCTACCCGGGTATCGAGGAGCGGCCGATCCTGATGGAGGCCACGTTCACCTCCGACGGCGGCCCCTACCTCGCCTACACCTCCACCACCTGGCTGCTCGAGAACCCGCCCGCATCCCTCGAGGGTGAGATCGACGTGGCCTCGCTGGAGGCAGGAGAGGTCTGGTCGACCGAGTCCGGACACTGGCGGGTTCCGCCCCAGGAGGGCGCATCCGACGCCGGCAGCGGGACGACCCCACCGGCCACCGAGCTCGAGGTGCTGCTCAGCGAACCGACCGGGCACGTCAGCGTCTACCTCGGTGTGGTGCAGGGCCCGCGGATCACACTCGCCACCGACCTGCTCGCTCGCACCGCCACCGCAGCCGAGATCACCGCCGCTCGGAGGATGTACGGCATGGTCAACTCCGAGCTCATGTGGGCCACCGATCTGGCCGCGTTCGGGCAGGAGATGCAGTCCTACTCCTCCGGCCGCCTGCAGCGGCAGGAGTGAACGAGAGTATCGACGGTACTCAGCACACAGGTGCTGTATCGGGCACTTGTGTGCTCAGGACAGTCGATTCTTCCGAGATCCTGGAATCACCACGATGCAGGGAGTGTTGAGGTGTCCATGAGCCCATCTATTTTGCTCACCCGCCCCGGCGCGGTCGCGGCCACCGGCCCCGACGACGGGGTGGCCGCTCACTATGGGCACCCGGTCACCGAGCAGCGTGCCCTGGAGCGTGGCATCGGCGTGGTCGACCTCCCCCTCGTCGCCGTGACGGTGACTGGCCCGGATCGGCTCACGTGGCTGAACACCCTCTCCTCCCAAGTGATCACCGACCTGGTGCCCGGCGGCAGCACCGAACTGCTGCTGCTCGACCCGAACGGGCGCATCGAGCACGCGGCCGCCGTGCTCGACGACGGTGAGAGCGCCTGGCTGATCACCGAGCGCCAGGCCGCTGAGCCGCTGGCGGCCTTCCTCGACTCGATGCGCTTCATGCTCCGCGTGGAGGTGGCGCAGCAGCCGGACACCGCCGTGCTCGGCACCAGCGCCGCCGGCCCGGACCTGCGCGGCCTCGCCCCCGAGGGCAGCCGCCCGGCACTGACCTGGACCGACCCGTGGCCGGACACCGCCCCCGGATCCACCCGGTACGGCCACCCCGATGCCGACCACCCGGGCACGCAGTGGCGCGCCCGGCTCACCCTCGTGCAGCGGGACCACCTGACCGAGGTGGTCACCGCGGCCGAGGCCGCCGGGGCTCGACTCGCGGGCGCCTGGGCGTGGGAAGCGATGCGGGTTTCCGCGTGGCGGCCCCGGCTGGCACGCGAAGTGGACGAGCGTACGATCCCGCACGAGCTCGACTGGCTGCGCACCGCCGTCCACCTGGAAAAGGGCTGTTACCGCGGCCAGGAGACCATCGCTCGGGTGTTCAACATGGGACGCCCGCCACGGCGCCTGGTGCTGCTGCACCTGGACGGCAGCGAGCACGTCACCCCCGAGCCCGGGGAAGAGGTGCACTCCGGTGAGCGCGTCGTCGGCCGGGTGACCTCCGTGGTGCGCCACCACGAGCTCGGCCCGGTCGCGCTCGCGATGGTGAAGCGGAACCTGGCGGCAGATGCCCCACTCACCGTCGCCGGGATCGCCGCCGCCCAGGAGATCGTCGTCAGCCCCGACGGCATGGGGACCGGCCGCCCCGAGCCGTCGCAGGGACCGGCACTGCGCCGCCGCACCCTCTAGCGATCCAGGTCGGGGGCCACGCGCCTGGCCGACCACTAGGCTCAGCCAGGTGACCACACGCCCGGCCGGAGGGGCCCCACCGCCCCGCGGAGTGCGTGCGGCGCGGTTGCTGCTCTCCGGGCGGGTGCGGCGTGGCTGGCGCAGGCTGCGCGGTGACGCCTGGCCGATCCTCACCGGTGCGCTTGCCGCGGGCGTCGCGTACGGCATCGCCTACTGGTTGGTCGGGCACGAGATCCCGGTGTTCGCCGCGATCGCAGCCTGGATCTCCCTCGGCTTCAGCGCCGATCGGCACCCGCGCAAGGTCGCCGAACTGGCCCTCGGCGTCACGGTTGGCGTGGCTCTCGGGGAGCTCGTGGGTGCCCTGATCGGCTCCGGACCAGTGCAGATCGCGGTGGTGCTCGCGATGGCGGTGGCAATCGCCCGCCTCATCGACGGTGCCGCGATGTTCGCCATGCAGGCTGGGGTGCAGGCGGTGGTCGTGGTGGCACTGCCAGCCACTCTCGGCGGCGACGGCGTGGGCCGATGGCTGGACGCCTTGATCGGTGGGGCGGTGGCGCTGCTGGTGGCCGCACTGCTCCCGGTGGACGTGCGCCGCCGGGTCCGGGTGCTGGCCTCGTCCGGTCTCACCGAAATCGCGCTCACCCTCGCCGACGTGGCCCGTGGCATGCGCGAGGGCGACGAAGAGATCGTCGACGACGCCCTGACCAGGGCCCGGGGCTCCCAAGGGGTGATCGACGAGTGGAGCTCTCTGGTTCAGGGCGCGCTCGCGGCCACCCGGTTCACCCCGTCCCGGCTCAAGCACGACGGCGAGCTGCTCCGCCTGCAACGCGCAGCCACCCTGTGCGACCGGGCGATGCGCAACACCCGAGTGATCGCCCGCCGCGCCTGGTCCGCGACTCAGGGCAAGACCAGCCAGGAGCGGGTCAGCCGCCTGGTGCAGCGCCTCTCCGAGTCCGCCGACGACCTCGCCGCCGCCCTGGGCTCCGACTCCGACCCGAGCGGACTGCGCCGCCAGCTCCTCGATGTGGCGGGCGAGCTCGACCCGCCCTCGTTCACCGGCTGGCCGGCGCAGACGCTGGTGGTGCTGATGCGCTCGCTCGTGGTGGACCTGCTCCAGCTCACCGGGATGTCGGGTGAGCAGGCACGCAGGGAGCTGGCCGCGGTGGATGCCCGGGATGAGGGGGACACCGATTCGCCTACGCTGCTCGGGTGAGCCAGTTCGCCTCGGACAACTACGCCGCCATGCACCCGGAGGTGCTCAGCGCCCTCGCGAACCTGCCGGCCGAACCGGCCGGCGCCTACGGCGCCGATCCCACGACGGCGTCCCTCACCGAGGTGGTCCGCGGCACCTTCGGTGAGCAGGCCCAGGTGTACCCGGTGCTCACCGGCACCGGCGCGAACGTGGTGGCACTCTCGGCGATGCTGCCCCGCTGGGGTGCGGTGATCGCCACCGAGCACGCGCACCTGCACACCGATGAGAACGGGGCGCCGGAGCGGGTCGGCGGGATCAAGGTGCTACCTGTGGCAGCCCCGGACGCCCGGCTCACCGCCGACGCCGTGCGCGCCTGTGCCGGCGACCTCGGCGACATCCACCGTGCCCAGCCGCTGGCGGTCTCCCTCACCCAGGCCACCGAGCTCGGCACCGTCTACACCCCGGACCAGGTCCGCTCGGTGGCCGAGGCGGCCCACGCCGTCGGGATAGCCGTGCACCTGGACGGGGCACGGCTGGCGAACGCGGCCGCCTCATTGGGGTGCTCCCTGCGCGCGATCACCACGGATGTGGGGGTAGACGTGCTCTCCTTCGGCGGCACCAAGAACGGTGCGGCGATCGCGGAGTCGGTGATCGTGCTGAACCCCGAGGCGGTCCACGGGATGGAGTTCGTGCGCAAGGCAGCCATGCAGCTGGCATCCAAGCAGCGCTACATCTCGGCCCAGCTGTTGGCACTCCTGACGGACCCGGCGGGAGCAGGGGAGCCGCTCTGGTGGCGCAACGCCCGGCATGCGAACGCGATGGCGAGACGCCTGCGGGAGGCGATGGTCGCCGTCGGGCAGGTGCGGCTGACCCAGCCCACCGAGGCGAACGTGGTCTTCGCCGAGGTGTCGCGGCGCCTGGCCGAGCGACTGCGCAATGAGCACGGCCAGCACTTCTACGACTGGGCCCCCGGTGATCGGCCGGACCGGGTGGAGGTGCGGTGGATGTGTTCGTGGGACACCCGGCCGGCTGATGTGGACGAGCTGGCCGCGGCGGTGGGCGCGCTCGCGTAGGCTCGTGCCGTGCAGGTGATCGGACTCATCCAGGGGTACCTCTTCCTCATTCTCGCGCTCGCCGCGTTCGCGTTGGCGCTGTGGGCGCTGATCGATGCTGCCGTGCGGCCGGCGCAGGCCTACCTGAGTGCGGACAAGCGCACCAAGGGATTCTGGCTCGCGGTGACCGGGCTGGCGACACTGCTGACGTTCCTCGCCGTCCCCAGTGGTGGGGGTGGTGGCGTGCTGTTCCTGATGCTGCTCGGTGGGGTGCCGGCCGGGGTGTACCTGGCGGATGTGCGCCCCGCGGTGCGGTCCTACGGGGGCGGGTCCGGCGGGAGCCGGTGGTGACAGCGTCCATGTTCCGGGCTCCGGCCGCCGGTGAGGTGCTGGCGTGGGTGATCCGCGGGACGCTGGTCGAATCGGTGCACGCCGGCCACCTGCTGGTGCGATCTGCTGACGGTGCCGAGGTGCTGCGCCGTGGTGACCCGGACCAGGAGATCTACGCTCGCTCCTCGCTGAAACCGTTGCAGGCCGTCGGAATGCTGCGTGCTGGGGTACGGCTGGACGACGCCCAGCTCGCCCTCGCCTGCGCCTCGCACAACGGTGAGTTGCGGCACCGGGAGGTGGCGCTGAGCATCCTCGACTCGGTGGGGCTGACCGCGGCGGACCTGGACAACACGCCCGACCTGCCGCTGGAGCCCTCCGCGGCCGCGGCCTGGCGCGCCGAGGGGAACGATGCGGCGCCGCTCACCCAGAACTGTTCCGGCAAGCACGCGGCGATGCTCTCCACCTGCGTGGCCGCCGGGTGGCCTATCGACGGCTATCGCGGCGCCGACCACCCGCTGCAACGGCACCTGGTGGAGACCGTCGCCGAGCTCACCGGTGAGCCGGTGCGGCACGTGGCGGTCGACGGGTGCGGGGCGGCGCAGCCGTCATCCACGGTGCGTGGGCTGGCGCGCGGGTTCGCCCGCCTGGCCACCGCAGCCGACGGCACCCCGGAGCACCGGGTGGCCGAGGCGATGCGTGCCGACCCGTTCCTGGTGGCCGGTACCGGCCGCGAGGACACCGAGGCGATGCGCAGCGTGCCCGGCCTGATCATCAAGGGAGGTGCCGATGGTGTGCACGCGGCCGCCCTGCCCGACGGCGCAACGGTGGCTTTCAAGGTCTCCGACGGTGCCGCTCGCCCTCGCCCGACCGTGCTGGCCGCGGGGTTGCGTCTGCTGGGGGCCGACGGGGACTGGCCCTGGGCGCAGGTGCCGGTGCTCGGTCACGGGCAGCCGGTGGGTGCCGTGCTGGCCGCGTTCGGCCCGGACGCACCGGCGGTCACCGGGGCCGGCGTGCACGGCTGATGCGCGCGGTGCTGCAGCGGGTCACCCGGGCGTCGGTGACCGTGGACGGAGCAGTGGTCGGGTCGATCGGTGCTGGTCTGGTGGCCCTGGTGGGCGTGACCCACGAGGACACACCCGCGCAGGCGGCGACGGTGGCACGCAAGATCGCCGAGTTGCGGATCCTGCGCGAAGAACGGTCGGTGACTGACGCCGGGGCAGAGGTGCTCGTGGTCAGTCAGTTCACGCTGTACGGGTCCACGAAGAAGGGACGGCGCCCGTCCTGGACCGCGGCTGCTCCCGGCCCCGTGGCCGAACCGTTGGTGGCGGCGGTGGTGGCCGACCTGCGCGAGCGGGGAATCGCGGTGGCGACGGGGGTGTTCGGCGCGGACATGGCTGTGGACCTTGCGGGTGACGGGCCGGTGACGGTGCTGGTGGAGGCGTAGCACCGCCCCGGACGACGGGGATACGTCGCGGTAGGCGCCCCTGGTGCGGACGCTGACGTATGACCGTCACTTCGGACAGTGGTGGCAGAGTAGAAGGATGCGACTCGAGGCCATCGTCGGTGACATCACCACCCAGGCGGTGGACGCCGTCGTGAATGCGGCCAACTCCAGCCTGCTCGGTGGTGGTGGTGTGGACGGGGCGATCCATCGCGCTGCCGGGCCGGAACTGCTGCAGGAGTGCCGGGCGCTGCGCGCGGGTGACCTGCCGGACGGGCTTCCGGTGGGACAGGCAGTGGCGACCGGCGCCGGCGAGCTGCCGGCCCGGTGGGTGATCCACACGGTCGGACCCAACGCGAATGCCGGGCAGACCGATCCGGCCCTGCTTGCCTCCTGCTTCATCGAAAGTCTGCGGGTGGCTGAGGAACTCAGCGCGGCATCGGTGGCGTTCCCGGCGGTGAGCGGCGGCGTCTACGGGTGGGCGATGAGCGATGTCGCCCGGATCGCCGTTCAGGCCGTGTCCGGCTTTCCGGCGCGCTCAGTGGAGCTGGTGCGGTTCGTCCTGTTCAGCAGCGACGCGAAGGCGGTTTTCGATCGGCGTGTGGACATCGCATGAACGGTTGAGGTACTGCCGGTTGAACGCTAGATGAAAGGTCGGGCACCTGTGCCCGGACCCCTTGTCGCGTAAAGAAAGACCCAATAGAGTCGGGCGAAGGTAAATCAATTCCATGGCCCAGGGTCGGGCCTCCAGGAGGTCCCGATGGGTCGACGAATGACGTCCGCGATTGCACTCGGGTGCCTGATCGGGATGGCTGGTCTCCAGCCGCTCGCTCAACCCGCAGCGGCGGAGGAGCCCGACCGTCCTGCCTACCTGGACCGCGAGCTCTTCACCGGCGAGTTCCACTCCCACACGTCGGTGAGTGACGGTGTGCACCTGCCCCCGGATGCATTCGACCATGTCGCCGCGGAGACCGAGGCGGACTTCTTTGCCGTGAGCGAGCACGACGTGATGTGGGACATCCGCAACGGTGACGACTTCATCGACGACTGGCGGGACGCGGACTCCGAGGAATGGCGGTGGGTGCACGAGCAGGCCGAGGCGTACAACGCCAGCCAGGACGACCTCGTGGCCGTACCGTCGATCGAGAACACCTGGTACGACGGCACCGGCCACATCAACGTGTTCAACACCGACTGGCACGCCACGGCTCGTGCGACGGAGCAGGGCAGCAACGACGGCTTCGGCAACAGCTTCGGCACTGGTGACCTGAAGTACGACATGTACACCTTCTTCGCCCGCCTCAAGCTGGACCCGGACGCGATCGCGCAGTTCAACCACCCCCGGTCCACGGGCAAGGGGAACTTCTTCGACTTCAACGGCCTGGACCCGGTCGTCGACGAACGCATCGAGCTCATCGAGGTCCGGGACGAGGCGCAGTTCGCCGAGTTCCAGAGCGCCCTGGACACCGGCTGGCACCTCGGACCGGTGTGGAACGGAGACGAGCACTCCGCCAACTGGGTGACCTCGAGCGAGTCGATCACCGGCATCTGGGCGAGGGAACAATCTCTGGACGGGCTGTACGCCGCCATGCAGGACCGCAGCGTCTACTCGACGCAGGACGTCAACACCGTCCTCGCTTTCGGGGCCGGAGACGCCATCATGGGCTCCGTCCTCCCGGCTGGGACGACTTCGACGACTTTCGACGTCCGTCTCACGGAACCGGACGCCGGTGAAGCGTTCACCTCGGTCCAGCTGCTCACCAACGGGGGCGAGGTCGCCCATAGTTTCGACGACGTCAGCGGGAACACCCTCGAGCTGTCCGTCGACCTCGCGCTCGCCGATGGTGACTTCTACTACGTCCGTGCCGACCAGGCTGACGGCGATTTCGTGGTCTCGGCACCGATCTGGGTGGGTGAGACAACCCGCGGGGCCAACTACGCCCCAGTGATCACCATCGCCGGGGACGTCGCGGACCATGCCGTGTACGGCCAGGAGATCGCGCTGCCTGCAGCTACCGCGACCGACGACTCGGGTGAGACACCCACGGTCAGCTTCGAGGTGTACGACGCAGCCGGTGAGGTCCCGGTGACCGACGGCTCGTTCCAGGTGCGCAGCTACGACGACCACTTCGTGGTGGTGAAGGCGGAAGACGCGACCGGGAACATCAACGCCGAACTGCTGCGGATCACGATCGACACCGAGGTGCTCGATCCAGACGGGGTGTTCCAGTACTTCGGCAGTACCGCGGCCGTGTCCGATCAGCCAGGAGGCACCGGGATCGCGGTCTCGACCGACCGGAGCATCGAGGAGGTGTACGCCCAGGTCGTCCCGGCGGGAGCGGACTGGTCGGGCGCCGAGGTGCTGACCTCGACGAACGACCGCCCGTACGAGGTGAACACGATCGGCAACGAGGAGCCGGTGTACCAGCACTCCATCACCGGGCAGACGCTGCGCAGCCACGAGTTCGGCGTGACCGGGCTGGAGCACGGCGAGCGTTATGTCTACCGGTTCGGTGTCGCAGTGGACGGCGCCGCTCCCGAGGCGAGCCACGAGTCCGCCTGGACAGAGGTCCAGGGCGAGTTCGTCGCCGCGGGCGGTCAGAACGAACCCGTCTACGTCGTCGGCGACCTGCAGGTCAACTCCCATGACACCGACGAGCTCGGACTGCTGCGTGATGTGCTCGACCGCCTGCAGACCGAGGTGCCCGGCGGCGGAACTGTGCTGCAGACCGGCGACCTGGTGGACAACGGTGGTCGTGGACAGTACTGGGACGAGGTCTTCGAGCACGTCTACGACGGGCTCGACCTCCAGGTGGCCCCGGTCGCCGGGAACCATGAGACCTACGGCGACCCCGACTACAACTCCCAGACCGCCGAGCGGACGGCGATCTTCTCGAACATGTACGACCTGCCCGAGGGTGGGGCGATCGGGGAGAGCAACTACTCGTTCGACCGCGGCGATATCCACTTCGCCGTGCTCAACTCGACCGCGGGGATCGATGCCCAGCTCGCGTGGCTGACCGAGGACATCCGTTCATCGACGCAGGACTGGAACGTGGTGGTCGGCCACTACTCCTACTACGGCGGCTACCACGCCGAGGATGCCGCGCTCGCGGCCGACCGCCCCAAGATCACCGCTGCGCTCGAGACACTGGGGGTCGACCTCTACATCGGGGCGCACGACCACGTGTACAAGCGGTCCACCATCTACGACGACCGGCTCGCCGAGACGCCTGAGGAGGAGGCCCTCGGCACCACGGTGGTGACCATGGGATCGGCCGGTCCCAAGTTCCGCGACAACGCGGAGCAGTGGTGGGACGACGTGGTCTTCGACGAAGACACGCAGATGGGCAGTGTGCTGGAGGTCACCGACGCGGGCCTGCAGATGACCGCGTACACCCTCGACGGTCGGACCGTGGACACCTTCACCGTGACCAAACCGACGGACCACTGGCAGGTCACCTCGACCGACATCGTCGATCGCCAGATGGAGGGGGTGGGACTCCTCAGTTACGCCGGAAGCCCGGACGGTCTCACCGTCGCCGCTGCGACCTATGACCGCGACCAGGAGCAGATGGTGGATCTGCGCACGGTCGACGTCGCACTGGACCACCGGGGCCGCGAGCAGTTCGTCACCTTCGACAGCCCGCTACCGGTCGAGCCCAGCGAGACGGTGCGCCTGTTCGTCTGGGACAGTCTTGCCTCCGCAGCGCCGTTGATCCCGGCGGTGACCGTGCGTGAAGGCCTGGACGGCGGTGGGACGGCAGAGGACCCGTACCTCCTCCAGAGCGCCGCCGATCTGCCGAAGATCGCCCACGACCCCGCCGGTGAGTACCTCCTCACCACCGACATCGACCTCACTGACGTGGCCATGTCCCAGCTCGGTCGCCTGGTGACGTTCACCGGGGTGTTCGACGGCGGGGGGCACACGATCAGCGGCTACACAGCGCCACCGGGGGAGGGCGTGGGCCTGTTCGCCGACAACCACGGCACGATCCGCGGCCTGGTCGTCCATGGTGAGGTGACCGCCGAGGTGACGAACGCCGGTCTCCTCGCCGATGTCAACCACGGCACGATCGAACAGGTCCGTACGGCGGGGACCTTGACCGCTTCCTCGCGTGTCGGCGGGATCGTCGGCGACCATCACGGCACCGTCGTGGACAGCTACTCCACGGCAGACGTCCGGGCCACCGGCCTGTATGCGGGCGGCACCGTCGGCATCGCCCGAAGCGGGTCGGTCACGGCGAACGTGCTGGCCACTGGCGCCGTCGTTGCCGACACCCGGAACGCGGGTGGCGTGGTGAGCTACGGCTACGAGGAGACAGCAGTCCAGCACGTCGTCTCGCTGAACTCACTGGTGTCCGCGCCGAGCTATGCGCACGCAGTGATCGGCAGGGTCGGCAGCGGGCAGGTGGCCCTGCTGGCGGACAACTACGTGAGCGCAGCCGTCCCGGTGAGTGGGGAGAGTCTGAGCGAGCCGCCTGCCGCGGACAACTGGAAGGGCGCCGTCGTGAGTGTTCCTCAGGTTCGCACCCAGGCGTTCTTCGAGGGCCTCGGCTGGGACTTCGCCACCGTGTGGGGCTGGAGCGGCGATGGTCGACGGCCGATCCTGCGTGCAGCCCCGGAGGACGTGCCACCCGTTCCGCTCCCGGACCTGCCGCAGGACGACGACGGCGCGCACATCGTCGACGACGTGGCGGACCTGGAGCAGATCGGACAGTTCCCGGAGTACGACTACGTGCTCGCCGCCGATCTCGACCTCACTGGCGCCACACCCCCGAGCGCGGGGACGGCTGCCTTCACCGGGACCTTGGATGGCGCCGGGCACACGATCAGCGGGCTGAGCTCCTCCACCGGTGGACTCTTCGGTGTCCTGGCCGGTTCCGTGCACGACCTCGCGCTCGTTGACGCAGCCATCGTGAGCGAGGAGCGGATGGTCGGCATCGTCGCCAACGAGTCGACGGCGGAGAGCCGGATCGAACGCGTCTTCACCTCCGGTTCTGTGCAGGGGGCGAGTTACGTGGCCGGGATGGTCGGCAGTCACAGTGGGCTGATCGCCGACAGCTACTCCCTCGCCGATGTCACGGCATCCGGCGGCCGCTACTCCGGCGGCATCGCGGCCGTCCCACGTGCCGGCAGCAGCATCGAACGCACCTATGCGATGGGGGCTGTCCATACGGTCGGTGACCAGTCCGCGGGCGGTATCGCGGGGTACTCCTACGCAGGCACGGTGGTGCGGGACAACCTCGCCCTCAATCCGTCGGTCACGGCGTCCGCCTATGCACAGCGCGTCGTTGCGCGCACCCGCTCGGGTGAGACCCCCACGTTGGCGAACAACTACGCGGTGGAGACCCTTGTTCCGGCGGTGCAGAGCGACGCGGCGACCGGATCGGCGACGCTGAACGGCGAGACACGATCCGTCCAGGACGCTCAGTCCCGGACGACCTGGGAGGACGACCTGAGTTGGGACTTCGACGCGGTGTGGCAGTGGAGCTCGGCCGCGCAGCGACCGATTCTGCGCTCGGCGGTCGAGGACGTGACCTCCGGCCCGACCGAGCCCGAGGGTCCGGCGCTGGAACAGGACGCCGAGGGCGTCTACCTGCTCAGTAACGCTGCCGACCTCGAGGAAGTCGCGGAATGGCCGACGGAGCGCTACCGGCTGACCGCGGACCTCGACGTGACCGGTATCGACGGCCCGCAGCTGGGCGTGATCGCACCGTTCACCGGTGACCTCGACGGTGCAGGGCACGTGCTGACGGGCTTCACCTCGGACTCCGGCGGCCTGTTCCGATCGATCGGTGCAGAGGGGGTCGTCCACGACCTCGGTATCACCGGAACGGTGACGAGCGCGTCCAGCGACGCCGGGATCCTGGTGAACGTCCACCGGGGGACGCTCGAGCGGGTGCACACCGACGGATCCGTGGCGGGCCCGTCCCGAGTGGGCGGGATCGCCGGGACGTCGTTCGGGACGATCCGCGACTCGTACTCGACGGCAGACGTGACCGCGACGGTGACCAACTACGCGGGCGGGATCATCGGCGTCGCAGACAGCCCGAGTCTGACCGAGCGGGTGCTTGCGACAGGGGTGGTCGAAGCGACGGGCACGACAGCCGGTGGCATCACCGGGTATGCACGGGACAGCGAGACCGTCGTGCGCTCGAGCGTTGCGCTCAACCCCACGGTGACGGCGGGGGCGTACGCGCAGCGGGTCGTTGCTCGTTCTGCGTCCGGTCAGACCGCGACGCTCGACGGCAACCATGCCGTGGAGACCCTGGTTGCCGCGACGCAGAGCAACACCGACCAAGGGCCGACGACGCTGAACGGACAGACCCTGACGGCAGCGGAGGTGGAATCCGCCTCCACCTGGTCCACCGCACTGGGGTGGGACCTCGAGACGGTCTGGGCCTGGGACGAAAGCGTCCAGCGTCCGGTGCTCGGCGGTGCCGCGCCGGAGACGGCCCAGGTCGTCGGTGCGCCGGTCGACACCGCTCCGATCACTGGACCGCCGGTCATGAGCGCCCGGTCCGTGGGACCAGTCGCCACTGACCGGGATCGCCCGGGCGGACCCGGACGGCAGATTGACCACGAGGCTGTCAGTGGGCAGGACGGAGTGACGACGGTGACCCTGCACGCGGGCGCCGACGCTGCCGGCGAGCAGATCGGCCTCTTCATCGTCGCGAGCCCTGCGGACGCTCGCCGACCCTCAGCTCAGGACATCGTCTTCCTCAACGAGGCCACGGCGGACGATTCAGGAGACGCCACGGTGCAGATCGCCCTACCGGCCCCGGGCCGTGGGAGCGGCTTCTGGATCGTGGCGGGCACGTCCACCGGGTCCACCCCCTATGTCGCTCGACTGGACGCCGACTGAGTTCTCGCGGCGATCCATCCGCCTGCTGGTCGGGATGGATCGCCGCTCAGATCAGCGCCCGCTCCCGTGCCCGCTGCTCGGCAAGGATCGCAGCCCCGGTCACGACCAGCCCGGCCACCGCCAGCACCGCCCCGGCCCAGGCGGGCGCCAGGTACCCGAACCCGGCGGCGATCACCGCACCGCCGATCCACGCACCCGTGGCGTTGCCGATGTTCAGGGCCGAGTGGTGCAGGGCGGCGGCCAGGGACGGTGCGTCCGGGGAGGCGTCCAGCAGCCTGGTCTGCAACGACGGGCCGAGGAACTGTGAGATCGAGGCGATCAGGAACAGCCCGACCATCCCCACCACCGGTACCTCATCCGTGAGCATCTCGGCGGTCAGTGCGAACACTGCCAGCAGCGCCGCCATGCCGATCAGTCCGAGCACTACCGTGCCCATCACGTTCCAGTCGGACAGCCGCCCGGCCACCAAGTTGCCCACCGTCATCCCGATGCCGAACACCGCCAGCGCCACGGGCACCCCTGCCATCGAGAGCCCGAACACCTCGGGCACGATCTCGCCGATGTAGCTGTAGACGGCGAACATCCCGCCGAAGCCGACCGCCCCGATGCCGAGGGCGAACCAGACCTGCCCGTGCCGGAACGCCCGGAGCTCCGACCGTGCCGAGGCGGCCACGCCAGGGCGGGGCAGCGCCGGCACCCACCGCCACACGGCCACCACCGTGACCAGCGCGGTGAGCACCACGAATCCGTAGGTGGAGCGCCACCCGACGAGCTGACCGAGGATCGTGGCCAACGGCACGCCAACCATCGTGGCGATGGTCAGCCCGAGCATCACCAGGGAGACGGCGCGGCCCCGACGGGCCGGGCCGGCCAGGGTGGCGGCGATCAGCGCCGCGACCCCGAAGTACGCCCCGTGCGGGAGCCCGGCGAGAAACCGGGCCGCGGTCATGGACGCGAAACCGGGCGCCACCGCGGACAGTGCATTTCCGAGGGCGATCGCGCATGCCAGCAGCACCAGCAGCCGTTTGCGCTCGAGCCGGGCGGCGGCCACCACGATCATCGGGGCGCCCACTACCACCCCGAGCGCGTAGGCGGAGATCAGATGGCCCGCCTCCGGCACGGTGACGGCCAAACCGACGGCGATCTGCGGGAGCAGGCCCATGCTGGCGAACTCGGTGGTGCCGATGGTGAACCCGCCGATGGCCATCGCCAGCAGCGCCAGCGACAGGCTTCTGCCGGCGAGCGGAACGGGAGATGGGGGAGGAGTTGCCGGCATGGGGTGCTTCCCGTGGATCGGGGGTGCTACCGACGCTGGGAGCCGTGGACGCCCCATCGTAGGGCGTCAGGACAGTTCGACGTCCACCCACTCCACCCCTCGGGAGACCAGCTCAGCAGAGCCACCGGTCACAGCGGCGACGCTCCCACGCAAGTGACCTACGCCGTCGGGGGTGCACGCGAGGTGCAGCCGTGCCTGCCGGTGGTAGTCGGTACCCAGCACCGTGACCCCCTGCTTCCGCAGTTCGGCCTCCACCCGGCCGGCGTCGGCGTGCGGGAGGTCCACGGTCAACAGCTCGCGGCGCTGCCGGGCCACCAGGTGTGCGGCGTCGGTGGCGGCGGTGACGGCGTCGGAGTAGGCGCGCACCAGCCCACCCGCGCCGAGCAGCACCCCGCCGAAGTATCGGCTCACCACGGCCACGCAGTCGACCAGGCCGCGTCCGGTGAGTACCTCGAGCATCGGCGCGCCGGCGGTGCCGGACGGTTCGCCGTCATCGTTGGAGCGCCGCACCTGGTCCGGCTCGCCGGCGGGGCCGAGCACGAACGCGGAGCAGTGGTGCCGGGCGCTCCAGTGCTCTTTGCGTGCCTGCTCGACGGCGTCCCTCGCCTCCTCCTCGTCGGTCACCCTGACGAGCCGGCACAGGAAGCGGGAGCGCTTCACCTCGATCTCGGCGCGCACCACAGCGCCGGGGCCACCGCGCACAGTCAGGTCAGTCACCGGTCCATCCTCTCGCTCTCTCTGCCGCTGGCGAACAGGGGCATGAACGCGGGTCCGCCACCGTTAGCCTGGATGACACACCGCCAAGACCGCCCTACTCGCGGCCTTGTTGCCAGTGAGGAGCACGAGATGTTCGAGAGATTTACCGACCGAGCCCGTCGGGTCGTCGTCCTTGCCCAAGAAGAGGCACGGATGCTCAACCACAACTACATCGGTACCGAGCACATCCTGCTCGGCCTCATCCATGAGGGCGAGGGAGTGGCCGCCAAAGCGCTCGAATCGCTGAACATCTCCCTGGAAGCAGTCCGCCAGCAGGTGCAGGAGATCATCGGTGAGGGTCAGCAGGCCCCGAACGGGCACATCCCGTTCACCCCGCGCGCCAAGAAGGTGCTCGAGCTGTCGCTGCGCGAGGCACTGCAGCTCGGCCACAACTACATCGGTACCGAGCACATCCTGCTCGGCCTGATCCGCGAGGGCGAGGGCGTCGCCGCCCAGGTGCTCACCAAGCTCGGTGCGGACCTGAACCGGGTGCGTCAGCAGGTGATCCAGTTGCTGAACGGTTACCAGGGCAAGGAGGCCGTCTCCGCCGGCGGCCCCGCCGAGGGCACGCCCTCCGGCTCCGCCGTGCTGGACCAGTTCGGCCGCAACCTCACCCAGGCTGCGCGTGAGTCCAAGCTCGACCCGGTGATCGGGCGCAAGCCCGAGGTCGAGCGCGTGATGCAGGTGCTCTCCCGGCGTACCAAGAACAACCCGGTCCTGATCGGTGAGCCCGGCGTGGGTAAGACGGCCGTGGTGGAAGGCCTCGCGCAGGACATCGTGCGCGGTGACGTGCCCGAGACCCTCAAGGACAAGCAGCTCTACACCCTTGACCTCGGGGCGCTGGTGGCCGGTTCCCGCTACCGCGGTGACTTCGAGGAACGCCTGAAGAAGGTGCTCAAGGAGATCCGTACCCGCGGTGACATCATCCTGTTCATCGACGAGATCCACACCCTCGTCGGTGCCGGGGCCGCCGAAGGCGCCATCGACGCCGCGAGCATCCTCAAGCCGATGCTCGCCCGTGGTGAGCTGCAGACCATCGGTGCCACGACCCTGGACGAGTACCGCAAGCACATCGAGAAGGATGCCGCGCTGGAGCGTCGCTTCCAGCCGATCCAGGTGGCCGAGCCCACGCTCACCCACGCCATCGAGATCCTCAAGGGGCTCCGCGACCGCTACGAGGCGCACCACCGGGTGACCATCACCGATGCCGCCCTCGTGGCCGCCGCCAACCTCGCCGACCGGTACGTCAACGACCGGTTCCTGCCGGATAAGGCGATCGACCTGATCGACGAGGCCGGCGCCCGGCTGCGGATCCGCCGAATGACGGCACCGCCGGAGCTGCGCGAACTCGACGACCAGATCGCCGAGACCCGCCGCGCCAAGGAGTCCGCGATCGACGATCAGGACTTCGAGAAGGCGGCCCGGTTGCGCGACGAGGAGAAGACCCTCTCGAACACGCGCCTGGAGAAGGAGAAGGCCTGGAAGGCCGGCGACATGGACAACGTCGCCGAGGTGGACGAGGAGCTGATCGCCGAGGTGCTCGCCGCCTCGACCGGTATCCCCGTGTTCAAGCTCACCGAGGAGGAGTCCTCGCGGCTGCTGCGGATGGAGGACGAGCTGCACAAGCGGATCGTCGGCCAGAACGCTGCAGTCAAGGCGATCTCCCAGGCGATCCGGCGTACCCGCGCCGGTCTGAAGGACCCGAAGCGTCCGGGTGGGTCGTTCATCTTCGCCGGGCCCACCGGCGTCGGGAAGACCGAGCTCGCCAAGGCGCTCGCGGAGTTCCTGTTCGGCGACGAGGACGCGCTCATCCAGCTGGACATGAGCGAGTTCTCCGAGAAGCACACCGTCTCCCGGATGTTCGGTTCTCCCCCCGGATATGTCGGCTACGAAGAGGGTGGACAGCTCACCGAGAAGGTGCGGCGCCGTCCGTTCTCCGTGGTGCTCTTCGACGAGGTGGAGAAGGCCCACGCGGACATCTTCAACTCGCTGCTGCAGATCCTCGAGGACGGTCGCCTGACCGACTCCCAGGGTCGGGTGATCGACTTCAAGAACACGGTGATCATCATGACCACCAACCTCGGCACCCGGGACATCGCCAAGGGTCTGCTCACCGGTTTCCAAGCCGGTGGCGACCTGTCCACGAACTACGACCGGATGAAGGTCAAGGTCAACGAGGAGCTCAAGCAGCACTTCCGCCCCGAGTTCCTCAACCGTGTCGACGACGTGATCGTGTTCCCGCAGCTCTCCCAGGACGAGATCTTCCAGATTGTCGACCTCATGGTGGCGAAGCTGTCGGTGCGTCTGGCCGACAAGGACATGGATCTCGAGCTCACCCCGGCGGCGAAGGAACTCATCGCCGAGCGCGGGTACGACCCGGTGCTCGGTGCTCGTCCGTTGCGCCGTGCGCTGCAGCGCGAGATCGAGGACCAGCTCTCCGAGCGGATCCTCTACGGCGAGATTCGCGCCGGTCAGACCGTGGTGGTGGACGCCACCGGCGAGGGGCTGCTCGGCGAGTTCACCTTCACCGGAGTGGACCGGGAACCCGAGAAGGAGCCCCTGGCCGTGGGAGCGGGCGGATCGCCCGAGCTCCCGGCGGCAACCAGCGGCGAGTAGGCACGGCGAGTTCCGCCGTCGGGCTCTGATCGCCGACGGCGGAGCTCCCCAGACGAAGGCCGGTCACCCGAGCGGGTGGCCGGCCTTCGTGCTGCCGACGCCTGATGCCCGACCGCACCGACGCCCGACCCGCCCGGGGTGAAGTTGACGTCGGTTATCGCGCCATAACCGACGTCAACCTCACCCCCGGTGCGCCCCGGGGCGGTGTCCGACAGGGGCTGGACGCGTCCGGTCAGCGGCGGTAGTTGTCCAACCAGAGGTCGGCGAGGAAGCGATGCCCGGCCGGGGTCGGGTGCACGCCGTCGTGGGCGAGGAACTCCGGCGAGGTGCGCGAGGCCGTCTGGGTGAGCGGGCCGTCGGTGGCCAGGTACTCGGCCCCGAACTCGGCGGCGAGGCGACGCACCGCCTGGATCTTCGGGTCCAGGTCCTCCCGCCACGCCCACTGGTCCTCGCGCACCGGCAGCAGGAACGGCTCGATGAGGATGATCCGCCGCACCCCGGCCGCTCGGGTGCGGGTGAGCAGCTCGCGGTAGCCGTCCTCGTACACCTCGGTGGGCGTGGGGTCGTCGGAGTCGTACCGGCGCCAGGTGTCATTGATCCCGATCATGATCGAGAGCACGTCGGGGGAGTGGGCGAGCACGTCCTCGTCCCACCGTGCCTGCAGGTCCACCACCCGGTTGCCCCCGATGCCAGTGTTGATCACCCGCTTCTCCGGGGCGTCGGCAGCGACCAGGGCGGCGTAGCCCTCGCCGAGGCTGCTCAGGTCGGATCGGTCACGGCCACAGTCGGTGATCGAGTCACCGGTCAGAAGGATCGTCACGAGCAATGAGCCTACCGATCGAGCCCTGTCCGATCACGTTGCGTGTTGTTGCAGGGGTGATCAGCGGTTCCAGGGGGTGCCAGTGGGTCGACTCCCTGGCGGCGGGGGTGGCTGATCGGTTGCTCGTCGGGAATGACGCTTCCGTTTCAGACTCCACCAGATGATGGCGTAGATCGAGGCGCCGACGAGCCCGATGGTCGCCAGTCCCATCGCGATGATCCCGATGAGCGCACCGGCACTGTCGAGGCTCTGATCCGGGTACGGCGGGCTCGAGATGATCGCTGCACGGAGGTGCGCGAGGTACAGCGTGAGCGCTCCGGAACCGAAAGTCAGCAGCAGAGCCACCGGAATGTTGATCCAGGGGTTGTAGAACGCACCCCGGTGTCGGGTGATCGAGGCCGGGTCGGGCGTGAAGTCCGGGTCCGGGAACTGTGGACGTTCATACACGCCGCCATGCTGACACACCGCCGTGGCCTGGCGCTGCCGACACGGGATCGGACAGCGACGGGCGTCCGCAGGGCGGAGATTGCTAGACGACTCAGCCGTCCAGGCCGTCAGCGGCAGTTCCAGATCGACGGATACGGCGTCTCCATGAACGTGAGGACCGGGCTGGTGGGGCTGCCGGTGGCGTCCACGTCCACCTCGACCTGCCCGTCGCCGACGTCGGGTTCGGCGTAGGCGATCGAGTCGTCCTGCGGCGTGAGGGTGACCTCGACGCCCTCGGGGTCGTCGGACTGCAGTGCGTACGCAGCCTGGCCCGTGAGCTGGTCGGCGACCCCGACGCGCGACACGCACGCGGCCAACTCGTTCTCGGCGTCGATCGGGTGCGCGATCACGAAGGGGGCGTCCTGGTCGTCCATCAGGCCCGTGGCCCAGGTCGACAGGTCAGAACTGTCGTGCTGCTCGAGGCCGTCCAGGAGGCCCTGGCCGTCCTCCTCGGGCGCCGCGCTGAGGGCGAGGAGATCGTCGCTCCAGGCGATGGCGGTGTAGGCCTCGCCGATTGGCGGAGGCGGGGTTCCCTCCGGCACCCGGAGGAGGGCATCGCCGTCGCGCTCGTAGCCGGCCTCGGAGAAACCCGCGACGATCTCGTCAATGTCTTGCGAGGTGCGGACGAGGATGACGGTCCTGCTCGTCGTGGCGGCAACAGCCGACACCTGACCAAGGTCGATGGAGTCGGCTGCCGGCTGCTCGGAGGGGAAATTGAGATGCGGGAAGACGGTCCACGCGCTGCGGAATCGCGCGTACGCGAGGCCTTCCTCGCTGGTTGGGTCCACGCCCTCGGGATGCCTCGCCTCTTCGAGCCCCGCGTCCTGGTCGAGGCCCGTGGCTTCCCGAGCGGCGGCGAAATCCACCAGCATGATGCCCCGGTAGGCGTGCTCATCGGCGGCGGCAGCGGCCGCGAGCTGCTCGAGATCGTTCTGGGGGCGGAGGGCGAGCGCGATGATCAACGCCACAGCGATCACCACGGCAAGCACAGACGCGCCAATGACCACGACGGCGGGTCGAACGGAAGGGGCAGCCATACATCTGAGCATAGAGAGCGTGAGAACCGTCCAGGCAACGGTGAGGTGAACGAAAGGCGACGTGAACGGGGTCCCAGCCTTCGCCGTCGTGAATCGTTGCTCCTGGCCGGATCCCCGGGCGATGTGACACTCGCCACCAAAGTCGCAGAAAGCAGCGACGGCGGGGGAGACTGGGCGCAGGACGCGCCCGTGTGCGTGCCCGACATCGCGGTTTCGAGTGCCCCGGCTGGACGCCAGGAGAGCACACAGTGACGGTCTCTGCGGTGAACCTCCCGATCAGAGAGTTGTCCCTTTCGTGTTTTCACCTGCTGCTGCCCCGACGACGTTCGCCGCCCTGGGCGTTCCCGCTCCGCTCGTGCGTTCGCTCGCCGACCGCGGCATCACCGAGCCCTTCCCGATCCAGTCCGCCACCCTGCGGGACACCCTTGCCGGACGTGACGTGCTCGGCCGTGGCCGTACCGGCTCCGGCAAGACCCTCGCCTTCACCCTCCCGCTGGTGGCCCGGCTGACTGAGGGCCGCTCCGCACGATCCGCATCCCCGCGCGGCCTGGTGCTCGCGCCCACCCGGGAGCTCGCCTCGCAGATCGCCGAGACCATCGCCCCGCTCGCCGCGGCCGCCGGGCTACGGCACACGGTGATCTTCGGTGGCGTCGGCCAGGGCAAACAGGTGGAGGCGCTGCGCCGCGGCGTCGACATCCTGATCGCCTGCCCCGGCCGCCTCGAGGACCTCAAGAGCCAGGGGCACCTACGCCTGGACGCTGTCGAGATCACGGTGCTGGACGAGGCTGACCACATGGCCGATCTCGGCTTCCTCCCCGCGGTCAAGCGCATCTTGGACGCGACGCCCCGGAATGGGCACCGGATGCTGTTCTCCGCCACCCTCGACAATGGCGTGGACATCCTCGTCAAGCGATACCTGAACAACCCGCTCACCCACTCCGTGGACCCCGCGTCCTCGGCGGTGACCGCCATGACGCACCACATCCTCGAGGTCTCCGACGTGGGTGCCAAGCGCGACCTGGTGGAGCAATTGGCCTCCGGAGCCTCCCGTCGCCTGTTCTTCATGCGCACCAAGCATCAGGCGCGCAAGTTGGCCCGCCAGCTCACCGCGAGTGGGATCCCCGCCGTCGACCTGCACGGCAACCTCTCCCAGGGGGCGCGGGAGCGCAACCTGGAGGCCTTCTCCAGCGGTGCCGTCCGGGTGCTGGTCGCCACCGACATCGCCGCCCGCGGGATTCACGTGGACGATGTGGACCTGGTCGCGCACGTGGACCCGCCCGCCGAGCACAAGGCCTACCTCCACCGCTCCGGTCGGACCGCACGCGCCGGCTCGGGTGGAACGGTCGTGACGATCATGCTTCCGGAACAGCGGGGCGATGTGCGCCAGCTGCTCCGTGCCGCCAAGATCAAGGCAGCCCCGACGGCGCCCGAGCCGGCACTCGTGAGCGAGCTCGTCGGCGAGGTGGCACCCAAGGTGAGCCCGGACCGTGCACCGGAAGCGGCTGCTCGCAAGCCCTCAGCGGCACCGGTCGGCAAGGGCCGGAGCGGTGGCGGCCGGCACGGTTCGGGCTCCCGCTCCGGTGGCTCGCGATCGGGCGGCGCGCGCTCCGGTGGCTCTGACGGGCCCCGGTCGGACGGATCCTCATCCGGTGGCCGGTCCGGCGCTCCTCGTCGTGGCCGCGGTCGTGGCCGTGGCGGCGCTGCTCCCGCGAGTGGTCCGGCATGGTCGAGCTCTACCCCTCGCTCCGGGGCGGGACGCCCCTCGGGCGCCCCCGCCCAGGGCGGCCGAGACGGAGCCAACGGTGCGGGACGCCGTCGGGCCGGAACGCGACGCGCCACCAGCCCCGGCACCCCTCGCTGACCCGCGCCATCGGTCGTCGCGACGGCGGCTGACCAGCACCTTTACCGAGATCCGTCGTCGATCCGGTCGTGTGACAACGACCCGATCGACGACGGATCTCATTTTTTTGCCCTGACCCCTTGCAACCTACAACTGATTGGTTGTATGTTCGTCTCATGGACGAGCGCACCGACGAGGACAGGGCCGATGCTCTGTTCCACGCGCTCGCCGACCGGACCCGGCGCGACATCCTGCGCCGGGTGCTGGCCGGGGAGTACTCGGTCAGTGCGCTCGCTCAGAAGTACGAGATGAGCTTTGCTGCTGTGCAGAAGCACGTGGCTGTCCTGGAACGTGCCGGGCTCATCACCAAACGACGCGTCGGGCGGGAGGCGTTGGCAGCAGGCGATATCGACGTCGTCCGCTCCGTCGGCTCTCTGCTCGACGAGCTCGAAGACGTCTGGCGGGGGCGGGTGGGACGCATCGACGACCTGCTCGCCGGACTCGACCAGCAGAACACCAGGAACACCACCATGAGGGAGAAATGACATGCCTGTCACCGGAGTCCAGAAGGACATCGACAACCGCACGTTGACCATCACGGCCGAGTTCGCCGCACCCGTGGACCGGGTGTGGGGCATCTACGCCGACCCCCGGCAGCTCGAGCAGGTCTGGGGCCCGCCGACCTACCCCGCCACGTTCGTGGACCACTCGCTCACCCCGGGTGCTCGAGTCACGTATTACATGACCAGCCCGGAGGGGGAGAAGCACGGCGGCTGGTGGGAGATCATCAGCGTCGACGAACCGCACGCGTTCACCTTCCGCGACGGCTTCGCCGACGCCGACCTCAACCCGGTCGACACGGCCCCAGTCGCGGAGAACGTCTACCGGTTCGAGGCCACCGAGGCAGGCACGCGCGCCACCTTCACCAGCGTCTACGAGACTGCCGAAGGGTTGCAGCAGGTGATCGCGATGGGTGTCGAAGAAGGGGCCACCCTGGCGATCAACCAGATCGACGATCTGCTCGCCGCCTGATCACAGAATCCGTCGTCGATCTGGCTAGTGCGACCCCTAGCCAGATCGACGACGGATTTCCGTTGGGGAGAGATCCCTCGTGCGGTGGATGTTGCGCGCGCTCGCCCCGGGCATGCTGGGGGTATGCGCTCTCGACTCGTCTGGCTCGCACTGCTCGTCGTCTTCGCGGTGATCGCGTGGTTCGTCGCCGAGGACACCACCTGGTGGTGGCTGGTGCCGCAGGGGGCGTTCATCCTCTTCTACGCCTGGTGGTCCTACCCGAACCGCGGTGCCACCACCACCCACGCGGAGGTGACGGCGCTCGACGAGGGCGACCCCCGCCGTCGGGTCATCATCTACTGGCGGCCCGGCTGCATGTACTGCAGCCGGCTGCGCCGCCGCCTGGGCAGCGCCCGCCGATCGGCTACCTGGGTGAACATCTGGGCCGACGACGAGGCCGCCGCCTTCGTACGGAGCGTGAATCAGGGCAACGAGACCGTACCCACCGTGGTGCTCGAGGGAGAGGCCCACACCAACCCGCCGCCGGAGCTGGTGCGGGACAGTCTCGCCGCCGGCCTCCGTTAGGCTCACCTGCACCGACGTGGACCAGGAGGTGGGTGTGGCAGGCGCAGTGCGTGCTGGGCGGCCGGGGATGAACGACGTCGCCAAGGTGGCCGGGGTGTCCCACCAGACGGTCTCCCGGGTGCTCAACGATCACCCGAACGTGCGACCGGAAACCCGGCAGCGGGTGCTCGAGGCGATCGACGCCCTCGGGTACCGCCGTAACAGTGCGGCGCGAGCCTTGGTGACCCGCCGGTCGGCCACCGTCGGCATCGTGACGAGCGGGTCGATGCAGTTCGGGCCGGCCACCACGCTCGCCGTGCTCGAGCAGTCCGCCCGGGCAGCGGGCTACTTCGTGAGCGTGGCGACGGCGGCCGAACCGACCCCAGAGACGATGACGGAGATCTTCGGTTCCTTCATGGACCAGTCCGTGGAAGGCATCGTGGTGATCGCGCCCGAGGAGCGGGTGGCGAACGCCGCCCGCGCCGCCTCGGCGCACGTGCCGGTGCTGATGCTGGCCGCGATGGATCCCCAGCCCGGTGATCCGACCGTGGTGCACGTGGACCAGCGCAGCGGTGCCCGCTTGTTGGTGCGGCACCTGCTCGATCTTGGCCACCGGGACCTGGTGCACGTGAGCGGACCGCTGGACTGGTTCGACGCGCTCGCGCGGCGGGACGCCTGGCATGACGAGCTCGCCAGTTCCGGCGTGCACCCACGTGAGGACATCGTGGGGGACTGGACGGCCGAGGCCGGGTACCAGGCAGGGCGAGCATTGCTCGGGAACCTGCCGGACGCCGTCTTCGCCGCGAACGACCAGACCGCTCTTGGGCTGCTGCACGCGTTCGCCGAGGCGGGCGTGCGGGTGCCCGACGACGTGAGCGTGGTCGGCTACGACGACGTGCAGGGCTCGGACCACTTCATCCCGCCGCTGACCACCGTGCGCCAGGACTTCGACGCGCTGGGCCGGCATGCGATGGAGGTGCTCATCGGCGCCGTCACCGGGGAACCGCTCGTGCCGGTGCCGGTTCCACCCCAGCTCTTGGTGCGTGCCAGTACCGCTGCAGCCCATTCCTGACCGACATGATGGGTGGCGCTCGGTCATTGTGAGCGCTAACATCTATCAGAGCAACGACGCCGACCCAAGGATCGCCATGACTGACGAGAACACCTACACCATCGGTGTGGACTTCGGCACGCTCTCCGGCCGGGCGGTCGTCGTCCGGACCAGCGACGGAGCCGAGCTCGGGAGCGCCGAGCACGCTTACTCCCACGCCGTGATGGACCGCACCCTGACCGCCTCGGCCGCCAATGTCGAGCTCCCGCCGGAGTGGGCCCTGCAGGTGCCCGCCGACTACGTGGACGTGCTCAAGACCGCCGTTCCGGCTGCTGTCGAGGCCGCCGGGATCGACCCGGCGCAGGTGATCGGTATCGCTGCCGACTTCACCGCCTGCACCATGGTGCCGACCACAGCTGACGGCACGCCGCTGTGCGAGCTCGAGCAGTTCGCCGACCGCCCGCACGCCTACGTCAAGCTCTGGAAGCACCACGCCGCACAGCCGCACGCCGACCGGATCAATGACCTCGCCCGCGAGCGCGGCGAGTCCTGGCTGCCCCGGTACGGCCGACTGATCTCCTCCGAGTGGCAGTTCGCCAAGGGGCTGCAGCTTCTCGAGGAGGACCGCGAGATCTACGACGCGATGGACCGCTGGGTCGAGGCCGCGGACTGGATCGTTTGGCAGCTCGGCGGGCAGTACCAGCGCAACGCCTGCACCGTCGGCTACAAGGGCATCTACCAGGACGGCCAGCACGTGGGTGAGGACTTCCTCGCGGCGCTGAACCCGGACTTCGCCACCTTCGTGCAGGACAAGCTGGAGCAGCCGATCGCCCAGCTGGGGGACGCCGTCGGGCACCTCACCGCCGAGGCGGCCGGCTGGACCGGACTGCCCGAGGGGATCGCGGTGGCCGCGGGCAACGTGGACGCACACGTGACGCTGCCGGCTGCGAACGCAGTGGAGAACGGTCAGCTCACCCTCATCATGGGCACCTCCACCTGCCACGTGCTGAACAGCGACGAGCTGCACGAGGTCCCCGGCATGTGCGGCGTGGTGGACGGTGGTGTGATCGCCGGGAAGTACGGCTACGAGGCCGGTCAGAGCGGTGTTGGAGATATTTTCGGCTGGTTCGTCTCCTCCGGTGTGCCCGCCGCGTACACGGCGGAGGCCGAGCGGCGGGGGATCTCCGTGCACGCCTACCTCACCGAACTGGCCGAGCAGCAGCCGATCGGCGGGCACGGCCTGGTGGCCCTGGACTGGCACAACGGCAACCGGTCGGTGCTCGTGGACACCGAGCTCTCCGGATTGATCATCGGCCAGACGCTGGCCACCCGGCCCGAGGACATCTACCGCGCGCTGCTGGAGTCCACCGCCTTCGGCACGCGCACCATCATCGAGGCCTTCACCTCCTCCGGAGTGCCGATCACCGAGCTGGTGGTGGCCGGCGGGCTGCTGAAGAACCGGTTCCTGATGCAGATGTACGCCGACGTGACCGGCCTCCCGCTGAGCACGATCACCTCCGAGCAGGGCCCCGCCGTCGGGTCGGCGATCCACGCGGCCGTGGCTGCGGGTGCCTACCCGGATGTGCGCACCGCTGCTGCCTCGATGGGGCACCGGACGGTCGGCGCCTACCAGCCGGACTCGGAGGCCACGGCGGCGTACGACCGGTTGTTTGCCGAGTACACCGCACTGCACGACTACTTCGGCCGGGGGGAGAACGACGTGATGAAGCGGCTGAAGACGCTCCGCCGTGAGGCGTGGGAGGCCAGTACCTCCGACGGCGTGAGCGCCCCCACGCTCGAGGTTCCGGAGGAGTTGTCATGACCCGCCCCGTCCTGAGCGAGATGTCCGCGGCCGTGCAGGCCGAGGTGGCCGCGACCCGGGAGCGCGTGGCCCGGCTGCATGCCGAGCTGGTCCGGTACGAGCTGGTGATCTGGACCGCAGGGAACGTCTCCGAACGGGTGCGCAGCGACGAGGTGGAGCTGTTCGTCATCAAGCCCTCCGGAGTCTCCTACGACGAGCTGACGCCGGAGTCGATGGTGGTGTGCACCCTCGACGGCACCAAGATCGTCGACGGCACCCCGGACCGGCTCACTCCCTCCTCGGACACCGCCGCACACGCCTACGTGTACCGGCACATGAGCGAGGTCGGGGGCGTGGTGCACACCCACTCCACCTACGCCACCGCCTGGGCGGCACGCAACGAGCCGGTGCCGTGCGTGATCACCATGATGGGCGACGAGTTCGGCGGGGAGATCCCGGTGGGTCCGTTCGCGCTGATCGGCGACGACTCCATCGGGCAGGGCATCGTGGAGACTCTGCGCAACAGCCGGTCCCGCGCCGTGCTGATGGCCAACCACGGACCGTTCACCATCGGCGCCGACGCCAAGGACGCGGTGAAGGCGGCCGTGATGTGCGAGGACGTGGCCCGCACCGTGCACATCGCCAAACAGCTCGGTGACGTCGTCCCGATCGCACCCGAGCACATCGACGCCCTCTTCGACCGCTACCAGAACGTCTACGGCCAGCGTGCCGAGGACGGGAAGGACTGACGACATGGACAACCCCTTCGAAGGCCGCGAGATCTGGTTCCTCACGGGAAGCCAGGACCTCTACGGTGACGAGACCCTGCAGCAGGTCGCCGAGCAGTCCCAGGCGGTGGCGCGGCACCTGGAGGAGTCCTCCGAGGTGCCGGTGCGCATCGTGTGGAAGCCGGTGCTCAAGGACACGGCGTCGATCCGCCGGGCGGCACTGGAGGCGAACGCCGACGACGCCTGCGTGGGTGTGATCACCTGGATGCACACCTTTTCCCCGGCGAAGATGTGGATCACCGGGCTGGACGCGCTGCGCACCCCGATGCTGCACCTGCACACGCAGGCCGGCATGGAGCTGCCCTGGGCCGACATCGACATGGACTTCATGAACCTGAACCAGGCCGCCCACGGTGACCGGGAGTTCGGATACATCGCCTCCAGGCTCGGGGTGGCCCGCAAGATTGTGGTCGGGCACGCCAGCGATCCGGTCGTCCAGGGTGAGGTGGGCACCTGGGCGAGGGCCGCCGTCGGGTGGGCCAGCCTGAGTGGAATGAAGCTCGCCCGCTTCGGCGACAACATGCGCAACGTGGCCGTGACCGAGGGTGACAAGACCGAGGCGGAGCTGCGGTTCGGGGTCTCGGTGAACACCTGGGGCGTGAACGACCTGGTGGCGGCCGTGGATGCGGTGGACGAGGCGACCATCGATGGCCTGGTCCAGGAGTATCTGGACGCTTATGAGGTCGTTCCTGAACTGCAGCCTGGGGGAGAGCGGCACGAATCGCTGCGCTACGGCGCCCGGCAGGAGGCAGGGATGCGCTCCTTCCTCGAGGCCGGCGGGTTCTCGGCGTTCACCACGAACTTCGAGGACCTCGGCGAGTTGCGGCAGCTGCCGGGTCTGGCGGTGCAGCGGCTGATGGCCGCCGGGTACGGTTTCGGCGCCGAGGGCGACTGGAAGACCGCGATCCTGGTGCGGCTGGCGAAGGTGATGGGGTACGGCCTGCCTGGTGGGGCGTCCCTGATGGAGGACTACACCTACGAGCTCACCCCGGGCAAGGAGAAGATCCTCGGCTCGCACATGCTGGAGATCTGCCCGTCGCTGACCACGGCGAAGCCGCGGCTGGAGATTCACCCGCTGGGTATCGGTGACCGGGAGGACCCGGTGCGTCTGGTGTTCGACACCGACACCGGTGACGGGCTCGTGGTGGCGCTGTCGGACATGCGCGAGCGGTTCCGGCTGGTGGCGAACGAGGTGGACATCGTGGGCCCGGACGCCGAGCTGCCGAACCTGCCGGTGGCGCGTGCGGTGTGGGTGCCGCGGCCGGACTTCAAAACCTCCGCCCGGGCCTGGCTGACCGCCGGGGGAGCGCACCACACGGTGCTGACGACGCAGGTCGGGACCGAGGTGTTCGAGGACTTCGCCGAGATCGCCCGTACTGAGCTGGCGATCATCGACGCCTCGACGACGGTGCGCGACTTCACCAAGCAGCTGCGCTGGAACCAGGTCTACTACCGGATGACCGCCGGGGCCTGACCCGCCCGCCCCCTGCGCCGCCCTTCCCACCGGGGGTGAAGTTGACGTCGATTATCCGGCCATAACTGACGTCAACTTCACCCCCGGTGGTCGTGGGTGCGGTGGGCGTGGCGGGCGGCCGCCCTGAGAGGATCTACGATCGACTCAGGCGCGAAGGGAGCACCATGCCCGCCACGATGCGCGACGTCGCGAAGCTCGCCGGGGTCTCGGTGAAGACGGTCTCGAACGTCGTCAACAACACCTATCCGTATATCCGCCCGGAGACACGGGCACAGGTCGAGGCTGCCATGGCCGAGCTCGGCTACCGGCTCAACGTGACCGCGCGCAAGCTACGCACGAACCGGACCGGCCTGATCGGCCTCGCGCTGCCCGAACTGCGCCTGCCCTACTTCGCTGAACTCGCCGACGAAGTGATCCGCAAGGCCGCCGATGTGGGCCTGAAGGTGATCGTCGAGCAGGTGGAGGCGGCCGAGCACGTGGCCGTGGAAAGCCTGGTCGGCTCGCACACCCATCTGGTGGACGGGGCGATCGTGGCGCCGGTGGGCCACGGTGACGTGCCCTCGCAGTCTGCGCCGCCCGGCTTCCCCGTGGTCGTGCTCGGTGACCACCGCATCGGCGACGACGTGGACCAGGTGTTCCTCGCCAACGCCCGTGGTGCCGAGCTGGTGATGGAGCACCTCATCTCCCGTGGGGCGCGCCGCATCGTGGCTCTGGGTGCCGACCGTGGTGTGGCCGTCGGTACCGAGGGGGAACGCACCCGCGGGTATCTGAACACGCTGGCCCGGCACGAGATCGCGGTGGACGAGGCGCTGATCCGGCCCACCGAGGGATGGAGCAAGGCGGCCGGTGCCGCGGCGATCAGGGATCTCACCGCCGAAGGTGTGGAGTTCGACGCCGTCTTCGGGTTCAACGACACCCTGGCTCTGGGGGCACTCGCGGAACTGCTCCGCGGGGGCCGCCGGGTGCCGCAGGACGTGCAGGTGATGGGCTTCGACGACATCGAGGACGCCCAGTACAGCGTGCCGGCGCTCAGCACCGTGGCCGTGGACCGGTCCCAGCTGGCTGAGCTCGCAGTGGGCATCCTGGTCCGCCGGTTGCAGGCAGTCGCTGACGGCGATGCTCACCCCGGCGAGGTCGCTCGCCCTGGTGCGGACAGTGCCGTTGCCTGGGACGCCATCGAGGTCCCGCCGCGACTGGTGCTGCGCGACTCCACCCGCTGATCGTCGGGCGGCTAATGCCTGGTGCTGGTGCTGGTGCAGGTGGCGACGTCGGTGTCGGTCGCGACAGCGCGAGGTGCCACTCGCCGTCGCATCCGGGCGCGAGGTGCCACTCGCCGTCGTTCCCACGCTCTCGAGCCGACGGTTGGTGACACCTGCCGACCACGCTCGACCGCCTGGGTGCCACGGCCCGTCGCCACCGGCCTGGGAGAGCGACGGGTTTCGGCACCTCGCGGTGGGGCACGGCGGCGGGGGAGCGGCTGGCGCGGTCACAGGTGTGTCTCACGTGCGAGATAGGGATTGACCTCACCAGAGGATCTGCGTATTCTCCCGTAGTACAACGGTGTACTACGGACCTGATGGAGGGTGACGACCGCGATGAACCGGCCAGACGTGCTCGTGATCCTCGCCGACGACATGGGCTTCTCGGACATCGGCTGCTACGGCGGCGAGATCGAGACCCCCGTGCTCGACGGCCTGGCTCGGCGCGGTACCCGGTTCACCCAGTTCTACAACTCCCCGCGCTGCTCACCCACCCGGGCAAGCCTGCTCACCGGACTGCATCCACACCAAGTGGGGATCGGCATCCTCACCGGTGACGAGCGGCCGATCGGCTATCGAGGCGATCTCGCCGAGGAGTGCCACACGGTCGCCGAGCTGCTACGCGACACGGGCTACGGCACCTACCTCTCCGGCAAGTGGCACCTCTCTGCCGACATGAAGAACCCGTCGTCGTCCTGGCCTAACGCTCGCGGGTTCGAGCGCACCTTCGGCACCATCGAGGGCGCCGGTTCTTTCTACGATCCGGTCAGTCTTCGCCGAGACGGAGAGCTCGTCTCGGAAGCGCGCGAGAACGACGACTTCTACTACACCGACGCGATCGGAGCGGCAGGGGCGCAGTTCGTCGCCGAGCACGCCCGGGACCGGGCCGACGACCCGTTGTTCCTCTACCTGCCGTTCACCGCCCCGCACTGGCCGCTGCACGCCCGCGAGGAGGATGTCGAGCGCTACTGCGGACGCTTCGACACCGGGTGGGACGAGTTGCGAGCACAGCGTCGTCAACGATTGATCGCCGAAGGAATCCTCGACGAGTTCTGGCCGCTCAGCGAGCGCGACCCGGAGGTGCCCGCCTGGGAGGACGCGGGCGAGAAAGAGTGGCAGGCCCGGCGGATGGAGGTCTACGCCGCCCAGGTGAGTGCCATGGACCGGGCGATCGGCGCCGTCGTGGATGCGCTCGAGGCAGCCGGGCGCCTGGAGAACACCCTCATCCTGTTTCTCTCCGACAACGGCGGCTGCGCCGAGGGGCTCCCGCCCGGTGGGCACGACGGCTTCTGGGACCTGCCGATGATCCCGCAGTCCACCCGCACCGGCGATCCGATGCGCTACGGCAACAAGCCGCAGATCTTCCCCGGTCCGGAGGACACCTACGCCAGCTACGGGCCCGAGTGGGCGAACCTCTCTAACACCCCGTTCCGGGAGTACAAGCACTGGGTGCACGAGGGCGGGATCGCCACCCCGCTGATCGCCCACTGGCCTGCCGGGCTCGGTACCCCGGGCGACCTGTGCCGTACGCCAGCCCAGCTCGTCGACCTGCTCCCCACCATCCTGGACGCGACCGCGGCGGAATACCCGCTCGAGCGCGACGGTCACACCGTCCCTGGTCCCGAAGGGGCCACTCTGCTGCCCGCGTTGCGTGGGCACGACCGCCCCGAGCGCCCCCTGTTCTGGGAGCACGAGGGCAACGCCGCCGTCCGGTCCGGGCGGTGGAAACTCGCCCGCAAATACCCCGGCGCATGGGAGCTCTATGACCTGCACGCCGATCGCACCGAGATCCATGACCTCGCTACCGACCGCCCCGAGCTCGTCGCGGCACTGACCGCCGCGTATGAGCAGTGGGCGAGGCGCGTCGGCGTCATCCCCCGCGAGAACATCGTCGCCGGACGAGTCACCGACTTTTCCGGACTGCCCTGTATCCATCCCTGACCCACCGAGACGGCGCCGCCGTCGACACTCATGCCCCCGTCGTACACCGATGTACTACCGAAGGAGAACAAGGATGTCCCCCATCACCAACACCCCGACCGTCCGGCGACGCACCCTCCTGGTCGCTGCCGGAGCGGCCACCGCACTGACCCTCGCCGCCTGCTCCGGTGGCACCGACACCGGCGCTGACGGTGGTGGCGGTACCACCACCGTCAGCGTCTGGCACGGCTTCACCGAGGCCGACGGTGACGTGGTCAACCAGCTCGCCGAGGAGTTCAACGCCTCCCAGGACGACTATGAGGTCCAGGTGGAGGTGAACCCCTGGAACGTCATCACGGACAAGCTGCTGCCCGCCGTCTCCGCCGGCAACGGGCCGGACCTCGTGGTTCAGCCGGCCGATGCCGGCGAGGGATACGTGAACCAGGGCGTCTTCGTGCCGATGGATTCGTTCTACGACAATCCCGAGAACGAGACGGACAGCTACTACCCGCACGTGGTCGACTACGGCACCTTCGACGGCACCCACTACGCCGTCCCGATGGCGTACGGGCCGTTCTCGGTCTGGTACAACACCGAGATGTTCGCCGAGGCCGGTATCACCGAGGAGGACATCCCCACCACATGGGAGGAGTGGATCGCCCTCGCTGACGAGCTCACCGTGGACGAGAACGGCGACGGCGAACCGGAGATCTACGGTCTCTCCCTCCCGGACGCGGACGGCATCTTCCTGCCGAGCTTCATCCAGGCCGGTGGCGGCTCCGTCTACACCGACGGTGAGGTCACCCTGGACACGCCGCAGAACGTGGAGACACTGCAGTGGTGGCAGGACGCCTACGAGGGCGGCTGGGGCCCCACCAACGTCACGCTCCCGGAGGCGGTGGACCTGTTCAAGGCCGGCAAGGCCGCGATGACGGTAATCGGTCCGTGGATCATCACCGGCGCGGAGAGCGTGGGGCTCGACATCGACGTCTTCGAGATGCCTGGCGGGCCCGAAGGGGTCGTGACCCAGGCGGCCGCCAACTACTGGTGGCTCACCTCCCAGGCGGACGAGGAGACCACCGCTGGTGCCGAGGCGTTCCTGCGCTACTACAACTCACGCGACTCCCAGGTGCTCTGGGCCGAGCAGTCCTACTACCCGCCGAACCGCACCGACATCACCGCTGAGGAGATCGCCGACACCCCGTACGTCGGCACCATGATCGACCACACGGAGAACTCCTACATCCGCATGTACGGCATCCCCGGTGGGCTCACCGACGTCAATGCCGAGCTGTCGACGTTGAACACCACGGTCACCCAGGGTGGGGACCTCGCCGCCACCACCACCGAGACCGCCACCTCGATCGCCGAGATCCTCTCGCGCTTCGAGTGACCACCGCGCCAGCGGGTGCCGGGCCGACCCAGAACGCCGGCCCGGCACCCTGGGCCCACCTTGGAGACCCCATGACTACCTCTGCAGCACCCCCGGGCTACCGGGCTCCGCGACGCCTCGGCGGCGGGTCGCGCCCGGACAACTCCCGGCAGATCGCCGCCCGCGAGCGTGGTCGCACCCTGAGTGCGACGGCGTTCCTCGCCCCCGCACTTGCCGTGATCATCGCGTTCGTGTTCGTCCCGGCGTTCTCCGCCCTGCGCCTGTCCTTCACCGACGCCTCCGGGTTCGGTGAAGAGTCCTGGATCGGCCTGGACAACTACGTCACCGTCTTCACCGATCCGGCGACGCTGCGGGCCATCTGGAACACGATGCTCTACGCCGTGATGTACGGGCCCTTGGTGATCGCCGTGGGACTGGCGGCGGCCCTGCTGCTGAACCGCAAGGACGTGCCGCTGCGCGGGTTCTTCCGCACCGTGATCTTCCTGCCGTTCGTCATCTCGATGGCGGTCGCCTCGCTCGCGTGGGCGTTCCTGCTGGACCCGAACCTCGGGCTCATCCCGTACTGGCTCGGTGGCCTCGGCATCAGCATGGGCGATATCTTCGCCTCCACCACCTGGGCCCTGCCCGCCGTCACCGCCGTGGCGATCTGGAAGAACTTCGGCTACTTCATGGTCATCTTCCTCGCCGGGCTGCAAGGGATCCCGCGCTACCTCTACGAGGCGGCGATCCTGGACGGCGCCGGCGCCTGGCGGCAGTTCCTCGCGGTGACCGTACCCGGCCTGCGCGCCACGATGACGTTCGTGATCGTGTTCGCGATCATCGGCGCCTTCCAGGCGTTCGACCAGATCTACATCATGACCCAGGGCGGACCGGACCGAGCCACCGAGACGATCGTCTACCGCATCTACACCGACGGGTTTCGCGACTTCCGGATGGGCTTCGCGTCCGCGCTGTCGTACGTCCTGCTCGCGATCACCCTCGCGCTCGGCCTGATCCAGCTCCGGATCGGGACCAAACGTGAGAAGGACCTGGAGTGAGTGCCATGACCACGACGACGTCCCTCACCCCGGCGCGCACACCTCGCACGGGGAGCGCCCGCACCGCCCGCCTGCTCACCCAGTCCGGGGTGGTTGCCGGACTGCTGGTGTTCGCCGCCCTTACCTCGTTCCCCGTGCTCGTGGTGGTGCTCGCGGCATTCTCCCCGGAGGCGGAGGTGCTCTCCTGGCCGCCGAACTTCATTCCCTCCCGGTTCACCTTGGAGAACTTCGACGGGCTCATGGGCAGGATTCCGGTGTTCGGCCAGTCCTGGAACTCGTTCGTCTTCGCCGCGGCCGTGACCGGGCTGTCCCTGGTGTTCAACTCTCTGGCCGCCTACGCGCTGGCCCGGATCCAGTTCCGCGGGCGGATCGCCATCTTCACCGTGCTGATCGCGATCATGATGGTGCCCTTCCAAGCGCTGCTGGTGCCGCTGTACGAGCTCATCTCCGAGATCGGCTGGGTGAACACCTATGCCGGCCTGGTGATCCCCAGGGCCGCCGACGTCGCCGGGATCTTCCTGTTGCGGCAGTTCTTCATCACCCTCCCGCGGGACCTGGACTCGGCCGCCCGGATCGATGGCGCCAGCGAGCTGCGGGTGTTCTGGTCGGTGATTCTGCCGAACGCCGTTCCTGCCCTGCTGACCATGTCGCTGTTCCACTTCGTGAACAACTGGAACGACCTGCTCTGGCCGCTGATCATGACCAGCGACTCCAGCGTGCGTCCGCTGACGGCGGGGCTCGCGCTGCTGACCGGGTCCGCCACCGGTGTCGCCCCGTACGGGGTGATGATGGCCGGCTCCCTGGTGGCCATCCTGCCGCTGGTCGTGCTCTACCTCATCGTGCAGCGCCGCTTCATCGAGGGCGTCGCCATGACCGGCATGAAGGGGTGACGCCACCCCTCCGGCTCCACCCGGACCCGCCGTCAGAAATCGCACATCCCTCTGCCGGCGACCACAGCCCGAACTTCGAGACCTTGTGAGGACCCCATGACCTGGTACCAGGACGGCCGACTGCACTTCGGCGTCGGCGTCGAGGACACCTTCGTGCCACAGACCCGCCCGGGTGAGCGCGCGCTCGACGAGTACGAGCTCACCGAGCACTACACCCACTGGCACAACGACCTCGGTCTGGCCGCCGAGGTTGGTGCCGAGTTCATGCGCTGGGGGATCCCCTGGTACCGCATCAACCCGGCCCCCGGCCAGTGGGACTGGACCTGGCTCGACGGTGTGATGGCTCGGTTCGCCGAGCTGGGCATCCGGCCGATCGTGGACCTGCTGCACTACGGCACCCCGGAGTGGCTGGAGGGCGAGTTCGCCCACCCCGACTACCCGCAGCGGGCAGCCGAGTACGCCGTGGCGGTCGCCGAGCGGTACGCCGACACCGTCACCGACTACACGCCGGTGAACGAACCGATGATCCACGCCCGTTTCTGCGGTGAGCTCGGCTACTGGCCGCCCTACCTCACTGGTGAAGCAGGGCTCACCCGGATGATCGCCGCGCTCGCGGACGGATTCGCGCGCAGCCAGCACGGAATCGCCGAGGTGCTGGGTGAGCGGGCGACGTTCGTGCACGTGGACGCCACCACCCGCTTTGTCGGCGACATCGATGGTGAGCACGCGGACAAGGTGCGCCTGCTTCGGGAACAGGTCTACGCCGTCGAGGATCTCGTGACCGGACGGGTGCACGGCGACCACCCGCTGCTGGAGCACCTGCTCCGGCACGGGATGTCCGAGGACCTGCTGGACCGCCTCGCGGCGACCCCGGTGTTGCCGGATGTGATGGGCGTGAACTACTACCCCCAGCACTCCACCACCCTCGTGCAGGACGGGCCCTGGCCCCGCGGCGGTTTCGTGGACCCCGCGCCCACCAGGAACGACGGCGTCACGGGCCTGGAGGAGGTCATCCTCGCCCACACCGAGCGTTACGGCGCCCCCGTGGCGGTCACCGAGACGTGCGTGACGGCGTCCGCAGCCGAGCGAGTGGCCTGGCTGGAGGACTCCGTGGCGCTGGCGCACCGCCTCCGCGCCGACGGCGTCCCGCTCGTGGGATACACATGGTGGCCCCTGTTCGACATGTACGAGTGGACCTACCGGCACGCCGACACCCCACGGGAGGCGTCGCTGCTCACGATGGGCCTGTGGGACCTGGTCGAATCAGAGCAGGGCTTGCTGCGCCGTCGGAACCCCGTGGCGGATGCGTTCCAGCGGCTCGCCACGGCCGACCGTGCCTCGATCGGATGACCCACCGGCCAGCGCGCTGACCGATACGGTGGGGCTGTGGAGACATCTCCGACCCGCGAGGTGGCGAGCGAACGCACGGCGCTCCTGCGGTCCACAGCGAGCGCGCCGCGCGTAGTGTTCACGACCATTCTCACCCGGAGCCCGATCAGCCGTATCGATGTGGCCCGGCACACCGGACTGTCCCAAGCTGCTGTCACCAAGGCCGTCTCCCCGCTGATGGTGGCCGGGCTGGTCGCCGACTACCCGCAGGCCCGTCAGCAGGGGAGGGCAGGGCGTCCGGCGAGCCCGGTGACGGTGGTGCCCGAGGCGCTGGTGGTGATCGGTGTGAAGGTGAACACCGACGAGGTGATCGCCGTGGCCACGGACCTACGTACGGAGGTGCTGCACCGTGCGAGGCTGTCACTGACCTCGCCCGCCCCGGAGGCCGTGGTGGAGGCGATCGCCGCTGTGTGCGACTCACTCAAGGGTGCTCTCGGATCGGCCACGGAGGTGCTCGCTGGGGTCGGCGTGGCCGTCTCCGGCGACGTCGATACCGACACCGGTGTGGTGCGCGAATCGGCGCTGATGCGCTGGACCGGGGTGGACCTCGGGGCTCGGCTGCACCGACGGCTCGATCTGCCCGTGGTGATCGAGAACGACGTTCGTGCGCTCACCTTCGCTGAGCACTGGTTCGGGGTGGGAGTGGGCACCCAGTCCTTCGCGATCGTCACGATCGGACGCGGGATCGGCAGCGGGCTGCACGTGAATGCGGAAGTGATCGAGGGAGCCTACGGCGTGGCGGGGGAGATCGGCCACCTGCCGCTCGGGCCCCCGCAGCGGCTATGCTCCTGCGGCCGTCGCGGATGTGTCGAGGCAGTCGCCGGTACTGCCGCGATCGTGGCGGCGGTGTCGGCCGCGCACGGGCGCGCGATCACGATTGAGGAGGCCGTCACGCTCGCCCACGACGGCGATCCGGCCGCGAATGCCGCCTTCGGTGAGGCGGCCACGGTGATCGGGACCGCCATCGCCAGCCTGGTGAACCTGATCGGTCCCGAACTGGTGATCATCGGCGGGGAGGCGGTGCGCAACTTCGACCTTTTCGATGCTCAGCTGCGCGCGGCGTTCGCCGCGCATGCGTTCGGCGCTGCCGCGGAGTGCCGGATCGTGGTACGTCCGCACTCCTTCGAGGATTGGGCCCGTGGTGCTGCTGCCGGGGTGATCCGCTCTCTCGTGGCGTGAGGAAAGCCCGGTCCGGGAGCCCGTCGGTCCCGGACCGGGCTTTCGTCTCCTGCCCGCCCGTCAGGAGGCGGTCAGCGGGTTCGGCCCGTCACGTAGGAGACGGTGTCGAACCGCAGCACCTCGCCGGAGGTCAGCACCAGCCGGAGGGTGTGCTCCCGGTCGCGCAAGCCGTCCACGCTGAACAGTTGCTGCTGGGTGAGCCGCTGCGTGGCAGCAGTGTCCACGGTCTCCACCAGTTCACCGTCCAGGTACACCTCGACCTCGCCCTGGTCGGGGGCGAGCGGCCCGGTCCAGGTGGCCCCCGTTCCGAAGAAGGTCATCTCGGCGGCGTCCCCGACGGTGTTGGTGGCGTGCACGTCGTTCAGGTGGTCGCCGCGCAGGCGGAGGTCGAGCACCTGCTCGCCCTCGGCGAGCGTGGCCAGGTAGTCGGCGGAGATCGTCACCGTCTCGCCGTCGACTGTGTAGTCGGTGCCCTCGGTGAGGGCGTCGCCGGCCGCGGAGATCCCCGCGAGCTCGCCACCGTCCCGCAGCAACGTGAGCGAGACGTCCGCGGGCGCCGACTTGTCGAACGCGGCGGTCGTGGGTTCGAATGCCGCGTCCTGGAACACGTCCAGGCGATCGACGAGCATGAACTGCCCGGAGGTGTGCACCGCGCGCAGCGTATGTTCGCCCGCCGGGAGGTCCCGGGCGCTGTAGACCACCTGCTGCACGGATCGCTCACCGGCCGAGGTATCCACGGTGTCCACGTGCTCACCGTCGAGATAGATCTCTACCTCTCCCTGCGACTGGTCCAGCTCGGTGAGATAGTCGATCCCGGTGCCTACGAAGGTGAACTCGAAGGCGTCGCCGTGGTTCTCAGTCCACCGCACGTCGTCCTGATGGTCTCCGTATCCGCGTCCGCTGCTGTTGCTCCACGACCCCTCGTACACGATCGCGGGGTCATCGTTGTTGATGATCGTCGGCCCGGACTCAGGCGCCGTCGGCGCCTCACCGGTGGCGGAATCGCCGACGGCGATCGCCAGCGGGTGCGATGTGCCGACGACCTGCTCCCCCTCGTTACGCTCCCAGGTGCCGTCATAGCTCACCCGTAGGTCGTCGTCGTTGACGGTCAGCACGGACCCCCGGTCCGGGGTGACACGGAACAACCGCGAGCCATGGATCGGAACGCCTTCCGCGACCAGGCCGTCGTCGCCGGATCGCACCTGCCGACCGGACCACAGGTCGCGCACACGGGCCGTTCCATCCAGGCCGATGTCTGACCAGTTCACCTCCACGTCGGCCTCGGTCCGCCCGAGGTTGAACACGGCGACCGTGTAGGAACCATCCTCGTTGAGCGCGTACCAGACCTGCTCCTCGGTCTCGATCGAGACGGGGCGAGCGGGCACACCGTTCTGGTTGACGGCGATCACGTCCCGGTTCGTGAGCAGCTCGAGGCCGAAGTCATCCAGGTTCGTCATGTCGTTGCCGAGATAGATGGGCACCGCGGAGACCGCCCAGAACGTCATCGCTGTCCGACGCTCGTCCCGGGTGAGGCCGTCCATCGCCCCGTTGCCAACGCTGAGGGAGTCGAAGTCGTTCCAGCCGCCGGGCCCCGCGTGGCGCCACCATTCCTCGGCTCGCGGGAACAGCCGTGCGATGTTCTCCCACTTCGTCAGCGCGTCGTCACCGCAGTAGCACTCCACGTCC
Organism: Ruania alba; assembly: GCF_900105765.1. NCBI lineage: Bacteria > Bacillati > Actinomycetota > Actinomycetes > Micrococcales > Ruaniaceae > Ruania > Ruania alba. The sequence continues at coordinate 89,988 of NZ_FNTX01000001.1, forward strand.
CAGTCCACGCGCCAGCCCTGCGCATGCTCGGCCCAGTAGTCGGCGTACCGTACGTCGACCGCCCAGGAGAGCTCCAGCCAGATGTCGTGCCGAGCCAGTGCTTGTGACCACGCCGCCACATCGCCTCGGGAGTCCATGGACCCGTCAGTTATCCCGGAGCCGGGCGTCACGCTGTCGAACTTCACGAAGTCCACGCCCCAGGAGGCGATCATGTCCGCGATGGAGTCGACATAGGCCTGGGCGCACGGGTTCGAAAAGTCGATTCGGTACGTGTAGTCCCAGTAGTCACCCTGCTCGAACGGTTCCACTGCGATGTCGCCCGTGCTGCACCCGGGCGCGCCTGCGATCGGCAGGTCGGCTTCGTAGACTTCCGCACCGATGCCCGGGATGAAGTACAGGCCGAACTTCTGGCCGTTCTCGTGCACGTGATCGATCACTGCCTGCAGGCCGTCCGGGTACAACTCGTCGCTGGGCACCGGACGTCCGTGGTCGTCGATGCCGCCGTTCCACCCCGCATCGACGTTGATGTACTCGTACCCGTAGTCCTGGAGCTGTTCGTGCATGGCGTCGGACTGCGCCATGATCTGGTCGGCGGTGATCCAGCCGCCCCCGGCGTGGACCTGCATGCTGTAGCTGCTCCAGCCCATGTACGGCTGTTCGGCCAGGGTCTCCAGATCGGCGTCGGCGCTGGCCGGCGCCGGGCCGAGTGAGCTCGCCACCATCGCGGCGAGGGCCGCAGCGGCAAGCGCAGGTACCGCTGTGCGTCTGGATCGAGTCCGGTCCGTTCTCATCGGTGTCTCTCCTCTTGGTGGGTCACGGGTTGTCTTCGGCCCGTGTCTGTCAGCCCAGCTGTTCGACGTCGAGCAGCAGGGCCTGCTGGGGGTTGAGGGTCGGAAGCGGGATTCCGACCACGGTCAGGACTGTGCCGTCGAGGTCGAGACCGTTCGCGGCCGCCTCCGTGAGCCACGCCGGGTCCTGCACCTGGTGCCTACGGGTGCCGCCGAGCTCGTCGCGCAGCCGAAGCCGGTAGCGGCTCCGCGGGTCCAAACCCGGCAGACGTACGCGCCCGGACTGACCGGAGGGGGAGCTTGTGGCGCGGGACCAGACGAAGACGGCACGGGAACCGTCCTGGGCGATCACCCCAGTGAGCGCGACGGCCTCGTCGGCCAGGTCGGCGTTCACCACTCGGCCGGTGTGCAGCAGCGGTCTCAGCTCGCGGTACAGGTCGGCCCACGCCGTGATGGCGGCCAGCTCGGCCTCCGAGGCGGTGGTGAGGTCCCACTCGATACCGGCGTGCGCCGTCAGGGAGCTGATCAGCCGGTAGGACAGGTCGGTCTTGCGGCCGGTGGTGTGGGAGCGCTCCGCTCCCAGATGTGACCCGATCAGCTCCGGGGGCACCAGGAGCCGGGTCCACTGTTCGATCCGGGAGCGCTCGACCGGGTCATTGCAGTCCGAGGCCCAGAGTCGGTCGGTCCGGTCCAGGATGCCCAGGTCGATGCGTCCGCCCCCGCCGGAACAGGTCTCGATCTCCAGACCTGGGTGTCGTTCCCTCAGATCGTCGAGCATCCGGTACAGGGCAAGCGTCTGCTCGTGCACCGCCGGGCGGTCGCGGCCGTTCCGGCGTCCCACCGCTTCGAGCAGGTCCCGGTTGTGGTCCCACTTCAGGTAGTCGATCCGGTACTGCGCCACGAGTGCACTGACGCTCTTGAGCACGTGCTCGTAGGCATCGGGGCGGCCGATATCGAGCACGTACTGGTTCCGTGCGGAGGGACCCAACCCCTGACGTGGCCCGAGCACCCAGTCCGGGTGAGCACGGGCAAGATCGGAATCAAGGTTGATCATCTCGGGCTCGAACCAGAGACCGAACTGCATCCCGTAGGAGCGCACCAGATCGACGAACGGGTCCAGTCCAGACGGCCAGACACCGGCGTCCACGGTCCAGTCGCCCAGGCCCGCGTCGTCGCCACGGCGGCCGTGGAACCAGCCATCGTCGAGGACCACACGCTCCACACCCACCTGCGCGGCGCGCTCGACCAGAGTGGTGAGCCGGTCCATGTCGTGGTCGAAATAGACCGCCTCCCATGTGTTCAGCACGAGCGGCCGGGGCTGTGCGGGGTGTGAGGCGCGGGCGCGCAGACGTCGGTGGAGGCGGTCGGCGATCCCATCCAGCCCTGTCTCGGACCACACGAACACCGTTGTCGGAGCGTGATAGCGATCCCCATCGTCGAGCAGGACCTCGCCGGAGCGAAGCACCTCTCCGGCGCCGAGCGCGGCGGCGAACACCCCTGCGCCCTCGGGGAGTCGTTCCAGGAGGTATTCCGCGTCGCCACTCCAGGCCAGGTGTGTGGCCCACACCTCGCCGTGACCGAACCCGAACCCCGGGGTTCCGACAGCCATCAGGTAAGGGGTGTCGTGCCCCGGCTTCCCGCGGCGGGCGTGGCGGACGTGGCTGCCGAATCCGACGGTTGCCCGCTGCGGTGAACGCTCCCGGCACCACTTGCCGGTGAAGTCGAGCCGCTCGCTCGCCCGGTCGGGTACGGGCATCAGGGTGCGGAGCCCGTCCAGGGTGTACGGGACGCCGTCGGGGGCTGGTGCCGGTCGTGCCGTGCGAACGACGGTCGCGTCCACGGCGAGCACACCTGCGGCGTCCATCGTGTAGGTGAGCGTGCTGCTCAGGCCGCTGACGGCGTCGGTGAAGGACAGGTGCACCTGGCCCCCGCCGCCGGGGGCCTGAGTGCATGAGGAGTCCACAAGTTCGGGGCGAGCGATGTCGACGCTCCCGGCGGCATGGCCTCTCTGGGCGGGAGTGCCAGCCCAGCCGTCCCGTTCCGACGGCCACACGGTCATCGACCGCGGTTCGTCCGGGGAATTGTTCAGCACTGCGGGTGTCGCCGTCGCCACGAGGTCGGTACCGGAACGGCCGTCGAGCCCGAGGTCGCTGCCCCAGTGCAGCACCCGAGGGACCGGTTGGGTCACCTCGATCACGAGAGCCGTCCCAGCGGCTCGGAGGGTGTAGACGACGTCGTCCGACTTGAGCATTCCAGCCCTTTCGCTGTGCCACATTGCGTTACTTGACGCCGTCAATAAATCATGACTACGCTGCGGATGCAAGCCCCACCGGAGATCGGTGACGATCCCGCCGACGGGGGTGCGAAGGCGTGGCCGGCGAGGTAGCAGGCCGCAGAACAGGACTGGATCGATGCCTCATCTGGACATGGCCGGGGGCCGCTGATGGCCGTTCCCCTCGGCGCCGGCGTGACCGGCGCAGCACGGACCCGCGAGCGCACCACCGACAAGGGGTGGCGCGCCGCCAAGCGCAGCTGGCAGCGGCACTGGGAGCTCTACCTCCTGATGGCCGTGCCGCTGCTGTGGTTCGCGGTCTTCAAGTACGTTCCGATGACGAACGCCGTGCTCGCGTTCAAGGATTACCACCTGCTCGAAGGAGTGTGGGGCAGTCCCTGGGTCGGCCTGAAGCACTTCGAGGCGTTCGTCTCGAACCCGGTCGCGCTCACGCTCGTGAAGAACACCTTCGTGCTCTCTGGGTACGTGCTACTGGCGAGCTTCCCGATCCCGATCATTCTGGCGCTCGCGCTGAACGAGGTGCGCAACGGCTTGTTCAAGCGCAGCGTGCAGATGATCACCTACGCGCCGTACTTCATCTCGACGGTCGTGGTGGTCTCGATGACTATCCTCATCCTCTCCCCGCAGGTCGGACTGCTGAACGACGCCTTCGGCCTGTTCGGGGTGCCCGCGCCGGACATGCTCGGCCGGGCGGACTACTTCCGGCACATCTACGTGTGGAGCGACGTCTGGCAGACAGCGGGCTACTCCGCGGTGATCTATCTCGCCGCTCTCGCTGGGATCGACCCGGGTCTGTACGAGGCAGCCCGTGTGGACGGCGCCTCGCGGCTACAACGAATCAGGCACGTGGATATCCCAGGCATCCTGCCGACCGCCGTCATCATTCTGATCCTCTCGGTCGGCAATGTGATGGCGATCGGGTTCGAGAAGGCGTTCCTGCTGCAGAACCCGCTGAACCTGGCCCAGTCGGAGATCATCGCGACCTACGTCTACAAGGTCGGGGTGCTCAGCTCGAACTTCAGCCTCGGCACTGCCGTGGGCCTGTTCAACTCGGTGGTCAACCTCGCGCTGCTCATCGGCGTGAACGCCATCGCCAAGCGAGTCACGGGGAGCGGACTGTGGTGACCAGTGTGAGAGACGACTCGGTGCCCGTGGCGCGGCGCGTGCCGCCGGTCGGCATCAGCATGGGCGGGAGCTCGGGGCCGGCGGCGCCGCGTCGCCGCCGCCGGATGAAGGAGTCGCCCACCGACCTGGTCTTCCTGATCGCGGTCTACCTGCTGCTGACCACCTTCCTGCTGGTGGTGCTGCTGCCGTTGATCTATATCGTGGCCAGCTCGTTCAGCGATCCGTTGGCGGTGAGCTCGGGAGAGGTGTTCCTCTGGCCGGTGGACTTCACCCTGCGAGGCTACGAGGCCGTCCTGAGCGACCCGCAGATCCTCACCGGATATGCGAACTCGCTGTTCTACACGGTGGTCGGCACCCTGATCAGCGTCACGTTCACGGTCGCGATCGCGTACCCGCTCTCCCGCCGCGACCTGTTTGGACGGAACGTCATCACGATGGGCGTGGTCTTCACCATGCTGTTCTCCGGCGGCCTGATCCCGACCTACCTCGTGGTGCAGTCGCTGGGGATGCTGGATACGCGATGGGCGTTGCTGCTGCCGCAGGCCATCGGGGTGTGGCAGGTGATCATCGCCCGCTCCTTCTTCCGCACCTCCATCCCGGACGAGCTTGCTGAGGCGGCCCAGCTCGACGGTGCACGAGACCTGCGCTTCCTCTGGTCGGTGGTGCTACCACTGTCCAAGCCGCTGCTCGCCGTGATCGCACTGATGTACGCGATCTTCCAATGGAACTCGTATTTCGACGCCCTCCTGTACATCCGTGACTCCGATCTGCAGCCGCTGCAGATCGTGCTCCGGAACATTCTCATCGTGGGTTCGGGCTCCGGCATGGACGTCGGTGACGCCATCGCTCGGCAGCAGATGGCGGACCTGGTGAAGTACTCCCTGATCGTCGTCTCCAGCGTTCCCGTGCTCCTCATCTATCCCTTCGTGGCACGGCACTTCACCAAGGGCGTGATGGTCGGCTCGGTGAAGGGTTGACCGCCCCACCCACTCACCCCAAACCGCGTGCCACCGGCACGCGAGAGACCCGCAGGACCCGAGTAGAGAGGCTCGACATGTCGATCAACAGAAGGCGCGCCGCGGCGGGCGGACTGGCCATGGCGATGGCCATGACCGCCGCAGCGTGCAGCAGCGATACCGAGGGCAGCGAGCCCGGCGGCCCCGTGACACTGAGCGTGTTCACGATGGAGGGAGCCGACCAGGATCTTGAGACGAACCTGTTCACCGAGCACCTCCGCGAGGATCTCGGAGTCGAGTTCGACTTCCAGCTCACCACATACGACGGCACGGCAGCCGCTGAGGCACGGCAAATCTCCCTGGCAAGCGGTGACCTGCCGGACGTCTACATGCTGGTCTCCTGGGTTGACCAGTTCTCCCAGAATGAGTTGCTCAACCTTAGCTCTCAAGGAGTGCTGATCCCGTTGAACGACCTCATTGCCGAGCACGCGCCGAACCTGCAGCAGGCGTTCGAGGATCACCCTGACTACGAGGCCCTTGCCACCGCCCCGGACGGGAACATCTACGGCCTGCCGCAGTGGAACGACTGCTTCCACTGCAGCTACCAAGCAAAGCTGTGGATGAACTCGGACTGGCTGGACGCCGTCGGGATGGACATGCCGACCACCACCGAGGAGATGCGTGAGGTCCTGAATGCCTTCCTCACTGAGGATCCGAACGGCAACGGTGAGGCTGACGAGATCCCGCTCAGCGGTGCGGTCGGGATCGCCGACGTCGTTCCGTTCTTCATGAACGCGTTCGCCTACGACCCGCTCGGTGGGGAGTCCAGCACTCTCTCCCTCGCCCTGGACGGCGACCAGGTGGTCTCCCAGGCCGTGCAGCCCGAGTGGCGCGAGGGCCTCGAGTACCTGGCCGCGTTGTACGAAGACGGTGTGATCGACCAGGGCGCGTTCACGCAGAACGTCGAGGCGCTCCAGGCCAAGGGGAACAACGCCGACGACGCGCTGCTGGGCTCGTGCACCGCGATGCACCCGGCTGTGTGCCTGGCGCTCACCGACGAAGAACCGCGGCACACGGCATATGAGGCGGTGCCGCCGCTGGTCGGCCCGGACGGCGCCCAGCATGCCACGTACAACTTCCCGAGCACACCGGGGGCGATGTTTGCGATCACTGCCTCCGCCACCGAGGCGGAGCAGGTGGCAGCGATCCAAATGCTCGACGTGCTCTACTCGTTCGAAGGGCATGCTCTGGGACAGTTCGGCCCGGAGGGGGTTGCCTGGCGGCTGCCGGAGGAGGGTGACATCGCCCTCGACGAGACCCTTGAGCCGACTCTAGCTCGCCTGCCCGCAGATCCGGACGACCCGGCGAGTACGAATGGTGCATGGGGCTCCAACGCGCAGCTGTACTCCCCGGCGGAGTGGCGCAACACCGAGGTGCAGCCGGAGGACCCCTACCTCGCAGCCGGCTACGAACGTCGCCTGTTCGAGGCGACCGAGCTTTACGCCGGGCACGAACCGACCGATCAGATCTTCCCGTTCTGGAACGTCTGGGTGGATGGGTCGATGTCCAGCGAGCTGGCGGCCCTGCAGACGAACATCGAGAGCTACATCGAGCAGAGCACCGGTGAGTTCGTCACCGGCCAGCGAGACATTACCGACGATGGTGAGTGGGCTGAGTACGTCGACGGGCTGGACGCCCTGGGGTTGCCCCGCTACCTCGAGATCTACCAACAGGCACACGAGGCCTCCGGGGCGTAGCCCGGTCGGCACCGGAGAGGGAGAGTTCATGACCGCAGGACGAGATCTGTGCTACGGGACACCGGCGCAGCACTGGATGCAGGCCGTTCCCGTCGGCAACGGCAGGCTCGGCGCGATGGTGTTCGGCCACCCGGACTCCGAACGTATTGCCCTGAACCTGGACACCCTCTGGTCTGGTGGGCCGCGAGCCTCGGGCGTGGCCGATGGCCCGCAGACCCTGCGGCGGGTCCGGGACCTGCTGCTGGAGCAGGGCGACCACGGCGGAGCCGGTGACGCGTCGGTTGTCCTCCAAGGGCCCGACCCGGAGTCCTACCAGCCGCTCGGAGACCTACGTCTGGAGTTCGAGGAGTCGCTCCTGCCGGGCGGCGAGTACGAGCGACGGTTGGATCTCGGCACCGGAGCGGCGACCTCGCGTGCCACCACCGGGGGCGTCACGCGCACCGAGCAGGTGGTGGCCTCGGCACCTGCGGGCGCCCTCGTGGTACGGGTGGAACAGGAAGGTGCACCGTTCTCGTTGACGGCTCGAGTGGACACGGTGCACCAGGTAGTGGCGAGAGGGGGCCACGGCGAGACGGTGCTGCTCACCGGCCGCGCGCCGTCGGGAGTGGCCCCCGAGTTCAGCGACCAGGGCGATCCTGTGCGCTACCGCGACGGCGAAGGCATCCTCTTCGCCGTGGCCCTGCGGGCCAGCACCGACGGCGGCACGGTGGAGGTGGTGGACGGGCGCCTGCACGTGCGGGGGAGCCGGGCGCTCACCCTCGTGCTGACGGCGGAAGACTCTTTCGTGGACTGGCGCACCCCGCCGAGCCAGGACGCTGCAGCGGTGGTCGAGCGCGCCCGGCAGGGGGTCGAGAAAGCCGCCGGGGCGCCCTGGTCGGAGCTGCGCGACACCGCCGTGGCGGACCATCGCACCCTGTTCGACCGGGTGGCGCTGACCATCGGCTCCGGCGCTGCTGCTGTCACGGTGCCCACGGATGCCCAGCTCCGGGCTGTCACCGACGGTGGGGTGAGCGATGATCTCGTGGCGCTCATGTTCGACATGGGCCGCTACCTCCTGATCGAGTCCTCCCGGCCCGGTACCCAGGCCGCCAACCTGCAGGGCATCTGGAACGAGTTGGTGCGCCCACCATGGGCCTCGGACTGGACCATCAACATCAACACCCAGATGAACTACTGGCCGGCCGAGCCCACCGCGCTCGCGGAGTGCGCCGAGCCGCTGTTCGACCTGGTGGACTCCCTGGTGGAGTCGGGGGAGCGCACCGCGAAGGAGATCTACGATGCTCCTGGCTGGGTGGCGCACCACAACGTGGATCTGTGGCGGACCAGCTGGCCGGTGGGAGACGGCGACGGTGCACCATCGTTCGCGATGTGGCCGATGGGCGGGGTCTGGCTCTGTTCCCACCTGGTGGAGCACGTCGCGTTCTCCGCTGACGGAGGAGCATTCCTCGCCGAGCGGGCATGGCCGGCGGTCCGTGGTGCTGCCGAGTTCGTGCTGGCATTGCTGGTACGTGACCCGCGCCCAGGCCCCACCCAGGGGCGTCTGGTGACCGTCCCCTCGACCTCTCCGGAGAACTCGTTCATCGACGAGCGCGGACGACACGTGGCGGTCGATGCCATGGTGACGATGGACCTGTGGCTGGTACGCGAGCTGTTCCGGAATGTGCAGTGGATGGCCAGCCGGCTGGGTCGCGAAGATGACGACGTGGCCCGGGCCGTCCGGGCAGCGGCAGCGGAGCTGCCGGAGCCGACGATCGGCCCGGACGGCAGGCTGCAGGAGTGGTCCGGACCCCGGCAGGAGGCCGAACCGGGGCACCGGCACATGTCGCATCTGTACGGTCTGCACCCGGGCAGCGAGATCGACCCGCGGCAGACCCCAGAACTGGCGGCCGCTGCACGCGCCTCGCTGGAGGCCCGTCTTCGGTCCGGCGGCGGTCACACCGGGTGGAGCCGGGCCTGGCTGGTGGCATTCTGGGCCCGCCTCGGCGACGGTGACGCGGCACTGGAGAGTCTGGACATCATGCTCCGTGACTCCATCGCGGAGAACTTCTTCTGCCTGCACCCGCCCGCCTGGTTCCAGATTGACGGCAACTTCGGGGTGACTGCCGGTATCACCGAGATGCTGCTTCAGTCGCACACACCGGTGATCAGGCTCCTACCTGCTCTGCCCGCCCGGTGGGAATCGGGTTCGGTCCGCGGGTTGCGTGCGCGCGGGGGCGTGTCGGTGGATCTGAGCTGGTCGGCCGATGGGCCGACGACGGCGACTTTGACCGCGCGCACGGACACGACGGTCCAGGTCGGCTGGCCGGACCAGGAGCCGGTCACGGTCACGCTGGTCGCGGGAGTCCCGCAGGAGATCGCGGCTGCACTCGTGTCGTAACACGTTCCGCCGGCCCACCTGTCGTACGGCCCTTCGCCGTCCCGCATCGTGCTCGACGCGGGACGGCTACCAACGATCACCAGGAGACGGCGATGTACTTTTTCTCCAGGAACTCTTCGATGCCGTCGACGCTTCCCTCCCGGCCGAGACCGCTCTGCTTGACTCCGCCGAACGGTGCAGCCGGGTCCGAGACAACGCCGCGGTTGACGCCGACCATGCCCACGTCCAGTCGTTCGGCAAGGGCGAGAGCTCGCGCCAGGTCACTGGAGAACACGTAGCCCGCGAGACCAAACTCGGTGGCGTTCGCCAACGCAACGGCGTGGTCGTCGTCATCGAACGGGATGAGGGTGGCGACTGGGGCAAAGACCTCCTCGGCTGCGAGAGGTGAAATGGCCGCGGTGTTGGCGACCACGGTGGGCGGGTAGTAGGAACCGGGGCGTTCCAGCGGTGCGCCGCCCACCACCAATCGTGCTCCCTCGGCGACGGCTTGTGTGACGAGTGCGTGCGCCTTGGCAACAGCGCGATCGTCGATCATCGGGCCACACTCGGTAGTGGGTTCTCGGCCCGGTCCGACCTGGAGCGACCCCATGGCCTGGGCGAGCCGGTCGGCGAGCTCATCGTGCAGCGAGTGGTGAACGAGGATCCGGTTCGCTGCAGTGCATGCCTGCCCGCCGTTGCGCATCTTGGCTTGCAGGATGCCGGGGAGTGCGGTGTCCAGGTCGGCGTCGTCCAGGACGACAACCGGTGCGTTGCCGCCCAGCTCCATGCTGCACACCAAGACCTGGTCGGCAGCCTCGATCAGCAAGGACCGTCCCACGGACGTGGAACCGGTGAAGGACAGGGCACGGACCCGCGGGTCGTGCAGCAGTTGTGACACCACAGAACCCGAGCTGCGGGTGGTCACCACATTGACGAGCCCGTCGGGCACCCCGGCCTGCGACATCAGTTGGGCGATGGCGAACGCAGTCAGTGGCGTGGAACTTGCTGGTTTCAGCACGACTCCACATCCGGCTGCCAGGGCTGGCGCGATCTTTCGTGTGGCCATCGCGGCCGGGAAGTTCCACGGAGTCACGAGCGCGGCCACGCCGACCGGTTGCTGCAGGACCATGATCTTGTTCTGCCCTGCGGGCGCGGTCGTGAGTGAGCCGCTGATGCGGACCGCCTCCTCGGCATACCACCGGAAGAACTCGGCCGCGTAGGCGATCTCGGCGCGCGCGTCCGCCAGCGCCTTGCCGTTCTCGAGGGAGACGAGGTCGGCAAGGTCGTCGATCGACTCTGTCATCAGGTCGAAGCAACGCCGCAATACCTCCGCACGTTCGCGCGGAGGGGTCGTCGACCATGACGGCATGGCTTCGGCCGCTGCGCTCGTCGCCAGTGTCGCGTGATCGACGTCGGCATCGGCAACAGTGCCCAGCAGCTCTCCGGTGGATGGATCGATCACGTCGATCGCGGTTCCGGTGCCCGGGATGGACTCTCCGTCGATCCAGAGGCCGCCGTCGATCCGGTCCAGCCAGGGGTTGCGAATACGAGTCATGACGGTTCCTCGTCGTCTAGTCGGACAGGGCGCTGTGGTCACCGGCGATGGCGGCGTCGACGAGGCGACGTACTGTGACTTCGTCCAGCGGGACGGGGTTGTTGTCGACGAGCCGGCGTGAGCGCATCGTTCGCTCGGCGATGTAACCGGCATCGGCGTCGGTCACACCGAGCTCGGCAAGAGTCGCCGGGATTCGGATGGCAGCCAAGAGGTCGGTCACCGCATCGATTCCCCCGTCGGACGTAGTCTCAGCTCCGAGCTGGGCGCCGATCTCGGCGAACTCGGCGCTCCGCGCTGATTGGTTCAGACGCATCACGTACGGCAACAACGTGCCCACTCCGACGCCGTGCGGGGTCTTGGTCAGAGCGCCGACCGGGTACTGGACAGCATGGGCAGCGGCTGTCCCGGCCACACCGAGGGCGTATCCACCTGCGTTGGCAGCGAGCATGACGTCCGCTCGTGCCTGCCGGTCTGCCGGATGATCGACGGCGCGGGCAAGGCTGCGTCCGATCAGCCCCAGACCCCACCGTGCGTAGTGGTCGGAGAGCATGTTCTTGCCGACGAATACCCGTTGCTCGGTGGTCACCTCGGGGCCTCGGCGCACTGCGGTGAAGGCCTCGACGAGGTGGCTCAGTGCATCTGCTCCGGCGCTTGCGGTGAGGGCCGGCGGGCACGAGAGCGTCAGGTCAGGATCACAGATCGCGACGTCCGGGATCAGGTGCAGTGATGAGATGCCCACTTTGAACTCTGCGGCAGGATCGGTGAGGACGCATACAGGCGTCACCTCTGAGCCGGTGCCCCCGGTGGTGGGGACAGCCACGACTGGCAGCACCGGTCCAGGAACGGCGTTCTCTCCGTAGTAGTCCTGCAGCCGGCCGTGATGGGTGAGGAGCAGCGCCGCTGCCTTGGCGAGATCGATGCAGGTACCGCCACCGACGCCGAGGACGACGTCCGGAGCCAGGTCGCCAGCGGACGTCACGCACTCATGGACGCTGGTCACCGGAAGTTCGGCTTCGACCCGGTCGTACACGGTCACCGTGCATCCCGCCTGCCGCAGCCCATTGATCATCTCGGCGAAGGCGGTGGAACCCGCAACCCGTGAGTCGGTGCACACGAGCACGCGGGTGCCGAGCGCGGCCACCTCGTGAGCGACAGCGTGGCGTTGCCCCTGGCCGAAGATCAACCGACGTGGTCCTCGGAGCACACCGAATGCGGCCGAGTCCTCCGTGGGGGACTGCGGGTTCGTCGTCGAAGCCGACATGGTCGTGCCTTTCGCGTCAGAGGTGCGGCTGCGGTGTGCGCGGCCAGTCGTTCAGTTCGTTCCACAGGGCGTCGTCGACTTCTAGCCCGTCGCGCTCGGCGGCTCGACGCCGATCACTCGAGCGTTCGCCCGGGATGGAGATAGGGACCCCGGGGTCGGCTGGGCGGGAGCCGCGTACTTCGTCGAGGTAGGCGTCGACGGGCGTGGCGGGGGCGGCGTCGACGACGATGAAGACGTCACCCTTGTTGGCAGACTCGGTGTCGTCGAGAGTGCCGCGAACAGCTGTCCCAGTGGCAGAGGGCGTCAGGTGCGCGACCAGGGCGCCGAGGGTGACACCCAGTGCGTATCCCTTCGGTCCGAGCGGAGCGAGAGCGCCGGACGAAGCTGCGACCGCGTCGGTGGTGGGCCGGCCGCTCGAGTCCAGCGCCCAGCCCTCTTCCAGCGGTTCGCCCCGGGCGGCGTAGTCGTGCACCTTGCCCATCGACACCTCGGAGGTGGCCATGTCCAGCACGACCGGCTGGTCGGCGGGTACGGCGATCGAGATCGGATTGGTTCCGATGACGGCATTGGTTCCGTGGTGAGCGTGCACCAGTGCTTCGCTCGTGGTGGCCGCGATGGTCACGAGACCGCGCTTCGCGAGCTGCTCGGTGTACCACGACAACATCCCGAGGTGGTTCGTGCGTGCGATCGAGACCAGGGCGATGCCGAAGCGACGAGCCGCGGGCTCGGCGGCGTCGAGCGCCGACATCGCGACCACCGGCCCCAGGCCCTGGCACCCGTCGACGGATAGATGCGCCGGTGTGAGCCAGTGGTGCTCACCGCGTGCGGTGGCACTCGCGACGCCGTTGCCGATCCGCCGTAGCAACCGAGGGAGCCGAAGCAGTCCGTGCGAGGGCACACCCTTGGCCTGTGCGACCACCAGCAGGTCTGCCTGCAGGAGGGCGGCGTCCTTGGGTACCCCCGCGCTCTCCAACAGATCCGCGGCGACGCGGGTCGCCGCTTCCACGGTGACGATCATGAGGCGCCTGCCTGACCGAGGGGAACTGTTGAGCTGATCACTTGCCACACTAAATCAGATCCGATACGATCCAGCAAGCGGACGGATCGATCGACGATCTCTAGACGTCGAACGCTTCGCAAACATGTGCGAGGAGGCCATGGATAACGAATCTGAGCTGGGCGGCGCGGCGCGTGTGGCCATCGCCGATCGTGTGTATGACGAGATCCAGAATCTGTTGATAGATGGCTGTTTTCAGCCCGGGGAACGGATGAGTGTCGATGCGCTGAGCCGCCGCCTGGGAGTGTCCCAGACCCCCGTTCGTGCGGCTCTGTCTCGACTCGAGGCGGAAGATCTCGTGGTGAAGACACATCTGATCGGATATTCAGCCGGCCCCAAACTGTCGCCATCCCGATTCGAAGACCTCTTCGAGGTGAGGTTCCTGCTCGAACCGCACTGTGCGGGACTCGCGGCTGCTCGCCACCAGCATGAGCAAGTGGACCGGATCGCCCACCTGAACGCGGAGATGCATCGTGGCTATGCGGCCGACGAGTTGTCCTACGGCGCATTTGCCCGCAGAGACGCGGAACTGCACGAAGCGATCATTCATGCCACCGGGAACGGCTACTACCAGGAGCTCTTCGGCAAGCTCCACTGCCACCTGCACCTGTTCCGCCTGATGCGCGACTCGCGAGTGACCAGCGACGCCCTGGACGAGCACGACCTGATCGTTACAGCCCTGGCGCGACGTGACGCTGAGGGCGCGGCAGCCGCGATGCGCGCGCACCTGGAGGCGTCTCGAGGGCGACTCCGGGCGGCGTTCGTGGATGAGCGCCGACCCCCCAACGTTGAGGCGCTGCCGTTGGACCGCCCACGCAAGGAGGCGCGAGGCCGATGACTGCGCCTCCGGTGGCACCATCGACGAGAGCCGCACGAGAAGCCGAGCGGCTCGCGGAGCGACGCCGGCGTGACGCCGAACGACCGGGTGGCCGCCGGCAGAACCTGACGGGCTGGCTGTTCGTGGGCCCGGTGATCGCCGGTGCATTGGCCTTCCAGCTCGCACCTGTGGCGGCCTCGCTGTATGTATCCGTGACGGACTGGTCGGGGCTGAACTTGCCGCAGTTCGTGGCATTGGACAACTACGTCGAGCTCTTTACGAGTGATCCAAAGTTCTACGAGTCGTTGCGCAACACGGTCGTCTTCACCGTTGTCACGGTGGCGGCATCCATCGTCGGCGGCATGATGCTGGCGCTGTTGTGCAACAACAGCATGCGTGGGATCGGAGTGTTCCGAACGCTCTACTTCTCTCCAGTCGTCACGAACGTGATCGCCATCGGGTTCGTATGGTTCTGGTTGTACGAGCCGAACAATGGCCTGTTCAACGTGGTGCTCGGGTCCGTCGGTCTGCCGACGCCGACCTGGTTGTCGGACCCGATGACGGCGCTGGCCGCCGTGATTGTGGTCGCGGTATGGCAGGGCGTCGGCTATCCCATGGTCATTCTGCTCGCCGGCCTCCAGTCGATCGACAAGTCACTTCTGGAAGCAGCAGTGGTCGACGGGTGCGGACCGGTCCGCAAGTTCTTCCGGGTGACATTGCCGTTGCTGACGCCGAACATTTTCTTCCTGACGATCACGCAGTTCATCAGCTCGTTCCAGGTGTTCGGAATCATCTACGTGATGACCAGTGGTGGTCCGAACAACGCCACTTCGGTCTTCATCTATCAGATCTACGAGACCGCATTCGCGCACGGCCGGCTCGGGTATGCCGCCGCGATGGGCTGGGTGCTCTTCGTGATCGTCGGACTGGTCACCGCGATCCAATGGGTGACCGAGAAGCGGTGGGTGCACTATGAGTAGATCGGATGCGTCGACGATGCTCGTGCCGAACAGGACGGTAGTGCGCGGCGGCACGCAACCAGTTGCGCCGTCCGTTCGTCGTCGTAGCCGTGCTCGGCGAGTGTCCGACGGCGGCAAGCGTGTGATCCTGCTTCTCGTGCTGGTCGCCCTCGTGGTGGTCTTCGCGACTCCGCTGATCTGGATGGTCAGCGCCTCGCTGAAGCCGGAGCTCGAGGTCCTCAGTCCGGAACCAGCGCTGCTGGGCTCAGAGGTCCTTTGGGGCAACTACTCCGAGGCTGGGGCGAG
This sequence comes from Ruania alba, assembly GCF_900105765.1. Taxonomy (NCBI): domain Bacteria; kingdom Bacillati; phylum Actinomycetota; class Actinomycetes; order Micrococcales; family Ruaniaceae; genus Ruania; species Ruania alba. The sequence continues at coordinate 105,218 of NZ_FNTX01000001.1, forward strand.
CCTTGCGCCATTCTTCCTCAACAGCGTCAAGCTCGCCGCGCTCAACGTGGGAGGCTTGCTGTGCTTCGCCAGCCTTGCCGGATATGCGTTCGCGCGGCTGGAGTTCGTGGGCAAGGGGGTCGCATTCGCGCTCCTGCTCTCCACCGCGATGATCCCGAGCATGGTGTACCTGATTCCTCAGTACATTCTCTTCCGGGAGATCGGATGGATCGACACCCACTTCCCCCTGTGGGTGCCGCAGGTACTGACACCGGTCTTCGGCACCTTCCTGCTGCGGCAGTCGTTCAAAGCTCTCCCCAAGGAACTGGCCGAAGCGGGAAAGCTGGACGGCGCCAGCACGTTCGGGGTGTTCGCGCGGATCATGCTGCCTCAGGTCAAACCCGCGCTCGCAGCCGTCGGGTTGCTGACGTTCATGCAGTCGTGGAATGACCTCTTCGGTCCGCTCATCTTTCTCAACTCGACCCGGTTGCAGACGATGCCGATCGCACTCGCTCTGTTCCGCGGCGAGCACTTCACCCAGACCAACCTGATGATGGCGGCCGCGACGCTGACCATCCTGCCCCCATTGCTGCTCTTCCTGCTGGCGCAGCGCTACTTCGTCCAAGGCATCACGATGTCCGGAATGAAAGGCTAGGAGTACACCTGATGCGAATCACCGCAGTTGAGTCGATCGTCCTGCTTGATCAGTTCCATCTGGTCAAGGTCCATACCGACGAGGGCGTCACAGGTGTCGGTGAGGTCAGTCCGATGAACGCCGGTGTCACGCATGCGGTCGTGACCCAGGCCCTGGCGCCACTGCTCGTCGGCGAGGACCCGAGCGATATCGAGCGGCTATGGCGCCGCCTCTACACCAAGCCCTACAAGCTTGGCCCGATGGGGGCCCAGCTGGAGGCGATCGCAGGCATCGACATCGCGCTATGGGATCTGCTCGGCAAGCTTGCGGGCCTTCCTACCTACAAACTCCTAGGCGGCAAGTACCGGCAAGGAATGAAGGTCTACGCGAGCTCGATGTCGCGAAGCATGACTCCGGAGGAAGAGGCTGAGCGGGCGCTCTCATTCAAGGAGCAGGGTTTCCACGGATACAAGATCCACTCTGCTACTCCGTGGATGCATGACGACGGTTTCGACCAGACGATCGCCACTGTCACCGCTGTTCGCGAACTCGTCGGACCGGAATTCGACATCATGGTCGATGTCAACAACGCCTACTACGAGCACAGTGCGATCGCCATGGCGCGTGAACTGCAGTTCCTGGGTGTCTGGCACTTCGAGGAACCTTTGGCAGCGCACGATTACGAGGCCTACGCCCGGCTGGCGGCCGCGGTGGACATACCTATCGCGGTGGGTGAGCAGGAATACACCACGTGGCAGTTTCGTGACCTCATCCTGCGTGGTCAGGTCGACATCTTGCAGCCGGACGTGATCAAGTGCGGTGGCATCACGGAGTTCAAGAAGATCGCAGTCCTTGCTGACACCTTCACCAAGCCCATCACGGTGCACAACACCCAGCAGACCGTGGGTACCTCGGCACATGCGCACCTCTGGGTGAGTACCCCCTCCTGCGTCTACCCGCAGGAGTACAACATCGAGCACAACCCCATCCTCGATGACACCCCGATCTGGCAGAACCCGCTTGTTCCGGTCGACGGTGTGATGACTCCGCACGACCTGCCCGGTCTCGGTGTCGAGCTCGACGACGAGGTGGTGGCACGCCTACGCACCGCCTGAGCTCACTCACGGTCGGTTCCTTCGGGCAGCCGGCCGTTCCATCCGCACAACCTGCTCACCACAAAGGGATCAATGATGACCGCAAATCTCAGCCGACGGCACCTCCTGCAAGCTCTCGGAATGACGACTGGCGCGGCGGCGCTGGGTGGAACACTGGCCTCCTGTAACAGCGGTGGAGCAGAACCAGACGGTTCCGGTGGTGGTGCATTCGCTTTCATGTCTTGGGACACCACGAGTGACACTGCGCTCTATCGAGTGGCCGAACTGTGGGCAGGCAGCGCTGATGCCGAGCTCGATGTTCAGTCGGTTCCTTACAGCGACTACGACGCGAAGCTGCGGACCGTACTGTCCTCGGGTGCCGCACCCCACGCGATCCGTATCAATGACGACTACGTGCGCGGCTACCACGCCGATGGTGCGTTGCTGGATCTGACGCCATATCTGGAGCGGGACGGGATCGTGGCGGAGGACTTCTTTCCGGTCGCCTTCAACTTCCCCGTGCAGGCAGACGGAACGCATGCAGCCTGGCCGATCATGACCAACCCTGGCGTGCTCTACATCAATGTCGACGCATTCGAGGAAGCCGGTGTGCCGCTGCCGCCGTCAGATTGGACGATGGAGGGCTGGACCTGGGACGAGTTCCTGGAGGCGGCCAAAGCTCTGACACTGCCTGACGGTGAACGCTGGGGGTGCCTGATCACCGACGGGACCGACTTCGAAACAGTGTGGCCGGTGAACAACGGCTCCGACGGCATCTACTCGATGGATGGCACTCGCTTCACCTTGGCGGAGGACGAGGCGTTGGAGGCTTTGCAGTGGGGTGCCGATCTGGCGCTTGTGCACGGCGTGCACCCGGACTTCGCCACTGTCGACGCTGGCTCCTCGACGCCGAACTGGGCGAACACGCAATTCGCCACGGGAAAGATCGCCATGATGCTCTCACTCACCTCGGCCATGGACTGGATGGTTCAGAACGTCACCGATATGCGCTGGGACATCGTGGCGCCTCCCGGTCGCGTGCAGCAGAAGACCGTGAACACGCTGACGGTGCTCGCCATCCCGGCCGACAGCCCCGACCCGGACCTCGCTTGGGAGTTTCTCAAGTCTGCGACCGAGGACCCGGCGATCGAGGTGTTCGCCGAGTCGCGCGGGTTCGTGCCGGTGCGTCGCGAAGCGGCAGACTTCTTCGCGTCCGACGACGCCGACTCATCTCCCCAGAATCTGGCCCTGGTGCCAGAGGCGGTGGAGAACGCGGTCAATGAGAACTACAACCCGTACATCGAACGGGCCCGCACGATCTACCGACCTGTGCTTGACGAGATCTGGAGCGGTCGCCAGAGTGCCGCTGACGCACTCGGGGCCATCAAGGCAGAGGTCGAGGCCGTGCTGGCGGGTGAACAGTGAAAATCACCGCGGTCCGTGTCGAGGTCGTCTCCGAGCCGAAACACCACGCGGTCCGGGACGCGATCCAACTGCTCGACCGGGACGGGCATGTGGTCACCACGATCGAGACCGACGAAGGGGTCGCGGGACGCAGCGACACCTATTTCGGCCGCGAACCGTCCTCACCCGCGATCCTGGCGCGAATCGTGCAAGACCAACTGGCCCCGGCCATCGTCGGATCCGATCCGCGCCTGATCCGGGGCATTCGAGAGCAGTTGCGGGCACTCACTGATTATCAGGGCACAGCTGGGCTGTCCACATTCGGGATGGCCGCCGTCGACCTCGCGCTGTGGGACCTGCTCGGCCGCAGCCTCGAGGTTCCGGTCTGGCAGCTGTTGGGTGCGCGCCGTGATGCCATCCCCACCTACGCGATGGTGGGCTGGCTCGAGCTCGACGAGACAGCCCTGGCCGACGTAGCGGTCCGCGCGATCGAGCAGGGCTTTCGAGGTGTGAAGATGAAGGTCGGTGGCGGGACGCTCCACGAGGACATCTCGCGGATGCGGGCTGTCCGGTCAGCGATCGGGGACGAGCCGGACCTGATGGTCGATGCCAACCAGGCGTTCGACTATGCCGAGGCACTCAGTCGTGGCCGAGCCTATGAGGAACTCGGTGTCCGCTGGTTCGAGGAACCGCTCCCGGCACACGACACTGCCGCGCATGTTCGGCTCGCAGACAAGCTCGACGTCCCGATCGCTACCGGTGAGAACCGCTACGGGCAGCGTGCGTTCACCGATCTCATCACGGCCGGAGGCGTCGGAGTGGTGCAGCCCGATCTGCGTCGCGCCGGTGGACTGACCGATTGTCTCGAGGTAGGGCTGCTGGCCGCCGGGATGGGAGTTCCGTATGCCTCCCACGGCGGTGGCGCGCACATCCACGTGTTGGCCGCCTTGCCCAACACTCTCTACATGGAGAGCGGGTTGCTGCCCGAGGACGGGTCGGTCCATCTCACTGACGGTACCTATCCGCTGCCGACCGAGCCTGGTCTGACCGGCTGGGCACGGTTCTGAACCTGGTTCGTCAATGAGCGGCCCGGATCGCCGCTACTCCGGCAGATCGGCACCGATCCTGACCAACACGTCGCGGGCGATCTCGGCGTCCTTGGCCGGTGGACCACCGGCGACGCCGAGGCCGCCCAGGTGGCGGCCGTCGAACTGCAGGGGGACGCCGCCGGCAATGTTGGTGAGGTCGCCACCGGTGCCAAGGGGAAGTGCGGTCGCGAGCTCACCGGTCATCCATCCGGTGGGGCGGCGGGTCGATGCGGCCGTTCGGGCCTTGCGGTTGCTCGTCTCCGCACTGTGCGGCGTCGTCCCGTCCGCCCTCACGTAGGCGACCACTCCCATAGTCGGGTCGGCGATCGTGACGGCGACCGGGATCCCCGCCTTCGCCCCCTCCTCGATGGCGACCTGGCAGATGTGCAGGGCGAACTCGTGGCTCACCGCGATGGTGTCGATGTGCTGCTTCATGCTGCTCCTCGATCAGGACGGCTGGGTTGCTGACTGGGCCGCCTTCGCCTCGCGGCGACGGCGGTGCAGGATCGGTTCGGTGTAGCCGCTGGGTTGGTTGGTGCCGTCGAGCACGAGATCGCGTGCCGCTTGAAAGGCGATGCTGGCGTCCGGATCCGTGGCCATCGGCCGGTAGTCGGGGTCGTCGGCGTTCTGCTGGTCCACGACCGCAGCCATCCGGAGCATGGACTCCTCGAGCTGGTCGACGGTGATGACTCCGTGGCGCAACCAGTTGGCCAGGAGCTGGCTGGAGATCCGCAGCGTGGCGCGATCCTCCATCAGGCCGACGTCGTGGATGTCGGGCACCTTGGAGCACCCGATCCCGGCATCGACCCAGCGCACCACGTAGCCCAGCAGGGACTGGACGTTGTTGTCGACCTCCTCCTTCCGGGCCGCGGCGTCCCACTCGTCGGGGCTGCCGAGCGGGATGGTGAGGAGGTCAGCGAGGCTGCCGCGTCGTGTTCCCGCGAGCTCGTCCTGCCGGGCATGCACGTCCACCTGGAGATAGTGCAGGGCATGCAGGGTGGCCGCGGTGGGGGAGGGGACCCACGCCGTCGTGGCTCCCGCGCGCGGATGGCCGATCTTCTGCTCGAGCATGTCGGCCATCAGGTCGGGCATCGCCCACATGCCCTTGCCGATCTGGGCATGGCCGGGCAGTCCCGTCTCGAGGCCGATGTCGACGTTCTGGTCCTCGTAGGCGCCGATCCACGGGCGGGCCTTCAGATCGGCCTTGCGGACGATCGGGCCGGCCTCCATCGAGGTGTGGATCTCGTCGCCGGAACGGTCCAGGAAGCCGGTGTTGATGAACACCAGCCGGGTGGATGCCTGGGCGATGCACGCCTTGAGGTTGGCGGAGGTGCGTCGTTCCTCGTCCATGAGCCCGAGCTTCAGTGTCTCCGGAGCCAATCCGAGCAGCTGCTCGACTGCTTCGAAGAGCCGCACGGTCAGCGCCACCTCGGCCGGCCCGTGCATCTTCGGCTTGACGATGTAGACCGAGCCGGTGGTGCCGTTGCGGCGGGCGTTGGCCGGATCGATCCCGGGCAGGGCGCACAGGCTGGTCAGCACCGCGTCGAGGATGCCTTCGCCGATCTCATTCCCGGCGGCGTCCAGGATGGCGTCGGTGGTCATCAGGTGGCCGACGTTGCGCACGAAGAGCAGTGCACGTCCAGCCAGACGCAACACTGCGCCGTCGGGAGCTGTGTACTCACGATCATCGGCGAGGCGACGGGTGATCGCACGGCCACCCTTGTCGAAGGTGTCCTCCAGATCGCCGCGATTCAGGCCGAGCCAGTTTCGGTAGGCGAGGACCTTGTCCGCGGCATCGACGACTGCCACGGAGTCCTCGAAGTCGACGATCGTCGTCAACGCCGACTCCTGCAGCACATCGCTCATCCCGGCGCTGTCTCCGGCGGCGATCGGTGAGGACGCGTCGAACTGCAGCTCACTGTGCAGACCGTGCTTGCGCAGCAGCACCGCCTCCGGGCGCGCGGCCTCGCCGCGCCAGCCACGGAATGCGGTGGGGTCGGCCAGTCCGGTGTTCCCGGAGGGCAGGCTCACCTGGAGCGAATGATCCACGACGGCGTACGACGTCGCCTCTGCGTGGCTGCCCTGGGCGAGCGGGAAGTGCTCGTCCAGGAGCGATCGCACCGCGGCGATCACCTGCGCCCCACGTTCGGCGTCATAGCCGCCGGGGCGAGCCTTCCCAGGCAGGGCATCGGTGCCGTAGAAGGCGTCGTAGAGGGAGCCCCAGCGTGCGTTGGTCGCGTTGAGGGCGTAGCGGGCGTTCGTGACCGGCACCACCAGCTGCGGTCCGGCGAGCTCGGCAATCTCGGCATCGACGCCGGCGGTGGTGACGGTGACGTCGTCCGGCTCGGACAGCAGGTAGCCGATCCGTTCCAGGTGGGCTCGATAGGCGTCCGCGTCCCACGGCTGGTCACGGTGGGTGTGGTACCACGTGTCCAGCTCGCCCTGCAGGCGGTCCCGCTCCGCGAGCAGCTCGCGGTTCACCGGCGCCAGGTCGGCGACGATCCGTTCCACTCCGGACCAGAAGTCCGCCGGGGTGATGTGAGCAGGCAGTGCCTCATTCTCGACGAAGTCCCGCAGTTCGCTGGCCACGGACAGGCCGCCAATGGTGACGTAGTTGGTGCTGGGAGCGGATGTCATGAGTGATCGTCCTCAAAGATGGTGCCGGGGTTCAGGATGCCGTCAGGGTCGAGCGCGGTCTTGATGCGTTGGCCCAGGTCGAGCGCGTCGTGCCCGACCTGATCGGCGAGCCAGGGCCGTTTGAGTTTGCCCACGCCGTGCTCGCCGGTGATCGTGCCGCCGAGCCCGATCGCGAGGGTCATCAGCTCGCCGTACGCGTGCTCGGCTCGCGCTGCCTCGTCCACGTCCGCAGGGTCGAAGACGACGAGTGGGTGGGTGTTGCCGTCGCCGGCGTGAGCGATGAAGGCGATCGTCACGTCGTTGCGTGCCGCGATCTCCTCGACGCCGCCGATCAGCTCGGCGAGCCGGGGGATCGACACACCGACATCGGCGAGCAGCAGCCGGCCCTTGTCCTCGACGGCGGGGATGGCCAAGCGCCTGGCGTAGGCGATCGCATCCCCGTCGGCCTGGGGAGGCTGATGCACGGAGGAGGGGTCGTGACGTTCGAGGACCGCCTGCATCGCGTTCAGGTCGCGCTGTGGATCCACGTCGTCGCACCCGGCGAGGACTAGCGCGGCCGCGCCACGGTCCAGGCCGAGGTGCAGCCGGTCCTCGACCGCGTTGATCGCGATGCGGTCCATGTACTCGAGCACGCTCGGCCGGACCGTGCAGGCGATCTCGGCGATCGCGCGCGCGGCGTCGTCGCTCGAGTCGAACCACGCCACGACCCACCGGGTCGGTGGCGGTGTCGGGAGCAGCCGGAGCGTGATCTCGGTGACGATCCCCAGGGTTCCCTCACTCCCGACGAACAAGCTCGTGAGCGAGAGTCCGGCGACGTCCTTGATGAGCGGGCGGCCCAGGCGTACGGCGCGACCATCGGCCAGGACGACCTCCAGGCTGAGGACGTAGTCGGCGGTCACGCCGTACTTCACACAGCACAGCCCGCCCGCGTTGGTGGCGATATTGCCGCCGATCGAGCAGATCTCGAACGACGCAGGGTCCGGCGGGTACCAGAGGCCGGCGTCGGCAGCGGCTGCCTTCAGTTCGGCGTTCAGCAACCCCGGCTGCACGATCGCCATCCGCGTCGCCGTGTCGATCGTGACGTCTCTCATGCGTTCGGTGGAAAGGACGAGTCCGCCGTGCACAGCGGTTGCTCCCCCGGACAAGCCGGTGCCGGCGCCGCGAGGCACGATCGGGACGTGGTGCCGGGCGGCCCAGCGCACGGCGGTCTGAACCTCGGCGGTCGATCGTGGCAGGACGACGGCGAGCGGCACCCCGGCATCAGGATCGAGGGCGCGGTCACGCCGATAGGGCTCGGTCCCGTCCGCGCCCGTCAGGACGGCGCCAGGAAGTGCACTCATCAGCTCAGCGAGCATGTCAGACATCGTTGCCTCATCCTTGCAGTTTTCCATACTGCGGAATACAGTTTTCGCTGTTGTCGACGGTAGCAACCCTCGTACCCGAGGGTCAACGAGAGGGAGGGTGATGAGCGGCGAGATCCGCGCGGTCGTGCGCGCTGGAGAGATGCTCGAACTGCTACGGGCGGAGGGCCCGCTGGGTGTCAGCGAGCTCGGAACCAGCCTCGAGCTGCCGGTCGGCTCGGTGCACCGCCTGGCCCGGACGCTGGTCTCACTCGGTCTCGTCCAGCAGTTGGCGGACCGCCGCTACGGGCTCGGGGCGCGCCTGGTCCCGCTCGGCCGGGCGGCCAACGAGCTCTTCGGTGTGCGTGCCCGGCCCGTGCTCAATTCACTCGCGCGGGACCTCGAGGAATCCGCCAACCTCGCCACCCTCAGCGGGGACCGGGCCGAATACGTCGCGCAGGTGGCCGGACCTCATGCGATGCGGATGTTCACCGAGGTCGGGCGGCGCGTGCCGCTCCACTCGACCGGTGTCGGCAAGGCGATGCTCGCCACGCTGGACGAGGGCGACGCCCTCGCCCTCCTCGACGAGCAGCACATGAACCCGGCGACATCGAAGACGATCGTGGATCGGGAACAGATGCGCGGTGAGCTCGCTGCGATCCGTCAACGCGGCTACGCGATCGACGACGAGGAGATGGAGGTGGGGGTGCGCTGTCTCGCGGTGCCGTTCACCGGGAACGCCCTCATGGCTGTCTCGGTCTCAGGTCCGTCCGGCCGATTCACCGAGTCAGCTGCCCATGCGGCGGCTCCCCGCGTCCACGCAGCAGCCCAGCGCCTGGAGCAGATCTTCACTGGCTCGCCGGCCTGACGTGATTCTCAGGGGGCGAGCAGAACGCGCAGTTCGGCCTCTGCCTGGGCGGGCGTTGCGGCCCGACACCCCTGGGCCACCCAGGCGCGGATCTTCGCTGGTTCGGCACGGTAGTGCGCCAGGCCTCGCCGGACCAAGGTGCTGGGTCGCTTCCGAGACTCCGCTAGGTCCCGCAGCAGCCGGAACCAGAAGGTCTGCAACCGGGGCCGGACGAGGCACACCGCGTCGGCGAGTACTCCCTCTGCTCGCAAGGCAGGCACCAGTTCCCCGGCAAAGATCCCTTCGGCCAGCATGATCGGTGAGTCGCCGGCCACCACCGTGGATGTCCCGGTGCGCCGGGAGGTCGGGATGTCATAGATCGGCACTGCGACCTCACCGTCCCGGCACAGCGTGACCAGCGCCTCGGCCGCCGCAGCAGCGTTCCACGAGCCGGGGGAGTCCCAGTCCACGCTGCCGAACCGCTGCGGCAGTCCGGGCGCGTCGATGTCCTGGTAGAAGTCGTCCAGCGCCACCACCGGCAGTCCCAGCCGCCGGCTCAACGAGCTCTTGCCGGAACCGGACGGGCCGGTCAGCAGGACGACCTTGCGCGGGGAGCGTCGAGCGCCCTCGGGTACAGGGAATAGGGCGGAGTCCTCGGCTGGCACCCTGCGATTATCGCCTGGCGAACACCGGCCATGCGTGTTCACACCCGGCGCTAGGGTGGGGGAATGCCACAGCGAGGGACGCCGTCGGGGACCGCCCCTGGTTTGACACGCCCAGACGGCGTCGTAACACTCGCCTGAATCGTTCCATTTTCGCCCCTGACCCGCGCCCCCGTCGTCGCCAGGTCCGGAACACGAGGAGAAGTCACGCATGGTCCAGCGTCGAGTGCCCAAGGTGCGCGATCTCGCGCCCCTGCTGCAGTTCAAGCGTCCGGAGCTCGATGGTCGCAAGCGCCGGCTCGACGCCGCCCTGACCATCGACGACCTGCGCACCATCGCCCAGCGTCGCACTCCGAAAGCAGCCTTCGACTACACCGAAGGTGCTGCCGAGAAGGAGTTGTCCCTCGCCCGGGCCCGCCAGGCCTTCGAGGACGTCGAGTTCCACCCGGCGATCCTGCGCAACGTGGCCGACGTGGACACCAGCGTGGACGTCCTGGGCGGTTCCTCGGCGCTCCCGTTCGGCATCGCACCCACCGGGTTCACCCGGATGATGCAGACCGAGGGTGAGATCGCCGGCGCCACGGCCGCCCGGTCCGCCGGCATCCCGTTCTCGCTCTCCACGATGGGGACCGCCTCGATCGAGGACGTCGCCGCAGCCAACCCGACGGGGAGGAACTGGTTCCAGCTGTACATGTGGAAGGACCGGGACCGCTCGATGGCCCTGGTGAACCGCGCCGCCGAGGCCGGTTACGACACCCTCCTGGTCACCGTGGACGTCCCCGTGGCGGGTGCCCGCCTGCGGGACAAGCGCAACGGGATGACGATCCCGCCTTCACTCAGCGTCAAGACGGTGCTGAACGCGATCCCGCGCCCGGCCTGGTGGATCGACTTCCTCACCACCGAACCGCTCGCGTTCGCCTCCCTGGACCGGTGGTCCGGCACCGTGGCCGAGCTGCTGGACAGCATGTTCGACCCGACCGTGGACTTCGAGGACCTGCGCTGGGTCTCCGAGCAGTGGCCCGGCAAGGTCGTGGTCAAGGGCATCCAGACCCTCGAGGACGCCCGCCGGGTGGCCGAGCTCGGCGTCGACGGCATCGTGCTCTCCAACCACGGCGGCCGCCAGCTCGACCGCGCCCCGATCCCGTTCCACCTGCTGCCCGAGGTGGCCACCGAGCTCGGCGACCAGCTCGAGATCATCCTCGACACCGGCATCATGAGCGGCGCCGACATCGTCGCTTCGCTCGCCCTCGGTGCCGACTTCACGCTCGTGGGCCGCGCCTACCTCTACGGCCTGATGGCCGGGGGCCGCGAGGGTGTGGACCGAATGATCGAGATCCTCGGCTCCGAGGTCGAGCGCACGATGAAGCTGCTCGGCGTCTCCTCGGTGGCCGAGCTCGAGCCTGCGCACGTGACCCAGCTGCGCCGGCTGCTGCCGATCGAGCACGGGGTTCCCGCCCGCACCCGCTGACGCTCCGCCGGATTCCAGCGCACGACGGCGGCCGGTCGCCATGCGAGGCGTGCGCTCACCCGGGGTGCGTGCCCGGGTGAGCGCCGCCGTCAGCGGGTGAGTGAGGTGTCCCCGCACAGGTGCACCGGCACGCCCAGGGCGTCGAAGAGCGCGGCCTTCGCCGTGAGTGCGCGGTCGGCGGTCTCGGCGTCGGGTGCGTAGACGACGTTCAGGTGGTTGGCCTTGTGCCGCGCCATGAACTGGTCTCGGCTGACCCCGTGCAGCACCGCGTGCATGATCGGCCACTCCGGGTTGGTGGCCTCCTTGCGGCGCCGGGTCTCCTCCTCGGGCAGCGCGACCACCGAGGCGCGGCCCATGTCCACCTGGAGCTTGCCCTCGGCGATGTAGACCCGCGACCAGACGATCTCGCCCGGCTTGGAGATCCCGTTGATCGTGGAGCCGCCGGCGGGGAAGAACACCGGGCCCTGCCGCCAGCCCTCGGCGTCGGCGTAGCCGTTCTCGAAGTGTGACGGCGGCACCGAGCCGGAGATCTCGAAGACCCAGACGAACTGACCGTCGTACTCCTCGCCCCAGCGCACGTCGTGCAGCGTGGTGGCCGGGTCCAGGCCCATCGCGGTCCAGATCCGGTTCGTCACCAGCGCGTCCACGGCCACGCCCTCGTCCGCCTCGTTGAAGTGGGGCAGCGCCTTGTCCTCCCAGAGCACGTGCTCGCCGTCGCGGGAGCGTACCGGCGGGCGGGAGACGTTGTTCAGCAACCCCTCGGGCAGGTCGGAGGCGGGGGAGAGGTCCTTCAGCCCTTGCTGGTACTGGATGCCCACGGCGTCCAGCCCGAAGTCGTCGGCGATCCGCAGTGCCGCGATGTACATCTTGTGCTGCCAGCGCAGCTGGTCCATGGTGAGCTCGGTGGCGTCGTCGGTGCCGGTGCGGAAGGTCATCCCGGCCTCCTCGAGCCAGGCCTGTACCTCGTCCGCCTCACTATCGGGCACCCGCTGCATCTCGGCCCACAGCGCCGACTGGGAGAGCCGCTCCTTGTAGATGCCGAGCCCGTTCAGCAACTCGTCGTCGAAGATGGCGTTGTACATGCCCATGCAGCCCTCGTCGAAGACACCGATGATGGCCTTCTCGCGCTGCAGTTGTGCGGCCAGCGCCCTGCCCAGCTCGGTCTCGGCGCTGTCCGGCAGCGCGGGAAGCGGGTGTACGTGCGAGGCGTCGTGGGTGATCGTGCCGGTCTGGACCCAGGTAGCGATCGCGTCGTGGAACCACTGGTCGGTACCGTCCACGGTCCACACCGTGGAGTACGGCTTGCCCATCTTCGTCATCCCGGCGTTGATGCCGAGCAGGCCGACCAGGCCCGGCCAGTCACCGGCAAAGTTCGCGGCGGTGAGGATCGGGCCGCGGTGGGTGCGCAGGCCGGCGAGGATGTGGTGGCTGTACTGCCACACCGCCTCGGCCACGATCAGCGGGGCGTCCGGTGGAATCCGCGTGAACACCTCCAGTCCCATCCGCTGGCTGGAGATGAATCCGTGCCCGGTGGCCGGGTCCACGTCATTGGCGCGGATGACCTGCCAGCCGTGGGCGGCGAAGGCGTCGGTGATGATGCGCTCGAGCTCGACCTGGGTGGGCCAGCCGGCGCTGTTCGCGGACTCACGCAGGTCGCCGGAGGCCACCAGGTAGGCGGTCTTCTCCGGCGCTGCGGGCGGTTCGGCGAGGGTGGGGAGGGTATAGGTGGGGGTCGTCATGACCCCATCGTGCCCGTAATCGATTACCGAGACAAGGGGGCATCGGGAGCCGGGACGTCCTGGACGACGGCCCGAGCCGGTCGTTGTGGATCGGCGAACCGCTCCAGCAACAGATGAGCGGCTGCCGTGCCGAGGTCGCGCGGGTTCAGCGGCAGCAGGTGGATGTCCGTGGTGCGGGACGTGGCGAACGGCAGATCGCCGATGATCCCGACGCCGAGTGCCGGCCCCGTGATCGGGGCAGCTGACCCGCCTGGGCGAGGGACGCCGTCGGGAGCGGGCACCGGCACACCGTGCCGGTCGGCCAGGGCGCGCAGCACTCCGACGCCCACCAGATTGTTCGTCGCCACGACCGCATCGCACTCGACCCGGTCGAGCAGGTCGCCCAGGGCGTCGTAGCCGCCGTCCACGCGGAAGTTCGCGTGCACCAGCTGGTCCTCCTCGGCAGGAAGGCCGGCCTCGGCGAGCGCATGCCGCCACCCGTCGGCCCGCTCGACGGCGGTGCTCGTGCTGCGAGGTCCCGTCACGCAGGCGATCCGCCGGAATCCCTGGTCGATCAGCATGCTCGTGGCCCGACGGCCGAGCGCCTCGTTGTCGAACGCGACCTGGTCCACATCGTCATCGATGTGCCGGTCCAGCACCACCACACCGCGCCCCCGGGTGCGCAGCGCCTCCAGCGTGGGGGTGTGCGTGGCGGGCGCGATCAGCACTCCGGCCATGTTCTCGTGCTCGGCCACGGAGAGGTACCGGGACTCCTTGGCCGGATCGTCGTCGGTGTTGCACAGCACCACCGAGTAGCCGGCCTCCTGGGCGACGTCCTCCACGCCGCGCGCCACGGCGGTGAAGAACGGGTTCTCCACATCCGGCAGCACGAGGGCGACCACGTCGCTCGCGCGGCGCCGCAGCGAGCGAGCCGTCCGGTCCGGGACGTACCCGAGCAGTTCGACCGAGGTGCGCACGCGCGCGGCCAGCTCCGGGTTCACGTCCTTGCCGTTGAGTACCCGCGAGACCGTGGCCGTGGAGACGCCGGCATGGCTGGCGACGTCGACGATCCGAGCCATAGGGCTCCTTCCGTATGATTCGGCTCATCGTACGGGCGCGTCTCGAACCTGCCATCTGCTGGGGAGTCCATGGGTGGCATGCTGGAGGATGTCCGCCGAGCCCAGGCACTGCGAATGGAGATTTGACCCAGAATGAGCGACGCCACGCCGATCTACCTGGACTGCGACACCGGAATCGACGACGCCTTGGCGCTCGCCTATCTGCTCGCCTCTCCGGAGGTGCACCTCGCCGGTATCGGCACGGTGAGCGGCAACACCTCGGCCACCGCTGCGGCGGAGAACACCCTCGCCCTGCTCGCCCTCGCCGGCCGGGAGGACATCGCCGTCGCCGTGGGTGCCGTCGATCCGCTGGCCGCTACTTACCGCGGCGGCGCGCCACAGGTGCATGGCGGCAACGGCATCGGCGGAGTCACGCTCGAGCCGGCGGTGGCCCGGCCAGACCCGCGGCACGCCGCGGACATGCTGATCGACCTTGCCAAGGCGCACCCGGGTGAGTTGCGCATCCTCGCGCTCGGCCCGCTGACCAACCTCGCCGTGGCGCTCGAGCGGGAGCCGAGCCTGCCAGACCTGGTGCGGGACGTCGTCGTGATGGGTGGGGCGGCCCTGGCGCCGGGGAACACCACACCGGTGGCGGAGGCGAACATCGCCAACGATCCCGAAGCGGCGGCGGCGGTGCTGCGGGCCGATTGGGACATCACCCTGGTGCCCTTGGACGTGACCATGGAGCACGTCCTCGACGAGCAGGGCCGCAAGCGTCTGCTCGAGTCGCCCGATCCGGTCGCGCGTGCCGTGGGTGAGGCGCTCGAGTCGTACCTGGACTTCTACCTCGACATCTACGGCTATCGCGCGTGTGCGCTGCACGACCCGCTCGCGGCGACCCTGCTGGTGGGAACGGTGACCGCGACCCGGGCGCCGCACGTTCCGGTGGTGATCGACGACAGTGACGGGCCGGGGCGCGGCCAGACCATCGCAGACATGCGTGGCCAGCGCCGCGGCCCGGTGGACGTGCCCGGTGCACGGTGCCAGATGGTGCTGGAGACCGACCTCCAGGTCGCCCCCGTACTGCTGGACCGCCTGGCCGGGCCGCCGGTGGCATGAAGCCGGTGATCGTCGCGGGCAGCCTCCAGATCTGGACGAGATGACGTGCGTGGAGCGGAACTGATCACCGACGCGACCGCGGAGTTCGAGCGTGCGCTCCGGGAGCTGCCACCCCAGGCATGGGGGTGCCCGACGCCGTCGGAGATGAGCGTCAGAGACCTGGTCGGGCACGTGGTGGCAGGGAACCGCCTCACGGCGCTCCTGCTCACGGGCAGCTCGCGTGCGCAGGCTCTGGAGCAGATCGCTGGTGACCTGCTCGGCGACGACCCGTTCGCGGCGTTCGTCGCTTCGGCGCAGGAGCAGGCCGACGCGTTCGCCGTCGCCGCCCCGGAGCAGCCTGTCCCCGGGCCGGCCGGGATGGCGACGGCGGCCGACTATCTACGGTTCCGTCTCGTCGATCTCATCGTGCACGCGTGGGACCTGCGCCGCGGTGCCGGTCTCGACGACACCCTCGATCCGGACCTCGTGGACCATCTCCTGCGACTGGTGGAGCCGCACCTGCCCGAGATGGTGGCACTCGGTGTCTACGGCGACGGGCCGAGCGGAGCGCTTCTGCCCGAATCGCCGGCGCAGGCTCGCCTGCTCGATGCATTCGGCAGGCGGCCCTGAGGTCTATGCGGTGACCGCATCCCGGATGTCGGCGGTGCTCGAACCGCGCACCACGAGCTCCGGGGCGAACTCCACCTGGCGGGCGGCGTCCGTTCCCGACTCGGTGAGCAGCATGTCTGCGGCTGTCCAGCCGAGAGTGTGCATCGGCTGGCGCACCGAGGTCAGCGGGGTGGTCAGCATCGAGGCGAACACGACGTCGTCGTAGCCCACCACGGCCATGTCCTCCGGGATCGAGACGTCGTTGTCGCGCAGCGCGCGCAAGGCGCCCAACGCGGTGAAGTCGTTCGCGCAGAACATGGCGGTCGGGCGGGGCCCGCTCTCGGCGAGCAGACGGCGAACGGCAGCGTCCGCCGCATCCGCGTTCAACGAGTCCAGGCTCACCTCGGTGAGCACCTCAGCGGGGTCCAGGCCGTGCTCGGCCAGGGTGGTGACCACGCCGTCTCGACGGTCCACGCACTGGCGCAGCGTCAGTGGGCCGTTCACGAAGACGAACCGGGTATGGCCGAGGCCGAGCAGGTGCTCGATCGCCAATGCCGCACCGCCGACGTCGTCCACTGCCACCGAGCCGACCTCCGGAACGGGGGAGGTGTGATCGAGCAGCACCACCTCGATGCCGCGCTCGCGCAGCGCGAGCAGACCATCCAGGCTCCCGTGCGAGGGGGTGGCGATCACACCACGGACCCCGTGCTCCTCGAACAGCCGCAGGAACCGGGCCTCGCGGTCGGGGTTCTCGTCGGAGCTGCACAGCATCAGCGTGTGGTCGTCCTGGGCAAGGCGGTCCTCGATCCCGCGGGCCATCTCGGTGAAGAACGGGTTGGCGATGTCGAGCACGACGGCGCCGACCGTGCTGATCTCACCGCTACGCAGCTGGCGTGCCGACGCGTTGCGCACGAACCGCAGTTCGGCGATGGCCTGCTCCACCTTGGCCCGGGTAGCGGGAGAGACGGAGTCGGGCCGGTTGAGGACGTTGGACACCGTACCGACCGAGACGCCTGCCTCCTTCGCCACATCGGTGACGCTCGGGCGCCTCGGGCCACCGTTTCGCCTGGGCATGCTGCTCCTCGTCTGTATCGGATCTGCACCGATCCGGTGAGTGTATCGTTTCACTCATCCGTGGGTGGTGCCTCTGCGAGAATGACGGCGATGGCCGCCCCCGTGCCGACCGGCATCCCTGTCAGCGTGCACTGGCACCGCGCCGACCTCGGCACCGATGAGGCCCTGCGCCGCCACCTTGCCGATGACCTGACGCCCATGCCGGGAGCGGATCTGCGGATCGGCCACCTCTGCCCGCGTTGTGGCGGCTCGGACCACGGCCGCCCCTGGGCGCGCGCCGGCGAGCGCACCATCGCCGTCTCCGCCGCGCGTGCCGGGGGATACCTGGTGACCGCCGCTGGTCTCCCGCCCGTTGCCCGGATCGGGGTCGATATCGAACGTGCCGAAGCGGGCCCCATCGACCGTGCGCTCGTCCTGCACCGGGAGGAGTCAGGTCAGGACGTCCTGCAGGTCTGGGTGGCGAAGGAGGCGATCCTGAAGATGCTCGGTGTGGGGCTGAGCGTGCCGATGCCTTCGATCCGGGTGGCCGACTTCTCGGTGCAGGACCTGCCCGCACCCGCGGGCCTCCTCGCGCGGGTGTGCGTGAGCGAGGCACGCCCCGGCTGAGGGGGGGGCGGGTGAGCGAGGCGGGTCAGCGCCACGCAGGCAGTGCGGCCTGGTGGAGCCAGGCGTCGAAGAATCCGTGCAGCGGCTCTCCGCCGATCTCCTCGGCCAACGCGACGAAATCCTCGGTGCAGACCACGCCTCCGCGGTGCTGCGCGACCCATCGCTGCAGCAGCCGCCCGAAGTCCTGGGCGCCGATCAGATCCCGCAGGGCCGCCAGCGTCAGCGCCCCGCGCTTGTAGACGCGATCATCGAACATGTCCGCCGCACCCGGATCGCTGAGCCGCAGGTCCTGGGGCAGGGTGCTCAGCCGCTCGTGCTGGTGGGCCGCATGCTCGGCAATCCTCGGCCCACCGGAGTACTCCGACCACACCCACTCGCTGAAGCAGGCGAATCCTTCGTGCAGCCAGATGTCCTGCCATGAGCTCGCCGTCACGGCATTGCCGAACCACTGGTGGGAGAGCTCGTGCGCGATCAGCCGTACGGCGCCCCAGTCGGCCGAGCAGTGGTTGCGTCCGAAGGTCGACAGGGCTTGCGACTCGAGCGGGATCTCCAACGCATCGTCGGTGATCACGCAGGTGTAGGAGTCGAACGGGTAGGGCCCGAACGCGTCCTCGAAGCACGTCAGCATCTCGCGTTGCCGACCGAAGGATGCCGCGAACGCGTCCGCGGGCAGTCCCTCCGGCCGGAGGATCCGCATCGGTACGCCGGGCCCGTCCAGCGACTGCTCCCGGTACTTCCCGATCTGCACCGACGCCAGGTACGGCGCCATCGGGTGGCGCTGCTGGAACGTCCATGTCCGCCGTGAGCCACGGCGTTCCACCGCGCATGTCTGGCCGCTGAAGGCCGCGGTGTAGTCGGCGGGCACGGTGAGGTGTACGTCGTAGCGGGCCTTGTCCCGCGCCTGGTCGTTGCACGGGAACCACGACGGCGACCCGTGCGGTTGCGAGGCCACGATCACCCCGTCGGTGAGCTCCTCCCAGCCTGCCTCGCCCAGGGTGGTCGAGCGCACCGGCCTGGGGTTGCCGCCGTACTCGATGCGGATCGTGAGCTCCGATCTGGCGGGCGCGGGCTGCTTCAGGGCGACGGTGAGCCGCTTCGCCTTGCGGGTGTACTTGCCGAGCGTGGCACCCGTCACGGACACCTTCGCCACGCGCAGCTCGTGCAGGTCGAAGCGCAGTGCGGAGGTCTCGGTGAGGGTGTGCAGCCGTACCACGGCCACGCCGCCGAGCAGGTTGCTGCGGGGTTGGTAGGTCAGGTCCAGCTGGTAGTGGTCGACGGCGTAGCTCGGGTCGCCGTGTCCAGGCATGTAGGTATCGGTCGTCTCGGGCATCACCGGGGTGTGCGGTCGGGTCACGCTCCCTCCTCCCAGGGGCCGATCGGGTTGCCGAGCCACCGGGTGCGGCTCGGTACGGATTCACCGCGCATCACCAGCGATGCGGGTCCCACTGTCGCATCACGGTCGAGATGCGCAGCAGGCAGGATCACACTGTTCGGTCCGAGAGTGGCTCCGGCACCGATGACCACGCGGTCCATGGCGAGCACCCGGTCGTGGAACAGATGGGTCTGCACCACGCATCCGGCGTTGATGCACGATCCTGCGCCCAACTCGACCAGATCCGGTTCGGGAAGCCAGTACGTATCGCACCAGACGCCGTCGCCGATCTTCGCCCCCATGGCGCGGAACCACACGTTCAGGGCGACGGTGCCCTGTGCCAGGGAGCAGAACCATCGTGCGGCGAGAACTTCGGTGAAGGTGTCGGCCAGCTCGCCGCGCCACACCGCCCCGCTCCACAGCGGGTGCTCGCTGACGCGGTGCGCACCCACCAGGAGCCACTTCGCCGCCACCGTGACCCCCGCGGCGATCAGGCCGGCGAGCAGCAGGACCAGCGGGCCGAGCAGCACCGCGGCGATGAGGCCCGTCCAGGACCAGGGGTTATCGGCCGAACCTCCGAGGAGTGCCAGCAGCGTGGTGCCTACGACGAGCATGAGGCACACGGAGCCGAACAGGGGGATCACCCGGCAGGTCTCGACGACTCCACGCAGCACCCGCAGGCGGGTGCTCGGTTCGTAAGTGCGCGTCTCGTCGGCCGGCCCGCCCTCGCGGCGCAGCTGGGTGGGCGGACTGCCGATCCATGACGTCCCCGCTCGGGCGGTGCCGCGCTTGGGTGCTGCGGAGAGGACGGCCACGAGTGAGGCCTTCGGGATCTTCCGTCCCGGTGCGGCCATCCCGGAGTTGCCGAGGAAGGCGCGTTTGCCGATCTTCACGCGTTCGGCTCGCAGCCACCCACCGGTGAGCTCGTAGCCGCCGACGAGCGTGTCGTCCGCGAGGAAGGACTGGTCGCCGATCTGTGTCAGCTTCGGGATCAGCACCACCGTGGATGCCTCGACGCCGCGGCCCACGCGGGCGCCGAGGGCTCGCAGCCACCACGGCGTGAGTGCCCCGGCATACAGGGGAAAGAGCCAATCGCGGGCTTCGTCCATGAGCCGTACGGTGGCCCACACGGCCAGCCCCCGCCCGGAGCGTACGGGCACCGGGCCGCTGCGGATAGCCGGGGCGAGGATCCGCACGACGGCGATGACCAGGATCATCAAGGTCGCATATCCGACCAGCGCGGCCAGCGGCAGCCACGGCCATACCGTCGCCCACGCGTGGCTCAGGTCCGTCGCAGTGCGCAGCGCCGGCCACAGCACCAGCGCACCGACCGCCGCGGCGCACCAGGGCAGGGCGGCCAGGAACGTGCCGATGACGGCGTAGCCCGTCACCCAGGCGCGGCCACCGGCGGGGGCTCGCTTGGACCAGGGGCCGCGGGCGGAGCCGGTGACCTCAGCGGGAGATCCGGAGACCAACCGTTCGGCCCGCACCCTGCCGGCGACGAACGATCCCGCGGCCACTTCGGCGCCCCGGCCCACCGTGGCCCCTGGGCCGAGCGTGCTCCGGGCACCGATCCGCGCCCGGGCGGCGATCGAGATCCGGCCCAGATGCACCCGATCACCGTCGATCCAGGCACCGGTCAGATCCACCTCGGGTTCCACGCAGGCACGCTTGCCGATCCGGAGGAAGCCGGTGACCGGTGGCAGGGAGTGCAGATCCACGTTCGCGCCGATCTTGGCGCCGAGCAGGCGTGCGTACCAGGTGATCGATGCGGCGCCGGCGAGCCCCGTCGCGGCCAGTTCGTCTTGGATCCGGCCGGCCAGCCAGTACCGCAGATGAACCTTCCCGCCGCGGGGGTAGGTGCCCGGCTGGATGCCGCGCAGCACCGCGCGGATCAGTCCGGCTGCGACGAGCATCCGGCCCTGCGGGAGGAGGAACAGTGCAGTGGTGAGGGCCACCAGCCAGATCGGGGGCGCCGGCCACCAGCTGAGTACCGGATGCAGCAGCACGCCGGCGAGCAGGAGCCAGGCGATCCATCGCAGTGTCGCCAGTGCGCGCAGCGGGTAGAACGCGAGGATCTGCCCCACCTTCGTCCTGGTGCGGATGGGGGAGACGGCTCGGTTCGTGCGTGTGGTGGTCGTGCTGGACTGGACGAGACTGTCCAGATAGGCCGACAGCGCGCCGAGGGTTGGGTAGGCGTAGATATCCCCGACGGCGACCTCGGGATGGCGTGCCCGGATCCGCCCCACGGTCTGTGCCGCGGTGAGCGAACCTCCGCCGAGGTCGAAGAAGTCCGCTCCGGCATCGGCCGGTTCCGCGGCGAGTACGTCGCGCCAGATGCCCACCAGCCATTCCTGGGTGGGTGACCACTGTGCGGTCGTGCTCGGTGCGCTAGGCAGCGGCCACGGCAGCGCGTCCCGGTCCACCTTGCCGGACGTGCGGGTGGGGAGGGTGTCGACCACGGCGAGGCGGGGTACCAGTGCCGCCGGCATGCGCTCGCGCAGCAGCGCGAGGGCGGCGCTGTGATCGAAGGTCTCCTCGACGGTGAGGTAGCCGACCAGCACCTGGTTGCCGGCGGAGGTCGTGCGCACGGCGGCGGCGGCGCCGGCCACCCCGGCCAGTCGCAGCAGCTGCCCGTCGATCTCGCCGAGCTCGATCCGCCGACCCCCGAGCTTGATCTGATCGTCGGCCCGCCCGGCGAAGACCAGGCCGGCCGGGTCGTTCCTGACCAGGTCGCCTGAGCGGTATCCGCGCGCCCAGCCCAGGGTGGGCACCGGTGCGTACTTCTCGGCGTCCTTGTCCGGATCGAGGTAGCGGGCCAGTCCCACTCCGCCGATGATCAACTCGCCGGTCTCACCTTCGGCCACCGGGACGCCGTCGTGATCGACGACGGCGAGGTCCCACCCGTCCAGCGGCAGTCCGATCCGGACCGGATCGGACCCGTCCAGGGGTGCTGCGCATGCCACCACGGTGGCCTCGGTGGGGCCGTAGGTGTTCCACACCTCGCGACCGGGCCCCTGCAGCCGGGCGGCGAGCTCGGCCGGTGCCGCCTCGCCGCCGAGGATCACCAGCCGGACACGTTCCAGCGACGATGGTGGCCACAGCGCCACCAGGGTGGGCACTGTGGAGACGATGGTGATGTCGTTGGCCGTCAGCCATGGCCCGACGTCCACGCCGGAGCGCACCAGCGAGCGTGGTGCGGGGACGAGGCAGGCGGCGTGCGCCCAGGCGAGCCACATCTCCTCACAGCTGGCATCGAAACCGACCGAGAGCCCGGCCATCACCCGGTCTCCCGGTCCGATCGGGTCGGCGGTGAGGAAGAGGCGGGATTCGGCATCGACGAATGCGGCGGCACTGCGGTGGGAGACGGCGACGCCTTTGGGCGTTCCGGTCGAACCCGAGGTGAAGATGATCCACGCGTCATCGGCGGGGCGTGGGGTGCGCTCGAGGGCGGACGCGTCTGCGCCGGCGATCACCACCGAAGGTGCACTGTGGGTGCCAGGGGGAGGGTCGCCGTCGGGCGTGGCGAACTCCACCGCGGGAGCGGTGGCCGTGATCTCGAGACCGTTGCCCACGATGGCGATCACGGCTGCCTCGGTGAAGACGGTGCGCGCCCGCTCGGGCGGGTCATCCGCGTCGACTGGCACGTAGGCGGCGCCGGCTATCAGGGTGCCCAGGATGGCGACGTACAGCTCCGTGGTTCCGGAGCTCACCCGCACCCCCACCCGGTCCCCGCGGCGCACGCCGTGGGCGGTGAGCCGATCGGCCAGTTCCGCAGCAGCTTCGGCCAATTCGCGGTAGGAGAGCTGGGTGAGGCCGCTATCGAGGGCCGGGGCCTCGGGATGGGCGTTCACCGACTCCGAGAAGATGTCGACCAGGGTGCGGGCGGGGGTGGCTTGGTCGGAGGCGAGCAGCGAGGGCAGCAAGCTGGCGGCGGGCACGGGGATAGTCTGGCGCATGCTCGACCTCGCGCGCCCCATCGCTAGGTGCCGTGGGTTGTCGCCCTGAGTGAGCGACAACGACGATGAGCGGCACCTACCGAGTGCAGGGTCGGGGGTAGGTGCCGACGTTTGTCGATGTGATCTCCCGGTGACGACGATGAGTGGCACCTACCGAGGGGCGGGGCCCGGTCGAAAGGCGCGTTGCTCGATGGCTCGACCCTTGACGGCAGCGGTGCAGATCTTCTAATCTGAGTGCTGAATCGTTTCATATTTTGATGTCGACTGTCGTCCTCACCGGACTTGGAGTGCACTCACATGACCACCTCGGCCACTGCCGCCCCGCAGGTGCGCGACGCCCTCGCTGCCCAGACCATCGAGCTGCCCTCCTGGGCGTTCGGAAACTCCGGCACTCGGTTCAAGGTGTTCTCCACCCCCGGAGTGCCGCGGGATCCGTACGAGAAGATCGCCGACGTGGCGCAGGTGCACGCCTACACCGGCGCCGCCCCGCGGGTGTCGCTGCACATCCCGTGGGACCTGGTGGACGACTTCTCCGCCCTCGCTGCTTATGCTGCCGACCTCGGCGTGCAGATCGGTGCGATCAACTCGAACCTGTTCCAGGACGACGACTACAAGCTCGGCTCGCTGACCAATCCGGACCCGGCCATCCGGAAGAAGGCGATCGACCACCACAAGCAGTGCATCGACGTCATGCGCGCCACCGGGTCCACCGACCTCAAGCTCTGGCTCCCGGACGGCACCAACTACGCCGGCCAGGACGACATCCGGGGCCGGCAGGATCGGCTCGCCGAATCCCTGCAGGAGATCTACGCCGCGCTCGACCCGAACCATCGGCTGCTCATCGAGTACAAGTTCTTCGAGCCGTACTTCTACACGATGGACATCCCCGACTGGGGCACCTCCCTGGTGCACTGTCTCGCCCTGGGTGACCAGGCCGCCGTCGTGCTCGACACCGGCCACCACGCGCCGGGAACGAACATCGAGTTCATCGTCGCCCAGCTCGTCCGCCTCGGGAAGCTCGGCGCGTTCGACTTCAACTCCCGCAACTATGCCGATGACGACCTGATCGTCGGAGCGGCCGACCCCTTCCAGCTGTTCCGGATCATGAACGAGATCGTCACCAATGACGCGCTCAAGGCGGAGGCGGGCGTGAACTTCATGCTCGACCAGTGCCACAACATCGAACCGAAGATCCCCGGCCAGATCCGCTCGGTGATGAACGTTCAGGAAGCCACCGCTAAGGCGCTGCTGGTGGACCGCGAGGCCTTGCGCGAGGCGCAGACCTCCGGTGACGTACTCGGTGCCAACGCCGTGCTGATGGACGCCTACAACACCGACGTGCGCCCGCTGCTCGCCGAGATCCGCGCCGAGAAGGGGCTGGCCGAAGACCCCTACGCCGCCTTCAACGCCTCCGGATACCTCGACCAGATCGCCGCCGACCGGGTCGGCGGGCAGCAGGCCGGCTGGGGCGCCTGAGCGCCCCGACGCATCTCTCGACAGTTCATTCCCCCATCCAGAAAGCGATCATGACGAACCAGGCAGTCACCGACCTGATCACCCGTTCCAACCGCCTCGGCGCCGACCCCCGCAACACCAACTACGCGGGCGGCAACACCTCCGCCAAGGGCACCGAGACCGACCCGGTCACCGGCGAAGCCGTCGAGCTGTGCTGGGTGAAGGGCTCCGGCGGTGACCTCGGCACCCTGAAGGAGTCCGGTCTGGCCGTACTCCGCCTGGACCGGCTCCGCTCGCTCGTCGACGTCTACCCCGGACTGGACCGCGAGGACGAGATGGTGGCCGCCTTCGACTACTGCCTGCACGGCAAGGGTGGCGCCGCTCCGAGCATCGACACCGCCATGCACGGACTGGTGGACGCCCCGCACGTGGACCACCTGCACCCCGATTCCGGCATCGCGATCGCCACCGCCGCCGACGGCGAGGCCCTCACCTCGACCATCTTCGGTGACCGCGTGGTGTGGGTGCCGTGGCGCCGCCCCGGGTTCCAGCTTGGGCTCGATATCGCCGAGATCAAGGAGGCCAACCCCCAGGCCATCGGCTGTGTCCTCGGTGGCCACGGCATCACCGCCTGGGGTGACACCTCTGAGGAGGCCGAGGCCAACTCCCTCGAGATCATCCACACCGCGGAGAAGTACATCACCGAGAACGGCAAGGCCGACCCGTTCGGCGCCGTCCGCCCCGGCTTCGAGGCGCTCCCCGAGGCCGAGCGGCGCGCGAAGGCCGCCGCGCTCGCCCCGGTGATCCGCGGTATCGCCTCCACCGACGCCCCGCAGATCGGTCATTTCACCGACGCAGGCGTCGTGCTGGACTTCCTGGCCAGCGAGAAGCTCGCTCCGCTGGCCGAGCTGGGCACCTCCTGCCCGGACCACTTCCTGCGCACCAAGGTCAAGCCGCTCGTGGTGGACCTGCCCGCCGATGCCCCGGTCGAGGACGTGGTGGCCCGGCTGGAGGAACTGCACGAGAGCTACCGCGCCGACTACGCCGGCTACTACGAGCGCCACGCCAGCGCGGACTCGCCAGCGATGCGCGGCGCCGACCCGGCGATCGTGCTGGTCCCCGGCGTCGGGATGTTCTCCTTCGGCAAGAACAAGCAGACCGCGCGGGTGGCCGGTGAGTTCTACGTCAACGCCATCAACGTGATGCGCGGCGCCGAGTCCCTCTCCACCTACGCCCCGATCGAGGAGTCCGAGAAGTTCCGGATCGAGTATTGGGCGCTGGAGGAGGCCAAGCTCCAGCGGATGCCCAAGCCGAAGGCGCTGGCCACCCGGGTGGCCCTGGTCACCGGCGCCGCCTCGGGGATCGGCAAGGCCATCGCCACGCGTCTGGCCGCTGAGGGTGCCTGCGTCGTCATCGCCGACCTCAACCTCGAGGCCGCCGAGGAGGTGGCCACCGAGCTCGGTGGGCCGGACGTCGCCGTCGCCGTGACCTGCGACGTGACCGACGAGGCGCAGGTCAGCGCCCTCATCGACGCCGCCTCGCTCGCCTTCGGTGGCGTGGACCTTGTGGTCAACAACGCCGGCCTGTCCATCTCCAAGCCGCTGCTGGAGACCTCCACGAAGGACTGGGACCTCCAGCACGACGTGATGGCCCGCGGCTCCTTCCTGGTGGCCCGCGAGGCGGCCCGGGCGCTGATCGCGCAGAAGCTCGGCGGCGACATCGTCTACATCGCCTCCAAGAACTCGCTGTTCGCCGGCCCGAACAACATCGCCTACTCGGCCACCAAGGCCGACCAGGCCCACCAGGTGCGGTTGCTCGCCGCCGAACTGGGGGAGCACGGCGTGCGCGTGAACGGCATCAACCCCGACGGTGTGGTGCGCGGTTCCGGCATCTTCGCCGGCGGCTGGGGTGCCAAGCGGGCTGCCGTCTACGGCGTCAAGGAGGAGGAGCTGGGTCAGTACTACGCCCAGCGCACGCTCCTCAAGCGTGAGGTGCTCCCCGAGCACGTGGCGGCGGCCGTCTTCGCCCTCACCGGCGGCGACCTGAGCCAGACCACCGGCCTGCACATCCCGGTGGACTCCGGCGTCGCCGCTGCTTTCCTGCGCTGATGGTGGAGCAGGTCGCGGCCTTTGCCGCCGTTGATCTGGGCGCCACCTCCGGGCGGGTGATCCGCGCGGAGGTGGACCCGTCCAGTTCCGACGGCGTGGTGTTGCGTGAGGTGGTCCGGTTCAGCAACGGTGCGCAGGCCGACGACGGCGGAACGTTGCGCTGGGATCTCAGCGCTCTGTTCGCCGAGGTGCTTCAGGGTCTGCAGGCGGCCGGCGAGGCCGGCCCGTTGCTGGGCATCGGGATCGACACCTGGGCGGTGGACTACGGTCTGCTGGACGCAACCGGGGAGTTGCTCGCCGAACCGGTCGCGTACCGGGACTCGCGTACCGAGCTGGTGATCGAGCAGGTGCACGCGAGTGTGCCTCCGGCTGAGCTGTACGGGATCTCCGGGATGCAGCACCTGCCGTTCAACACGATCTACCAGCTGGCCGCCGAGCAGCAGGGGCCGCTGTGGGATCGGGCGGACCACGCGCTGCTGTTGCCCGACCTGCTCGCCTACTGGCTCACGGGGGAGCGGGTCAGTGAGCTGACCAATGCGTCCAGCACTGCGCTGCTCGACCAGCGCACCGGGCACTGGTCCGCCGAGCTGATGGACCGCCTGGACGTTCCGGCCGGCCTGTTCCCGCCGGTGGTGCAGCCGGGCACCCAGATCGGTACGCTCACCGCCGACGTGCAGCAGCGCACCGGCCTGGGGGCAGTGCCGGTGTACGCCGTCGGCTCGCACGACACTGCCTCCGCGGTGGCGTCCGTGCCGGCGACGGGCAGGGATTTCGCCTACATCTCCTCCGGCACCTGGTCCCTCGTCGGGGTGGAGTTGGATGCGCCGGTGCTGACTGAGGAGTCCCGCGCGGCGAACTTCACCAACGAGCTGGGTGTGGACGGCACGGTCCGGTACCTGCGCAACGTGATGGGGCTGTGGGTGCTCTCGGAGTCGCAACGCGTGTGGGCGGAGCGCGGGCAGGAGGTCGGCATCGAGGAACTGCTTGCCGAGGCGGCCCAGCTCCCGGCGCGGCGCACGGTGCTGGACGTGGACCACCCGGACTTCCTCCCGCCCGGGGACATGCCGGAACGGCTTGCCGCGCACGCACGGTCGACGGGGCAGCCGGTCCCCGAGTCCCCTGCGGAGGTGGCACGTTGCGTGATCGACTCCCTCGCGGTGGCCTACCGTCGCGCCGTCGCAGATGCCACCCGGCTCTCCGGCCGGGACGTGAGCGTCGTGCATGTGGTGGGCGGCGGATCCAAGAATGCGTTGCTGTGCCAGGCGGCTGCTGACGCCATCGGGCTGCCGGTGATCGCCGGACCGGAGGAAGGGACCGCGCTCGGAAACGTGCTCGTGCAGGCGCGCGCCGCGGGTGCGCTCAACGGCGATCTGTCCGCGCTGCGAGCCGTGGGAGCGCGCGGTCTGCCGCTACGCCGCTACGAACCGGACCTTTCCGAGCACGAGGCGTGGGCCGCCGTCGGCTGAATAGCCTGGGGCTCGGTGAGGGGCTACCGTCGTAGCCATGGGTACCGGGCTCGTCGAGCGCCTCGGCGGCGCAGCGCAGGAGGCGTTCGCCGACTCGCCCGTGGTGTTCTGCTACCTCATCGGCTCCGTGGCGCGCAGCATCCGCTCCGGCGATGACCCCGCCCGAGGGAACGACATCGATCTTGCCGTGCATTGCGGGCAGGCGCCCTATGACCTGCTCGACCTGCTGGGCCGGATCGGGACGGTGCAGCATGTCGCCGACCGTGAGGTTGACCTCGTGGTTCTCGACGACGCTCCCCTGCGCCTGGTGGCGAGGGCTCTGCGCGACCGCATCGTCCTCTACTCGGACGACGAGCCGGCGCGTGTCCGGTACGAAGATCTGTATGGACGCATGGCACTCGACCATGCGCTGGTCGCCGAACCGCTCGATCGCGAGCTCCTCGCGGCTCGCGCGCGGATGCTCTGATGGTTGATCCCACTCGACTGCGCTCGATCCTCGATCGTGTCGCCGCCGACATCGAGCGGCTGGAAGCGCTGGGCACCGCGGAATCGGAGACGGACCTCGACGCCGCGAAGTACCGATTGGTGACGGCGATCGAAGGGCTCGCGAGTGCGGGCAGGCACGTCATCGGCTCACGAGGATTGCGGGGACCGGAGACGTACGCGGACACGTTCGTGGTGCTGGCCGAGGTAGGTTGTCTCGACGGTGAGACCTCGGACGTCGCCCAGCGGATGGCTCGATTCCGCGACCTCTTGGTCCACGGGTACGCCGAGATCGACGACGACCAGGTGCGGCAGATCCTCCGTTCGCACCTGGGTGATCTGAAGCGCCTTGTCGGCGCTCTGGCGGCGACGGCGACACGATGATCGAGGTCCACAGCCCGTAGCGTTCCCATCCGAACTGTCCGTGGCTGCGAACCACGAGCATGCCAGGAACTCGTGGCCGTCGCGCCGCTGCCCCGTCCCGTCTTCCGCGCGCCCGCCATGCGCTGACCGGGGTTGTCTCCGCGGCCGCCGGGATCGGGGTGGCGCACACCGTCGCGGCCCTCACCGTGCCCGCTGCCTCGCCGCTGCTGGCGGTGGGCAGCGTAGCGATCGATGCCGCACCCACTCCCGTGAAGGAGTTCGCGGTCCGTACGTTCGGCAATGCCGACAAGCCGGTGCTGCTGGCCGGGATGGCGGTCGTCCTCATCCTGCTGACGGCGACCCTGGGCCTGCTGGCCAGCCGTCGCCCTTGGGTGGGGGTGACCGGGATGCTGGCCCTCGGTGCCGTGGCCGCAGCTGCCGCCCTGACGCGAACGCCTGGCGTGCTGGCTGCGGTGCCGGGCGCTGTAGCGGGCGCAGTGGCGGCCGCGGGGATGCTCTGGGTGCTGGCTGGTCTCCGAGGGCGGACAGGCGGAGGCGCCGACGCCGACAGCGATGGCTCGCCAGTCTCGGAGTCCCCTCTGGACGGCCCGCATGTGCGGACCGGGCGGTTCGTCCCGAGCCGTCGCGGTGTACTGATCGGTGGACCTACCCTGCTCGCGGCGGCCGGGGTCGGTGGTGGCGCGCTCCTCACCGGCCTGCGCAGTGGGGATGCAGCGCTCGGTCGTGACCTCGTCCTGCCCGAGGCTGCCGACCCTGCGGCGGCACTGCCGGGTGGTGTCCAGCTCGAGGTGCCCGGGATGACGCCCTTCCGAACCGCTTCGGACGACTTCTACCGCGTGGACATCGCCCTGAGCACCCCGCGGATCGATGTGGATACGTGGTCCTTGCCCATCGGTGGGCTCGTCGACCGCCCGGTCACGCTGCTCTACCAGGACATCCTCGACATGCCGCTCACCGAGCGGTGGATCACGCTGACCTGCGTCTCCAACCCGGTGGGTGGTCCGTACGTGAGCACGGGTCGATGGCTCGGAGTCCCGCTGGTGGATCTTCTCGAGCAGGTGGGCGTGCAGCCGGAGGCCGACCAGATCTTCACCGAGAGTGCCGACGGCCTGACCATGAGCATCCCCCTGGCAGCCGCCACCGACGGCCGCGACGCCATGCTGGTGGTGGGGCTCAACGGGGAGCAACTCCCGGTCGAGCGAGGTTTCCCCGCACGGTTGATCGTGCCCGGATTGTTCGGCTTTGTCTCGGCGGCGAAGTGGCTCACGGATCTGCGGCTGTCCACCTATGCCGCCGATCAGGCGTACTGGACCGAACGAGGGTGGGCGACCGATGCCCCGGTGCTCACCCAGGCCCGCATCGACGTACCGGGATCGTTGGAGCGTGTGCCGGCCGGTCAGGTGACGATGGCCGGCGTTGCGTGGGCGCAGCAACGCGGCGTCGACATGGTCGAGGTGAGGGTGGACGGCGGACCGTGGCAGGCCGCCGAGCTCGCCGCCGATGGCGGTGCGGACCTGTGGCGTCAGTGGCAGTTCACCTGGGAGAGCACGGGAACCGGGCGGCATGACGTGCAGGTCCGAGCTACGGACAGCACCGGTGCGACCCAACCGGAGGAACGGACCGATCCGGTGCCGGACGGCGCACGGGGATGGCACTCCATCGCCTTCATGGTCGAGGACTGAACCGGCTAGACCGAAAACTCTGTGCGATCAGGACCCATCCGGTCCCGCACGGGCTCCGAACCCCTCCTGACAGACCCACAGATGACTGACACTCAGTCGCCCGATCCAAGGAGAATGACCGTGAAGATCCGCACTCTGGCGCCGGCCCTGACCATCGCGGCCGCCCTGACCCTGGCCGCCTGCTCGGGCGGCGAGACCGACACCGACGGTACCGAGACCGGTGCCGAAGAGACCACCTCCGAGGAGACAGCCGAGGAGCCCGCCGAGGAGCCGACCGAGGAAGAGGCGGAAGCGGTGGCTGCTCAGTTCGGCCCCGCGTGCGCCGACATCCCCGCCGATGGCCCGGGAAGCTTCGACGGGATGGCGCAAGACCCGGTCGCCACCGCGGCGAGCAACAACCCCGCGCTGTCCACCCTGGTGGACATGGTGACTCTCGCCGAGCTGGGTGACACCCTGAACGGCGCGGAGGACATCACGGTGTTCGCCCCGGCGAACGCCGCCTTCGAGGCGCTGCCGGCCGAGACCGTCGAGGCAGCACAGGCCGACCCGTCCGGACTGCTGACCCAAGTCCTGACCTACCACGTGGTGCCGGAGCGGCTTGCCCCGGAGGACCTCGCGGGCACCTTCGAGACCCTGCAGGGTGCGGAACTGACCGTGGAGGGCTCCGGTGAGGACTTCACCGTCGGTGCCGACGGCGCTGCCGTGGTGTGCGGGAACGTGCAGACCGCCAACGCCACCGTCTACATCATCGATGGGGTACTGCTTCCGCCGAGCGAGTGATCGCAGGCTCGACTGATACGCACACGCACGATGGCGCCGGGACCCGAGAGGTCCCGGCGCCATCGTCGTCCTGACGAACAATCGGCATCACGGGCACCCGTCCGTGTGATCTTCACCAGCGTCGAGGTGACAATTCGCCGGCAACTGACATACCGAGTGCGGTCTGAACCACGGCGGTAGGTCACTCTGCCGAACCTGTGTCAGACCTGCCGGGTGGATTCCTCGCCCGTCCCAGCACGTGACCGGGCGGTCCGAGAAACCGGTCTCTCGCCTATAGTGGTGCACTGTCCGTCCCGGACCCGACCACTGGAGAAGTCCACGATGACCACTCGCCGCCGTTACGCCGTCGCCGGAACGGGTACCCGTTCCACGATGTACCTCAGCTCTCTCACCGACGCCTACGCCCACGTCGGCGAGCTCGTTGCGGTGTGCGAGCCGAACCCGGCGCGTGCCGCCTATCACGGCGCAGACCTCTCCTTCGACGTGCCCCGCTACGAGGCGGCCGACCTGGAGCGGATGATCGCCGAGCAGCGCATCGACCGCGTGGTGGTGACCTCCCCGGACCACTCGCACGCCGACCTGGTGGCACGATCCATGCGCGCCGGTGCGGACGTCGTCGTGGAGAAGCCGCTCACCACCACGGCCGAGGGGGTGCGCGTGATCACTGAGACGATGCGCGAGACGGGCCGTGACCTGGTGATGACGTTCAACTACCGGTATTCCCCGCGCAACTCCGAGCTGCGCCGGGTGATCGCCGGCGGTGAGATCGGTCGGGTCCTCTCGGTCCACTTCGAGTGGGCCCTCGACACGGTGCACGGCGCGGACTACTTCCGCCGCTGGCACCGCCAGAAGGACAACTCCGGGGGCCTCCTGGTGCACAAGTCCTCCCACCACTTCGACCTGGTGAACTGGTGGATCGGCGCCAGCCCCGCCCGTGTCTACGCCACGGGCGGGCTGAAGTTCTACGGGCCCGACGGCGCAGGTGCGGCAGGTGCAGGCGAGCGGCCGGCGAAGGGCCGGGACGCCGTCGCTGGGGACCCCTGGGCGATCAACATGGCCGCCGACCCCAAGCTCAAGGCGCTCTACCTGGACGCCGAGGAACACGACGGGTACGTGCGAGATCAGGACGTCTTCACCCCCGGGATCACCATCGAGGACAACCTCGGCCTCACCGTGGACTACGCCAATGGTGCGTTCCTCACCTACTCGCTGAACGCGCACGCCCCGTGGGAGGGCTACCGGGTCACCGTGAACGGCACCGAGGGCCGCGCCGAGCTCGACGTGGTCGAGCGTGGGTGGGTGGACAACCCGAACGTGGTGGACCCCTCCGCCACCCCCGACGGCGCCGCCGGCGATCAGGTGCGCCCGACGGGGGAGCGGCTGGTGGTGCAGCGGCACTGGGAGCCGGCCCGTGAGGTGGTCATCCCGATGGGGGCCGGCAGTCACGGCGGTGGCGATGCGATCCTGCTGCGGGACATCTTCGAACCCGGCACCCAGGACGATCCGCTCGGGCGCGCCTCGGGCGTGCTGGACGGGGTGCGTGCCGTCAGTGTAGGAATCGCTGGGAACATCTCGCTCGCCGAGGGGCGTCCGGTGGCTGTGGAGGAGCTGGCACTGGGCGTGGACCTCGCCGAGCAGGACCTGACCTAGGAGGAGCGCACAGATGCCCCGGTACTGCTTCATCAATCGGGTACGGCCCGACCGGATCGCCGAGTACACCGAAGCGCATGCCGCGGTGTGGCCGGAGATGCTGGAGGCGCTGCGCGACTCCGGCTGGCGCAACTACCAGCTGTACCTGGCCCCGGACGGGCTGCTCGTGGGGCACTTCGAGGCTGACGACTACGAGGCGGCCCAGGCGGCGATGGCCAAGACCGCCGTGAACGAGCGGTGGCAGGCGGGCATGGAGCGATTCTTCACCAACCCTGGCAACCCCGACGAGGGGTTCGAGCTGCTACCGGAGGTCTTCAGCCTGGAGGACCAGCTCGAGGCGAACGGACTGCCCACCGAGATCTGACGATCCGGTGACGGATGCGCGCTAGGGCCACGGACATGTGGTCGGCCACCGTACGGTCGTGCCATGAGGCGACTCGGGGTGGCGGCGGTGCTGTCCGGGATGCTGCTTGTGGCGTGCGCGGCACCGGCCGATGAGCCGACGCCCGAACCAACCGTGCAGCCCACGGCGGTACGCAGTGGCAGCGCGTCGCCGTCCGAGGCGGAGCCACCGCCCGGTCTCGAGCCGGCAGCGGTCGAGGAGTCCTTCACCTGCCTGACCGAGCTCCCGGCCTCGCAATGGCTGGTCGATGAGGAGGCAGGGATCGCCGGGGCCCTGGCCGGTTCCGGCGAGACCCTGGTGATCCTGAGCCGCCAGGTGAACGGCGACCTGTGCTCG
The DNA here is from genome assembly GCF_900105765.1 of Ruania alba. Taxonomy (NCBI): domain Bacteria; kingdom Bacillati; phylum Actinomycetota; class Actinomycetes; order Micrococcales; family Ruaniaceae; genus Ruania; species Ruania alba. The sequence continues at coordinate 138,612 of NZ_FNTX01000001.1, forward strand.
TGGGCCTTCTTCGCCGAGCAGCTCACCGACGCCGGCTACCAGGTCGGGCTGCCCAGCTACCGGTCCGGTGACCCGATCGCGCTGCAACTGGGGCTCGCGGCGACCGCGCGGGAGCAGGGGGTCGAGGATGTGCTGCTCGTGGGTGCCTCGATGGGTGGGACCTACGCGCTGGGCGCCGCGGCAGTGATGGACCCAGCGCCGGCGGGCGTGGTCGCACTCTCCCCGCCGTCCGAGTTCGACCCGCCGGGGCCGGCGCCCGTGGTGGACGCCGTGGCGGCTGCTGACGAGTTGGCGGCACCGCTGCTGGTGTTGGTCGGCGCCGAGGACGCGGCCTTCGTCGGGCCGGCCGAGTCGATCGGTGCGGCTGCCGGGGTGGACCCGGTGGTGCTGGAGGCCGATGAGCACGGGATTGCGCTCGTGCGGGAGCACGATGACGTGCGCCAGCAGGTGGTCGACTTCATCGCCGATCCACGCTGAGAGCGGCCGCGCGTCAGCCGTTCGACAGGGCGATGAGCAGGGCGGCGACCATGACCAGCAGGGCGACGCCGGCGATGCTGAACGCACCGGCGCGGAGACGTTGCGGGAGTGCGAACGGCAGGCTGCAGACCAGCACGAACCCGAGCACGAGAAGTGCGACGGTGCCGACGATCCGCGAGTATCCGTGCGGGTCGGTCATCGGGTCGGTGGATAGATAGGACGAGACCACCGTCTGGCCCACGAGGAGGAAGGGCACCGCGGCCACCCCGCTGATCACCAGCGCGACGATCCGGCCTGCGGCCCAACGAGCGGGTTCCGGGGGTCGGCCATCCGGGTAGCGCGGGTCGAACTCGGTCATGGTTCGTCACGATAGCGAATGACCCACGCACCGGAACAAGGGGGCTATCAACTGGCTGTGGATGACTGCTGCGGCGCGTGGTTGTTCGTGCCTACAGTGCGGCGGTGGCACAAGGTCGAGGCAGCAGTGGTCCGCATCCGCACGACGCGCTGTTCCGAGCGGTGGTCGGGATTCCAGAGCATGCCGCCTCCGTGCTGGCTTCAGTTCTCGCTCCGGAACTCGTCGGCCGGTTGGAACTCGAAGGGTTGCGTCCCGAGTCGGGCGACTTCGTGGACGAGGACATGCAGTCGCGCCATAGTGACCTACTGTTCACCACGCGCATGAACGGCCACCCGGCGCACGTTCTCGTACTCGTTGAGCACCAATCCAGCCCGGATCGGTGGATGGCGCTGCGAATCCTGGACTACACCACCCGAATCTGGGGGCGGCACCGCTCCCAGGAGCCCGGCGATCCGCTCTTGCCAGCCGTGCTGCCGGTGGTGATCTACCAGGGGAGGCGCCGCTGGAATGCCCCGACGAGTGTGGACGGGTTGTACGACCCCGAGAGTGCGCGTGCCTTGGGGTCGTTACTGCCACGGCACGAGTTTGTGCTGCACGACCTGACCGGCGTGAACATTCAGGACCTTCTCGCAGCCCCGTTGACGCCGGCTGCCCGGCTCGCGCTGGCCATGTTGAGGTTCGCGCCGCGCCAGGAGCACCTGGCCGGCGTGCTGGAGCAGTTCACTCCGGATGTGTTGGATCTGGTGCACCGAGCCGGGGCAGATCGGATGTTCGCGACTATCATGGAGTACGCCTTCCAGGTCAGTGATACTCCGCCAGCGCAGTTGCGTCGGTTCTTCGAGGATCTGGGTCCAGATGCACAGGAGGCATATATGTCCACCACGCTCGAACGAGGACGCGCCGAAGGGCGGGCTGAAGGCCGAGCTGAAGGGCGAGCACGGGAGGCCCGTCTGCTGGCGCGCTTGCTGGCCACCCAGTTCGGTCCTCTCACCGCAGCGCAGACCGAGCGAGTGACAGGCGCAACATCCGAGCAACTCGATGCCTGGGTAGACAGGCTCGCCGAGGCGACGGGCATCGACGACGTCCTTCGCTGACCCGGAGAAGTGCCGAACTCTTCCGGTCGACACTTCGCGCCCAGCCGGAAAGCGCTTGCCGTAACCGTGGGTTATCGGGCAAGATGGGCGCACACGCCCCCGATCTCAAGGAGTTGTCTCGTGCCCAAGGTCGCGCTCGTCACCGGAGGGAACCGAGGCATCGGCCTCGGTATCACCCACGCCCTGCTTGACGAGGGGTATGCGGTGGCGATCCTCGCGACCCGCCCGGAACCGACCGAGCTCATCGCCGAGCTGAGCGAGCGAGGCGAGGTGCTCTACGTGCAGGGCTCCGTGGCGGAAACCGAGTCGCACGAGCGCTACGTCAGCGCCGCGCTCGAGCGCTGGGGCCGGATCGACCTGCTCGTGAACAACGCGGGTGTGGCACCCTCGGTGCGCGCCGACATCCTAGAGGCGGAGCCGGAGAGCTTCGACCGGGTGCTCGGCATCAACCTGCGCGGCCCGTACTTCCTCACCCAGAGGGTGGCGAATGCCATGCTCGCCGGGCGGGACAAGCAGGAGCAGCAGAGCCATACCACCGACGGTGTCGTCGGCACGATCATCAACGTCTCCTCGGTCTCGGCCACCTTCGTCTCCACCAACCGTGGCGAGTACTGCGTCTCCAAGGCCGGCGTCGGGATGGCCACCCAGTTGTTCGCCGCCCGCCTCGCCCCGGAAGGCATCGTGGTCTACGAGGTCCGCCCGGGCGTGATCGCCACCGACATGACCGCCGGGGTGAAGGAGAAGTACGACGCCCAGTTCGCGGACGGTCTGGCCCCGATGCCCAGGTGGGGTGCGCCGTCGGACGTGGCGGGCGCCGTCGTGCAGCTCTCCGCGGGGAAGATGCCCTACTCCACCGGCGAGGTCATCAACGTCGACGGTGGGATGCACATCCCGCGTCTGTGACCACCAGGCCGCACCCGACCCCCGCCGGGTGCCCACAATCTCGGCTATATCTCACCGAATGAGCGAGATTGCCCGCACTCGCGATGAAGGATGGCAGGACTGATGACCAGCACGAGCGACACCGCCGACATCCCCGGCGCCACGATCGAGACGATCGCGGGCCACGAGATCCCCGTCGTCACCGCCAACACCGTGGTGGTGGGCACCGGCTCGGCCGGGTTCTGCGCGGCGGACCGGCTCTGGGAGTTCGGTCAGGACGACGTGGTGATGGTGACCGACAAGGTCGGCGCCGGGGCGAGCCGCAACGCCGGCTCGGACAAGCAGACCTACTACAAGCTCAGCCTCTCCGGCCCCGAGGGTGACTCGGTGCACGAGATGGCACAGACGCTCTTCTCCGGCGGGGCCATGGACGGCGACAACGCCCTCGCCGAAGGGGCCCTCTCCGCCCGTGGCTTCCTGCGGTTGTGCGACCTCGGTGTGCCCTTCCCGCAGAGCCGTTACGGAGAGTTCGTCGGGTACAAGACCGACCACGACCCGCGCCGCCGGGGCACGAGTGTGGGCCCGTACACCTCCCGCTCGATGGTGGAGCAGCTGGAGAAGAAGGTCGCCCGCAACGGCACCCCCGTCTACGACGACTGCCGGGTAGTCGACCTGATCGTCCGGGACGGGAAGATCGCGGGCCTGCTGCTGCTGCGCACCGACGTCCCGCACGACGGCGAACGCTCCCCGTACCTGCTGATCCGCTGCACGAACGTCGTCTACGCCACCGGCGGTCCGGCCGGCATCTACGCCACCCGCGTGTTCCCGCACGGGCAGTGGGGCGCCTCGGGTGCGGCCTACCGCGCGGGCGTGCATGGCAAGAACCTCACCGAGTGGCAGTTCGGACTCGCCTCGATCAAGCCGCGCTGGAACGTCTCCGGCACCTACATGCAGGTGGTGCCCCGGTTCATTTCCACCGACGCCGACGGCGGCGACGAGCGCGAGTTCCTGCCTGAGTCGATCCCGGACTACGGCCGCCTGATCACCCTGGTGTTCCTCAAGGGCTACCAGTGGCCGTTCGACATCCGCAAAGCCCGCGACGGGTCCAGCCTGATCGACCTGCTCGTCTACCGGGAGACGGTGCTGCGCGGGCGACGGGTGTTCCTCGACTTCCGCTCCAACCCGGTCCAGGAGGACTTCGACCCGGACGCCCTCGCCCCGGAGGCGCGCGAGTACCTGGAGAAGGCGGGTGTGCTGTTCGGCACCCCGATCGAGCGGCTGCGCGCGATGAACGAGCCCGCGTACCAGTTCTACCTGGAGCGAAACCCGCAGGTGGACCTGGAGCAAGAGATGCTCGAGGTGGACGTGTGCGCTCAGCACAACAACGGCGGGCTGCTCGTGGACGCCTGGTGGCAGTCCAATGTGGCCGGCTTCTTCCCGGTGGGGGAGGCGGGCGGGGCACACGGGGTCTACCGCCCCGGTGGCGCCGCCCTGAACAGCGGCCAGGTGGGTGCCACCCGCGCAGCGCAGTTCATCGCGGCCCGCCGCACCGACGCCCCGGTCGAGCAGGATGTGTTCGCCGATGCCGCGGCGCCGGTGGTCGCGGGTGCGGTCGCGCTCGCCGAGACCGCCGCCGCCCGCCGTGCCAGTGGCGCACCGGACAACACCGGTGACCTGCTGACTCAGGTCCAGGAACTGATGAGCGCCAAGGCCGGGCCGGTGCGCTCGCCGGAGTCGATCCAGGAAGCCCTCGTGCAGGTGCACGAGTGGTTGAGCAACTACGACGAGCTCATCAGCGCCGACCAGACCTCGCGCCGATCGATGAACCGCACCTTCCTGGTGCGCGACATCCTCACCACCGCCTATATCTACCTGAGCGCGATGGCCGATTACGTCGCCCACGGAGGCAAGTCGCGCGGGTCCGTTCTCTACACCGACCCGCAGGGCCAGCTCCCGCTGGTCGGGTACGGGCAGAACGCCGACGTCGAGCTGGACCTGCCCGAGCTGTTCCGGTTCTCCCTGGACGGCGGAGCGCTCGCCGGTGAGGTGCAAGAGGCCGCCTGGGCGTCCCCGTCCGATGCGTCCGGCGGGAACGGCGCATGCGCGCCGGATCAGGTCCCGACGGCGGAGCCTGAGTTCACGCAGGTCCTCACCCGGGAGGTGAATGACCCGGCAGGACGCCCCGTCTTCCGGTGGCGGCCCGTGCGGCCCGTCCCCGAAGACGACGACTTCTTCGAGAATGTGTGGAAGGCCTACCGCGAGGACGGCAACATCCACTGATCGCCGCCCCCGCACCGACCCGCGGCATACTCAAGGTATGACCGCTACGACGATCAAGGTCGACTCGGAGCTACGCGACCGGCTGAACGCCCAAGCAGCCGCCCAGGGCCTCACCCTCGGGCAACATCTGGCCGCCCTGGCAGTGGGATGTGATCAGCGGCGACGGCCCTCAGCGTCGACCGCAGGGAACTGACGAACTGCGCGCCCGAAAGTAGCCCTCAGGAGGCGCTGCGGTCCTCGTTTCGCGTGCGGGCGATCCCCGGCAAGGTGAGCTGGTCGGACAGGTGGCACGCGGCGCTGCGGGACTCACCCGCTGGGCGCAGCTCGGGATGAACCGTGGCGCACGGGGTCTCCGTCATGTACGCGCACCTGGTGTGGAACGAGCATCCGGCCGGTGGGTTCATCGGGTCCGGTAGCTCGTCCGATCCCGCTTCGGCGCGCTCGGGACGAGCGCTCGGGTCCGGGATCGGGACCGCGTGCAGGAGTGCCTGGGTGTAGGGGTGCTGCGGGGACCGGTACAGCGCGTCCGTGGGCCCCTCTTCGATGATCCGCCCGAGGTACATCACCGCGACCCGGTCACTGACGTGCTCGACCACGGACAGGTCGTGCGAGATGAACAGGTAGGTGAGCCCGAACTCCTCCTGCAGGTCGCTGAGCAGGTTCAGGATCTGCGCCCGTACGGAGACGTCCAGTGCCGAGACGGGCTCGTCGGCCACTACCAGGCGTGGTCGGGTGATCAGGGCGCGGGCGATGTTCAGGCGCTGGCGTTCCCCACCGGAGAACGCGTGCGGGTATCGCGGCATGTACTCCGGGCGGATACCCACACGCCGCAGCATCTGGGCTACTCGGTCGCTCAGCGTGCTCCCGCTGGCCAGGCCGTTGGCCTTGAGCGGTTCTCCGACGATCTGCTCCACGGTCATGCGCGGGTTCAGTGACGAGAACGGGTCCTGGAAGATCACCCGCACCTGGGTGCGGTAGCGGCGCAGCGCGGCGCCTTGCAGCTGCGCGAGATCGACCTGGGTGCCGTCCTCCTTGCGGAAGAGGATCTCCCCGGAGGAGGCGTCGACGAGTCTGGCGATGCTGCGCCCGAGGGTGGTCTTGCCGCACCCGGACTCGCCCACCAGACCCAAGGTCTCCCCGGGACGGATGGTCAGGTCCACCCCATCGACGGCGTGCACGGTCCCCTTCCGCCGTCGGAACATGCCACCCGAGACGGCGTAGTGCTTGGTGAGATCCTTCACCTCGAGCAAGGGGGCGTCGTCGGTCGGGCCGGTGCGCTCCACGGCAGCGATGGGTTCGCGTACCGTCGGTGCGGGCAGGGGTACCGCGCGCTCGTCGGAGGAGCTGTACAGGTGGCAGTACGCCTGGTGGCCGTCGGCGAACGCGGTCTCCGGCGGTGCATCGACGTCGCACACGCCCGGCATCGCGAAATCGCACCGGGTGCGGAACGGGCAGCCGCTCGGCCGGTTCTGCGGGTGCGGCACCATGCCGCGGATGGCGGTCAACGGCCGGCGTGCCGCCGTCTCGTCCATCGTGGGCAGAGACTCGAGCAACGCCCGCGTGTAGGGATGCTTCGGCTCGGTGAAGATCTGCTCGACGGTGCCGTGCTCGACGGCACGGCCCAGGTACATCACCGTGACGTCGTCGGCGATCTCGGCCACCACGCCCAGGTCGTGGGTGATGAACATCATCGCCATCCCGGTGTCGCGCTGGAGCCCCTTGAGCAGGTCCAGGATCCGGGCCTGGGTGGTCACGTCGAGGGCAGTGGTCGGTTCGTCGGCGATGAGGAGGGCCGGGTCGCAGCTCAGCGCGATCGCGATCATCACGCGCTGGCACATCCCACCGGAGAGCTGGAAGGGGTAGGCGTCGAATCGTCCCTCGGCCTGCGGGATCCCCACCCGCTCCAGCAGCTCCACACCGATCCGGCGTGCCTCGGCCGGATCGACCTCCCGGTGCAGCCGGATCGCCTCGCTCAGCTGCGCCCCCACGGTGTACATCGGGGAGAGAGAGGCCATCGGTTCCTGGAAGACCATGCCGATGTCGTTGCCGCGGATCGCACGCATCTGCTCCCCGTCGGTCTCCAGCCCCGTGAGCTCGACCGGATCCTCGCCGGGCTTCGCCCAGTGAACCGCGCCGCTGACGATGCGGCCGGGGGAGTCGACCAGCTGCAGTACGGACCGAGCCGTGATCGACTTGCCGCACCCGGACTCGCCCACCACGCACAGCGTCCGGCCGGGGCGCACGCTCAGGCTGACACCGTCGACCGCCCGGACCTCGCCGTCGGCGGTGTCGAAGTGGGTGTGCAGGTCAGCGATCTCCAGCAACGGCGTTGGGCTGGCATCGGTCCGGGGGCTGGTGTCGGCGAGAGTGTCGTTCATGGTGCTCTCCTGTCGTTCGTCTGAGACCACCGGTGAGGTGGGACGCGCGGGACGGGCGCGTCAGTTCTTGTAGGGGTCGGCGGCGTCGCGGAGGCCGTCACCGAAGAAGTTCATGGCGAGCACCGTGATCACCACGGCAACACCAGGCAGCAGGATCCACGGGGCAGTGGAGACAGCCCGGATGTTCTGGGCTTCCTGCAGCAGGACCCCCCAGCTCACCGTGGGCGGCTGCAGCCCGAGCCCGATGAACGAGAGCGCGGTCTCGGCCAGGATGATGGTCGGGATGGACAGCGAGAGGTTCGCGATGATGTGACTGGTGAACGAGGGCAGCATGTGCCGGAACATCACCCGGCTCTGGCTGGCGCCGTCGGCGATCGCGGCGGAGACGTACTCCTCGTTGCGGACGGCGAAGAACTTCCCTCGCACCTCCCGGGCCATCCCCACCCAACCGACCAGGGAGATCACCACGGTCAGCGCGAGATAGCGGTGCACCGGGCTCCAGGACGAGGGCACGGCGGCGAAGAGTGCCATCCACAGCGGGATCGTGGGGATCGCGATGATGAACTCGATGAGTCGCTGGATCGCCGTGTCCACCTTGCCGCCGAGATAGCCGGAGATCCCTCCGAGCAGGATGCCGAGGAACAGCGAGAGCAGGACCCCGATGAGTCCCACGGACATCGAGATCGTGGTGCCGTGGATGATGCGGGAGAGCAGGTCTCGCCCGTTCGCGTCGGCGCCCAGGAGGTACATGGGTGTGCCCTCGTAGTCCGTGGGGCCGATCAGGTGCCTGTCCCAGGGGATGAAGCCGAGGATCTCGTACTCGGCGCCCTGGACGAACAGTCCGATCGGCACCACCTGCTCGGTGTCCACCTCGAACGTCAGCGCGAGAGTGTCCGGGTCCTGCTCGAAGGTGTAGCCGTTCACATGCGGCCGGAACGAGCCCTCGTGGAACAGGTGGATCGACTGGGGCGGGGCGTAGGTGTACTCGTTGTTGTGCGCACTCGCCGGATAGGGCGCCAGGAACGGGGCGAGGATCGCGATGGCATAGATCGCCACGGAGATGATGCCGCAGACGAGGGCCACACGGTGCTTCTTGAAGCTCCACCACACCAGCTGGGACTGTGAGGCGAGTGCGACCGAGTCCCGGACGCCGTCTTCGTCGCCGGACAGCTGCGCCGACTCCAACGGGTCCTTGCCTCTGGGGCTGAGTCCAGATCCGGACTTCTGAGCGGATGTATCAGTCATCGGTGGGTCCCTCCTCTCAGTACCGGAGCCGGACCCGGGGGTCCAACCAGGCGAGTGCAAGATCGGAGATCAGCGTGCCGAGAATCACGAGCAAGGCGCTGATCAGCAGGACGGAGCCTGCGAGGTACATGTCCTGCGCGAGCAGGGCATCGAGGAGCAGTGGCCCCGTGGTGCTGAGGTTCAGGACCTGTGAGGTGATCGCATCGGCGGCGATCAGACCAGGAAGGATCCAGCCGATGGTGGAGAAGAATGGGTTCATCGCCACCCGCACCGGGTACTTGATGGTCAGCAGGCCCTTCTTCATTCCCCTGGCCCTGGCTGCGGTGACGTAGGGCTTGCGCAGCTCGTCCAGGAGGTTCGCACGCAGGACCCGGATGTTCGCCGCCGTCCCCGCCGTCCCCCAGATCACCACGGGGATCCAGATGTGGGAGAGGAAGTCACCGAACTTCGCCAGGCTCCACGGCACGTCCCGGTACTCCGGCGAGAACAGACCGCCCACGCTCGTTCCGAAGTACGTGAGACTGAGCCACATCAGTACGAGCGCGATGAGGAAGTTCGGCACCGCCAGACCGAGATAGCCGAAGAAGGTGAACGTGTAGTCCCCGGCCGAGTACTGGCGCATCGCCGAGTAGACCCCGATCGGGAACGACACGGCCCAGATGAACAGCAGCGTGACGACCGAGAGCAGGATCGTCAGCGGAAGCCGTTCCGCGAGCAAGGCGCTCACGGAACGCCCGTAGACGAAGGAGTCGCCGAAGTCACCGCGTGCCACGATGTTGGAGATCCACGTCCAGTACTGCACGTAGATCGGCTGATCGAGGCCGTATCGTGCCGTCAACCGGTCGAGCTCCTGCGCGCTCAGGGACCCGTCCCCCTCGGCGGCGAGCTGAGCCACTCTGGTAGTCAGGTAGTCACCTGGTGGCAGCTGGATCACGATGAAGGTGACCAGGGAGATCGCCGCCAGCGTCGGGATCAGGATCAGCAGGCGGCGGGCGATGTAGCGGAGCACCTGTGCTCACCTCCTCGTCTCGCGGGTGTCGGGGCGTACGTCATCGAGCGCCCATCACTCCGAGAAGAACCATGACGGCGGATCGATGTGCCCCGGGGTCATGTGCAACCACGAGTCCGGGAAGGACTCGGCAACGTTCTGCAGGTTGTTCTTGACTACCGCGTAGCCCGGAGTGGGGAGCGCGATCCCGAGCACGTAGAACTGCTCCTTCGCGATCTGCAGGATCTCGCGGAACAGTTCCTGCTGCGCCTCCGGGTCCGGCTCCAGGGGAATCTGCCGGGCCAGCTCCATCTGGCGCTTGGTCTCCTCCGGGGGCTCCACGGCGTTCTCGCCGTCGCCCCGTGTGGTGTAGTACTCCGCCCATTGCATGGCGAAGTTCGACTCGCCGCCCGAGGGGAACCACCAGCGCTGCTCGAGCATCTCGATCTTGAGGCCACCGTCTCCGGCCCAGACGTTGGCGTCATGCTCGTTCGCTGCGGCGCCCTTGCGATCGTAGAAGAGGCTGCGTTCGATCGGGTTCACCTGCATGTCCACACCGACGGCGGCCCATGACTGGCTGACCAGGTCGGCCGCTGGTGCCCACTCCGGGAAGGTGTTCGTCACGTCGAGGCTGAACCGCAGGCGTTCACCGTTCGGCCGGAGCCGGAAGCCGTCGGTGTCCTTCTCAGTCAGTCCCGCCGCATCCAGGTGGCTGTTGGCCAGATCGACGTCGAACTCGGTGTACTGCTTGGCGAACTCCTCGTCGTAGAACGGCGAGTCCGGGTGCGGGGCCGCCTGCCAGGGCTCGCCCTGGCGCTGGTAGACGGTGTCGATGATGTCCTGCCGGTCGATGGCGTGGGAGAGGCCGACGCGGAAGTCCTTGTTGCGGAAGATCTCGGCGAGCTCTTCGTCCTGGTGGTTCATGTTCAACGCGATGATCATGCGGTTCATCGAGGTGGGCTGAACGTCCACGAAGCGAAAGTCACCGGTCTCGCGTGCCTCGGCCAGCACGGGCTTGTTCGCATCGCTGTTGAAGTGACGGGAGTGGAAGTCGAGCTCGCCGTTGACCGCCTTCAGGAGCATCACCTCTTCCTCCTGAATCACCTCGAACTCGAGCCGATCGATGTAGGGCAGCTGTGCGCCGCCGGAGTCGACCTTCCAGTAGTAGGGGTTGCGCTCGGCGACCGTGACGTTCCCCTCGTTCAGGGGATTGGTGATGATCCACGGGGTGAGGACCGGCCGCTCGGGGTTGTTCCACCAGTCGCGCCGGTCGACCCAGTAGTCGACCCAGTTGCCGAAGCCGGCCTCCTCGGCGATGTCCTCGGCGTCCGGGTTCTGGCTCGGGAGGAACTGCTCCATGTAGTGCTTGGGGAAGAGGAGCAGGTTCGCTGAGACGACGTTCGCCACCCGGGAGATCTCCTCGATGAAGTCCCCCTTCGGCTGGGCGAAGGTCAGCTTCACCGCGAACTCGTCGACCTGTTCTGCTTCACAGGGTGCGTCCCCTGACATGAGGAGCCCAGGCGGGGTCGCGTACAGATCGGCGTCGTAGAAGACGTCGTTGATGGCGAACATGATGTCCTCAGACGTCACGGGCTCGCCGTCGGACCACTTCATCCCTTCGCGCATCTGCAGGGTGAACTCGGTCGCCGTGTCGTTCACGGTGACCTCCCGCAGTGCTCCGGGCAGGCCGAACTCATCGAGGTTCGGGTCGTAGCGCAGCAGCGGCTCGTGCCCGATCACCCGCTCCAGCCAGGGGGAGTCGCCCTGGTCGGCGACGGCACCGTGGTAGACGCCGCCGTAGACGCCGAGCGCCGCTGACTCGATGACGAGGCGATCTGCCTCGGCCGGGAGTCGTTCCTCCAGCGGGGGGAGGTCGCCGGCGTCGACGAGCTCGGTGAGCTCGGGTGCCTCGAGGGGGCGGTTCGGATCCGGGGCGGCCTGGTCGTCGGTCGTGCCGCCACCGTCGTCGGCCTCGCAGGCGGTGAGCGACAGGGTCGCCAGGGCAGCCATGCCTCCGCCTGCCTGCAAGAGGTGGCGGCGAGAGATTCGCGGCGCGCGTCCGGGGCTGGTGTGTTGCATCGTGGTCCTCCTCGACCGAACTGACGGTGTGACAGCTGCTGCAGCGGGAGGGAGGTATGGCACGTCTGTGACGGCACGCCTGCACCGCGCTTCTTGGAGATCTGAGCCCGTCATCGGCGATGGCTCAGATCTCGCTATCCGCGGGTCCCTCTCGCGGTCGTCAGGCTAGCCAGCGAGCCACGCTCGATCGAGAAAATGGACAAAAGCGATCAGCGGGTCCGTTTGGGGCCTGTTTGGGGCGTTTGCTACTGCCCGTGGTGGACCGAACCGCCGCACGACTCGCGAATCGTCAGTCGGGGAAGGAGTTGCACATGACGCGGGGGGTTGGGCTCGTCGGCCCCGTCCAGGCGCCCCATCAGCATCCGGAGTGCCTCTCGTCCCAGCTCCAGGCGTGGCGGGGTGACCGCGGTCAGCGGTACCGCAGCATGGGCGACCAGGACGTCGTCGTAGGAGATCACGGCGAGATCCTCAGGGATCCGTAGTCCGCGAAGCTGCGCGATCTCGGCGATCTGGATTGCGTGGTGGTCCGAATGGGCGAGAACCGCGTGGACGTCCGCAGCGAGGCATGCGTCCAGGAGCACCTCGGCCGCCTCGGAGACCTCCTGCATATTGTTCACGTCGGAGGGCAGGTCGGTGATGGGAACTGTGTCGAGGCCCAGTTGTTCGATGGCCTTCAGATAGCCGGCTCGGATCCATGGCGCCGTCGGCGTCCACATATCGACGGCGAGAGCGACCTTGGAGTGCCCGAGCTCGGCGAAGTGGTCGACGGCGAGCATCGCCCCGTAGGAGTGATCGGTTCTGATGCTGTCGATCTCGCGCGCCTCCCGGGTGGCGTCGTTGTGCCGTTCGAGCAGAACGACAGGTACGGGCAGGGACGCGAGCCACGGCGCGGTTTCCTCCGGCGACTGCAGATGGCTCGTCGTGAGAACCAGGCCCTTGACACCCAGGGAGAGGAGCCGATCGACGCGGCTGTGCACTGCTTCGGTGCTGTATCCGGCCACCCCCAGGACGATCCTGGCGTGCATGGGCGCCGCGACGGACTCCATCCCCTGGAGAACCTCGGGATAGTAGAACGTTCGGGACGGAACGACCGCACCGATCAGAGTTCTGGCGGCGCCAGGGCGCCCGGCTGTGTTCCCGGTCGAGAGCGCTCCCCCGTGCACCCGCTCCAGCTGTCCTTGGTCGGCGAGCTCAGCGATGTCGCGGCGCACCGTGACTGCGGAGACTCCCATCGATTCGGCGACCTCAGCGGCGCGGACGCTGCCATGCAGCGCCAACTGGCGAAGGAGGAACTCCTGGCGTGCGTGCGGCAGCATCGTCAACTCCGGGGTGAAGGCACGGTATTGACGCATCGTGACGCACCGCGTTCGCTTTTGTCCATTTGATCGACATTCGCCGGACGACAGATCCAGGATAGGTGCCCAGGATCTGGAGCCAAGGACGGAGTGGATCAGTGGGTCAACCTCGAGCGGTGTTTGCCATGCAATCGGAGGAGCTACGGGACGCCCTGTTCGCCCCGGACACCATCGCACGCCTCGAACAGATCGTCGACCTTGATCGCCGCGTGGTTGATGACGATGGCGATGCCCGCTCGCGTGCGGCGCTGGCTGAGGCCGAGATTCTCATCACCAGCTGGGGAGCCCCTCGGATCGATGCCGCTTTCCTCAAGCAGATGCCGCGACTGCGGGCGGTCATTCACAGTGCAGGCACGGTGAAGCACTGGGCAGGGCCGGAGCTCTGGGAACAGGGGATCGTCGTCTCGAGTGCTGCCACGGCGAACGCGCAGCCCGTGGCCGAGTACACCCTCGCCATGATTCTCCTCGCCGGCAAGCGGGTGCTGTGGCCCGAGGCGCCATCGATCGGCGCGGCGCTGGCCGCGGGCTGGCATCCGTTGCAGGACGCGGGGAATTTCGGACGGACGGTGGGCATCGTCGGCGCCTCCCGCACTGGCCGGCTGGTGATGGACCTGCTGACGGGGTTCGACGTGAACATCGTCGTGTACGACCCGTACCTGTCCGACGAGGACGTGGCCGCGTGGGGGACGCGCACCTCGTCCTTGGAAGCGCTCGCCGAGCAGGTGGATGTACTCTCCGTGCACGCGCCGGCGCTCCCGTCGACTCGCCACATGGTGAACGCGCAGGTGCTGTCCCTGATGCAGGACGGCGCCGTCCTGATCAACACGGCGCGGGGATCACTGGTAGACCACGAAGCCCTGGTGGCCGAGCTGGACCGACGGCCGTTGTACGCCGTACTGGACGTCACCGCCCCCGAACCCCTCCCCAGCGATCACCCGCTACGCTCCCATCCTCAGGTGCTCCTCACCCCACACATCGCGGGGTCCGTGGGCAACGAGCTGCGGCGCCTCGGTGAGTACGCCGTCTGTGAGGTGGAGCGCCTGGTGGCAGGCTCGGAGCTGCTGAACCAGATCCGGTGGAGCGACCTGCCGACGTCGGCGTGACGGTGCCCTCACGGCATTGAGAGCGCGACGACCTCGCCCCCGGTGAGGAGGAACGCGCGCTCGTCGTCAGCGGCCAGTGCCATGGCAGGCTGCGGCCATGTGGCGCCCGCCAGTGGGTGTCTGCCCGCCACGGAGGCGTGCTCCGGGTCCAGCAGCACCACGTCGAAAGCGACATCACCGTCCTGGAGTGCATCGAGGTCGGACGCTCGGAGCCCGTGGGCGACCAGGGCACTGCCGGCCCACGTGCATGGACAACTGATCGACCGGTACGTGGTGCGAGACTCCTGCGCCTGGCTCCCCTCCGCGGCACGTGTGCGGATGGTTGCGTAGCCCCATGGGTCGCCGTTCTTGACGTCTGACGGCCGGTCCGCGCTGATGGTGCTGATGACGGCGTCGTCGGTGACGCCGATCGGAGTCTCGTCCACCTCCCAGCGCCACAGCCACGGCTCGTCGATACTGTCGGCGACACCGCCGAGCATGATCGTGGGGGCGTCCTCCGACGCCCGTGCGTCGGCATCGAGATACATCAGTGTCCGTTCGAACGCGAGGGGAAGGCTCGGTGTGTAGGGCGCCGCGCTGAGCGTCGGCATCCGCTCCCCCGAGGCAGGTTCCACCATTCCCGGTTCCGGGTAAGCGGATCCGTTCTCACCGAACCACCAGATGATCGCTCGTTCGCTGACCGCCAGCTCGTGGAACGTGGGTGAGGTGCCGGCGGAAGACGGCTCGGCGAGAGTGGACCGCCATCGCTGGTGTCCGTCCGGGGCGAGGCGTGCGAGCCACCGCTCGCCCCGCCCTGTCCCTCCTGCGACGATCAGGTCCCCGCCCAAGGGCCCGGCCAGCTGGGCGCCGGGCACCCGGGTGCTGGTCGAGGAGCCGGTGGAGTCGATGAGGGTGATCGTGCCGTCGTCGGCACCGCGTCCAGAAGGTACACAGACAAGTCGGACGCCGTCGGAGGAGCAATGCGGCTCGGCCAGCGGCACCTGCCACAGGACAGCGCCGACGTGCGGGGAGCGGGCCACGACTGCGTTGCGTTCAGCGGTGACCACGGCTCCGCCGACGAGCCAGAGGCCCGCGTGGTTGCCCGCGTCGATACGGGCCGACCACTCCTGCCGTGCTTCGCGCCCCGGTGCGTCACCGCCCGGGGAGGTGATCACCCCGGCCACCAGCAGCACGACGGCGACCATCGCCCAGGGCCATGGGCCTGACCAGGCCTGGGGTCGCCGTCGTGGGGGTTCACGCTCCGGGGCTACGTCGCTTTCTCCGAGCGCGAACTCGTCGTGCGCCATCTGTTCATCATGCCCTGGTGGCACGGACCGGTCTCTTTGGTGCGCTCAACGGACGCGTCGGCGCGTCATGACGGCGCCGGGATGGATCAGGTTACTGAGCCGTCAGCGCCACGACCTCCCCGCCGGTGAGAACGAAGACGGCCTCGCCGTGGCTCGCCAGGCGAGTCGTGTCGTTGCCCCATTCGGTGACGAGCGGGTGACGCCACGTGGGCGAAGCCGTTTCGCGATTGAACAGCACCAAGTCGACGGTGCCCTGGCCTTCGTCGAGCGCAGCCCGGTCAGCCACACGTATTCCCCGTGCCACCAGGCCATCAGGGGTGGCTGTGCAGGGGCAGGTGACGTCCAGGTACGGGGAGTCCGACTCTGCCAGAGTCTGGCCTGAGCGGAGATCGCGGAAGCGGACGGCGGCCGGATGCAGCGGACCGTCCTGATCGGGCGGTTCGTCGCCAGCGCCGTGCAAGCTCTCGCTCAGCAGCGTCGTAACGACGGTATCGCCGTCGATGGCGAGGGGTGCTTCCCGCTCGTCCCAGCGCCAGAGCCAAGGTTCGTCCACTCCGGGCGCCACCCCACCCTGCAGAAGAACGATCGAGCTCGTGGGATCCCGCTCGTCACTTTCCAGCACATGCCGCTCCCGTACGTGGGCGTCCGGATCGGACGACGATGCTCTGGCGGGAGGGAAAACATGGAACGGCTCTCCGTCATCGGGATCAATGGCCTGGAAGATCGGCCAGATGAAGTCACCGTCTGTGAAGCGCCAGAGGACGCGTTCGTCGGTCGCGTGCAGGTGACCGAAAGCCAACGTCTCCGGAGCCTCGAGGTGGCCCTCGAGATCTGTGTGCCACACCGCCTCGCCGTGCGGATCCAGCCGCTCCACCCACGGTGCCGCCATCTCACCCCCGGCGACCACGAGATCCGCACCGAGCGGCGTGGCCACCTGGACGCCCGGGATCTGCTGATCGTGGGTGCTCCCGTCGGCATCGATCTCGGTGATCACGGCGTCTGTGCCATCGGTGGTCACGCACGCCAGGCGCAGCCCGTCCGAGGAACACAGCGGATCGTCCAGCGGCACCGTCCAACGCTCCGCCCCGTCCTCCGGGGTGCGCGCCACGACACGCTCGGCCTCGACGATCGTCACGAGTCCGTCCATGACCCAGACGCTCGGGCTGGACCCGGAGGCGACGTCCACCGCCCAGGTGACCTCCGCCGTCGCGATCGGGCGCATACCACCGGGAGAGGACACCACCCCGGCCACGAGGAGCACGACGGCGACCATCGCCCATGGCCATGGACGTGACCAGGTCCGGGGTCGCCGTCGGGAAGGGCGAGCAGCAGGTGCGCTCGCGGCATCTCCTGCGCCGAGCGTGAACTCATCCGCGGCCCCGGTCACGACAGGTCCCACCCGATGACGCCTGTCTCGCCCAGAACGTACAGGCGCTCGCCGTCGCTGGTGACGTCGAGGATGACGTCCCCTGGTGTGAGCGTCCAGCGGGTGCCGCCGGTGGGGATGTCGAGTGCGATCAACTCGGAGGAGTCGGAGTAGAGGAACGTCTCCGGCCCGAGCAGGGGTGGGTCGAACGTGAGGATTTCTGGGCCAGTGCGCCACAGTTCGTCGCCCGTCGCGGGATCCTCGGCGATGAGCACACTGGGGCCGTGCTCCCGCTGGGTGAGGAATCCGAGGGTTGCGTCCGGGAGGAAGGCGACCGGTCGCCAGCGATTCAATTCCTTCTCGTCGATGGCCCGGATCAGACCTGGGTCCTGCGCCGTGACCGACCAGGAGACCCAGCCGTCGAGCGTCAGCGCCGGGTGATCTCGTCGGTGCAGCCAGATCGCATCCTGGTCGCTCGAGCGCCACAGTCCGTCGCGGAGCTGCGCCGGTGAGATCCCGGCGTCGGGCACGGACAGCGTGCGCCCGGTATCGGCGTCGAGGACAGGACCTGGCGCTGACTGGCCGATGAGTGTCATCAGGACCATGCCGTCGAGCACCTCGGGCCCGGCGCCGAGCGTCAGGCGGAAGGCGACGTCTCTCGACCACACGAGCTCTCCGCTCACCGTCACACGGCGGACATCCTGAGCCGTGACCGCAACGATGTCGTTGTCGACGCTCGCGGCGGCGGCAACTCCCGGAATCTCGTACGGTCGCGCCCACCCGGACTGCGGGTCGATGATCTGGACGGTGTCGGGACCGTTCGTGCAGGTGAGATCCACACCGTCGGACGTGCAGGTGGGTTCCTCGGCATCGAGGCGCCAGATTTCGTCGCCACTGGCCGAGTCGATGCCGGTGACACCATCAGGGGCGCGAGTGACCACCACCCCCGAGAACACCCAGAACGCGTCGGCGGAGACCGGCGCCTCCCAGGCCAGGGAGGGTTCGTCGTGCAGGGCGGGGACGTAGCCCCACGGGTCGACCACCGGTCCCTGCTGAGGAGCCGCCAGCGTGCCAGCGACGACGAGGATGACGGCGAGCACGGCCCACGGCCAGGGACCCGACCAGGCGACGTCGCGTCGTCGGGCGGGCGCTCGTGCGGAGACGCCCGCGTCGTCACGGGCGACGGCGAACTCCTCAAGAGGCACCATCAGCCGCCCACCGTCCAGGCCTGGATCCCCGCATTGCTCAGCAGATAGAGCCGGGTGCCGTCGCTGGTGACTTCCCGATGATCGCCCGGAATGCGCCAGAGCTCGTCACCGGTCTCGGCGTGGACTCCGATGTAGCCCAACTCCCGGGATTGTCCGTCGAACGAGATCAGCTGGTACGCCACCGCACCGTCGCCGACGAGCATGTCGGGCCCGAAGCCGAGGCCACCGGTCTGATCGCTGCGCCACAGCACAGCACCGCTGGAGTCCAGGCCCACCATCTGCGGCGACTCGCCGAGAGCGACCCCCAGATGCACATCACCCACCACGGCGGTGACATGGACGTCGTCGTCACCACCCTGTGGCGGCTCGCTCAGGACAGACGGATCGGTCATCGTCGTGAACGTGAACGGCCACTCGGAGACCATCGGCTCGTCTTTGCCGCGGAGCAGAAACTCTGTCGTCGGCCCGGAGGTGAAGGCCCATACCCCGTCCCGGACCGGTACCGGATAGCCACCCGGGGACTCGACCGGTGCGCCCGTCTCGGGGTCCAGGGCGGCGAGCCCGGAGAATCCGCTGCCGAACCCGCCGGTGTCAGCCCGGAGCATCACGACCATCCCGCCGGCAATGTCAGGTCCGGCGAGCCACGCCTGCGGCGCTTGCGCGTCTTCCTCCGCTGCCCAGAGGATCGTCCCGTCCGGGGCGATCCTGCGTATCCCCGACTCCGTCAGTGCGATGAGGTCCCCACCGAACTGAGTGGCCCCGATGATCCCGTCCACTGTCTGCTCGCGCGCCGTGCCGCTGCGCGGATCGATCGCGAGGACGGTGCTGTCGTCGATCACGCAGGTCAGTTCGGTACCGGACGACGTGCAACGGGGGAGCGTGGCCGAGACCGACCACCGCTGGACGCCGGTCCTGCTGTCCAGGCCGATCACCTCCTGACCGGCGGCGACGGCGAGTACACCCCGGAACGCCCACATCTGCTGGATCTCGGTGTGCTCCAACTCCCACGCGAGGACCGGCGGCGTGCTCAGGTCCGGGACCCGACCCCACGGGTCCACCACGGGGCCCGGCCGCGGTGCGGTGACCGCGCCGGCCAGCACGAGGAGGACGGCTAATCCCGCCCAGGGCCACGGGCCGGTCAGGTGGGAACCGGTGCGTCGTCGCGGTGGCCGTGTGGGCGGTTCGGCAGCAGTGCCCGACGGCGGAACGTCGCCGCCGATGATGAACTCGTCTTCTGCCCTCCCCATCAGGCCATCATGCTCTCCATCGCGGATCAGGTGTCCGTATAGGCGGTGAGCGTGCCGTCGGAGAGGACGTACACCTGGTCCGAGCCGGCAGCGAGACCGTCCGGGACAGCAGCGATCGGAAGGGTCCACCGGTGCGCGCCGGTGTCGAGGTCGATGCCGAGGAGGGCTTGGGGAACGAGGGGTGACGAGGGCGGGTCAGCATCGCGGTCGAGGCGCGTATCGATCGCGACAAACAAGCCTTCATGCACGATGCACGGGCACCCGACGTGGGACTCCCGCGGGAGTGCCCATTGAGGGTCCCCGGTGCGGACCTCGATCCGCTCGACACGGGTGATGGGTCGCTCTGGTGTCCATCGGTTCGGATCGACAATGGTCGCGATGAGGTCCTCGCCGAGCGTCGCCAGCGGCTGGCCGTGCATCTCTAGGAGCGGCTCGCCACCAGCCGCGGTGTAGATCTCGCTGCCCGCAATGACGGCGTCCGGGTACCCGGGGACCGTCAGTTCCGGTCCCGTCATCGGCAGGATCATGGGCTGGAACCGCTCGTCGACCTCGTCCCCACCGCCGAATCCCGAGGTCCCGCCTGCCGTACGGACGACCGCGTGCCGCTGCACCCCTGTCTCCGCGTCGGCAGCGATCGCGGTGGAGACCCATCCGTGCGGATCCGTCCCGCTGAACGCCGTGGCCACCCCCTGGCTCAGCGTCATGCCCTGCCATCGGCCCGTGTCCACGGGATATTCGAGATCAACCTGCCAGAGCGGCCCATCCCTGTCGTCGGCAGGGTAGCGCCCCAACCACAGCAGCCCGTCGGGTGAGGCTGTGCCACCGACGATCAGATCGTCGTCGATGGCATGGGCGACATCGGCACCGGGGAACGGTCGATCGGCGCTGATCTCACCCTCGGTGGTGAGGGTGGCGATCGCGGCTTCCGCCCCCTCGCCATACACACAGGTCAGCTCACCGCCCGACTCGGTGCAGGCCGGGTCGTCCAACGGCACGGTCCACGAACGCGCACCCGCGGCATCGAACGCAGTCACCCCGTCGACCTCGCTGATCACGACCTGCCCGCCCATCGCCCACACGTCGGGTGCCCGACCCGGCTGCACGTCCGCGTTCCACACCATCGGCGGTGGGTCCGGTTCCGGACGATCACCACGTGGGGAGACCAGCGCACCGGCCACCACCAGCACGGCTGCCGCGGTGACCCATGGCCAGGGCGAGCGGCGCCACTCACCGGGGCTGCGCCGTCGTGATCGCTCCGCATCCGGACGGTCGTGGCCTGCAGGCTCGGCGTCCCCGCCGTCGAGCGAGAACTCCTCGATCGGCCCGCGCACCTAGCTCACCGGATCCGGGTAGGCGGTCACGGTCGATCCGACCAGCACGAAGAACGTCGACTCGTCCGCCGTCATCGCCCGCAGCTCCGGGGAGACATCGACATGCCCATGCGACTGCCCGGACTCCCGGTCGTACCAGGCAAGCGCCAGGGCCTCGGTGCTCAGGTCTGCCGTCATGCCGCCCTGCGGTTCCCCGGTGACCAGCAGGAGGGAACTGTCAGAAGCCGCGCACGGGCAGACAGCGGCACGAGCGCTCGGCAGCGACTGCGACCACTGAACCGCGCCGCTGATCGCATCGTAGGCACGGAGCTCGTTCTCGTTCGAGGAACTGTCGTCGGCGGTGTAGACGGTGGACCCGACGGCGGCGACGGGACGCCCCTCGAACTGCATGATCGTGCTGCCACCGACACCGTCCAGCACGGCGCCGAGGGTGACGACGGCGCCCGGGTACTCGGGCAGGCCGAACCGCTCCAGGGAGAGCCAGACAGGGGTCTGTGGCCCGGCCGCATTCGCGACGTCGAGATCGTCCACGTCCATCACCAGGAGCATCCCGCCCGGGGAAGGGAAGGCCATCGTCGCCGGATCTCCGGTCTCCAGGTTCACGCTGGTCAGCGACCAGGAGCGCGCGGATGCGCTCCGGGACGCCGACGCATCCGCCACCACGATCCCGTCCCGCGCGGCCACGGCCTGCCACCTGTTGGTGCCGAAGCCCTCGCTGGTGTGTTCCCAGAGCGGGTCGCCCTCGGCCTCGACCCGGCGGAGCCATCGGCCGTCGTCGCTCTGCCCGCCCAGCACCAGACCGGTGTCGGTCGCCGCAGCCACCTGCGCACCCGGGATCGTCATCGACTGAGCGGAACCGTCTGCCTCGACGGTCGTCACGGTTGCCTCTGGACCCTGGCCGTGCACGCAGATGAGAGCCAGCCGGTCCTCGGTGCAGGTGGGATCACGCATCGGCAGGGCCCACTCCTCGGTCCCGTCCGCAGGGTCGAGGGCGACCAGCGCATCGGCCGTGGTCGCCATGACCACACCGTCCACGGCCCACACCCCGGGTGTCGATCCCGTCTCCAGGTCGATCGTCCACGCAGTTGCGGGAGCCGTCTCGCCCCGTGGTGAGGACACCACTCCGGCCATCACCAGCATCACGGCCACCGTGACCCACGGCCCAGGGGAGCGGAGCCACCTGCGCATGCCCCGCCGTCGGGCGCCCACAACGGGCCGGTCCACTCCGCTGCCACCCTCCAGCGCGAACTCCACGACCTGCCCTGTCCCCATCACTCCATCATCACCCCGAAGCGGGTGATCCCCCGCCGGTTCGGTCCACCGGGACCGGAACTGGCGAGGGATCGCCGAGCAGGGTTTGTCAGAGGTAGGGCTGGACGAGACGGGAGTAGCGCTCGGCCATGGTGGCCACCGTCTCAGCGCCGGGGGCGTCCCAGATCTCCTGGTTGAAGATCTCGACCTCTACATCGCCGGCATAGCCGGCCTCGTGCACCCAGCGGGTGATCGTGGGGAAGTCGATGTAGCCGTCGCCCATGAAGCCGCGGGAGAGCAGCGGGTCGGCCGCCAGCGGCAGAATCCAGTCGCATACCTGGTAGGAGGCGATCCGGCCCTCGCGGCCGGCGCGGGCGATCTGCTCGCGCAGTGTCGGATCCCACCACACGTGATAGGTGTCCACCACCACGCCCACCTGCTCCGGCGGGAACTCCGCCGCCAGGTCCAGGCACTGGCCCAGGGTGGAGAGCACCGCGCGGTCGGCGGCGAAGATCGGGTGCAGCGGTTCCAGCACCAGCCGCACCCCGTGCTCGGCCGCGAACGGGGCGAGCTCGGCGATCCGATTCGCCACCCGGGTGCGGGCGGCCACGATGTCCTTGTCGCCATCGGGCAGCGCCGGGCCACCGGGAGTGGTGGCTGCGGGCAGCCCGCCGACCACCATGACCAGCTCGGACGTACCGAGCGTGGCGGCCTCGACGATCGCCACCCGGTTGTCCCCGAGCGCCTCGGACTGACCGGACTCGTCGGCAGCGGTGAGGAACCCGCCGCGGCACAGCGAGGAGACTCGCAGGCCCGCGTCTGCCACGATTGTCGCCGCGTTCTCCAGGCCCGCCTCGGCCACCCGGTCCCGCCACAGCCCGACGGCGCCCAGCCCGGCCTCGGCGGCCACGTCGACCGCCTCGGCGAGGGTCAGGGCCTTCGTCGTGGCCGTGTTCAGGGAGAGGCGAGACAGGTCGGTCACGGTTGCTGCGCCGTCGGGGGTTGCGGCGTTCACAGGGAGATCTGCTCGAGCTCGACGCGCTTGCCCTCCGCGGACGAGGCAAGCCCGGCCTCGGCCAGCTGCACGCCGCGCGCGGCGGAAAGCAGGTCGTAGCGGTGCTCACGCCCGGCGAGCACGTCGCGCAGGAACTCCTCCCACTGGGCCTTGAACCCGTTGTCCAGGTCGCCGTTAGCGGGCACTTCCATCCACTGGTCGCGGAAGGACTCGGTGACCGGTAGGTCCGGGTTCCAGACGGGCTTGGGCGTGTGGGCGCGCTGCTGGGCGACGCACTTGTTCAGGCCCGCGACGGCGGAACCGTGGGTGCCGTCCACCTGGAACTCGACGAGCTCGTCGCGGTAGACGCGTACCGCCCAGGAGGAGTTGATCTGGGCGACGATATCCTCCCCACCCGGGCCGGCGATCTCGAAGATGCCGTAGGCGGCGTCGTCGGCGGTGGCGGCGTACTCGGCGCCCTTCTCGTCCCAGCGGGTGGGGATGTGGGTGATGGTCTTCGCGGTGACCGACTTGACCGAGCCGAGGATGCCCTCGAGCACGTAGTTCCAGTGGCAGAACATGTCGGTGGTCATGCCGCCGCCGTCCTCGGAGCGGTAGTTCCAGCTCGGGCGCTGCGCGGCCTGGTGCTCGCCCTCGAACACCCAGTAGCCGAACTCCCCGCGCAGGGAGAGGATGCGGCCGAAGAAGCCCTCGTCCACCAGACGGCGGAGCTTGACCAGGCCTGGCAGGTACAGCTTGTCGTGGACGACTCCGGCGGTGACGCCGGTCTCGGCGCGCAGGCGTGCCAGCTCGATGGCCTCGTCCAGGGTCTCGGCGGTCGGCTTCTCGGTGAAGATGTGCTTGCCGGCCTTCATCGCCTTGGTCAGGGTGGCCGGACGCAGGCTGGTCATCGAGGCGTCGAAGACGATGTCGGTGCGCTCGTCGGTGACGATGGCGTCCAGGTCGGTGGTGTACTCGGCGATGTTGTGCTCGGCGGCGATCTCGGCGAGGGCGTTCTCACGGCGGCCGACCAGGATCGGCTCGACCTGGACCTTGGTGCCGTCGGCGAGCGTGATCCCGCCCTGGTCGCGGATCGGCAGGATCGACCGGAGCAGGTGCTGGCGATAGCCCATCCGGCCGGTGATGCCGTTCATCGCGATGCGCAGGGTGCGGGTGCTCATGGGTGCTCCTGAAGGATCGGGGTGCGGGGCTGCGGTCTTGGCATGGGTCGAAACCCAAGCGGAATGCGCTTTCCGAAGCATACGGGTGGCTGGCGGAGCGGTCAACCCGTTTCGCTCCCTGTGTGGGGTGCATTGGCGTCGTGACTGCGGTGACGGCGACGGCAATGCACCCCACACAAGGAGCCTGGTGCTGTGGATGGCCACGTTGTCCACAGAGTGCTCCCGTGGCCCGGTGCGATCCCGGTCCGCCCCGATCTACTGATCGCATGCAACTCACTCCCGGCGAACGGTCGATCCTGGTGCAGGCACGGCGCCAAGGCGGACTGTTGGGCGTGGACCAGTGCTACGAGGAGGGTTTCACCGAGGGACGGGTGCGATCGCTGGTCAAGCACCGGGTCTGGAGTCGGGCGGCACGCGGCGTGGTCGACACGGGCGTGGTGCGGCCGATCCGTCCGCTCGACGCGGGTCGGGAGCGCACCGCATGGCTCGGCCTGCTCAGTGGTGGGCCGACCGCCGTGAGCGTGGGTCTGTGTGCTCTTGCTCTGCACGGCATCGAAGGACTGCCCGTTGAACTGGTCCCCGAGGTGGTCCTGCCCGGCGGCCGGAACAATCGGGGATCGAACATTCGGATCCGGAGGTATCGGCGCGCGTTCGGCACGATCCGGATCGAGGGGAGGGCCGTGGCGGACATGCCATACGCACTGGCCCAGGCGCTTCCCGCCGGGGACCGTGTGCGCGGGGTCAGTCTCATTGACTCCGCGCTCCACCTTCGCCGGCTGACTCCTCCCGGGCTGGAGATTGTGGCGGATCAGTTGCGGGAACGTCGTGGAGGGCGTCGGTGCCTGCGGTGGCTGGATCTGGCGGATGCCCGTGCCGAGTCGGCGCTCGAGTCGCGGGCACGCATGCTTGCCGCCGATGAAGGGCTCCCCGCTACGGATCTCCAGGTGGTGATCCGCGATGCGTGCGGCCAGTTCATTGCCCGTGGGGATCTCGGTTGGCGCAGGAAGGACGGCACGTGGGTCCTGGCCGAGATCGGCGGCCGCGGGGTCCACTCCGCGCCCACGGCGACCGACGGCGGCAGAATGCGCTGATGCTCACTGGCGGCTGCGTCGTTCTGCGATTCACCCATCGCGACCTCGATGACGGCACCTTCCTGGGGACTCTCGGCCGGGCTCTCGCTGGATGAGGGGTGCACAAGCGTCGTGAATCAGGGATCCGACGACGCCGAACGCACCCCTCATTGGTGCGGTGGTTGCGTTGAATGTGCAGACACCGGGGCCTCTCACGGTGCATGCTGAGCGCATCACATCCCCCATGAACGGAGTACGTCGATGGCCGACTTCCTGGACAACCTGAAGAACAAGGCAACTGAAACCTTGGGCGAGGCGCGTGAGCGTGCGTCGGGCCTTGCTGAGCAGGCGGGTGATGCGTTCGAGGGGGCCAAGGACAAGGCCAGCGACCTCGTCGAGGATGTGAAGGAGAAGGCCGGCGACGCCTTCGACGGCAACTCGACAGACACCGGCGATGCTCCGTCAGCGGGCCGGCAGGACGACGCCTGAGGGCACCAGAGCCTTGCTCTGATGGCGAACGGGGCCCGACGCGCCTAGAGTTCCTGCACCGAGAACAGGAGAGAGGAACTCGCAACGATGCGTACTCGACCTTTGGCCGCCGGAGTGATCGGGCTGGCCGTGATCGCTGCCACCGCAGCACCCGCTTCAGCTATCAGATACGGCGACGCCGACGCGGGTGACCACCCGAACGTCGGGCTGATGATCGCCTACACCGAAGATGATGCCGGCGTGCTGCAGCCACTGTGGCGCTGCTCCGGAACGATGATGGACGCCGACACCTATCTCACCGCCGGGCACTGCACCTTCGGTGCGGACGCCGTCGCGATCTGGTTCGATGACGACCTCCAGGGCGAGGAACGCCCGGACATCGTCGACCTGGATGCTGCGGACGCCACCGGGACCCCGCACTCCCATCCGGAGTACGACGACGCGCAGTTCTTCCTGCACGATGTGGGCGTGGTCGAGCTCGATGAGCCCGTCGCCTTCGATTCCTACGGCCAACTTCCCGAGCAGGGCTACTGGGACGACCAGCTCGCGATGCAGAAGCAGCACCGGGACTCCTTCGACGTGGTCGGCTACGGCCTCCAGCGCAGCCTCCCGGATCAGGGCGGTGCGACCGAACTCACCGAGGCCGAGTGGATCAAACTGCGGGCCACCGTCGACCTCATCCGGGACGACCGGATGTTCGGTCAGCAGGGCGCGGGCAACTCCGTGACCCTCACCAATAACGCCAATACCGGTGGCACCTGCTCCGGCGACTCCGGCGGGCCGACGTTCATCGCCGACACCGACGTCGTCGTGGGTGTGACCTCCTACGGGGTGAACGCCACCTGCACCGGGATCGGCGGCGCCTACCGGATCGACCAGCCGGACGACCTGGAGTGGCTGAGCCAGTTCATCGATTGATCCGCGTGCGCTCGGCGGGCGGTGCCATGACGGTGGCGCCCGCCGGGCGCAGCGTCAGACTGGCGGCGTGGAGTCGCGCAGCACGACCTCTGTGCCCAGCCGTTCCAGTACCGGTTCACCAGGAGCGGCGGAGAGCGCCATCGCGGTGGCGCTGCGCCCGGCCTCGAGGAGTGGGACTGCCACGGTGGACAATCCTGGTGTCACGTCCCGCAGGGTGACGATGTCGTCGAACCCAGCGATGCCGACATCCACGCCCACGCGGAGCCCGGCGTCCCGGGTCGCTGCCATCGCACCCATGGCCATCACGTCGTTGACGGCGAACACTGCCACGCGGCTCGCCGCACCTTCCGGTCTGGTTCGGTCGAGCAGTTCGGACATCGCCTGATACCCGCCGTCGCGGGTGAAGGTCGACTCCACCACGCGTTCGGTGGGCACGGTGACGCCCAACTCGGTGAGCGCCGTCAGGAACCCGTCGCTGCGTTCCCGTGCGGTCAGGTGCGCGCGGGGGCCGGAGAGGACGGCGAAGTCGCGGTAGCCGATGCCGTGCAGGGCCGTGGCGAGCTCGGCGGCACCACCGGAGTTGTCGATCACCACGGTGGGGACATCCAGGATCGGCTGCCCGATCTGTGCCACGGTGCCGCCACGGCCCCGGTACACCGAGAGTGCCTCGCGCAGCCGGGAGTTCACGGCCTCGTCGTCCTGGCGTCCACCGGCGATCACGATCGCTCGCGCGCGCTGGCTCTGCAGCACGTCCACGAAAGCGAGCTCCTTCGCCGGCTGGTGGCCGGTGCTGGCCAAGGTCACCATCAACCCTTCAGCCTCCGCCGCGGCCGTCACGCCGGCGGCGATCGAGGAGAAGTAGGGATCGGCGATGTCGTGCACGATCAGCCCGAGCGTGGACGTGCGTCCGCGTGCCATCGCCTGGGCGTTGGCATCGGGGGAGTAGCCCAGGCGAGCGGCCGCAGCGAGTACCCGCTCGTGCAGCTCGGGGCGGACGGTGCGGTTGGCGCTGCCATTGATCGCACGGGACGCCGTCGCCAAGGAGACGCCCGCTTCGCGGGCCACGTCACTGAGGGTCACGGAGGGCATGCGCTCATGGTAAGCGCTCTCAGGATGCTCGCGGAGGCGAGTATGTGTGGGGCACCCGCCCCGAAGTCGTCGGAGCGGGCGACCCATGTGGCTCGTGACAGACGCCCCCGGGTATCAGCCCGCACCGGCGGTGTGCCTGGGCGTGGGAGTGTCGGTCGGGGTAGCCGTCGATTGGCTCCCAGGGCCCGTGTGGATCTCCAGATGACTCGTTCCTGGTTCACCACTCGAGACGCTCACGTTCTTGAACGTGCTGTCCGAGGTGGTGTAGAGCCCGACGCCGCCGGCGCGCACTAAGGTGTCGCGTGCCTCGGCAATCTGTTCACCGTTGACGGACAGGGTCAGCCGGTCCCCATGGATCGTCGCCCGGAGGTCAACCGGCTCGTCGATCAGCGGGACGCCGGGATCTCCCTCTGCGAGCGTGACCGGTCCTGCCTGGTGTGCCTCACGGCGGATCGAGGCGTACTGGGTGTCACCGGAGGTCCTGCCGACATGAAAGCGGTAACCATACGCGTCAGAGGAGTCCCGCAGCGAGATGCCTACCTCACCGACATCGTGGAGCGTGACCGTCGCCTCCACGACGTAGTTGCACTGGTCGGAGAAACGCGCCGGTAGTGTCGACGCCGCCAGGACGTGCGCACGATTGGTGTCGGTATCCCTGAGGCGCAACTGCTCGTCACCGACGATCGCTTCTCCTGCGATCACCTGCCAGTGGTCCTGATCGAGAGCCTCGGTGATGGTGATGGTCTCGAAGGTGGCGGCGCGGCCGTCGGTGTACGCGGCTGCCCCTCCGGTCGGCAGGCGTTGGTCGGTGGCAGAGATCGTGGTCTCACCGAGCGTGGCGGCCAGGTGGCTACCGACAGCGGACAGTGTCAGGGTGTGCGGGTCGTCGGCGTTGATGTCCAGCTCGGCTTCGGCCAGCACCTCACTCTCACCGTCGTCGACCTTCACGATCTGCAGTGTGGCGCCATCCGATGTGCTGAGGACGTGAGCGCGGTAGTGGTTCCGTGAGTCGTGATAGCGAGCCGCGAGCCCGGTGCGGGCGGTGGTCCCCTCACGATCGCCAGGTTTCACGTCCGCGGTGATGATCGCGGCATCGGGAACGTCCTGCTCGACGGCGAACGCCTCGAGGTCTGCGCTCGAGGTCTGGGCCAGCGACGTCCCGCTCTCGCCACCGAACTCCCAGGTGCCCTGGACCGGCATCCAGCTGTCGAACGTCACGCCATCATCGACGCCGTAGGCGACGCTGTCGAGGTCCGCGCTGTTGAACGATTCCTCCAGCACCACCTGCGGTTCGAAGTCTTCCTCGACGGCCACCGTCACCAGGTCACCCGTCCTGGTGAACTCCGCCGGCTCGCCGTTGATCAGTACCTGTTCCGCAGCGCCGACAGCGATCTGCAGCGTTCCGGTGAAGGGGTCGGAGAGGGAGACCGCGGCGGTGTCGCCCTCGAGTCGCACGCTGAGGTCGGAGACCATGCCGGAGGCGTCGACGACAGTTTCGCCGTCGTCGCTCAGTGTGGACCCCGCGGTCAGCGCATAGCGGGTGAGCGCGCCGTCATTGTCACGCTCCAGGTAGGCGGTCTCGCCGTTGGTGGCGGCTTCGCCGAACGACCGCACCGACGGCGTCTCCTCGCGGGAGAGGTAGAAGCGACCCGTGGCTTTCTCGAGGTCGATCTCCAGAGCCGTGGCAACAGCATGCTCCACTCCCGGCATCTCGATCCGGTTCGCCCTCACCGAGGGCGCCGGTCCAGCCTCCCCGGGCACGACCACGGTGTCCAGCCCGGTCGACCCGCCGATCGTCCAGTCGTAGGAGAGGAAGTCGAGATCGGTCAGCACCTCCGTGCCCACGCGGACGACGCCGTCCTGGTGGACGATGGGAGCGACCTCGACATCGGCAGGCGACACCGGCACCAACCGAACCCCAGCGACGGGCTCGGTCCCGGGCACAGTGTCGAAACCGACCGTGGCGATATTCGTCTCCGGGTCCGCCGAGACCGGATCGCCCGGGAAGTGCCACAGCTGCCGGTAGTCATGCGTCTCGGTGTCGCCAGTCAGGGCGTCGGAGACGACCCAGAAGCCCGGCTTGACGAAGTAGACGACGCGATCATGGATGACCGGCCGGTAGCCGTGCGCCTCACCCCGGTATACATCGAGGCCCTCGTTCGAACGCCACAGCTGCGAAGCGCGCGTGATGCCGGCCTCCTGCGGCTCGCCGTCGACCTCGATGGTGTTGTGCGCCTCCGTGGTGCGGCGCAGCCAGTCGTTGACCGGGTTCGACCTGTAGTCCCTGGACGCGGGGTCGACGATCAGTGGGCGACCGTAGGCAGCCATCACCAGGCTGAGGTCATCCGGGTGCCGGTGCGAGTAGATGTAGGAGCTCTCCTGGTTGTTGATGAGCATGTACCGGGCATCGGCATCCCAGCCGGAACGCTGCACGGCGAAACTGACCGGGTAGATCGTCGAACCCAACGCCGGAACGCTCCCCTCACTCCGATCTGAGGCGAGCCACGTCAGATCGGACCACGAGTTGCGCTCCCCGGACGTCCGGATGGCGCGTATCCCGGCGTCCGGGTTTCCTCCATCACCGACCATCGCCTGCTCATGATTCGGCATGCGCGTGGCGAACAATGAATCCGCGATCCAGTCTGAAGCCTGTACCAGGGAAGGAGGCAAGGCTCGCCCATTGAGCGCTGCCAGGTCGATCACCACGTTGTACAGATCTGCCACATAGGCCTGATAGACAAACGTCGGCTCATGGTAGACACCATCGCTCTTCATGTACCCGAGGAACCATTCCAGAGAGCGCACCGCCAACGGTTCCCATACATGTGACCTGGCGAACTCAGGAAAGTAGACAGCAGACATATAGATGGCGCGGGCAATCGACAGATACCAATTGTTCCCCGCGTGTACCGGCAGCGCCTCCACCAGGCGTTCGGTGGTCGCATGCACGCCCTGAATGTAGGCGAACAGATCGCTCGCCTCAATGGACGGGTCGGTGTGGAACGCGTCGAATCCCGCGACCAGCTGGGCCATGCGCTTCGCCGCCGACAGGTTGCGGTTCGTCGGCCACTGTTGAACTTCCTCGAAGAAGTCCAGTGAGATCTCCATCCACGCCTCGGCATAGGCAGCACGATTCTGCGGATCGCTCTCACGCTGATAGGCGTGACGCAACATCGGCATAAAGCTGAAGTCGGTCATCAGCACCTGTCCGCCACCCGGGACTTCCTCTGTGCCACCCCAGGTGTCATACCAGTCGATGTCGACGCGCTGCTCGTCCTCGTTGCAGAAGTCACGAACTTCGCCACGGTATCGAAAGATCCCGTTCAGAATATCGTCAGCCGTGGATTCCCCGACAGATCCGCCGATCGAGGGCAGCTCAATGGTGGAGCGCGCCACGTAGAAATCCCTAATCTCCTCGACAACGCCCTCGTCATCGCCCGCCGCAACCCTGTCCGCAACTGCAGCGAGCTCCGGACGCGTGAAGTCAAACATCTCCTCAATCTCCGATCTTTGCTCTGCGGTCGCCGACGCAGCGGGAAGGATCGTCTCCACCATTGTCAATTCGCCGCGCTGACCATGACGCGGAACGCCCTCGACGTCTTGGACTGGATGGTCTCGATCGCATATCAGTTCTCCTTCGTGGGATCAGCTGTCGAGTCCCACGGGGACTCTGCTCACAACGCGCCTGATTTCGAGTCGACCTGGCGCGGAATCCGGTGACTGCGTGAATCTGAACTGCCAGTTGCGGGCCTCGTCGACCTTCCTGTGCGTGCCCACGGTGGTTGCTCTCTCCGGTCAGCCGTTCGTGGGCACATGAACTCCTACACTCCGCTCAGCGCATCCCAGGGTCCTTGGACGCATGGTCGGCAGCACCATGAACCATGAGGGGTGGAGCGCTCCGGTACTGCTCTGTCGCGTTCAGGGCAGATGACGTGTCGTTGCGTCATCGTAAGGAATGTCGCCCGTCGTGGTCAAGGGGTGCGGTAAGCAGCGGCGACAGTCGGTGCAATCTGGCCGCTCACCCGGAAGCCCTGCTGGATGGTCACTCGGGAGGTTGCGTGTGACACGCGTTCCCGGAGGAACGGTGATCTGCCAGCTACCATCAATCGAATGGCTACCCAGAAGGAAATCGCGCGTCTTGCCGGCGTCTCGGTGTCGGCCGTCTCGGCAGTGCTCAACGGCACGACGCACACTCGGATGAGCGATGCGACACGGGAGCGCATCGAAGAAGCGATCGCCGAGGTGGGGTACGTCCCTAACGACGCGGCCCGAGCCCTGCGGCGTCAGCAGGCCGGCACGATCGCCGTGGTGGTCGAGAAGTTGGAGAATCCGGCCTACAAGGAGTTGTTCCACGGAATCTATGAAGCGGCTGAGGCCCGAGGTTGGGCCGTGGTGCTGGGCGACATCGTCTGGATGCGTTCCGGCAGCCACTTCCTCGCCCGGTTGCTGGGCCGAGGTTCGATCGACGCCATTGTGCTCCGGCAGGATCGGCTCATCGACGAGGAAGTGCTGGCGCACCTGCGCGCCCGGCCCACGCCGGTCGTCCTGGTGGAGCGGCAGGCTGATCCGCACGACTCATGGATCTCAGTGGACGATCTGGCGGCGGGGCGAGTGGCGACCGAGCACCTCATCGAGCTCGGTCACACCGAGATCGCCTTCGTGGGTGGCGAGGGGCAGCCCTCAGCCGTGCGTGGTGAGGGCTACGCCACTGCGATGAGGGACGCGGGTCTGGTGCCGTCGGCGCCCGTCGTGACCGGCTTCGGCCCCGAGTCTGGTGCGCGCGGGCTGGACGCGCTCCGCTCCCAGGGGGAGTTGCCGACAGCTGTCGTGGTGGCGAACGTGATGTCCGCCGTCGGTCTCCTCGCGGCTGCCGCAGATGCCGGTATCGACGTGCCCGGCCGGCTCTCCGTCGTCGGGATTCACGATGCCGACATCGCCGATGTGGTCCGGCCGTCGTTGACCACGATCCGGCTACCGATGCGTGCGCTCGGTGTCCGGGCGGTCGAGCAGGTCTCGGCCCTGCTCTCCGGAGCTCCCACCGAGCTAGGGGTGCTCGCGGACCCGCCCCCCGAGGTCATCGCGCGCAACAGCACCGCGCCGCCTGGCAGCGGAACGTCGTCGTCGCCTCGCACGTCCTCAGTGGTGTCGTGATCAACTTGTGACACAACGTCGCGTCTTCTGTCTTGACCCTCCCGAGTTTTGTCGTCTACGTTGACGCAACGACACGTCAACGAGGAGATGTCCGCCATGACTCAGAACCGCCCCCTCTTCCTGCCGGACCGGCGAACCTTCATCGCCGGCATCGGTGCCACCGGCCTCGCTGCCGTCGTGGGATGCAGTGCCGACGGCGAGAACGACGGCATGCCCCAGGCGGACAAAGGACCAGAATCGCCTGACCTGGCAGAACTCGTCGAGTCGGGTGAGCTGCCTCCCGTCGAGGAGCGGCTTCCGGCCACCCCACTCGTCGTCGAGACCGTCGAGAGCACCGGCGTCTACGGCGGTCGCCTGAACACCGTCGTCCTCGGCCAGACAGACATGCCCTACGTCAAGATGACGATGGGCTACGAGGGCCTGATGCGGTGGACGCCGGACTGGTCGGAGACGATCCCGAACGTCGCCGAGTCCGTCGAGACCTCCGACGACGCCTCAACCTTCACGTTCCACCTGCGCGAGGGAATGCGATGGTCGGACGGCGAGCCCTTCACCGCTGAGGATGTGGCCTTCGCCGCCAACGACGTGGTGCTCAACGAGGACTTCGCGGGCGCGGTGTCGTCGGAGTTCCTGTCCAACGCCGACGGCAATGCGACCGTTGAGGCGGTGGATGAGCTGACCGTGCGCTTCACCTTCCCCTCCCCGAACCCGATGTTCCTTCAAGAGATGTCCACTCTCGCCAATGCGGAGGCACTCACTGGACATCCGAAGCACTATCTGTCGCAGTTCCACCTGGCGTACAACGACGACGCGGAGGCCGAGGCGTCCTCTGCCGGCTTCGAGCACTGGGTCGACCACTACATCGCTCGGTTCGAGTGGTGGGACAACCCCGACGTCCCCACGGTGAACGGATGGGTGGTGACCCATACCCTGGCCGATGACAACGAGGTCGTGGCCGAGCGCAACCCGTACTACTGGAAGGTCGACCCCGACGGAAGCCAGTTGCCGTACCTGAATACCATCCGGCATGAACTGGTCGGCGACGAGGAAGTCATGCTCGTCAAGGCGACCGAGGGTGATCTCGATCTGGTCACACGCCACATCAACAGTCTCGGCAACAAGCCGGTCCTCGCCGACGGGCGCGAGGAAGGCGGCTACGAGTTCATCGATCTGCAGACGAGCTTCATGAACGAGATGGTGATCTCGCTCAACCTCAACCACCAGGATCCGATCAAGCGCGAGATCTTCCAGAACAAGGACTTCCGCATCGGCCTGTCGCACGCGATCAACCGCGACGAGCTGAACACGGCAGTGTTCCAGGACCAGGGCGAGGCCTGGCAGGCAGCACCCAACGCCGACTCCATCTACTACGACGAGGAGATGGCGAAGCAGTACACCGAGTTCGACACCGATCTGGCGAACCAGACCCTCGACGACGCCGGGTACTCCGAGCGCGACTCCGAAGGCTTCCGTCTCGGCCCCGACGGTGAGCGGATCCGCATCACCGTCCTGATCGCCTCTCCGGGACCCACGCCCTACATGGTCGATGCGATGGAGCTCGTCGCCGGGTACTGGAACGAGGTCGGCATCGACACACGCGCCGAGCCGGTGGACCGGTCCCTGTTCCAGGAGCGGACCGTCGCGAGCGAGCATGACGCGGGCGTGTGGAACGGCACCGGAGGATTCCGCGACGAGGTGCTCGCACCGCTGTACTACCTGCCCTCCCGCACCTCGATCGTCGCGTGGGCCGTCGAATGGGCGGTGTACTTCGGCAGCCGCGGCGAGGAGGGTGAGACCCCGCCAGAAGCTCCGCTGCGCCAAATGGAGCTGTACTGGGAGATGGAGTCCGAGCCGGACGAGGCCCGGCGCGAGGAACTCTTCCGGGAGGTCCTGCAGATCGCCAAGGACGAGTTCTACACGATCGGCACGGTGCGGATCCCACTCGGTTACGGCACCGTGGCCAATCGCCTGAAGAACGTGCCGGAGATGTTCCCGACGGCGTACCGGTACGGCGACCCAGCCCCGACGAACGTGTCCCAGTACTTCATCGGGGCTGACCCCACATCCTGTCCACGGGCGGTGCCGGCACAACTCGGCACCGCCCGCGGCGTGGACGACCTGAGAGAAGGGTGAAAGAACCCGATGGTGCAGTTCTTGATCCGGCGGATCCTCTACATGATCCCCACACTGTTCCTGATCTCGATCCTCGTGTTCGTGATCATCCAGTTGCCGCCGGGCGACTACCTGAGCACCCTGATCGTGCAGATGGAGGAGAGCGGTGAGAGCGTCGACCAGGCACAGATCGACTACCTGCGTGAGCGGTACGGGCTCGACCAGCCCATCTGGGTGCAGTACTGGCAGTGGATCACCGGCATCATCTTCCACCTCGACTTTGGCCATTCCTTCGAGTGGGGGCGCGAGGTCTCCGCGCTGATCGCTGATCGGCTGCCGCTGACGATCGGAATCTCGCTCGTCACGGTGGTGTTCACGTGGGCGATGGCACTGCCCATCGGGATCTATTCGGCCGTCAAGCAGTACTCGGCCGGCGATTATGTGTTCACGACCATCGGATTCCTGGGCGTCGCGACGCCGAACTTCCTGCTCGCGCTGATCATGATGTGGGCAGCCGCCGGTATGGGGATGAGCGTGGGCAGTGCGTCTCCCGCGATGCTCGTCGTCGCGGTCATCGTGCTCGGGACAGCCGGCACCGCTGGGCTCATTCGCGTCATGCGTGCGAACCTCCTCGACGAGTTGAAAAAACCGTATGTGGTGGCGGCCAGGGCGCGCGGCATCCCGCAACGCCGGCGCCTGATCAAGTATCCGGTGCGCGTGGCCCTGAACCCGTTCGTCTCGTCGATCGGATGGCTGCTGCCCACGTTGATCTCCGGCGAGGTGATCGTCTCCACGGTGATGAACCTGGACACCACCGGCCCGCTGCTGCTGCAGTCGCTGCGCGGTCAGGATATGTACCTGGCGGGATCAATCATCCTCATCTCCGCCGTGTTCACCGTCATCGGAACGCTGCTGTCGGACCTTGCGCTGGCGTGGCTCGATCCGCGAATCCGGATCAACTGAGGGAGCGAGATAGATGCCACCGGACAGCTCGACCGCGCTGCTCGACAGCGAGACGCAGGACCAGGCCGCGACGAAGGACGCCGTCGCCTCCCGCTGGCGCCTGGTGTGGCGGCGATTCCGTAAGCACAAACTCGCCATGGTGGGCCTGATCGTCACCATCGGCGTGTACGTCGTGGCGGTCTTCGGGGCGATGATCGCCCCGTACGGCAGCAGCCAGCTCGACGCCGACTACACCTACGCACCGCCGCAGCAGTTGC
Source organism: Ruania alba (assembly GCF_900105765.1). NCBI lineage: Bacteria > Bacillati > Actinomycetota > Actinomycetes > Micrococcales > Ruaniaceae > Ruania > Ruania alba. Next base: position 174,764 of record NZ_FNTX01000001.1, read on the forward strand.
ACATCGTCGACGCCTCGGGCGACTCCTGGGACTGGGGCCTGTACGTGCACGGGTACACGATGGAGCGCGACCCCGAGACGCTCGAGCAGGAGTTCACGACCGACCCTGACAACAAGGTGCCGGTGGGCCTCTTCGTCCAAGGAGATGAGTATGAGCTGTTCGGCCTGATCCCCTGGGATCGCCACCTGATCGGTCCGGTCGACAGCGACACGCCGATGTACCTGCTCGGCGCCGATCAGCTCGGGCGCGATCAGCTCTCCCGCATCATCCATGGCACCGCGATCTCGATGTCGGTCGGCCTGGTCGGTGTCGGGATGGGCTTCGTGCTCGGCATCCTGCTCGGAGGCATCTCGGGATACTTCGGCGGCAGGGTCGACACGATCATCCAGCGTGCTGTGGAACTGTTCATGTCGCTGCCCACCCTGCCGCTCTGGCTCGGACTCGCGGCGGCTGTCCCCCGGGAGTGGGACAGCGTCCAGAGATACTTCGCGATCACTCTCGTCCTGTCGCTCGTGGCGTGGACCAGCCTGGCCAGAGACGTTCGAGGCAGGTTCCTGGCGTTGCGCGAGGAGGACTTCGTCACGTCTGCACGGCTGGACGGTACGAAGGAACCGCGGATCATCTTCGGCCACATCCTGCCCTCGTTCACCAGCCACCTGATCGCGACGCTGACCCTGGCGATCCCGACGATGATCCTCGCTGAGACCGCCCTGTCGTTCCTCGGCCTCGGGCTTCAGCCACCGACCGTGTCATGGGGTGTGCTGTTGCAGGAGGCGCAGAACATCCGCGTGATCTCGACGGCCCCATGGCTGCTGCTGCCAGGTGTCGCCGTCGTGGTCGCGGTCCTCGCGATGAACTTCCTCGGTGACGGCCTGCGCGATGCCGCCGACCCCTACAAGCACTGACAAGGGAACGCCCATGACTTCCACCACCCGAGCGGACCAGCCCGCCGTATCCGAGGGTGCTCGTGCCGCAGGAGAACCGAGCGGCGAACGCGAAGCCGTTCTCACCATCCGCGACCTCAAGACGCAGTACCGGACCGACGAAGGCACCGTGAAGGCGGTCGACGGCGTCGATCTGACCGCCTATCGGGGACGGACCACCTGCGTGGTCGGCGAGTCGGGCTGCGGCAAGTCCGTGACGGCGCGCTCGATCCTGCAACTGATCGACCACCCGGGCAAGATCACCGACGGGCGCATCATGTGGCAGCCGGACCCCACCGTCGGGGCCATCGACCTGACGTCGCTGCCCGAGGACGGCGAGCGCCTGCGGCGCGTGCGCGGCGGTGAGATCGGCATGGTCTTCCAGGAGCCGATGGCCTCCCTGTCGCCGATGTACACGGTCGGGGATCAGCTGACGGAGACGATCCTCCTGCACACCGACCTCAACGAGGCCGATGCGAAGGACCGCGCCATCCATGAGCTGAAGCGGGTAGGCATTCCGCAGCCGGAGCGGCGATTCGACAACTACCCGTTCCAGATGTCGGGGGGCATGTGTCAGCGCGTGATGATCGCGCTCGCGCTCTCGTGCGAGCCCTCGCTGCTGATCGCCGACGAACCGACCACTGCGCTCGACGTCACCACGCAGGCACGCATCCTCGACCTGCTCCGCGAGCTGCAGGCCGAGACCGGGATGTCGATGCTGTTCATCACCCACGATCTCGGGGTCGTGGCGGAGATCGCCGACGACGTGTCGGTGATGTACCTCGGCAAGGTCGTCGAGAAGGCGGGCGTGAACGAGCTCTTCGAGAACCCGCAGCATCCCTACACCCAAGCCCTGCTGGAGTCGATCCCGAGCCGGGACCACGAGGGCCAGAAACTTGAACGGCTGCGGGCGATCAGCGGAACGGTGCCGCACCCCGCCAACCGCCCGGATGGCTGTTCCTTCCATCCGCGCTGTCCGCACGCGATGGCGGGGACCTGCGACGTCGACGAGCCTCCGGCGCTCGATCTCGGTGGGGGCCGGATCGCCCCCTGTCACCTGCACGACCCGGAGGCAACCGGGAGCGGCCGGCCGTTGCCGATGCTGCCGGTCCCGCCCGTCCCGGAAGCCCGAGAGGCCCCGAAAGTCCGGGAAGTCCGGGAAGAAGCCCCGCGCCCGAGAGCAAGCAGCCGATGCTGAGCGTGCGAGATCTCTCGGTCGAGTTCCCGATCCGCAAGGGCTTCTGGAAGCGCACGGTCGGGCATGTCGGTGCCGTCAGCAGCGTGGATCTCGACATCTACCCCGGCGAGACTCTCGGACTCGTCGGCGAATCAGGCTGCGGGAAGACCACACTCGGCCGCAGCATCGTCCGGGCACTGGAGCCCACACGCGGATCGATCGTCTACCGCGCCCCCGGCTCCGACCGTGAGGTCGACCTCGCCGCCCTCGGTAGCCGTGAGCTGCGGCCCTACCGCAGCGACGTACGGATGATCTTCCAAGATCCCTTCACCTCGCTCAACCCGCGCAAGACGTTGCTACAGCTCATCGGTGAACCGCTCCAGCGCGCCGGGGCCCGCAACCGGCCGCCGTCCGGAAAGGACGTGGCCGACAGCACCATCCAGGACCAGGTGGCCGACATGCTGGCGAAAGTCGGTCTGCGGCCCGAGTACATGCGGCGCTACCCGCACGCCTTCTCCGGTGGGCAGCGTCAGCGCATCAACATCGCCCGGGCGCTCATCACCCGCCCCAGTCTGGTGGTCGCGGACGAAGCGGTCTCCGCCCTCGACGTCTCGGTGCGTGCGCAGATCCTGAACCTGCTGAAGGATCTGCAGGAGGAGTTCGAGCTCACCTACCTGTTCATCTCGCACGACCTGTCCGTCGTCGAGCATGTCTGCGATCGCGTCGCCGTCATGTACCTCGGCGAGGTGGTCGAGCAGGCGGATGCCGACTCGCTCTTCGATCAGCCGAGGCACCCGTACACCGAGGCCTTGCTCTCGGCTGTGCCCCAGCCCGACCCGCGCCAGCGCGGCGGCAGCAGACGTATCCGGCTGCCCGACGACCTGCCCGACCCGACCGACCCACCGGCGGGGTGCCGCTTCCACACGCGCTGCCGATTCGCGGTGGAGGGACTGTGCGACAGAGCTGATGCACCGCCAGTGCTTCAGGAGGAGTCAGGACACGCGGTCGCGTGTGTGCGCTCCGAGGAGATCCAGCTGCAGGGCCGTCACTGATGCCCCTTACCCGAAAGGAAGAGACCGATATGACGATCCAGGACCCTGGACCGGGCCGTACCGTACTGCTGCGGGCGGGATGGCAAGTGGACAACGTGGGCGACGTCGCTCACGTGCCAGGAGCGATCCGTGCCCTGCAGGAATACGGCGGGGCTGAGGTGATCGTCTGGGCCTTGGACTTCGGTGCACGGGAGAAGCGGTTGCTGGCCACGATCTACCCCCAGGTGCAGATCGTCGAGGGGGCGGTGGCCGAGAACGGCGCGCCCACGGATCCGGACGTGCTCGCGGCATGGGAGCGGGCGGACATCCTCGTGCACGGCCCTGGTGCATCGCCCATGCTGGGCAACGAGATCGACGGCTGGGTCGCCCACACCGGCAAGCCGTACGGTTACTTCGGCGTCACCGCGGACCCGGTGTGCCCGCCCACCTGGGCGACCCTCGCCGAGATCGATCAGATGATCGACTCGCTCCTCGAGGACTACATGAGCGAGGAGATGCGCACGCGCCTGGAGGGAGCCGAGTTCTTCTACACCCGCGACTCGCTCAGCCTGAAGTACCTGCGCAGTCAGAAGCTGCAGGGCGTCAGGCTCGAGTTCGGCCCGGACGCGACATTCGCGTTCACGCACCGCGACGACGAGGCGGCCGAGGAGTTCCTGGCGCACTTCGGGTTCACCTCACGACAGTTCGGGTGCTTCGTCCCGCGCCTGCGCTACGCCCCCTACCCGCAGATCAAGGGTCGGCACCCCACGCCCGAGCAGCAGCGCCGGGCCGGCCTGAACGAGCTGACGTGGCGCGAGGACCTCGACGCATTCGCCGCCGTCGTCACCGAGTGGGTGCGCACGACCGGCACCCCGGCGGCAGTCGTGCCCGAGATGAGCTATGTGCACACGTACGCCCTCGCGCATCTGCCTGAGCGGCTGCCGGAGGACGTGCGTGACCAGGTGCACATCCTGGATCGCTACTGGCCGCTCGAGGAGATGTCCGGTGTGTACGCCCGTGCCGCCGTCGTAGTGAGCATGGATTGTCACTCGCCGATCATCGCCGCCGCGCAGGGAACGCCGGCCGTCTACCTGCGCCTGCCCGCCGAGACGGCGAAGGGCAACATGTATGCCGACCTCGGCTACCCGGAGATGGTGGTGGAGATCGGCGACGCGCCGCGTGCAGCGGAGCTCGCCATTGCCGCCTACCGGGACCGGGACGCGGCTGCGCACCGGGCGGCCACGATGGTCGAGACCGCGAACAGCCGGCTGCGGGAGATGGCTGCCGCCGTCGCTCCCCGCGCTCCTGCGCTCACCTGAACCTCGACGCGCCCGGTCAGGCCCTCTCAGGTCAGCCGGCCGCCGTCGAGAAATCGTTCCAACCGCTCCCGGTAGGGAGCCGGGTCCATTCCTTGGCCGGCGAGCCAGGTGGGGTCGTAGTAGGTGGAGCCGTACAGGTCGCCGGAGTCGCAGATGAGGCTGACGATGCTGCCTGGTTCGCCGGCGTCGCGCATCTGTTCCACCAGCGACCACACGCCCCACAGGCAGGTGCCGGTGGACGCCCCAGCGCGCCGGCGGAACACCTCGTCCAGGTGGTGCATGGCAGCGACGCTGGCCGCGTCGGGTACCGGGATCATCGTGTCGATCACTGAGGGGACGAAGCTGGCCTCCATGCGGGGCCGGCCGATGCCTTCGATCCGGGAGGGCATCCCGGTGGTGTAGTCCGAGACGTCGTCGCACCACCCCGGGTAGTAGGCGGAGTTCTCCGGGTCGACCACGGCCAGCCTGGTCGGGAAACGGCGGTAGCGCAGATAGCGGCCGATCGTCGACGACGTCCCACCGGTTCCCGCAGCCGCCACCACCCAGGTGGGCACCGGATGCCGTTCGGCGCTCATCTGCTCGAAGATCGACTCGGCGATGTTGTTGTTGCCGCGCCAGTCGGTGGCGCGCTCGGCGTAGGTGAACTGATCCAGATAGCACCCGCCGGTCTCCTCGGCGAGCCGTTCGGCTTCAGCGTAGATGTCGGGGGCGGCGTCCACGTAGTGGCAGCGCCCGCCGTAGGCCTCGATCCGCGTCACCTTGGTGTGCGACGTGGTGCGGGGCATCACGGCGATGTAGTCGAGGCCGAGCATCCGTGCGAAGTAGGCCTCGGAGACGGCGGTGTTCCCGCTGGTCGCTTCGATCACCGTGGTGTGCTCGGTGAGCCAGCCGTTCGCGAGCGCGTACAGGAACAGCGAGCGGGCCAGCCGGTGCTTCAGGCTGCCGGTCGGGTGGACCGACTCGTCCTTGAGGTAGACATCGATGCCCCAGTCCAGCGGAAGTGGGAGCTGGTGCAGGTGGGTGTCGGCCGATCGCTGCGCATCGGCCTGGACTTTGCGGATCGCCTCGTCGCACCAGGCGCGGTCGGCGGAACGGTGGTGAGATGCGCGCACGCCGCTCAGTCTCTCAGGTCATGGGCAGGTGGGCCTTGCGCGTGGCGAATCGGCGCGCTCCGCGCGCCTGGTGGGTGTGCCTGCCCGACGGCGCAGGTTCCGGTGGGAGCCAGCGTTGCGGGTGCCAGGGGGTGCCGGTGAGCGGGGTCATGCGTTCTCCTTCGGTTGGTGGCTCAGGGCGGCCTCGTCGGCCGCTCGAACCAGGGGCGGTGTGACGGTGTGCAGGACGTAGATCGAGAAAGCGATGCAGATGGCAGCGGCACCCACGAACACTGACGGCAGGCCGGCCATCTCTCCCACGGCGCCGCCGAGGACGGCGCCGAGCGGCATCGTGCCGTAGGCGACTGTGGCGGAGGCTCCGCCGATGCGACCGAGCATCGCGTCAGGGACGAGTCGTTGGCGCATCGATCGGCTCACCACATTGCCGACGGTGTTGGTGGCTCCGATCAGGACGAAGCTCGCTGCCACGGCCCACGGGTTCGGTAGCAGCACCGGGAACAGCAGCAGAGTTGAGTTCACCAGCCAGTTCACGCCGATCAGGCGCGCCTCGGAGAACCGGCGAAGCAACGCCTCCGCCGCGACCGAGCCGGCGACGGCACCGGCGGCGATCGCCGTAGAGATCAGACCGAACTGGGCTGGGTCCAAGCCGATCGCGGAATCCGGTCCCACGGCCCAGAGCACGAAGACGGCGAAGTAGCCGGTGTTCGCGAAGTTGAGGGCGGCCCCACCGATCAGGATGGGGCGCAGCACCGGATGTGTGGCCAGGAAGGTCAGGCCGTCCCGAACCTCAGTGCGTACTGCGGGAGGCCGGGCCGCGCCGTCGGTGCTCTTCACTGGCTGGGCGCGGTAGGGACCACGCAGCCCGGCGGCCACGGTGATCAGGGTCAGCACGCACAGCAGTCCCGGTACCCCGAATGCCCAGGCAGCCCCGATCGAGGCGAGCAACCCGCCGAGCGGTGCGCCGAGGAATCCGTTCGCGACCTGCTGGGCACCGAGCAGACGACTGTTGGCGGCGCCCAGCCGGGACCGCGGGGTGACGGCGGGGATCATCGTGCTCGCCGAGCCATCGGCGAAGACTTCCGCGCACCCGAACGCGAGCAGGGCGACCAGCAGGGCGGGCATGCTCAGAGCCCCCGCCCAGGCAGTGCCGACCAGACTCGCCAGCACGGCGATCCGCACCGCCGTCGCGATCAGGAAGATCCGGCGCCGGTCGCCGCGGTCGATCAGGACCCCCGAGTACAGGCCGAGGAGCAACCACGGGAGCCAGGTAGCGGCAGGCAGGAGTGAGATCAGTAGCGGTGACGTGGTCAGGGTGAGCGCGAGCAACGGTGTGGCGACCATCAGGACGCCGTCGGCCAGGTTCGAGAAGGACGTGGCGCCGAACAGGGCCCAGAATCGCCGCCCGAGCGGTGCGGCGAGGGGTGCGTGCGCCATGAGGTGCTCCCGGTAGTCTGTTGCAGAGGAATCTATGCAGAGAAAGTTTTGCAGAGAAATGTCTGCATGTCTAGAGGGAGAGTGAATCGCCCATGCCTGAACGGGAAACGCCGCTGGACCACGCCGCGATGAAGGCGTTCGCCCATCCGCTCCGGATCCGGATGTTCTCCTACCTCACCGACCACGGCGCAGCCACAGCGACCCAGCTGGCCGAACACTTGGGGGAGAGCAGCGCGCAGACCAGCTATCACCTGCGCCAGCTCGCCCGGCACGGTCTGGTCGAGGAGGACGCCGATCGCGGGACCGGCCGGGAGCGCTGGTGGCAGGCGGCGTCCTTCAGCATCCCGGGCACTGAGGCGCGCAAGGATCCTGCATTGCGCTCATTGGCCGGGACCGTGCTCTCCGGCCTGCTCGAGCAGCGTGTGCACGCGCTGCGGACCTGGTTCGAGGACACCGACACGCCCACGTCGTGGGTGGAGGCGAGCCTGCAGCAGTCCACCACAGCGTCCTTGACGCTGGCGGAGTTCGCGGCGATGAACGACGCGGTCCAGAAGGTGCTGGAGGAGCACACCAGCCAGGCGCGTCGTCGCCGGGACGAGGGGGGCCACAGGGAGCTCGACGAGCGCCGCGTGCGGATGTACTACGACGCCTTCCCGCTGCCGGTGACCGACTGAGTGGCGTGCCGTCGGGGCTGCGACCTCAGCGGTTGGCGATCCAGGCGCTCGGGTCGGCGATCACCGAGTCCAGGGCGGCCCGGGCGGCGCCGGTCAGGGCCGGGTGGGTGATCGTGGCGGCCGTCCGCAGGTGTGGCGGCGCCCAGCGGGCTGACAGTACCCGGGACTGCAGCTCGGACTCGACCCTGGGTCGGAGATGGTCGGTGAGCCGGGCCAGGGTGTTTCCCAGCACGATCTCGGGGATGTCCACCAAGTTCACGAAGGAGGCGAGGGCTGCGCCGAGGGCGGCGGCTGCCGTGTCGATCGCACGGCGAGCGTCCGGGTGTCCTGCGGCGACGCGATCGACGAGGCGGTCGATCCCGCTCCCCTCGGGCAAGCCTGCAGCGGCCACCATCGCATCGGTGCCTGCGAATGTCTCGAGGCAACCAGTGGCGCCACAACGGCAACGGGGCCCGGTCGGGTCCACGCTCACGTGACCCAGCTCGCCGCTGAAGCCGTGCAGCCCGGTGAAGAACACACCGTCTCGCACGATGGCAGCGCCGATCCCGACCTCGCCGGAGACGTACAGGAAGGAGTCGCCGGGCCCGGCGGTCAGCTCGGCGAGCGCGGCGAAGCGGGCCTCGTTGCCCAAAGTGAGGGGGAGGTGTGCCAGCTCTGCGGCAGCGCCCATGAGCACGTCGCCGGGAGTCAGGTCCTGCCAGCCGAGGTTGGGTGCCGTGAGCAGCTCTGCATCACGCACCAGGCCGGGCAGGGCCAAGCCGGTCCCGGCGACGCGGACCTGGGGGGCGCGCTCGATCAGGTCGCGGCCCAGGTGGGCCACCTGGGTCAGGGTGGCCGCCGGGTCGGCGCCGCGGTAGTCGCCCGGTTCGATCTGTTCGGCCACGACGTCGCCGGCGAGATCGACCAGGCGGGCTCCGATGAAGTCGATGTTCACCTCGAGCCCGAGCCCGGCGATCGTGCCGCGCGCCGGGCGCAACGGGGTGGCCGGCCGGCCCGCGCCGGCAGTGACCGGCTCGTCCTCGACCAGGAGGGTGCCTGCGACCAGCTCGGCGACCAGGCGGGAGACGGTCGCCCTGTTCAGCCCCGTGACGGCCGCCACGTCGGCGCGCGACGGCGGGGTGTCGGCCAGGAGGACGGTGCGCGCCACGAGGGCGAGGTTGTGCTCGCGCAGAGTCTCCTGCCGTGCAGGGCGCCCGGGGCGATCCAAGTGCCGGTCCATGCCTTGACCCTAGCCGAGAGTCCGCATAAGTTGTACCGTACAACAAACAGTCTCCCCCTCACCTTGCAAGGAGCCCGCGATGGTGCGCACCCCAACCCCGGACGACAAGTTCTCCTTCGGTCTGTGGACCGTCGGATGGGCGGCCCAGGACCAGTTCGGTCAGGCCACCCGCCCCGCCCTGGACCCCACCGAGTACCTTCCCCACCTCGCCGAGGCCGGCGCCTGGGGCGTGACCTTCCACGACGACGACGTGGTGCCCTTCGGTGCCGACGACGCCACTCGCGAGAAGGGCTTCGCCGACTTCAAGAAGGCCGCCGACGCGGCCGGACTTACCATCGAGATGGTCACCACGAACCTGTTCTCCCACCCGGTCTTCAAGGACGGCGGCTTCACCGCGAACGATCGCTCCGTGCGCCGGTTCGGCCTGCGCAAGGTGATCCGGAACGTCGACCTCGCCGCCTCACTCGGTGCCACCACCTTCGTGATGTGGGGTGGCCGTGAGGGGAGCGAGTACGACGGCGCCAAGGACGTCAACGCCGCCCTCGACCGCTACCGCGAGGGCGTCGACACCGTCGCCGCCTACATCAAGGAGCAGGGCTACGACCTCAAGATCGCCCTGGAGCCCAAGCCGAACGAGCCCCGTGGGGACATCCTGCTGCCGACCGTCGGCCACGCACTGGGCTTCATCGCCGAGCTCGAGCACGGCGACATCGTGGGCCTCAACCCCGAGACCGGGCACGAGCAGATGGCCGGCCTCAACTACACGCACGGCATTGCCCAGGCGCTGTGGGCCGACAAGCTCTTCCACATCGACCTGAACGGTCAGCGGTCCATCAAGTACGACCAGGACCTCGTGTTCGGGCACGGCGACCTGCTCTCGGCCTTCTTCACGGTGGATCTGATCGAGAACGGGTTCCCCGGCGGTGGCCCGACCTACGACGGCCCGCGCCACTTCGACTACAAGCCGTCGCGCACCGAGGGCTTCGAGGGGGTGTGGGACTCGGCTCGCGCGAACATGGAGACCTACCTGCTGCTGGCGGAGAAGGCCAGGGCTTATCGTGCCGACCCCGAGGTGCAGGAGGCCCTGGAGTCCTCTGGCGTGCTCGAGCTCTCGCAGCCCACGCTCGGCGAGGGGGAGAGCCTGAGCGACCTGCTCGCCGACCGCGCGGCCTTCGAGGACTTCGACGCCGACACCGTGGGTGAGCGCAACGCGGGCTTCGTTCACCTGAACCAGTTGGCCATCCGGCACCTGATCGGGTGAACTAGCCCGATGACGACGTCGACATCGCAATCCGCCGGACGCTCGCTCGCCGGACAACTCGTCGCAGGGGTGGACTCCTCCACCCAGTCCTGCAAGGTGGTCATCCGGGACGCGGAGACCGGAGCGCTGAAGCGCTTCGGCTCCGCGCCGCACCCGGACGGTACCGAGGTGGACCCCGAGGCGTGGTGGGATGCCCTCCAGGTGGCGGTCTCCGCCGCCGGCGGTCTCGACGACGTCGCTTCCGTGGCCGTGGGCGGTCAGCAGCACGGCATGGTCGCCCTGGACGCCGACGGGAACGTGGTCCGCCCGGCACTGCTGTGGAACGACACCCGCAGCGCCGGGGCCGCCCTCGACCTGATCGACGAGCTCGGCGAGGGCGATGCCGAGGCGGGAGCGCGGGCGTGGGCCGAGCAGGTGGGCGTGGTGCCGGTGGCCTCGTTCACCATCACCAAGTTGCGCTGGCTCGCTCAGCACGAACCCGAGAACGCCGCGAAGGTCGCCGCCGTGGCGTTGCCGCACGACTGGCTCACTTGGCGCCTCGCCGGCGACGGGCCGGGGAGTCGTGCGGGCGGGAACAGCCTCGAGCGCCTCACCACCGACCGCTCCGACGCCTCCGGCACTGGCTACTTCGATGCGGCCAGCGGTGAGTACCGGTTCGACCTGCTCGAGCGTGCCTTCGGCCGCCGGATCGGTGTTCCGCAGGTGGTGGCCCCTGGTGCCGTCGCCCGCGAGTCCGGCTCTCTGGTGCTCGGTGCCGGCACCGGTGACAACGCCGGTGCCGCGCTCGGCCTCGGCATGGCCGGAGGCGATGTCGCCGTCTCGATCGGCACGTCCGGGGTGGTGAGCGCGGTGTGCGAGACCCCGGTCGCCGATCCCACCGGTCTGGTCGCGGGGTTCGCGGACGCCACCGGTCGCTTCCTGCCGCTGGCGTGCACCCTGAACGGCAGCCGTGTCTTCGACGCGATGGGGCGTCTGCTCGGGGTGGACCACAAGCAGTTCGCCGAACTCGCGCTCTCCGCACCGCCTGGTGCGGAGGGTCTCACTCTGGTGCCTTACCTCGAGGGCGAGCGCACCCCGAACAAGCCGGACGCCACGGGCGCTCTGCACGGGGTGCGTCTCGGGAACACCACGCCGGCGCACCTGGCGAGGGCCGCCGTCGAGGGGGTGCTGCTCGGCCTCGCGGACGGCCTGAACGCGCTCCGGGCCCAGGGCGTGCCCGTGCATCGGGTGCTGCTCGTTGGTGGTGCCGCGCAGTCGGCGGCGGTGCGGCAGATCGCCCCGGACATCCTCGGCGTGCCTGTCACCGTCCCGCAGCCGGGCGAGTACGTGGCTGACGGCGCGGCGCGCCAGGCCGCGTGGGCGCTCTCCGGTGCGGACGAGGCGCCGGAGTGGGGACTGGCCGGCGCCAAGGAGTTCGGTGTCTCGGACGAGGTCGATGCGTCCCTCGCCGATCGATACGCGCAGGCGCGGGAGATGACCTTCGGAGCCTGACCTGCCTGTCACGGTCGCTCAGTGCAGCAGCGCCACCACACCCACCAGCAGTGGGATCGACAACGCCGTGGTGATCACCTGTGCATCGCGGGCGATCCGCAGGCCCCAGTTGAACTGCAACGCGTAGACCAGCACGTTCTGCGCCGTCGGGAGTGCGGCCATGAGCACGACGCCCAGCATGTGTTCCTCGTCGACCCCCAGGCCGTGCGCTACGGCGAAGGTCAGGGCGGGATGCACCACCGCGCGCAAGGTGGCCACGATCGTCACATCGACCCAGTGGCCGCGCGGGCGCAGATCTGCAGGTCCGGTCGAGGGAGCCTCGGTGCGCCGCGTCGGGGCGAAGGACATCCCGAGCGTGAGCAGCGCCAGCGGAGCGGCGGTGGTGCCCACTAGGCGCAGCGGCTGCAGGACCGCGTCGGGCGGGGTCCACGGCACCACGGCCAGTGCCAGGCCGATGAGCGCCCCGATGGTCAGCGGGCTGCGCAACGGGCGCAGGAGCAGCTCGCGCCGGCTCGCCCCGGCCGTGTCCAGCACGGCGTAGGCGACTGGGGCGAGCACGAGCAGTTGCATGAGCATCGTGGGCACGACCGCGAGGGCGTCGGCGAGCACATAGATCGCCACCGGGATTCCGATGTTGCCGGCGTTGACGTAGCTGGCGGCGAGGCTGGCCACCGTGGCCTGCCCGCGCCCGCGCCGGAGCAGCACGCCGAAGATCACGACGGCGGCAGCCGCCACTGTCAGGGTGCTCAGCCACGTGGTGGCAGCCGTACGGGTGAGGAGCAGCGCCAGATCTGCTTCGCCGATCGTGGTGATCAGCAGCGAGGGGGTGGCCAGGGCGAAGACCAGGCGCGCCAGCACCTGCTGAGCTCCCTCGCCGAGCACCCGGAAGGTGGCCAGCACCCAGCCGGCGAAAGCGATCACCGCCATCGTGGCGAGTGCGGAGAGGACGGCGCTCACGAGGTGCTGCCGGCCGGCCCGGTGCTGGCCCGCTGGACCAGGCGGGGCCGGAAGTATGTCGGGCCAGGCGCCGTCTGTCCGGGGAACTGGAGCAACGCCTGCAGCTGGTCCCAGGCCTGCCTGCCCAGATCCGCCTGCGGCACCGACATCGTCGTCAGCGACGGACGTGCGTAGCGGGCGAAGTCGATGTCGTCGAAACCTGCCACCGACAGATCACCCGGAACGTTCACCCCGGCCTCGTCGAGCTTGCCGAGCAGACCGAAGGCGACCAGGTCGTTGAAGGCGATCACCCCCGTGGCACCCGAGTCGAGCACCACGTCCACAGCGCGGTATCCGTCCTCGATCATCGAGCCGCACGGCACGTCCTCGATCTTCACCTCCGGGTGGTCGGCCTGCCACTGGCGCAACCCGGCCAGCCGCGCCGCGTTCGAGGCACTCTCGGCCGGCCCGGTGAGGTAGAGCAGCGTGCGATGCCCGAGGTCGAGCAGGTGTTGGGCGACGGCCCGGATGCCGTGCACGTAGTCGACCGTGAGTGTGGGGACGTCGGAGCCGGTCAGCTCCCGGTTGACCAGCACGACCGGTCGGGTGGCGTCGAGGACCTGCACCAGTTCTGGTTCGGGCATCCGCGGTGAGCACAGGATGAGGGCGTCACACTGGCGGCGCGCCTCGATGGCCAGCTCGGCTTCCCGCTGCGGCTCTTCGATGCTGTCGGCCACGAGGATCCGGTAGCCGGAGCGACGTGCCGCCTGGTTCGCTCCACGCAGCACCTGCTGGAACATCGGGTTGCCGAGATCGGGCACGAGCAGCCCCACCGTCTGGGTGCGGCCGAGGGAGAGGCTGCGAGCGACCCGGCTGGGGGAGTAGTGCAGCCGTGCGGCCACCTCGCGCACGCGACCGGCCAGCTCAGGATCGACCGTGGCGTGGCCGTTCATCACACGGGAGACGGTTGCCCGGGAGACCTTGGCTTGGCGGGCAACCTCGGCGATGGTGGTGACGCCGTCGGTGCTCACTGTGCCTGCCCGGGGTATGTGGTCGCTCGCTGTCCGGACCATCCTAGGCAGAAACCGGTTCCTGCCGTGCCGGCGTCCGTGCGTTGCCACGGAATGTCGCTGGCGTGACCGGCCGAGCGACATTTCGTGGCAACGCGTTGGACGGCGCGTCGCGAGGGGCGACCTACTCGGAGTCGTCGTCCACCCAGTCGAAGGACTTGGTGACAGCCTTCTTCCACAGGCGGTAGGTGCGCTCGCGCTCGTCGGCGTCCATCGACGGCTCCCACCGCTGGCCCTCGGCCCAGTTGTCGATCACGTCCTGCTCGCCGGACCAGAACCCGACGGCGATCCCGGCCGCGTAGGCGGCACCGAGTGCCGTGGTCTCGGCCACCTTCGGCCGGACCACGGGCACGCCCAGGATGTCTGCCTGGAACTGCATGAGCAGCTCGTTGGCGATCATCCCGCCGTCGACCTTCAGCTCGGTGAGGTCCACCCCGGAGTCGGCATTCATGGCGTCCAGCACCTCACGCGTCTGGAAGGCGGTGGCCTCCAGCGCAGCGCGGGCGATGTGCCCCTTGTTCACGAACCGGGTCAGACCGACCAGCACGCCGCGGGCGTCGCCACGCCAGTACGGGGCGAACAGCCCGGAGAACGCGGGCACGAAGTACGCGCCACCGTTGTCCTCGACACTCTTGGCCACCTCTTCCACCTCGGGTGCGGAGGAGATCATCCCGAGGTTGTCCCGCAGCCACTGGATCAGTGAACCGGTGACGGCGATCGACCCTTCGAGGGCATAGATCGGCTTGTTGTCGCCGATCTTGTAGGCCAGCGTGGTCAGCAGGCCGTTCTCGGAGGGGACGATCTCCTCACCGGTGTTGATCAGCATGAAGTTGCCGGTGCCGTAGGTGTTCTTCGCCATGCCGACCTCGAAGCAGGCCTGGCCGAAGGTCGCGGCCTGCTGGTCGCCGAGGATGCCGGCGATCGGGATCCCGGGGACCATCCCCTTCGCCCGGCCTTCGCCGTACACCTCGGAGGAGGACTTGATCTCCGGGAGCATCGACAGCGGAATGCCCATGTCGCCGGCGATGTCGGCGTTCCAGGTGAGCGAGTCCAGGTTCATCAGCATGGTGCGGGAGGCGTTCGTGACGTCGGTGACGTGCACACCGCCCTCGGTGCCGCCGGTCATGTTCCAGATCAGCCAGGAGTCGGTGTTGCCGAACAGCAGGTCACCGGCCTCAGCCTTGGCGCGGGCACCCTCGACGTTGTCGAGGATCCACTTCACCTTGGGGCCGGAGAAGTAGGTGGCCAGCGGCAGCCCGCAGATCGCCTTGTACTTCTCTGCGCCCTCGTCGCCGGCGAGCTCGTCAGCGATCTTCTGGGTACGGGTGTCCTGCCAGACGACGGCGTTGTAGACCGGTTCGCCGGTGTTCTTGTCCCACACCACGGTGGTCTCTCGCTGGTTCGTGATGCCGACAGCGACGAGATCGGTGGAGGTGATGTTTGCCCGGGTGAGCGCCAGGCCCACCACCTCGCGGGTGTTGCGCCAGATCTCCATCGGGTCGTGCTCGACCCACCCCGCCTTGGGGAAGATCTGCTCGTGCTCGAGCTGACCGCTGTCGACGATCTCGCCGGCGTGGTTGAAGACGATCGCTCGCGTGCTGGTGGTGCCCTGATCGATGGCGAGGACGTACTGAGCCATGAGTGCTCCTTTGCTCGTGGTGGTGTCCGCCAGGCGGCGAACGCGTTTCCGTCGGTGCTGGGTCAGAAGATCGCGGCCGCGCTCAGGCCACCGATGATGCCACCGATGATCGGGCCGAGCACCGGAACCCAGGAGTAGCTCCAGTCGCTCGTTCCCTTGCCCTTGATCGGCAACAGGGCGTGTGCGATGCGCGGGCCGAGGTCACGGGCCGGGTTGATGGCGTACCCCGTGGGGCCACCGAGGCTGGCGCCGATGCCGACCACGAGGAGTGCGACGGCGAGCGGTCCGAGCTGCCCGGCGGCTGCGCCGGCGAAGCCGAACGAAATCACCACGAAGACCAGCACGAAGGTGCCGACCACCTCAGTCACGACGTTCCAGCCGTAGGAGCGCATCGCCGGGCCGGTCGAGAAGACGCCCAGCTTGGTGGGTCCGTCGGAGTCGGCGTCGAAGTGGGTCTTGTAGGCGAGCCAGCACAGCACGGCGCCGAGGAAGGCTCCGGCCATCTGCCCCAGGATGTAGATGACGGCGTTGCCGGCGGTCGCCGGGATGTCCGGGCCGAGTTCTTCCACGCCGTTGGCGAGGAGGCCGATGGTCACGGCGGGGTTGATGTGCCCGCCACTGGAGATGGCGACGAAGACACCGGCGAACACGCCCAGCCCCCAGCCGAAGTTGACCATCAGGAAGCCGCCGCCATTGCCCTTGGTACCGGGCAGTGCGGCGTTGGCCACGACGCCGCACCCGAGCAGCGTCAGCATCATCGTCCCGAACAGCTCGGGAACAAAGATCGCGGTGAAGTTCACGATCGGACTCTCACTTTCTTCTCGGAAGTGTTCTGCGGTGCGGGTTCGGCGTCCGCGCCGTGTGCACGCTCGATGGGTCGGCCTTCCTGCGCAGGCCGTGGAGCCGACGCCGGCTCTGGCCCTCCCTGCACGCGTCTGCCTCCCCGTCGAGTTCGTGGCGAGTGCCCGCGTCGTTGCCGGGCCCCCTCGCGGCTCATGTTTGCTCCCAGCGCAAGAGTGCGCAAGCATCGTGCACATACGTGCAGGCGGTGCCGAGGGAGGCTGAAAGAGTGCGTGACGACGATGCCTACCGGGCGGCGACGATGTACTACCTGCAGGACCAGACCATGGAGGTCATCGCGAAGACGCTCGGCGTCTCCCGGTCCACGGTCTCGCGGCTGATCAAGATGGCGCGCGAGGAGGGCATCGTGCGGATCTCGTTGCGCCAACCGAGCGGGTCCGGCGCAGATCTGGGGCACCGGCTCTCGGCCAGCTTCGGGATCAAGGCGCACGTCGTGCCGGTGCGGGAGCGGGCCACGGAGGTGCACCGGCTGGAGCAGGTGGCCATGGTGGCCGCTCGGCTGATGGCGGAATGGGTCAGCGCGGACATGGTCGTCGGCGTGGCCTGGGGGACCACGGTGACGGCGATCGCCCGGCACCTGGCCCCGACCCCGGTCCGGGGCAGCACGGTCGTGCAGCTCAACGGAGCCGCCAACACCTTTGCCGGGGGCGTCACCTACGCAGGGGATCTGATCGCCACGATCGCCAGGGCGTTCGACTCCACACCGCACTTGTTCCCGGTGCCTGCGTTCTTCGACTTCGCCGAGACGAAGGCCGCGATGTGGCGGGAACGGAGCGTCCGCCGGGTGCTGGGAGTCCAGCGCAGGGTCGACATCGCCCTGTTCGGAGTGGGCGCACTCGCTGCTGACGTGCCCAGCCACGTCTACAACGCGGGCTACCTGGACGATGCCGAGATCGCCGAGCTCACCGCTGATCGGGTGGTCGGAGACGTGTGCACGGTCTTCCTGCGCGAGGACGGGACGTATCGGGACATCGCAATCAATGCGCGCGCCACCGGCCCGTCCCCTCGGGAGCTGCGCACGCTGCGCCGTCGGGTCTGCGTGGCGGTGGGTGAGGCGAAGGTGCCGGCACTGCTCGGTGCCCTGCGGGCCCGGGTCGCGACCGACGTGATCCTCGACGAGACCACGGCACGCGCGCTGCTGGAGCGGGTGCGCGCCGGCGGCGTGGCAGGCTGAACCCTATGACCAGCGATGCCGATCTCGTGATCCGTCCTGCGCGCCCTGCCGATGTGCGGACGATCCGCGAACTGGTCGTGCCGTACGCGGACGAGCGGATCCTGCTCGCGAAGGACCTGGTGGGCTATTTCGAGTCGGTCCCGGAGTTCCTGGTGGCCACGCTCGCGGACGAGGTGGTCGGTTGCGGCGCTCTGCATGTGATGTGGGAGGACCTCGGCGAGGTCCGCACGCTGGCTGTGCGACGCGACCTGCTGGGTGACGGGATCGGGCACGCCATGCTGGATGCGCTGATCGAGCGTGCACGCTCCTACGGGTTGCACCGGGTGTTCTGCCTGACCTTCGAGGTGGACTTCTTCAGTCGGCACGGATTCACCCCGATCGAGGGCGACGTGGTCGAAGCGGAGGTCTACCGCGAGATGCTTCTCTCCCGGGACGACGGGATCGCGGAGTTCTTGGATCTGGCGAGGGTGAAGCCGAACACGCTGGGCAATACCCGGATGCTGCGCACCCTCGAGTAGGCGGACGGGCTGGCCGCCGGGGAGTTCTCCCCAGTGCACCATGGTCCGGCTGCGGCTACGTTGAGCGCCATGGGTAAGCGATTGGGCAGGTCGAGCCGGCGTTCCGGCGGTAGGTCCTTCGGTCGTCGCTCGAGCGGCGGGTCGTTCCGGTCCTCGCGGCGCTCGCGCGGTTCCTCGTCCTCGTTCGGTCGATCGTCCCGGTCGAGCCGGTCCCGCCGCTCTTGGGGCTCCTCGTCCGGCTCCTACCGATCCCGCCGGAACCGCTACTACGGCAACAACGGATCGTCGAGCCCGTACCGCTGGATATGGACTGTCGTGCTGGTGGCGGTGCTGTTGATCATGTGGGCGAGCCTCTCCGGCTGAACCGCCCCGGCACGAGGTGAGATGCTGAGGCAGTGCGATACATCGTGATCGGCGCGGGCGGCGTCGGAGGAACCATCGGCGGCCGACTGCATGCCACTGGACACGACGTGGTGCTGGTGGCTCGGGGCGCACACGGTCGCGCACTGGCCGCCGACGGGCTGACCCTGCTCACCCCGGACGGGCCCGGGACGCATCAGATCCCGGTGGTGAGCCACCCGGACGAGCTTGCCGGCGGATTGCGCCCCGGCGATGCGCTCGTGCTCGCCGTGAAAGGGCAGGACACTGCCGCGGCGCTCGATGTCTGGGCGGACGTCCCGGTGGCCTCCGGTGGCACTGCCGCCGAGCGGCTCCCGCTTTTCCTCGCGCAGAACGGTGTGGCCAACGAGCCCTTCGCGGCTCGGGTGTTCGACGACGTCCATGGCGTCTGTGTCTGGCTGCCGGCCACTCATCTCGAACCGGGAGTGGTGGTGGCTGAGGGCACTCCGGTGCACGGTGTGCTGCATCTGGGCAGGTGGCCGGGTGGTGTCGACGACGTCGACCGGCAGGTGGCCACGGATCTCGAGGCTGCCGGGTTCGCTGCCCCGCTGCGCGAGGATGTGATGCGCTGGAAGTACGCCAAGCTGCTCGGCAATCTGGGCAACGCCGTCGAGGCGCTCACCGGAACCGGCTCCGACGAGGCGCGCTCGATGCTCACTGACGTCCGTGCGGAAGGCGAGGCCGCGCTCGCTGCCGCGGGCATCATGGCGGCCACACCGCAGGAGGAGGCCGAGCTGCGCCCGACCATGCGCGTGGGTGAGGTCCCGGGGCATACCCGGCTCGGTGGTTCCAGCTGGCAGTCGTTGCGGCGCGGCACCGGGTCCATCGAGGCCGACTACCTCAACGGTGAGATCGCGATGCTCGGCCGCCGCCATGGGGTGCCGACACCACTGAACGACACGTTGACCCGTTGGGCGCGGCGGGCAGCGCGGACCGGCCAGGAGCCCGGCTCGTGCACGGTCGAGGAGGTCCGCCGAGCCGCCGAGGCGGTGCCGGTTACGGACGGCGTGGACGCACCAGCACACTGACCCGCACGATCGCGATCACCACGGCGACCTGAACCACCAGGACCGCGCCCACGACGGCACCGATCAGCCCGGCCGGTTCGGCGATCACCCATGCCGTCACCCCCGCTACTGCCACCGCCAGGGCGACCCGCAGCAGCAGCGCCAGGCGCCTCGCGGTCACCTCGACCTGGCGCCGTGGCACCCCGTCGGTGACGGCGCGGACGGTCTCGGCCGAGCCTGGTGCACCGATGCGGCGCACCAGGCCGATCCACCCCACACCGGCGAGCACGGCGGCAACGATCGCCAGCAGCTGCCCGGCCGCGAGCATCGACAGCCCGGCCAGCACGCGCTGGTCGTCCCATTCCTGACCGGCCATCTGCAGGGCCCCGGTGCCGATGAGTGTCAGCACCAGGGCCATCCCGCACATTGCAAAGAGGGTACGGGTATGAGCCCGCAGGGCGCGCGCGATCACCACATCGGGTGGGAGGGGCGCGGTGGACATGTTCATGACAGTAGTGGGTTCAGGAGTCGGGAAGCCGGTAGCCGGTCACCACACCGTCGAGATCCCTGACGGCAGTGAGCAGCTGGTCAGTGAGGAGTCCGGTCAGGACGCGGGCGAGCTGGTCGCCGTCAGGCCACAGGTCTCGCACCTGATCGGGCCGCAGCTCGTCCTCGGTGCGCAGGGCGGCCAGCACCCGACCACGCGCCTGCCGGTCGGTCCCGTGCCAGGCCTGGGTGCGCCGTCGGGCGGCATGCTCGTCCGGTGGGTAGCCGGCCGCTCGCCAGCGGCACTGTGCGGCGACCGGACAGTCCGCGCACCGTGGTGCGCGGGCGGTGCACACCAGTGCGCCGAGCTCCATCACAGCCACGTTCCACCGCGCCGAGGTCTCCGGGTCGGCCGGGAGCAGGTCGAGGGCGGTCGCCGTCTCGGCGCGGCGCGGGGACGGAGGCGGCAGCGCTGTCCCGTGCACGAGGCGGCCCAGCACCCGCCGCACGTTCGTGTCCAGGACCACCGACCGCCGTCGGAACGCGAACGCGGCGACAGCGGCCGCCGTGTAGGACCCGATTCCCGGCAGGGCGAGCAGGTCCTCCTCGTCGGACGGCACCTGCCCACCGTGCCGTTCGGTGATCGCGATGGCCGCCTCGCGCAGCCGCAGTGCACGGCGTGGGTAGCCGAGCCGGTCCCAGGCGCGCAGCACCTGTGCCGGGGTGGCCGCGGCGAGATCGGCGGGGGTGGGCCATCGCTGCAGCCACGCCCGCCATGCGGGCTCCACCCGCACCACCGGGGTCTGCTGGAGCATGATCTCGCTGACCAGCACGCTCCACGCGGAGGCGTCGGGGGAGCGCCACGGAAGATCCCGGGCGTGCGTGGCGTACCAGCCCATGACGGCGGGATGCAGGTCGGTGTTCATCGTGACTCAGCCTAGGAGCGTCTCACCGATGTACCCACCGTCAGCGCAGCCCGGCGGGATCGCGAACACGGCCGAACCGACCGGTGTGGTCCACTCGTTCAGTAGGTCCAGATCGTCCAGGCGGCGCTGCACCGGGACGAACTGACGCACCGGATCGGCCTGCATCGCGACGAAGATCAGGCCGCTGTCGGAGAGCTGCCCGGCCGGTGGCGGGTCGTCGTAGTTGTACCCGCGGCGCAGGAAGCGTTCAGCCACGTTCGGCGAACGGGCACGCCGTATGTGCGCATACTCGGCGATCACGGGGAAGCCGCGTTCATCGACCGCATCGAAGTCGGGGTCGTCGTGCTCGCGGGTTCCGGTGATCGGTGCGCCGTTGTCCAGCCGGCGGCCCACGGCGCCTTCCCGGTCCACCCGGGCCACCCGGTCCCATCCGTCGAGGTCCATCGCGATGCGCCTGATCACGACGGAGGTGCCGCCGTCCAGCCAGCCTCCGGAGTGCCAGACGAGCTGATCGAACTCCGCCGTGCCTGGGGCCGGGTTCACCGTGCCGTCCACCTGGCCGAACAGGTTGCGCATGGTGGTGCCCGGGGCGGTGGAGCCGCGGGCGTTCCGGAAACCGTGCTGGACCCAGCGCACTGAGGCAAACTGCCGGGCGTCCTTGCTGAGCATCCGCACAGCGTGTGCGACTGCGACGGGATCGTCCGCGGCCACGAGGAGCAGCAGATCGCCGCCGCTCCAGGCCTCGGTGAGTCTGTCGATTTCGAATGCGGGCAGTGGACTGAGCCAGTCGGGGACCGGGCCGCCGGCGCGGGTGACGAGCTCGCGGCCGAAGCCGAAGGTGATCGTCAGGGCCGACGGCGTGTGGGCCAGCTCTCGTTCGGTGTCGCCGAGCGCTGGGCGACCCTGGGTGAGTCGGGCGGCATCGTCGCTGAGCAGCCGCATCATTCGGCGGATGCCGGTGAGATCTGTCTCTGGCAGCAGGTCCAGCGCCACGTGTGCGGCGTGGGCCTGAGGTGGGACCGTCACACCCGTCTGGTGCCGGCCGTGGAACGGGACGGTGCGCGAGCCGGTCGCTGTGGGAGTCTCGCGAGCGGTGGCGACCCGGTCGATCCCGAGGGCGGCGGCTGCCCCCCAGCCGACGACGGCGCTACCGATGAGCGCCTGCCGCCGACTGGGGCCATGGTGGGAATCCGACATCAGCTGTCCTCGTGTTCCATCGACTCGTCCGACTCGCTGGGGTGGTAGTCCTCCCCGGCGGGAACGTCCTTGGCAGGCACGGTGACGGTCACCGTGCTGCCGTCGGCGAGCTCGAGACCGATGGTGATGTCGGCACCAGCCTCGATGGGTTCTGGAACGTCGAGCATCATCAGATGGGTGCTGCCCGGTTCGAGGAGCAGTTCCCCGCCGGGAGGCAGGGTGAAGCCACCGTCGGCTTCCTGCATCTGCATGTCACCGTCGGCGTCGTCGACCATCTCGTGCAGGAGCATCTCACCGGCGGCGGCTGAGGTGGCTGCGGTGATGGTCACCTCGGTGCTGGTGGGGTTGCTGAGCGTGCCATACGCGGCGCTGCTCTCGCCGTCGGTAGCGGCCACCCAGCCGTCCGCGAACTCGATCGACTCTGTGGCGGAGTCGGTGGGCTGACCGCTGGGTGAGGTGCACCCGGCGAGGCCGGCACCGAGCAGTGCTGCGGTGAGGATCGCACCGGCGCGGAACGGGCGCGTGCGTCGGGCAGGGGTAATCATCAGGGCGTGCGTCATCATTCTTCCGTTCATCGGCACGGCACGGTGGGTGCCCGTCAGTCGAGCACGCAACCATGCCGCAGCAGGGTCTGTGGCTGGACGCGCAGGGGAGGCGCGACCATGTCCCCGGCACCGTGTGGAGTGGTACCGAGGTGGTTCAGAGGACCTGCAGATGCGGCGGCCCGCGGTGCGGAGCGCGGGCGAGGATCACTCGCATCGACGGTGTCTCGCGCCGCTGCACGGCACGGAAGCCGGGACGGTTCGCGCAGAACGGGCGGGGCCGGGCCTCGCGTGGCCCGACGAGCGCGGTCAGGAGATCGTGCGCCGAGCGGTGCAGCCAGGCCAGCACGGTCTCGGCGTGGTGCAGCGCCACCGCCGTGAGTAATGCACCAGTGAGGTGGGTGAGGGACATCTGGGCGTCCGGGGCCACCCCCGAGGCCAGGTCCAGCGGGAATGACGGGGCGCCGTGATGGTGTTCGCCTGTGCTCCCGGCACTCTGTCCTGTAGGTGTCCCGACGACGAACAGGGCATGGAAGGCGAAGTGGCTCACTGTGGTGGAGACGGCCAGTCCGGCGAGCCGGATGCGCGCTTGGGCGATGTTCACTGCCACCAGGCAGGAGAAGATCAGCGGGACGAGGAAACCCCAGACCCCGGGTACTGCGCCACCGCCGGCGATGTGTGCCACAGCAGCGAGACCGGTGGAGACGCCGGCGGCAATGGATCCACGAACCAGCCGTGCGTGCCGCCGAGTCATCACATCGCCACTTTTTCACAATGCGCAGGCTGGCGTTGCCGAACGGGACCAGGGGTTGACAGCGCTGGGGCGCTCAACGCTTTCCGCGGCGCGGTCGACGCCCACCGGGGCGCGGCGACCGACCCGTGTGCGGACGACTCCCGCGGCCTTGCGCACCGCTGCGGCGTCCGCGGGAGGTGCCGCCCGCCGGAGGAGTGTCACGAACACTCTCCGACGGTTGTGCCCGGGGGCGACCCCGCGAGGAGTTGACGGTGCGGCCGCGCACGATCCCGATCATGTCCTCGGTCTCGTCCGTCTTGGCGTCGGTGAGCCAGCTGAGTGCCACTGGCGCTACAGGTGCGTCGGTGAGGAACCGGTAGGTGAGGTCGCGGCGGTGGTACAGCCGAGCGAGCGACTGTGGGACGACCAGGACGCCGATCCCTGCGGCGACGAGCGCGATGGCGGCCGCGGTGTTCTCCGGGCGATGTTCTGCGACTGTTCCTGGGAGACCGTCAGGCCAGTCGAGCACGTCGTCCTGAGGGTGCAGCACTGTCTCAGTGGCGAGGTCGTCGAGGGTGGCTTCTTCGCGGTCGTCCAGTGCTGCGACCACGTGATCGGTCGGGGTCACCACGACCGGTGCCTCCTCGTACAGCACGATGGCACTGAGCAGCTCGCGGTCCACCGGGAGCCTGAGCAAGGCCGCGGAGACCTCGCGCTCGCGGACCGCGCGCTCGGCGTCCGCGGCGTCCAGGGGGACGAGCTCGAGCGGGGTGGCGTGACGCTGCGACCAGATGCGTGCCCACTTCGCCGGCGTCACCCCGGGCACGTAGCCGAGGCGGAAGGGCTGCGGCGTCATGGGGTCAGCGTAACCGGGGTGGGCGGGCGACGGTTGGGCGGGTGGCCGCCGAGGAGGGCCCGTGGCGGCTGAGGAGGGCCGAGGGGAGCGCGAGGGGGCATACTGACCGGATGGCTGCCTCGGATGCCGCTCAGCGGATGAAACCCATCACCGCCGCGAAGAAGCTCGGGATCTACCTCCCAGCCGCGCCGGAGGAGTTCCAGCACGCGACGTTCACGCGCGGCGAGCTGGAAGAGCTGGAGCGCAAGCCTCCAGACTGGCTCGCCGAACTACGGCGCAACGGCCCGCACCCACGCCCAGTGGTGGCTGGACGGCTCGGCGTCTCGATCTCGGGCCTGGTTCGTGCAGGTGTGACCGAGGCGCTGACCACGGCCGACATTGACGCGCTGCGAGCCGACCCGCCGGAGTGGTTGGTCCAGGAGCGGGCGGTGCAGGAGCAGGTGCGCGCCGAAGAAGAGGAGCTGCAGCGGCGGCGTGCGGCTGCAAAGGCAGCCCGGGGGCGCCCGGATCAGAAGTAGCGCCGAGGCGTAGGCGTCGGCTCGCGGACGGGGCCACAATCTGGCCGCCTCGGGCACTCGCCGACGTGGCGCGACCCGCGCGCGTCGTCCACGGGTTACCGTCGCATCGTGCCGAATCAGAACCGTTCCGAGTCGTCCGGACGCCGCCCTCGCGCGACGTCGGGGCGTGCTAGCGGCACGCAGCGACGATCGGGCGCGCGGCGGAGTACGGGAGCGGCGAAGACGACCAGGGGCGCGGCGTCGACGAAGGGGGCTGCCGGTACGAAGGGTGCGCCCGGTGCGAAGCGTGCTGGCGGCACGAAAGGGGCCGCTGGCGGCACGAAGGGTGCTGCTGGCGGCACGAGGCGCGCGAGCGAAGCGGCCCGCCCCGCCAAGGGTGCCGGTTCGAGCCGCAGCGGCGGGAGTCGGTCCGGAGGCTCCGGGACCGGGCCGGGGAGCCGACGTGGCGCCGGCGGGGCGAAAGGCACGAGCACGACCAGGGCCGCTGGGGGCTCGTCCGGCCGTGGTGGATCCGGCGCTCGCGGCTCCCGATCTCAGACCGCGAAGACAGCCGCGAGAGGAGGCGGAGGACCGCGGCCGCCGTCCCGTGGCACGGTCGACCCAGCGACGTATCGTCGCCGACGGATCACGGTGGCGGTGGTGGCGCTGCTACTGGTGGCGGGTATCGCGTTCGGCGGCACCGTGCTTGCGCAGACGCTCATGGATCGGTTCGGTGGGACGGGGGCAACGGCGGGGCCATTGGAGGACGGCACGGTTGAGCCGACGCCGACGCCGACACCGACACCGACGGAGTCCATCACGCCGGATGAAGAGGCACTCGCCAACCCTGTTGCATGCGTGCCCGATGTGGTCGATGTGGCGATCGGGCTCGAGTCCGCGAATGTGCGCGCGGGGTCCGAGGTCCCCGTTGGTGTCACGATCACCAACTCGGGACAGGTGGCATGTCTCCTCGACGTCGGGCACGGCAGCCTGGACATGACAGTGACCTCTGGTGGTGATCGCGTGTGGACCACCGCCCAGTGTCCCTCCGGGCCGGCCGAACGCCCCATCCTGTTGGACGCGGGTGCGGCGGAGGAGACGGCTCTCACGTGGGGCGGACGGCGCAGTGCCGACGGATGCCCGGCCGATGCAGCCGAGGCAGAGCCGGGCACGTATCGGGTCACCATCGGCCTCGATGTTGACGGCACGGAGGTCGGCACGGACGAGGTTCTGACACTGCGGTGACGGTGCAGAGGGCCTGGGTTTGCTGGTGCTGCCTCGTTCCCGCTGTTCGGCGGTGATGAGAGCGTTCGCCCTGCCCGTGAATCATCGCGACGCAGCCAATATCCCGGCCGGGAGCCTCGGGCTGGCTACGTGCCCGATGGCTACCGGCCTGGTGCCGGCACCGGACACACCGATGGCCCCGTCGACGGGTGGTGTCGGCGGGGTTCGGGGCGGGGTGGTCAGTCTGGTGGTGGGTCGGTGTGGCCGGGTGGATGCGAGTGTGTGGAGTTGCCGGCGTGGCGGCCGGCATCACCGAGATCACCGGGATCGCCGGGATCGCCGGGAGGTTCAGCCGCACCATATGGGGGATGCCTGTGACCACCGGGCGGACTGCTCCCTGGTGGTCGGACTGACCCAGCGCTCGGGATGGGATACGTGCCGGAGGGCGTGACCAGGTACTGCACACCATCGGGCGCGGCCCAGTAATACACGCCCGGTGTGATCATCGAATACGACCACCCGGTGTGAGTTTTCGCCCGGTGATGACGTCGGCACAAGGCGGCCATATTCACCGAACTGGTTCGGCCGCCGCGGTCGAAGGGAACACTATGATCCTGATCGGCAGAACGAGCATTGCGGTGGCAATAGGGGAACCGGCACCGTCCATCACGAAGAATGATCTGTTCACGCAGTGTCGGACTGGACTCATACGTGGACGCGGAGGTGAATCCTGCGAGATCGATCACGGGACGGACGAGGATTCGTCCTGCGGTGGCGCACCAGTGGCGAATCTGTTCTTTCGAGACCGGTGATTTGGTGTTTTCGCACCGGCCCACGATCCCGGAGCCGAACTCAGGGCCCGTTTCACCAGAGTTACCCGCACCCTCACCGGTACCGGAGCTCTCACCGGTGCCGGTTCCGGCGTGGTCGTTGAGGGCGTCGGCGGGCAGGTGGAGGTAGAGCATCACGGTCCGACCCATCCCACCGGCCGCACCTGGCGCCCCCACGATGCTGGTCCCGGTCGTGGTGGTCGGTGCTGCGTCACTGCCGGAAACTCCTTCACTGCCACCGTCACCGCTGCCGGGGATGGGGAGGGTGGTGTGTCCGCGGGCGAGGTCACCGATGGCGATGGAGCGGCGCACGTCCTCGCTGGTGCCGGGTAGGAACCCGGCCAGTACGCGTGCTTGGTCGGTCACCGCAGCCTCAAGGTCGATGGCGTCAGCCTGGTCGAGGCCGCCCTCGACCCGCACCACCGACCCCACACCCAGTCCTGGTCCAGGTGCCGCGGTGGTGCCTGCCTCGTCGAGGCGGATGTCGAAGTGGCGCCCCTCCAATGCTGCTTGTTCGTCTTTGGCGGCTTGGTCGGGGTCGAAGGTGGCCATGGCGGCACTCACGGTGCGTTCGATCTGAGCGGTCGTGCAGGTTCCGATTGTCCAGGCGACCTGGGCGTCCACCCAGGCGGCACCGGCGAACGGGAGGCGTTTCGTCATCCGGGTCACTGTCCGGGCCCGGTGGATGCTGACCTGCCCGGCCCGTACCCGGGACCACAACTGGGGTAGCCGGTAGGCGAGCTCGACCACCACACCCACATAGGCCAGGGCTGCTTCGTTCGACTGCCCCAACGCCGTGGCCAACCGGGTGAACTCCAGGTCCGAGACCAATGGGGCACCATCCCCGGCCAACCGCATCGGCTGCTCCGTCCCCGGCAGGCCCGCGTGCTCGTCCGGAACCGGCATGCCCGCGTGTTCATCAGGGTCGAACACCGGCCCACCCCTCAAGGCGCCCAGGGTGGCCGGGTCGATCGCCCGCTCACCCACCCAGGCGATCACCAACTCGGCACGCTCGACATCAACCGCCCGAGCCGTGGTGACGTTCTCCCGCAGGGCAGCCAGCACCGCATTCCCGGCCGGAGCCGAGAACGCGGAACCAGTGGCTGTCGAGGTCATGTCTTTATTCTCGCAGAAGGCACTGACATTGCGCTGGACAGCGTCAGCACCTGTGGATAAGTTCCGCTCAGACGAGAGATGGTGATACCCCGTCCTGGACCATTGACACAGAATCCCTCAGCCAGCGGCTCAGGAATGCTCATCCACACGGCAGCCAGCTCGTTCTCGACCCGTACCGAGAACATGGAACCAGTGGTTGTCGACGTCATCCCCACATTCTTCCAGCGGGGTATGACAGTGGACCGACCCAGTCAAGTTCCTGTGGAACAGAAGCGCAGGCCGCGGCGTCGGTGTTGTTCCCAGGATTCTGACGGTCCGAAGGGTCTGAGAAGCTCGCGCATTCCCTGCGTACCTCCTCAACCACCTGCCGACTCGCATCATGGGGCGCCTCACCACGGCACGTTGGACGAGAACCACCGTCGGCTGCACCACGGTGAGGTGCGTCAGCCGTGTGCGACGAGCTCCAACGCTCACGTGCTCTGAGCTGCCTCAGTGCCCGCACTGCTTCAGCGTCCGCGCAGACTCAGGCGAATCGCTCCAGCAAGGACGATTCGGCCTGCCGTGACAATCCCTCGCGGACGGATCGCGCTCGCTGGGTGCCCACACTGTGCACCACCTCGAGGTCGTCGATCGTGGCGGCGAGCATCTTCTGGAGGGTGCCGAAGTGCTCGACCAGGTCCGTGACCACTGACATCGGCAGCCTCGGGATCCGAGTAAGGATCCGATAGCCGCGCGGCGCGATAGCCGAGTCGAGCGAGTCTCCCTGGCGGCCACCCACGCCGAGGATGCGGGCGATCTGCGTGAGGTCGATCAACTGGGTGGAATCGAGTGCGGCAAGTGCAGCAAGTACCTCGTCCAGGCTCCGAGTGTTGCGCGAGTCCACGTAGTCGCGCGCGACGAGCTCGAGGTCCGGTCCGATACCACCGATCAGCTCGTCGAACTGCAAGGAGAGCAGGCGGCCGTTGGTCCCGAGCTCGACCACGTAGTCGGAGATCTCGGCGGAGATCCGGCGCACCATCTCCAGCCGCTGCATCACGGCCGCGACGTCGCGCACGGTCACCAGGTCTTCGATCTCCAGCGCGGAGAGGGTGCCGGACACTTCGTCGAGTCGTGACTTGTACCGCTCGAGCGTTGCCAGCGCCTGGTTGGCCCGCGAGAGGATCACGTCCGAGTCCTCCAGCACATACCGCTGCCCACCGACGTACAGGGCGACGATCCGCATCGACTGACTCACCGAGATCACCGGGAATCCGGTCTGCTTGGCCGTTCGCTCCGCCGTGCGGTGCCTGGTGCCTGACTCTGTCGTCTCGATCGAGGAGTCCGGGAGCATCTGCACCGCCGCCCGCAGGATCCGTGCTGCACCGTGGTCCACCACGATGGCGCCGTCCATCTTCGCGAGCTCGCGCAACCGCGTGGAGGAGAACCGCACATCGAGCTCGAACCCGCCGGAGCAGATCGAGGCCACCGTGTCGTCGTAGCCGAGCACGATGAGCGCCCCGGTGCGTCCACGCAGGATCCGTTCCAGCCCGTCGCGCAACTCGGTCCCGGGTGCTACCGCGCGCAGGGTCTCGCGCAACAACGGGGGGAGTGTGGAATCGGGCACCCGAGGGCCTTTCTGCAGCTCTGCGTGAGTCATCACGGGTCGACCGGTCGGATGGAGGTGAGTCGGCCCTTCTCAGCCTTCATCGTAGTCGCCGGGTGCCGAGTCGGGGCGGGAGACCGCAACCCGTCCAGAGTGAAGAGCGCGTTGTGGATCGTGGCGACCTCCAGCAGCCGGACGTTTTCCGGAAGGCGGCCGGCCGTGCCACTGGTCCCGATCGGGACCAGCACTCGCCGATAGCCGAGCCGCGCGGCCTCGGCCAGGCGCTGGGACATCATGCCGACGCGGCGGATGTCGCCGGAGAGTGAGACCTCGCCGATTGCGGCAAAGTCGAGCGGGATCGCGATCTCGTTCGCCGCTGACGCGATTGCCAAGCACACGGCGAGATCCGTTGCTGGATCAGTGGAACGCATCCCGCCGACTGTGGCGGTGAAGATGTCCTTGTCGTGCAGGCGGACGCCCGCCAGACGCTCGGTGATCGCGATCAGCATCGACACGCGCGAGGTGTCCAAGCCGCTCACGCCACGGCGCGGGTTCGGCGCTGTGCTCGGGGAGACCAGTGCCTGCATCTCTGCGATCATCGGTCGCCTGCCCTCGACAGTGACCGTGAGGCAGGTACCCGGGACCGGCGAGGCGCGCAGGCTGCGGAACAGGCTGCTCGGGTCAGCGACCTCAACGATCCCGCCATCGGTCTGCTCGAAACAGGCCACTTCGTCCGCGGGACCGAACCGGTTCTTGATCGCACGCAGCATCCGCAGGGGTGTCTGCTTGTCCCCCTCCATCGCCAGCGTGGTGTCGGCGATGTGCTCGAGCGCGCGCGGCCCGGCGAGCGTCGACTCCTTGGTGACCTGCCCCACCAGGAACATCGGCAGGTTCCGGGCCTTGGCCAGGCGGGTGAGGGTGGAGGCCACCTCCATCACCTGCGCCACTCCACCAGCGCGACCGTCCACCTCGGCAGACGCGATCGCCTGCACCGAGTCCACGATCATCAGGGCGGGTTCGCCGTCCAGGGCGTCCAGGTGCCCGAGCGTCTCGCTCAGCTCGTTGCTGTCGGCGAGGAGCAGGTGTTCGTCGGCGGCCCCGATCCGACGCGCGCGGGTGGCCAGCTGCTGCACCGACTCCTCGCCGGAGACGTACAGCACCGGCCGGTCGGTCGCGGCGGCCACCGCATCCGCCGCGGTGAGCAAGAGCGTGGACTTGCCGGCCCCCGGTTCACCGGCCAGCAGTACCACCTGACCCGGCACCAGACCGCCGCCGAGCACTCGATCCAGCTCGCGCAGTCCGGTGGAGAGCCGCGAATCCACGGAATCGACCTCGATCTCGCGGACGCGCCGCGCCGGACGCAGCGGAGCACGGGTGGTCCGGGTGGATTTCAGCCCCGCCGCCGTGGTCGGCGCTGCCTCCTCGATCGTGGCGTAGGCGCCGCACTTCTGGCAGCGGCCGTACCACTTGGCGAACTCCGCGCCGCAGTCGCCGCACACGAATGTGCTCTTGGCCCTCATGCTGTGCTCCTCATCGCGCTCACGGTATCGCCCGGTGCTGACACTGCGCCGCCGCAACCCACACCCTGTCCTGCCCGTCCCTGCTCGAGCTGCTGCAGCGCCCACCCCGCCACGTACAGTTCCCCTAGCGGATACCGACCAGCAGAGGTGAAGCGCACCATGACAACCGATGGGGATGCACCCCAGGAGCCCTCGGAACCTGAGGGAACGAGTGAGGACCCAGCCGCTGCCCGGCCGGCGCGGACAGCCAGATGGCGCGTGATCGCTCTCGGCGGCGTCGTCCTCGTCCTCCTGATCGTGCTCGCCGTCTTGTTGGTGCCCCGACTGGCCGGCGACGGGCCCGCCAGATCCACGGCAGAGCCGGTTGCCAAGCCCACACCGGAGCCCACGGCCCCGGACCCCATCGATCGGGACACCTCCACCCCGTTGCTCGAAGCGCTCCCTGACCAGGTGGACGGGTACGCCGTCACGGCACAGGAGGAGGTCGATCCGCTGGACCAGGACGCTCTGGAGACTTGGCAGCTCACCTATACCGATGCCGAGGACTCGGTCACGCTCCAGCTGGCCCAGTGGGAGGAGGCCGAGGAAGCCACCGAGGTGTTCACCGATCTGACCGACGGGGTGGACCCCGTCGAGTCAGGTGCCGTCCAGGTCGACGGGTCCGATGCCGGGCAGTATGTCGTCGCAGAGACCGACGACGGCGCCCGCGCGACCTGGACGAACGCTACGGTCGTGCTGATCGTTAATGGGCCCGACGTCGAGACAGTGACGGCCTTCTATCTCGCCTACCCCCTCTGACGGGGCGACCACCGATCAAGGAGCACAGATGGCGAACTCCAGTTCCACCGCATTCATCGGCATCGGCGTGATGGGGGAGGCGATCCTCACCTCGGTCCTGCGCACCGTCGACCCGCAGCACGTCCGGGTAGCCGACGGCCGGGTCGAGTACGCACGTGAGCGCGCCGCCGCCCACGGGGTCCGCGCCGCTGCGAGCAACACCGAGGCCGTGGACGGCGCAGCGGTCGTGCTCCTCGCCGTCAAACCGAAAGACATCGGAGCCGTCGCCGAGGAGATCGCCCCGGCGATCACGCCCGGTGCCGTCGTGGTCAGTGTGGCTGCGGGGATCTCGACGGCGTTCCTCGAGTCCCGCTTGCCCGCCGGCACTCCCGTGGTCCGGGTGATGCCGAATACGCCCGCCACGATCGGTGCGGGAGTCAGCGTGCTCAGTGCCGGGACGCACGCCACACCGGCCCACCTGGACCAGATCAGCACCCTGCTCGAGGGCACGGGTGCTGTCTACCGGGTGGACGAGCCGTACCAGGATGCCGTGACGGCCATCTCCGGGTCGGGCCCGGCGTACGTCTTCTACCTCATCGACGCCCTTGCCGAGGCCGGCGTGCTGGGCGGTCTCAGCCGTGATCTGGCGCGCGACCTGGCCGTGCGCACGGTGGCCGGTGCGGGTGCGATGGCCCAGCAGACCGGTGAGCACCCGGTGGTACTCCGAGAGCGAGTGAGCTCCCCGGCCGGCACCACGGTGGCAGCACTGCGCGAGCTCGACGAACGTGGCGTCCGGGCTGCGGTGATCGCCGCTGCGGAGACGGTCCGTACCCGCTCGATAGAGATGGGCCGCGAGCTCGATTCGTAGTGTTCTCCACGCGCGTGCAACATCGCTATTGTGCTGCGCATGGCGATCGACCAGATACAACGTGAACTCAGCGACCACCGTAGCTTCGGCAAGTCCCTCCGTCTCGAACGCGGCTCCCAGGCAGTCGCCCTGCTGTTCCTCATGTTCGGTGGCATCGGTGTGCTGTGGAACCTTCGCTCCACCATGCGCACCCTCGACAACGACTTCTCCCTGATCGGAAGCCGCCAGTTCTGGCGGGTGTTCTGGTCCACGTACGGGGAGAACGACGTGGTCACCGTCTGGCTGTACGTCATCGTCATCGGTGCACCGATCATGCTGCTGATCGCGCTCGCGTTCTTCCTCTACTCAATGATCTCGCGCAATGCGTTGTACGCGAAGCTGTACCGCGACTACCTGGACCGCGGTTACCTCGCCCTCGCCCGCGAGACCGGCCTGCGGGTGTCTTCGGACAAGAAGTCCCAACCGCTCAGCGTCGACCTGCTGACGCACCCGTCGCTGTCCGAGCAGGACAACGACGGGCTGCTCCAGCACGTGCGCCAGCAGGTCGGCACCGGCGGACCCCAGGTCGTCCAGTGGGAGACCGCTCTGGGCAAGCCACGAGCGCTGGCCCGACCGGTGCCGCTGGCGCAGGTGATGCCCGGGATGCCCGAGGGGCCCCTGCTGAGCGCGAGCAAGCACGCCCGGCGGGCCGTCGTCGTCATCCATCCCCAGGCAGGACAGAAGGCGACCGCCCTGCGCGCCTACGACGTGAAGTAGTGGGCGCCGGCGGGGTCACGGCCGGGCGGCGAACTTCTCCAGCAGCACGGTGTCCCCGGAGAGGATCAGTGTGTCGCCGGCGTCGATCCTCGTCTGCGCGGTGGCGTACTCGAACGGTTGCCCAGGCTGCTTCACCCCGATCACCGTGACGCCATACTTCGCCTTGATGTCGACCTCGCCCACGGTGAATCCGTGCGTTTCCTTCGGCGGGCGCATCTTCACGATGGTGAATCCGTCCTCGAGCTCGATGAAGTCGAGCATCCGGCCCGAGACCAGGTGCGCCACCCGCGCACCCGCATCGTGCTCGGGGTAGACCACGTGGTGGGCGCCGATGCGTTGCAGGATCCGTCCGTGCTCGGCCGAGATCGCCTTCGCCCAGATCAGCGGGGTGCCCAGGTCCACGAGGTTGCCGGTGATCAGCACGCTCGCCTCCAGCGAGGTCCCGACTCCGACGATGGCGATCGGGAAATCCGTCGCCCCCACCTGCTCGAGCGCCACCGGGTTGGAGGCGTCGGCCTCCACCAGCGGGATCCGTCCGCTCCAGTCGCGGATCAGGTCCGGGTCCCGCTCGACGGCGAGCACGTCGCGGCCGAGCTCGTCCAGAGTCGCGGCGAGCGCTCCACCGAACCGGCCGAGGCCGATCACGAGCACACTTGCGTCGTGGCCCTGGTCGCTGTTCGACCTCGTCCCTCGTGCGAACTTCTTATCCAATGGTCGGCCTCTCCTCGGGGAGTCGGATCACGCGGCGGCGGTCCCGCAGGGCGAGTGCCGCGGCCAGGGTCATCGTGCCGATCCGGCCGGCGAACATCAGCGCGACCAGCACGTACTTGGCGGAATCGGGAAGCGTAGGCGTGATGCCGGTGCTCAGCCCACAGGTGGCGAACGCGGAGATCACCTCGAACAGCACCACGTCCAGGTGCAGGTCGGTGAGCACCAGCAAGGCGAGTGTTCCGGCCCCCACCATCGTGGCGCCCACGAACGCCACCGCGATCGCCACGCGAAGTACGCCGGGGGCGATCCGTCGTCCGAATGCCTCGATGTCCGGGTCTCCGCGCGATTCGGCGAGGATGGCCAGGACCATGACGGCGAACGTCGTCACCTTGATCCCACCGGCGGTGGAGGCGCTGCCTCCACCGACGAACATCAAGGCGTCCTGGACGAGCCAGGTGGCCTCGGACATCGTGCCGATGTCGACGGTGGAGAAGCCCGAGGAGCGCGGGGTGCCACCGGCCAGTAGCGCAGCCAAGATCCGGTCCGCCACCGGCAGGGCCCCGAACGAGCGCGGGTTGGCCCACTCCATCGCACCGATGACGACGGTGCCCACCACGTACAGCACCGTGCTGGTGGCCAGGGTCAACTTGGCGTGCAGGGACCAGTGCCGCGGTCTGCGCCAGCTGCCGGCGATCGACAGGATCGCCGGGAATCCGAGAGCACCGACGAATCCACCGACGATGATCGGCAGGTTCATCCACCAGTCCCCGACGTAGGCGCCGAGGCCGCCCACCTCGATGATGAAGCCGGCATTGTTGAAGATCGAGACGGACTGGAACGCCGCGTGCCAGATGGCGGTGCCCGGGGAGAGCCCGAGCAACAGGTACTTCGGTAGCAGCACCACGAACAGTGCGCTCTCCAGCACGGCGATCGTGACCAGAACCACCCGCACCAGAGAGCCGACCTCACCGAGTCGCGTGGTCTTGGTCTCGGCCGCAGCGAGCAGCTTCTGGGTCAGCCCGATCCGGCGGGAGACCGCCAGGCCGAGGATCGAGGCGAGCGTCATCACACCGAGCCCGCCGATCTGGATCCCGATCAGGATCACGGCCTGCCCGAACGTGGACCAGTACACCGCGGTGTCCACCGTCACCAGTCCCGTCACGCAGACCGCCGATGTGGCCGTGAACAGCGCGTCGGCGAACGGGGCCCGATCCCCGGAAGCGGTGGCGATCGGGAGCGAGAGCAGGGCCGTCACGACGGCGATCACCGAGGCGAACACCATCAGGGTCAACCGCGCCGGGGAGCGACGAGCGACGTCATCAACGCGTTCGCGCAGCCGTGCCAGCACACCGACGTCGTCGCCGGAGCGGAACGTGCGCTCGCCTGCCACGGTTCTCCTGATGGTCGCCACTGCCGAACGTGCCTACTGTGCCACGCCGCGGCCCGCGCACCGACTGGCCGCGCGGCGCGGGCGTGAGAGTGCACCGGGACGGCTCTCCCGCGCTACGGTGAAGCATGCCCTTCCCCGCGACCGTGCCGTGGAGCGACGACCTGCTCGCGTACGACTTCGGTGCCGGGCACCCGATGGCCCCGATCCGGCTGCGCCTCACCTTTGACCTGATCGAGGCACTGGGACTGCTCGAGGCGCCCGGGGTCGACCTCGTCGGCGTGCAGATCGCTACCGACGACGAGCTCACCATGGTGCATGAGCCCGAGTACGTCGCCGCGGTGCGCGCCGCCTCTGCAGGTCAGCCTGATCGCGTACGAGGTCTGGGGACCACCGATGACCCGATCTTCGCTGGCATGCATGACGCCTCCGCTCGGATCGCGGGTGCCACGCTGACCGGAGCGCGCGCGGTCTGGCAGGACGAACCCCGGCGGGCGGTGAGCCTCGCCGGCGGGATGCACCACGCGATGCCTGGCCGTGCCGGTGGCTTCTGCATCTACAACGACGTCGCCGTGGCCATCGCCTGGTTGCTCGGACAGGGGTGCGAGCGGGTGCTGTACCTGGATGTCGATGCCCATCACGGGGACGGTGTGGAACGGACCTTCTGGGACGACCCGCGAGTGGTGACGATCTCGGTGCATCAGAGTGGCCAGACCTTGTTCCCGGGGACCGGGTTCGCTCAGGACGTGGGTGGTCCGCAGGCGCGCGGTTCGGCGATCAACCTCGCCTTGCCGGAAGGGACCGGGGACGTCGCGTGGTTGCGGGGTATCGAGGCCGTCGCCGGGCCGGTGGCGGCCGAGTTCGCGCCACAGGTGATCGTGAGTCAGCACGGCTGTGACACCCATCATCGCGACCCGCTCACCGGGATGAACATCTCCGTTGACGGTCAGCGGATGGCCGCCCAGCTGGTGGGTCAGTGGGCCGACCAGCACGCCGCTGGACGATGGTTGGCCACCGGTGGGGGTGGGTACGACATCGTCTCCACCGTGCCCCGCTCGTGGGCGCATCTGTTGGCCATCGCTGCCGGGGCGCCGAT
The DNA here is from genome assembly GCF_900105765.1 of Ruania alba. NCBI lineage: Bacteria > Bacillati > Actinomycetota > Actinomycetes > Micrococcales > Ruaniaceae > Ruania > Ruania alba. The sequence goes on from NZ_FNTX01000001.1 coordinate 211,113, forward strand.
CCCCCCTGAGGCGCTGGTTCCCGAGGGGTGGCTGCGTCGGGTGCGCGAGATGACCGACGCCGAGCTGCCGGCCACGATGTCGGACGGTGTCGTGGCGCAGGTGCATAGCTGGGTCGACGGATTCGACCCCGCAGACCCGGTGGACCAGGCCATCGGGGCGACCCGCCGAGCAGCCTTTCCCTGGCGCGGTCTTGACCCGCTGACGGCGGAGTGATGCAGGCGAGAGGTTCCCGTGGAGGCCCTTTTACCCCTAGGATGCTCATCTGGGGCCCATGCAGATGAGCCAGCGGTGCACTGCCTGCACCGACGGTGAGAGAAAAGAGGGAGACGAGGGACATGGCTGACGCCACCGCGCCGCGCTTCCTCACCGTTGCCGAGGTAGCCGAGATGGCGCGAGTCTCTCGAATGACCGTCTACCGCATGGTGCACTCGGGCGAGCTCCCTGCAATCCGCGTGGGTAAGTCCTACCGGGTGCCCCAGGCGGCCGTCGAGGAGATGCTCTCCGGCGGTCTCGAGGACTGGGGTGAGACCCGGTCCGTGTCCGGCCGCTGAGCCCGCGCGCACGCCCGGCTGGTCCGAAGGACCAGGCCCGGCGGTACGGCGGGTAAGATGGGTCGGTGTTCTGTCCAACCTGAACGCTCTGAGCACGCAACGTGCGCGTTCAGGTTCCTGTTCTTAGTCCAGTCGTAGTGAGGTCCCGTGGGTTCGGTCATCAAGAAGCGTCGTAAGCGGATGGCGAAGAAGAAGCACCGCAAGCTGCTCCGCAGGACGCGTCACCAGCGCCGCAACAAGAAGTAGCCGACTCCGCCGAGAAGGCGGAGCGCACTCGTTGCGCCAGCGCCGGGCCGGATCGCTCGCCTTCGAGCGGTCCGGCCTTTCGCGCGCTCGGAAACCCCTCGCGTACCCTGGGTCGTGTGGACCCCCGCGTGACTCTCTACTCCCGACCCGGATGCCACCTGTGCGACGATGCGCGCCGCGTGGTGCGCGCCATCTGCGCGCGGACGGGAGACGAGTGGTCCGAGGTGAACATCGACGATGATGCCGACCTCACCACGCAGTACGGGGAGCTGATCCCGGTCGTCCTCGTCGACGGCCGGCAGATCGGGTACTTCCGGATCGATCCGGCACGCCTGCAGGCTGCTCTCGGCTGATCCGCAGACGACGACGGTGGCCTGAATGCCGTCGATCGTTCAGATCGCGACACCCAGGCCACCGTCGTGGTGGCGTGCGGAGGTGCTCAGGCCTGCTTCGCGGCCTGGACCTCGATCGAGATGGTGACCTTGTCACCGACCAGGAGGCCGCCGCCCTCGAGGGCGACGTTCCAGGTGAGGCCGAAGTCCTTGCGTGAGATGACGGTCTGAGCGGAGAAGCCGACCTTCTCCTCACCGTCTCCGGTGGCGAGGGCGCCGTTGAACTCCACCTCGAGCGCCGCATGCTGCGTGACGCCGTTGATGGTGAGGTCGCCGTGCAGGGTGAACTCCGCACCGTCGCCCTCCACGGACGTGCTGGTGAAGGTCCACTGCGGGTTGCTCGCGGAGTCCCAGAAGTCGGGGCTGGTCAGGTGCCCGTCACGCTGCTCGTTGCCGGTGTGCACCGAGCCGGACTCGATCGTCACCTGCGCAGCGGAGTCGGCGAAGTTCTCGGCCACGGTGAACGTTCCACCGAAGTCGGTGAAACGGCCCCGCACCTTGGAGATGCCGGAATGCCGGACGACGAACCCGACCTCGCTGTGGACAGTGTCGATGGCGTAGATACCGACGGGGACGGTGGTCACGGTGGTGCTCACTGGGGGACTCCTTCAGAAAATGGTTGAATGTTTCACTAAATACGGTGCCGGACAACTACTCTCCTGTCAAGAGAAACCACGAGAGACAGATCACCTGGAGGGACCGAGATGACACAGCCGCGATGGCTGGACCAGGAGCAGCAGCGCCATTGGCGGTCCCTGCTGGAAGGATGCTGGTCACTCTTCGAGGCGCTCGGTCGTGATCTTGAGGAAGCCGCTGAGCTGTCCATGAACGAGTACGAAGTGCTCGTGCGGCTCAGTGAGTCAGAAGACCGTGCCCTGCGCATGTCCGCGCTCGCCGACCAGGTCGTCTCGTCCCGCTCCCGCCTCACCCATACCGTGCGCCGGATGGAGTCGGCCGGGCTGGTCGAGCGCCGCACCAGCTGTGACGACGGACGCGGGGTGGACTGTGTGCTCACCGATGCCGGGTACGACCGCTTGGTGGCCGCGGCGCCCGCGCACGTGGAGTCCGTGCGCCGACGGCTCGTGGACGTCCTCACCCCCGAACAGCTGACGGCGGTGGGGGAGGCGTTCGAGCGGGTCACCCTCGAGCTCGAGGCCGACCACCAGGACGAGTAGGCGGTTTCATCAGCCACCGCCCAAGGTGAGCCGCCTCACGTGCGGTGGCTCCGCCGTCGTGCCCTCACCCCGGGCGGAGTTTGCGACACTGTTGCCATGGCGTACACCACGGTCCACCTGCTCCGGCACGGCGAGGTCTACAACCCCGAGCGTGTGCTGTACGGCCGTCTCGACGGCTATCACCTCTCCGAGCGGGGACGGGAGATGGCCGCACGGGTCGCGAGCACCCTGCACGAGCGTGGTGCTGACATCGTCTCGGTGACCGCCTCGCCGCTGCTGCGCGCACAGGAGACAGCCGCTCCCGTGGCTGAGGCGTTCGGCCTGAAGATCGCCAGCGACGAGCGGGTGATCGAGGCAGGGAATGACTTCGAGGGCAGCGCCGTGGCCAAGAATCCCGCTCAGCTGCTGCACCCGGCGCGCCTGGTGAAGCTGCTGAACCCGTGGCGCCCCTCCTGGGGTGAGCCATATGTGGAGGTGATCGCCCGCATGACGGCGGCTGTCCGGGAGGTGCGCGCTGCCGCCGAGGGGCATGAAGCCGTCGTGGTCTCTCACCAGCTGCCGATCTGGGCGATGCGCCGCCACCTCGAGGGACGGTCCATGGTGCACGACCCTCGGCAGCGGCGATGCACCCTCGCGTCGCTGACCTCCCTCACCTTCGACGACGGCACGCTCGTGGCGCTGGACTACGAGGAGCCGTGCCGTGACCTGCTCCCGGACTCCTCCACGGCGGTCCTGCCGTGAACCTGCGGTTCCCCGAGTTCACCGGGCCGCGGCGGCGGGGCGTCCTGCTCGGCGGCATGGCCGCTGTGCTCGTGCTCGCCGGATGTTCCGGCCAGGATGCCATCACCGACGACGGCGTGACCTCCGGCTACGTCGCGGGAGACGGCACCATCGAGACCTGGGCGCCCGCCGAGCGGAGCGAGCCGGTCGAGCTCAGTGGCGAGAGCTATCACGAGGAGCCGGTGGACATCGCCGACTGGCGCGGCGGCCCCGTGGTGCTGAACTTCTGGTACGCCGAGTGCCCACCCTGCCGGGCCGAGGCGCCCGACCTCGCCCAGGTGTCGCAGGACTACGCCGACGACGGTGTCCACTTCCTCGGGGTGAATCACACCAACGACGCCGGCACTGCGCTGGCGTTCGAGCGCCGCTTCGACGTGCCCTACCCGAGCCTGCACGACCGTGATGCCGAGGGCGTGGCAGCCGTGCAGGGGGTGGTGCCGCTGCAGGCGATGCCGAGCACCGTGGTGCTCGACGCCGAAGGTCGAGTGGCCGCACGGGTGATCGGCCTGGTCGAGGCGAGCACGCTCAGCGGCCTGCTCGACGACGTGCTCGCCGAAGCACCATGAACTGGCTGAACGACCTCGGCGCCACGTTCGCCGAGACCGTCTTCTCCGGCTCCATGCTGGCGGCCGCGCCGGTGGCACTGATCGCCGGATTCATCTCCTTCGCCTCCCCGTGCGTGCTGCCGCTGGTGCCCGGTTACGTCGGTTACGTCGGTGGCATGGTCGGCGCCGACACCGCGGGCACCCGGTCGGGAGGAGGCGGCACCGCCACCGTGGCCGCCCCGGCGCGTCGGCGTCTCGTGCTCGGAGTGCTCGCCTTCGTGGCCGGCTTCACCGCCGTGTTCACCGCCACCACGATGGCCCTGGCCGGTGTCGGCCTCGCGCTGGTGCAGTGGCAGGAAGAGATCACCCGGGTGCTCGGTGTGGTGGTGATCCTGATGGGGTTGGCCTTCCTCGGCGCCGTGCCTTTCCTGCAGCAGGAACGCCGGATCCAGCTCAGCCCGCGCGCCGGGGTCTGGGGAGCGCCGCTGCTCGGCGTGGTGTTCGGCCTCGGCTGGATCCCGTGCATCGGTCCCACTCTTGCCGCTGTACAGACCCTCGCGATCAATGGCGCCGACCCGGCGCGCGCCCTGGCGCTGGTGCTGCTCTACTGCGTAGGACTGGGCCTGCCGTTCGTGCTCGTGGCGCTCGGCCTGCGCTCGTCCCAGCGTATGCTCACCGTGCTGCGGCGGCACCGGCTGCTCATCAAGCGGATCGGCGGCAGCCTGCTGGTACTCATCGGTCTCGCGCTGGTGACTGGCCTGTGGGGGCAGCTGGTGGGTTCGCTGCAGGGCCTGATCGCCGACTTCGAGGTGCTCGTATGAGCTACGAACCGGTCGGGCTGAAGGGGGCGGCGTACCCCGAGCAGGAACGGGCGGCCCGGGGTGGCGCCACCGGTGGACCGAGGCTCGGAATGCGTGGCTGGCTGCGCTGGGTCTGGCGCCAGCTCACCAGCATGCGGGTGGCCCTGATGCTGCTTCTGCTGCTCGCCGTGGTCGCCCTGCCTGGTGCCTTCTTCCCGCAGCGGTCGGTGGACCCGAACGCGGTGCTGCAGTACTACCGGGACAGCCCCGACACCGCCGAGCTGCTGGACGCCCTGTTCCTGTTCGACGTGTATTCCTCCCCGTGGTTCTCCGCGGTGTACCTGCTCCTGTTCACCTCCCTGATCGGGTGCATCGTGCCGCGCACCTGGTCCCACCTGAAGAACCTGCGCTCCGAACCCACCCGGGTGCCGCGCCGCCTCTCCCGGTTCGAGGTCCGTTCCGAGCTCCGCACCGGCGGTACCCCTGCGGAGACCGAACGCACCCTCCTGGCCGCCCTCGGCAGGCGGTACGCCCACCGCACCGGGATCGAGGAGGTCACGACGGCGTCCGGTACGCCGGTGCAGATCCGCACCATCTCCGCCGAGCGAGGAAAGGGGCGGGAGGCCGGCAACCTGCTCTTCCACCTCGCCCTGGTCGGACTGTTGGTGGTGACGGCGTGGGGCCAGCTGGTGCACTACCGGGGACAGATCGTGGTGGTCGAGGGCCACACGTTCGTGAACGCCCCGCTGGACTACGACTCCTTCGACACCGGCGCCTGGTTCGATGCCGAATCGATGGAGCCGTTCCGGCTGCGGCTCGACGACTTCTCCTCCGTCTTTACCGACGACGCACAGCCCCGTGACTTCACCGCGTCGGTGACGATGCTCTCCCCGGACGGGGCTGAGCAGCAGCAGGACATCGTGCTGAACCAACCCCTCGAGACCAATTCCACCCGCGTCTACCTCACCGGCAACGGGTACGCCCCGAACGTCACGGTCACCGATGGTGACGGTGAGGTGGCGTTCGCCGAGCCCACCATGTTCCTGCCGTCGGGGGATCTGTTCTACACCTCCAACGGTGTGATCATGGCGCCGGACGCGAACAGCGGCGAGCAGCAGCTGGGGTTCAGTGGGGTGCTCCTGCCGACAGTCATCGAGAGCCCCGAGGGTGAGCCGATGGGTTCGGCCTACCCGGAGGCGATCGACCCGGTGCTGGTGCTCACCCTGTACGTCGGGGACCTGGGCCTCGACGACGGGCAGCCGCAGAACCTGTTCACCCTGGACACCACGAATATGGACGAGGTGACCGCCGCCGACGGTGACCCCGTCCGGCTGGTGCTCCGCCCGGGCGAGACCCTGGAGCTCCCAGACGGTCTCGGCACCATCACCTTCGAGGACCTGCCCCGGTTCGCCGCGCTGGACGTGCGCTATGACCCGTCCATCGCCTCGATGGGCGTCTTCGCCGGACTCGCATTCGTGGGCCTGATCGCGTCGTTGTTCCTGCCGCGGCGCCGGGTCTGGGCGAAGATCGCCCCGGGACCGGACGGCACTACAGTGGTGACGGCGGCAGCGCTGGCCCGTGGGGACGATCCGGGACTGCGTCGTGAGCTGGACCGAATCCTCGACCCCCTCGGCCGGCAGACGAAGGAGAACCCGTGAATATCGAGCTCGACATCTGGAGCACCCTCTTCGTCTACGCGGCGATGGCCTGCTACACGGTGGCCATGGTGGCGTTCGCCGTCGACATCTCCGCCCTCGGCGGCGGTGCGAGCAAGGGCCGGCGCCGTCGCGCGGCCGGGATCGGGATGACCACCACCTGGCTCGCCGTCGCGGTGCTGGCCGTGGGCACCCTGCTGCGGGCGCTCGCGGCCGGGCGGGTGCCGTGGGCGAACATGTACGAGTTCACCCTCATGTTCACCTTCTTCCTGACCGCGATCTTCCTCGTGGTGCAGCAGCGGCGGGACATCCGCTACGTCGGTGTCGGCGTGACCCTGCTCTCCTTGCTCGCGCTCGGTCTGGCGGTGACGAGCCTGCACGTCGCGGCCGACGGGGTGCAGCCGGTACTCGACAGCTACTGGCTCGTTATCCACGTCTCCGTGGCCACGCTCGCCACCGGTCTGTTCGGTGTGAGTGCCTTGGTCTCGATCCTGCAGCTGGTCCGGGGGCGCGGTCATGACCAGGGCAGTGCCGCCGGCACTGCTGCCCCGCAGGGCCCCGACGGCGGGTCCCCGGCTTCGGGGGAGGGGGGCACCGTGGCCACGGCTACCGCGCCGCCCCAGGCCACGCGTCTGAGCCGTGTGCTGGAGGCACTGCCGCCCGTCATCGATCTGGAGCGGGTCGCGTACCGGCTGAACGCCGTCGGGTTCGTGGCCTGGACGTTCACCCTGGTGGCCGGTGCCATCTGGGCTGAGCACGCCTGGGGTCGCCCGTGGGGCTGGGATCCGAAGGAGACCTGGACGTTCGTGATCTGGGTGATCTACGCCGCGTACCTGCACGCCCGGGTGACCACCGGCTGGGCGGCGAACAAGTTCGCCTACTTCGCGCTCGTCGGCTTCATGGCGCTGCTGGCCAATTTCTATATCGTGAACATCTTCTTCAACGGCCGGCACTCCTACTCGGGCTTGTGACCGCCTGAGGATCCGTTCTCGGATCCGTTCTCGGATCCGTTCGACTCGTCGTCCTCGTCCTCGGGGGCGTCCGCCGGGGGCTTCGGCTTGGTACGCCGGTCCAGGTCGGCGAGGAAGGCGGCGTCGTCGTCGGGGGCGAGCGGTTGGGTGCGCTGTGGCCTCGCCGGGCGGCCGGATGCCCCGGGGCTGCGAGAGACCGCCAGCCAGATGATCGCGCCGAGCACCGGAAGCGCGATGATCAGGGTCACCCACAGCCAGGTGGGTATCCCTTTACGCCGCTCTTCCTCGCCTCCGACGCAGTCGATCACCGAGTACACCGTGAGGGCCAGCACAGCCAGGAACAGCAGGATCCTCATCCGATGAGCCTACGCTGTGTTCATGCCTGTTCTCGTCTACAGTGTGCTGCGCATCCTGCTCATCGTCGCGGCCGGTCTAGGTCTCTACCTGGCCGGGATGCGTGGGGTGCTGCTGGTTGCTGCGGCTGTGCTGATCGGGGCCGGGCTGAGCTACGTGCTGCTGGACAGGTTCCGCCGTGCCTCGGCTGCCTGGCTGCAGGAGCGAGGCGGCGGTCGGCCGAGCAAGTTCGCTGAGGCGATGGGATCGGATGCCCGCGAGGAGGACGAGATGCTAGCCGGGATGCAGGACCCACCATCGACGGCGGAGCCCGACCCTGAGAACTCAGACGAGAAGAACGACCCCGAGGCCCAGCCCGAGCGCTAGCTCGAGCAGCCCGGTCCGGGCAAGCACCTGGATGAGCTCGCGGCCCGAGGCACCACCGAGAACCTGCGCCGAGAGTCGCAGCACCGGTAGCACCAGCCCGATCAGCAGCAACGCCCACGGCGCCCAGAACGCGATGGCCAGTGCACAGGCCACCGCAGCGAGCAGCAGGACAACGTAGGCAAGGCGGGCACGCCGTTCGCCCAACCGCACCGCGAGGGTGCGCTTGCCGGCGACCTCGTCCGTGGGGATGTCCCGGATGTTGTTCACCATCAGCAGCGCGCACGCCACGGCACCGATCGCGCAAGCCGCCAGCACCGCCGGTCCGGTGATCGTGCGAGCCTGGGTGTAGGTGGTGCCCAGGGTGGCGACCAGGCCGAAGAACACGAAGACGGCCACCTCGCCGAGTCCGCGATAGCCGTAGGGGTTCCGGCCGCCGGTGTAGAACCAGCCGGCCAGCACGCACGCAGCCCCCACGGCGATCAGCCACCACGTCCCGGCGAGCGCACAGAGCAGCACCCCGAGCACACCAGCCACGGCGAAGGCGGCGAATGCCGCCCGCTTCACTGCCCTCGGGGCCACGGCCCCGGAGGCGGTCAGTCGCACCGGCCCCACCCGCGCATCGTCGGTACCACGGATGCCGTCGGAATAGTCATTCGCGAAGTTCACCGCCACCTGCAGGGCGAGTGCCACCCCCGCAGCGAGCAGCGCCCGGACGGGGGAGGCAGCGCCGGCGAACGCGGCGGCTCCGGTGCCCGCGAGCACCGGAGCCAGGGCGGCTGGCAGGGTGCGCGGGCGTGCGCCGGTGGCCCAGTCACGCAGGGTGGGCATGCGGGCTCCGATCGAGAAGGGGGACGGCTCGAAGAAGGATAGTCAATCCCGGCCCTGGAGATTGCATGTCGTTCTGGGCTGCCGGGTCAGTGCACCTCGGCGGTGCCGTCGGCAACGGCGCGGGCGGCGAGGTCGCCGGCCGCGCGCCGATCGACCTTCCCGGGGCCGCGGTGGGGTAACGCTGCGACGCGGACCAGCGCACGGGGTGCGTACGGGCCGCCACCAGCCTCGGTGCGCAGGGCCGCCAAGGTGGACCGGCCCACGACGACGGCCGTCACCAGCTCGCCCCAGGTCGGGTCCGGGACGCCGACCACCACGCACTCCTGAAGACCTGCTGCTTCGGACAGTCGGCGCTCCACCTCGTGGGGATGGACGTTCACGCCACCGGTCACCAGGACGTCGTCCAATCGGCCGTGCACGACCAGTCGGTCATCCGCCCAGGAGCCCGAGTCGGTGGTGCGCAACCAGCGCCGGCCCTCCTCGGTCACCAGCTCCGAGGTGGCTGCACCGGCCGCCCCGGCGTCGTGACCAGGTGCCTGCAGATAGGCCTCGGCGAGCACCGGTCCGCTGATCTCGATCCGGCCACTGGCCGCCAGCCGGACCGTCACGCCCTGGAGCGGGACGCCGTCGTACACGCACCCGCCGCACGTCTCGGTCATCCCGTAGGTGGTGACCACGGAGATGCCGGCCTGCCGGGCCCGCTCGAGCAGCGGTGCCGGGGTGGCGGCGCCGCCCACGAGCACTGCGGCGCAGGTGCGCAGTGCGGCGAGCGCGCCGCTGGCGTTGGAGTCGAGCACCCGCACCAGCTGCGTCGGCACCAGGGACACGTATCGAGGCACGTCGGTGCGCATCCGGGTGATCGCAGCGGCCAGCTCGGCCGGGTTGAACGGGCCCTCCGGCGTGAGCTCCGGCTCCGTGCCCGCCTCGAGCGAACGGACCAGGACCTGCACCCCGGCCACGTGGTCCGGCGGCAGGGTCAGTAGCCACTGCCCAGGTCCGCTGAGCCGCTCATGCGTAGCCGCCGCGCTCGCGCGGAGGGCTGCGGCGCTCAACGCCACGGCGCGGCTCGTGCCGGAGGTGGATCCGGACGTGCCGAGCACCAGCGCGAGGCCGGGATGGTCGAGTGCCTGAGCGCGGACTCGCTCGGCCGCGGGGCCGACCAGCAGGGGCGGTCCGCCGGCGAGCGCCTCCTGGAGCCGGGGCAGCAGGCTGGGTACGGCGGGACGAGGCACGTGCTCAGGGTACGGGCCCAGCGGCCGGACCTCGTAGAGTAGGCGGGTGCCCGCTGTCGCGCTCCCGACCCACCGACGCCCTCGTCGCGCTGCCCCATGGGCGGCGTCCTTGCTGGTGCTGGCCTTGGCGGCCGGATGTTCGGCCGGGGAGGACCCGGAACCCTCGCCGACACCGACCACCTCATCCCCGTCGCCCACGCCGAGCCCGTCACCGACGCCCGTGATCGCGGACAAGCAGGCGCCGCCGGAGCCGGAGATCACCCCGCGGTGGCCGCTCACCGGGGAAGTGGCGGGCGAGGAGCTGTCCGACCGGCCCGCCCTGTCGATCAAGATCGAGAACTCGGAGCAGGCGCGCCCGCAGACGGGCCTGCAGGCCGCGGACGTGGTGTGGGAAGAGATGGTGGAGGGTGGGATCACCCGGTTCAATGCCGTCTACCACTCGGACCTGCCGGCCCAGGTGGGACCGATCCGGTCGGTCCGTCCGATGGACTCGGCCATCTCCGCGCCGTACGGCGGGCTGCTGGTGGCCTCCGGCGGCCAGGCCCCCTTCATCAACAGCATCCGCAATGCCGGACTGCAGGTGCTCACCGACGACCTCGGGCACGGCGGATTCACCCGCAGCAGCGCCCGGTTCGCCCCGCACAACCTCTACGGCACGCCGTCCCTGTTCCTGGACCAGGCCGACGGTGGCCACTCTGACCCGCCTGCTGAGCAGCTGGAGTTCTCCCGCCGCGCCGAGGGCGCGACGGCTGTCACCGACGGAAGCCCTGCGGACGGTGTGCAGATCTCCTTCCCGCGCGCAACGCCGTCGTGGGTCTGGAGCGCGAGCGACGACGCGTGGCGGCGCAGCGAGGGCGGCGACTCGGCCACCACAGAGGATGCCGGGCGAATCACGGCAGTGAACCTCGTGGTGCTGCGGGTCCAAGTCTCCACCACCGCCTATGTGGACCCCTCGGGAGCCAATGTGCCCGAGACGATCATGTCCGGCAGCGGCGAGGCGATCGTGGCCAGCGGGGGACGTTCGCTTGAGGTGACCTGGTCCAAGGACGGTCCGAGCGACCCGCTCGTGCTGACCACCTCCGACGGCGAGACGGTCGAGCTGGCCCCAGGCAACACATGGATCGAACTGGTGCCCACGTCGGGCTCCAGCGTCCGCATCTCCTGACTATGACGAGCCTTCGAGGAGCCTCACTTGAGTGACGTGCGTATCGGTGTACAACTGCAGCCCCAGCATGCGGGGGAGTACGGGCTGATCCGGGACGCGGTGCTCCGCGCCGAGGAGGCCGGGGTGGACGTGGTGTTCAACTGGGACCACTTCTACCCGCTCACCGGCGACCCGGACGGCTACCACTACGAGTGCTGGACGATGCTCGGTGCCTGGGCGGAGCAGACCGAGCGGGTGCAGATCGGTGCGCTGGTGACCGGCGGCGGATACCGCAACCCGGACCTGCTGGCCGACATGGCCCGTACCGTCGACCACATCAGCGGTGGCCGGCTGATCCTCGGCGTCGGCGCCGGGTGGAACGAGCGGGACTACACCGAGTACGAGTACGAGTTCGGCACCCCGGGTACGCGCCTCGCCCTGTTCAAGGAGTACCTTCCCCGGATCGTCTCCCGGCTGGAGCGGCTGACCCCACGCGCCGCCGGGGACCTGCCCGTGCTGGTCGGCGGTGGTGGTGAGCGCAAGACGCTGCGCCTGGTGGCCGAGCACGCGAACATCTGGCACGGCTTCGGCGACCTGGAGACCTTCACGCACAAGAGTGGCGTGCTCGAACGGCACTGCGCCGACGTGGGCCGGGACCCGGCCGAGATCGCCCGGTCGACCGGTTGGCCCGGGGTCGAGCAGGCCGAGGAGTTCGTCGCAGCCGGTGCGAGCCTGTTCACCATCGGCACCAGTGGCCCGGACTACGACCTGGACGAGGTGCGGGCGGCAGTCGCCTGGCGGGACACGCGCGGCTGACACGTCCACCCACGGGATGATGCCGAGGTGAGTCACCGGGGTGACCCGTCGGCGTCAGGTCGATCCTGGGGGCCGATGTGGCACCCGACGCCCCGGCGCGAGGATCGATCACATGACGACGATCGATGCTCGAGATGGAACCGACCCGCGCCCCGTGCGGGACTCCCTGCTGCCCGCTGCCTTGTCCCTGATCGCCGCGCTCGCGGTGCTCAGCGGCCTCGCGGCCGTCGCCGGCTTCGCGGTGCGCGCCGCGGTCGGTTTCTTCGCGGGCTAATTCGAGGTCGCTGTGATCACGCCGAGGTGGCCGGTGGGACGTTCTGGTTGAGCCGGAACACGTTGTCCGGGTCCCAGGTGGCCTTGACGGTCGCGAGCCGGTCCCAGGTCGTCTCCGGGTAGGCGGTGCGCACGCGATCGGGACCTTCGTCGGCGACGTGGTTCACCTCGACGGCGCTCGCCCAGGGGCGGAGCCGGTCCCAGCAGCGTTCGGCCCACTGCTGGTACGGACCCACGTCGTTCTCGCCCGGGGGCCAGGCACCGGCGATCTCGAGGTTGTAGGCAACATCCCGGTGTGCGAAGGCGGTGGCCGCGGGGTCGACCCTCGCCACGGCTCCGCCGAGCGGGAGTATCAGGACACTGCTCATCCCGGGCGGAAGGTCGTCGGTTTCGTGGACCAGCGTGGCCACGGCGTCATCGGGCAGATCCGCGAGCAGGTGTGCGCGCATGTGGAATCCGGCAGACCCGTTGAAGCCGTCGAAGAGGTGCTGGAGCTCGGCGAACGGCATCGGCCCCACGAGATCGGCCGCCGGTTCCGCAATCTGGCGCAGCGGCGCGATCACCGAGTCGCCCTCGGTCAGGTCTCCGGTCCAGCAGATGGCCACCAGGACCGCGGGCGCGCCCTGCAGGTCGGCGGGGACGAACGGCGCCGGCGGGGCGGTGGTGAGAGCCGCCATGACGCTGAGTTGCTCCGAGGAGGCGTTCAGGTCCCGCAGCGTGACGAGCACGTCATGGACCCGGTCACGCGGGTAGACCAGCATGCCGCCGTACACCGTCGGCAGCGGGTGGAGCTGAATGGTCACCGACGTCGCGATCCCGAAGTTCCCGCCGCCCCCGCGCAGGCCCCAGAACAGATCGGGGTTCTCGTCCTCGGCTGCCCGAACGACGCGACCGTCCGCGGTGACAACGGTGGAATCGAGCAGGTTGTCGCACGCCAGGCCGTACTCGCGGGCCAGCCAGCCGATCCCGCCTCCGAGCAGCAGTCCGCTCACTCCGACGCCCGAGACGTGGCCGCCGACCGGGGCGAGGCCGTGCTCGGCGGCGGCATCGGCGACCATGCCCCAGCGGACTCCCGGCCCGATCCGGGCGCACGGTGTCTGCGGATCGATCTCGATCTGGTCCATCCCACCGAGGTCGATGACGATGCCGTCGTGACAGGTGCCGTGACCGGCGAAGCTGTGCCCGCCGCCGCGTACGGCCAGGGGGACGTCGTGCTGTCGTGCGAGCGCGACGACCTCGCGCACGTCCTCGACCGAGCGGCAGCGCACCACTGCCCGCGGGTATCGATCCACGGCGGCGTTCCACACCCGCCGTGCCGCGTCGTACTCCGGGTCACCAGGGCGGACCACGGGCGGCGACAGTGCGGCCAGGGCGTCGTCCAGGAGAGTTGACATGAGCGAACCTCCTCGAACCTCACTGCCAGGCTACTCCGGTGGTACCTGAAGCCAAGGGCCTGGGGAGTGGCGTGGCCCCACTCGCGTCGGCGACTGACGACCTCTAGATGAGGACGCTGGCGATGCGGAGGTCGACACTGCACACGGGGCATGTCGCATTGCCGAACAGGTAGCGGAACTGGTCGGCGACACGCTGTCGGTCATTCTGGGTGGCGAGATCGAGAAGCCGTGCTTCGGTCCCAGCAACATTCGCTGTGGGTTTGACCGGCGTCGATCCTTCGCTCACGTCCTGACGAGTGACCGTGGCTGGAAGATCGTCGATGTGCAGGACCAGAGCCGCAGCGCACCCAGCGCATTCCATCGGCGCTTCACCGTCCGCAAGATAGCTGAGGTTTCTTGACCAAGGACCGCCATCCTCGAATGACGTCAAGGTCTCGAGGCCGTAGATGAACTCGAGGTCAGTTCCTGCGAGTTCAATGCCCCGTTCTGCGATCGCGTGCAACTGTGCGACTTCTGCCCCGTATCGCCGGCGCACCGCGGCTGGCTCCTCCGGCCCATCGATGGAGGCAAGGATGGCGCCCGCGAGTTGGAGCGGGGCGGAATAGCCGCGAGGGTCCTGGCTCAGACACATAGCCGTCAGGATCGGCAGGGCAGCGTAGCTCGCGCTGTACACGGTGCCCTGGTGACAGAGGGCGGTCCAGAGGTCATCCCAGCAGTCGTCGAAGGCTGTGCCCGACGCCGCCGCACGGCGGAGCATCGCGGGGACCATCTCGGCGCTGCCGTACCCGCACCGAAGTGAGGCCCAGTCGTCCTCCGTCTTGCCGCGTGCGAAGCCCACGTCGAGACGGTACCTGTCAGGAATCATCGCGGCACGCCAGTATCCGGGTAGGCCCTTGGAGCGCACCGCCGGTTCACCGTCGCAGCCCGGCCCTACGGCGGCCCGTCCTAGTGGCTCATCGAAACTCACGGACGACTTCAATCAGGCCGACGATGTGCCGGTTGAACTCGTCAAGGTCTTCCGCGGGGATCCAGTACTCCAGGATCGTCTGCCCTCCAGCTTGCTGGACGTCGTACTGGTCGAGGAAGGCTCTCTCGACCTCGAAGCGCGTCACGTAGCCCACGCCGCTTGCCTTGACGTTCCAGTCGCGGGCGATCCGAACGGCGTACTCCTCGCTGAGAACGGGGTAGAAGATCGGCTGCTCGGGCAGCCGTGCCGGCCACGCACGCCATCCGGAGGCCGCCACCAGGTCGAGCTCGTCCGGACCTGTCGGACGCCAGAGTGTGACGGTTTCCATCCACGCAACCTAGCTCACGCACGTTCTCCACGCCGTGGAGCGGCGGCATCTGCTCGCCGTCAACGCGCGTGGCGAGTTCCTGACGGCTCGGGATCAGTAGTAGTACGGGAACCCCGACCAGTCCGGGTCGCGCTTGCCCAGGAACGCATCGCGCCCCTCGACCGCCTCGTCGGTCATGTAACCCATCCGGGTGGCTTCCCCGGCGAACACCTGCTGCCCGGCCATCCCGTCGTCGGCGAGGTTGAACGCGAACTTCAGCATCCGGATCGCCTGCGGCGACTTGGTGGCGATGATCTGCGCGTACTCCAGCGCCCGGTCCTCCAGCTCGGCGTGCGGGACCGCCTCGTTGATCGCCCCCCACCGCTCGGCCTGCTCCGCCGAGTACTCCCGGGCCAGGAAGAAGATCTCACGAGCCCGCTTGTCGCCCACCTGCCGGGCCAGCAGGGCCGATCCGTACCCGGCGTCGAAGGAGCCCACGTTCGCGTCGGTCTGCATGAACTTCGCGTGCTCGCTCGAAGCGATCGTCAGGTCGGCCACCACGTGCAGGCTGTGCCCGCCGCCGGCGGCCCATCCAGGAACGACGGCGATCACCGGCTTGGGCATGGTGCGCATCAGTCGCTGCACCTCGAGGATGTGCAGGCGGCCGGCGCGGGCAGGGTCGACTTCCCCGGCCGTCTCGCCCTCGTAGCGGTATCCGTCCCGGCCGCGGATGCGCTGGTCGCCGCCCGAGCAGAACGCCCAGCCGCCGTCCTTCGGGCTCGGCCCGTTCCCGGTGAGCAGCACGGCGGCCACATCGGAACTCATCCGTGCGTGGTCCAGCGCACGGAACAGTTCGTCCACCGTGTGCGGGCGGAATGCGTTGCGCACCTCGGGCCGGTCGAATGCGATCCGCACCACCGGAAGATCCTCCGGCCCGGAGGCGCTCGATCTGTCGACGCCTCGGTGGTAGGTGATGTCGGTGAAGTTGAATCCGTCGACATCTCGCCACCGCTGCGGGTCGAACAGTTCGGAGACGCGGGCGGGGACGGCCGGGGTATCGCTCACGGACGCCACTGTAGTCAGCAGAGCGGCCGAAGCCCCATCGGCTCACCGGCCACTGTCCATGCCGCAGTGGGATACTTCGCCTCGTTTCTGTCTGGCCATGGCGGCACCTATCGACCTGCTTTCGCCGATGCCGAATCGACGTTGTACTTCCCCGACGAACGGAGTGCACTCTCGCTAGCGGTCGGAGCCGGACATGCGACTCGCAACCAATGACCTGGAGCGCATGCCGTGCCACGAGTTCGACAGAGAGAGACAACGCAATGAAGCGAACCTGGATAACCTTTGGCGCGCCGGCACTCGCTGGTGCGCTCGCCCTGACAGCGTGCAGCAGCGATGCCGAGAGCAGTGGCGGCACGGAGAACGAAGCCGTCGAGGAGATCACGCTCTCGGCGTGGAGCGTCAGCATCACACCGGAGTTCAATGCGCTGATCGACGCCTACAATGCGCAGAACCCGGACACCCCGGTCGCGATCCAAGAGTACAACGCGACGGAGTACAGCACGCAGATCATTGCGGACCTGGCTGCTGATTCAGCCCCGCACCTCATCACCCTCAAGAGCCTCAACGATCTCATCACGCTGCACGAGGGTGACCAGCTCCTGGACGTGTCCGACATCGCCGCGGAGAACGATCCGCCGATCGTCGGCCTGGACACCTATACGATCGATGACGTCACGTACGCGATTCCGTTCCGTCAGGACGCCTGGTACCTGTTCTACAACAAGGACCTGTTCGACGCTGCCGGGATCGAGTACCCGGACGGGTCGTGGACGTGGGACGACTACGCCGCCGCTGCCGAGGAGTTGACCGAGGCGTTGGACGCCGCCGGATCCGACGCCTACGGCACCTTCCAGCAGCACTGGGGCGACCTCGTCCTGGCGTTCGCGAACACCCAGGATCCGGAGGCGGACGTGCTTTCCGGTGAGTGGGAGTACCTGGTGCCCTGGTACGAGCGAACGCTTGCGCTGCAAGACGCGGGAGCGCAAGTCACGTACGGATCGATCACTACCAACTCAACCGACTACAAGGCTGTCTTCGGCACGCAACAGACGGCGATGATGCCGATGGGGTCGTGGTACGTGGGCGTGCTGCTGGCTCAGCAGGAGAGTGGTGACGCGGATGACTTCGCGTGGGGTTTCGCGCCCGCTCCTCAGCCCAATGCATCCACTATCGAATCGCCCGTCTCGCCGGGATCGCCGACCGGGATCGGAATCAACTCGGGGGTATCCGGCCCGGAGCTGGACGCAGCACGAGACTTCCTGGCGTTTGTCGCCAGCGAGGAAGCGGGCGTCGCTGTGGCCGAGGTGGGGATCTCCCCTGCATATGGCAGCGAGGCAGTCACCGACGCGTACTTCTCGGTGAGTGAAATGCCGTCGGACGACCTGTCCAGTTTCGCCTTCGCGGAGAGTGCGCCCCGCTTGGGATTCCCCGTCGATGAGCTCACTCCGTCCCTGCAGAACATCCTGAACGATGCTCACTCGGCGATCCTCGCCGGGACGGTCTCCCCGGCCGACGGCATCGCCGAGGCGATGGAGCGGGCGCAGTCCGAGGTGCTCGGCTAACCCCACCCACTCTCGCACCGGCCGGCCGCGCACCGCGGCCGGCCGGTGCCCCTTGAATCGACGAGGAGAACCATGGCGACGACGGCTGTGGACGCCTCCGCTGCACCGACGCCACCACGGCGCCGGGCCCGCAGCAGCAGGCTCACGCTTCGCAACACCTTCATCGGGTGGACCTTCATCCTGCCCAACTTCATCGGCTTCGCGGTGCTCACGCTCGTGCCGGTGCTCATCCTGTTCTACCTCGCCTTCACGTCCTGGAACGCGTTCGGGCAGGCGGACTGGATCGGCTTGGAGAACTTCGAGCGGCTGCTCACCGACGGCACGTTCCACACCGCGCTGGCCAACACCGCCTACTACGCGCTGATGCACATCCCCCTCACGCTGGCGGCCTCGCTCGGTCTGGCACTGCTGCTGAACCACAAGATGCGTGGGATCGCGTTCTTCCGCACCGTGGCGTTCTTCCCCTACATCACCTCGATCGTGGCGATCGCGGTGGTCTGGAACATGCTGTTCTCCCCCGATTCGGGTCCGATCAACCAGTTCCTGATGGCGGTGGGGATCGACAACCCGCCCGGATGGACCACCTCGGCCAGCTGGTCGATGCCCTCGATCGTGCTGGTGAGCGTGTGGCGCGAGATGGGCTACTACATGCTGCTGTTCCTGGCTGGGCTGCAGGCCATCCCGCGCGAGCTCTACGAGGCCGCCCGGGTGGACGGTGCGCACGCGGTCCAGCGGTTCTGGAACGTGACCGTGCCGAGCCTACGACCCACCACGTTCTTCGTGACTGTGATCCTGACGATCCAGAGCTTCAAGATCCTCGACCTGATCCTGGTGATGACCGACGGCGGCCCCGGCACCTCAACCCTGGTCCTCGCCCAGTACATCTACCGCAAGGGCTTCGAGGAGAACGACTTCGGCTACGCCTCCGCCGTGGCGGTGGTGCTGTTCTTCATCTGCCTCGCCCTCACGGTGGTGCAGTTCCTGCTGAACAAGAGGAGGGAGGTCTGATGGCCACCGTCACCCTCGATCGCCCCAGCACGGCCACTCCCCAGCTGCGCAAGGACCCCAAGGCGGGCCGCAGGCTCGTCGCCCGGGTGCTGCTGTACGTGGCGCTGATCGTCGCAGCGGCTGCGATCATGCTGCCGTTCTTCTGGATGGTGACCTCCTCGCTGAAGATGAACAACCAGGTCTTCTCCGTCCCGATCCAGTGGCTGCCCGACCCGGTGGTCTGGCGCAACTACCTCGACATCTGGGCCAAGGCCGACATGCTGAACTGGGTCAAGAACACCCTGATCCTGTCGGTCTCGGTGACCTTCCTGCAGGTCCTCACCGGCAGCTTCGCCGCCTACGGCTTCTCCAAGATGCGCTTCCCCGGCCGGGACGTGCTGTTCCTGACCTACGTGGCCACCATCGCGGTGCCGTGGCAGGCGTACATGATCCCGCAGTTCATCATGCTCTCCAAGGCCGGACTGTCGAACACGTTGTGGTCGATCCTCGCGCTGCAGACGTTCAGTGCGTTCGGGGTCTTCCTGATGAAGCAGTACTACGAGTCCATCCCGGAGGAGCTCTCCGAGGCGGCCCGGATCGACGGGCTCTCGGAGTACTCGATCTGGCGCAAGATCGTGCTGCCGCTCTCCGGCCCGGCCGTGGCCACGCTGACGCTGCTCACGTTCGTCAACACCTGGAACGATTACCTCGGCCCGCTGATCTACCTGCGCGACCGGGACATCTGGACCATCCAGATCGGGCTGAAGTCCTTCGTGTCCCAGTACAACGCCGAATATGCGCTGATCATGACCGGCTCAGTCATCTCGGTGCTGCCGATCGCGCTGATCTTCATGCTCGGGCAGCGCTACTTCGTCCAAGGAATCGCCACCGCGGGGCTCAAGGGCTGACGATGGTGACCATGGTGGGCACGGAACGGGGCCAGCGGCCGGAGCGGCGACGCTTGCGGATGCCCTCGGCCCAAACCTGGGAAACAGTGATCGGCATCGGGTACCTGGTGCTCGGCACCAACGCGATGTTGCTGGTCGGCGCCCTGCCACTGGTGGTGCTGCTGGTCAGCACCGATCCGGTCACGTCCTGGCCGGCGCTGCTGGGTGCGGGTGTGCTCGCCACACCCGCACTCACCGCCGGTTTCGCGGTCTTCACCCACTACTCCCGCACGCATGGCACCGAGGTGATCCGCACCTTCTGGCGCTCCTGGGCGGCGCACCTGCGCCGCTCACTCGCCGTCGGACTCCTATGGACCACGACGGCGGTGATCCTGGTGGTGGACGTGCTCGCCCTGTGGGGCGCCACCCTGGGCGCCGTCCTCACCCCTGTCTTCGTGGTGCTGTTCCTGCTCGCCACCGCGACGGCGTTGCTCGCCCTGGTGGCGAGCGTCGAGCGCCCGGACGCCCGGCTCCGGGACGTCCTACGGGCCTCGCTCTACCTGGGCCTACGACGCTGGTACCTGACCGCGGTGTCCTTCCTGGTGCTGGGCCTACTCGCGGGACTCTTCGTGATCCACCCGGCCCTCGCCGTCGGGCTGGCCGCGACCCCGCTGCTCTATGCGGTGTGGGGGAACTCCCGCTACACACTCAAACCGGTACTGCCCCAGGGATCCGCGATCCGCTTCTCAGGTCTTCCCGGACGGAACTGAATGCGAGTGCCGATGCCGAGGATTCGGCATGGCCGATGGCGGCCTTGGCATTGCGGGACCGCGTCCCTACCGTCGTCGGTGTGAGCACTCGTAAGGCTAGCGTCGGCGTCCAGTCGGTCCATCGTGCGCTCGACGTGCTGGAGGTCGTCACGCGGTCGGGTCCACTCGGCGTCACTCAGATCGGCCAACTGGTCGGCCTACCGCCCTCGACCGCACATGGACTGATTCACACCCTCACGATGCGTAACTATCTGGTGCGGGTTCGCGGCGGATACGCCCTCGGCCCGGCCGCCATCGGCTCGGGCAGCTGGCACGATCACGCAGCCAAGCTCGTCGCCCACGTCGATCCCATTCTCGTCTCCTTGAGTGCACGTGCACAACTCGCGTCGACGGCGACGGTCCTGGTCGGACGCGAGGCACGCATCGTGGCGTCGACGCCCAGCCCGGGAGTACTGGGAATGCGGGTTGAGCACGACGTCTGGAAGGACCCGCTCAAACTTGCTACGGGGTGGGTCCTGGTGGCCTTCGGCGACCGCAAGCACTGGGGGGACTACATCGCCCGCACCGACCTCTCGCCGCGGCTCTATCCCTCCTGGCGGCAGGTGTTCGCACAGATCCGCGAACACGGACTGGCACTCAATCCCACACGCGATCCTCGGTCCGCCGTCAGTATCGCGATGCCCGTGCGCGCCCGCAATGGCGAGGTCCTGTGCTCGCTGGGTCTCTTCACACCCGCCTACCTCGCTGCAGACGTGATGAACCCTGCGGCCCTGGACATGCTCTATGAGGCGTGCAGCGAGGCGTCGCAGGCGTTCGGGGGCGAGGTCAACCGCCCCGCACCACCCGACTTTGCAGCGCTTCGGCGCCACCTGCCGGACAACCTTCTGCACAGCGACCACCTGTCGCGGCACCGGGACAGTACAGATGAAGGAGATTTAGATGAGCAGTAGAGCGACCACAGGGAGCGCCGGAGTCGTCATCGACGGCGATGTGCACAACGCACTTCCCGATCTCGACCGGTTCATCCCGGCAGTCTGGGCCGGGGGATGGCGCACAGCTTCGGTGCCGACCAGCCACAACTACGCGAATCCGCGTGGTGGAGTCGCCCGGAAGGATGTCACCCCGCCGAACGGCGGTGCGCCGGCGAGTGACCCGTACTTCCTGATCTCCGATCACCTGGATCCGTATGGGATCGACTACGCAATCCTCACCGGGCCCCACCTGATCCACCTGGGCACGGATCTGGATTACCAGAACATGATGGCCAGGGCGATGAACGAATGCACCGCCGCCACCTGGCTGACCATCTCGGACCGGTTCCGCGGCTCGATCCTGGTGAACCTCGATGACCCGCACGCGGCGGCCCGTGAGATCAGACACTGGGCGAGCGACAAACGCTTCGTCCAGGTCATCGCAGCTGCCGCCACGCGGCGTCCGATCGGCCAACGGGAGTTCTGGCCGATCTTCGAGGCCTGCAGCGAGACCGGCCTACCGCTGGCCGTCCACCCCGGCACCGAGGGTGCCGGCACCGCTTTCCCGCCCACGCCCATGGGGTGGCCTTCCCGGTACATGGAGTGGCACAACATCCTCCCGATCGGCTACATGGCGCAGATCAACTCACTGGTCACCGAGGGCGCCTTCGAGCACTTCCCCTCGTTGCGGTTCATCGCGATCGAGGGCGGGACGGCATGGCTCCCGCACCTGATGTGGCGGATGAACAAGAACTACAAGGCGCTGCGGGACACCACCCCGTGGCTGACGCGCCTGCCGTCGGAGTACATCCTCGACCATGTTCGCCTGACCACCCAGCCGATCGAAGAGCCCAGGCGTCCCGAAGAACTCACGCAGATCCTCGCCATGATCGAGGCCGAACGCACGCTGATGTTCTCCTCGGATTACCCCCACTGGGACTACGACAACGCCAACCTCATCCTCACCGCGATCGATTCCTCGACGCGTGCACGCATCATGGGGGAGACCGCCGCCGAGCTCTACGGGATCATCCGGATGCCGCTGCCGGAGGATCTCCCGGCGCACCTGCCGGCAACGGACGAGCCGGTCGAGCAGCCGATGACCGAAGCGGTCCCCGTCGAATGACCATCGCGACACCCGCCACGAACCAGCTCATCCCGGATCATCCGGTCGGTCCCGAGACGGCGGAGATTGCCCGCGTCGAGGACGTCCCTCCCGCAGGTCACGGCGCATTGCGCTGTGACGTGAACGGCACACCGATCGGCCTGTATCGCGTCGCGGACGAGATCCGAGCCTGGCGCAATGTATGCCCGCACGAAGCTGCCCCGGTCTGCCGTGGACCGGTCACGGGCACCCGACTGCAGTCCGCCGTGTACGAGTACACCTACGGCCGCGATCGCGAGGTGTTGCGCTGCCCCTGGCACGGCTGGGAGTTCGACCTAGCCACCGGCGACCACCTCGCCGAAGGGTCCGGCGCCAAGCTCCGCTCCCACCCCATCCACGTTCAGGACGGTCGTATCTACGACGCCTCCAACCGCGGTCTGATGCATAAGCGTGATCTCGTCGTCGCTGAGGTGGACCGGGTCGGGCACGTTCTCGTCCTCGACCTGAGCGCCGCGGACGGGGGCAGCCTGCCGGCATGGTCCCCGGGCGCCCATATCGAGCTCGCGCTTCCTTCCGGCCGGGTGCGTCACTATTCTCTGTGCGGCAATCCGCGGGAGAAGTACCGGTACCGCATCGCTGTGCTCGCCGAAGCGGGCGGACGCGGCGGCTCGCGCGAGTTGCACGAGATTGCCACGCGCGGCGCGTGCCTGCGGATGAAGGCGCTGCGGAACAGGTTTCCGCTGCGGTACGCCCCGCACTACCTGTTCATTGCCGGTGGCATCGGGATCACGGCCATCCTGCCGATGATCACGATGGTCGCCCGGCGTGGTGGTTCCTACCAGGCCGTCTACATCGGCCGAGACCAGGCGGGGATGCCGTTCGGCTCGGAGCTCGCAGCAGTCCCGGCTGTGACGATGATCGGCACGAGCGTGGCCGGCCGCCCCGAGATCGCGGCGCTCGTGGCCGATCTGCCCGCGCACACCGCCATCTACTGCTGTGGCCCGGAGTCGCTGACGTCCGCGGTACGTGCCGCCGTCGCCGCGACCAGTCGTGACCTCCCGGTGCACACCGAACGGTTCACGAGCACGCCCGTATCGAACAGCTCGGAGTCTGACCGTCCCTTCGAGGTCACCCTCGCCCGCACCGGGCGCACCCTGCAGGTGCCCGCTGATGACACGCTCCTGAACACCCTTCGACGGCATGGCATCGCGCGGGACTCCTCCTGTGAGCAGGGGTGGTGCGGTAGTTGTGAGACAACCGTGGTCAGCGGTACTCCGATCCACCGTGACTCCATCCTGGATGCCGACGAGCACGATGACGCCGGCACCATGATGATCTGCACCAGTCGCGCCACCGGAACCGTCGTCCTCGACGCCTAGCGACGCCACGGATCGCCGGCTCGGCACCGGCCATGCTGGCGTGGTCCGGTTCGGATCGTGCCGGATCAGCCGCCAGGTCAGGCGGCGGTCAGGCGGCTGGGCAGCTGAGGTCGAGCAGTTGTGCGGCGAGGGCGGCCGGATCGCCGCCCTCGCTCAACGCCGTGATCGCTGCACCGTCGATCACCGCGACCACGAGAGCGGCGTCGAGGCCGAGCGGGCCGGCGATCTGCGTGAGGGCCGCGTCCACCCGGGGTCGTCCCGCGGCATAGGCGGCGGCAACCTGCTGGCTGCGGCCGGCTCCGGCGAGGTGTTCGTAGTGCCCGCGCACCCGCTCCGGTTCGGGGAGCACCGCGGCGACGGCGGCGCTGATCCGCTGCGATCGGCTCGCCCGGGGGTCGAGCTCGGCCGCCACGCGCTCTGCGTGGTCCGCCCAGCCGCGCACGATGCGTTCGCCGGCCGCGCCGAGCAGTTCCTCGAGCGAGGAGAAGTAGTAGGTGGTGGCCGAGAGCGAGCACCCGGCACGGGCGGCCACCTCTCGGTGCGTGCAGGTGCCGGGGCCCCGCTCCAGCAACAGGTCCGCCGCAGCGGTGATCACCGAGTCCCGCCTGCGCGCCCCCTTCGAAGGCATCAGTGCTCCGAACCGGCCAAGTTCAGGCCGACCACACCCGCGACGATCAGCACCAGCGAGACGATCTTGATCACGCTGACACCCTCGCTCAGCCAGACCATCCCGACCACCGCCGTCAGGCTCGCGCCGATCCCGACCCAGACCGCGTAGGCGGTGCCGACCGGGAGGCTGCGCAGTGCGTAGGCGAGCCCGGCCATGCTCGCCGCGAGCGAGACGCCGAATACCACCGACGGCCACAGTCTTGTGAACCCTTCCGATGCCTTCAGGCTCGTCGCCCATACGGTCTCCAGCATCCCGGACACGATCAAGATGACCCACGCCATCACGCCACCTCCTTATTTCTAGTACAAAAGTACCAGAATATAGAACTGGTTGCCCAACCGGTCCTGCACGCGGGTGGTTCGGGGGCCGTATCCTTGCCGAGTGAGGACGGCGTGCTACTCGATCGGGCTCCGCACCCGGTTCCGCGGCCTGGACCGCCGGGACGGCATGCTGATCCAGGGGGAGGCCGGCTGGGGCGAGTTCTCCCCGTTCTGGGAGTACGGCCTCGCGGAGTCCCGCGCCTGGTGGGCGGCCGCCCACGAAGCCGCCACGCTGCCCTTCCCCGACCCGGTGCGCGAGAGCATCCCGGTGAACGTCACCGTCCCGGCCACCACCCCCGAACGGGCGCACGCTATCGTCATCGCCGGCGGCGGCTGCCGCACCGCCAAGGTGAAGGTCGCCGAACCGGGCCAGACCCTCGCCGAGGAGCAGGCCCGCCTCGAAGCCGTCCGGGACGCGCTCGGCGCGAGCGGGGCGATCCGGATCGATGCCAATGCCGCCTGGGACCTGGACGAGGCACGCCGCCGGCTGCCGATCCTGGACCGCGCCGCTGGCGGCCTGGAGTATGCCGAGCAACCCTGCGCGGCCGTGGCCGACCTGGCCGCGCTGCGCCGTCGCCTCAGCCTGCCCATCGCCGCGGACGAGTCGATCCGCCGCGCCGAGGACCCGTATGCCGTGGCCCGCGCCGAGGCGGCCGACGTGGTGGTGCTCAAGGTGCAGCCGCTCGGCGGGGTGCGCGCGGCACTGCGGATCGCCGAGCAGATCGGACTGCCTGCAGTGGTCTCCTCGGCCCTGGAGACCTCCGTCGGGATCGCGGCCGGGGTGGCGCTCGCAGCGGCCCTCCCAGAGCTTCCCTACGCCTGCGGCCTGGCCACGGTGCACCTCTTCGACCGGGACGTCACCGACGACCCGCTGCTCCCCTCCGGTGGTGAGCTTCCGGTACGCAGGGCGGCACCTACGCCCGCGCTGCTGGCGGCAGCAGCTGCCGACGAGACGCTGACTGCCCGGTGGCAGGAACGCCTGGCTGCCTGCCGTGACTGACCGGGGAGCCCAGGTGCGGGCGCCGCGCGCCGACGACTTGCCCGCCCTCGCCGACCTGAAGATCGCCTGGTCTGCGCCCGAACGAACGGTCTCCCTCTCGGAGCGCACCCATTTCATTGCCTCACTGGCGCGGTGGATGGCTGATCGCGAGGACCGGCTCGTCTGTCGGGTGGCCGAGGTGGACGGCACGCTGGTCGGGATGGCTTGGCTGGTGCTCGACGAACGCGTACCGAATGTCGACGACGCGCACCGCATGACGGGTGATGTGCAGAGCGTCTTCGTCCTCGCCGAGCACCGGGGCCATGGCATCGGCACCATGCTGGTGCGGTCGTTGTGCGAGGCGGCTGACGCCGTCGGCGCGCGACTGTCGGTGCGGGCGAACGACGCGTCGGTGCCGCTCTACCGGAGCGCTGGCTTCGTGGCGGCTGGGGCGCTGCTGGAACGCCGGCCCGGGGCAGCGCCGTGACAAGATCGCGAGCATGACCAATCCCTCCACCCTCCGCGCCCGCGCCGTAGTGACCGCGCTGGTGGCCGCCGGGATTCGCGACGTGGTGCTGGCACCGGGGTCGCGCAGCGCACCGCTTGCCTACGCCCTGCACGCCGCTGAGGACGCCGGCTGGCTCCGAGTGCACGTCCGCGTCGACGAACGATCCGCGGGCTTCGTCGCGCTCGGCATCGCCCGGGTGCGCCCGGCGGCCGTGGTCACCACCTCGGGCACGGCCGTGGCCAACCTGCACCCCGCGGTGCTCGAGGCGAGCCAC
The DNA here is from genome assembly GCF_900105765.1 of Ruania alba. NCBI lineage: Bacteria > Bacillati > Actinomycetota > Actinomycetes > Micrococcales > Ruaniaceae > Ruania > Ruania alba. The sequence continues at coordinate 237,387 of NZ_FNTX01000001.1, forward strand.
TCCGGGGCGCCGCTGATGATCGTCAGCGCCGACCGGCCGCACGAGTTGCGCGGTGTGGGTGCGAACCAGACGACCGACCAGGTGAAGGTGTTCGCCACGGCGGTGCGTAGCTTCACCGAGCTGCCCGCTGACGACGCCGATCCGATGCGCGGGGTGCGCAGCGCCGTCACCCGGGCCGTGGCCGCCGCCACCGGCGCCCGCACCCGTGCCCCGGGGCCGGTACATCTGAACGTCGCCTTCCGGGACCCGCTCACCCCCGACGACGGCCCTTGGGCCGGTGAGGTCCCTGCACCGGTGCAGGTGGTCGCCACCGGACCAGTGGAGCCTGTGGTGCTGCCGCGTGGTCCGCGCACCGTGGTCGTGGCCGGTGACGGGGCTCACCGCGCTGGACCCGTCCAGGAGGTGGGCTCTTGGGGCTGGCCGGTTCTCGCCGAGCCGTCCTCCGGCCTGCGGGGGGCCGCCACCGCTGTGGCGGCCGGCCGGGTGATCGCCGACGAGCTCGCCCGCGAGATCGAGCGGGTGGTGGTGCTCGGCCGGCCCACGCTGAGCCGGCCGATCACCCGGCTGCTCGCCCGGGACGACCTGGACGTGGTGGTGGTGTCAGGCAGGGCCGACTGGGCCGACGTGGCCGGCACCGCACGCGTGGTCGCCGACGCCATCGCCGTGCCCGGCGATCTCGGGGCGGGCGAGCGGGACTGGCTGCACCGGTGGCAGCTGGCCTCGGCCGCCGCGATCACCGCACTGGACAGGCCGCGCCCTCTCGACGGACCGACGGTGGCCCACGCCGTGCTCGGGGCCGGCGGGACCGTGCTGCTCGGCTCCTCGATGGCAGTACGCGACGCCGACCTCGCGGCACCGGCCGGTCCGGCGTTCGCAGCGGCCCAGGTGCTCGCCAACCGTGGCCTGGCCGGCATCGACGGCACCATCTCCACCGCCACCGGTGTGGCCCTGACCGGTACACCGGTGCGAGCCCTGATCGGGGATATCACCTTCCTGCACGACGTCGGCGGCCTCGCCCGCGGGAGGTTCGAGCGCGAGGTGGACCTGCAGGTGATTGTGCTCAACGACGACGGGGGATCCATCTTCGCCACGCTCGAGCACGGGAAGGAGGAGCACGCCGAGACCTTCGGCCGGTTCTTCGCCACCCCGCAGAGTGTGGACCTGGCCGCGCTCGCGGCCGGCTTCGGCGCCCGGCACCAGGAGGTCCGCACCGTCAGCGAGCTGATGGACGCGCTCGACCAGGGCATCCATGGACGCAGCGTGATCGAGGTGCGCCTGGATCCCGCCGGTGCACACGAACGCGCCGAGAGGCTCACCGGCTCGGTACGCCAGGCCGTCCGGAGTGCGCTGGGCAGCTGAGCACCGGTCCGCCGTCGGGACCGCCCGGTAGAGCTAGGGAGACAGGACTCTCAGGGGACTCCCAGGAACAGTTCAGCCGCACGACAGGTCCGCGCGTTGTCATAGGTCCATCACCACGAGGAGGACCTGATGAACGAGCAGCACCACCCACACGCAGACCGGCCGCGCGAACCCCGTGGGGACTGGCCGACGCCGTCCCAGTACGGGTCTGGTGCGCACGCCCAGCCTGCGGCGACCCAGCCCGAGGCGACGCATTGGCCGGCAACGGGCGGGCCGTCCAACCCGTACGCATGGTCGGCGCCCAGCGCAGCCGGCCTCCCAGGGCAGAACCCCGGTGGGTACGGTCACGACATGCAGCATGCCTCCGCGCCCACGACCCATGCGCCGGCCGCTCCCCATCCGCCGCAGGTCGCTGCTCCGCGAGGAAAGCGCCAGCGGCCCTGGTTGATGGTGGGCGTGGCGGCGGTCCTCGCCGCCGGGCTCGCCAGTGGTGGGACCGCCCTGGTGCTGGACGGCTCCCACGCGGCAGACTCGGGTCTGACCCAGGTCCCGTCGGGCACCACAGTGTCCCCGGCCGCCGACGGCAGCCCCGACTGGCAGGCGGCGGCCGAGTCGGTTCGCCCGAGCGTGGTGGCCATCGACGCCGCCTCTCAGCAGGGGCAGGGCGCCGGTTCCGGCGTGATCATCGACGCCGAATCCGGGTACGTGCTGACCAACAACCACGTGGTCGAAGGAGCCCAACAGCTCGCTGTCACGCTCAGCGACGGGCGGATGTTCGAGGCGGAGATCATCGGTACTGATCGGGCCACCGACCTCGCCGTGCTGCAGCTCGCGGACCCGCCGGACGATCTCACCGCTGCCACGCTTGGCACGTCCGAGGACGTCACGGTCGGTCAGGGTGTGATGGCGGTCGGGAACCCGCTCGGACTGGACTCGACCGTGACCACCGGGATCGTCTCAGCGCTGGACCGTCCGGTGAACACCACCGATCAGCGGTCCCAGGAGTCCGTGGTCACGAACGCCATCCAGATCGACGCGGCGGTCAACCGCGGCAACTCCGGTGGGCCGTTGTTCGACGCCGAGGGGCGCGTCATCGGCATCACCTCATCGATCGCCACCGACGGCCAGTCCTCGGGCAGCATCGGTCTGGGCTTCGCGATCCCGGTGGACCTGGCCACGGACATCGCCGATCAGTTGATCGCCAACGGGGCGGCTGAACATGCCTATCTGGGTGTGACGCTCACCGACGAGATGGTGACGGCAGATGGTTCCACTCGGACCGGGGCGGCGGTGCGCGAGGTGCTCGACGGTACTCCGGCTGCCGAGGCGGGGCTGCGCTCCGGCGACGTGATCGTGCAGATCGACGACGACAGCGTCGGAAGTGCAGCGTCGCTCACCGGCTACGTCCGCACCTACGCCTCCGGCGACGAGGTGACGCTCAGCGTCGCCCGCGACGGTGAGCTGAGCCAGGTGACGGTCACCCTGGCCGCGCGTGAGGATGTGCCCTCCTAGAGAGTTTCGACGGGCCTGAGCGAGCTCGTGCCACATCTGGCATGACGGCGCTCAGGGCCGTCGATAGTTTCACGAGGAGGTTTGCTCAGCGCCCCAAGGCGGTCCGCATCGGCTCCAGCTTCGCCTCGGACTCGGCGATCTCAGCCTCCGGGTCCGAGGCCGCGACGATGCCGCACCCGGCGAACAGCCGCAGCGACCGGCCGTCCGGAGCCACCTCGGCCGAACGCAGGGCGATGCCCCACTCACCGTCGCCGTCGGCGCCGATCCACCCGACCGGGCCGGCGTACCGGGCGCGATCCATCGACTCGTGCTCGGCGATGATCCGGGCGGCCACGTCGGTGGGGGTGCCGCACACGGCCGCCGTCGGGTGCAGTGCCGCCGCCACCTCGAGCGAGGACATGTCGGCGTGGGTGTCGTCCAGTACCGCGGTCACGTCAGTGGCCAGGTGCATCACGTTCGGCAGATGCAGCACGAACGGAGCCTCCGGCGCACTGGTGGAGGCCACGTACGGCTCGAGGGAGCGCGTGAGGGAGTCCACCGCGAACTCGTGCTCCTCCAGGTCCTTCGACGACCGGGCAAGGGAGGCGGCTCGGGCCAGATCAGCCTCATCATCGCCGGTGCGCTGGATGGTTCCGGCGAGCACCCGGGAGGAGATCAGGCCGCGCTCGCGGCGGACCAGGAGCTCCGGGGTGGCGCCCACCAGAGAGTCGACGGCGAACGTCCAGCAGGTCGGGTAGTCCTCTGCCAGCGCGCTGAGCAGGCTCCGGACGTCCACGGGGGAGTCCAGGCGGGCAGTCACGTCGCGGGCCATCACCACCTTGGCAACATCGCCGCCCCTGATCAGCCGCACCACATCGGCGACGGCGTCCCCCCAGTCCGATGCACCCAGGGCACCGTCGGCGTAGCTCACCTCGGGGCGGGCCAGCGGTGCGTCCCGGGCGGTGCGCAACGCCGTCGGGTTGGGCGGCGGCTGCAGCTCGGAGGCCGAGGTGATGGTGGTCAGCCAGGCTGCCCCGCCGCGCCGTCCGGCAACCACTCGAGGCACGATCAGGGTGCCGCCGGCCTCGGAATCTGGTGAAAAGGCAAACGAGCCGAACGCCACCGGCCCAGTGCCCGGGCGGCGCACCTCGTCGCGCACCACCATGTGCTGGGCAAGGTCGCGCCAGCGCTGGTCCGCCTCGGCGAACCGGTCCTCGCCGTGGGTCTCGATCCGCAGCGCCTCGCCCCAGCCGACGATGCCCTCACCGCGGCGTACCCAGGCGAGTGCGTCGGCGGGGCTGGCCGCGGGAAGCAGATCGAAGAGGGCGCCGAGTGCCTCGTCGGGGACGGAGATCGTCCGTGCGAGCAGCGTCGGCGGCCAAGGCTCAGGGGCGGCGTCGGTCATCGTTGGTCAGCCTATTGCGGTCAGGAGTCGTTGCACCCGCCGGAGCCGGTGATGCTGGTCACGCACCTGCTCACCCGCGGCTACGTCATGATGGAGGCATGTCACGAGCCAGCCTGGCCAAGGATCCCCGTGAGGTCGCGGGGATGTTCGACGGTGTCGCACCCGCCTACGACCTCACCAACGATGTCCTCTCGATGGGGATGGACCGTCTCTGGCGGGTGCAGACCCGAGCCGCGGTGGCCGCCGCGCCGGGGGAGCGGGTGCTGGACCTGGCCGCCGGGACCGGCACGTCCAGCGAGCCGTACGCCGATGCCGGCATCGACGTGGTTCCGTGCGACTTTTCCGCCGGGATGGTCGCCGTGGGCAAGCGCCGCAGGCCCGACCTCGACTTCGTCGTCGGGGATGCCACCGCGTTGCCCTTCGCTGACGCCACGTTCGATGCGGTCACCATCTCGTTCGGGCTACGCAACGTGGTCGACACGACGGCGGCCCTCGCCGAGATGTTCCGCGTCACCGCTCCCGGTGGCCGGCTGGTGATCTGCGAGTTCTCCACCCCGCCGAACGCCGCATGGCGAGGCTTGTACGGGTTCTACCGGGACCAGGTGCTGCCACGGGTCGCCTCCCTGGTGAGTTCCAATACCGACGCCTACTCCTATCTCTCGGAGTCCATCGCGGACTGGCCGGACCAGCGCGCGCTCGCGGGGCTGCTGCACGAGGCGGGTTGGCGTTCGGTGGCCTACCGCAACCTCAGCGGCGGGATCGTGGCACTGCACCGGGCGACGAAGCCGGCCTGACGCCGTCCCTCGCAACCCCTCTCAGAACTCGAACGTCGCTCTGGCTACCGCCGCAACCGTCAGATCGACGTTCGATTCTCGGTGTGGGGGCACCAGCCGTCCCGGAGCATGAGAATTACGGCACTCTCGCGTAGCGAAAAATTGGCGGAATATGGGGCCGGAGCGGGTGTGCCCGTGGTCTCGGTCACGCCCCTGTCGGGGTAGCCTAGGCGTCGAGAACCGACCCGCCGACGCAGGTTCGGTGCTCCGCCGTGGCCGCATGCCGGAGGCGCTGACATCCCCGAAGGACTCAGCGCAGCAGGTGGGCGACCGGGTGTACCTGAAGCAGATCAGCGACGAGACAGGTCAGGTGGAAGCGTGCGCAGCACAACCGATGACGCGGATGTCATCGTCGTTGGCGCAGGCCCCGCCGGTGCTGCCAGTGCCCACTATCTCGCCGCTGCCGGCCTTGAGGTGCTGCTGCTGGAGAAGGCCACCTTCCCGCGCGACAAGATCTGCGGCGACGGCCTCACGCCCCGAGCCGTGGCCGAGCTCATCCGGATGGGGGTACCCACCCGCGCCGAGGACGGCTGGATCCGCAACCGCGGTCTCCGGGTGATCGGTGGCGGGCACACCATCCACCTGCCCTGGCCGCAGATCGAGCGCTACCCCGACTACGGGCTCGCCAAGGCACGGACCGATCTGGACAGCACGCTCGCGTACCACGCCCGCGCCACCGGCGCCAAGCTTCTCGAAGGCACCTCCGTGACCGGGCCGCTGCTCGACGAGCGCACCGGCAGGGTCGTCGGCGTGCAGGCGAAGCAGGTCGATGCCCGAGGACGCCGCGTGGAGGGTGAGCCGTTGACGTTCCGAGCGTCGGTGGTGATCGGGGCCGACGGCGTCTCCGCCCGGATGGCCACCTCGCTCGGCCTGGCCAAGATGGACAGCAGGCCCATGGGAGTGGCTGTCCGCACCTACTTCCGCACCCCACGCCACGACGACGAGTGGATGGAGTCCCACCTCGAGCTCTGGGACGGCGAGCCGGGCAGGTCCCAGCTGCTCCCCGGCTACGGCTGGATCTTCCCGCTCGGCAACGGCCTGGCGAATGTCGGACTCGGGTCCGTCAACTCCACCGCCACGGCCACCCAGCTCGACTACAAGGCGCTCTTCGCCGCGTGGATGCGCAATGCGCCGCCCGAATGGGAGTTCACACCGGAGAACCAGGAGGGGCCGGTGCGCGGTGCCGCCCTGCCGATGGCGTTCAACCGGCAGCCGCTCTACACCCGCGGCCTGCTCCTGGTGGGCGACTCCGGCGGCATGGTCTCCCCGTTCAACGGCGAGGGAATCGCCTACGGTCTGCAGGCCGGCCGGGTGGCGGCCGATGTGATCGCCCAGGCGCTCGCACGCACCAGCGACGATGCCCGGGAACGCACACTGGCGACCTACCCCGAGCGGATGCGTGCCGACCTGGGCGGGTACTTCACCCTTGGTCGGGCGTTCGTGAAACTGATCGAGAACCCGCAGGTGATGCGGATCTGCACCAAGCACGGCCTGCCCCGCCCCACGTTGATGAAGATCGTGCTGAAGCTGCTCTCGGACTGTTACGACACCCGCGGTGGGGACCCCACCGATCGGGTCATCACGGCACTGACCAAGATGGTGCCGGCCGCATGAGCGCGAGGAGCCCCCGCGTAGGGACGCCGAGGCACGAGGTGTACCGGAGCGAGGCACCGCAGCGGGCGTGGAAGGCAGACACAGCATGAGAGAACCCCAGACCAAGGCGACGACGCCGTGCCATCGTGGCCGGCCGCCGTCGGGAAGCTACACCGCCCGAAGGAAGAACTCATGACCAACCCGTACGTCCCGCTGCTGATCATGGGCCTGCTCGCGCTCGTGATGGGCCTGGCCGGGCTCGCCTCCAGCGTGGTGATCGGCCCGAAGCGGTACAACAAGGTGAAGGTGGACGCCTACGAGTGCGGTATCCAGCCCTCACCGCACGCGGCGACCGGTCGCTTCCCGGTGAAGTACTACATCGTGGCGATGACGTTCATCATCTTCGACATCGAGGTCGTGTTCCTCTACCCGTGGGCGGTCTCGTTCTCCGAGCTCGCCACCTTCGGGCTGATCGCAATGCTCACGTTCCTCGTGCTGATCACCGTGCCGTTCGTCTACGAATGGCGCCGTGGCGGCCTGGACTGGGACTGAGGAAGGAGGAGAAACCATGGGACTCGAAGACAAGCTTCCTAGCGGATTCATGCTCGGCAAGGTGGAGGACCTGGTGGGCTGGGTCCGCAGCTCATCGATGTGGCCGGTCACGATGGGTCTGGCCTGCTGCGCGATCGAGATGATGGCCACCGGGACCTCCCGGTTCGACATCTCCCGGTTCGGCATGGAGGTCTTCCGGGCCTCGCCGCGCCAGGCGGACCTGATGATCGTCTCCGGTCGGCTCAGCCACAAGATGGCCCCGGTGATCCGCACCGTGTACGACCAGATGAGCGACCCGAAGTGGGTCATCTCCATGGGTGTGTGCGCCTCCTCGGGTGGCATGTTCAACAACTACGCGATCGTGCAGGGTGTGGACCACGTGCTCCCGGTCGACGTGTACCTGCCCGGCTGCCCGCCGCGGCCGGAGATGCTGATCAACGCCATCCTCGAGCTGCACGAGCAGGTCGTGAAGAACGAGCCGCTCGCCGGCAACCGGGCCGAGGTGCGCGCCAAGGTTGAGGCGGCGGCGCTCGAGGCTGTGCCGACGCACCAGATGAAGGGGCTGTTGGCGTGAATGTGAGCGCGAGGAGCCGTCAGATTCCGCCGCAGGCACGGACGACGAGGAACGAGTTGTACCGGAGCGAGGCACCGCAGTGTTCGCGCAAGGAGGGCGTCGCGTGACGGACGGGGAGAACAAGGACGAGGTGACCAGCCCGGCCCAGGAGGCGCAGGAGGCTGGTTCGCAGAATCTCGAGCAGGTGACCCAGCCCGGCGGGCGAGCCCCGCTGGACGTCGTCGAGGTCCGCTCCGGCATGTTCGGCGTCAGTGGCACCGGAGACACCTCCGGCTACGGTGGTCTGCAGCGTGTGGTCGCCCTTCCGGGAGCGTCGTCGCGCCCCTACGGCAGCTACTTCGACGAGGTGGTCGACATCCTCGCCGAGGTGCTCGGCGAAGCCGGTGTGGCCTACGACGACGCGGTCGAGAAGGTGGTGGTGTTCCGCGACGAGTGCACGCTGTTCGTGCGGCCCGAGCACCTCCCCGTGGTGGCCCGTTCGTTGCGGGACGATCAGGACCTGCGGTTCGAGCTGTGCCTGGGCGTCTCCGGGGTGCACTACCCCGGGGACGAAGGTCGTGAGCTGCACGCCGTGTACCCGCTGTTCTCGATCACGCACAACCGGGCGATCCGGCTGGAGGTGGCCGTCTCCGACGCGGATCCGCACTTGCCGACGATCGTCGACACCTACCCGGCCAACGACTGGCACGAGCGTGAGGCCTGGGACTTCTTCGGGATGATCTTCGACGGGCACCCCTCCCTGGCTCGTATCCAGATGCCGGACGACTGGCCCGGCCACCCGCAGCGCAAGGACTACCCGCTCGGCGGGATCCCGGTCGAGTACAAGGGCGCCGAGGTACCGGCACCCGACAACCGGAGGTCGTACAACTGATGACTACGCCACCCACCTCTCCCGCCGCCGGCCCGCAGGCGACCGGCCCGGCCGGTGCCGCTGACGGCGCCCGCGAGTACACCGCCAGCGGCGGCGACTGGGAAGAGATCAGCGCCGACGCCGAAGCCAATGCGGACGAGCGGATCGTCGTCAACATGGGCCCGCAGCACCCGTCCACGCACGGCGTGCTCCGGCTCGTGCTGGAGATCGAGGGCGAGACCGTCACCGAGGCCCGGGGCGGGATCGGCTTCCTGCACACCGGCATCGAGAAGAACATGGAGTACCGCACCTGGACTCAGGGCGTCACGTACTGCACCCGGATGGACTACGTGGCTCCGTTGTTCCAGGAGGTCGCGTACTGCCTTGCGGTGGAGAAGCTGCTCGACATCACCGACGACGTGCCGGAGCGGGCCAGCCTGATCCGGGTGCTGATGATGGAGCTCAACCGGATCTCCTCGCACCTGATCGCCCTCGGCACCGGCGGGAACGAGCTCGGCGCCACCACGATGATGACGATCGCGTTCACCGCGCGTGAAGAGATCCTGCTGATCTTCGAGGCCATCACCGGCCTGCGGATGAACCACGCCTACATCCGCCCCGGCGGGGTCGCCACCGACCTCCCCCCAGGTGCTACCCAGCAGGTCCGTGAGTCCATCCCGACCATCCGGGACCGGATCGCGCAGATGGAGAAGCTGGCGCTGAAGAACCCGATCTTCCTCGGCCGGTTGCAGGGGGTGGGATATCTGCCCCTCGCGGGCGCGATGGCTCTCGGCGCCGCCGGACCGATCCTGCGGTCGGCGGGGCACCCCTTCGACCTGCGCAAGACGCAGCCGTACTGCGGGTACGAGACCTACGACTTCGAGGTCCCGACCCATACCGACGCCGATTCCTACGCCCGCGTGGTGCTCCGGTTCAAGGAGATGCGGGAGTCGCTGAAGATCGTGCAGCAGGTGCTGGACCGGTTGGAGGCGCAGGACCGCACGGGCAAGCAGCCGGTGATGGTGGCGGACAAGCGGATCGCCTGGCCCGCACAGCTCTCCGTGGGCAGCGACGGTCAGGGCAACTCGCTGGACCACATCCGCAAGATCATGGGCACCTCGATGGAGGCGCTGATCCACCACTTCAAGCTGGTCACCGAGGGCTTCCGGGTGCCGGCCGGGCAGGTGTACCAGCAGATCGAGCACCCCAAGGGTGTGCTCGGGGTGCATCTCGTCTCCGACGGCGGAACGCGCCCGTATCGCGCGCACTTCCGTGATCCGTCGTTCAACAACCTGCAGACTCTCGGGATGATGTGCGAGGGAGGTTCGATCGCCGACGTCGTGGTCGCCGTCGCATCGATCGACCCGGTGATGGGAGGGGTGGACCGCTGATGGCCACGACTACGACCCGCTACTCCGGCGACGTCCTGGAGCGCCTCCGGAGTGACGCCCAGGCGATCCTGGCGCGCTACCCGGAACCTCGGTCCGCGCTGCTGCCGCTGCTTCACCTCGTCCAGTCCGAGGACGGCTACGTCAGCCCCGCGGGCATCGGCTTCTGTGCCGATGTGCTCGACCTCTCCCGCGCATCGGTCTCGGCCGTGGCCACGTTCTACAGCCAGTACAAGCGCCACCCCAACGGCACCTACACCGTGGGCGTGTGCACGAACACGCTCTGCGCCGTGATGGGCGGGGACACGATCTTCGACCACCTGGCCGACAAGCTCGGCATCGGGCACGACGAGACCACCGAGGACGGCACCATCACCTTGGAGCGGGTGGAGTGCAACGCCGCCTGCGACTACGCCCCGGTGATGATGATCAACTGGGAGTTCTTCGACAACCAGACTCCCGCCTCGGCTGCCGAGACGGTGGACAAGCTGCTCGCTGGCGAGCCGGTGGCCCCCACCCGCGGTGCGCACAGCGTGGCCACCTTCAAGGAGGTCTCCCGGGTGCTCGCCGGTTTCGACGACGGTCGCGCCGATGAGGGCACCGGCGCCGGTCACGCCAGCTTGGTGGGGCTCGACCTTGCCCGCAAGAACGGCTGGCATGCTCCCGGTGCGGATGCGGAAGAGCACGCGGACGCGGGCGGTCCGGAGACCGCCGCGAAGGCCGCCGAGTCCGGCACCGACCCCGTCGGCGACGAGGGCTCCAGTGCAGAGCGGAAACCACGCACACCGTCGGACACCTCGGCCGAGACGGTGGCCGAGACTGACGAGAAGGGGACCAACGCATGAGTGCCCTCGCACCGATCTTGAGCGACATCTGGGACGCGCCGCAGTCCTGGAAGTTGTCGACCTACGAGTCCCGGCACGGCTACGAGGGCCTGCGCAAGGCCCTGGAGACCGACCCGGCCGAGCTGATCACGATGGTCAAGGACTCCGGGCTGCGTGGCCGAGGTGGCGCCGGCTTCCCCACCGGGCTCAAATGGAGCTTCCTGCCCAAGCCCGACGGTGGCCCGCGCTATCTCGTGGTGAACGCGGACGAGTCCGAGCCGGGCACCTGCAAGGACATCCCGCTGATGCTGGCGAACCCGCACTCCCTCATCGAGGGCGTGGCGATCACCTCCTTCGCGATCGGCAGCCACCACGCGTTCATCTACCTGCGTGGCGAGGTCGTGCACGTGTACCGGCGGCTGCTGGCCGCCGTCGCCGAGGCGCGCGAGGCGGGCTTGGTCGGCAAGGACGTGCTTGGTACCGGCTATGACCTGGAGATCACGGTGCACGCCGGTGCCGGTGCCTACATCTGCGGGGAGGAGACGGCGCTGCTGGACTCCCTCGAGGGCCGGCGCGGTCAGCCGCGACTGAAGCCGCCGTTCCCGGCTGTGGCCGGCCTGTACGCCCGGCCCACCGTAGTGAACAACGTCGAGTCGATCGCCTCCGTTCCCGGCATCATCCGCCACGGGGTGGACTGGTTCGCCTCGATGGGCACCGAGAAGTCCAAAGGCCACGGCCTGTTCTCGCTCTCCGGGCACGTCACCAAGCCCGGCCAGTACGAGGCGCCACTGGGGATCACCTTCCGCGAGCTGCTCGACATGGCCGGTGGCATCCGGGACGGGCACCGCCTGAAGTTCTGGACCCCGGGCGGGTCGTCCACCCCGATCCTCACCGACGAGCACCTGGACGTGGTGCTCGACTACGAGTCCGTCGGTGCCGCCGGTTCGATGCTCGCCACCCGCGCCCTGCAGGTCTTCGACGAGACCACCTCGGTCGTGCGGTGCGTGACCCGCTGGATCGACTTCTACCAGCACGAGTCCTGCGGGAAGTGCACACCCTGCCGGGAGGGCACCTTCTGGTTGAAGCAGATCCTGCAGCGTATCGAGGCAGGTCAGGGCACCGAGTCCGACATCGATCTGCTGCTCGACGTGGCCGGCAATATCGAGGGACGCTCCTTCTGCGCCCTGGGTGATGCTGCCGCGACCCCGGTCAAGAGTGCGATCACCTACTTCCGCGACGAGTTCGAGCAGGGTCTGCACACCCCCGCCTGGGAACTGTTCCCCTATGAAGCCAACGCCGCTATCGGAGTGACGTCATGACCGCTCCCACCACCACGACCAACGACGCCGTCAGCAAGCCCGACGACGTCACCCTCACCATCGACGGGGTCGAGGTCTCGGTACCCAAGGGCACCCTGGTGATCCGCGCCGCCGAACAGATCGGTGTGCAGATCCCCCGGTTCTGCGACCACCCACTGCTCAAGCCTGCCGGTGCGTGCCGCCAGTGCCTGGTGGAGGTGGCCGCGCCGGACCGTGAGGGCAACGTCCGCCCGATGCCGAAGCCACAGACCTCCTGCACCCTCGAAGTCATGCCTGGGATGCAGGTGAGCACCCAGCATTCCTCGGAGGTGGCGGAGAAGGCGCAGCGCGGGCAGATCGAGTTCCTGCTGATCAACCACCCACTGGACTGCCCGGTCTGCGACAAGGGTGGCGAGTGCCCGCTGCAGAACCAGGCACTCTCGAACGGCAGCGGCACCTCCCGGTTCACCGGGGTGAAGCGCACCTTCCCGAAGCCGATCAAGATCTCCACGCAGATCCTGCTGGACCGCGACCGGTGCATCCTGTGCCAGCGCTGCACCCGGTTCTCCGACGAGATCGCCGGTGACCCGTTCATCGACCTGCAGGGTCGTGGCGGTGGCACCCCGGGCGACGATGGGCACGGACTGCCGGCCCAGCAGATCGGCCGCTTCGACGAGGCCATCCTGGACTTTGCCGGTGGCGAGGAGGCAACCGACGACGGCAGCGTGGGTCCGGGCGGGCGAGCCGCCCTGGTCGCCGGCACCGGGGACAGCACCCCGACGATGGGTGAGGCAGCCCTGGACGTCTCGGGGCGCCCGTTCGCCTCCTACTTCTCCGGCAACACAGTGCAGATCTGCCCGGTGGGTGCGCTGACGTCGGCGGCCTACCGGTTCCGGTCCCGGCCGTTCGACCTGGTCTCCTCACCGTCGATCGGCGAGCACGACGCCTGCGGCAGCGCGATCCGGATCGACCACCGGCGTGATGTGGTGCTGCGCCGGCTCGCCGGTGACGACCCGGTGGTGAACGAGGAGTGGATCACCGACAAGGACCGCTTCGCCTTCGCGTGGCAGAGCGCACCGGACGTGCTCACCAGCCCCTTGGTCCGCGACGAGTCCGGCGAGCTGGTGCCGACCAGCTGGTCCGAGGCCGTGCACCTGGCTGCGCGAGCCCTGACGGCGGCGCGGGCGGACGCCGGAGGCGCCGGCATCGGTGTCCTGCCCGGCGGCCGACTCACTGTGGAGGACGCCTACGCGTGGTCCAAGTTCGCCCGCGTGGTGCTGGGCACCAACGATGTGGACTTCCGCGCCCGGGCGCACTCGGCGGAGGAGGCCGACTTCCTCGGCCACCGGGTGGCCGGTCACGGGATGGACGTCACCTTCCGTGACCTGGAGAGCACCTCCGAGGTGCTCCTGGTCGGGTTCGAGCCCGAGGAGGAGGCTGGCACCATCTTCCTTCGGCTGCGCAAGGGAGTCCTCGCCGGGGACGTGCACGTCAGCGCCATCGCTCCGCTCACCACGCGCGGGAGCACGAAGCTGCGCGCCGATGTGCTGCACACCGCACCGGGCGGAGAGGCCGAGGTGCTGAACGCCCTCGCCGACGGCGTCCCGTCCGAGGGTGCAGAGAGTTCTGAGCCGTTGGCCGCCCTCGCCGAGCAGGTCCGCACCGAGGGTGCGGTGATCCTCGCGGGGGAGCGCCTCGCCGGCGTCCCGGGTGCGTTCACCGCGTTGCTGCGACTGGCCGAGGCCACGGGTGCGCGGGTGGCCTGGGTGCCTCGCCGGGCCGGCGACCGGGGCGCGGTGGAAGCGGGACTGTTGCCCCATCTGCTGCCGGGGGGACGCCCGGTGGCGGACGCTCAGGCCCGGGTGGATGTCGGCGCCGTCTGGGGCGTGGACTCACTGCCCGAGACCCCCGGCCGTGACCTCACCGGCATCCTCGAGGCTGCCCGCGATGGCGACCTGGGTGCGCTCCTGGTGGGCGGTGTGGATCTGGAGGACCTCCCGGACCCGGCGCTCGCGGAGGAGGCACTGGCAGCCGTCGGAACGGTGATCCAGCTCGAGGTGCGCCGCTCCGCCGTCACCGATCACGCGGACGTGGTGCTCCCGGTGGCACCACCGACCTACAAGGGCGGCACCTTTCTCACCTGGGAAGGGCGGCCCCGGCCGTTCGACGCCGTGTTCGAGGGCCGGCTGAGCGACGCTCGCGTCCTGGACATGGTGGCCTCGGCCGCCGGAGCCACGCTCGGGGGACGCAGCCTCGAGGCGCTGCACGCGGAGCTGGCCGAGTTCAGCGGGTGGGACGGTGCCAAGCCGGCAGCCCCCACCGTGGAGCCGGCTGCCCCCGCAGAGACGGACCCGAGAGTCGGGGCCGGTTCGGCTGTGCTGGCGACCTGGCGGATGCAGCTCGACTCAGGGCGTGGTCAGGACGGCGAGCCACATCTGGCCGGGACGGCCCGTCGACCGGTTGCGCTGCTTTCTGCAGCGACTGCCGCCGAGGTCGGTGTCTCCGACGGTGACGGGCTCCGCGTGAACGGACCCAGCGGCTCCATCGAGCTCCCCGCCACCATCACCACGATGCCGGACCGGGTGGTCTGGCTGCCGCAGCACTCACCAGGCTCCTCGGTGCACCGGATGCTCGGTGCCGGGGCCGGGTCTGTGGTGGACCTGACCGCCCTCACCACGGAGGTGCAGCGATGAACGCCCCGGTCCTCGCCAGTACCGGCGCTGCCGACTTCTCCGGCGACACGATCGGCCTGATGTTCATCAAGGCCGCCGCGATCCTGATCTTCCTTCTGCTCTCGGTGCTGTTCGCGCTGTGGTTCGAGCGCCGGATCATCGGCCGGTTCCAGCAGCGACTCGGCCCGAACGTGCGTGGCCCGTTCGGTCTGGCGCAGTCGATCCCGGACGCCCTGAAGCTCCTGCTCAAGGAGGACATCACGGTCAAGGGCGCCGACAAGGTCATCTATTTCCTGGCGCCGATGATCTCGGTGTTCTGCGCCTTCATGATCTTCGCGATCATCCCGTTCGGGCCCGCGGTACAGATCCCGTTCACCGACATCGTCACCCCGTTGCAGCTCACCGATCTGCCGGTGTCCGTGCTGTATTTCCTCGGCATCGCCGGGCTCGGCGTGTACGGCATCGTGCTCGGTGGCTGGTCCTCGGGCTCGACCTACCCGCTGCTGGGCTCGGTACGGTCCACGGCACAGATCATCTCCTACGAGCTGGCGATGAGCCTGTCCCTGGTCAGCGTGCTGATCGTCTCCGGATCGATGTCCACCTCCGAGATCGTGGACTCGCAAACGCAACTCTGGTGGTCCATCGCACTCGCCCCCGCCTTCGTGATCTATCTGATCTCGATGACCGGCGAGGTGAACCGGCTCCCGTTCGACCTCCCGGAGGCCGAGGGTGAACTGGTGGCCGGGTACACCACCGAGTACTCGTCGATGAAGTTCGCGTGGTTCTTCCTCGCCGAGTACATCAACATGCTGAACGTCTCCGCTATCGCCACCACCCTGTTCATGGGTGGTTGGCGGGCGCCGTGGCCGCTGTCCAGCATCAACGACGGCATGTTCAACGAGGGCTGGTGGCCACTGCTGTGGTTCCTCATCAAGCTCTGGGGCTTCATGTTCTTCTTCGTGTGGCTGCGTGCCACCCTGCTGCGGTTCCGCTACGACCAGTTCATGCATCTCGGCTGGAAGGTCCTGATCCCGATCTCCCTCGCCTGGGTGGTGGGCGTCGCCGTGATCCAGGGCGTGCGTCAGTTCACCGACATCAGCCTGCAGACACTGTTGTTCGTGCTCGCCGGAGCGTTGGTGGTCTTCGCCGTGGTGCTGATGCTGATCCCGGAAAAGAAGGACCCGGACGCCGACGCCGATACGAGCAAGGCCGGCGCAGGCAAGACCGGTGCAGGCAAGGCCTCGTCCACCAAGGACGGCAAGCCAGGAAAGACCAAGGCACCCGCGTTCGATGCCTTCGCCGACGGCTACCCGGTGCCCCCGATGCCGGGGCAGAACCTGCCTCCCTCGCCCCGGAAGGCGAAGGTGACTGCACCGGCGGCCGAGAGTGCAACTGAGAAGGAGAAGACCGATGGCTGACTCCAAGCGGTCGAACCCGCGCAAGGACGTCGACAAGCAGAAGAACGCGATCGGCGCCACGTACGACGTGAACACCTTCGATGTGGACGGCGACAGCGAGAAGAGCGCGTTGGAGGAGATGTTCGCGCCGGTGGCCGGCTTCGGGGTGACGATGGCCTCGCTGTTCCGCCCGGTGGTGACCGAGCAGTACCCCTTCGAGAAGGTGCCGACGGCCCCGCGATATCACGGTCGACACCAGCTGAACCGCCACCCCGACGGGTTGGAGAAGTGCATCGGGTGTGAGCTGTGCGCCTGGGCTTGCCCGGCGGATGCCATCTACGTGGAGGCCGGCAACAACACCCCGGACGCCCAGTATGCGCCGGGGGAGCGGTACGGCAAGGTCTACCAGATCAACTATCTGCGGTGTATCTTCTGCGGCCTGTGCATCGAGGCCTGCCCCACCCGGGCGTTGACGATGACGAACGACTACGAGATGGCTGGCACCTCGCGGGCCGGAATGATCTTCGAGAAGGAGCAGTTGCTGGCGCCGCTGCGCTCGGGGATGCTCTCCGCCCCGCACCCCATGGCTGAGGGCACCACCGACGGTGACTACTACCGTGGCGCCGTGACCGGCCCCAGCGAGGAGCAGGTGGCCTGGGTGGCCGAGAACCGCCCGGACGACCCGAGCCTGGACTCCGCCGCGAGCGCGGCGGAGTCGTCGTCGACCGCGAAGCCCGAGGGAGGGTCGCGATGAACGAGCTCGTCCTCTCCACGGGCGAGGGGGTGCTGTTCTGGGTGCTCGCCCCGCTGAGCGTGCTCGGCGCGCTGTCGCTGCTGTTCGCCAAGCGCCCCGTGCACATTGCGGTGAGCATCGCCGGAGTGATGGTCTCCCTCGCCGTGCTGTACTTCGCCCTGGAAGCCCCGTTCCTGGGGGCTGTGCAGGTCGTCGTCTACACCGGCGCGGTGATGATGCTCTTCCTGTTCGTGATCATGCTGATCGGCGTGGATTCCCGGGAGTCGCTCACCGAGACTCTCGCTGGTCAACGCTGGCTCGCCGTGCTCGGCGGGATCGGCCTGCTGGCCTTGATGATCGGCATCGTCACCCGGGCCACGTTCGCTGCACCGGTCGGCCTGGCCCCCGCGAATGCTGACACCAACCCGGTGGGAGTGGCCCGGCTGATCTTCGGCGACTACGTGTTCGCGTTCGAGCTCACGGCCGCCCTGCTGATCACGGCAGCGCTCGGTGCCCTGGTGCTCAGCCACCGCCGTCGGCTGGGACCCAAGCACGGGCAGAAGGAGACGGTCGAGCGCAAGCTCACCGCGTTGAAGACCGACGGATCCATCTCCGGCATCATCTCCAAGCCGGGCCCCGGGGTGTACGCACGCACGAACTCCGCCGACATGCCGGCGATGAGCGCGACCGGGGAGACCTTGGACGCCTCCATCACCACGGTGCTGCGGGTGCGTGGTCAGGTGATCCGCGACGGTGAGGCGATCACGGAGACCGGTCGCGTGGCGATGATCGCCTCCGGATCGCCCGTGGTGGATACGACCGATGAGGCACACGCCGAGGACGACGGTCAACTCCCGGAGGACACGCTGCCGGAGGCACCTGACCGTGACGCTCCCGGCAGTGACGACGCATCGAATGAGGGGGGCGAACGATGACTCTGGTTCACTACCTGGTGCTCTCCGGGATCCTGTTCACGATCGGGACGGTGGCCGTGCTCGTGCGGCGCAACGCCCTGGTGGCGTTCATGGGTGTCGAGCTCATGCTCAACGCCGCGAACCTGATGCTCGTGACCTTTGCCCGGATGCACGGTGACCTGCAGGGGCAGGTGATCGCCTTCTTCGTGATGGTGGTCGCCGCCGCCGAGGTGGTCATCGGTCTGGCGATCATCGTGTCCATCCACCGAACCCGCGGGTCAGCGTCGCTCGATGACGTCAACCTGCTGAAGAACTGATAGGGGCCGGACAGCTGTGGAAATGACGCCCTTGACCGATCTCGCCTGGCTGCTGATCGCCATCCCGCTGGCGAGCGCCGCCGTGCTGCTGGTCGGCGGCCGCCGCACCGACGCCTGGGGGCACTGGCTCGGTGTGCTCGCCGCCGGCGCTGCGGCCGTGCTCGGAATCGCCATCCTGGTGGAGCTGCTCGGGCTGCCGGGCGAGGACCGCGTGGTCAACCTCCATCTGTTCTCCTGGATCCCCGCCGGTGACCTGAGCGTCGACGCCGGACTGCTGGTGGATCCGCTCTCGATGACGTTCGTGCTGCTGATCACCTTCGTCGGTGCGCTGATCCACATCTATTCTGTGGCGTACATGGAGCACGACGCCGCACGCCGTCGGTTCTTCGCCTACCTGAACCTGTTCATCGCAGCGATGCTGGTGCTGGTGCTGGCCGACTCCTACGCGCTGCTGTTCGTCGGCTGGGAAGGGGTGGGGCTGGCCTCCTACCTGCTGATCGGGTTCTGGAACCACAACACCACCTACGCGGTCGCGGCGAAGAAGGCGTTCGTGATGAACCGCGTGGGTGACATGGGCATGCTCGTCGCGATGATGCTCATGTTCGCCTCGATCGGCGCGGTGGACTTCGAGACTGTCTTCGCGGCAGCGCCAGGAACCAATGAGGGTGTGCTGACGGCGACCGGCCTGATGCTCGTCCTCGCCGCCTGTGGCAAGTCGGCCCAGTTCCCGCTGCAGGCCTGGCTCGGGGACGCGATGGCCGGCCCCACGCCGGTCTCGGCGCTCATCCACGCCGCCACCATGGTCACCGCCGGTGTGTACCTGATCGTGCGCTCGGCGCCGGTCTTCGAAGGGGCGCCCACCGCGCAGCTGGTGGCCGCGATCATCGGTGCGATCACCCTGCTGTTCGGTGCGATCGTCGGTTGCGCGAAGGACGACATCAAGAAGACCCTCGCCGCCTCCACGATGAGCCAGATCGGCTACATGGTGCTCGCCGCCGGGCTCGGACCGATCGGGTACGCCTTCGCGATCTTCCACCTGGTCACGCACGGCTTCTTCAAGGCCGGGATGTTCCTCGGCGCCGGGTCCGTGATGCACGGGATGGGCGACGAGGTGAACATGCGCGGCTTCGGCGCACTGCGCCGTTCGATGCAGATCACCTGGATCACCTTCGGTGCCGGGTGGCTCGCGATCCTGGGGATCCCGCCATTCTCCGGCTTCTGGTCCAAGGACAAGATCATCGAGGCCGCCTTCGTCGGTGAGGGCTGGCAGCCGTGGGTGTTCGGCCCGGTCGCGCTGCTCGGCGCGGGGATCACCGCCTTCTACATGTCCCGTCTGTTCTTCATGACCTTCCACGGCAAGGCGCGCTGGAACGATGGAGAAAATGATCGGCCCGGACCTGTGCAACACCCGCACGAGTCGCCGCTGCTGATGACCGTTCCGATGATCGTCCTCGCGGTCGGGTCGGTGGCCCTCGGCGGTGTGCTCGCCATCGGGAACACGTTCACCAGCTGGCTCGAGCCGGTGACCGGGCACGTCGAGCACCACGCCCCGGTGTTGCCGGTCAACGTGTTGATCGTCTCCACCGTGGTGATCGTGCTCCTCGGCGCCTTCCTGGCCTGGCGCCAGTTCGGTGCCGCTGCCGTGCCGGTCACGCCGCCCGAGGGCTCCGTGCTCACTCGCGCCGCCCGCGTGGACCTGTACCAGGACGCCGTGAACGAGGCGGTCTTCGCCACCCCGGGGGAGCGGACCACCGAGGTCCTCACCGAGGCGGACACGTCCGTGGTCGACGGCGCAGCCCGGGGCCTGGGGTCCGGTGCGGTCGGTCTGGGCGAATGGTGGCGCCGCACCCAGAACGGGTTCGTCCGCAGTTACGCCTCAGTCATGGCCGTCGGTGTCGTGCTCGCCGTTGTCGTCGTCCTCGCCACGCGAGTTTAGAGTCGGAGGATCCATGACTTCCACCATCACTGATCTGCCCTGGCTCTCCTTGCTCGTGGCGGTGCCCGCGCTGGCTGCCGCCGTGATCTGGTTGGTTCCCGGAGTGCAGAAGGTCGCCCGCCCGTTGGGGCTGGTCGTGAGCCTGCTGGTGCTCGCCGGAGCGATCGCCATGGTTCCCGGCTTCGACGCCGGGGGCGGGTACCAGTTCACCGAGACCTACTCCTGGATCCCTGCGATCGGGGCCTCCTGGGCGGTGGGCATCAACGGCCTCGGCCTGGTGATGATCCTGCTGGCCGTCGCGCTGGTGCCGATCGTGATCGGCGCCGCCTGGAACGAGGTCGCGCTCCCGGCGAGCGCGGGCGAGGGTGAGGGGAGCGCGAAGGCGCTGGACCGCCGTCGGGCAGGCTATGTGGCCCTGGTGCTGGTGCTCGAGGCGATGATGATCGCCATCTTCGCCGTCCGGGACCTGTTCTCCTTCTACGTGGTCTTCGAAGCGATGCTGATCCCGGTCTACTTCATGATCGGTGTCTTCGGTGGCCCGAACCGGCGCCCGGCAGCGATGAAGTTCCTGCTGTACTCCCTCGCGGGTGGCCTGGTGATGCTGGCCGGCGTGATCTACCTGCTGGTGCAGACCGGTGGTGGTGAGGGTGCCCTCCTGCTCGACAACCTTGCCGGTGCGTTGGAGGGGAACTACACCGCCCAGCTGTGGGTGTTCCTCAGCTTCCTGCTCGCGTTCGCGATCAAGGCGCCGATGGTGCCGGTGCACACCTGGCTGCCGGACGCTGCCGCGGAAGCACCACCTGGCACCTCCGCCCTGCTGGTCGGGGTGCTGGACAAGGTGGGCACGTTCGGCATGATCGCCATCTGCCTGCCGCTGTTCCCGGACGCGGTGGCGAACGTGGCGCCCTACCTGATCGTGCTGGCGATCATCTCCATCGTCTACGGCGGCATCCTCGCCATCGGGCAGCGCGATCTGATGCGCCTGATCGCCTTCACCTCGGTCTCGCACTTCGGTCTGATCGTGCTCGGCATCTTCGTGGGTACGCAGACGGCGATGACCGGATCGATGATCTACATGGTCGCCCACGGCGTCTCCACGGCGGCCCTGTTCCTGGTGGCCGGGTTCCTCACCCAGCGCGGCGGGTCGCAGCAGATGTCGGCCTACTCGGGGATGCAGCGCGTGGTCCCCGTACTGGCCGGGGTGTTCCTGATCTCCGGTCTCGCCACCCTCGCTCTTCCCGGCCTGAGCGGGTTCGTGCCGGAGTACCTCGTCCTGCTGGGCAGCTTCGAGGCCAACGCCGCCGCCGGCGTGTTCGCGGTGATCGGTGTGGTGCTCTCGGCGCTGTACATCCTGCTCGCCTACCAGAAGGTGTTCACCGGTCCGGTGGCCGAAGGGTCTGGGGAACTCGCCGATCTGAGCGGACGGGAGCGATGGACCATGGTTCCGCTCGTCATCGCCATGCTCGCGCTCGGCTTCTTCCCTGGCCCTGTGCTGGACCTGCTGACCCCGGCCGCTGACCAGTTCGCCGCGATCCTCGGGAGCCCGTCATGAACCAGTTCGTCCCGCCGTCGATCGACTGGGCGGCTCTGGTCCCCCTCCTGATCGTGTTCGGCGCCGCTGTGCTCGGGGTGCTGATCGAGGCGTTCGTGAAGGATTCCGTGCGCCGGGTGGTGCAGGTCTCGCTCTCTGTGGTCACGCTCGGTGCCGCCCTGGTGGCCGTGGCCTGGCGGTGGACGGTCGTGCAGTCCCAGGGCCCGGCCGAGCTGATGGGCGGGGCGCTCCTGGAGGACGGGCCCGCGCTGCTCGCCCAGGGCATCGTGCTGATCTGCGCGTTCGTGGGGATGCTCGTGATCGCCGACCGCTCGGGCGGCGAGGACGGCTTCACGCCGACGGCGGCGGCCGTGCCCGGGTCCGCGTACGAGGCGCTGGCGCGCCGGATGGGCCTGGTGCAGACCGAGGTCTTCCCGCTGGTGCTGTTCTCCGTCGGTGGCATGCTCGTCTTCCCCGCGGCGGGTGACCTGCTCACCCTGTTCATCGCGCTCGAGGTGCTCTCCCTTCCGCTGTACCTGCTTGCCGGACTGGCGCGGCGCCGTCGCCTGCTCTCCCAGGAGGCGTCCCTGAAGTACTTCCTGCTCGGGGCGTTCTCGTCCGCGTTCTTCCTGATGGGCGTCGCCCTGCTGTACGGGTACTCCGGCTCGGTCCGGTTCGCCGACCTCGCGGCTGCGGTGCCGGCGATGGTGGGGATGGACACGGTGCTGCTGGCCGGCGTGGTGCTGGTGCTGGTCGGCCTGCTGTTCAAGGTGGGTGCCGTCCCGTTCCACTCCTGGGTGCCGGACGTGTACCAGGGATCGCCCACGTCGATCACCGGCTTCATGGCCGCGTGCACGAAGATTGCGGCTTTCGCGGCGATGGTGCGGTTCGTCTACGTGGTGGCCCCAGGCCTGGAGTGGGACCTGAGCCCGCTGCTGTGGGGGATCGCCATCCTCACCATGATCGTGGGCACGGTGCTCGCGATCGTGCAGTCCGACATCAAGCGGATGCTCGCCTACTCCTCGGTGGCGCATGCCGGGTTCGTGCTGCTCGGTGTGCTGGCGCTCACCAGCAGCGGCATCAGCTCGGTGCTGGTGTATCTGCTGGTCTACGGTCTGGCCACGGTGGGCGCGTTCGCCCTGGTGAGCCTGGTCCGAGAGCGCGATGCGGAGGGCAACGTCACCGGTGAGGCGACTCGGCTGGATCAGTGGGCCGGGCTCGGGCGCCGGCACCCCGTGCTCGCGGTGTGCTTCACCCTGTTCCTGCTCTCCTTCGCCGGCATCCCGCTCACCGCCGGCTTCATCGGTAAGTTCGCCGTGTTCGCCGCTGCGGTGGAGGGGGGCGCCTGGCCGCTGGTGGTGGTGGCGGTGCTCGCCAGCGCCGCGGCTGCGTTCTTCTACGTGCGCGTGGTCGTGCTGATGTTCTTCACCGAGCCCGACCAGGACGACGCCGCGGCCGACGAGGCCGACCGTGCGATCGACGGAGCTGCGGCCGACGGCGCGCCCGCTGTTGTCTCCACCGGCGTGCGTGCGGCGGTGGTGCAGACCGAGGGGCTGACAGCGGTCGCGGTGGTCGTGTGCGCCATCGGTACCGTGGTGCTCGGTGTGTTTCCCACCCCGATTCTGTCTCTCGCGGCAGAAGCGGCTAAGTTCATTCCGTGACCTCCTCCCTGCCCACCCTCGGCGATACCGAGCTTGAGTCTCGGCTCGCCACCGACCTCGACGAGGTCGAGAGGCGGCTCGTGGCGGCGGCACGCCACAGCGAGAGCATCGTCGACGAGACCTCGCGGCACCTGCTCGCCGCCGGTGGCAAGCGGATCCGACCTGTGCTGGTGCTGCTCACCAGCCAGTTCGGCAGCGGGGTGAACGAGTCGGTGCTGCAGTCGGCAGTGGCCACCGAGCTCACCCACCTGGCCACCCTCTACCACGACGACGTCATGGACTCCGCGCCGTTGCGCCGCGGGGCACCCAGCGCCCACGAGGTGTGGGGCAACTCGGTCGCGATCCTCACCGGAGATCTGCTGTTCGCTCGCGCGTCGAAACTGGTCTCGGACCTGGGGCCACGCGCGGTGCGGGTGCAAGCGGAAGCCTTCGAGCGGCTCGTGATGGGCCAGCTGCACGAGACGCTCGGCCCGGGCGATGGCGAGGACCCAATCCCGCACTACCTCCAGGTGCTCGCCGACAAGACCGGATCGTTGATCGCCGCCGCGGCGTGCTACGGCACGATGCTCAGCGGGGCGGAGGAGTCGGCGCAGCAGGCCGTGATCGCCTACGGCGAGAAGGTCGGCGTGGCATTCCAGCTCGCCGATGACGTGATCGACCTGATCTCCGACGCCGAGACCACCGGGAAGACGCCTGGGACGGACCTGCGCGAAGGGGTGGCCACGATGCCGGTGCTGCTGCTGCGGGCCCGTGCGGCCGCCGGGACCCTCGATGCTAGCGGTGAGCAATTGCTGGCCGACCTCGACGGCGACCTGAGCTCGGACGATGCCCTGGCCGACGTGCTCAGCCGGTTGCGCGCCCACGACGTGCTCGACGAGGCCCGGGAGATGGCCCGCCGGTGGTCCGCCGACGCGGTGGCCGAGCTGACGCCCCTGCCGGAGTCCGCCTCACGTGATGCGCTCGAGGTGTTCGCCGGTCTGCTCGTGGACCGGATGGCGTAGTTTCCCCTGTCCTACCCCGCCCGCGCGACGGGAGCAGGGCGCGCTACTCGTCAGGTCTGGCCAGCCGCGGCATCCGGCGCCCGGCCCGGAACGTGTCCCACGTCAGCAGCACCAGCGCCACCCACACCAGGGCGAACCCGGCCCACCGGCTCGGGTCCATCGCCTCCCGGTAGATCAGGACCCCGGTGAGGAACTGCATCGTCGGGGTGACGTACTGCAGCAGGCCCATCATCGCCAGCGGGAGGCGACGGGACGCCGTCGCGAAGAGCACCAGCGGGACGGAGGTGACGATGCCGGCTGCGATGAGCAGTGCGGCGAGCCCGCCGGTCGGCATCCCGCCGGCGCCAGGGCCGCCGAAAGCGCCCTCGCCCCTCGCGGCGAGCACCACGAGGAAGACGAGCGCCACCGGGCTCAGTACTAAGGTCTCCACTGCCAGTCCGGGCAGCGCCGGGACCCGCGCGCCCACCTGCTTCTTCACCAGCCCGTACCCACCGAAGCTGAGCGCTAGCACGATCGCGATCCACGGGAAGGAGCCGAAGCCGAGAGCGATCACCAGCACGCCTGCCCCGCCGAACCCGACCGCGACCCACTGCGCCGGTCGGAGCCGCTCCCCGAGCACCAGCACCGCGAGCACCACCGTGACCAGGGGGTTGATGTAGTAGCCGAGTGCGCCGTCCACCACGTGCCCGGTGAGTACGGCGAAGACGTAGACGATCCAGTTCGTGCACAGCAACGTCGCGGCGAGAGCCAGACGTGCCGTGATCCGCGGCTGCCGGAGCAGCCCCGTGAAAGCGCCCAACCGGCCGAGTACGGCCAGCAGAGCGAGGCAGGCCACCACCGACCAGACCACACGGTGGGCGACGATCTCGAGCGGCCCTGCGGGTGCCAGCAGCGGGAAGTACAGCGGCAGCAGCCCGAACCAGGCGTAGCCGGCGAACCCGGCGGCGAGCCCGCGAGGATCGAGCCCGTCCGGGCTTCGATGGGTCGCGGTAGGCACGTGCTCAACCTACCGCCCGCCTTGGCGAGGATGACGACGCCCGGGGAGGGACGCCGTCGGGATCGGTGTTCCCGAAAGATGAGACACATCTGCCATACAGCGCTGTCGGTGAGGTCACCCTTAGACTGGGACCTGGTACACGACCACGGGCATGACCGTGCCCCTCCAACGTCCCCGAAAGAGGCATCTCGTCACCGTGCCTACCACCACACCGCTTCGCGTCGCCATCGTCGGTGCCGGCCCTGCCGGGATCTACGCCGCTGACATCCTGTCCAAGACGGACCTCGAGGTCGAGATCGACCTGTTCGAACGGCTGCCCGCGCCGTACGGCCTCGTGCGCTACGGCGTCGCGCCCGACCACCCGCGCATCAAGGGCATCGTCACAGCCCTGTACAAGGTGCTGCAGCGTGGGGACATCCGCCTGATCGGCAACGTCGACTTCGGCAAGGACGTCTCCCTGGAGGAGCTGCGCCGCTACTACGACGCCGTGATCTTCTCCACCGGAGCGATCCGGGACGCGGACCTGAACATCCCCGGGATCGACCTTGACGGAAGCTACGGGGCCGCGGACTTCGTGTCCTGGTTCGACGGGCACCCGGACGTGCCGCGGACCTGGCCACTGGAGGCGCAGCACATCGCCGTGCTGGGGGTGGGGAATGTGGCGCTGGACGTGGCGCGGATGCTCGCCAAGCACGTCGAGGACCTGATGCCCACCGAGATCCCGGCGAACGTGGCCGAGGGGCTGGCGAAGAGCCCGGTCACGGACGTGCACGTGTTCGGCCGTCGCGGGCCGGCACAGGTGAAGTTCACCCCGTTGGAGCTGCGTGAGCTGGGCAAGGTGCCGGACGTGGACATCGTGGTCTACCCGGAGGACTTCGACTTCGACGAAGGATCCGAAGAGGCGATCCGCTCCTCGAACCTGACCAAGCAGGTGGTGAAGACCCTCACCGACTGGACCTTGCGTGACCCGAGCGAGCTCACGGCGTCGCGCCGGATCCACCTGCACTTCCTGCACAAACCGCACGAGGTGCTGGGATCCGATGGCAAGGTGACCGGATTCCGCACCGAGCGCACCGAGCTCACCGGCGACGGGAACGTGCGCGGCACCGGAACCTATGAGGACTTCGAGGTGCAGGCCATCTACCGCGCGGTCGGCTACTTCGGATCTCCACTGCCGGACATCCCGTTCGACGAGGTCGCCGGCGTGATCCCGAACGATGGCGGTCGTGTGCTCGGCGCTGATGGGGACCACATCCCGGGCCTGTACGCCACGGGCTGGATCAAGCGCGGACCGGTCGGACTCATCGGCCACACGAAGTCTGACGCGGCGGAGACGATCCGGCACCTGGTGGAGGACCTCGCCGGTGCCCTGGAGGATGGCTCTCTCGATGCCGCGCAGGACCGCGACCCGCAGGCGATCCTGGATCGCCTCGAGGCCGATGGTGTGCCCTACACCACGTGGGAAGGCTGGGAACTCCTCGACTCCTACGAGCGTTCCCTGGGTGAGGAGCAAGGCCGTGAACGCATCAAGGTCGTTCCCCGTGAGGAGATGACGGAGATCTCCCGCGGAGTGACCGCCCGCGCCTGATCAGGGCCCTGCTCGCACCGAACGGAGCAGGGAGGAACGCGCATGTCGCGCACGTGGATGAACGGTGCGAAGACTGCTGCGCTGTTCGGCGTGCTGTGGGCGGTGGTGCTCGGTCTCGGGGCGCTCGTGGCCTCGGGGACCGGGCGGTCGATCTGGATCTGGGCGTTCGCCGGGGTCGGCGTGGTCGTGACGTTCATCTCGTACTGGCGCTCCGACACCATCGCGATCCGTGCGATGCGCGCACGCCCGGTGAGCGAGGCCGAGGCGCCCGCGATGTATGCGATCGTGCGCGAGCTCTCTACCGCGGCGCGGCAGCCGATGCCGCGGCTGTACGTCTCGCCGACCGATGCGCCGAACGCCTTCGCGACCGGTCGGAACCCGCGGAACGCGGCAGTGTGCTGCACGCTCGGCATCTTGGGTCTGCTGGATGAGCGGGAACTGCGGGGGGTGCTCGCCCACGAGCTCTCGCACGTCTACAACCGCGACATCCTGACCTCCTCGGTGGCGGCGGCGCTGGCCGGGGTGATCACCTCCGTCGCACAGTTCCTGCTGTTCTTCGGCGGGGGAGGACGTGACCGGGGCGCCGGACCGTTGGGTCTGATCGGCATGATCGCCATGGCACTGCTTGCCCCGTTCGCGGCCACGTTGATCCAGCTGGCCATCTCCCGCACCAGGGAGTACGACGCGGACGCCGATGGCGCCACGCTCTCTGGTGATCCGCTCGCCCTGGCCTCGGCCTTGCGCAAGCTGGAGAGCGGGACGGCGGCCCGTCCGTTGCGCCCGGACGGCGACCTGGCAGACGTCTCGCACCTGATGATCGCCAACCCGTTCAAGGCAGGAGCCGTCTCGAAGCTGTTCGCCACACACCCGCCGATGGCTGAGCGCATCTCCCGCCTGGAGGAGATGGCCCGGGGCGGCTGGCAGCGCTGAGCGGACCGGCCGGCGCATGTGTGGTGTGCGCGCGTGCTAGGCGGGTGATTGACGGCTGCGAACACTGCGGCCTACGGTGCAACGATCCCGGTTGCTCGAGCCCCGTCTGGAGCGAACACCATGACCGACGCCTCCTGGCCTGCACCCCCGGTTGTCGACCGAGCCACGTGGCAGGCCGAGATCGACGAGCTCCGGGCCCGCGAGAAGGCGAACACGCGCGAGCGAGACGCCATCGCCGCGGCCCGTCGTCGTCTGCCGATGGTGGCGGTCGATGCCGCGACGCCGCTGCACGGGCCGGACGGCACGACATCGCTGCTCGACGCGTTCGAGGGGCGCAGGCAGCTGCTCGCCTACTTCTTCATGTGGCATCCGGGGCACCCCGCCGCCGAGCAGTGCGGCGGTTGCACCTGGTGCGCCAGCCAAGTGCGGGAACTGTCCTACCTGCACTCCAGGGACATCACCTTCGCGATCCTCTGCAAAGGCCCGTACGCCGAGAGCGTGCGCTACCGCGACTTCCTCGGCTGGCAGACCCCTTGGTACGGCGTACCGGAGTTGTCCCGAACATCTCTGCTCGTCGGTCGGGACCCGTCGATGATGTTCATCGTCTGCTACCTGCGCGAGGGGGACCAGGTCTTCGAGACCTACTGGACCACGCGGCGGGGAGTGGAGGAGCTGGACAACAGTTACGCGTTGATGGACCTGACGCCGTACGGGCGTCAGGAGACCTGGCAGGACGTGCCCCCGGGGTGGCCGCAGCAGGAGTGGCAGCACGCGGGTGGGAACCTCGACGGCCGCCCCATCCCACACTGGCCGCGGCTCGCGGAAGGATGGTCCGACCGTCTGGACGGATGACCGTCGAACCGTCCTCCGGCGGAGAACAGCAGTGTCGTCAGCGGTAGTTCACGAACTGCAGCGCCGCATCGATGTCGGCGTCCTTGAGCATGGCGATGACCACCTGCAGGTCGTCCCGCTTCTTCGAGCTGACCCGCACTTCGTCACCGGTGATCTGGGTCTTCACACCCTTCGGGCCCTCGTCCCGGATCAGCTTGGTGATCTTCTTCGCATTCTCGCTGGACAGACCCTCCTTCAGGGTGCCGGCCAGGCGATATTCCTTGCCGGACGGCTGCGGCTCGTCCTCGCCGGTGTCGATCGCCTTCAGCGAAACGCCGCGGCGGATCAGCTTGGACTGGAACACGTCCAGGATCGCGAGCACCCGCTCGGCGGTGTTCGCCGTCATCACGATCGCCTCACCGCTCCAGGCGATCGAGGCACCGACGTTCCGGAAGTCGTACCGCTGGGAGATCTCCTTTGCGGCCTGGTTCAGGGCGTTGTCGACCTCCTGCCGGTCCACCTTGCTGACGACGTCGAACGAGGAATCACTCGCCACGCTGATCTCCTTCTCGGCTGTGTCGACCGCCGGGTGACGGTCGGTGGTCACGAAGTCCCGCTGAAGTTGGTATTGTTCCACCCGGTCCTTCGACCATACGGCGGGTTGCCCGAGCGGCCAAAGGGAGCTGACTGTAAATCAGCCGCGGAATGCTTCGCAGGTTCGAATCCTGCACCCGCCACCAGAGCGTAGACGGGGCGTCTCCTTCGGGAGGCGCCCCGTTCGTCGTCTCCGCCCACGGATCCGCCTGCGCCATCCGGTCACCGCGGGTAGCGTGAGATCAACCACAGATCACAGATCACGGTCTGGCCGAGAAGGCCGAGCGGCCACGTAGGCCGTCAAGCTTGAGGAGAAAGTGGTCCGCACCACAGATGCCCCGTCGATTTCACCTTGGACCCGAAGAGCATGTACCCTCGATCCCGCTGCCCCGATAGCTCAGTCGGCAGAGCGTCTCCATGGTAAGGAGAAGGTCAAGGGTTCGATTCCCTTTCGGGGCTCTGGTCTGTGCCTGGCCTGCGACCCGCCGGTCGCAGGTCCGGCAGGACGCGGCGGGGTAGCTCAGACGGTCAGAGCGCACGACTCATAATCGTGAGGTCGCGGGTTCGATCCCCGCTCCCGCTACACAACCAGCGCCGCAATCCCAGCCCGGACCGGGCGGGGCAACTCGTGAGGAAGACCAATGGCCACCAAGTCCGCGGACGTCCGTCCGAAGATCACCCTTGCCTGCGACGTGTGCAAGGAGCGCAACTACATCACCAAGAAGAACCGTCGGAACAACCCCGACCGGCTCGAGCTGGCGAAGTACTGCGCACGCTGCAACGCCAAGACCAACCACCGCGAGACCCGCTGATCCACACGCGATGAGCGCAGTCAACGCAGACTTCATAGGGCGGGTGTTCACTGGAACCCCGCCCTATGGCGTATCCCGTGCCAAGATCGCCGAGTTCGCCACCGCCGTCGGCGCGACGGCTGCCCTGCACACCGATCCGGACGTTGCCCGGGCGCACGGTTACGACGACGTCGTCGCCCCGGCCACCTTCGCGGTGCTGATCGCGCAGCGGGCCGAGTCCGAGTACATCGAGGACCCCGAGGCCGGGATCGACTTCTCCCGCGTGGTGCACGCCAATGAGGGCTTCACCCACCACCGCCCGATCGTGGCCGGGGACGAGCTGCACACCGCCGTGCACGTGGACGCCGTCACCGAACGAGCCGGGATCGCCATGGTCACCACCCGCTGCGAGATTGCCGACGGCGCAGGCCAGGCAGTCTGTACCGTCACCTCGACCCTGGCAGTACGTGGGGAGGGCTCGTGAGTACCGCGAACACCGTCACCGCTGCCACTGAGGTCGGTAGCGAGTTGTACCGGACCACGGTCGCCGTGGACCGCGCACGTCTGGTGCGTTACGCCGGTGCAAGCGGCGACTTCAACCCGATCCATTGGAACGACCGGTTCGCCACCGAGGTGGGGCTGCCCGGCGTGATCGCGCACGGCATGCTCACCATGGGGATCGCCTCGGCCACGCTCACGGACTGGCTCGGCGACCCGGGCGAGCTGGTCTCCTACGCGGTCCGGTTCACCCGCCCGGTGCCCGTCCCCGACCCGGGCGAGGCCCGGCTCGAGGTGGTGGCGACGCTCGGCGCTCTCGATACCGACGCCGGCACCGCCCGTGTGGACCTCGCCGTCACTCTGGACGGCACCGCCGTGCTCGGCAAGAGCCAGGCGCAGGTCCGCCTGCACTGAGACCACCACTCAGCCCGCCCGCGCCCTCAGACGCCCTCGCGCCGAACGCAATCTTGTGCGGCGTTCTCCGCGGAAAACGCCGCACAACATTGCGCTCGGCGCCGGGGGAGAGCCGGGGGAGAGCCGGGGGAGAGCTGGGAAGAGCCCAGGCGGTCAGGTCGGCGCCGGCCCGGTGGTCGTGCCCACCCGCAGGTGGCACTCGAGCACCACGGGCCGAGGCTGCTCCCCGTCGGCGAGAGCGACCGCCGTGCGCGCTGCCTGTTCGCCTTTCTCCTGCGCGGGCTGAACCACCGAGGTGAGGCGGTGCTCGCCCAACCAGGGAAGGTCCACCCCATCGAAGCCTGCGACGGAGACGTCCTCGGGAACGCGCAGGCCCCGCTCGTTCGCGGCGAGGAGCAACCCGGCAGCGATCAGGTCGCTGAATCCCACCAGGGCCGTGGGCCGGGGGGACCGGTCCAGCAGTGCATGTCCGGCGCGGATGCCCTCTTCCACCAGCGACCCTGTCGTGGACTCCACCGCCACCGGGTGGATGCCGGCCTCGGTGAGCCCCGCGAGCCGGTCCCCGATGTAGCGTGCCTGCGGCCGAGGCCCGGCGAGATTCACCGGTCCTGCCGTTCGGGCGCGGGTCCACGGCATGGTGGCCAGGGCAACGTGACGGTGCCCCAGGCCCACCAGGTGCCGGCCGAGGGCGGCCATGCCCTCCTTGTCCTGGACCCGCACCGAGACGGCGCCCGGCCCGGCCCGGTCGACCCAGACCATCGGCACGCCACGGCCGCGCAGGATCCGTGAGGTTTCCCGGCCGCTGGCGTGCAGCACCACGGCGGCGTCCATCGAGCCGTGCCTGATCAGGTGCTGGCCGCCGGCCAGCTCGTCGTCGGCCGCGGGGACCAGCAGCATGCCGCGAGCGGCGTCGCCCAGTGCACTGGCTACTCCGCCGAGCGTCTGCACCGCCACCGGGTCACGGAAGTTCACGCGGAGGTCCCGCCCGACGAGAACGCCGATGATCTTGCTCTGACCGCGTCGCAATGAGGCCGCCACAGGGTTCGGCCCGGCATAGCCGAGCGCGTTCGCTGCCGCGAGCACCCGGTCTCTGGTGGCACCGGAGATGGGGCCGGCACCGGAGAAGGCGAGGGACGCCGTCGAGAGCGAGACTCCCGCCGTGCGCGCGACGTCAGTCAACGTGGCGCGAGCACTCACCCGGATCCTTTCGTCGCAGTTTGACCAGCCCTCGGCAGGTGCGCACCATAGCCTAGGCCACCTCACATCCGCCGCTGCCCCGCGCGTTGGACCGGATGAGCCTCTTCATGACTACTGCCGAAAGCCTTCATGCCTCCTCCTGCTGACGCCCGTGCGCGCCGGGCTGCTGCCCTGGTCTTCGCCACGTTCACCCTGAACGGCTTCACCTTCGCGAACTGGCTCTCCCGCATCCCCACGATCCGGGACGAGCTGCACCTGTCCGAGGGCCAGCTGGGTCTGATCATCCTGGTCGGGTCACTCGGCTCGCTGCTGGCGATGCCGCTGACCGGACGGGTGATCGGGCGGATCGGCGCACGAGCCAGCGTGGCGATCGCGGCTGCTGTTGCCGCCGTCGGCCTGACGCTCGGCGTGACCGGTGTGGCCACGGGCGCGGTGTGGTTGCTGGTCTGTGGGCTGTTCGTGGCCACCATGGGGATCGGTGGCTGGGATGTCGCGATGAACTATGCCGGCACCGTCGTGGAGCGGGCGCTCGATCGCGCGATCATGCCGTGGTTCCACGGCGGGTTCTCCATCGGCACCGTCTTCGGTGCCGGCGTCGGCGCACTGGTGATCCGCGCCGGGATCGGGGTACCGCTGCACGTGCTCACCGTGATCGGCGTGGCACTGATCGCCGTGATCGTCTGTACCCGCGGATTCCTCCCGGATCGCGCCCCGGCGGCCGACTCACCCGAGGACCCCGACGGCGCCGCCCGCCGTGGCCCGGGCACCTCCTACCTGCGGGTCTGGTTCGAGCCGCGCACCCTGATGGTGGGGCTGGTGGTCCTTGCGGCCGCACTGACCGAGGGGGCTGCGAACGACTGGCTCGCGCTCGCCGTCGTGGACGGTTTCGGCGCTCCGAACGAGGTCGGTGCCGTCGGCCTGGCGATCTTCCTGGTCGGGATGACGGTGATGCGCTTCCTGGGCACCGCCCTGTTGAACCGGTTCGGCCGTGTCGCAGTGCTCCGGCTGTGCACGGCGCTGGCGATCATCGGGCTCGGCATGTTCGCCCTCGTCCCGTGGTTGCCGCTGGCCCTCGTCGGGGCAGTGCTGTGGGGGATGGGTGCTGCCCTGGGGTTCCCGGTCGGAATGAGCGCGGCCTCGGACGACCCGGCCAAGGCTGCGGCACGACTGTCGGTGGTCTCCACCATCGGCTACGCCGCGTTCCTGATCGGGCCCGGGTTCATCGGACTCCTGGCCGACTCGATCGGAACCAGGAATGCCCTCCTGGCCATCATGGTGCCGTTGATCGTCGGACTGCTGGTGATCCCCGCGGCACGTCCGCTCCCGGAACACGACGATCACGACGCCGCCGATCAGCCCAGTCCGGCCGATGAATCTCGCTGACACCTCCGGCGCGCAGGACGCAGAAGCCTGCGTAGAGTGGTCGCTCATGACCCCCCAGCCCCCGACCACCGGAACCGCGCTGCCGCGGCTGGCGGACCTGACCACGTTCCGCGTCGGGGGTCCGGCTGCCCAGTTCGTGGACGCTGCATCTGAGGAGGAGCTCGTCCAGACCATCGCAGCAGCTGATCGTGCCGGCGAACCGCTGCTCGTGCTCGGCGGCGGCTCCAACATGCTCGTCGCCGACGAGGGCTTCGCGGGTGTCGTCGTACGAGACGCCCGCCGCGGCATCACCGTCGAGAGCCAGGACAGCTGCGGCGGGGCCGCCGTCCGGGTCACGGCTGGCCAGCCCTGGGACGACGTCGTGCTCCGAGCGGTCGCCGAAGGCTGGCGCGGGATCGAGGCGCTCTCCGGCATCCCGGGGTCGACCGGCGCCACCCCGGTGCAGAACGTCGGCGCCTACGGGCAGGAGGTCGCCGAGGTGATCTCCACGGTGCGTACCTGGGACCGGGCTGCCGGGAAAGTCCGGACGCTGGCCCGCTCCGAACTCGGCTTCGGCTACCGCAGCTCCGTGCTCAAGGACTCCTTCGGCGACGATGGCACTGGCACGTCCTGGCGCCCCACGCCCCGCTATGTGGTCCTCGATGTCGGGTTCCAATTCGCGCTGGCCGACACCAGCGCACCCGTGCGCTACCCGGAACTGGCCTCGGCGCTCGGCGTCTCCTTGGGTGAACGTGCCGCGTCAGCCGAGGTGCGTGACGCCGTCCTGAGCTTGCGGCAGGGAAAGGGCATGGTGCTCGACGAGGCCGACCACGACACCTGGAGTGCCGGTTCGTTCTTCACCAACCCGGTGCTCAGCGCCGACCGGGCGGCTCGCCTACCCGCCGATGCCCCACGCTTCCCGGCGGGGGAGCAGGTGAAGACCAGTGCCGCCTGGCTGATCTCCCGGGCCGGCTTCGCCAAGGGGTACGGGTCGCCCGGACCCGCGGCACTCTCGACCAAGCACGTCCTTGCCCTGACCAACACCGGCGGTGCCACGGCCGCCGAGCTGCTCGCACTCGCCCGAGAGGTCCGTGACGGCGTCCGGAACAGGTTCGACATCGTGCTTGCTCCCGAGCCGGTGCTGGTGGGCACGAGCCTGTAGCGACCGCCGAGCGCGCTACGCCGCGAGCCAGGCGTC
This sequence comes from Ruania alba, assembly GCF_900105765.1. NCBI lineage: Bacteria > Bacillati > Actinomycetota > Actinomycetes > Micrococcales > Ruaniaceae > Ruania > Ruania alba. The sequence goes on from NZ_FNTX01000001.1 coordinate 272,116, forward strand.
CACGTCGGCGAGCATCGCCGTCCGGGAGGTCTGGCTTGCACGGCTGGCGCGGATCGACCCGCGGGCCAACTCGGCGAGCTCGGCATCGGTCAGGCCGTGCACGTGCCGGGCGGTCTCGTACTGGGCGAGCAGCCGCGACCCGAACAGCAGCGGGTCGTCAGCGCCGAGGGCGATGTTCGCCCCCGCGGTGAGCAGCCGCCGTAGTGGGACCTGCTCCGCCGTCGAGAACACTCCGAGGGAGACGTTCGACGCCGGGCATACCTCGAGTCCTATCCCGTCGGCGACGATCCGGTCCAGCAGTGCCGGGTCCTCGGCGGCACGGACGCCGTGCCCAAGCCGGTCCGGGTGCAGGTGGGCGACCACCTCGGCCACGTGATCCGGTCCGAGCAACTCCCCACCGTGTGGGGCGAGCAGCAGCCCGGCACGGGCGGCGATCCGGAACGCCGGGCCGAACTCCGAGGTGGTCCCGCGGCGTTCATCGTTGCTCAGACCGAAACCGATCACCTCTCCCGGTCCGTCACCGGCGTGCCGGACGGCGAGGCGCGCCAGGGTGCGTGCGTCCAGTGGATGCCGGGTGCGCGAGGAAGCCACGATGACGCCGATCTCGACGCCTGTGATCGCGCTCGCCTCCCGTGCGGCATCGGTGACGATCTCCAATGCCGGGGTGATGCCGCCGACGAATGGCGCGTAGGAGGTCGGGTCCACCTGGATCTCCAGGCGGCGAGAACCCTCGTCGGCATCGGCCCGGGCGGCCTCGTGCACGAGCCGGCGCATCGCTGCCTCGGACCGCACCACCGCGCGAGCCGCGTCGTACATCCGTTGGAACCGGAACCAGCCCCGTTCATTCGCAGGTAGACGCAGCGCATCGGCGGCGACGGCCTCCCGGAGCGTCTCCGGGAGCTGCACCCCGGCCTCGGTGGCGAGATCGCTCAGGGTGTGGGCGTTCATCGACCCGGTGAAATGCAGGTGCAGGTGCGCCTTCGGGAGCGCTCGCAGGTCACGTGCCACTGTGCCACTGTATGAGAGTTCTCTCATGTTCCTCTCACCAAGCACCCATGCAACGTCGATGGGATGACAACCGTGACCACGCTTGTGCCCGATGACCTGACCCTGCTCGCCGGGGCGGACGCGGACGACCTGGTGCGGGCCGCCATCGGTACGGACCAGGCGCCGGCCGACCTCGCCGTCGAGGTCGATGCCGTGCACCACCGGCCCGGGATCGGTGTGAGCGCGGTCTACTCGGTCGGCTACCGGACGCAGGGGCACACAGTCCGGGAGCACTTCGTGGCGAGCACGGCCACCGTCCCGGACGCCCCCTCCGTGGCGGTTCTCGACAACGGCGCTCACCAGGTGCGGGTGTGGCGCCGTCCGGACGACCCTGCCCTCCCCGGCCTGCGCGCTGCACTGGACCCCGTGGAGGTCAGTCGCTGGCTGCGAGACCTGGACGCCGGTGTGGCAGGGGAAGCCTCGGGCGTGCGGGTGCAGCTGCTCGGATACCGGCCCACGCGGCGTGCCGTGATCCGTGCTGAGAATGGCGTGACGTCGGCATCCGCTTTTCTCAAGGTCCTTCCACCGAACCGTTCCGCCCGCTTGATCCGGCGCCACCAGGTGCTCGACGACGCAGGGGTGCCTGCCCCGCGAGTGCTCGGAGAGCCAGTGCCAGGGGTGGTGGTCCTCGCGGCGATGACCGGTGTGCCACTGGCTGAAGCGATCGCCGGAGCCTCCGAGCGCCCGAGCGACCTGCCTGACCCGCAGGAACTGGTCACCTGGCTCGACGGGCTGCCGGAGACCGTGCTGTCCCTGCCGAAACGTGCCTCGTGGGTGGACCGGATCGACTTCCACGCCGAGGCAGCACGGGCTGCCCAGCCGGCGTCGGCCTCCCTGATCACCGAACTCGAGCGCGGGGTCCATGCGATCCTCGCTAGCCGGTCCGCCCCGGACACCGTGCCCACGCACGGCGACTTCTACGAAGCCAACGTGTTCACCACCCGCGGCCGGGTCTGCGGAGCGATCGACCTGGACTCTCTCGGCCCCGGTGCCCGGGAGGACGATCTGGCGACGATGTTGGGACACCTGAGTGTCCTGCCGACCCTCGCGCCCACGCGGTACCCGCACGTGGCCGAGCTCACCGAGGCCTGGTTTGCGTCGTTCGCCCGACGGGTCGATCCGGCGGTCTTGGCAGCGCGAGCGGCGGCCGTGGTCCTCTCCCTCGTGGCCGGGACCAATGTCGAGCTGGGACGAGCCCGGCTCGAGGTGGCGGGACGTTGGCTGGCGCGCGCACAGGACGAGCGGGGGAGCGCATGAGTAGAAGCAGTGCATGGATGGCCACCGGCGTGCTCGGCGTGGCGGGAGTGGTGGGCGCGGTGCTCGTGACCGGCCCTGGCGCGACCGCCGACGAGGCAGGAGCAGCGATCGTGGTCGCCGGCCCGATCGGCGATCCGCGAGCGGGGGAGGAGCGCGAGGTCTCGGACGCGAGCACCTCGGATGCTGGCGGGGACAGCACGGTACGCACCGCGGTGTCGGCGGCCGAGGCGCCGGACGCGAGCGAGACCTCGGGGACGGAATCCACCAGCAGCTCCGGATCCTCCGGTGCGAGCTCGTCGGGGTCCGGGCAGTCGGGCACCTCGACCTCCTCGTCGGGGGCCAGTCACTCCCCGGAGCGCGTGCCGCTCGTCCCCGCCGTGAGCGCCGACAGCCCGGCCATGGCTGACAGCCCGGCGGATCAGGCCAGTGCGGACAGCCCGGACAGCCCGGACAGCCCGCCTTCGGCGGAGTCTGCGGACGATTGATGAGAGCCCTCTCATTGCCCCCTCCCTCGGCTCTCATGTGCAGCGCCCACTATCGATATCACCATCACCTCGTCCCGGTTCGGGGCATGATCACAAGGAGACACGATGAACACTCGCAACGCATGGATCGCTACCGGAGCACTCGGTGTGGTCGCGGTCGCCGCTGGTGCGGTTGCCGCCGCTGCTGACCCGGGCGACAACTTCGACCAGTCGGCCGTCCAGGTGGCTGGACTGCCGGAGGCCGCCAAGGCGTCCGTGGCGTCCGAGGCAGTGACGGCGAACCCTGCTGCCGTGGCCACGCAGAGTGCGGTGTCCTCGGTGACCGCGACATCGGCGACCACGCCGGCGAGTGCGCAGACGCCTGCCAGCCCGGTCAGTGCGCCGAGCCCGGTCAGCGCGCAGACGCCGGCGAGTGCGCCGAGCCCGGCCAGTGCACCGAGCCCGGTCAGTGCGCCGAGCCCGGCCAGCCCGGCCAGTGCGCCGAGCCCGGCCAGTGCGCCGAGCCCGGCCAGCCCGGCGAGTGCGCCGAGCCCGGCCAGCCCGGCATCGGCGGACAGCCCGGCATCCGCGGACAGCGCGCCCTCGGCTGACTCCGGGGACTGATCAGGATGCGGACCGCCGGTCCGGTCAGGCTCCGCGCCGGGACCGTGCCGGCAGTCCGATGATCAGGGTGGTGCCCACCACCAGGTGAAGCGCCACCACGACCACGGAGGCTGCGCCGTCGGCAGCCGTGATCGTCCACACCGTGTCCGCGCGCCGGGTGAGGTGTTCCAGCATGGCGCCGGCAGCCCAGCCGAGCAACGCTGAGACCAGTCCGGCCACGAGCACCGCCCCGATTGCCATGGTCATCTCGGGTATGTACGGCCCCGCCGGGCCGGGCGACAAGTGATACCCCAGCGACCGGGACAGCGAGGACCTGCACGACGGCGCCTGACGGCGGTCATCCTCTGGCTGCCACTGCGCTCACCGGGCCACGATCGTGGCCCGGTCGGTCTCCGCCGGTGGCACCGGCGGCGTGGCCGCCGTCGAATCGGACCCACCTCGCCCTCCTCTGGCACGCCGCCGCCGGCTGAGCATCTCCGGGAGCGAGTGGCGCCGGTCAGCTGAGCCGGTACCCCATCCCACGCACGGTCTCGAATCGCTGCGCTCCGAGTTTCTTACGCAGGTAGCGCACGTAGACGTCCACCACGTTCGAGCCGGGATCGAAGTCGTACCCCCAGACTCGGGAGAGCAACTGTTCCCGACTCAACACCTGCCCAGGGCTACGCAGGAACGTCTCGGCCAGGGTGAACTCCCGCGCCGAGAGGTCCACCTCCCGATCGTGCACTCGTGCCCGGCGGGTGCGCAGATCCAGGGACAGGTCGCCGTGGGTGAGGACGGTCGGTTCGGCGCCACCGGACTCGGCGCGGAGCCGGAGCCGCACCCGGGCGAGCAGTTCTTCGAACCGGAACGGCTTGGCCATGTAGTCGTCGGCCCCACCCTCCAAACCCGCCACGGTGTCGGTCACGGAGGAACGCGCCGTGAGGATGATCACGGGGATCGCCACACCGAGCGAGCGGATGGTGCGCAGCACGGTGAACCCGTCCTGGTCCGGGAGCCCGAGGTCGAGGACCAGCAGATCGAACTCCCCGGTGCTCGCCAGGTCGATCGCCTCAGTGCCGGTGCCGACCGCCGTCGGGGCGTACCCCGCTGACCGGAGGCCCTTGGCAACGAACGAAGCGATCCGCTCCTCATCCTCGGCGATCAGGATCTGACTCATCGGTGCTCCTTCGAAGCGGTGTCGGTCGGGGCCTTGTGGTGCGCGTCAGTCACGGAATCGACCACGGGCAGGTGGATGGTGATCGTCGTCCCGGCGCCAGGAGCGGAGTCGACGGTGGTGCGTCCACCGTGTGCCTCGGCGATGGAAGCCACGATCGGGAGTCCGAGCCCGATGCCTTCGGTCACCGGGTCGAGACGCTCGAAGCGACCGAACACCCGCTCCTGGTCAGCCTCGGGTATCCCGACGCCCTCGTCCCGCACCCAGAGTGACACGGTGGTCTCGTCGCTCGAGAGCGCGGACCCGACGGCCACGGTGGAGCCGTCCGCAGAGAACTTCACCGCGTTGCTCGCCAGCTGCAGCAACGCCTGGGTGAGTCGCCTCGGATCGGCCTGGATGCGCACGTCCGCCAAGGAGTCGAGCACCCATCGTCGCGAGCCCAGTGTGGCGGCCTTGGCCAGCACGTCGTCGGTGAGCAGGGCCACGTCGACCTCGGAGCGGGTGACGAAGTCGGGACGCCTCGACTTCGCCAGCGTCATCAGATCCTCGACCAGGAGGTTCATCCGGTCGAGCTCGTCCAGGGCGAGCGCCCGCGTGGTCGCCGCGTCGTCGGCGTCCGTGGGGTCCATCAGTTCGAGGTGGCCACGGACGATGGTCAACGGTGTGCGCAGTTCGTGACCTACGTCGTCCAACAACTGACGCTGTGATGTGAAGGCGTGGTCGAGCCTGGCGAGCATGTCGTTGAACGTGGCACTGAGTAGGGCGAGGTCGTCGTTCCCGGACAGGGTGATTCGGCGGCTCAGATCGTCCGAGGAGCCGATCTCCTCGGCGGTGGTCCGTAGAACTTTCAGGGGGGCGAGCAGCTGACCCACCACGAACCAGCCGATCAGGGTGATCCAGGCCAGGGCAGCCACTGCCACGAGTGCATAGGTGCGGAACGTGCCCTCGATCTGGTCGTACTCGGCATCCACGTCGAACGCGAGGACCAGGGCGCCCGGCTCACTGGGCGGGTCGGTGGTGACGGGCAGCGCGAGGACCCGATAGGTGCGTTGGGAGGTCTCGACCGTGAAAACGTCGGCCCGGTCCCATCCTGAGGCGGGCGAGACGGCGGTCAGCAGTTCCGGGTCGTCCTCGATCCGGAACGAGGTGGCGATCTCCGGGACGTGTGAGACCTCCCCGTCGATGAACCCTGCCAGCGCCTCATGGGTGGCCGGCACCACGCGACTGAGCACCGTGCGCAGCACCGCCGAGACGGAGGCGAACGGCTCCCCGGTACTCGGGTCGACGCCGATCTCGGCGAGAGTGCGGATCTCCTCCGCGGACCGGTTCAGCGAGTCGTCCAGGCGAGCCAGGCTCCGATCGCGTTCCAGCGAGTAGGCACTCACCCCGGCCGCTGCGAGTGCGAGCGCGGAGAGGATCGTCAGTGCCGCCAGTGCGCGCGTGCGGACACTGGTTCGGGGTGGGGAAAGCGCAGACGCACGGTGCCAGTATCCCTGCTCACGATGATCCGACGCCTCCGGTGGCGTGTCGGGGGTCATCCCTGGGCGGTTCGACTCACGCGCACTCGCCGGGTAGACTCCTCGCCAGGTGGTTGACGTCCGCCATGCTGGTTCGTGCCCGGTTCCTGGAAAGACCGGTCCGTCCCAGGCGGTGTCGACTGCTGCGAAGGGCAGTGGCGCAATTGGTAGCGCACCGGTCTCCAAAACCGGCGGTTGTGGGTTCGAGTCCCTCCTGCCCTGCTCCTCACCCGCGAGGGTGAAACCCAGGCCAGCCGATCCGAGGACACATCCGTGAGCAACTCCACCAACGCCGATTCGGGCGAGCCCGACGACGTCGGTCGTGACGACGCTGCCCGCGGGGAAGACGACCTCGACCAGGCGGCTGAGCACGAGTCCGGCGCGGACGAGTCGAACGAGGGCTCCCCGGTGGACGAATCCGCCGGCGCGGACGAGTCCAAGGGCGAGGACTCGGCGGAGACCGAGGCTGCCGCGGCCGCTGTGGCGGAGCGTCGTTCGAAGCGCGCGAGCGCCTCGGTGCGCGCGGACGATGCGGGCAAGGGGCGTCGTACGGCGTCGCGGTCTGAGGCTGAGGCGGCCCGTGCCGCCCAGCCGAATGCCTTCGCACGGATCTGGCGCTTCATCCGCCAGGTGATCGCTGAACTCCGCAAGGTCGTCACTCCCACCCGCACAGAGCTCCTGACCTACGTGGCCGTCGTCATCGTGTTCTTGATCGTGATGATGGCCTACGTGGGCGTGCTGGACTACGGCTTCGGCCGTCTGGTGCTCTGGGCGTTCGGCGGCTGAGCCGCCGCAGGCTCGTCAGGGCTGCGAACATCGACGATCCGGCGACAGGCTGGAACACTGAAGAGACTCAAGGGAAGTAGGTCAGGACGTGTCTGAAGAGACTCACCCCACCGGGGACGTGTCGGCGGCGGACGTGCCGGCGGACGTCACGGACGGCGAGAGCGCCGTGGCCGGTGACGGCGAGGCTGTGGTCGAGGACGCGACCGTCGACGCTCCCGCTGCTGCTGAGGACGTGGTGGAGGACCCCGTTGAGGCGTTCCGCTCCGAGCTGCGTTCGCTTCCGGGCGAGTGGTACGTGATCCACTCCTACGCCGGATATGAGAACCGGGTGAAGGCGAACCTGGAATCGCGGATCCAGTCGCTCAACATGGAGGACTACATCTTCGGCGTCGAGGTGCCGATGGAAGAAGTCGTCGAGATCAAGAACTCCGTCCGCAAGGTCGTGCGCCGGGTCCGCGTGCCCAGCTACGTGCTCGTGCGGATGGACCTCACCGACGAGTCCTGGGGTGCCGTCCGGCACACACCGGGCGTCACCGGTTTCGTCGGACACACGCACTCACCGGTTCCGCTGACCATGGACGAGGTCATGTCGATGCTGGCCACCAACATCGGGTCCAAGGCCCCGACGGCGCAGCCCTCCGGCGGTAAGTCGGCGGCATCGGCCGTACAGGTCGACTTCTCCGTCGGCGAGTCGGTCACCGTCACCGACGGCCCGTTCGACACGTTGCCGGCCACCATCTCCGAGATCAACGCCGAGAACCAGAAGCTCAAGGTGCTGGTCTCGATCTTCGGCCGCGAGACGCCGGTCGAGCTGTCGTTCAACCAGGTCGCCAAGATCTGAAACGCACGGGGGCTCCGCCCCCGCGTACCCCCACGAAAAACCACACACGCACGGGGGCTTCGCCCCCCGTGTTCCCCCTAAAGGACCCACGCACGGGGCAAGCCCCCGTGACTCCCAATCACAGACTTCCGAGGGCTCCGCCCTCGGGATCCGAAGTTAGCTTCGGATTGCAACCGGGTCATCGCCCACGGCGTCGGCCCACCACCTAGAAAGCGAATCTGATATGCCTCCCAAGAAGAAGGTCTCTGGCCTGATCAAGCTCCAGATCCAGGCCGGTGCTGCCAATCCGGCCCCGCCGATCGGGCCCGCCCTCGGTCAGCACGGCGTGAACATCATGGAGTTCTGCAAGGCCTACAACGCCGCGACCGAGTCCCAGCGCGGCAACGTGATCCCGGTAGAGATCACGGTCTACGAAGACCGCTCGTTCACCTTCATCACCAAGACTCCGCCCGCAGCCGAGCTCATCAAGAAGGCAGCCGGCGTCGCCAAGGGGTCCGGCACGCCGCACACTGCGAAGGTCGGCACGCTCACCCAGGACCAGGTGCGCGAGATCGCCGAGACGAAGATGGAAGACCTGAACGCCCGCGACATGGACGCAGCCGCGAAGATCATCGCCGGAACTGCGCGCTCGATGGGCATCACGGTCTCCTGAGCCTCACTCATACGCGGGCCGCTCGTCACTGACGGCGCGGCCCATCCCGTCCGGACCACCGTCCGGACGGCCACCCAGTGGGAGGGTCCGCGCGGGCCCGTACCACGACTGCTGACACGAGGAGAAGCAGATGGCAACGCGCAGCAAGAACTACCGCAAGGCGACCGAGCTCGTCGATCGTTCCGAGCTCTACAGCCCGACCGAGGCCGTGCAACTGGCCAAGAAGACGGCGGGTACCAAGTTCGACGAGACCGTCGAGGTTGCCTTCCGTCTCGGTGTGGACCCCCGTAAGGCGGACCAGATGGTTCGTGGCACCGTGAACCTTCCGCACGGCACCGGCAAGACTGCCCGGGTGGTCGTGTTCGCGACCGGCGAGCGCGCCGAGCAGGCGATCGCCGCCGGCGCCGACGAGGTTGGCGGAGACGAGCTGATCGAGAAGGTGGCCGGCGGATACACCGACTTCGACGCGGCGGTGGCCACGCCGGACCTGATGGGCAAGGTGGGTCGCCTGGGCCGCGTGCTCGGTCCCCGAGGGCTGATGCCGAACCCGAAGACCGGCACGGTGACGATGGACGTGACCAAGGCCGTCACCGACATCAAGGGCGGAAAGATCGACTTCCGCGTGGACAAGCACGCCAACCTGCAGTTCATCATCGGCAAGGTCTCGTTCACCGAGACGCAGCTGCTGGAGAACTACGCGGCAGCCCACGAGGAGATCCTGCGGCTCAAGCCGTCCTCGTCGAAGGGGCGCTACATCAGCAAGGCGGTCCTCAGCACCACCATGGGGCCGGGTATCCCGCTGGCAGCCGGCTGACAGCACTGCTCGACCAGCGTACGGCCCGAGTTCCGCTTCGGCGGGCTCGGGTCGTTCGCATCCCGGCTGTGCGCCATCTCACCTGAGCCCGAGTTGGAGCACGGTCGCGGACCCGCTAGAGTGGTGCCTGCCTCAGACCGCCGGTCGCCCGTCACTATGGCGGGGGTTAAGTCCGCACACAGCGGAGCCAGCGCAGGTGAACGAGATCTGCAGAACCCTCCAACGCCGTCGTGCGTGATGGAATCTCAGGCCCCGTGCATCTGCGCGGGGCCTTCGTCATGTCTGACCTAGGCCGGCGGCACATCACGGAAGGAGGGCTCATGGCACGGCCTGACAAGGCAGCGGCTGTCGCCGAACTGGCAGAGAAGTTCCGCCAGTCCCCGGCCGCAGTGCTGACGGAGTACCGCGGGCTCACCGTCGCTCAGCTCCAGCAGCTGCGTACGACGCTCGGCAGTACCACCAGCTACGCCGTGGTGAAGAACACGCTCACCAACCTGGCGGCCAAGGAAGCCGGCGTCGACGCGTTCGACGGCCAGCTCTCCGGCCCCACGGCCATCGCCTTCGTCGAAGGCGACCCGGTCGCGGCAGCCAAGGGCTTGCGTGACTTCGCCAAGGCGAACCCCAATCTCGTCGTCAAGGGCGGTGTCCTCGACGGGCGCACCCTGAGCGCCGAGGACATCACCAAGCTCGCGGACCTCGAGTCCCGTGAGGTGCTACTGGCCAAGGCCGCGGGCGCCATGAAGGCCAAGCTGCACCAGGCGGCGTACGTCTTCAACGCTCCGGCCTCCAAGGCCGTTCGCACCATCGAAGCCCTGCGTGAGAAGCAGGCGAGCGAGGCTGCGGCCTGACCGGCCTCGCCTCACCTACCCACCCCTGCCGCTTCTCGCATCCCGCGCAAGCAGGCACAACAGGAAGGAACGCCGATCATGGCGAAGCTCAGCACCGACGAGCTCATTGACGCTTTCAAGGAACTGACCCTCATCGAGCTCTCCGAGTTCGTGAAGCAGTTCGAGGAGACCTTCGAGGTCACCGCTGCGGCCCCGGCCGCTGTCGCCGTTGCCGGTGGCGCCCCCGCCGGTGGTGGCGAGGCCGCCGCTGAGGAGGAGCAGACCGAGTTCGACGTCGTCCTCGAGAGCGTCGGCGACAAGAAGATCCAGGTCATCAAGGAGGTGCGCGCCCTCACCAGCCTCGGTCTGAAGGAGGCCAAGGACCTGGTTGACGGCGCCCCGAAGCCGGTTGTCGAGGGCGTGGACAAGGACGCTGCCGACAAGGCCAAGGAGGCGCTCGAGGGCGCCGGCGCCACCGTCACCCTCAAGTGATCGGAGCGGGCGTTCCGGATCGACGGGGCGCCTGCACTGAGATGCTTGGCTGACTGGCCGCGACGACGAGGCCCGCACCTCACGGGGTGCGGGCCTCGTCTGGCGTCCAGGGCCTAGACGGTCGGGGTCCTAGCCCCCACCACATGCGTGGACGAGCCCCGCGGGGATTCATCCGCGCCAGCCTGGTTCTGGACAGCACCCCGTTTCACGGGTATGCTGTCGCTTTGCGCTGTCGTCTGCCCCAGCTCACCCTCCCCAGCACCTCTCGCTGTGCCATGCCGGTCGATAGATCGGGCACGGACGGAAGGTCGGAATGGTGCGCTTGGCGGGCGTGAGCGCGTGTGCACACAATTCGTAGGGAAGGACCCCTCTTGGCTGCCTCGCGCACCCCTTCTGCTCCGACCGCTGACGCTATCGCTCAACGTACTGCCTCCCGCCGAGTCTCTTTCGCAAGGATCCACGAGCCGCTCCAGGCTCCGGACCTGCTCGGCCTCCAGACCGACAGCTTCGACTGGCTGCTTGGGAACGAGAAGTGGCAGGCACGGGTCGAGGCCGCGGTCACCTCCGGCAACAACGACGTGACCACCACGTCCGGACTCGAGGAGATCTTCACTGAGATCTCCCCGATCGAGGACTTCGGTTCCACGATGTCGTTGTCGTTCCGGGACCACCGCTTCGAACCGCCGAAGTACACGGCGGAGGAGTGCAAGGAGAAGGATTTCACGTACTCCGCGCCGCTGTTCGTCACGGCCGAGTTCGTCAACTACACCACCGGTGAGATCAAGTCCCAGACCGTCTTCATGGGGGAGTTCCCCCTGATGACCGAGCGGGGCACGTTCATCATCAACGGCACCGAGCGTGTCGTCGTGTCTCAGCTCGTGCGTTCCCCGGGCGTGTACTTCGAGCGCACCCCGGACAAGACCTCGGACAAGGACATCTTCACCGCGAAGGTGATCCCCTCGCGCGGCGCGTGGCTCGAGTTCGAGATCGACAAGCGCGACGCCGTCGGTGTGCGTGTGGACCGAAAGCGCAAGCAGTCGGTCACGGTGTTCCTCAAGGCGCTCGGGATGACCGAGTCGGAGATCCGCGAAGAGTTCGCCGAGTACCCGACCGTGCTGGAGACCCTCGAGAAGGACTCCGTGCACAGCCAGGACGAGGCGCTGGTCGACATCTACCGGAAGATTCGTCCGGGGGAGCCGCCGACCGTCGAGGCCGGGACGGCGCTGCTCGACAACTTCTACTTCAACTCCAAGCGCTACGACCTCGCGAAGGTGGGCCGATACAAGATCGGCAAGAAGCTTGGCGTGGACGGCGATCTGGCGAACTCGGTCCTGTCGCTGAGCGATGTGGTGGCGACGATCAAGTACCTGGCAGCGCTGCACAAGGGCGAGTCCGAGATCCCTGGTACGCGTCACGGCGAGGAGATCGCGGTGCGCGTCGAGACCGACGACATCGACCACTTCGGTAACCGTCGCATCCGTGCGGTCGGTGAGCTCATTCAGAACCAGGTGCGCACCGGCCTGTCCCGGATGGAGCGCGTGGTGCGTGAGCGGATGACCACCCAGGACGTCGAGGCCATCACGCCGCAGACCCTGATCAACATCCGCCCGGTGGTGGCCTCCATCAAGGAGTTCTTCGGCACCAGCCAGCTCTCCCAGTTCATGGACCAGAACAACCCGCTGGCCGGGTTGACCCACAAGCGCCGCCTCTCCGCGCTGGGTCCGGGTGGTCTCTCCCGGGATCGTGCCGGCATGGAGGTCCGGGACGTCCACCCGTCCCACTACGGCCGGATGTGCCCGATCGAGACCCCTGAAGGTCCGAACATCGGTCTGATCGGCTCGCTGGCGACGTACGCGCGGATCAACCCGTTCGGGTTCGTCGAGACGCCCTACCGCAAGGTCGTCAAGGGCACGGTCACCGATCAGGTGGACTACCTCACCGCTGACGACGAGGACCATTTCGTCATCGCGCAGGCCAACGCACCGATCGCCGAGAGCGGCCGGTTCGCCGAGGAGACCGCACTGGTCCGACTGCGCGGTGGTGAGGCCATCGACATGCCGGTCGACGACATCGACTACATGGACGTCTCCGCGCGTCAGATGGTCTCCGTCGCGACCGCGATGATCCCGTTCCTCGAGCACGACGACGCCAACCGTGCACTGATGGGTGCCAACATGCAGCGCCAGGCCGTGCCGCTGGTGCGGTCCGAGGCGCCGCTGGTCGGCACGGGCATGGAGCGGCGCGCTGCCGTCGACGCCGGTGACGTGATCGTGGCGACCAAGCCCGGTGTGGTCACCGAGGTCTCCGCGGACGCGGTGGTGGTGGCCGGTGACGACGGCACCACGATGACCTACCGGGTGGCCAAGTTCCGCCGCTCCAACCAGGGCACCTGCTACAACCAGCGGGTGCTGGTCGAAGAGGGCGCGAAGGTCTCCGAGGGCTCCGTGCTCGCGGACGGGCCGGCCACCGACGAGGGCGAGCTCGCGCTCGGCCGCAACCTGCTGGTCGCCTTCATGTCCTGGGAAGGGCACAACTTCGAGGACGCGATCATCCTCTCCCAGCGTCTCGTGCAGGACGACGTGCTCTCCTCGATCCACATCGAGGAGCACGAGGTCGACGCCCGCGACACCAAGCTGGGTCCGGAGGAGATCACCCGGGACATCCCGAACGTCTCCGACGACGTGCTCGCTGACCTGGACGAGCGCGGCATCATCCGGATCGGTGCCGAGGTCGGCGCAGGCGACGTGCTGGTCGGCAAGGTCACCCCGAAGGGGGAGACGGAGCTGACCCCGGAGGAGCGCCTGCTGCGCGCCATCTTCGGTGAGAAGGCACGCGAGGTTCGAGACACGTCTCTCAAGGTGCCCCACGGTGAGTCGGGCACGGTCATCGCGGTGCGCGAGTTCAACCGCGAGGACGGCGACGAGCTGCCCCCGGGTGTGAACCAGCTGGTGCGGGTCTACATCGCCCAGCGCCGCAAGATCACTGACGGCGACAAGCTCGCCGGCCGCCACGGGAACAAGGGCGTGATCTCCAAGATCCTGCCGATCGAGGACATGCCGTTCCTCGAGGACGGCACCCCGGTGGACATCATCCTGAACCCGCTCGGTGTGCCGGGCCGGATGAACGTCGGCCAGGTGCTCGAGACGCACCTGGGCTGGGTGGCCAAGCAGGGCTGGGACGTCGGCATCGAACAGGCCAAGCAGGGCAAGCTCCCGGCGTGGGCGAGTCACTTGCGGGACGATGCGCTGACGGGCGAGCCGGGCACTCCGGTTGCCTCGCCCGTGTTCGACGGTCTGCACGAGGACGAGCTCCAGGGTCTGCTGGAGTGCACCCTGGAGACTCGCGATGGAGACCGCCTGATCGACGCGACCGGCAAGACGCGTCTGTTCGACGGTCGTTCCGGCGAGCCGTTCCCGTCGCAGATCGCGGTTGGCTACATGTACATCCTGAAGCTGCACCACCTCGTGGACGACAAGATCCACGCGCGCTCGACGGGTCCGTACTCGATGATCACCCAGCAGCCGCTCGGTGGTAAGGCGCAGTTCGGTGGCCAGCGGTTCGGCGAGATGGAGGTGTGGGCGCTGGAAGCATACGGAGCGGCGTACGCCCTCCAGGAGCTCCTCACCATCAAGTCCGACGACGTCCCCGGCCGCGTGAAGGTGTACGAGGCCATCGTCAAGGGCGAGAACATCCCCGAGCCTGGTATCCCCGAGTCGTTCAAGGTGCTCATCAAGGAGATGCAGTCGCTGTGCCTGAACGTGGAGGTGCTGAACTCCGACGGCACGTCCATCGAGATGCGTGACACCGACGAGGAGGTCTACCGCGCCGCTGAAGAGCTCGGTATCGACCTGTCCCGCCGCCCCGACGCGAGCAGCGTCGAAGAGATCTGAGCCTGCTCAGGTGTCGACGGGTGTGCCCCTGGCGGCCCCGGCGACACCTGAGCGGACTCCACCTGATTGGTTCCACACGGTGTTCCACCGAAGGAAGTAGGAAAATTGCTCGACGTCAACGTCTTCGACGAGCTGCGTATCGGTCTCGCGACCGCGGACGAGGTCCGCGCATGGTCGCACGGTGAGGTGAAGAAGCCAGAGACCATCAACTACCGCACCCTCAAGCCCGAGAAGGACGGTCTCTTCTGCGAGAAGATCTTCGGCCCGACCCGGGACTGGGAGTGCTACTGCGGAAAGTACAAGCGCGTCCGGTTCAAGGGCATCATCTGCGAGCGGTGCGGTGTGGAGGTCACCCGCTCCAAGGTCCGCCGTGAGCGGATGGGCCACATCGAGCTGGCCGCCCCGGTCACGCACATCTGGTACTTCAAGGGTGTGCCGTCCCGGCTGGGCTACCTGCTCGACCTCGCCCCCAAGGATCTCGAGAAGGTCATCTACTTCGCTGCCCACATGATCACCTGGGTGGACGAGGACGGGAGGCACGAGGACCTGCCGAGCCTGCAGAACGAGATCGACCTGGAGAAGGACGAGATCACCAAGAAGCGCGATCTGGACATCGCCCAGCGCGCGGAGCGGCTCGAGACCGACCTGGCCGAGCTGGAGGCCGAAGGGGCGAAGGCTGACGCACGCCGCAAGGTGAAGGACTCCGCCGAGCGGGAGATGGCGCAGCTGCGCAAGCGTGCCGACGCGGATCTTGACCGGCTCGAGCAGGTGTGGGACCGGTTCAAGAACCTCAAGGTCTCCGACCTCGAGGGCGACGAACTGCTCTACCGCCAGCTGCAGGACCGCTACGGCAACTACTTCGAGGGTGCCATGGGCGCGGGAGCGATCCAGAAGCGCCTGGAGACGTTCGACCTGACGGCTGAGGCCGAGTCGCTGCGCGAGATCATCCGCTCCGGCAAGGGGCAGCGCAAGACCCGTGCGCTGAAGCGTCTGAAGGTCGTGAACGCCTTCCTCACCACGAACAACTCGCCGTTGGGCATGGTGCTGGACTGCATCCCGGTCATCCCGCCGGACCTGCGTCCGATGGTGCAGCTCGATGGTGGCCGGTTCGCCACGAGCGACCTGAACGACCTCTACCGCCGGGTGATCAACCGGAACAACCGCCTCAAGCGACTGCTCGACCTGGGTGCGCCGGAGATCATCGTCAGCAACGAGAAGCGGATGCTGCAGGAGGCCGTCGACTCGCTCTTCGACAACGGTCGCCGTGGCCGACCGGTCACCGGACCGGGCAACCGGCCGTTGAAGTCGATCTCCGACATGCTCAAGGGCAAGCAGGGCCGGTTCCGCCAGAACCTGCTCGGTAAGCGCGTCGACTACTCCGGTCGTAGCGTCATCGTGGTGGGCCCGCAGCTGAAGCTGCACCAGTGCGGTCTGCCGAAGCAGATGGCACTCGAGCTGTTCAAGCCCTTCGTGATGAAGCGGCTGGTGGACCTGAACCACGCGCAGAACATCAAGTCCGCCAAGCGGATGGTCGAGCGCGCCCGGTCGGTCGTATGGGATGTCCTCGAAGAGGTCATCACCGAGCACCCCGTGCTGCTCAACCGAGCGCCGACGCTGCACCGTCTGGGTATCCAGGCATTCGAGCCGCAGCTGGTGGAGGGTAAGGCCGTCCACCTGCACCCGCTCGTCTGTGGTGCGTTCAACGCCGACTTCGACGGTGACCAGATGGCTGTGCACCTGCCGCTGTCCGCAGAGGCGCAGGCCGAGGCACGCATCTTGATGCTGTCCTCGAACAACATCCTCAAGCCGTCCGACGGCCGCCCGGTGACGATGCCCTCGCAGGACATGATCATCGGTCTGTTCCACCTCACCTCCGACAAGGAGGGCGAGGTCATCGGGACCGACCGGGCATTCACCTCGGTGGCCGAGGCGATGATGGCCTTCGACGCCGGTGATCTGGACCTGAACGCCCAGATCACCATCCGTCTGGAGGGCTTCGTGCCGCACCCGGAGTGGGAGGCACCGGAGGGCTGGGAGTCCGGTCAGCAGGCGTTGGTCAAGACCACCCTCGGCCGCGTGCTGTTCAACGAGGCGCTCCCGGTGGACTACCCGTTCTTCAACGAGGTCGCCGACAAGAAGGCCATCTCGGCCATCGTCAACGACCTCGCCGAGCGGTACCCGAAGGCGGTCGTGGCTGCCAGCCTTGACGCCCTCAAGGACGCCGGGTACTACTGGGCCACCCGGTCCGGACTGACCATCTCGATCTCCGATGTGGAGGCTCCCGAGGGCAAGGCCGCGATCCTGGCTGAGTTCGAGGGCAAGGCCGCGAAGGTCCAGGGCCAGTTCGACCGCGGTCTGCTCACCGACGACGAGCGTCGTCAAGAACTGGTGGAGATCTGGAACCAGGCCACCGATCAGGTCGCCACGGCGATGCGGGAGAACTTCTCCTCGTCCAACGCCGTGAACCGGATGGTCACCTCCGGAGCCCGTGGTAACTGGATGCAGGTGCGTCAGATCGCAGGTATGCGTGGTCTGGTGGCGAACCCCAAGGGTGAGATCATCCCGCGTCCGATCAAGTCGAACTACCGTGAGGGCCTCTCCGTTCTGGAGTACTTCATCGCCTCGCACGGTGCTCGTAAGGGTCTGGCCGACACGGCACTGCGGACCGCCGACTCTGGGTACCTGACCCGGCGCCTGGTGGACGTCTCCCAGGACGTCATCATCCGCGAGGAGGACTGCGGCACCGAACGTGGCCTCACCCTGCCGATCGCCGAGAAGACCCCTGCGGGGGACGTGCGGCGCGCGGACACGGTGGAGACCAGCGTGTACGGACGAACCCTGGCCGGCCCCGTCGAGGGACCGGACGGCACCGTGCTCGGCGACGGTGGTCAGGATGTCGGCGATGTCCTGATCGAGACTCTCCTGAACGCCGGTGTGGAGCAGCTCAAGGTGCGCTCGGTGCTCACCTGCGAGTCTCGTGTGGGTACCTGTGCCAAGTGCTACGGCCGCTCGCTGGCGACCGGGCTTCTGGTGGACATCGGTGAGGCGGTCGGCATCATCGCCGCCCAGTCGATCGGTGAACCGGGCACCCAGCTGACGATGCGGACCTTCCACACCGGTGGTGTGGCGAGCGCGGAGGACATCACGCAGGGTCTGCCTCGTGTGGCGGAGCTGTTCGAGGCCCGTACCCCCAAGGGGGAGGCCCCCATCAGCGAGGTCCCCGGGCGAGTCACCATCGAGGACACCGACCGTGCTCGCAAGATCATCGTCACCCCCGACGACGGCAGCGAGGACTTCGCCTACCAGGTCACCAAGCGGTCCCGCCTGCTGGTGCACGACGGTGATCGAGTCGCCGTCGGGCAGCAGCTCGTGGCCGGTGCCGTCGACCCGAAGAAGGTGCTGCGTATCCTCGGCCCGCGTGCCGTGCAGAAGCACCTGGTGGACGAGGTCCAGGAGACCTACCGCAGCCAGGGTGTGGACATCCACGACAAGCACATCGAGGTCATCGTGCGGCAGATGCTGCGCCGCGTGACCGTGCTGGACTCGGGCGAGTCCAACCTCCTGCCGGGTGAGCTCGCTGAGCGCGGCCGGTTCGAGGACGAGAACCGCCGCGTTGTCTCTGAGGGTGGCCAGCCGGCCTCGGGTCGTCCTGAGCTCATGGGGATCACCAAGGCTTCGCTGGCGACGGAGTCGTGGCTGTCCGCGGCCTCCTTCCAGGAGACCACCAAGGTGCTCACCGAGGCAGCGATGAGCGGTCGTTCCGACTCGCTGCTGGGCCTGAAGGAGAACGTCATTCTCGGTAAGCTCATCCCGGCCGGTACGGGCCTGCCCCGCTACCGCAACATCCGGGTGGAGCCCACCGAGGAGGCCAAGGCGGAGATCTACCCGAGCTTCGGCTATGACGAGATTGACTACGGCCCCGTCTCTGACGGTGGTGAGGCGATCGCGCTCGAGGAGCTCGATCTCGGCCGCGGCTTCGAGGCGGACTTCCGCTGATCTGAGCCACCAGAGCGACGGCCCGGCACCCGCGAGGGTGCCGGGCCGTCGGCGTCTCACCTGTGCCGCGTCCAGCGGGTACAGTCCTCGACTGTGAGTCTGGGGACGGTTGCGGATCTGCGTACGGCGCGCCGCGTGCTCTGCTATGGGGCGACCGGCGCCGGCAAGTCGACCATGGCGGCTCAGCTCGCCGACCGGCTCGGGCTCCCCTTGCACCTCGTGGACGAGCTGTGCTGGGAACCGGACTGGGTGCCGGTCGGCCGCGAGGAACAAGACCGTCGCATCCGCCCCTTGTTCGAGGGGGAGCGGTACGTGATCGACTCGGTGTACTCACCGCAGAGCCCTCTCGCCCTGGACCGGGTGGACGTCATCGTCGCACTCGACTACCCCCGCCTGGTCTCCCTCGTTCGTCTGATGCGCCGCACGACCCGTCGGATCGTGACGAAGGAGCTCGTGTGCAACGGCAACCGCGAGACTCTGAGGCGTGCGCTCTCGCCACGGCACTCGATCCTGCGATGGCACTTCCAGTCCTGGCGCAGCAAACGGATCCGGATGCGCACCTGGCACGCCGACCCCGACGCCCCACCGGTCCTGCTGCTACGAAGCCCGGCCCACGCCGTCAGGCTCCTCGAAGCCTTGGGAAAGTCGACTGAAGGCGGCCAGGCACAAGCCAGCGTCTGACGTCGTCGTGCCAGCGTCGTTCGATAGTGCGGATCTCGACAAGTCAGTCGGTCGGGTCCGCGGTAGTGTTTCCCGCCACATCGGCCCGCGCTCCTTTGACCTGGTTGGCTCGCGCGGAGTACTCTGATCGGCAGTGCCCGCTCTGTCGGGCCCTCGCGTGCGCGCCGAGCCGGCTCGCTGTGCCCGAAAGGGGACACGAGCCAGTGGGTGTGCGGTGGTTCTCCACCAGATGGACCGCGAGTACGACCCACTCCCTCTGTGCAGCGGTATGCGGTCGTGCGGCGAGCCATCAGGTGGCGACACGCCCGAGTGCGGGGGGCCATCGGGGTGGTTCATCCGGCGCCATACGCCGACAGGATCGACCCCGATCGCAGTACAACCAGATCACAGAGCAGTCAGAACGTTCGAGACGGAGATGTAGTGCCCACCATTCAGCAGCTGGTCCGCAAGGGCCGCAGCGCCAAGGCCGCGAAGCAGAAGACGCCGGCCCTCAAGGGAAGCCCTCAGCGCCGTGGCGTGTGCACGCGTGTGTACACCACCACCCCGAAGAAGCCGAACTCGGCGCTGCGCAAGGTGGCGCGTGTGAAGCTCTCCAGCGGCATCGAGGTCACCGCGTACATTCCGGGCGTCGGCCACAACCTCCAGGAGCACTCCATCGTGCTGGTGCGCGGTGGTCGTGTGAAGGACCTGCCTGGTGTGCGTTACAAGATCGTGCGTGGCGCCCTGGACACCCAGGGTGTGCGCGGCCGCCAGCAGGCTCGCAGCCGGTACGGCGCGAAGAAGGAGAAGAAGTAATGCCTCGTAAGGGCCCGGCCCCGAAGCGGCCGCTCGCCGTCGACCCTGTCTACGGGTCGACCACCGTCACCCAGCTCGTGAACCGCGTGCTGCTGGACGGCAAGAAGTCCACCGCGGAGCGGATCGTCTACGGCGCCCTGGAGGGTGTCCGCGAGAAGACCCAGACCGAGCCGGCCGTGGTTCTCAAGCGTGCGCTCGAGAACGTGCGCCCCACCCTCGAGGTGCGTTCGCGCCGTGTCGGTGGCGCCACTTACCAGGTCCCGGTCGAGGTGCGCACCTCCCGGCAGACCACCCTCGCACTGCGCTGGCTCGTCGATTACGCACGCGGCCGTCGCGAGAAGAGCATGACGGAGCGGCTGATGAACGAGATCCTGGACGCGTCCAACGGTCTCGGCGCCGCCGTCAAGCGCCGCGAGGACACGCACAAGATGGCGGAGTCCAACAAGGCGTTCGCGCACTACCGCTGGTGATCGTCAGCTGAGGGCTGCGCCGACCGGCGCAGCCCTCAGTGCGACTCACCCACTGACCACGCTCGCACCGACCAGAAGAGAGCCACTGTGGCACAGGACGTGCTGACCGACCTGAACAAGGTCCGCAATATCGGCATCATGGCCCACATCGATGCCGGCAAGACCACCACCACCGAGCGGATCCTGTTCTACACCGGGGTCAACTACAAGATCGGTGAGACCCACGACGGTGCCTCCACGACCGACTGGATGGACCAGGAGAAGGAACGCGGCATTACCATCACCTCCGCCGCGGTGACCTGCTTCTGGGAAGACAACCAGATCAACATCATCGACACCCCGGGGCACGTGGACTTCACCGTCGAGGTGGAGCGTTCGCTTCGCGTGCTCGACGGTGCTGTTGCGGTGTTCGACGGCAAGGAAGGCGTGGAGCCGCAGTCGGAGACGGTGTGGCGCCAGGCTGACAAGTACAACGTGCCGCGCATCTGCTTCGTCAACAAGATGGACAAGCTCGGTGCGGACTTCTACTTCACCGTTGACACGATCATCAGCCGCCTGGGGGCCACCCCGCTGGTGATGCAGCTGCCGATCGGTGCCGAGAGCGACTTCGTCGGTGTGGTCGACCTGATCTGGATGAAGGCGCTGGTCTGGCCCGGTGACGCCAAGGGTGACGTGACCATGGGTGCGGCCTATGAGACGCAGGAGATTCCGGAGGACCTGAAGGACAAGGCCGAGGAGTACCGCACCAAGCTCATCGAACAGGTGGCTGAGTCCTCCGAGGAGCTGATGGAGAAGTACCTCGAGGGTGAGGAGATCACCAACTCCGAGCTCGTGGCAGGTATCCGCGAGATGACCATCAACTCCGAGGCCTACCCGGTCTTCTGCGGCTCCGCGTTCAAGAACCGCGGAGTGCAGCCGATGTTGGACGCCGTCATCTCCTACCTCCCCTCGCCGCTGGACGTGCCGGACATGATCGGGCACCCGCCGAACGACGAGGAGACCGAGATCGTGCGCAAGCCTGCGGAGGATGAGCCATTCTCCGCACTGGCGTTCAAGGTGGCTGCGCACCCGTTCTTCGGGCAGCTCACCTTCATCCGCGTGTACTCCGGTACGTGCACTCCCGGTACGCAGGTCCTGAACTCCACCAAGGGGAAGAAGGAGCGCATCGGAAAGCTCTTCCAGATGCACGCCAACAAGGAGAACCCGGTCGAGGAGCTGCACGCCGGTCATATCTACGCCGTCATCGGCCTGAAGGACACCACCACCGGTGACACTCTTACCGCGGCGGACGCTCCGGTGATCCTGGAGTCGATGTCCTTCCCGGACCCGGTGATCTTCGTGGCGATCGAGCCGAAGACCAAGGGTGACCAGGACAAGCTGTCGACAGCCATCCAGAAGCTCTCCGCCGAGGACCCCACGTTCACGGTGAACCTGAACGACGAGACCGGCCAGACCGAGATCGGCGGCATGGGCGAACTCCACCTGGACATCCTGGTGGACCGCATGAAGCGGGAGTTCAAGGTCGAGGCGAACGTCGGTAAGCCGCAGGTGGCCTATCGCGAGACGATCCGCCGCGCGGTGGAGAAGTTCGACTACACCCACAAGAAGCAGACCGGTGGGTCCGGACAGTTCGCCAAGGTGCAGATCACGTTCGAGCCGCTCGACTCCGCCGAGGGCGAGATGTACGAGTTCGAGAACAAGGTCACCGGTGGCCGGATCCCGCGCGAGTACATCCCCAGCGTCGATCACGGCGTGCAGGATGCGATGGGAGCCGGTATTCTCGCCGGTTATCCGATGGTGGGTGTCAAGGCCATCCTCCTCGATGGCGCCTACCACGACGTCGACTCCTCGGAGATGGCCTTTAAGATTGCCGGTTCGATCGCATTCAAGGAAGGCGTCAAGCGCGCCGACCCCGTGCTGCTCGAGCCGGTCATGGACGTCGAGGTGCGGACCCCAGAGGAGTACATGGGGGACGTGATCGGCGACCTGAACTCGCGGCGTGGACAAATCCAGTCGATGGAGGACGCCAGTGGCGTTAAGGTAGTTCGCGCCTTGGTGCCGTTGTCCGAGATGTTCGGATACATCGGCGACCTGCGGTCTCGGACCCAGGGTCGTGCGGTGTACTCGATGCAGTTCAGCAACTACGCCGAAGTTCCTCGGAACGTCTCCGAGGAGATCATCAAGAAGACCCGGGGCGAGTAAGTCCCACAGGTCGACCCGCTTCATCAAAACACCAACCGACCCGTAGGACGGACCAGCTCCGAGTGGGTGACCACCCGTCACCCCCACGCTGCGTACAACTACCCGAGTTCCAGGAGGAACACCAGTGGCGAAGGCCAAGTTCGAGCGGACCAAGCCGCACGTCAACATCGGCACGATCGGTCACGTCGACCACGGTAAGACGACGCTGACGGCCGCTATCTCCAAGGTGCTGGCGGACAAGTTTCCGGACATCAACACCGCGGCCGCGTTCGACATGATCGACAACGCGCCGGAAGAGAAGCAGCGCGGCATCACGATCAACGTGTCCCACCAGGAGTACCAGACCGACAAGCGCCACTACGCGCACGTCGACGCTCCGGGACACGCCGACTACATCAAGAACATGATCACCGGCGCGGCCCAGATGGATGGTGCGATCCTCGTGGTCGCCGCCACCGACGGCCCGATGGCGCAGACCCGCGAGCACGTGCTGCTCGCCCGTCAGGTCGGCGTGCCGTACCTGCTCGTCGCGCTGAACAAGTCGGACATGGTCGACGACGAGGAGATCCTCGAGCTGGTCGAGATGGAGGTTCGTGAGCTCCTCTCCAGCCAGGAGTTCCCGGGCGACGACCTGCCGGTGATCCGCGTCTCTGCGCTGAAGGCGCTCGAGGGCGACGCCGAGTGGGTCAAGTCCATCGAGGAGCTCATGGAGGCTGTCGACGAGAACGTGCCGGACCCGGTGCGTGACATCGACAAGCCGTTCCTGATGCCGATTGAGGACGTCTTCACCATCACCGGTCGCGGCACCGTGGTCACCGGTCGGGTGGAGCGTGGCCAGCTCAAGGTGAACGAGGAGGTGGAGATCGTCGGTATCCGCGAGTCGCAGAAGACGACCGTGACGGGTGTCGAGATGTTCCGCAAGCTGCTCGACACCGCCGACGCCGGCGAGAACGTCGGCCTCCTCCTGCGCGGTACCAAGCGTGAGGACGTCGAGCGTGGACAGGTCGTGGTGAAGCCGGGTTCGATCACCCCGCACACCAACTTCGAGGCCCAGGTCTACATCCTGGCCAAGGACGAGGGCGGTCGTCACAACCCGTTCTACTCCAACTACCGTCCGCAGTTCTACTTCCGCACCACCGACGTCACCGGCGTCATCGAGCTGCCCGAGGGCACCGAGATGGTCATGCCGGGTGACAACACCGAGATGACGGTCGAGCTGATCCAGCCGATCGCCATGGAAGACGGCCTCGGCTTCGCCATCCGTGAGGGTGGCCGCACCGTTGGCTCCGGCCGTGTGACCAAGATCCTCAAGTGATCTTGCACTGATCTGGCGTCGGGCACCGCCCGACACGAGAAGGCCCGTCGGCCCAAGCCGGCGGGCCTTCTCGATGCCCCTCCTCCTGACCCGTTCCTGCTCGTTGTGGCCCAGGCCACCGTCGGCGGACTTGGTTCTGACCAGGGGGTGTGGCAGACTAGTCAGGTTGCCTCGTGCACGAGGTGCGGACACCTATGCGCATCGATCCGGTCGGCCAGCAGGCCCATCGAGAACGATTCGGAGACAGTTCCCCGCCCAGCACGGCAATCATCCTGTTCGGTTCGATCCTGACTGCCACAAGGCAGGCGGGGAACCACACAAGTCATCTTCCGACCCGCATCTTGAGGGTGCACGCCGGTGGGATGTGTCCACATTTGCGACACGCCCGAGTGCGGGGGTCGGTCAGTTGCGGTACGAAGAGAGAGAGTCAGACGACGCCATGGCGGGACAGAAGATCCGCATCCGGCTCAAGTCCTACGACCACGAAGTCATCGACAGCTCGGCGCGCAAGATCGTCGACACGGTGACTCGCGCTGGTGCAACGGTCGTGGGCCCGGTGCCGCTGCCAACCGAGAAGAACGTGTTCTGCGTCATCCGTTCTCCGCACAAGTACAAGGACAGCCGCGAGCATTTCGAGATGCGGACGCACAAGCGGCTGATCGACATCGTGGACCCGACGCCGAAGGCGGTCGACTCGCTCATGCGGCTCGACCTTCCGGCTGACGTCAACATCGAGATCAAGCTCTGAGGACTCAGTCATGACTTCACTTCCCCAGCAGTCCGAGCGCGTCGTCAAGGCGGTGCTCGGCACGAAGCTCGGCATGACCCAGGTGTGGGACGACGAAGGTCGTCTCGTGCCGGTCACGGTCGTGCGGGTGGGCACCAACGTCGTGACCCAGATCCGCACCACCGACGTCGACGGCTACTCCGCCGTCCAGGTGGGCTTCGGCCAGATCGATCCGCGCAAGGTCACCCAGCCGCTCAAGGGCCACTTCGAGAAGGCGGGCGTGACGCCTCGCCGACACGTCGCCGAGATCCGCACCGCGGATGCCTCGGAATACGACCTGGGCCAGGAGCTGACCGCGGAGACGTTCGAGGCCGGAGCCGTCGTGGATGTGGTGGGCACCACCAAGGGCAAGGGCTTCGCCGGTGTCATGAAGCGTCACGGCTTCGCCGGTGTGGGCGCCTCGCACGGTGCGCACCGCAACCACCGCAAGCCGGGATCCATCGGTGGGGCCGCCACGCCGTCGCGCGTGTTCAAGGGCCTGCGGATGGCCGGCCGGATGGGCAACGCACGCCAGACCACCCAGAACCTGACCATCCACGGTGTCGACTCGGAGAAGGGCTTGCTGCTCATCTCCGGTGCCGTTCCGGGCCCCAAGGGCGGCCTGGTCGTGGTTCGTACCGCCGCGAAGGGGGCCTGAACCCATGAGCACTGTGGTTGATACCGCTCAGAGCACAACCGTCGACGTCATCGGCGCCGACGGTAAGAAGTCCGGCTCGGTCGAGTTGCCCGCCGAGGTGTTCGGCGTGCAGACGAACGTTCCGCTGATTCACCAAGTCGTCGTGGCCCAGCTCGCAGCGGCGCGCCAGGGTACGCACAAGGCGAAGACCCGGGCCGAGGTCCGTGGTGGTGGCGCGAAGCCGTACAAGCAGAAGGGCACCGGTCGGGCCCGTCAGGGATCGACGCGTGCGCCCCAGTTTGCCGGCGGTGGAACCGTGCACGGACCTGTGCCGCGGGACTACTCCCAGCGCACGCCCAAGAAGATGAAGCAGGCCGCGTTGCGCGGCGCGCTCTCCGACCGCGCTCGCGCCGACCGCGTGCACGTGGTGGAGTCCTTGGTCTCCGGCGATGCACCGTCCACCGCGACGGCCACGTCAGTGCTCGCCAAGGTGGCACTTTCGCGGCACGTGCTGGTTGTCCTCGAACGCGAGGACGAGCTCGGTTGGATGAGCCTGCGCAACGTGCCGACCGTGCACCTGATCCACCCGGATCAGCTGAACACCTACGACGTGCTGGTGAGCGACGACGTGGTCTTCACGTCGACGGCTCTCGAGGCGTTCCTCGCCCCGGCGACCGGCGCGGCCCAGGCCGAGGAGGAGCAGAAGTGACCGCACTCACCAAGGACCCGCGCGACGTCGTGATCGCACCGGTCGTGTCCGAGAAGAGCTACAACCTGCTCGACGAGGGCAAGTACACGTTCGTCGTGGACCCGCGTTCGAACAAGACCGAGATCAAGATCGCGATCGAGCAGATCTTCGACGTCAAGGTGGCGTCGGTGAACACGATCAACCGCAAGGGCAAGACGCGCCGTACTCGGTTCGGGCTCGGCAAGCGCAAGGACACCAAGCGCGCCATCGTCACCCTCCGCGAGGGCACCATCGACATCTTCGGCGGGCCGACCGGCTGAGCCGGTCCGCAGAGCACAGATTGAGGATCGAATCTCATGGGAATCCGTAAGCACAAGCCGACGACGCCGGGCCGCCGCGGTTCGTCCGTCGCCGACTTCGTCGAGGTCACCCGCACGACGCCGGAGAAGTCGCTGGTCCGTCCGCTCACCAAGAGTGGTGGTCGGAACAGTTCGGGCCGGATCACGGCCCGTCACATCGGTGGCGGCCACAAGCGTGCCTACCGCGTGATCGACTTCCGTCGGCACGACAAGGACGGGATCCCGGCGAAGGTCGCGCACATCGAGTACGACCCGAACCGGACTGCTCGCATCGCGCTGCTGCACTACGCAGACGGCGAGAAGCGCTACATCCTGGCTCCGGTCAAGCTCAAGCAGGGCGACCAGATCGAGAACGGCCCGGGCGCTGATATCAAGCCGGGCAACAACTTGCCGATGCGGCACATCCCGGTCGGTACCGTCATCCACGCCGTTGAGCTCAAGCCGGGTGGTGGTGCGAAGATCGCGCGGTCGGCCGGAGCCTCTGTACAACTCGTCGCCAAGGATGGCCCCTACGCCCAGCTGCGGATGCCTTCGGGCGAGATCCGTAACGTCGACCTGCGGTGCCGCGCCTCGATCGGTGAGGTCGGCAACGCCGAGCAGTCGAACATCAGCTGGGGAAAGGCCGGCCGGATGCGGTGGAAGGGCAAGCGTCCGACCGTCCGCGGTGTGGCCATGAACCCTGTCGACCACCCCCACGGTGGTGGTGAGGGCAAGACCTCCGGTGGTCGTCACCCGGTCAGCCCGTGGGGCCAGACCGAGGGTCGTACCCGCCGTCCGAACAAGCCGAGCGACAAGCTCATCGTGCGCCGTCGCCGTACCGGCAAGAAGCGCTGATAGGGAGACCACGAGATGCCTCGCAGTCTGAAGAAAGGCCCCTTCGTGGACGGCCACCTGCAGAAGAAGGTGGACGACCAGAACGACAAGGGCACCAAGAACGTCATCAAGACCTGGTCCCGTCGTTCGGTCATCACGCCGGACTTTCTGGGCCACACCTTCGCGGTGCACGACGGTCGCAAGCACGTCCCGGTGTTCGTCACCGAGTCGATGGTCGGCCACAAGCTCGGGGAGTTCGCCCCGACCCGCACGTTCCGTGGGCACGAGAAGGACGACCGCAAGGCGCGTCGTCGCTGACACCAGGCGAACACCACACCGACAAACTCTTAGTTGAGAAGGCAGGACATCGATGGAAGCCAAGGCGCAGGCGCGATTCGTGCGCGTCACGCCCCAGAAGGCCCGGCGAGTCGTGGACATCATCCGCGGCAAGCAGGCCGATGAGGCCGTGGCTGTGCTCACGTACGCTCCGCAGGCGGCGGCAGAGACCGTCCGCAAGGTAGTCGAGAGCGCGGTGGCCAACGCCCGTGTGAAGGCGGACAAGGCCTCGGAAGCGTTTAACAGTGACGATCTGGTGATCGCGGAGGCGTACGTGGACGAAGGTCCCACGCTGAAGCGGTTCCGTCCCCGTGCGCAGGGTCGGGCCAACCGGATCCTCAAGCGCACCAGCCACATCACCGTGATCGTGGCCGAGCGACAGACCAAGGGAGGGGCTCGCTGATGGGCCAGAAGGTCAACCCCACAGGGTTCCGGCTCGGCATCACGACCGACCACCGGTCCCGCTGGTTCGCTGACTCCACCAAGGATGGTCAGCGATATCGCGATTACGTCCGCGAGGACGTGCAGATCCGCAAGCTCATGGCCACGGGTCTGGAGCGGGCCGGCATCTCCAAGGTCGAGATTGAGCGGACCCGTGACCGGGTGCGCGTCGACCTGCACACTGCGCGCCCGGGCATCGTCATCGGCCGCCGCGGCGCCGAGGCAGACCGGTTGCGCGGTGAGCTGGAGAAGCTCACCGGCAAGCAGGTGCAGCTGAACATCCTCGAGGTGAAGAACCCCGAGATCGATGCGCAGCTCGTCGCCCAGGGCATCGCGGAGCAGCTCGCCTCCCGAGTCTCCTTCCGTCGTGCGATGCGCAAGGGTATGCAGTCTGCTCAGCGTGCCGGCGCGAAGGGCATCCGGGTGCAGTGCTCGGGCCGTCTCGGCGGCGCCGAGATGAGCCGTAGCGAGTTCTACCGTGAGGGTCGAGTGCCGCTTCACACGCTGCGTGCCTTCGTCGACTACGGGTTCTTCGAGGCTCGTACTACCTTCGGCCGGATCGGTGTGAAGGTGTGGATCTACAAGGGCGACCAGACCGAGCGCGAGTTTGCTCGTGAACAGGCTTCCGCTGCCCCGCGCCCTCAGCGTGGGCGTGGCGAACGTGGCGGCGGCCGTGGTCGTCGTCAGGATTCGCGTCCGGGCGGACAGGCCCCGCAGGCCGGTCAGAGTGCCGCTGCTACCCCCGCCGCCACTGACGCTCCCGCAACCACTTCCGGTGACGCCGCGAGCGCCACCGGGTCCGAGACGGAGGCCTGAGCCATGCTCATCCCCCGGCGCACCAAGCACCGTAAGCAGCACCACCCCAAGCGCAGTGGCGTGGCCAAGGGTGGCACGTCGATTTCCTTCGGTGACTACGGCATCCAGGCTCTCGAGCCGGCCTACGTCACGAACCGGCAGATCGAGGCCGCCCGTATCGCCATGACCCGTCACATCAAGCGTGGCGGAAAGGTCTGGATCAACATTTTCCCGGACCGCCCGCTCACCAAGAAGCCGGCTGAGACCCGCATGGGCTCCGGCAAGGGCTCACCCGAGTGGTGGGTGGCCAACGTCAAGCCCGGTCGGATCATGTTCGAGCTGGCCGGAGTCAATGAAGAGCTTGCACGCGAGGCGCTTCGCCGCGCACAGCACAAGCTCCCGATGAAGACGCGATTCGTGCGTCGCGAGGGTGGTGACGTCTGATGGCGATCGGTTCCAAGGATCTGATGCCTGCCGACCTGGACGGCATGGACACCGAGCGGCTGGCTGCGGAGCTGAAGAAGGCCAAGCAGGAGCTGTTCAACCTGCGGTTCTCCTCGGCCACCGGCCAGCTCGAGGACCACGGGCGACTGAAGACCGTGCGGCGCGACATCGCCCGCATCTACACGATCCTGCGGGAGCGTGAGCTGGGTATCCGGACTGCGCCCACCGCGGACGCGAAGTGAACGAGGCGAACACGATGAGCACCGAGAACACCACTGAAGCGCCCGAGCGCAACTACCGCAAGACACGTCGCGGTTACGTGGTCAGCGACAAGATGGACAAGACCGTCGTGGTCGAGGTCGAGGACCGCGTCAAGCACGCGCTCTACGGCAAGGTCATGCGGCGGACCACCAAGGTCAAGGCGCACGACGAGAACAACTCCGTGGGCGTCGGCGATCTCGTCTCGATCATGGAGACGCGGCCGCTCGCGGCCACCAAGCGCTGGCGTGTCGTGGAGATCCTCGAAAAGGCCAAGTGACCACCGCCGGGGCCGTCCGCAGGACGGGCCCGGATGACGACCATCATCCGTTCGGCCAGGCTCGCGACGAGCGAGAACCGGCACGACGACAGGAGTAGATCGAATGATCCAGCAGGAGTCGCGACTCAAGGTCGCCGACAACACGGGTGCCAAGGAGATCTTGTGCATCCGCGTGCTCGGCGGTTCTGGGCGTCGCTACGCCGGCATCGGCGACACCATCGTCGCCACCGTGAAGGACGCGATCCCCGGCGGCAACGTGAAGAAGGGTGACGTCGTCAAGGCGGTCATCGTGCGCACGCGCAAGCAGCGCCGCCGTCCCGACGGTTCCTACATCCGTTTCGACGAGAACGCTGCCGTGATTCTCAAGAATGAAGGCGAGCCGCGCGGAACGCGCATCTTCGGCCCGGTGGGCCGTGAGCTTCGTGACAAGCGGTTCATGCGCATCGTCTCGCTCGCCCCGGAGGTGCTGTAACCATGGCAAAGATCAAGAAGGGCGACCTCGTGGTCGTCATCGCTGGTCGAGACAAGGGCCAGCAGGGCCGCGTGCTCGAGGTGCAGCCGGAGCGGGACCGTGTGGTCGTCGAGGGCGTGCAGCGGATGCAGCGGCACACGAAGGTGTCGCAGAGCCAGCGTGGCGCTCGCACCGGTGGAATCGAGACCGTCGAGGCAGCGATCCACATCAGCAACGTGATGCTCGTGGACCCGGAAACGAAGAAGGGCACGCGCGTCGGCTACCGCACCGAGGACGTCGAGCGTGACGGACGTACACGGACCCAGCGGGTCCGCGTGGCCAAGCGCTCCGGTAAGGACATCTCATGAGCACCGTCACCGAAGCAACGAGCACCGCGAGCACCTCGGGTAACTCCGGGATCCCTCGCCTCAAGGCGAAGTACCGCGAGGAGGTCCTCTCCGGTCTGCGGGAGGAGTTCAGTCACTCGAACGTGCACCAGGTCGCCGGCCTCACCAAGATCGTGGTCAACATGGGTGTCGGTGACGCGGCGCGCGACTCGAAGCTGATCGAGGGCGCGATCCGTGACCTCACGCTGATCACCGGGCAGAAGCCGAGCGTGACCAAGGCTCGCCGCTCCATCGCGCAGTTCAAGCTCCGCGAGGGCCAGCCGATCGGCACGCACGTCACGCTTCGCGGCGACCGGATGTGGGAGTTCCTGGACCGGCTGCTCACACTGGCGCTGCCGCGGATCCGCGACTTCCGCGGACTCTCGGCGAAGCAGTTCGACGGCAACGGCAACTACACCTTCGGTCTGGTGGAGCAGTCGATGTTCCACGAGATCGACCAGGACAAGATCGACCGCGTGCGCGGTATGGACATCACGGTCGTGACCTCGGCCACCACCGACGACGAGGGTCGCTCGCTGCTGCGTCGCCTCGGCTTCCCGTTCAAGGAGAACTGACGTGGCAAAGACCGCACTGATCCAGAAGGCCAACCGTAAGCCGAAGTTTGCCGTGCGTTCCTACACGCGGTGCGCCAAGTGTGGACGTCCGCACTCGGTCTATCGCAAGTTCGGCCTGTGCCGCGTGTGCCTGCGTGATATGGCGCTCGCTGGGCAGCTCCCCGGCGTCACCAAGAGCAGCTGGTAAATCGACTACGTCGCAGGTCCGTGAGGAAACCGCGACGAGGAAGGGCATCAGCCCGATGACAATGACAGACCCCATCGCCGACATGTTGACGCGTCTGCGCAACGCAAACTCGGCGTTCCACGAGTCGGCATCCATGCCGTACTCGAAGCTCAAGTCCCACATCGCAGAGATCCTTGAGGCGGAGGGCTACATCAGTGGCTGGACCGTCGAGGATGCCGAGGTGGGCAAGACTCTGACCCTGCAGCTCAAGTTCGGCCCGGACCGGGAGCGTTCGCTCGCCGGTGTGCGCCGCGTCTCCAAGCCGGGTCTGCGCGTGTACGCAAAGTCGACCAACCTGCCGAAGGTGCTCGGCGGTCTGGGCGTGGCGATCCTGTCCACGTCCTCCGGCCTGCTCACCGACCGGCAGGCGGCCAAGAAGGGCGTAGGTGGGGAAGTCCTCGCCTACGTCTGGTGATCGAGGGATCGAAAGGAGCAACAATGTCTCGAATTGGCAAGATCCCCGTCGCCGTACCCAGCGGTGTGGATGTGAGCATCGACGGTCAGGCCGTCACAGTCAAGGGGCCGAAGGGCACGCTCTCGCACACGGTCGCGAACCCGATCACGGTCTCCCGTGATGACGAGGGCGCGATCGTGGTGAGCCGGCCGGACGAGGAGCGCGAGTCGCGCTCGCTGCACGGGCTGACCCGTACGCTCATCGCCAACTGCGTCCAGGGCGTGACGCAGGGGTACGAGAAGAAGCTGGAGATCGTCGGCACGGGTTTCCGTGTGGTGGCGAAGGGCTCCGACCTGGAGTTCTCCCTCGGCTTCTCCCACCCCGTCACGGTCCGACCCCCGGAAGGCATCACCTTCCAGGTGGAGTCGCCCACCAAGTTCTCGGTGACCGGGATCGACAAGCAGGTGGTCGGCGAGGTCGCGGCGAACATCAGGAAGATCCGCAAGCCCGAGCCGTACAAGGGCAAGGGCGTGCGTTACGCGGGCGAGCAGGTCCGCCGCAAGGTCGGAAAGGCTGGTAAGTAGCCATGGCTGTGTCCATCAAGGGATCGGGCAAGCGGGTCGCGCGCGCTCGGCGACACCTCCGCGTGCGCAAGCGCATCAATGGCACCACCGAGCGGCCGCGCCTGGTGGTCAACCGTTCGGCACGGCACATCGTCGCGCAGCTGGTCGACGACACGGCGGGAGTCACCGTCGCGTCTGCGTCCACGCTCGAGGCCGACGCGCGTGCCAGCGACGCTGACAAGACCGCGAAGGCTCGCCGGGTCGGCGAGCTCGTCGCTGAGCGGGCGAAGGCCAAGGGCGTCGAGTCCGCGGTCTTCGATCGTGGCGGCAACAAGTATCACGGACGGGTGGCGGCGGTGGCCGACGGCGCCCGCGAGGGAGGACTGTCCCTGTGATCTCCCAGACCAACGAGCAAAGGAACGCATGATGGCTGCACCGCAGCGCAGCAGGACTGGTTCGTCCGCCGGCGCCGGTGGCGAGCGCTCCAACGAGCGCCGTGACCGCCGCGGCGGTGACAACCGTCGTGACGCAGACCGCAACACCTACGTCGAGCGTGTGGTGACGATCAACCGCGTCGCCAAGGTCGTCAAGGGTGGTCGTCGATTCTCCTTCACCGCACTCGTGGTCGTCGGCGACGGTGAGGGCACCGTCGGCGTCGGGTACGGGAAGGCGAAGGAAGTTCCCTCGGCCATCGCTAAGGGTGTCGAGGAGGCCAAGAAGAACTTCTTCAAGGTCCCGATGATTCAGAAGACCATCCCGCACACGGTGCAGGGTGAGGACGCAGCGGGCGTCGTCCTGCTTCGCCCCGCCTCGCCGGGTACCGGTGTTATCGCCGGTGGTCCCGTACGTGCGGTGCTTGACTGCGCGGGAATTCACGACGTGCTCACCAAGTCGCTCGGCTCCGCCAACGCGATCAACATCGTGCACGCCACGGTGGCTGGTCTGCGGGCCCTCGAACAGCCGGAGGCGGTCGCCGCACGGCGCGGTCTGCCGCTCGACGAGGTCGTCCCGCGGGCTCTGCTCCGGGCGCAGGCCGCGGGACGGGCCGAGGCAGGCTCCGCCGACCAGGCTGACGCGACTCCGTCTGCGGAGGTGGCTTCATGAGCCAGCTCAAGGTGACGCAGAAGAAGTCCGCCATTGGCGGCAAGCAGAACCAGCGTGACACGCTGCGTTCGCTCGGCCTGAAGCGAATTGGCGACACTGTCGTCAAGGAGGACCGTCCCGAGGTTCGCGGCATGGTCACCACGGTGGCGCACCTCGTCACCGTCGAGGAGGTTGACTGACATGGCCGAGAAGAAGAACGGAGCCGAAGGTAGCAGCGCTGCCGGTTCGGCTCCCCTGAAGGTGCACCACCTGCGTCCGGCTCCTGGCGCGCACACCTCGAAGACCCGCGTGGGTCGCGGTGAGGCGTCCAAGGGTAAGACGGCCGGTCGAGGCACCAAGGGAACGAAGGCGCGGTACCAGGTGCCCGCTCGTTTCGAGGGTGGCCAGACGCCGCTGCACATGCGGTTGCCGAAGCTGCGCGGATTCAAGAATCCGTTCCGCACCGAGTACCAGGTCGTCAACCTGGCCAAGCTCGCGGACCTCTATCCCGCGGGCGGCGCCGTGACCGTTGCGGACCTGGTGTCGAAGGGCGCTGTGCGCGACGGACATCCGGTGAAGGTTCTCGGAACCGGTGACGTCAGCGTCAAGCTCGAGGTCACCGTGGACGCTGTCTCAGCCTCCGCGAAGGAGAAGATCGTCGCTGCCGGTGGCAGTGTCGAGCAGGCCTGAGGCTGCAGAGACGATGCACGCGGCGGCGCGGGAGCGATCCCGCGCCGCCGCGACTCGTATCCGGGGATGTAGCGGCCGAAACGGCCGCGCGAGTCACCGATCGTCCCGGAGCCGACTCGATGCCGTAACGTAGACCTCCGGTACCTTTCATCCGTGTGCAACGGCGGCCCCGCCGACCGAGCCACCCACTGATCCCTCCCAGGAGGACCATTGCTCAGCGCATTCGTCCGCGCGTTCCGTACGCCGGATCTGCGGCGGAAGCTGCTCTTCACGCTCGGGATCATGGCCATCTTCCGGTTCGGGTCGTTCGTCCCGACTCCCGGTGTGGACTACGTCAACGTGCGTGCGTGCCTTGAGCCGGGTACGGACAACAGCATGCTCGGCCTCGTGAACCTGTTCAGTGGTGGCGCGCTGCTGCAACTGTCGGTCTTTGCGCTCGGAGTGATGCCCTACATCACGGCGAGCATCATCACCCAGCTCCTGCGCGTGGTGATCCCGAGGTTCGAGGACCTGCACAAGGAGGGACAGTCCGGCACCGCGGTACTCACGCAGTACACCCGCTACCTGACGATCGGGCTCGCGATCCTGCAGGCCACCACGATCATCACGGTGGCGCGCAGCGGCAATCTGTACACCGACTGCAATCTGGACATCCTCACCGACGACTCCGTGGTGACGATCCTGCTGATGATCCTCACGATGACGGCCGGTACCGGACTTGTCATGTGGATGGGCGAGTTGATCACCGAACGTGGCGTCGGCAACGGCATGTCGCTGCTGATCTTCACCTCCATCGCCTCCAGCTTCCCCTCGGCGTTCCGACAGATCCAGCTTGCGGACAACGGCTGGATCAAGCTCGCAATCTTCGTCGCGATCTCCCTGCTGGTGATCGGACTCATCGTCTTCGTGGAGCAGTCTCAGCGGCGGATCCCGGTGCAGTACGCCAAGCGCATGGTGGGCCGGCGGATGTACGGCGGTTCGAGCACGTACATCCCGATCAAGATCAACATGTCGGGCGTGATCCCGGTGATCTTCGCGTCTTCGTTGATGGCGCTACCGGTGCTTGCAGCGCAGTTCGTGGACGACCAGACCACGCCGTGGGTGCAGTGGGTGAGCCTGAACCTGGCAGACCCCGGTCAGAACATCTACATCGCTGTTTACGTGGTCCTGATCGTCTTCTTCGCTCACTTCTACACCTCGATCACGTTCAACCCGGACGAGGTCGCAGACAACATGAAACGCTACGGCGGCTTCATCCCCGGTATCCGGGCCGGACGTCCGACCGCCGAGTACCTCCACTACGTGATCACCCGCATCACCACGGCTGGGTCCATCTACCTGGCGATCGTGGCACTGATACCCACGATCGCGTTCAAGCTGATGGGGATCAGCACGACCATCCCGTTCGGGGGTACTTCGCTGCTGATCCTGGTGAGTGTGGGTCTGGAGACGGTCAAGCAGATCGACTCCCAGTTGCAGCAACGGCACTACGAAGGGTTCCTGAGATGACGAGCGCACGCCTGATCCTCCTCGGACCTCCGGGAGCAGGGAAGGGTACCCAGGCCGCCCGGCTCGCGGAGCAGCTCGGGGTGCCGGCGATCTCCACCGGCGACATCTTCCGCAAGAACGTCGCTGACGGCACCGAGCTGGGCCAGCTGGCCCAGAAGTACATGAACGCGGGTGAGTACGTTCCGGACGAGGTCACCAACCAGATGGTCGAGGCGCGGCTCGCGGAGCCGGATGCGGCCGAGGGGTTCCTCCTAGATGGCTACCCGCGCACGGCCGCCCAGGTCGCCGAGCTCGACCAGATGCTGGCCGCGCAGGGGCGCGGGCTCACGCATGTGGTGGAACTGACGGCGGACACCGACGAGGTGGTAGCACGGTTGCTCAAGCGCGCCGAGGAGCAGGGACGCGCGGATGACACCGAGTCTGTGATCCGCCGCCGTCTCGAGGTATACGCGGAGCAGACCGCTCCGCTCGTCGACGTCTACACCGACCGCGGTCTGCTCGTTCAGGTGGACGGGATGGGACAGGTCGACGACGTCACTGAACGGCTCACTACGGCACTGGCCTGAGGCTCTGCCTGCGATGTTCGGGCAGAGGCGCGTGGAGCTGAAGTCACGCGAGCACATCAAGGTGATGCGGCGGGCCGGCCTCGTCGTCGCTGACATCCACGACGCCGTCCGGGCGGCCATCGCACCAGGGGTGCGCACCCGTGCGCTCAACGACGTCGCGGCAACGGTCCTGGAAGAGGCGGGTGCCGGGTCCAACTTTCTCGGGTACCACGGGTTCCCTGGTGTCATCTGTGTCTCCGTCAACGACGAGGTCGTGCACGGGATCCCCGGTGACCGCGTGCTCGCCGACGGGGATGTGGTGTCGGTGGACGCCGGTGCCGTCATCGACGGCTGGCACGGTGACGCCGCCTTCACCGCCGTGGTCGGTGAGGGAGCCCCGTCCGATCGTGCGCTCATCGCCGCCACGGAGTCCGCACTCTGGGCGGGCATCGCCGCTCTTGCAGGCGGAGGTCGGCTCGGCGTGGTCGGAGACGCCGTTGAAGCGTCAGTGGACTCCGCTGAACCCGGCTACGGGATCGTGCGCGAGTACGTCGGACACGGGATCGGCACCGCGATGCACCAACCGCCCGATGTGTTGAACTACCGCTCCGGCCATCGCGGCCCGAAGATCCGACCCGGCCTCTGCGTGGCCATCGAGCCCATGATCGCGGCCGGAACGGGCGAGACCCGGGTGCTCGACGACGACTGGACCGTCGTCACTGTCGACGGTTCGCGTGCGGCGCACGTGGAGCACTCGGTTGCGGTTCACGCCGAGGGTCTCTGGGTGCTCACGGCTCGTGACGGTGGATCCGCTGGCCTTGCGCCACATGGGCTTGCGCCCGCTCCGCTCGACTGAGTCGTGAGCGGCCGCCCCCACGGGCACCATCGGTACGCTGGGGCCCGGATGTTACCATCAGGTTCGGACCGGCGCCTCCCTTGCAGGTAGCGACGGCATCGCAGCACCCTCGGTGGTTGCTGCTCCGTGTGCCTCGGAGGGGGTGACGATTCGTTGGCAGTACACGAGTCGCGCCGTCCACGAGGTATGCCGCGTCTGCCTAGTGACTCGGAGTTCTCGGACGACGTGTTGGCGATGCTGACCGCGTGCCACCCGCTCACAGTCGTCCGAGGCCCTCGCGGATACGGTAAGACCAGTCTGCTGGCGCGATGGCTGGAGTCGTCCGACGGGCTGCCACCAGCCCTCTACGTCTCGTTGACCACGGCGAGCAACCAGGTCGACGGATTCTGGGCCGAGGTCGCTGCCGCGATGGTCGCGAATGGCCTGGTCTCCGCACCGGATGTGACCGCTGACGGTGCCGAGATCGCCGTGACTCGGGTGCTCGGCACACGCCGCGAACCCGTGCTCGTGATCATTGACGACATGCACGAGGCTGGGCTTCACGACGATCCCGAGGCCATCGATGACGCGTTGGTGAACCTGCTGCGGCAGAACGAGGCGTTCTACCTCGCCGTGGCTGGACGGACTCTGCGTGAGATCGAGACGGTCGGTTCGCTGACGGTCGACTCCGCCGTGATCGGTCCCCAGGAGCTGCGATTGAGCGGAGCGTCAGTCCATCGCCTCGCGAGCCGCCTTGGCGTGGGGTTGACGATGGACCGAGCACAACAGCTCGCCGTGGATCTCGCGGGGTGGCCGTCCGCCATCCGCGCCGGGCTGGTCCGGTCAGCGGGCAGCGACAGGTCGGACGCTGTCGATCACGAGTTGGTGGAGAACTACATCGCCACGATGGTGCGCGATCTGCGGTTCGAGAAGATGCGTTCGTTCCTGCTCCGGACCGCAGTTCCGGACGAGTTCGACCTTGAGATGGCACGCGAGATCGTCCCGGAAGGCAATACCGCGCGGATGCTGCGGAATGTGCTTGCGGCGGGCCTACTCTCCGAACGTCGCACGGTGAACGGGTCGATGTTTTCTTTCGCTCCGGCGATCCGGACGGCGGTGCTGCGGGTGCTGCGAGACAGTCGGCCCGAGGTAGAGGCGGAGGTACACCGTGCCCTGGTGCACCTATGGGAGGGGAAGCAACGACCCACCCGGGTGCTCTATCACGCGGTGCAGGCGCGCGAGTGGGAGACCGCGTTGGAGGTCGTGGACCAGCATTGGGTCCAGCTCGTGGTGGAGGACCCACTCGCGCTCATCGCGGCCGCCCGGCAGTTTCCAGAAACCATGGTGACCGGCAACCCCCGAGTGCGGGTCGCCGTCGACCATCTCGACGGGGTGCGACCCGCCCGCGGTACGAACGATCGCTGGCGGGCGATCGAATCCCCGACGCTGCAGGCGGAAATGGCGGCCCACCACGAACGCCTCACGCGAGCGGGGGAGGACGTGCTGCTCGTGCTGCTGCAGTGGGGTTTGACGAGTATGTTGCAGGGCGAGCTCGACCTCGCGCTCTACGCCTTCGCACAAGCGCGTGCTGTGGGCATGATCGACCACGGCAGCGCCGGGGTTGCCGACCTGGGAACCGTCGGTCTGGCCTTGGTCCACGCCGTGCAGGGTGAACCAGCGTCTGCGCTGCGCTGGCTGGACGATCCGGAGGTTCGGGAGCGTCTCAACCGCTCCGCGGCCGATGATGCTCCCGACTTCGTCCGCATCGTCGCAGCGGTGGCTCGTGCGCTCGCGTTGGTGGATGCGGCGTCCCCAGATGCCACCGCAGCGGTTCACGCGATTCCCGAGGGTCGGCACCGCGACGAACTCTGGGCGTTGAGCGTGTTCGTCCGCGTGCACCACGCGGTGCTGACCGGCAACAAGGACGACCTGGTCACGAGGACGAACGAGCTTCGGGCGGCGCTGCGATACATCCGTCGTGGCTCTCGCACCGAGGCATTGCTCACCGACGCGCTCATCGAGGCATTGCTCGTTGCAGGCATGGGGCAGGTCGCCCGGCAGGTGGCAGCTCGCGTGGAGCCTCAGCGCCTCGTCCGTGTGGCGCTGATGAAGTTGGCGATGCGGGAGCACTCCTACGACGACGTCCTTCGGATCGCGACGGAGCTGCTGCGCTCGAATCGCCTCACTCAGCGGACGGCGATGGAGTGCCAGGTGCTCCTGGCGGGTGCGCACGATGCACTGGGGCAGCGTGGCCTTGCCAAGGAGCCGTTTCGTTCCGCGGTCACCATCGCGCGCCAGACCGGTCAGCGGCGCCCGTTCGTGCTGATGCGTCGGTACACGTTCAGAGCGCTGGCGGACGACGATCTCGAGATCCTGGCGTTGTGGCCACGTCCGGAGGAACGTACCGATCCCGAGCCAGTGGCACACGGGCGCACCCACACGCTGACTGCTCGTGAGAGCGAGGTGCTGATGGCACTGCGGGAGCACGCCGGCCCGGTAGGGATCGCTGAGGCGCTGGGCATGTCGACCAACACCGTCAAGACCCACCTGCGCACCGTCTATCGCAAGCTCGGGGTCGCGAGCCGGGCGGGAGCCCTGGCCACCCTGCGGCACCGGGCGTGACGGATGGTCACCAGGGGGACTAGTGCCGCCCAGCCCCGTGTGACGCCGGCGTTCGTCCCGCCGGCAGCGGCCAGCGATCTGGTCGCGGAGCTGCCCGCAGTGACCGTGCTGCGCGCGCCGCGCGGCTGGGGCAAGGCTGGATTCGCCACGTGGCGGATCCGCAACCTCGGCACGGAAACGGTGCCCATCTGGATCCCGGTGCCGAGCACGGGAAGCCGGCGTCGCTTGTGGCAAACGGTGCGAGAACGGGTGCAGTCGCTCGGTATTGAGGTGGGACCCGAGCTCACTGGTGAGGCACTGGGCGCCGTGACGGCGGCCGCACTCGCTCAGCGTGGTGGCCGCATTGTCCTCATCGTGAGCGGATACCACCGGCTCGTCGACCGACGATTCGATGAGGAGATCGTTCGGTTTGCCCAGTCGGGCGTAGGCGTGCACGTGATGCTGCTCTCTCGCATGTCCGAACCGATCGAGGACCTCGTCTCCCGATTGCCTGACGGCGTCGTCATCGGTCCCGAGCAGCTCGCCCTGGACGGTCCGGACGTGGCGCACCTGGCCCGTGCGCTTGGGGTCGTGATGGGAGCGGAGGAGGCGCGACAGCTGGCAACGGACACCGGGGGTTGGCCAGCTGTGATCCGACTGCGCCTGCAAGCCGGTGAGCAGGATTCCGAGCCACTGATCGAGCGATACCTCGCGTCCGTCCTGCAGTCCGGCGAAGCAGCCCATTACTCACACACATTGATGTCCCTCTGCCTCGCCGACCACCTGGACGCCCGGTCGCTCCGGGTGTGTCTTGATGCCGGTCAGGACCCCGGAACAGTGCTTCACCAGCTGGCCGACGCGGGTGTGCTCGCACCGGACGGCCAGGTGCCGAAGGTTGTCCGTAGGGCTGCGGCCGCGTTCATCACCGAGACGAACCCCTCGTGGGCGCGTACCGTGCACCGACGCCTTGCACTGCTGGCCCAGCGCGACGGTACTCCGGCCAGTGCCCTGCACCACGCCACCAGGGCAGCCGACATCGCACTGACGGAGCACATTCTGCTCGATTCCTGGATGGCGCTGATTGACGACCCGGTCGTCGCGACCGCTGCCCTGCAAGGGCTTCCGGGAACGCGCTGGCGCGAGGACGCTCGGCTGGCGATTCTCCACGAGTATGTCTCCGGTGCCGAGAGCGAGTCGCACGTGCCGCACCGTGGACTCGCCCCGACGGTCGCGGCCCGCATTCCGGTACTGCTGGTGCGGTGGGGAATGAGTCGCCTGCTCGCCGTCGACCTGATCGGCGCATGCGCCGTGTTCGCCGATGCGTTCCGGGTCGCACAGGACCTCGCTCGCCCCGCGGACTGCCGCACCGCTGCGGCGTGCCACGCACTCGGGTGCGCGATGCTGGGGCAGCGCAGGACCGCACAACGGTGGTGCGGTCTCGCTGGAATCCCCGGACCAGAAGAGGACCCGACGGCGGAGGCCGCCACCGCACTGGCACTGGTGCGCTGGTTTATGGAAGCCGACGATGCTGCGACCGATCCGCCGGCCCCGGTCGATGTGTCTGGGTGCCCGATCCCCGAGCTGGTCACCCTTGCGGAGGTGATGGGGATGACACGACAGATGCGCGCTTCGCAGACCCGCGCGGCTGCCGTCGCCGCCCTCGCGGACCGGTGGGCGACGCTCAGCGAGCTCGACCGGCCGAACCTCGCAGCCATGGTCGTGTTCTCCGCCATGGTCGACGTCCTGCTCGCCCTCGGTAGGGTCGATGAGTGCCGGACTCTGGTCACCACGCCGTGTCGCGCCCTGCGGTCGACCGGCGTGCCTGCGGCGCGAGTAGCGCTCTACGGGGGAGAACTCGAACGTGCCGTGCGCCTCACGGCGGACGCCGAACAATGGATGGCCACGTTTCCGCGCGGGGCCCTCGAACTCCTCTTGGTGCGTGCCAGTGCCTTGTATCGGCTCGGGCGTCTCGAACGTGCGATCGCGACGCTCCAGCTTGCCGTGACGGTCTCCACGCTGCACGACCTGTACCGACCGTTCGCTTCAGTGCCGGCGGCGGACCTGGAGCAGATCGCCCAGGGGAACCCTCGCATCCAGAGCGCTTTGTCCGCGGCGGGGGTCGGGGATCGGCCGCCGTTCTTCCCAGCGCCCGCGGCCTCGGTGACGTTCACCGACCGGGAGCGACAGGTGCTGAGCGCTCTGGATGCCGGACTGTCCGTGGAGGCGATCGCGGCGCTCCTGTATGTCTCGGTGAACACGGTGAAGAGCCATCTCCGGGCCATCTATGTCACCCTGGGCGTGCACAACCGTGTCGAGGCGGTGCGTCACGGTCATTACCTTGGACTTCTCGGGCGCGAGACCGGAGCCCTCCCTCCGGTCGAGAGTCACAAGCGGCCCGAATGAGGAAACGTCGGCCTGGCGGCTTCAGTGTGACCGAGGCCGCACTGGCCAGCAGCGGCCCGAACTTTCGCGTGACGTGTCCATGCCGTACGATGAGCCGTTGGGCGTGCTCTGTCACTCGCATCTGCCTTCGGCTCATGTCACACGAGAGCACCAGCGTCTGTGCTGGTGCGGTCGGTGGTGGCGTGCCTGGGGGAGTGGGGCGGAGGCGTCGGTCAGAACAGCACTGCAGTTAGCGGAGGACATGGGTAAGAAGGACGGTGTCATCGAGATCGAGGGCAGCGTGATCGAGGCTTTGCCGAACGCGATGTTCCGCGTGGAGCTCAGCAACGGTCACAAGGTTCTCGCTCACATTTCGGGCAAGATGCGTCAGCACTACATTCGGATCCTTCCGGAGGACCGGGTGGTGGTCGAGTTGAGCCCGTACGACCTGTCCCGCGGCCGCATCGTCTACCGCTACAAGTAATAGCCCTCCGAGCACGTCGGCGAGGCCCGTCTCACCCGGTCTACCGGGTGACCGTCGGTCGCGCGCGGCAAAGGAACTCCCCATGAAGGTCAAGCCGAGCGTCAAGAAGATCTGCGACAGCTGCAAGGTCATCCGTCGAAACGGGACCGTGCGTGTGATCTGCACCAACCTGCGCCACAAGCAGCGTCAGGGCTGAATCAACTCACCCGCGTCCATCCAGGACGTACCAAGCGCATCATCGACCGCCAGGTATGGCGGCTCACCCCCGGTCGGAGGCCGGGGCCCGGGAGAACCGGGGTGGTGGTGCGGAAGACCTCCGCGACTCACAGGAGTGAGAACGAATGGCACGAATCGTCGGTGTCGACCTCCCCCGCGACAAGCGGCTCGAGGTGGCACTTACCTACATCTTCGGTGTCGGGCGTACCCGCGCCGCTGAGGCCCTGAAGGCGACCGGCCTGAGCCCGGACCTTCGGGTGAAGGATCTGAACGACAACGAGGTCGTCGCGTTGCGTGACTTCCTTGACGGCACCTACAAGCTCGAGGGTGACTTGCGGCGCGAGATCGCCGCCGACATCCGTCGCAAGGTCGAGATCGGGTGCTACCAGGGCCTGCGGCACCGTCGTGGTCTCCCCGTGCACGGGCAGCGGACCAAGACCAATGCGCGTTCCCGCAAGGGTCCCAAGCGGACCGTCGCCGGCAAGAAGAAGGCCGGTCGCTAAGTAGTCCGTCGACCAGCCTCGGCACACGGGCTGATCCGGACCGACGACCTCACCGAAGAAGAGAGAACACCACATGCCTCCCAAGACTCGCCAGGCGACCGCCGCGCGCAAGCCGCGCCGCAAGGAGAAGAAGAACGTCTCCGCAGGAAACGCCTACATCAAGTCCACGTTCAACAACACCATCGTCTCCATCACGGACCCGTCCGGCGCCGTGATCTCCTGGGCTTCCTCCGGCCAGGTGGGCTTCAAGGGGTCGCGCAAGTCGACCCCGTTCGCGGCTCAGCTCGCCGCCGAGGCTGCTGCGCGCAAGGCGCAGGAGCACGGAATGAAGAAGGTCGACGTGTTCGTCAAGGGCCCGGGTTCCGGTCGTGAGACCGCAATCCGGTCGCTGCAGGCCACCGGCCTGGAGGTCGGCTCCATCCAGGATGTGACGCCGCAGGCGCACAACGGGTGCCGCCCGCCGAAGCGCCGGCGCGTC
Source organism: Ruania alba (assembly GCF_900105765.1). Classification (NCBI taxonomy): domain Bacteria; kingdom Bacillati; phylum Actinomycetota; class Actinomycetes; order Micrococcales; family Ruaniaceae; genus Ruania; species Ruania alba. The sequence continues at coordinate 315,677 of NZ_FNTX01000001.1, forward strand.
TGAGCCTGACGGCTCCACACTCGCAGCAGGACCCCCTCGTCCGGACCGATGGGCGAGGGGTTTGCGCACGGCGTCATATAGCGGACGCCTGCTGAAAGGACACACCCGTGCTCATTGCACAGCGCCCCACGCTCACCGAGGATGTCGTCGACGAGTACCGCTCGCGCTTCGTCATCGAGCCCCTCGAGCCCGGCTTCGGGTACACGCTCGGCAACTCGCTGCGGCGGACCCTGCTCTCCTCCATCCCTGGCGCGGCCGTGACCAGCATCCGCATTGACGGCGTGCTGCACGAGTTCTCCACCATCGCCGGGGTGAAGGAGGACGTGACCGAGATCATCCTCAACATCAAGAACATCGTCGTCTCCTCGGAGAACGACGAGCCGGTCGTGATGTACCTGCGCAAGCAAGGCCCGGGTACGGTGACCGCCGCTGACATCACCCCGCCGGCGGGTGTTGAGGTGCACAACCCCGATCTGCACATCGCCACCATCAACGCCAAGGGCAAGCTCGAGATCGAGCTGACCGTGGAGCGTGGCCGCGGATACGTCTCGGCGGCGCAGAACAAGGCCTATGACGCGGAGATCGGCCGGATCCCGGTGGACTCGATCTACTCGCCGGTGCTGAAGGTGACCTACAAGGTCGAGGCCACCCGTGTCGAGCAGCGCACCGACTTCGACAAGTTGATCGTGGATGTGGAGACCAAGCGTTCTATCGACCCGCGCGACGCGCTTGCCTCGGCGGGCAAGACGCTGGTCGAGCTCTTCGGTCTCGCTCGTGAGCTGAACGTCGAGGCCGAGGGGATCGAGATCGGTCCGTCACCGACCGACTCGGCCCTGGCGGAGGATCTCGCGCTGCCGATCGAGCAGCTGGACCTGACCATCCGGTCCTACAACTGCCTCAAGCGTGAAGGCATTCACACCGTGGGCGAGCTCGTGGCTCGCAGCGAGGCGGACCTGCTCGACATCCGCAACTTCGGTGCGAAGTCGATCACCGAGGTGAAGGAGAAGCTGGTGGGTCTCGGACTGTCCCTCAAGGACAGCCCCGCTGACTTCGACCCGACGCTCGTGGCCAGCGCGTACGACGACGGCGACGACTTCGACGCCTACAACTGAGCCGCGCGGCCCATCACAAGAAACTGAGGAAACATCATGCCTAAGCCCACGAAGGGTCCTCGCCTCGGTGGCGGACCGGCGCACGAGCGGCTGATCCTGGCCAACATGGCGCAGTCCCTGTTCGAGCACCAGAGCATCACCACGACCGAAGCGCGCGCCAAGCGCCTCCGGCCGCTGGCGGAGCGCCTCATCACCAAGGCCAAGCGTGGTGACCTGCACGCTCGCCGCCAGGTGCACGCAGTCCTCTCCCGCAAGGACATCGTCCACGTGCTGTTCGCGGAGATCGCCCCCGCCATGGCTGAGCGCCAGGGTGGCTATACCCGGATCACCAAGGTTGCCCCGCGCAAGGGCGACAATGCTCCGATGGCTGTGATCGAGCTCGTCATGGAGCCGGTGAGCCCGAAGCAGGCCACGGTTGCCGAAGCCGAGGCCGCTGCCAAGCGCGCGGTCAAGGAGAGCGCCGCGGCCGAGGAGACGGTCGTGGAGTCGGAGGACACCGCGGACCAGGTCGAGGAGACCGAGGAAGTCACCGACGACGCCGCGGCCGAGTCCAGCGATGAGGTCGAGGCCGAGTCGACCGACGGCGACGCCGCGGAGTCCGAGGACTCCAAGTAAGACCGTCCTCCATGTGAGGACACCAGGTGCCGCAGACCCGAACGGTGTGCACACCTGACGAAGGGCCCGTCCCGGGATGACCTCCCGGACGGGCCCTTCGCCGTCCCCAGTGGTTACAGTGCACAGATGTCCACCACGGTGCTGCTCGTGCACGGGATCCGCAGCTCACGCACCATGTGGCGCCGGGTCGCGCACGAGCTCCGCGGCGCCGGAGTTGCCTCCATCGCGGTCGATCTCCCCGGACACGGACAGCGGATGGGCGAGACGTTCAGTCTGGCCGCCTGCGAGTCCGTGCTCGATGAGACCGCCCGCCGGGCCGGTGGTCCGGTGCTGGTGGTCGGGCTGTCATTGGGCGGGTACCTGGCGTTGCACTGGGCGGCACGAACGTCATTCCCGGTCCAGGGCGTTCTCGCTGCCGCGTGCAGCACGCGACCACGAGGTGTGCCGCTTTCCGGGTACGAGGCTGTGGCGGGCCTCATCGCACACCTTCCCGATCACGGGATGAGATTGCACCAGGTGATGAGTCGGTGGGCCCTCGGCGCCGAGGGAGCCCGTGAGGCGTCTGACGGCGGTGTGGCCCTGGACGTCATGGGTCCCGCGCTACGTGCGATGCACGCGGTCGATCCCTTGGCGGACCTGGCCCGCCTGAGGGTGCCCGTCTGGGTGGTGAATGGCACGTGGGACCATTTCCGGCTGGAGGAGCGACGCTTCGTCGCGGCCGCCCGCGTGGGCCGCCTGGTGCGGGTGCGGCGTGCCGGGCACATCATCACCGCCGATCAGCCACAGGTCTTCGCCCGACTGACGCGGTCCTTCGTGCGCGCCGTGCAGCAGTGATCCTCAGCTCGGTAGCGACCAGACGCGGACCCCGCCGATGATGCCTGCACTGTTCGGCACGACCACCACATCGTCACCGAGGCGTTCGAGCACAGCGGGCACCACGCGTCGCGAGTTACCGCCGCCCAGGTACAGCCGGTCCCAGAGATAGACCGGCCGCAGAGCTTCCACCACGCGCCGGATCCGTCGCGACCACATGGCGTCCCCGAGCCGTAGGCGCTCGTGCTCGCCGATGTACTCGTCGTAGGTCAGCCCCCACCGGACCGGGCCCTGGGAGAGCTCCTGGTGCGGGGCGAGCACACCGCCGTCGAACAGCGCATTGCCGAGTCCGGTACCGAAAGTGAGTGTCAGCTCCAGGCCGGCACCGGCGATGACGCCGGCTCCGTGCACCTCGGCATCGTTGAGGACCATCGCCGGTCGTTCGAGGCGCTGGGACAGGGCCGCACGCATATCGAAGCCGGACCAGGCTGCCACCAGGTCAGGCAGCACGCGTGTGCGGGGACCTGACTTGGTGATGTAGTGCGGCGTGGTGACGACCACACCGTGCCGGATCATCCCGGGCATCCCCACTGTCACCCGGCCGGCCGGAGGCAACTGGTCGGCGAGATCGGCGATCACTGCGAGCAGACGTTCCGGAGGCAGTGGGTAGGGCGTCGCTGTGCGTACCGGCTGCGCGTGCATGGTGCCGGCCGCGTCGAGCACGGACGCCTTGATACCACCACCGCCGCAGTCGACGGCGAGCGTGGCGGGAGTCTCGTGCACGGTGGCACTGTACGCCACTGGCGCGAACGGATGTGATGGACTGGGACAGTGCCCGAACACGTGAACACACCCACGATCCGCATCCGGCTCGACCTTGGATACGACGGGACGGAGTTCTCCGGATGGGCCGCCCAGCCTGGACGTCGCACGGTCGAAGGCGAGCTCGCCGCCGGGATGGCGCGGGTACTGCGGTTGCCGTCGGTGCGCCTCACCGTGGCGGGGCGTACTGACGCGGGGGTGCACGCACGTGGCCAGGTGGTCCACGTGGATCTGCCCGAGCAGGCATGGGCTGCAGCGCCGGGGCGTAGTGACCGCACGCCCGGGGTCGCCCTGGTGCATCGGCTCGCGGCCGTCCTGCCGAGGGACATCGTGGTGCGTCACGCCGAGCGCGCACCAGACGGGTTCGATGCCCGCTTCTCGGCGATCTGGCGCCGCTACGCCTACCGGATCGCCGACGACGCCCAGCACCGCGATCCGCTCACCCGTGCCTGGGTGACCTGGCACCGGAGGACGCTCGACGTGTCCGCCATGGACCTCGCTGCGCAACTGCTCCTCGGCGAGCACGACTTCGCCGCCTACTGTCGTCCCCGGGAAGGGGCGACCACGATCCGCACCCTCCTGGATTTCCGGTGGTCCCGCGATGAGCACGACCTGGCGGTCGCACACGTGCGTGCGGATGCTTTCTGCCATTCCATGGTGCGTGCCCTGGTCGGGGCGAGCCTCGCCGTCGGGGAGGGCAGACGTGAGGTCTCGTGGCCTGCAGAGGTCTTACGCGCCGGGGTACGGGATTCGGCCGTCGGCGTCGCGCCTGCGCGCGGGCTCGCCCTGGAGGAGGTGCGATATCCCGACGACGCCCGGCTCGCCGAGCGGGCTCGTACGGCTCGATCGGTGCGCACCCTCCCACCGACGTGAGTGGCAGGACTCCCACGCTGTCACGGGTCCGCGGCTAGGAGGGGTCGTCCTCGATGTATGGCCGGTCGACGTCGGAGGTGATATGCATGGCCGCCTCCTCAGCGCCTGCACCGCCACCCGCTATGCCGACGTCCCTCGCATCGACATCGGCTCCTGCTTCAAGACGACCTGCCCGGTCCGGTTGCCGGGAGACGGACGGCGCGCTGGAATCGTCCGGCTCCTCCTGCGCGAGGCGCTCCTCGAGCGGCTCGCCCTCGATCTCTTCCCTGCTGGTCTCGCCCCACCGGTGGTTGTGCGGTCGATCCGGTGGCGAGTAGCCCTCGTCGAGGATGTCGTCGACGCCTCGATCGAGCAGCGTGTCCTCCTGAGGCAACTGGTTGGAGTCGGGTTCCGGACCCTGGGCCCCGCCGTCGATCGTGCTCATCTGTCCAGACTGGCACGCGCGTGCTCCCTCCGCACGATGAGCAGGTGCGCCGGCTGGGGAGTGACGCAGATCGCGTGGGGAGCAGGGCTCTACGCTTTGACCGCTGCGGTCGGCGCACAGTACTCTTATGAGTCGTTGTGCGTCTATGCTCGCTGGTCGGTGCCTCCCACTCACCGCACCCGGTACTTCCGCAGACGCTCACCACCGTAGAAGTGACCAGAGGGGTCGATGACTCTCGCGCGCACACCGCGCAGACGAGGGACGGCCCCCGCAGACCAGCAGAGAAACGAAGGCTACGACCGTGCGTACGTACACCCCCAAGCCCGGCGACACCGAGCCCACCTGGTACGTCATCGACGCTACCGACGTGGTGCTCGGGCGACTGGCGAGCCACGTTGCCACCTTGTTGCGTGGTAAGCACAAGCCCACCTTCGCGCCGCACGCGGACGGTGGCGACTTCGTCATCGTCGTGAATGCGGACAAGGTCGCGCTGACCGGCGCGAAGCGGGAGCAGAAGATCGCCTACCGGCACTCCGGCTACCCGGGCGGCCTCAAGGCGACCAACTACGTCGAGCTCCTCGAGAAGCACCCCGAGCGTGCCGTGGAGAAGGCGATCCGGGGAATGATCCCCAAGACGCGTCTGGGCCGGGCCCAGTTGCGCAAGCTCAAGGTCTACGCCGGTTCTGAGCACCCGCACGGTGCCCAGAAGCCCGAGGCCTTCGAGATCACCCAGGTCGCGCAGTAACGCGGCGGACTGACGCGAACACTGAACTGAGGAGAACCGTGTCCGAGACCACTGCCGAGATCGATGAGCTCGAGGGCGACGCCCTGAGCACCTACACCTCCGAGAGCACCGCACCGGCCACCGGTGGCGGTAGTTCCCTGACTGCCCCCGGACAGGCCCTGGGCCGCCGGAAGGAAGCCATTGCCCGCGCACGCCTCGTGCCCGGCACCGGCACCTGGAAGGTCAACGGGCGCACGTTGGAGGAGTACTTCCCCAACAAGCTCCACCAGCAGCTGGTGAACTCGCCGTTCACCCTGCTCGACCTCGAGGGTCGCTTCGACGTCGTCGCACGGATCGATGGCGGGGGCGTCTCCGGCCAGGCCGGCGCGCTCCGTCTGGCGATCGCCCGAGCGCTGAACGAGATCGACACCGAGTCCAACCGTGCAGCGCTCAAGCGGGCGGGCTACCTGACCCGTGACGCGCGAGCGACCGAGCGCAAGAAGGCCGGTCTGAAGAAGGCCCGGAAGGCGCCGCAGTACTCCAAGCGCTGACGCGCTACCCATCGGCCCCGAGCAACCACGCGTGGTTGCTCGGGGCCGAACGCGTATCACCTGTGCTGTGCAGGCGATGAGAAGAGAGAGGGGCCACTGGTGGCTCGACTATTCGGGACCGATGGTGTGCGAGGACTTGCCAATCGAGAGGTGACGGCGTCCCTTGCCCTGCGCCTGGGAACGGCGGCCGCCCATGTGGTGGCGGAGAAGGGGTTGTTCGATGGGCACCGGCCGCGGGCCATCGTGGGACGTGATCCGCGGGTGTCGGGCCAGTTCCTCTCGGCCGCTGTGATCGCGGGCCTGGCGAGCGCCGGCGTGGACACCGAGGATCTCGGTGTGATCCCCACCCCGGCCGTGGCGCATCTGACCGGCGCGGACGATGTCGACCTCGCCGTGATGATCTCGGCTTCGCACAACGCGATGCCCGACAACGGCATCAAGTTCTTCGCCCGTGGCGGCGTGAAGCTCGACGACGCGATCGAGGACGCGATCGAAGCACAGCTCGACGCCGAGTGGGAGCTGCCGATCGGCGCCGATGTTGGACATGTCAGCATGAATCGCGGATCGGCCGGAGATGCCTACGTGGAGCACCTCCTCGGCAGCATCGACTCTGACCTGTCCGGTCTCCGGATCGCCGTCGACTGTGCGAACGGCGCTGCCAGCGACGTGGGGCCGGCCGCGCTCCGTGCGGCGGGTGCTGACGTGGTGGTGATCAACGCTTCGCCGGACGGACGCAACATCAACGAAAAGTGTGGATCGACCCACCCGGAACAGCTGCAAGCCGTGACGGTCGCGTCCGAGGCCGACTTCGGTGTGGCCTTCGACGGCGATGCCGACCGATGTTTGGCAGTGGACCACACGGGGAACCTGATCGACGGTGACCAGATCATGGGGATCCTCGCTGTGGCGATGAACGAGGCCGACGCACTCGCTGACAGCACGCTGGTGGTGACGGTGATGAGCAATCTCGGCCTGACGCTGGCGATGCGGGAGGCGGGGATCGAAGTCGTGCGCACCGGGGTAGGGGACCGGTACGTCTTGGAGAAGATGCGCCAGGGTGGCTACTCCCTCGGCGGGGAGCAGTCCGGACACATCATTCTCGCCAAGCATGCGACGACGGGGGATGGTGTGCTGACCGCGCTACACCTCGCCGCGCGGGCCGCTCAGACTGGGCGGACTCTGGCCTCGCTCGCCTCGGTGATGACGCGGCTGCCCCAGGTGCTGGTGAACGTACGAGGAGTCGACAAGGCGCGCGTCACGACTGACCCGACGGTCACGGCGGCCGTCGAGAGTGCTGAGGCGCGCCTGGGAGGAAGCGGTCGCGTCCTGCTGCGCCCGTCCGGCACCGAGCCGCTGGTTCGGGTGATGGTCGAGGCGGCCACCCAGGACCAGGCTGACCAGGAAGCTCGCCAGCTCAGTGACGTAGTGAGCAGGGAGCTCGCGCTGGACTGATCCGTGGGGTGAGCCCGACATGAGATTCCGACGAATGCGCCCCCGCGTTGCTCCGGGGGCGCATTCGTCGTTCCCGGGCGTTCCACGCCAGGGATAGCGGGGACCGAACGCGGCGCCTCTGCCGGCGAGACGACCATGTCGCCACCGTCTCGTGGCCGGGTGGTGGGGTCTCGTCTCGGCCGCCCATTGAGTCAACAGACGCGAGGCGCCTCCCCGGGCCCGTTCCGATGGTCGAGCTGCGCGTGCTCCGGATGTGGCGCCCGCCACGTCGACCGCGACTGTGTGCTGAACCACATCACGCGGCCGAACGTGGCGCCACTGGCCGATTACCCCCTTCCTGAAGCCGCCCGCTGGGCTCAGCATCGGGTACCGCGAAGCGCGCGATTGCAACGGAAACTCGTCGTCGTGGCCCTGCGCGACGTGCCGCGGAGGGCGCCACGTCGAACTCGGCTCACAAGATTTGACCCACCCCCCAGGGATGCGTAATGTATCCACTCGTTGCCCCAGTGAGGGAGGAGCGGACACCGACTCGGTGGCCGATCCCCACAGGGCAGACTCGGGTCGAGATTCTTCCTGCAGAAGTGTGAGAAGATGTAGACCGGCCAACTGGAGTCCGGACGTCAAGTCCGGTAGAGTAGGCCAGCCGAGGAACGGTAGCCCCGGAGAGGGCCCTGTGATAAGGGTGTTCGCGGTGCGCGTTCGTTGTTTGAGAACTCAACAGTGTGTTTGTAAGTGATTGATGCCAGTTTTTTATTGGTTGGGTGTGCGCTCCTGCCTCGTTGGGGGTGTGCGCCTGGCTGGGATTTTTTTCGTATGGTTGTTGGTGCTTCTGGCCTTTTGGGTTGGGGGTGCTGTTTCAGCTTTTTACGGAGAGTTTGATCCTGGCTCAGGACGAACGCTGGCGGCGTGCTTAACACATGCAAGTCGAACGATGAAGCGGTGCTTGCACCGTGGATTAGTGGCGAACGGGTGAGTAACACGTGAGTAACCTGCCCCTTTCTCTGGGATAAGCGCTGGAAACGGCGTCTAATACTGGATATTCAGGTCCTGCCGCATGGTGGGGTTTGGAAAGATTTTTTGGTGAGGGATGGGCTCGCGGCCTATCAGTTTGTTGGTGGGGTGATGGCCTACCAAGACGACGACGGGTAGCCGGCCTGAGAGGGTGACCGGCCACACTGGGACTGAGACACGGCCCAGACTCCTACGGGAGGCAGCAGTGGGGAATATTGCACAATGGGCGAAAGCCTGATGCAGCGACGCCGCGTGAGGGATGACGGCCTTCGGGTTGTAAACCTCTTTCAGTAGGGAAGAAGCTTTCGGGTGACGGTACCTGCAGAAGAAGCGCCGGCTAACTACGTGCCAGCAGCCGCGGTAATACGTAGGGCGCAAGCGTTGTCCGGAATTATTGGGCGTAAAGAGCTCGTAGGCGGTTTGTCGCGTCTGCTGTGAAAACGCGAGGCTCAACCTCGCGCCTGCAGTGGGTACGGGCAGACTAGAGTGTGGTAGGGGAGACTGGAATTCCTGGTGTAGCGGTGGAATGCGCAGATATCAGGAGGAACACCGATGGCGAAGGCAGGTCTCTGGGCCACTACTGACGCTGAGGAGCGAAAGCATGGGGAGCGAACAGGATTAGATACCCTGGTAGTCCATGCCGTAAACGTTGGGCACTAGGTGTGGGATCCATTCCACGGATTCCGTGCCGCAGCTAACGCATTAAGTGCCCCGCCTGGGGAGTACGGCCGCAAGGCTAAAACTCAAAGGAATTGACGGGGGCCCGCACAAGCGGCGGAGCATGCGGATTAATTCGATGCAACGCGAAGAACCTTACCAAGGCTTGACATATACGAGAACCCTGCAGAGATGTGGGGCTCTTTGGACACTCGTATACAGGTGGTGCATGGTTGTCGTCAGCTCGTGTCGTGAGATGTTGGGTTAAGTCCCGCAACGAGCGCAACCCTCGTCCTATGTTGCCAGCACGTAATGGTGGGGACTCATAGGAGACTGCCGGGGTCAACTCGGAGGAAGGTGGGGATGACGTCAAATCATCATGCCCCTTATGTCTTGGGCTTCACGCATGCTACAATGGCCGGTACAAAGGGCTGCGATACCGTAAGGTGGAGCGAATCCCATAAAGCCGGTCTCAGTTCGGATTGGGGTCTGCAACTCGACCCCATGAAGTCGGAGTCGCTAGTAATCGCAGATCAGCAACGCTGCGGTGAATACGTTCTCGGGCCTTGTACACACCGCCCGTCACGTCATGAAAGTCGGTAACACCCGAAGCCGGTGGCCCAACCCTTGTGGGGGGAGCTGTCGAAGGTGGGATTGGCGATTGGGACGAAGTCGTAACAAGGTAGCCGTACCGGAAGGTGCGGCTGGATCACCTCCTTTCTAAGGAGCAACTCTCATCTGTGTCATCCGCCGTGTGTGGGTGGTGTGGGTGGGCAGTGGCCATGCCCCGGGCGAGTGTTCTGGGGGTGGTGCTCATGGGTGGAACATCAATCACGTCTCTTGCTGGCTTGTTCTGGTCTGGTTCTCCTGTGTGGGGGCTGGGTTGGGGCGGTGCTGGTGGGTGCGAACACACTGTTGGGTGTCTGAGGCAACGAACCCGTTGGGGTTGGTGGTCTTGATGCGGGCCCATGCGCTTGGCTGATCTGTTGGTTGGTCGGTGGTGGGGATCGTCGGTAGCTTGAGAACTGCACAGTGGACGCGAGCATCTTTGATTTTTTGTGGTCAAGTTTTTAAGAGCATTCGGTGGATGCCTTGGCACCAGGAGCCGAAGAAGGACGTAGTAGCTTGCGATAAGCCTCGGGGAGTTGGCAAACGAACTTTGATCCGAGGATTTCCGAATGGGGAAACCCGGCCGGGGTCATGCCCGGTTACCTGCACCTGAACACATAGGGTGTGTGGAGGGAACGTGGGGAAGTGAAACATCTCAGTACCCACAGGAAAAGATATTCCGAGAGTAGTGGCGAGCGAAATCGGATGAGGCCAAACCATGGGTGTGTGATAGCCGGCAGGCGTTGCACTTGTGGGGTTGTGGGACTCGTTGGCTGGTTCTGCCGAGCTGGCAAAGAGTAAAAAAGTCGCGTGATAGTCGAAGGATCTTGAATGGTCCAGCATAGAGGGTGTGACTCCCGTAGGCGAAATTGCGTGGCCTCTTGATGAGTATCCCAAGTAGCACGGGGCCCGAGAAATCCCGTGTGAATCTGCCAAGACCACTTGGTAAGCCTAAATACTACCTGGTGACCGATAGCGGACAAGTACCGTGAGGGAAAGGTGAAAAGTACCCCGGGAGGGGAGTGAAATAGTACCTGAAACCGAATGCTTACAATCCGTTGGAGCCTCCTTAGCAGGGGTGACAGCGTGCCTTTTGAAGAATGAGCCTGCGAGTTAGCGGTACGTGGCGAGGTTAACCCGTGTGGGGAAGCCGTAGCGAAAGCGAGTCCGAATAGGGCGATTGAGTCGCGTGCTCTAGACCCGAAGCGAAGTGATCTATCCATGGCCAGGTTGAAGCGCGGGTAAGACCGCGTGGAGGACCGAACCCACCTAGGTTGAAAACTGGGGGATGAGCTGTGGATAGGGGTGAAAGGCCAATCAAACTTCGTGATAGCTGGTTCTCCCCGAAATGCATTTAGGTGCAGCGTCACGTGTTTCTTACCGGAGGTAGAGCTACTGGATGGCTGATGGGCCTCACCAGGTTACTGACGTCAACCAAACTCCGAATGCCGGTAAGTGAGAGCGTGGCAGTGAGACTGCGGGGATAAGCTTCGTAGTCGAGAGGGAAACAGCCCAGACCACCAGCTAAGGCCCCTAAGCGTATGCTAAGTGGGAAAGGATGTGGAGTTGCACAGACAACCAGGAGGTTGGCTTAGAAGCAGCCACCCTTGAAAGAGTGCGTAATAGCTCACTGGTCAAGTGATTCTGCGCCGACAATGTAGCGGGGCTCAAGCATACCGCCGAAGCTGTGGCATTCACGCATTTACTTGGCTTGCCTCCTTGTGGGGTGGGTCCAGGTGTGTGGATGGGTAGGGGAGCGTCGTGTGGGGAGTGAAGCGGCGGAGTGATCCAGCCGTGGACGCCACACGAGTGAGAATGCAGGCATGAGTAGCGAAAGACGGGTGAGAAACCCGTCCGCCGAATGACCAAGGGTTCCAGGGCCAGGTTAATCCGCCCTGGGTAAGTCGGGACCTAAGGCGAGGCCGACAGGCGTAGTCGATGGACAAGCAGTTGATATTCTGCTACCGGCGAAGAACCGCCCATACCGAGCCCGGTGATGCTAAACGCCCGAAACTTCCTAGAGTCCCTTCGGGGAACGTGGGAGCGTAGCGCGTGACCCGAACCGGTAGTAGGTAAGCGTATTAACAGGGGTGACGCAGGAAGGTAGCCCAGCGTGTCTTATGGCTTGGCACGTCCAAGGTTGTAGGGCGAGGTATAGGCAAATCCGTACCTCATATAGCCTGAGAACTGATGGTGACAGCGAATGCTGGATGATTGGGTGATCCTATGCTGCCTAGAAAAACCTCGGCGCGAGGTTCTAGCCGCCCGTACCCTAAACCGACTCAGGTGGTCAGGTAGAGAATACTAAGGCGATCGAGTGAATCGTGGTTAAGGAACTCGGCAAAATGCCCCCGTAACTTCGGGAGAAGGGGGGCCTGATGCGTGATCCACCCTTTGCGGTGGGGATGCGTTGATGGCCGCAGAGACCAGAGAGAAGCGACTGTTTATCAAAAACACAGGTCCGTGCGAAGTCGCAAGACGATGTATACGGACTGACGCCTGCCCAGTGCTGGAAGGTTAAGAGGACGGGTTAGTTCCTTCGGGAGCGAAGCTCAGAATTTAAGCCCCAGTAAACGGCGGTGGTAACTATAACCATCCTAAGGTAGCGAAATTCCTTGTCGGGTAAGTTCCGACCTGCACGAATGGCGTAACGACTTCTCTGCTGTCTCAACCGCGAACTCGGCGAAATTGCACTACGAGTAAAGATGCTCGTTACGCGCAGCAGGACGGAAAGACCCCGGGACCTTTACTATAGCTTGGTATTGGTGTTCGGTACGGCTTGTGTAGGATAGGTGGGAGACTATGAAGCGCACGCGCCAGCGTGTGTGGAGTCAACGTTGAAATACCACTCTGGTCGTTCTGGATTCCTAACCTCGGTCCGTGATCCGGATCAGGGACAGTGCCTGGTGGGTAGTTTAACTGGGGCGGTTGCCTCCTAAAAAGTAACGGAGGCGCTCAAAGGTTCCCTCAGCCTGGTTGGCAATCAGGTGGCGAGTGTAAGTACACAAGGGAGCTTGACTGTGAGACGTACATGTCGAGCAGGGACGAAAGTCGGAACTAGTGACCCGACGGTGGCTCGTGGAAGCGCCGTCGCTCAACGGATAAAAGGTACCCCGGGGATAACAGGCTGATCCTGCCCAAGAGTCCATATCGACGGCATGGTTTGGCACCTCGATGTCGGCTCGTCGCATCCTGGGGCTGGAGTTGGTCCCAAGGGTTGGGCTGTTCGCCCATTAAAGCGGTACGCGAGCTGGGTTCAGAACGTCGTGAGACAGTTCGGTCCCTATCCGCTGCGCGCGTTGGAAATTTGAGAAGGGCTGTCCCTAGTACGAGAGGACCGGGACGGACTAACCTCTGGTGTGCCAGTTGTTCCGCCAGGAGCACGGCTGGTTAGCTACGTTGGGAAGGGATAACCGCTGAAAGCATCTAAGTGGGAAGCCTGCTTCAAGATGAGATTTCCATACACCCTCGAGGTGTGAGAGGCTCCCAGCTAGACCACTGGGTTGATAGGCCGGACGTGGAAGCACTGAAAGGTGTGAAGCTGACCGGTACTAATATGCCGATGACTTACCACAACACAAGTCAAAGAATTATTGTGCGCGTCCACTGTGCGGTTCCCGAGATACCGGCACACCCCCGACCCCCAACACACGGGGGTCGCCCCGGGGTGACACCGCGGAACACACACCCACCGGTGTGTGAATATCTCCATAGAGTTACGGCGGCCATAGCGAGGCGGGAAACGCCCGGTCCCATTCCGAACCCGGAAGCTAAGCCCCTCAGCGCCGATGGTACTGCACCCGCGAGGGTGTGGGAGAGTAGGACACCGCCGGACACCCATTCCAACAAGGGCCACCAGGCCGCCCCTCACACCAGGGGCGACGCCAGGTGGCCCTTGTTGCATTCCACCACCGGATGAGCGTTCGCAGTGGTGATGAGGGAGCGGCGATTCGTGGTGCCAGTGACCGGCATGATTGGTGTCGTGATGCTCGATGGCGGCGATGGCGGCGATGGCGGCCATGGCGGCGATGCGCGGTGACCGGACGTGAGATCGAACCACGGGTGGACGACAGCCGGTTCAGGAATCGGGGATGATTCAGGGAGTCCCCGGATGACGAGACGCCTGCGGCTGCGTAGCGTGGACCGTCCCGGTCCGAGAACGAGGAGCGTTCGTGTTCGAAGCAATCCAGGAGCCAGTGCTGGCTATGGCGGCCTCGCCGTGGGTGCTGCTCGTGCTCTTCGCCGGGTGTGTGATCGACGGGTTCTTCCCGCCTGTTCCCAGTGAATCCCTGGTGATCGCGTTGACCAGTCTGGCGATCTCCCACGAGGCCCCGAACCTGTGGTGGATCGGCCTGGTCGCGGCGGCAGGTGCCTTTCTCGGTGACAACATCGCGTACGCGATCGGGACGAAGCTGCCGATCCATAGCTTCCGGATCTTCCGCTCACGGCGCGGTCAGAAGACACTGGCCTGGGCTGAGCGCGCCCTGGCCAAACGTGGTGCGGTCTTCATCCTCGCGGCCAGGTACATCCCGATCGGACGCGTCGCCGTGAACATGACCGCGGGTGCCGTGGGGTATCCCTATCGGCGTTTCGTTGTGGTTGCGGCGATCGCGGCGGTGATGTGGTCGGGGTACTCGATCGGTCTGGGAGCGAGCGCCGGTGCCGCGTTGCATGCGAACCCTCTGCTCGGAGTTGGCGCGGGCGTCGTTCTCGGTGTGGTGATGGGGGTCTTGGTGGATGGTGTGGTGCGACTGGTGTTGCGCCGTCGGGGGATCGACCCGATCGAGCAGATGCACGAGGTGGTGCATCAGCGTGAGGAGTCAGAGGACCCTCAGGCGCTTGAGCCGCGTCACTGATCCGCAGCGGTTCAAGCCTCGTTCAGCACCCCGGTCGCGATCCGCTCGAACCGGTACGGATCACGCCCGGTCCAGCTCGGGGCGTCCCAGACCTGAGCCACGGGAGCGTCCGGCACGTATGCGGGCCAATCGGCCCGGTGGGTGCGGACGAACCCGGCGATGGCCGCGTGCATGTCGTGGGCCAATTCCGCGGGCGGTGCGTCGCCCGCGATCCGGGCGACCCGGTCGGTTCCCAGCACGTGCCACGCGAACGGCAGGTCCAGGCAGTGCACGGCACGCTCGGTGACCGGGGAGAGCCACCTGAAGTCCCACAGCCAGGTGTCGGCGTGATCGCCTGCGTGTGCGCTGGTGCTGCGATCCATGGCCACGTGTACGGCCGGGATCCGGAAGACGCGGTCGCTGATCGCCTGGCCGAGCAGTTCGGCCGGGGTCATCTCCGGGTGCGCCCGCGGATAGGCCCTGGCCAGGGCCGGTGGCACACCCATCCCCATCAGCACCGCTGCCCCCACACCGCGAGCGAGATAGCGAGCGAGGGGCTGCGTGAGCCGGTTGAACTCATGACTCGTGGTGCCGAGCAGCAACGGGACGTGGGCCCCGGCTCGGAGCATGGCGGAACTGTCGTCGGGAAGCAGGTCGCCGTCCAGCACCGGACCGAAGGCCGTGACTGGTTCCCGGCGGGAGAGGATTCGATACAGGTCACCGACCGCCGAGAACAGGTCTGCGGCGTCCAGCGACCGCTCAGCGGCCACGATCTCTGCCCGAGGAACGTCCTGCCACCCATACACGGTGTGCTCCACCCCGCACGCCCGCGCGAGCTCGACGCCGGTCCGCTCGGCCGTGGCCGGATCGATGTCCGGCAGTGGTGCGGAGTGACACACCGCCGCGTGGAACAGCCCTCGAGCGGCCGGAGCACCGAGCAACGCCAGGACGGCGCCTCCACCGGCGCTCTGCCCGCCCAGCGTCACTCGATCGGGATCGCCGCCGAAGGCGCCGATGTTCTGCTGGACCCACGCCAGAGCCGCCATCATGTCCCGCAACGCCCGGTTGGACGGTGCACCCGGTACGTGGCCGTACCCCTCGAACCCGAGCCGGTAGGTGATCGTCACCACGACCACCCCGTCGGCGTTGAACGCCGCGCCGTCGAACCAGGGTCCACCGGGCGACCCGCCCACGTAGCTTCCACCGTGCACCCAGACATACACGGGTAGCTGCGCGGTGAGGTCCGGGGTGAACACGTTGAGGTTGAGGGTCTCCGCCCCGCGACCACCGGCTCCGGGACCGAGTGGCCGTCACCGGCGGGTCCGAGACTCGGCGTGGGCCCGTTCCGGAGCGCATCCCGCACCCCGTCCCACCCTTCGTGCGGAACGGGCGCAGCGAACCGGTGCACACCCACCGGTGCTGCCGCGTACGGGATGCCGCGGAACGCGAGCGAGCTGACGCCGTCGGGCAGGGATCGCACCACACCACTCACCGAACCGCACGGCGCGTGGGCGACGGTGGTTCTCGGCGGGAGTTCAGCCACCGCTCAGATCTTCCGGAGCCCGAAGCGGCTCAACCGGTGGTCGGCGTCCTTGGTCAGCACCAGGGTGGCCCGTCCGCGGGTGGGGAGCACGTTCTCCACCAGGTTGGGTTCGTTGATCGACTCCCAGATCTGCATCGCGCGTTCCCGTGCGGCGTCGTCGTCGAGCCCGGCATAGCGGTGGAAATAGGAGCGTTCGTCCGCGAACGCGGTCTGCCGCAGGTCGAGGAAGCGGTCCACGTACCACTGCTTCACGTGGTCGGTGGCGGCATCGATATAGATGGAGAAGTCGAAGAAGTCGCTGACGGCGAGGCTTGCCTCCCCGTCCGCCGTCACCCGTGCCGGGGCGAGCACGTTCAGACCCTCCACGATCAGTACCTCGGGCGAGCGCACCTCCACCGTGGCATCAGGCACGATGTCGTAGGTGAGGTGGGAGTACACCGGCGCCGTCACCCGTTCTGCTCCCGCCTTCACCTGGGTGAGGAACTCCAGGAGCGCGCGCCTGTCGTAGGACTCCGGGAACCCCTTGCGCTCCATCAGGCCACGCCGCTGCAGCTCCGCGTTGGGATGCAGGAAGCCGTCCGTGGTCACCAGCTCCACCCGCGGAGTCTCCGGCCAGCGCCGCAGCAGTTCGCGCAGCACCCGGGCCGCCGTCGACTTGCCCACCGCCACCGATCCCGCGATGCCGATCACGAACGGCGTCCGGTGCGCCCGCTCGCCCAGGAAGGTCGAGGTCGTGGCACGCAGGCGCTGCGAGGCGGCCACGTACAGGGTGAGTAGACGAGAGAGCGGGCGGTAGGCGGTGTCCACCTCGGCGAGGTCGATCGGATCGCCCAACCCGCGCAGGCGCTCCACATCGTCCGCGGTCAGCGGGAGTGGGGTGGACGCGGACAGCCGGCTCCAGGCCGCGCGGTCGAACTCCACGTACGGGCTCACGGTCGTTGAGCCGGTCGCCAGAGCAAGGTCAGATGTCGCCACACGCCTACTCTTCCACTCTCGGCCGCGATCTGCGTACTCGGCAGTTACGCTAACCCGTATGTGTGGAATCGTCGGATATGTCGGGGCCAAGGTGCCCAGCTCCCGTCCCCTCGACGTGGTCATGGAGGGGCTCGGTCGACTCGAGTACCGCGGCTACGACTCGGCCGGGGTGGCAGTCGCGACACCGGAAGGGCTCGCCTCGGCGAAGAAGGCGGGCAAGCTGACCAATCTGGTGGGCGAACTGGAGCAGCGGAACCTGCCCGAGGGTACGGCAGCGATCGGCCACACTCGCTGGGCGACCCACGGCGCCCCCACGGACGTCAACGCCCACCCGCACCTGGCGGGAGAGGGGCGGATCGCCGTCATCCATAACGGCATCATCGAGAACTTCCACGCGCTGAAGAACGAGCTCACCGCCGCCGGTGTCACCTTCGTGTCCGAGACCGACACCGAGGTGGTCGCCCACCTGCTCGCTCGCGCCTACGACGACATCGGCAACCTCACCGAGGCGATGCGCTCCACGGTGGGTCGCCTGGAGGGCGCCTTCACGCTGCTCGCCCTGCACGTCGACTCCCCGGGAACCGTCGTCGCGGCACGCCGCAACTCGCCGCTGGTGATCGGCCTCGGTGAGGGGGAGAACTTCCTCGGCAGCGACGTCTCCGCGTTCATCGCCTCCACCCGCGAAGCGATGGAGATGGGACAGGACCAGATCGTCACCATCACCGCCGACGACGTGGTGGTCACCGACGTCGACGGTGGTCGGGTGGAGCCGCGCCGATTCACCGTGGACTGGGACGCGGATGCCGCCGTCAAGGGCGGTTTCGCGACCTTCATGGAGAAGGAGATCCACGACCAGCCGCAGGCGGTGGCGGACACGCTGCTCGGCCGCGTCGACGCCGAGGGCCAGCTGATGCTGGACGAGATGCGTATCCCCGAGTCCGTGATGCGTTCGATCGACAAGATCGTGGTGATCGCGTGCGGGACCGCCTCCTACGTGGGGCACGTGGCCAAGTACGCGATCGAGCACTGGTGCCGGATCCCAGTGGAAGTGGAACTCGCCCACGAATTCAGATACCGCGACCCGGTGGTGAGCGAGAAGACGCTGGTGGTCGCGGTCTCCCAGTCCGGGGAGACGATGGACACCATCATGGCCATCCGGCATGCCCGCGAGCAGGGGGCGAAGGTCCTCGCGATCGTGAACACCCACGGGTCCACGATCGCCCGCGAGTCCGACGCGGTGCTGTACACCCACGCCGGCCCCGAGGTCGCGGTCGCCTCGACGAAGGCGTTCCTCGCCCAGATCACCGCCTGCTACCTGCTCGGGCTCTACCTCGCCCAGCTGCGTGGGAACAAGTTCCCCGACGAGATCCGCGAGACGCTCGAACAGTTGCGGCAGATGCCGGACAAGGTCAAGCGAGTGGTGGACGCCGAGGAGCAGGTGCAGACCATCGCGGCAGAGATGAAGGACGAGCGCACCGTCCTCTTCCTCGGCCGCCACGTGGGCTTCCCAGTCGCCCTGGAAGGTGCGCTCAAGCTCAAGGAGCTCGCATACATCCACGCCGAAGGGTTCGCCGCCGGTGAGCTCAAGCACGGCCCGATCGCCTTGATCGAGCCGGGGCAGCCGGTGTTCGTGATCGTCCCTTCGCCGCGCGGCCGGGACGCACTGCACGCGAAGGTGATCTCCAACATTCAGGAGATTCGTGCCCGCGGTGCCCGCACCCTGGTGATCGCCGAGGACGGGGACACCGACGTGGAGCCGTTCGCCGACGTCGTCTTCCGGGTGCCGCGGACCCCGACCCTGCTGGCACCGTTGGTGACCGTGGTACCCCTGCAGATCTTCGCCGCCGCGCTCGCCACCGCGAAGGGGCTCGACGTGGACCAGCCGCGCAACCTGGCCAAGTCCGTCACCGTCGAGTAGCGATGTGATCGCGTGATTGTGGGCGTCGGGATCGACGTGGTGGACGTCGACCGGTTCACCAGCACCCTCGAGCGGGCTGCGGGTCTGCGCGAGCGGTTGTTCACCCCCGCCGAGCGGGAGCTGGCACCGGCGTCGCTCGCGGCCCGGTTCGCCGCGAAAGAGGCGATCGCGAAAGCACTCGGTGCTCCCGGCGGGATGAGCTGGCAGGACGCGACCGTGCACCGGGTGGTCGGCGGCGCACCCATCGTCGACCTGTCCGGCACGGTGCTCGCTGCCGCCGAGGCACGCGGCGTCCGCTCCTGGCACCTGTCCATCTCCCACGACGCCGGGATCGCCTCCGCGGTGGCCATCGCCGAGGGGTGAGCGCATGATCCGCGGATACGGGGCAGAGGAGGTCCGCGCGGCCGAGGCGCCGGCGCTCGCGGCCGGTGTGCCGTTGATGCTTTGGGCCGCCCGCGGTGTGGCGGCGGCCGTGCGGCAGGTGCTCACCGAGCGGCGGGTGTCACGGAGATCGGCCAGGGTACTGGTGCTGGTCGGCGGCGGGAACAACGGGGGAGACGGGCTGCACGCCGCGGCACTGCTCGCCGAGCGCGGGATCACGGTGACCGTCGCACTCGCACGGGTCGAGGTACACGCCGAGGGGCTCGCCCACGCGCGGGCACGGGGCGTGCGGATCGTCGACGTTGCCGAGGGTCCCGACGGCGGCCCCTGGGTTGCCGAGGCCGAGCGCTCGCACGTGTGGGTGGACGCCTTGGCAGGCATCGGCGTGCATGGCGGACTGCGGGGGGTGAGCGCTGCCGTCGTGGAGCGTCTGGACCAGGTGCGCTGCGGGCAACGGGTGATCGCCGTGGACACCCCGAGCGGGGTGGGCGCCGACTCCGGTGCGGTGGCCGGCCCGGTGCTGCACGCCGACCGAACGGTGACGATGGGCGCGATGAAGGCGGGACTGCTGCTCCCGCCTGCAGCGGGGATGGCCGGATCCGTGCAGGTGCTCGACCTGGGTCTGGGGGCAGCGTTCGCAGCTCAGGCTGCGGCGGTGACCCGGCTGGAGGTCTGCGATGTGGCCCGGCTGTGGCCGGTGCCCGGCCAGGCCGATCACAAGTACAGCCGTGGGGTGCTCGGGGTGGTCGCGGGATCGGCGCGATACCCGGGGGCAGCGGTGCTCACCACTGGTGCGGCGTTGCGCACCGGGTGCGGCATGGTCCGCTACCTCGGGCAGGAGCCTGCGGTAGCCGACCGGGTGCTGGACCACTACCCGGAAGCGGTGACGGCGCCGGGCCGCGTGCAGGCGCTCGTGGTGGGCCCTGGCCTCGCCGGCGTGAGCGACCGGGGACGGGTGGTCGCGCAGATCGAGGCGGCCGATCAGGCAGCCGTCCGGGCCGGCGTGCCACTGCCCGCCGTGGTGTGGGACGCCGGGGCGCTGGCAGCGCTGCCCACCGACCCCGAGGTGAACCGGCGCCGCCGCACCGTGCTCACGCCGCATGCCGGAGAGCTGGCCGAGCTGCTCCGGGCTCGTCGTCACCCGGTTGATCGCGCCGCGATCGAGTCCGACCCGGCCCGATGGGTGCGCACCGCTGCCGAGGTCACCGGTGCGACCGTGCTGCTCAAGGGGGCGGTGACCCTGGTGGCGGCCCCGGACGCATCCGACTCCCGTTCCGGCGGTGGAAGCCGCGTCCGGCCGTCCGGAACGGGATTTGATGGCGGGAACGGGATTCCTCCTGATGATCTCCCTCTGCTGAGCCAGGCCGACGGACCGCCGTGGTTGGCCACGGCCGGCTCCGGTGACGTGCTCGCCGGGATCCTCGGTGCTCTGCTGGCCACCAGTGACGCCCCGGCCCCGGAGCTGGCCGCCGCGGCCGCGCTGGTGCACGGACGTGCCGCCCAGGCGGCGAACCCGGGCGGGCCAGTGACGCCGTCGGACCTGGTGGCGGCACTGCCTGCCACCGTGGCGGACCTGCTCACCGCTCGCTGACACCACGCGTGGAGCCGTCACCGGTGGGGCGCTGGTGGCAGACTGGGACGTGTGAACTACTACCCGGGACGCGCCGTCGTCGATCTCGACGCGATCCGTGACAACGTCACCGTGCTGCGCGAGCGCGCCCCGACCGCTCAGGTGATGGCCGTCGTCAAGGGGGATGCGTACGGGCATGGCCTGGTGCCGGCCGCACGAGCGGCGCTGCGCGGCGGCGCCACCTGGCTCGGTGCCGCTCAGGTGCCCGAGGCGCTCGCGCTGCGTGCCGCCGGGATCACGGCGCCGGTTCTCACCTGGCTGTACGGTCCCGGTGCCCCTCTGGCTCAGGTGCTCGAGGCGGGTATCGACATCTCCGCCCCGGCTCCGTGGGCACTGGCCGAGATCGCCGACGCCGCCCGGAGCACCGGTCGTACCGCGCGGGTGCACCTGAAGGTGGACACCGGACTGGCTCGTGGCGGCTCCTTCCTGGAGGACTGGACGGCGATGCTCACCAGAGCCGTGCAGCTCCAGGCCGACGGTGTGGTCTCGGTGGTCGGTGTCTGGTCCCACCTGGCTCGCGCCGACGAGGTGGACCACCCCAGCGTGCTCGAGCAGTTCGACGTCTTCGCCGAGGCCGTGCGCCGGGCCGAGGCTGCGGGTGCGGCCCTCGAGGTGCGGCACCTGGCCAACTCGGCCGCCACTATCGCCGTGCCGAAGGTGCACTACGACCTGGTCCGCCCGGGGATCGCCGTCTACGGGCTCTCCCCGATGCCCCTCACACATCCGTCGCCGCAGGTGGGCCTGGTGCCGGCGATGCGCCTGGAGGCGGACCTGCATGTGGTCAAGGATGCCGGACCCGGCCAGGGCGTCTCCTACGGCCACACCTACACCACGTCCTACCCGACCACCTTGGCCACCGTGCCCCTCGGGTACGCCGACGGCATTCCCCGGCGGGCCAGCAACGTCGCCCCGGTGCAGGTGGCCGGTCGTCAGGTGCGGATCGCCGGGCGGGTGTGCATGGACCAGTTCGTGCTGGATGTGCGTGACCTGTCGGTGGCGGCCGGCGACACGGCGGTCCTGTTCGGCAGTGGTTCTGACGGCGAGCCGACCGCGCAGGACTGGGCGGACGCCGTCGGGGGGATCAGCTACGAGATCGTGACGCAGATCGGCCCGCGGGTGCCGCGGGTGTACCGAGGAGAGGATGCATGACGGTGGAGACCAGCGTGAGCCTCCAGCTCACCGATGCCGAGGCCACCACGGCGTTCGGGCGACAGTTGGCCGGTGTGCTGCGGGCCGGTGACCTGGTGATCCTCACCGGTGACCTCGGCGCGGGTAAGACCACGCTCACTCAGGGCATCGGCGACGGGCTCGGGGTGCGCGGGCGAGTCGCCTCACCCACGTTCATCATCGCCCGCGAGCACCAACCGGTCGGCGCCGGGCCCGGTCTGATCCACGTGGACGCCTACCGGCTCACCTCGATCGCGGAGGTCGACGCCCTCGACCTGGACAGCTCGTTGGAGGAGTCGGTGACCGTGGTCGAGTGGGGTGCCGGCCTGGTCGAAGGGCTCGCGCAGGACCGGCTCGAGATCCACCTGGAGCGCCCTCGCGGTGGAACTGCGGCGGAGGCCGGTGAGGACCAGCCACGCCGCGTGCAACTGCGCCCGGTCGGGCAGCGGTGGACCGGGGTGGACCTCGGCGCGCTGGCGCCGCACGCGTAAAGTACCGCCCGTGATCACTCTCTGCCTGGACACCTCCGATGGTGCGGCCGTGGCGGTGCTGCGTGACGGCGCCACGTTAGCCGCCGCCCGCAGCACCGACCCGCGTCGTCACGTGGAGACGCTCACCCCGATGATCGTCGCCTGCCTCACCGAGGCCGAAGTGGCACCCGATGAGGTGACGGCCGTGGCGGTGGGCACCGGACCGGCGCCGTTCACCGGGCTGCGCGTGGGACTGGTGACCGCGCGCACCTTCGCCCTGGCGCGTGGGATCGAGGCGTACGGAGTGAGCTCGCTGGACGCCATCGCCGACGAGGCGCTCGAGCAGGCGGGCGAGGAGGTGCTGGTGGCCACGGACGCGCGCCGCCGGGAGGTGTACTGGGCTCGATACCGCCGATCTGCCGTCGGAGGGCTGGAACTGATGGCAGGCCCCGGTGTGGAGTCCGCCGACGTGGTGGCAGCCGAGCACAATGACCTCGTGGCGGCTGGTGCCGTGGTGGGTCGTGGCGTGGCCCTCTACCCCGACGTGCTCGCACCGGAGGCGATCGAGGAGGACCGCCTCCGCCGCGCGGCACTCACCGTCGACCCGGTCCGCCTCGGTGCATTGGCCGCCGAGCGTGCGGGGCAGGGCGCCGACCAGCCGACCGAGGCGCTCTACCTGCGCCGGCCCGACGTGCACGTGACTCCGGGCGCAGGCAGCAGCCGAGCGTCGTGACACGTCCGGGCGCGCTGAGCCTGCGGCCGCTCGCTCCCGCCGACCTGGACACGGTGATGGCGCTCGAGCCGGAGCTGTTCGGCCGCGGCGCCTGGAGCCGGGCGATCTACGACGACGAGCTCCGCCGGGCCGACCGGTACTACGTGGCGGCCACGGATGGGGGCCGGCTGGTCGGCTACGCCGGGCTTGCCACCGGCCCGGACGCGACGATCATGACGATCGGTGTGGCCCCTGGTCATCGTCGCCGTGGACATGCCGCCCGGATGCTCGCCGAACTGGTGGGGCAGGCGCGCTGCGTCGGAGCTGAGGCCCTCTTTCTCGAGGTGCGGGCCGACGACGAGGGCGCGCAGGCGTTGTACCGCGGGTTCGGGTTCATCCCGCTGGGAGTGCGCCGCGGCTACTACCAGCCCGAGGGCGCGGATGCGGTGGTGATGCGGTTACCGTTGAGCACGCGGCAGGGCCCCGGCCCGATCGGGTCCGAGATGATCGAGGAGGACACCCGCATGGCTGATCTCGACGTGCGCCACCGCGTGCTGGTTACGGCGACCGAGCTGCACGAGCTACTCGCTGGGCCTGAACGCCTGGTGGTGCTCGACGTGCGCTGGTCGCTCGCCGAGCCGGACGGGCGCAAGTTCTACATCGCCGGGCACATCCCGGGGGCACAGTTCGTGGACCTCGACCGCGACCTCGCCGGTCCGCCCTCCGGGGAAGCAGGCCGTCACCCACTGCCTGACCTGGCCGATCTGCAGATGGCCGCCCGGCGGTGGGGGATCGACGACGGTGACTCCGTGGTGGTCTACGACGACACCGGGGGAACGTCCGCCGCGCGTGCCTGGTGGCTGCTGCGCTGGGCGGGGCTGGAGGACGTGCGGATCCTGGACGGTGGCCTGCACGCATGGAGCGAGATCGGCGGCATCCTGGAGGACGGGGACGTCCTGGTCGAGCCCGGGACCGTGACCCTTTCCGCGGACCACATGCCGGTGGCGGACGCCGGCGACGCCGCATCCGCGCCCGCTCGTGGCGTCCTGCTGGACGCCCGGGCCCGGGAGCGCTACGCGGGTGAGACCGAGCCGGTGGACCCGCGTGCCGGGCATATTCCCGGTGCCGTCAGTGCACCTACGGCGGAGAACCTGGACGCGGAGCGCAGATTCCGGCCGAGCGAGCAGCTCACCGAGCGGTTCGCCTCCGTCGGTGTGCCCGAGGCAGACGATGTGGTCGTCTACTGCGGGTCCGGGGTGACCGCGGCGCACGAGGTCGCCGCGCTGGCAGCGATCGGCGTGCCGGCGCGCCTGTACACCGGGTCGTGGTCGCAGTGGTCGGCCGACGAAGCCCGACCGGTCGCCACGGGCCTGCAACCCGCCACCGACTGAGCTCCGGCTGCTGACTCCCTCCCGCAGGTCGCCGAACGCAACCCGGTGCGGCATCCGCCGGCTAGAACGCCGCACAAGGTTGCGTTCGGCGAGGGTGGGTGGGTGCTCGGGCGTAGGCTTGGTGGACATGGCAACAGAGCATGATGACGCCCCCATCGTCCTGGGCATCGAGACCTCCTGTGACGAGACCGGGATCGCCCTGGTCCGCGGACAGGAGCTGCTGGTCGACGTCACCGCTTCGTCGATGGATGAGCACGCCCGCTTCGGTGGGATCGTGCCGGAGGTGGCGAGCCGGGCGCACCTGGAGGCCTTCGGCCCGACCCTGACGGCCGCCGTCGAGCGGGCTGGACTCACCCTGGGCGATATCGATGCGGTGGCGGTGACCTCCGGACCGGGGCTGGTCGGTTCGCTCACCGTGGGGGTGGCCGCGGCGAAGTCCCTCGCGCTCGGCCTGGGCGTGCCGTTGTACGGGGTGAACCACATCCTCGGGCACGTGGCCGTGGACGTGCTCGTGGATGGCCCGTTCCCGGAAGAGTTCCTCGGCCTCGTGGTCTCCGGTGGGCACTCGAGCCTGTTGCACGTACGCGACATCGCCACCGACGTGGTCGAGCTCGGTCAGACCCTCGACGACGCCGCCGGTGAGGCCTTCGACAAGGTGGGCCGCCTGCTCGGCCTGCCGTACCCGGGCGGCCCGCACGTGGACAAGCTCGCCCAGCAAGGTGACCCAGAGGCGTTTGCCTTTCCCCGCGGGCTCTCCAAGCCGAAAGACCTCGCCGCACACGCCTACAACTTCTCCTTCTCCGGGCTGAAGACCGCTGTGGCACGGGTGGTGGAGGGGTTCACCGATCGCGGCGAGGAGGTGCCGGCCGCCGACGTCGCAGCCTCCTTCTCCGAGGCCGTCGCCGACGTGCTGGTCACCAAGACCCTCGCTGCCTGCGCCAAGCACGACGTGCGGTGCGTGGTGATCGGGGGCGGCTTCTCGGCGAACAGTCGGCTGCGTTCGCTCGCTACCGAACGGTTCGGTGACGCAGGTATCGAGGTGCGGATCCCCCCGATCCGCTACTGCACGGACAACGGCGCCATGATCGCCGCCCTCGGCTCGGCCGTGGTGACAGCCGGTCTGCCGCCCTCGGACTTCGCGATCACCATCGACTCCCAGATGCCCCTCACGCAGGTCCTGGCGACCGCATGAGGGGACTGACGACGGCGACCAGCAGGTCACGGCGACGTTCTCGCCTGACCGCACTGGCCGCCGTCGGGGCGCTCGCCTTGGCGGCATGCACCTCACCGAACGGGCCGGGGGAGGGGGACCCCACGCCGTCGGAGACGACGACGGCGGGCGAGGAGACCAGCGAACCTCCCGAGCTGACCCCGACGCCGAGCCCGACCGCCGAACCGCTCGCCTGGGGGCCCACCGAGGACGATGTGGCCGCTGCGATCGACATTGCCGCGGAGATGACGCCCGAAGAGGTGGCCGGGCAGGTGATCCTGGCTCGGTTCCCCGGCACCGACCCGGCCGACGCGGCGGCCGTGCTCAGCCGTGACCATCTCGCGGGTGTGGTGGTGTTCGGGGCGAACGTGGGCTCCGCCGAGCAGGTGGCCGACACGGCCGAGGCCGTGCAGGAGGCGCAGCGTGAGCTCGGCCGGGACTGGCCGGCGATCGTCTCGGTGGACAACGAGGGTGGACGGGTGCAGCGGCTCTCGGCTCAGGCCGGGGACTGGAGCTCGTTCCCGCCGTTCATGGCCGCCGGCGCCGCGGACGACGCCGAGGTGGTGAGTGCCGCCGCCGAGGCGATGGCCACCGAGCTGCGTGCCACCGGGGTCAACTACGACTTCGCCCCCGTGGCGGACGTGACCATCGGCGCGGCCGACCCGATCGTCGGGGATCGTGCACCCGCCGGGGACCCGGATCGCGCGGCCCGCGCGGTGGAAGCCGCCGTGCAGGGGTTCGCCGACGGGGCCGTGATCTCCAGCATCAAGCACTTCCCCGGGCACGGCTCGCTCACCGTGGACTCGCATGAGGCTCTCCCGGTGCAGGAAGCGAGCACGGCGCAACTGAGCGACCGTGACCTGGTGCCGTTCCAGGCAGGGATCGACGCCGGGGCGCCGACGGTGATGATGGGCCACATCGCGGTGGAGGCGTGGGACCCGGGCGTACCCGCATCGCTCTCGGCGGAGGCATACCGGGTGCTGCGCGAGGACCTGGGCTTCACGGGGGTGGCGATCACCGACGGGCTCGACATGGGGGCGCTCACGCAGAGCCGGACGGCTGACGAGATCGCGGTGGAGGCGCTCGCGGCGGGGGCGGACCTGCTGCTCGGCCCGACCGATGTGGCGGGCGCGCACCACGGGATCGTGACCGCGCTCCAGGACGGGTCGCTGGAGCGGGAGCGGGTGAACGAGGCGGCCGGTCGCGTGATCGCGCTGATGCAGTGGCAGGCTGCCGAGGCCGAGCGTGTGGGCGCGGTGGAGCTCGCGCAGTCCAGCTCGGGAGGCGAGGCATCGGCAGCGCTGAGCGCGGCAGCGGTGACCGTGGTGCAGGGGAGCTGCGAGGGCCCGCTCGCGGGTCCACGGATCCACGTGCGCGGTGGGACCGCGGACGACTGGGACGCGTTCGTGGATGCCGCGGAGGGCGAGGGCCTTCAGGTGGTGCCGTTGGAGCAGCCGGCGGATACCAGCGTGCGGCTGATCACCTCGGCCACACCCAGCGGGACGGGCGACGTGGCGGTCTCCCTGGACGCGCCGTGGCTGCTCACCGGGACCGATGCGCCCGTGCGGCTAGCGGCCTTCGGGCGGACGGCCGGGGCGTTCCAGGCGGTCGCGGCGGTGCTGGCCGGGGAAGCGTCGGCGCCCGGGAACCTGCCGGTCGAGGTGCGAGGGCTGGCCGCGACTGCCTGCTGAGGCGGTAGGGGCGCGCCCAAGGGTGGCGGTCGTCTCCGAGTTCGTCGATCTCGCGTGACTTCGTGGGTGCGCACCAACCACGTCATGCCCAACCGACGACGTCGCCGACGGCATTGGGTCCTCTGCCGAGCGCTCTTGCCGTATGCGGCATAGCCAGGTACCTTGTGGCGCATGGTACCTGGCGAGGAGAGCATCCTCACGAACCTGAGGCGCGGCGCGCTGGAGTATTGCGTGCTCGCCTCGCTGCGGGGTGGCGCCTCCTACGGTCGGGACATCGCTCGGCAGCTCACCGAGGACGGTGTGCTCGCGGGCGGGGAGGGCACGCTCTACCCGCTGCTCGCGCGGCTACGGAAGTCCGGCATGGTGGAGACCCGGTGGCAGGAGTCCACCTCCGGGCCGCCCCGCCGCTACTACACGGTCACACCCGACGGCGAACGCGCCCTGGACGTGTTCGTGCGGGCTTGGGAACCGTTCCGCACGGCCGTGGACACCACTGTGGGGAAGGGGACGTGATGACACCTGCGATCGAACGGACGCAGCGCTATCAAGATGACCTGGCCCGGTTGCTCGCCGCCCTGGAGCCGGCCGAGCGGGCGGAGGTGCTGGACTCGGTGCGCGAGCACATCGATGCCGCGCTCGCGGAGGTGGGGAACGAGCCCACCGAGGAAGACGTGAACCGCATCCTCTCCGAGCTCGGCTCGCCGGGGGCGGTCGCGGAGGCGGCGCTGGCGGAGCGGCCGGGACCGACGTCTCGTGGACCTGCGACGCCGGGTGCATTCGGTGGTACGTGGCGGGAGCAACTGATGCGGCGGTGGGTGCCACCCACCGTGACGATTGGGCTCTTTCTCGGCGGCCTTGTCTCGATTAGTCCTGCGGGATGGCTCCCGTTGGCTGCGCTGATCGCACTTCTGATCCTCTCCGGTCTGTGGACAGTCCCGGAGAAAGCGCTGGGCGCAATCGTCCCCGCCGTGGGGCTTCCGATGGCCACGATCGGAGTGCTCACCGGAACGGACCGGGTTCTGATTCCGGGGCTCGTGCTGCTGCCGGTAGCAATTGCCATCCTCATCGTCCTCGCCATCCGCGGCGGCCGCCGCGCCGCCCGGCACGCCCGCACCGTCGCGGCGACCACCCCCTCGGGAGAGAGCTCATGACTATGACCACCGACCGCACCGCCCGCTACCTGGTCGACCTCGCCCGCCTCCTCGACGGTATGGACCCTGCCGAGCGCGCGCCGAGGTTCTCGACTCGGTGCGTGAGCACATCGGTGCTGCGCTCGCGGAGGTGGGGAGCGGGGCCTCCGAGGAGGATGTGAACCGCATCCTGAGCGAGCTCGGCTCACCGGGGGCGGTCGCGGAGGCGGCTCTGGCGGAGCGGCCCACAGACAACGGGCACGGGATCAGCACCGCGCCGGATAGCCCTCCAGCCGGGGCCGTCGCCACCTCAAGGCGGGAACGGCTGCTGGGGCGTTGGGTGCCGCCCGTGGTCGCGATCGGACTGTTCATTCTCGGAGCGCTCTCACTCTTTCCGATGGGCTTGCTACCGTTGGCGGTCGTCGTGGCCCTGTTCATCGCGTCCGGCCTGTGGACTCCGCTGGAGAAGGTGCTGGGCGCTGCGGTAGCGCCGATCGGGTTGGCGAGCACCACGTTCTACGCGCTCACCGGGCGGTTCGAGTTGGCTCCGGTTCTTGGCCTGATCGCGCTCATCATCCTGTTCATCCTCGCCATCCGCGGCGGCCGCCGTGCCGCCCAGCACGCCCGCACCGTCGCGGCGACCACCACCTCGGGAGAGAGGGCATAACCAGGGTCCTCGACCGCACCAGCCCCTACCTGGACGACCTCGCCCGCCTCCTCGAGGCATGGACTACCGCTGCCGACCGGAGCCTCCGCGGGATCTGTCGCGCGGCGGCCTGGCCGCCAGCCTGAGCAGTCAGACCGCGACGAGGAACGTCAGGTCCGAGTGCGGCTCCACGATCAGCGGGGTCAGGTCCTCGTTGAACACCCGCCCTTCCTCGGTGTCGAGGTGTGCCTGGAATACGGCCTCGTCGCGGTAGATCTCGTAGACGAAGAACTTCTCCGGCACCTCTCGCAGCCGTGAGACGTCGAAGACCACGTTCCCCGGCTCGGTCCGGACGAACTCCCCGTACTCGCGAATCAGGTCGGCCACCCGGTCCGCTTCGCCCGGCCGGGCCGTGAAGGTCGCGGTCAGGATCACGCGCTCGTCGCTCATCGTCGGCTCCTCGTCATTGCGTCGACACTACTGTTCAGGCTGGGTCCAGCGGGCGGCCGGCGTGGAACTCGCGCACCAGGTGCCCCACCACCGGCGCCAGGTCGCCAGGTGCCGACGCCGCCGCGATCATCCGTTGCCGTGCCGCGGACCCACCGGTGCGGATGATCTCCCGCACCCCGTCCAGCGCAACCTCGCAGCCCAGGTCCGCGGCGATCGGGGCCAGGTCCGCGAGCACGGCCTCGAGCGCGTCGGTCACCAGTTCCTCGTTGCCCGCCTCGTCCAGGATGATGATCGCCTCCATCCCGTACCGGGCCGAACGCCACTTGTTCTCCGCCAGGAACCACGCCGGCATCTGTGGCAGCGGCTCACCGGCATCGATCATCCGGGAGAACTTCTCCACCAGGCAATGGGTGAGCGCCGCCACCGCGGAGAGCTCCAACGCGTTCGAGATGCCGTCGCAGATGCGCATCTCCAGGGTGCCGAACTTCGGTGAGGGACGCAGGTCCCATCGCACCTCGTCGAAGTCGTCGATCACGCCGGTGAGCAGCATGTCGTCCACATAGTGCTCGAGGTCCGCCCAGGTGCGCACGGTCGTGAACGGAAGCCCCGCCGTCGGGAGCTGTTGAAAAAGCAGCGCGCGGTTGGAGGCGTATCCGGTGTCCCGCCCGTCCCAGAACGGCGACGACGCCGAGAGGGAGAGCAGGTGCGGGTAGTACGAGAGCAGCGCCCCGAGGATGGGCAGCACCTTCTCCCGGCTCTCGATCCCCACGTGCACGTGCACCCCGTAGATGAGCATCTGCCGCCCCCACCACTGGGTGCGGTCGATCAGGGTGGCGTAGCGCTCCTTGTCGGTGACCTTCTGCGAGCCCCAGTGCCCGAACGGGTGCGTGCCCGCGCACATCAGCTCCACCCGGAGCGGGTCGGCGACCTCCCGTACCAGGGCGGTACTGCGAGCCAGGTCTGCCATCGCCTCCGGCACGGTCCGGCACACTCCGGAGACGATCTCCACCGTGTTCAGCAGCAGCTCCTGGCGGATCGTCGGGTGCTGCGACCCGTCCGCCGGGGCCACCGCGTCCAGCACCGTCTGGGCCACCTGACGCAGGTCCCCGGTATCGGTGTCCACCAGCGCGAGCTCCCACTCGATGCCGAGCGTGGAGCGTGCGGAGGGGGAGAAGTCGATCGTCACCCGGTCATCTTTCCATCGCGAGGGCCTCGCGTCGCCCGTTACAGCGGGTCGACTACGAGCACGCTCTGCTTTCCGCGCAACCGGGTGAGCACGATGGTCGCCTCGTTCTCCCCGCGGAGGGCCAGCTGCTGTCGCAGCTGGTCCGGCACGACGGCGGTGCCTCGCTTCTTGATGGTCAGTCGCCCCACGTTGCGGGTGCGCAGGTAGGCCCGCAGCCGCTTCAGACCGAAGTCGAAGGAGTCCAGCACCCGATATCCGACGGCGAACGGGGTGCTCCGGTGCGTCGGTGTGGTGATGTAGGCGATCGACTCGTCCACGAGGGTGCCCTCGAGCTGCTCGGCCACCCGCGCCACCAGGCCCGAACGGATCACGGCACCGTCCGGCTCATACAGGTAGGCGCCGAGATCGCCGGCCGGAGCCTGAGCAGCGCGCGCATCGGCGTCACCGGGGGCGGCGACGGTGTGCGCCTGCCCGCCGGCCAGCAGCAGGGCGCTGCGGCCTGGGCCCTCCGGGGCCAGTGCGCCGAACCACAGACCGGCCTCCACCACGGCGCCGTCCACGCTCACCCACTGCGCGTGCGTCTCGGAGGGGAGTGCGGTGTACGGGATGCCGGGACCGACCTTCAGGCCGAGATTCGGCACCTGGGTGCGCAGCCCCAGCAACGTGTCCAGGTCGGGCGAGTACGCCCGCGGGTCGAACACCCGGGTGCCGGACCGGGTGCGCCGCGCCGGGTCCGCGAACACCGCATCCACACCCTCGGCGTGCGGGTCGAACGTCGCTGCATCTCCCAGGCGCACCTGTGCCTGGTCGAAGGCGCGCAGGTTCACCGTGGCGAGCGCCGCCGTCTCCTCCTCCAGCTCGAGGGCCAGCACTCGCAGTCCAAGGCCGGCCATCGCCATCGCGTCACCACCGAGACCGCACCCCAGGTCGGCCACGTAGCTCACGCCGGCCTCGGCGTACCGGCGGGCGTGCCGTGCGGCCACCACCAACCGGGTGGCCTGCTCCAGGCCGGCGTCAGTGAACAGCATCTCGTCGGCGAACTCACCGAACTTCGCGCGTGCCTTGGTGCGCAGGCGACTCTGCGTGAGGGCACCGGAGACGAGGTCCGGATCGAGGCCGCGGGCGCGTAGCCCCTCGGCCAGCTGCAAGGCCTGCTTCTCCTCGTACGGGGGAAGCTGGGCAAGGAGCATCCACCCTTCGGGGGAGAGCAGCTGGGCGAGAGTTCGGCGGTCCACCAGACGATCCTGTCACGGGCACTGGGGACCTCAGCCCATCGTGTCCCCTCGCTCGAGCGCGCCAAAGCCGCTAGCGTGCGCGCTGTGAGCACTCAACCGCCGAATCAGTCAGGACCGGGTCACCATCCCGAGGGCCAGCCGCCGCAGCCAGCTCCCGGACAGTACCCACCGCAGCAGGGCTACCCGCAGCAGGGGCCGCCGCAGCAGGGTCAGTACCCCCAGGGCCCACCGCAGCAGGGTCAGTACCCCCAACAACCGGGCCAGATGCCGCAGGGTCCGCCGCAGCAGGCCCCGCAGCCCCAGCAGCCCCCGCAGCACCAGGGACAGCACCCCCAGCAGCCGGTCCAGCAGGGACTGCCTCGGCAGTACCACGCGAACTACGGCGGTGCCCCGAACCCCGGTCAGTCCGCGTACGGTGTGCAGGCGGCACCGGCGCCGGTGTCGGTGTCTCCGCCGTCGGCCCAGTACGCTCCGGCGGCCCAGCAGCCGTGGGGACGGCAGGCCCAGCAGCCTCGGCGGAAGCGTCGGGTCGTCTTCGAGATCATCCTGCTCTCGCTCGGCACTCTCGGCGTGCTCTCCATCGTGGCGTTGATGGCGCTCGGTATGGGCGTGGGCAGCATTGTGGTCGCCACCTTCCTCTCCCTCATCCCCCTCGCCATCGTCGGCTTCGCTGTGCTCTGGGTGGACCGCTGGGAACCCGAACCACGGTTGTTGATGGCCGCCGCGTTCGTCTGGGGCGGCGGTATCTCGGTCTGGCTCGCCAGCCTGATGAACGCTCCGTTCGGCCTCTTCCTGGGTGGGATATTCGCCCCGTCGATGGCGCCGGAGCTGATGCCGGCCATCTTCGGCGCCCCCATCATCGAGGAGGCGTGGAAGGGCCTCGGCGTGCTGCTGATCTTCCTGATCCGGCGCCGGCACTTCAACGGCCCCGTGGACGGGATCGTCTACGCCGCCGTGGTCGCCGCCGCTTTCGCCTTCGTGGAGAACATCCAGTACCTCGGCGGCGCCGGTGATGGTGTGGCGTTCACCTTCGTGCTGCGCGGCCTGGCCTCGCCGTTCGGCCACTTGATCTACACGGCATGCATCGGCGTGGCCCTCGGCGTCGCCTCCCGGCACAAGAGCAAGCTGGCATGGCTGTGGCTGATGCCGCTCGGCTACATCGGCGCCGTGGCTCTGCACATGGCGTGGAACGGGTTCGCCAGCTTCGCCGATGGCCTGGGTGGTCTGGTGGCACTGTTCGTCTTCGTGAACTGGCTGCCGCTGGTCGTGTGGGCGATCATCCTGGTCTGGTTGCGCAAGAACGAGGTCAAGCTCGTCGGCGAACGGCTCAGCGAGTACGTGCCGTCCGGGTGGCTGGTGCCGCAGGAGGTGACCATGCTGACCTCGATGCAGGGACGCCGCCAGGCGAAGACCTGGGCGGCGCGTGGCGGTCCGGCCGCGGCCACTGCGATGAAGAAGTTCCAGAAGGCCGCAGTAGCGCTGGCCTACGCCCGGCAGGATCTGTACACCGGGCACACCGGGATCCGTGCCCGGCAGGACGAGTTGGCGCTGCTGGAGCAGATCGGGCAGACCCGCGCACAGTTCAAGTCTGCTCTTGGAGTATGACGTTCGCGACCCGACCAACGGGCCAGATTTCGGGCGTAAGGACCGGACTTGTGGCTGCTACCGATGCTACGGGCCCCTGGGTGCTCGCCGCGCTGTTCTGACGGCGTGGTATGCGCTCGCCACCCGTGTGCCGGGCGTCCTGAGTCGCTCGTGATCGGCCAGGTCCGCTGGTGATTGTGACGGCGCTGACTGTGACGGCGCGCGTGAGTGGGTAGACCGGGGGAGGTGGGGCCGTGGTTCCTACTGGCAGGCGCGTTCTTGTGGAGGGGTGGTGGCAACGGTACCCGTCCATCCTCTGGTCGGCCGAGTGATCGACTCGGTCGTGCAAATAGTGGAGGTTCTCGCCGACCTTGTTGGTGAGGCGGTCGCCTGTCCAGTACTTCCGCGTTCCCGTGTTGGCCGGGGATTCTCAGATTCGTGTCGTGTTCTGCAAGATCGTCATCGTCGGGTTGGGAGTTGCATGCGTTCGATGTCGTCCAACTGGTTCCGGAGTTTGGCGTCGGCCTCGGCAGCCTTGATCGCCCGGGTGAGGTTGGGTCGGTCCGTGTGTAGCGAACGGGCGAGTTCGGCGATCGACACGTCGGCATCGGTGTCAGGGCTGGTGTGTTCATGCATGCGCGCTTGCGCGGCAAGGCCGAACTTCAGGGACGCGCGTGCCTGATCGAGTTGCGCCTGAGCCGCTTCGCGCATCAGCCATGCCTGCACGATGTTCGGCGTGAGCGGTTCGAGCGGTGCGGTGTCGGGTATCGAGATGCCGGCGGCCAGGTTCTCGTCGGTGGAGCCAAATTCGTTCGCGAGTTGGTTGACCCACCTCGCGTAGGTCGAGTACGCGTCGAGCACGTTGTACGTGTGGGTTCGCTCGAGAGTGCCGTCTGCAAGCGTGCGGATGATCTTCGATTCCTTGGCGCCAACCTCTTCAGGGATCAGCGCGACGATTCGTTCACGCCAGCCTGCGAACCGCTCCGCTCCGCCGTTGGTGAGGCTCTGTGATAGGAACAGCCGCACAGCGTCGTCGGCGGTCGCATCTTCGTCGTTGGTGTCGAACAGGTAAACGCGAGGTGTTCCCGCTGACTCCCACCCGTAGTCGTCTGCTACTCGGATCGCGCCTCCGTACAGGACGTGCTCGCCCGTGGATGTCTTCCACGCCAGGACGCGCCCTTGTCGGGATATGAAGCCAGTGGTGACTTTGGTGCCAGTGTCGGATTCAGTCCGGGCAAGTGCGATGACCTCGGCTGGCTCCTCCACCTCAACGGCATGGCGGAGGGCGAGCACAGCATCCAATCGAGAGTGTGTCATGAGTACACACTACACTTGGAGGCTGCGCACGGGTCAGGTCAGCAAGTTCCCACAAGGCGACCCACCCGTCGGTCATCGCGACGTTGCTGACAGACATCGATCATGCAAAGCGCGGTGGTGGGGCCGAGTGCCTACGCGATGATCACAACGCCGGGACTGGTCGCGGGCACCGGCCTGGGACGCGCCGTTCGGCGATGCCCCACGCTGCTCGGCTGAGTGGTCCCACCGCTTCGGACGCTCATGCGCCTGTGCCTCTGCGCGCGCCCGATGCCGCCCATGCTTCTGCGGCAGCGCGTTCGTTCGGCTCGCAAATCGTTCTCGCGTGCCGAGGCACGACCCGCGGGCGCCGATCGCTGAGATCACCCGCCATCTATCCATCCACCGGGACCGGGTCGAGAAGGTGCTGACCGCGCTGTCCTACCTGGACGGCGCTGTGCTCGCTCGGCAGATTCAGGCGCCGGTGCGGTTCTCGTGGCACTCACGAACGAGGTCGAGCTGCTCGCGACCGTCTCGCCGCCTTCAAAGCGATGCCCGCCGACGAGGAGATCGTGGTACGGCTTCAACGGGGACGAAGGGGAGCGTTCCGTCAGTGGCACTGCCAGGTGGAGTGACTGCGCGCCCGCTGGTTCGGGTCAGAGGGCGCGGAACCGCACCGTGAGCGTGCGTGCCTCGGGGCGCAGCATCGCCGGCGGCCACACGTCCGGCCCGCACGCCCGGGACCCCAGCCCGTGCTGCGCGGCGTCGAGGTACAGGTGGTGCGCCGTCGGAGTGGGCAGCTCGTGCGGGTGTGCCGCCCGGCTGACCTCGTGGGCGCTGTGCCGGCTGAGCACGAAGCCGGGGCGGCGGCCCCGCACGTCGGCGTCCGCGCTCACCTGCAGCCAGTCCGCACCGCCACGGCGCAGCACCAGCTCCCGCAGCCCGCTGCGGTGGCCCGACTCCTGCGGCCGTGCGTAGCTCACCGTCAGGTCGTCGATGTCGGCACTGAACCGGCCCAGCCACGGCGACGTGATGGTGTCCGGATAGGAGTCGTGCGGGCCGAGCCCGAACCAGGACGCCCCGTCCACATCGGTGGGCAGCTCCAGGTGCAGGCCGATCCGGGGCCAGGCGTACTCCCAGTGCGTGTTCGGCGTCATGCTCACCCGCAGCACCGCCTCGACCACCCCGTCGGCGGCCCGCTCGGTGGTCCACCGCTCGGTCACGTCGATCGCGGCCCGGCTCTGTGCGGCGGACACCCGCCGCTGCACCACGGTCTGCGCATCGTCGCCGGAGACGTCGATCACGCGACGCACCAGTCGATCCAGCCCTGCCCCGCGCCACTGGTCGGCCGACGACGGCGCCCGGTGCAGGTTCGTGAAGTCCTGCGGGTCACCCTCGTCGTAGCTGGGAAACTCGCCGCCCTCGTCGTTGTCGGTGGGGGCGCGCCACAGTTCCACCTCCGGCCCGCGCACCGGTGCCCCGGCCAATGTGGTCAGGGTCGGCCCGTCCAGGACGGCGGGAGAGCCGTCATTCCCGACGGCGGAGCTCACCCGAGCAGGAGCGGCACCGAAGGTGCCGACAGCGCTCACAGAGTCCACCTGCCACTGGGCCCGGGCCACCACATGTCCGGCCGGTGCCCACGGGGTCTGCTCACGCAGCACCACGGCCACGGTGACGCACCGCTCAGTGCCGGGCTCCGCCGTCGGGAGCTCGGAGAACAGGCGCACCGCGCCAGTGCCACCGGCGGGGATGGGGGCGCCGGACTCATCGGCCAGGGCGACCCGCCCCTCGGCCGCCGGGCGACCGTCGTGGTCCACGCTCCACAGGACGTCCAGGTCGGAGGTGTCGGCCACGAAGCGACGGCTGCGCACCACGGCCACGCCGTCGGTGGCCGGGGAGATGAGCACCGGGGCCTCGACCGCGGCGAACTCGATCAGACCCGGGGAGGGGGTCCCGTCGGAGAGGACCATCCCGTCCATGATGAAGTTGCCGTCGTGCACGACCTCGCCGAAGTCGCCGCCGTACCCGAAGTACTCGGTGCCGTCGGCAGTCGTCGTGCGGATCCCGTGGTCGCGCCATTCCCAGATGAAGCCGCCGTGCAGGCGCGGGTGGCGGTCCACCAGCTCCCGGTACTCGAGAAGGCCGCCGGGGCCGTTGCCCATGGCGTGCGCGTACTCGCACTGCAGGAACGGCTTGCTGCGCTGGCGCGCGCTCTCCGCGGCGGAACAGGCGAGCAGGGGTGTGGTGTCGTCGTCGCTGCCGATCGACGCGGTCTCCGGTGCGGTGGCGTACATCCGGGAGTACACGTCGGTGT
The DNA here is from genome assembly GCF_900105765.1 of Ruania alba. Taxonomy (NCBI): domain Bacteria; kingdom Bacillati; phylum Actinomycetota; class Actinomycetes; order Micrococcales; family Ruaniaceae; genus Ruania; species Ruania alba. Next base: position 353,101 of record NZ_FNTX01000001.1, read on the forward strand.
AGACCCCCTGGTAGTCGCCCTCGTAGTGCACCGGGCGGCTCGGGTCGCGCCCGTGCACCCACTCGGCCATCGCAGCCAGGTTGGTGCCCGTGTGCGCCTCGTTGCCGAGCGACCACATCACGATGCTCGGGTGGTTCTTGTCCCGCTCGAGGGTGCGCTCCATCCGGTCCAGGTAGGCCTCCCGCCAACGCAGATCGTCGCTGGGGTTGTCCACCCAGTCGCCCTGGTGGAACCCGTGCGTCTCCAGGTCGCACTCCAGGATCACCCAGAAGCCCAGCTCGTCGGCCAGGTCGAGCAGGCGCGGGTGCGGCGGGTAGTGGCTGGTGCGGATCGCGTTGACGTTGTGCTGCTTCATCTGCACGAGGTCCGCATGGGCGAACTCCTCGTCGAAGACGCGCCCGCGGTCGGGGTGCGTCTCGTGCCGGTTCACCCCGGAGAAGGTGACCTGACGGCCGTTCACCAGGAATCGGTCGCCGTCGATCTGCACGCGACGGAAACCGGTGCGCAGGGAGAGAGTCTCGGCGGTGGAGGAGACGGTGACGTCGTACAGGGTCGGGGCCTCGGGTGACCACGGCTGCACCTGGTCGATCGCCACGGGGGCGACCTCCTCGGGCGCGGCCCACGTGACGTCGACACCCAGCTCGGGGACCTGCAGGCGCACCGGGAAGGCACCCGGCTCCGCCCGGACCTCGGGCACCAGGGTGCCTGCCCCGGAGGCCGGCTCGTAATCACCGGTGAGCCAGACGTCCTCGAGCGCCCCGGCCGGCCGGTGCAGCAGGGTGACGTCGCGGAAGATTCCGGGCAGCCACCACTGGTCCTGGTCCTCGAGATAGCTGGCAGCCGACCACTGAGTCACCCGGACGGCGATCGTGTTCGCACCCGCTGAGACCACGTCGGTCACATCCAGCTCGTGCGCGAGCCGACTGCCGGAGAAAGTGCCTACCTCGTGGCCGTTCACCCACACCTGCGCGAAGGACTCCACGCCGTCGAAGCGCAGCAGCACCCGGCCGGACTCGCGCCAGGGTGCCGGGACCTCGACGGTGCGCCGGTAGTCCCCGGTCGGGTTCTCGTCGGGCACGAAGGGCGGGTCCACCGGGAACGGGTACTGCACGTTCGTGTAGATCGGTGCCCCGTACCGGAAGTCCTCGGCCAGCACCCAGTGCGAGGGCACGGCGAGCCGGTCCCACCCGGTGGCGTCGAAGTCCGGGGCGGCGAACGCCGTCGGGCTTTCCTCGCCCAGCACCCCATGGCCACCCGGCGTTCCCGGGACGGCGGGGGAGAGACGGAACTGCCAGTCGCCGGCGAGGTCGATCCGGGGGGCGTCACTGGTGACCCACGATCGTGCCGCCTGCACGGCTCCGGAGGCGGGGGCGAAAGACAGGTGCGGGTGGTTCACAGCGGGGCTCCTCGAGGTGTGCGTGGCGACTCCGCGACGACGCTAACACAAACCCGATCAAGCGTTCGAGATTCATTCGGTAGCCTGAAGGGGTCCACGCAGCCAGGCGACGAGGAGGCCCACGTGCCGGAACCGAGCGCGCTCGACCCTGCGGCACAAGCGGGTGGACCCGGCATCGAGCACGGCGCCGGCCGAGGTCGCCGCGGGCCGTACCGCAAGTCCGCCGAGCGGCGCCGGCGGATCGTGGATGCAGCGGTCGAGGTGTTCTCCGAGCAGGGGTACCGGGGTGCCACGATCCGCACGATCGCGGCGCGAGCGGGGATCAGCCCGTCCAGCCTGCTGCACTTCTATGCCACCAAGAACGAGCTGCTGTGGGCCACGATGACCCACCGGGACTCGGTACGTTTCACCGGACCGGAGCACTCCTTTCCCGATCGGGTGGTGGGTCAGGCGATCGCGAACGAGGATGTGCCGCACCTGGTGCGTCTCTACGGGGTGCTGACCGCCGAGGCGGCCACCCAGGACCATCCGGCTCGCGGCTACTTCGCGGGGCGGTTCGCCGTGCTCCGCGGGCAGTACGCCGACGAGTTCGAGGCGCTCGCCGACGCGGGCCTGCTCCGCCCGGACGTGGATCCTGCGGTGGCCGCAGTGACCGTGGTGGCGCTCTGGGACGGCGTGCAGCTCCAGGCGCTGTACGACCCCGAGGTGATCCGGGCAGCGGACGTGCTGCGCGACTACTTCCGCCTGGTGCTCACCGATCCCGGCGTGCTGGCCACCCCGGACCAGCTCGGTCGCTGGTGGCAAGAACGCCGGCCGAGCGGCGCTGATGTCATCGCCGACGGCGACACGAACGAGACGCTTTAGCACTCACCTTGACCGAGTGCTAATCCGTGCCTAGATTAGTCCCTGAGGTTCCTCCCTCGTGGAGGAGCGTTCACCCACGTGCTGTGGTGCATGCCCGACCCCCGCGACGGCGGACGGCACCGAGGCCGGGGGAGACCCTTGTCATTGTTCACCACTCATGCGAAGGGGAGGTCCGCAGTGTCGGTCTCCATCAAGCCGCTCGAGGACCGGATCGTCGTCAAGACGCTCGAGGCCGAGCAGACCACCGCGTCCGGGCTCGTTATCCCGGACTCTGCCAAGGAGAAGCCGCAGGAAGGCGAGGTCCTGGCCATCGGCCCGGGTCGCGTCGACGACAACGGCAACCGTGTGCCGCTGGACGTTGCTGTCGGTGACGTTGTCATCTACAGCAAGTACGGAGGCACCGAGGTCAAGTACGCCGGCGATGAGTACCTCATCCTCTCGGCGCGCGACATCCTCGCGGTTGTCGACAAGTGATTCACGCCTGAAGGCATGACGAAGGCCCCGGTCCCTGCGTGGGACCGGGGCCTTCGTCATGTGCCGGGCGTCTCGCCATGCTGGTCAGCTGGCCGCCGGAGTCTGCTGAGCCAGGATCGCGGTGCGCTCGTCCTCGGAGAGTCCTCCCCACACCCCGTACGGTTCGCGTACCCGCAAGGCGTGCTCGCGGCACTGCTGAATGACGGGGCACCGGGCGCAGACCGCCTTGGCGTTGGCGTCACGCCGACGCCGCGATGCGCCCCGCTCGCCCTCCGGATGGAAGAACTGTTCGTCGCCGGTCTCCCGGCAGGCGCCTTCGTACTGCCAGTCCCAGAGGTCCATGATCGGCCCCGGGAGCCTTGAGAGTTCGGCCATGGTGCCCACCCTTCTGTTCGTCTGTCGTCGGCCGCTCCCTGCGGCGGTCGGCGATTCCGCTGTCGCCGCGATGCCCTCCCCTGAGTCGTCACCGTGGCGATCTGTGTTCAACCTACAAGCGTTTCAGAAGTTGTTCAAGACCCGGTCAGAAACTGGTGGAGCTGCTCCGTAGAAGTTGTTCGACATCGATTCCGGACGTAGGCTGCCAGCGCAGTTGTCCCCCTTGGCCGCCGAGAGGAGGACCGGGTGCCCGTGGCACGATCCGGTTCGGACGAGCGCGAGCGTGCTCGGATTCGCCTGACCGTGGCCGCTGTCGCCAAGCGGCTCGGAGTGGCCGCATCGACGCTGCGCACCTGGGATCGCCGCTACGGCCTCGGCCCGTCCAGCAGGACGGCCGGCCAGCACCGCCGGTACAACGCCGAGGACGTGACCAGGCTGGAGACGATGCGCCGGCTCACCCGCGAAGGGGTCGCCCCGGCTGATGCCGCGCGCCTCGCCCGCGGTCTGGAGGCGGACGAGGCAGCTCCTGACGACGACGATGCCGGCGTGGCCGACATCCTTGACCCGCTCTCGCTCGCGGCCGCCGCGGTGGAGACCGACGAGCGCCGCCTGCACCGGATGGTGCACCGGGCTGCGGCGCAGTCCGGCGGATTGAGCGCGTGGCAGAACCTGGTGCGTCCGGCTCTGGACCTCCTCGAGGCGCGTGATCACGGAGACCGGCCGGGGCGTGACCCGGTGGCTGCGCTCGGCGCCGCATTGCTGGCAGCCGTGCGAGATCACGCGCACGGATCGAGGTCCGAGGACAACCTGGTGGTGATGATCTACGCCGACCTCGACCACCACCTCGACGCCCACGTCCTCGCCGGGGAGCTGGTGGCTCGCGAGATCGGCGCCCGGGTGCTCCGGCCGGCGCGACGCACCCGGACTTCTGAATCGGTGTCGGTCGGCTCGGACCCGCAGGTGCAGATGGCGGTGCTGCTCGGCGAACCGCGCGATGGGCAGGCAGTGGCGGAGGCGATGCACGCCACCGATCGCCTCGCCTTCGTGATCTCACTCACGGGTGTGCACTCGCAGCTGGCCGACCTCCCTCGCGCGCGAACGCTGGCAGGAGCGGTCCACGAGATCGAGAGCCTGCTCGCAGACCGGGCTGCGCTGCACCCGTCCGGCTTCTCCGGCTGAGCCTGTTGCCGGTTCGCGCGGTTATGATCGGTGAGTGACTGAGCCGCCCGCCGCACCGTCAGCTCCGACCACCACCGAGACCGACCCGTTCGCCTTCGTCGGCCTCACCTACGACGACGTTCTCCTGCTGCCCGGCGAGACCGACGTCATCCCCAGCGATGCCGACACCGCCACCCGGCTGACCCGAGAGATCGACCTTGCCATCCCGCTCGTCTCCGCGGCGATGGACACCGTGACCGAGTCCAGGATGGCGATCGCGATGGCGCGCCAGGGCGGTATCGGCATCTTGCACCGCAACCTCCCGATCGCGGACCAGGCCGGCCAGGTGGACCTGGTCAAGCGGTCCGAGTCGGGCATGGTGACAGATCCGCTCACGATCGGGCCCGACGCGACCCTGGCCGAGATGGACCAGCTGTGCGCGAGGTACCGGGTCTCCGGGATGCCCGTGGTGGATGGGGCCGGGGTGCTGCTCGGCATCATCACCAACCGCGATATCCGGTTCGTCGCACTCGACGACTTCGCGACGACCATCGTGCGCGACATCATGACGCCGATGCCGCTGATCACCGGGCAGGTCGGCATCAGCACCGACGACGCCGCGGCACTGCTCGGCAAGCACAAGGTGGAGAAGCTCCCGCTCGTCGACGACGCCGGCCGGCTCCGCGGCCTGATCACGGTCAAGGACTTCGTGAAGTCCGAGCAGTACCCGCTCGCCACCAAGGACTCCGAAGGCCGCCTGCGGGTGGGGGCCGCCGTCGGGTTCTTCGGGGACGCGTGGGAGCGGGCGACCGCGCTGGTGGAGGCTGGCGTGGACGTGCTCGTGGTGGACACGGCCAACGGGCACGCACGACTCATGCTGGACATGGTGCGCCGCCTGAAGAGCGATCCGGGATGCGCGCACGTGCAGGTGATCGGCGGGAACGTCGCCACCCGTGAAGGTGCGCAGGCGCTGGTGGACGCCGGGGTCGACGCCGTGAAGGTGGGGGTGGGCCCAGGATCGATCTGCACCACTCGCGTGGTGGCCGGCGTCGGTGTGCCCCAGGTGACGGCCATCTACCAGGCCTCCCTGGCCTGCAAGCCCGCCGGGGTGCCGGTGATCGGTGACGGCGGACTGCAGTACTCCGGTGACATCGCCAAGGCCCTGGTAGCCGGGGCTAGCTCGGTGATGCTCGGCGGGCTGCTCGCCGGCTGTGACGAGTCCCCGGGCGACCTCGTCTTCGTGAACGGTAAGCAGTTCAAGCGCTATCGCGGGATGGCGTCGTTGGGGGCGATGCAGTCCCGTGGGGACCGGCGCTCCTACTCGAAGGACCGGTACTTCCAGGGGGATGTCGCCGACGACGACATCATCACCGAGGGCATCGAGGGGCAGGTGCCCTACCGTGGCCCGCTCGCGCAGGTGGCGCACCAGCTCACCGGTGGTCTTGGCCAGTCGATGTTCTACGTGGGTGCGCGGACCGTGCCCGAGCTGCAGCAGCGCGGGAAGTTCGTGCGGATCACCTCGGCCGGGCTGAAGGAGTCGCACCCGCACGACGTGCAGATGGTGGCCGAGGCGCCGAACTACGGCGGCCGCTGAGCGGGGCTCAGCCCACCACGTCGTAGGTCTTCAGGCGCTTGCGGTCGGCGGCGCTCGCGGAGTTCTGCAGGGCGAGCAGCTCGGCGTAGATCCTGCCTGAGGCGGCCAGCTCGTCCGGGGTGCCGATCTCGTCGATGCGCCCGTCGCGCAGGGTGATGATGCGGTCTACCTCGGCGATCGTGGAGAGCCGGTGGGCGATGATCAGCGAGGTGCGCTCATGCATCAAGTTCTCCAGACCGGCCTGCACGAGCCGCTCGGACTTGGTGTCCAACGCGCTGGTGGCCTCGTCCAGCACCAGGATCGGCGCATCCTTCAGCATCGCCCGGGCGACTGCGATCCGCTGCTTCTGCCCGCCCGAGAGCTTCATGCCACGTTCCCCGATCACGGTGTCGTAGCCGCGGGGGAACTTGCGCACGAATTCATCCACGGCTGCCCGCCGCGCTACGTCCTCGATCTCGGCCCGGGTGGCGTCCGGCCGGCCGTAGGCGATGTTCTCAGCCACGGTGCCGGAGAAGAGTGACGGGTCCTGGAAGACCACACCGATGCTGCGACGCAACGCCTCCACGTCGGCACCAGCGCCGGCCACCTCGATTGATCCGGAGCGTGTGTCGTACAGCCCCATCAGGAGGTTCATCAGGGTGGTCTTGCCGCCGCCGGACTCGCCCACGAAGGCGACCCGTTCACCTCGGCCCACCTCGAAGGACACCCCGGAGAGAACGTCGCCGTCGTTGTCGTACCCGAACCGGACGTCGGTGAAGCGAATCGTGGCACCGTCGCCGCCCGTCGAGGGAGCGGGGGACGGCTCCCGCGGTGGCGTTCCACCACCACCGATGCTCGCCTCGTCCAGCTCCATCACCTCGAAGTAGGACTTCGACCCGGCGATGGCCCGCTGCGCGGTGTCCACCACATAGCTCAGGCTGGTGACCGGCTGGCGCGCCATCGCCATCAGCTGCACGAGCATCACCATGTCACCGGGGGAGAAGTGGCCCTGAACGGTGCGGACGAAGATCATCGCGTACAGCACGAAGAAGATCACGTTCAGCACCGCGCGCCGGATCACGTCCATCCGGTGCCAGTGCCGGGACTGCTCATCGGTGAGACCGATGGTGGCGTCGAAGTGCTCGGTGAAGTGGCGCAGCTCGCTGCGCTCGCGGGCGAAGGACTTCACCACCCGGATCTGCCCGATCACCTCGGTGAACCGGCCGGAAGCGATGTCCACGTGCTCGTTCTTGCGGCCTTCTAGGCGTTGCCACTTCGCTGACGTCAGGGCCGTCAACCACAGGTACAGCGGGTAGGCGATCAGCAGCAGCACCGCGAGCGGCCAGTAGTGCCAGGCGCTGATCACCAGCACCGCGATCGTGGTCATGATCAGCGTGACGAACATGTTCGACATCGACTTCATGAAGTTGGTGATCTCCGCGATCGACCGGTTCAGCCGGGCCACGATGGTGCCGGTGAGCTCATTGTCGAAGTAGCGCTGGGGCAGCCAGAGCAGCTTTTCGAAGTAGCGGCTGGACAGGATGGTGCGCATCCGCGCGCTCATCACGTCCCCCCAGTAGCCGCCGATGTTGCTGACCAGCGTGTCCACCAGCTCGGCGAGCAGCAACGCAGCAGCGAGCAGCAGCACGGTCCGGATCGTCGCCCCGAGCACGTCGTCACCGCCACCGGAGTCCAGGGCGTCCACGATCACGTCGGTGGCCCGCCCGGTGATGAACGGCACGGCCAGCCCGGCCCCCGTCACTACAGCGGCGGCGAGCATGATGCCGACGTAGTACAGCCTCAGGGAGCGGGTGAACCGCAGGATGCGCAGCAGCGCGGACATGGGAGCAACCTCTTTCGAACGGTGGATCTCACTTCATGCAACGCGTGTGCAGCGAAGTGATTCCGCCATCGCGTCCGGGTGGCGGGATCGTGGTGTGACGTGGCACACCATCGGGGAGGGTGCGGTACTGCGGGGCTCAGGCCGGGATGGGTCCCGGCCGTGCCCTCCCGGGCACGTTCTCGGCGGTAGGTAGCGGCCACTCGATGCTGGTGCCGGGGTCCACGCCCTGCCTCGAGCGTTCGGCGTTGCGTCGCTCCGCCCACCGCTGGTGCTGATCGGTCTGCCACTCGTGCAATTCCCCGAGGGAGCGTTCCACCAGGTCCGGGTGCTCGCGGACCTGCGCGGCGAGCACGTCCAGGGTCGCCTCCACGTCCACGTCGGCGGTGTGCAGTCGGCCGGACTCCTGCACGCCGTAGTACCCGCACAGGTCGACCAGTCGACGCGCGCCCGGTCGAGAGTGCTCAAGCCCGCGATCCAGCAGCAGCGGATCCAGCACCGGGGCGAGCGGACGGCCGAGTCGTTCGCCGATGGTGGGCAGACCGTGCCGTTCCAGCTCGCGCTCGATGATGGTGAGGTCGAAGGCGGCGTTGAAGGCGACCACAGGAACCCGGAACCGGAACGCCGTCGTCAGTTCGTCCGCGATCTCGGCCAGGGCCCGGCGGGGTGCCATCCCGTGCTTGCGGGCATAGGAGGTACTGATGCCATGGATGGCGGACGCCTGCTCCGGGATCTCCACACCGGGATCGATCAGCCAGGTGCGCTGCTGGGTGCCGTTCGCCCCACGGCCCACCAAGGCCGCCGTGACGATCCGGTCCCGGAACGGGTTCACGCCGGTGGTCTCGGTGTCGAAACCGAGCAGTGGCCCATCGAGCCATGTCGTCATCTCGCGCTCATCTCCAGAAACCTCCCGAACGTGGTGCCTACGCAACCACACGGCACTGACACCGACGATGGGCACACGCCGGGCCCACCATGGTCAGCCGGTGAGCAGATCGCTGCGGGAGACGATGGCGCCCTGCTCATCGGGAAGTGGCGGGCATCCCCGTCTCGGTGTCGCGGTCAGTGATGCAGTAGCGCGACCCGGCTGGGTCGACGAGCACGGTCCACCACTGGTGAACGCCCTCGACGCGTGCACCGAGCGCCTCGTGGCGTCGGCTCTCGGCCGCACGGTCGTCGGTGGCGAGATCCACGTGCGCCGTCACGCGAGGGCGGTCGTCGAGCACGCGCTGCAACAGCACCCGGATCGGCTGACCCTGGGGGCGGACCAGGGATCGGAAGTCCGTGTGCACGGTCGACCCGTGAAGCGCCCAGCCGGTCAGCTCGCTCCAGAAGGCGCACTCGTCGTCGTAGTGGCGCGCGGGGATGTCGAGGCAGATCTGATCGACGATCGACCGGTGGCCGCCTGGCCACACCGAGGCGGCCGGGCGTCGGGACTCGGGTCCGGGAACGACGCAGTAGGCCATGCCGCCGGGAGAGCGGCGCACGTCGAACTCACGGCCCGGCAGGTGCACGTCGAGGTGAACGCCGCTCGGGCGGTGCTGCAGGCGCTGCACCCGGAGGAACGGGTCGCCGTCGGCAGGGAGCAAGGTGGCGAACTCGTCGTGCTCGCCGCGAGGTGGAGACAGGTCAGATCCGGTGACGTGCTGCCAGAACTGCACCCCCACGTCGAAGCGGGCGGGGTCGAAATCGAGGAAGACGGTCAGCCAGGTCGGGGCCACGAGGCCACCGTAATTCACTCGCCCTGAAAGGGCGCGGCACCGGGGCGTGCAGCCGGTAGCCTGTGGGGCGTGAGCAACGAGATCGAGATCGGCCGAGGCAAGCGAGGCCGCCGCGCGTACTCCTTCGACGACATCGCCGTGGTGCCCTCGCGGCGTACCCGGGATCCGGAGGAAGTGTCCATCGCATGGCAGATCGACGCCTACCAGGTGGAGCTGCCGGTGCTGGCCGCGCCGATGGATTCGGTGATGAGCCCGGAGACCGCGATCCAGCTCGGCGAGCTGGGCGGAATCGGCGTACTCGACCTCGAGGGCCTGTGGACCCGGTACGAGAACCCCACCGCGCTGCTGGCCGAGATCGCCGAACTCCCTCCCGAGGGTGCGACGGCGCGGATGCAGGAGATCTACGCGGCGCCGATCATGCCGGAGCTGATCACCGCCCGGCTGCAGGAGATCCGTGCGGCCGGGGTGACCGTCGCGGGAGCACTCTCTCCGCAGCGCACCCAGGAGCACTGGCGCACCGTGGTGGACGCCGGGGTGGACCTGTTCGTGATCCGCGGCACCACGGTCTCGGCCGAGCACGTCTCCGGCCATGCCGAACCGCTGAACCTCAAGCGGTTCATCTATGAGCTCGACGTCCCGGTGATCGTGGGCGGGGCCGCCACCTACACCGCAGCCCTGCACCTGATGCGCACTGGTGCCGCCGGAGTACTCGTCGGATTCGGCGGAGGTGCCGCGCACACCACCCGGCAGACCCTGGGCATCCACGCCCCGCTGGCCAGCGCCGTCGCCGATGTGGCGGCCGCGCGGCGGGACTACCTGGATGAGTCCGGCGGCCGGTACGTGCACGTGATCGCCGACGGCGGTGTGGGCCGCAGCGGCGACCTGGTGAAGGCGATCGGATGCGGGGCCGACGCCGTGATGCTCGGTGCCGCGCTCGCCCGCGCGAGCGAGGCCCCCGGCAAGGGCTGGCACTGGGGGCCCGAAGCGCACCATCCGCAGCTGCCGCGCGGTGAGCGGGTGCACGTGGGAAGCGTCGGGAGCCTCGAGGAGATCCTGCTCGGGCCCGGCAACCGCGCCGACGGGACGCTGAACATGTTCGGTGCGCTCCGCCGTGCCATGGCCACCACCGGATACTCCGACCTCAAGGAGTTCCAGCGTGTGGAGGTCGTGGTCTCGCCGTACACACCCCGGTGACCACAGCGGCACGAGAGGCACACGCCGAGGACGCCTCCGCCGTCGTCGGCCTGTGGCACGCCGCCGGCCTGACCCGGCCGTGGAACAACCCCGAGGCGGACTTCGCCACGGCCCTGGCCACGCCGAGTTCCACGGTGCTGGTGCTGCACGACGGCGCAGGTCACCTGTGCGGGACCGTGCTCGCCGGGTATGAGGGCCACCGCGGGTGGATCTACTACCTCGCCGTGGCGCCGGACCGGCAGCGGGAGGGGCATGGCCGCCGCCTTGTGGTGGCCGCGGAGGCATGGCTCGCCTCGCATGGAGCGCCGAAGGTGAACCTCATGGTGCGCGAGGGAAACCCCGCGGGAGAGTTCTACGCCTCACTCGGCTACGAGGCGCAGGACGTCACCGTGTGGGGGCGCTGGCTGGGTTAGTTCATCAGCAGCACGACCGTGAGGAGGGTGAGCGCGAGCGCTGGTGCTGTGCCCTGGACAACTGCCGCACGAGCCATCGCCCGGTTCTTCGTCACCAGCACCACGGCAGCCAGGAGCATCGATCCGGCACCCGCGTAGATCAGGGCAGGTCCCGCTCCTGCCGGGCCGGTGCTCGCGGCCATGAGCACCACACCGACCGTGGTGACCAGTGCCAGGAACAAGTTGTAGAAGCCCTGGTTGTAGGCGAGTTCCTGGGTGGCTCGGGCTTGCTCCCGGGTGGTTCCGAACGTGGCTCGCCCGCGCGGGGTGTTCCACGCGAGCGCCTCCAGCGCGAAGATGTACACGTGCAGCAGCGCCGCGAGGGCGGCGAGCACGAGGGCGACGGTCAGCATGAGTCGTCCTGATGATCGGTGTCCGAGGGTTCGGACGGGTGGCCCACGGTACCGCTGCGGGCGGTGGGCCGTCCGGCGACCGGTCGACGAGAGACCTGCCGGCGACGGGAGTACGCTCGATGCACCCGCTGACCGGTGCGGAGGCGACCGTGACGGACGACCCACCCACTCGATGCCAGGGCCTGCTCGATGCGGGACGATTCCAGGAGGCTCGCGACGCCTTCGAAGAGATCCTCGCCGGCGGCCCGGATGCGATCGCCCTGGAGGGACTGGCCACGGCGTGCCGCGTGCTTGACGACATCCCCGCCACCAGGGGCGCTCTGGAACGGGCCTACCGGTGCAGGCGTGCCGAGGGGCACGCCGGGGCGGCCGCCGTGGATGCGCTCACCTTGGCCGATGTGACGCTCGAGCACTCCGGAACCCTCTCGGTGGCCCGGGGCTGGCTCTCCCGGGCCGACCAGCTGATCGCGGGACTTCCCGAGGAGTCCGCGCACGTGCGGCTCGCGGGGATGCAGGCCTATGTCGCCCTCGCCTACGACAAGGACCCCGCCGGCGCTCGCGGCCACGCCGTCGCCGCGGTGCAGGTCGCCGAGCGGCTCGGCGCGCAGGAGGACATCCTGGTGGGCCAGGCGTATCTCGGCCTCATCGACGTGATGCTGGGCGACCTGGACGGCGGGATGCGGAAGCTCGAGTGCGTCGCGACCGCGGCCGCCGCGGGGGAACTGTCGGTGACCGATGCCTTCGACACCTACTGTCTGTTGCTGACGGCGTGCGAACGTATCCGCGACGCCGGGCGGGTGGTGCAGTGGGCCGAACGGGTGATGGCCGTGGCCGAAGCCGGTGGGGACACCTTCGGTGCCTTCGCCCGCACCCAGTACGCCGGGGCGATGCTGCTGGCCGGCCGGTGGGTGGAGGCGGAGGCCGCGCTGGAGCAGACGGTGCGGGACGGGCAGCGGCGTCCGCTTACCGTGGCGATGAGCCTCATCACCCGGGCCAGGTTGCGGCTCCGCCAGGGTCGCGCCGATGAGGCCGACCGTGATCTCTCGGTCGCGGAGCGGGAACCGTACCGGCGAGCGGTCCGGCACCTGGTGCTGGTGGGCCGCGCCGCTCATGAGCTGGCCCGCGGTGAAGCAGAATCCGCCGCCGACCTGGCCGAGCGCTATCTGCGGATGGTCTCGCCGGAGGACGTGATCGAGCGGGTCGATGGTCTCGAGGTACTGGTGCGGGCCCGGCTCGCCCTCGGGGACCTGGAACGGGCCGACCAGGCGGTCGAGGAGCTCACCAGCACGGCGCAGCGCGTGCCGACAGCTGGGATCCGTGGGACCGCCGGACTGTGCCGGGCGCGCGTCGCTGGGGAGCGGGAAGGCCCCGAGGCCGCCGTGCCGCTCCTCGAGCAGGCGGTGGACGACCTCGACGAGTCGGGCCTCGCGTTCGAGACCATCGAGGCACGGATCGCCCTGGCCGAAGCGCTGTGCGGGTGCGGGCACTCCGGGAGCGCACGCCGGGAGGCTGCGCAGGCACGGGCCGCTGCGGAGGAGCTGGGGGCCGGTGGGGTCGTGGCGCTTGCCGCCCAGATCGAGGCCACCTTGCGTCCCGCCGACGGCGGAGCCCTCACCTCCCGGGAGGTCCAGGTGCTGCGCCTGGCGGCGCAGGGACTGACGAACGGGGAGATCGCCGAACGCCTGGTGCTGTCGGTGCGCACCGTGGAGCGGCACCTGTCGAACATCTACCTCGCCGTGGGGGCGACCGGGTCGGCCGCTCGCTCGGTCGCCATCGCCTACGCGCACCGGACGCACCTGATCTGACCCACGAGACAGGTCCGACGCCGGATTCCTGGGAACGTCCGGTGGTGCCGGCTGCCCTGGGAGGTGGGGCAGACGCTGGCAACCCGGGTACCGCCGACCCGTGTCGGGGTGCCTACGTGTGCTGCCGGGGATAGTACGTGTGCGGACGGTATCGCCGACGTCCGGGAGCGAGAAGCCTTGGTCTCACCCACACCCCCTGCAGACCGGAGGTCATCATGTCCGCGCAAGCCACCGCCGTCGGGACGGTTGAACGAGCTGAGGCGTTCGCTGAACGCATCCTCGGCGGCCTCGACGATGCCGCCCTCGTGCTGCTGATCAGCCTCGGGCACCGCACCGGGCTGCTCGACACGCTCGCCGCTCTCGATGCCCCCGCCACCAGCACCCAGGTGGCCCGTGCGGCCGCCCTCGACGAACGGTACGTGCGGGAGTGGCTCGGCGGCATGGTGGTCGGCGGGGTCGTCACCTTCGACCCGGACGACCGTACGTACCGGTTGCCTGCCGAGCACGCCGCCTGCCTCACCACCGGTGCCGGTGTGGACGACCTCTCCCTGTTCACCCGGTACGTGAGCCTGATGGGCACCATCGAGCCGGAGATCGCCCGGGTGTTCCGCGAGGGCGGAGGCGTCGGCTACGAGGCGTACGACACCTTCCAGGAGCTGCAGCGGGACGAGACCGCCCGTGTCTACGACGTTGCCCTGGTCTCCGACATCCTCCCGCTCGCCGACACCCTCGTGCCCAGGCTGGAGGCCGGAGCCCGGGTGCTCGACGTGGGTACCGGCGCCGGGCACGCGGTGAACGTGATGGCGAGGGCGTTCCCGAACAGCCGGTTCACCGGGCTGGACATCTCCACCGAAGGCATCGGGTTGGCCCGGGCCGAGGCCGAGCAGTGGGGGCTGGAGAATGCCACCTTCGAACTCGGCGACGCCGCCGAGCTCACCGGTTCCTACGACGTGGTCACCGCCTTCGACACGATCCACGACCAGGCGCGGCCGGCCGACGTGCTCGCCGGGGTGCGAGGCGTGCTCAACGACGATGGCGTGTTCCTGATGGGGGACATCGATCTCTCCTCCCGGCTGGAGGAGAACGTCGGTGCACCGATGGCGCCGCTGGCGTTCGCCTTCTCGGTGTTCCACTGCATGACGGTCTCGCTCGCCTACGGTGGCGCCGGACTGGGGACTGCCTGGGGTCGGCAGCGTGCCCAGGAGATGCTCACCGACGCCGGATTCGGGCTCGTCGAGGTGACCAAGCTGGAAGACGATCCGCTGAACGTGTACTTCGTGGCGCGACCCTGAGGAGCGCTCTGCTCCGGCGTGCTCATGTCGCTCGAACCGGTGGAATACTGGCGCGTGGCAGCGACCGCCCGACGACGGAGCAGTGATGACGCAGGAGATCGAGTACCGCATCGAGCACGACACGATGGGTGAGGTGAAGGTCCCGAAGAACGCCACCTATCGGGCGCAGACCCAGCGAGCGGTGGAGAACTTCCAGATCTCCGGCAGCGGGATCTCCCGCCACCACATCGCCGCGCTCGCGCACATCAAGCGTGCCGCGGCGCAGGCGAACGCCGAGCTGGGGGTGCTGGATGAGGCTCGCGCGCAGGCGATCGGCGCCGCCGCGGACCGCGTGATCGCCGGTGAGTTCGACCACGACTTCCCGATCGATGTCTTCCAGACCGGCTCGGGCACCTCCTCGAACATGAACACCAACGAGGTGATCGCCACCCTCGCCAGCACCGAGGCGCTGGACGTGCACCCGAACGACCACGTGAATGCCTCGCAGTCCTCCAACGACACTTTCCCCGCTTCGATCCACATCGCCGCCACCCAGGCCGTGATCGAGGAGCTGCTGCCCGGGCTGGACACACTGGCCCGATCGCTGGAGGCGAAGTCCGACGAGTTCGCTGCCGTGGTCAAGTCCGGCCGCACGCACCTGATGGACGCCACGCCGGTGACGCTCGGTCAGGAGTTCGGCGGGTACGCCCAGCAGATCCGCAACGGGATCGACCGGGTGAACGCCGCGCTGCCGCGGCTGGCTGAGCTGCCGCTGGGCGGGACCGCGGTGGGCACCGGGATCAACACCCCGCCCGGGTTCGCCCCCCGGGTGATCGAGCTGATCGCCGAGCGCACCGGGCTGCCGCTGACCGAGGCGCCGAACCACTTCGAGGCCCAAGGGGCGCAGGACTCTCTGGTGGAGACCTCCGGTCAGCTGCGCACGATCGCGGTCTCGTTGGTGAAGATCTGCAACGACATCCGTTGGATGGGTTCCGGCCCGCGCACCGGTCTCGGCGAGATCGCCCTGCCCGACCTGCAGCCGGGTTCGTCGATCATGCCCGGCAAGGTGAACCCGGTGATCCCAGAGGCCACCCTGATGGTCTCCGCCCAGGTGATCGGCAACGATGCTGCGGTCGCGTTCGCCGGAGCCTCCGGTTCGTTCGAGCTGAACGTGATGCTGCCGGTGCTCGCCCGGAACAGCCTGGAGTCGATCACTCTGCTCGCGAACGCCTCGACCCATCTGGCTACCAAGTGCGTGGACGGGATCACCGCCAACACCGAGCGCGCGCTCCAGCTGGCCGAGTCCTCACCCTCGATCGTCACCCCGCTGAACCGGCACATCGGGTACGAGGCGGCCGCGAAGATCGCCAAGCACTCGGTGGCCGAGGGCATCACGATCCGGCAGGCCGTCGAGGACCTCGGGTACGTCGAGCGGGGCGAGATCACCACCGAGGTGCTCGATCAGGCGCTCGACGTCTCCACGATGACGCACCCCTGATTCCATCGGTTCGCCCTGCCCGGCGCCGATCAGGCGCATCGTGGCCGCGACGATGTGCTCGGCCGCGCGGCGGTCACCGTACGGGCTGGCCGTTGCACGCAGCCGCTGAGGAAGTCCTGAGTCGGCCAGGAGCCGCTGCGCCACGACGCTGATGCCGGGGCCGGGTGGTACCAGGTGCGCAAATCCGGCGTCCACCGACTCGGGACGTTCGGTGGAGTTGCGGACGACGATCAATGGCTTCTTCAGCACGGTGCACTCTTCCTGCAGGCCACCGGAATCGGAGACCAGCAACACGCAGCCGCTGGCGGCGGCGAGGAACTCCGCGTGCCCGAGCGGACCGGTGACGGTGAGGGGGTCGCTCAGATGCTCCAGGCGGTGCCGGGCGAGGAGGGCGCGGGTGCGGGGGTGCAGGGGGAGGAGGACCGGTAGCCCGATCCGGGCGAGCTGATCCAGGATCACCTCCAGCCGCGCGGGGTCGTCGGTGTTCTCCGGCCGATGGATGGTGGCGAGGACGAAGTCGCCGGCCATCCACTGCCGCCCGGCGATGGCGGGGGCCCACCGCTCGAGCATGCGCTCGACGGAGGGCACGATCGTGTTTCCGGTCAGGACGATCCGCTCGGCCGGCACTCCTTCGGCGCGCAAGTTCTGCACGTTGTGATCGGTGGCGGCGCAGTGCAGGTCGGCGAGCGCGCCTACGAGGAGCCGGTTCAGCTCTTCCGGCATGGCCCGGTCGTGGCTGCGCAACCCGGCCTCGACGTGGATCAGGGGAATGCCGTGGTAGCTGGCCGCCTGGGCACCGGCATTGGTGGAGTTCGTGTCTCCCTGCACGATCACCGCGGCCGGGCGCTCAGCCGTGAACAGGTCATCGAGCTGGCCGAGGCTGACGGCGATCTGCTGCGTACGGGTGCGACCGCCCACGCCAGTGAGCACGGTCTCGGGCGCCCGGAGCCCGGCCCCGGTATAGCAGTCGTCGGCCAGGTTCGCGTCGTAGTGCTGGCCGGTGTGGATCACCCACGCCCGCCTGCCCAGCTCCCGGATCACCGGGGCCAGCTTGATGATCTCCGGTCGGGTACCGAGCACGACGGCGATCCGGCCCGGGGGTGTGGACGTTGCGGTGGTCATGACGTCGCTGTGCCTTCCTTGGTCGGCATGCGGGGCGTGGGTGCACCGCCGGGCGGGTACTGGGAACCCGCCCGGCGGTGCGGCTTGGGTGGGTCAGGTGGGCGTCTGGCCTGCGCGCTGCCGGCGGCGGAGCAGGAGACCGCTGCCGAGGACCAGGGCGAGCGCCCCGGCACCGATCCCGGCCTGCGCCGAGACGATGGACGCCCCGGCCTCGGGTGGAGTGAAGATCGGGTAGACGTCGTTGGACGGATCGTTGCCTTCCCAGCCCGCCGGGAACGCGATCGTCTGGGCGAATACCTGCGTGTCGGGGGGAGTGCCTCCCGCCACTGCGTAGCCGATATTCGTGGAGCCGATGACGTCGCCCTGGTCGGCGTGCCCGGTCCCGGTGACGGTGCAGCTGATGTCGGTGGTGGTCACCTGGCAGCTGCCGATGCCCGTCTCGCCGTTGATGTAGACGGTGTTGGTGCCAGCGTTGAACGACCCGCCATTCATCGCCTGGTCGGTGATCGTCATTCCCGGCCCGTAGTCGCAGCCCTCTGCCGAGAGGCAGGTGAAGGCGACGTCGTAGTACGCGGTCCTTCCCGGCTCCATCAGGCCGCTGCCGGGCTTGCCCCAGTCGCCGGACCCCGTCTCGGGACCCACCACAGTGATGGGCACCGTGTGGCTGTCGTTCGCCGGTTCCGGATCCTCAGGGACGACGACATGGGCCGCGGTGATGACGTCGGTGCCGGGTGCAAGGCCGGTGACGGTCATGATCGCGCTGAAGGTGAACCCGGCACCCAACCCGGTGCCGGTACAGGTGACAATTCGTCCGTCCACGGTGCACTCGCCCTGAGGCGAATCGACGCCCTCAAGAACCGGATCGGGCGCGATGATGTCGGGCAGAGTGATGGTCTGGGTCCAGTCCCCGCTGTCCACGGTGCCGCGGTTGAACACGTTGACGTACACAGTTCCCTCGCCGCCAACCTCCACAGGATCGGTCACGAAAGTCGTTTCCGACTCCAGGTCGGTGGGGTCAGCAGCCTGCGCGGCCGGGGCGGTGACGGAGCCGATCCCGAGCGCCAGGACCGCTCCGGTCAGTACGGTCAACGCCCGCCTGGCTCCGTGTTGGTGCGTTCGTGCATTCATCAGTGATTCCTCTCCCTTGGGTTATCCGAGGTGCGGTGCCGGCCGGTGCCGACCCGTCGGTGAGGCCCCGGCGATCTTCAGGAAGACCATCGCCGCGACGACGAAGCCGGCGATCGCGAAGATCGAGCCGATGACGGTGTGACTGAGCGCGTAGCCGTCCATGCCCCAGCGCTGCAGGGAGACGGCGATCATGGCGAGGCGGAGCTGGTTCACCGCGACGATCAGCACGAGCGCGAGGGCGAGGCCGGTGACCAGGCGGTGCCAGGGGATCCGCGTCAGGGCCAGCAGCACCGCACCGATCCCCAGCAGTGGCCCGGCGAGCAGGGCGACGGTGCACTCCCACGTGTTCCGCAGCCCGATCAGCTCGCCGCCGGTCCAGGAGAAGTAGATGGCATCCCGGTTCGTGTGCGTCGATCCGGCCAGCACCAGGTCGAACCAGGTGCCGGCCAGACTCATCTCGCCGTAGCGGACCTGTTGCTGCCAAAAGAGCATCGCGGCGGCCGCGCCGAGCAGCACCAGCGCGGCGGTGATGCGGACGAGCCTGCGCCCGAGCGGGTAGTCGCCGGACGTCGTGGGTGCGCGCATCGGTTCATGCCTCCTTGGCGGTCGCGCCGACGGTGAGGTTCTCCCCGTTCCGGCGCGTCTTGGCCCAGCCACCGCGCCGCAAGGCGATGCGGACGAACGCCCGGGTGACGGAGACGTACATGTAGTAGATGTAGAGCCACAGGCCGAGCCCCCAGAGGATCGACTGCCACCGGGTGGCCCGCGGTTCGCACGTCGCGCGGTAGATCGGTCCCCACATGGCGAACGGGGCGACGCTCATCAGGAAGAACAGCGCGAGCAGCCACCACGAGCTCGCCAGCCAGTTCACGACCCCACCCGGTACCTGCAGGGTCCCGCTCACGGTGAGCACCGCCAGCGTCGGCCACAGGAACAGGCCGAGCATCTGGATGAACGGCAGCATCAGGTAGTACCCGGACTCCAGGACTCCGCCGGAGGTGAAGTGTGGTGACCGCACGATCTGCGGCAGGTACTTGATGCACTGGATGTTTCCCTGCGACCACCGGGTGCGTTGGGTGAACAGTCGCTTGAGGTCCGTCAGCCCCTCCTGGGAGACGTAGCTGTCGGCCACGAACCGGATCTCGTGGCCGGTGAGCAGCACATGCACACCGAGCTCGAAATCCTCCAGCAGGGCGCCGTGCCACGGCCGCCCCGCCTGGGTGGCGATCGCGTCGAGCACCGTCAGGCGGGTGAACTGACCGTTGCCGCCCAGTCCGACGCTGCGGGTCTGGGTGCGTAGGGCCTGCATCGCACAGATCGAGGTCCGGAACTCGATGTCCTGCATCCGCACCAGGTACCGGGATAGGGCGTTCGCGGCCCGCCCCTTGCTCGGCCGGGGTCGGTGATCGTCGCGGTTGCGCATCTGTACCGAGATTTGTGCGGCACCCACGCGTGGGTCGCCGAAGACCTTCGTCCCCGCGACGTGGTCCAGTGCGTCGCCCGCCATCTGTCCGTCCGCATCGACCACGCACACGATCACCCGGGTGCGGTCACAGCCGGCCGGAAGGAACGCGTTCAGGCGGTGGTAGGCGGAGTTCAGCGCGTCTCCTTTTCCGGTGCGGGCGTGCGGACGGCGCCGCTGCACCAGGTGCACCATCGGGTCGGTCGCAGCCCGGGAGCGCACCACGTCCGCGGTGGCGTCGTCACTGTCGTCATCGATCACCCACACGTGTGCGCCGGCGAAGGTGGCGCGAAGGCGATCGATCGTGGCGCCGATGACCACGTCCTCGTCCCGGCACGGAACGAACATGTGCCACTCGAACGCCTCCGCATCGCCGGGCTGGTCCGGCAGGCGGCGAAAGAAGGCCCGGGCGATCGTGGCCAGGTAGGACAGGAACGTCACCACGATCACCAACGAGATGCCGATCAGGAGTGAACCCATCAGTGCTCGACCCGCTTCAGATGTGCGGTGCGGACGAGCAGCAGACCGGCGATGATCACCACGAGCGCCACCAGCAGGTAGAACCCGGTGGCGACACCGGTGTAGGCGAGGGCGGCAGTTGCGCCGATCCCTGGCCCTCTGCTCGCGTACATGAGCTGCTGTGTCTCCTTGCGTATCTAACGTCCACGGCCGGCGCCCTCGCCGACCAGTCCTTCGGTCAGCTCACGGTGGCAAGGCACCGACGACGTCGGGTCACCGCGCGGTCACCGGCACGCACACCCCGGTCACCGGGCGGTCAACAACGGGTCGGCCACGCCGCCGGCACCGCCCGGCAGCACCTCGAACTGCCCCCTGCCCACTCGCCCCTGGTGACCCGGCGGTGACCGAGGGAGCCAGCGGCCCGGCTACGCTGACGGCCGGCGACCGGCGCGGCGATCGTGCCGATGACGATCCGTGGAGGGAGCAGGGGCCGGCTCAGCGAGCGTGCGAGTGAGTACCCCGGACAGCGAATGGTGCGTATCGATGTGCTCGGCCCGCTCAGGGTCACCTCCGGGCGGCGGCCGGCCGACATCGGCGGACAGCGTGTGGAACTGCTCGCCTGGCTCGTGATGCACGCGAACCGCCCCCTTCCGATCGGCGAGGTCTCGCGCATGCTCGGCGATGGCGCTCGCCACGGCACGGCCCCACAGGTCCGGATTCAGTTGCGCAGGTTGGCGGTCGCACTGCCCAACGGCGTGGTGCAGGTGGACGAGGCGACCGTCCGGCTGGTCCTTACTGAGGACGCCGTCGACGCGTCCCGGTTCTCCGCGCTGGCCGCCGCAGCGCGCCGCCATTGGCGGGAAGGAAGGCACGAGCGCGTCGCCGCGGACGTCGACGGTGCGCTGGCGTTGTGGCGTTCGGACCCATATCCGGAGCTTCTCCGGTACAGCGCCGCGATTCCGGAGATTCAGCGCCTGCGGCGCCTCCGGCTGGGGGTTCTGGAGATGCAGCAGGAGCTCGCCATGGATGATGGCGTGGACTTCACCACGGTGTCCACGCTGCGCCACCTGATCGCTGCGCACCCCGAGAGACTGGGCTTCCGGTTGATGCTGGCGCGTGCTCTGCACCTGATGGACCGTCAGGTGGACGCGCTCGAGGTGCTGCGCCGGGCGTCCGCCGACCTCGGGGGCATCCGGCCTCACAACGACTGACGGATCTGATCGTGCACCGTGACCCCCAGGTCGCTGATTTGTCCGTGATCGATACCGTCGAGCAGTCGCCGTGAGCGGCTCTGGGCCACCCGCCCGGACCGCCGATGGTGTGGCGTAGGTCACACTTGACGTAGCCCCTGCGCCTATACGCCCGACCAGTCCGGTGAGTAGGGTCGGTGTGCGTGGGCCACAGGGGGACGGGGGAGTTCGAGCGCGGACTCCCTGTGCCGCCCGGTGCAGCCTCGCCGGCTGCTGCCGCGCCTGTGCAGATCGGACTGTTGGACCGGCTCAGCGTGTGCGTGAACGGCGTCGACGTCACACCCCAGGGGCCGACCCAGCAGCGCCTGGTCATCGCTCTGGCGGTCGCCGCGCTCCATGAGCAGCGCCCATCGGTCGACGAGCTGGTCGACGCGGTCTACGGAGAGGAGCTGCCGCCCAGGCCCCGTCGGTCGGTGGCCACGTTGGTGTGGCGCCTCCGGAAAACATGGGGTACGGAAGCCATCTCCTCCGACCCGTACGGATACTGGCTGGTCGCGGCCTGGTGCAGCATCGACGTCCGTGAGTATGAGGGTCTGCTGCAGCGCGGGCACACCCTGGCCCGCGACGGCGACCGGACGGGTGCGGTCGCTGCGCTGACGCAGGCGCTGTCGACGTGGCCCAGCGCCGGCGAACCACGGGCCGCTCTACCGCCGGCCGAGGCCGAAAGGTTCACGGAGCTGCGCCTCGGAGCGATGGAGCGCCTCGGCGAGCTGCTGTCCGGTACCTCTCGGCGAGACGAAGCGATCAGGCTCCTTGAGCACGTCACGACCGAACGGCCCGCGTGGGAGCACAGCCAGGCACTGCTGATCGGCTGCTACCTCGACCTCGGCAACCGCGCCGACGCCAACCGCAGCTGTGACCGGGCACGACGGGCGCTGATCGATCAAGGCGTCGAACCAGGCCCGGAACTGTCCGGCATCATCGCACGCCTCGGCCGCGCCGAATCGGCCGAAGCACCATCAGCCGCCCGCCCCGTGGAGCCGGCCGGGCAGGTTCTGGAGCCGGAGCCACTGATCGGACGATCCCGCGACCTGGAGGCGGTCTCCGCTGCTGTGCGCACGGCGATCCAGAGCACGACACCCAGCGTCGTGGCGGTCAGCGGCGAGGCAGGTATCGGAAAGAGTGCCCTGGTGCGGGCTGTGCTCGCCAGGTTCGCCGAGGAAGGTGGGCCACGCGCGCTGACGCTGCAGTGCGATCCGCGCCGCACCCTCCCGTACGCGGTGTTCGCCCCGCTGGCTCCGCCGGACGATCAGACCTCTCCGCTGAGCAGACTCCTCCGCGGAGACGCGCTGGCCGACCCCGCCGCCAGCATCGACCTGCTGCACACCGCGTTGTCCGAGCAGCTGCGCAGCATCGCCGACCCCACGGGGCTGGTGCTGGTGGTCGAAGACCTGCACTGGGCGCCGCCCGCCACCGTGGAGGCGGTCGCCGCGTTGTTGGGCGCCGCCCACACCAGTGCGCTCGCCGTGCTCATCACCACACGGACGCGCACGCTGCCAGACCAGCTGACCCGGTGGGTCCAGCAGCGGACCCGGCTCTCTGGCCTGAGCATCGACGCGGTGGCGCAGCTGATCGGAAGCGAGAACGATCCCGCCCTCGCGGTGGACCTCCGGCGGCGTACGGGCGGCAACCCGCTGTACGTGCGCCAGCTCCACCAAACCGGACACATCGGTACCTCCGACCTGCCGGATGATCTGAAGGCAGCCATCGACGCCCACCTGCAGCTCATCCCCGACGAGGTGCTCGACACCCTCCGGGTCGCGTCCGCCGTCGGCGATACGTTCACTCTTGTCACCCTCGCGGCGCTGCCCGGCGAGATTCGCCAGGACCTGCCCACCTGGCGCGGCCAGCTGGCCACGGCGGCTAGCCACGGGCTGGTTCGAGCGGATCCGGGCGAACCGGGCAGGTACGACTTCGTGCACACCCTCATCCGGGAGCACCTGTACGACCAGATCGAGGCCGACCACCAGACCCGGATCCACGCCGCCATCGGCCGGGCGTTGCAGCGCCTGGCGCTCAGCCGGCCCTGCCCAGCGGACATTCTCGCCCACCACTACGTGCGCGGCTGGCCGGAGACCAGCACGGATGAGGTTGTGGACACCCTCACGGCTGCGGCCCAAGCCGCCAGCGCACAATTGGACTTCACGCAGGCCGCCGCCCACTATCGGGCGGCGCTGGACCATCTGGCGATGGATCCGCAGCGCGAGCAGGACACCCGCACCGCCCAGTTGCTCGGTGCGGCCGCCGGGGCGTGTGCGGCAGCGGGCCAGTTGCACATGGCGAACGAGCTGTACCAGTCGCAGCTGCGGCTGGCAGATGCCACGGGGATGATCCGGTGGCGCCTGTTCGCTGCGCTCGGGATCCTGCGCACCCAGTACACCAGGCGGGTCGGCCCGGAGGTCACCGACCATCTGGTGGCAGCCGTGTCCGAGGCGTGCGCCAGCGGTGAGCTCGCCGCACTGCCTGAGCTCGTGGGTGAGGCGCTCGCGGCCATCCAGGTCTATCGGCCTGCTCGTGCCGCTGAGCTCCTCGACTCGACCTGCCAGATCGCCCCCGTGATGCGAGGAAGGTTCCGTCTGGAGGTCTGGGAGCATCAGGCGGTGCCGGACCAGCTGCTCACTGCCCGCGCGCTTGTCGAGGACGACACCGCCGATCCGATCGGCTCGTGGCTCCGGCTCTGGGTCAGCGAGGTTGCGGCCGGGATGCGCGCCATCGACGATCAGCCACCGTGTCCCGTGCCGCTCAACGATGCCGATGATCAGACCCGATTCGACCTCACCCAGTGGCGCATCACAACGATGATCGCCGCCGGAGACGTGGGGCGGGCATACCGGCTGATCGACGAGGCGCTTGCGGCGCCGCGACACCCGGACCCGGCGGAGAACGCCCGACGGGCGGCCAGCTTCTACGGGCAGCGAACGTACCTGGCGCTGCTCACCGGCGACCTCGACGCGGCGCAACAGTCGCCGTTGCTGGCCCACCCCACGTGGGCCAGCCGGCACCCGATCATGAGGTACGTCGCCGCCTACCTGCCGGCGGTGGCGGGGGCGGCCTCGGCGCGCGAGTTGTGTGCCGACCTGGTCGAGGAGATCCGCGACGAGATCATCCCCGACAGCGACATCGTGCCACGGCTGCTGCTCCTCGCCGGCACGTGCCGACGCACGGAGCATCGGGCGGGCCTGGAGGTCTGCCTGGAGCATCTGCAGCGGCACCGCGGCGAGCACGGCATCTTCCGATTCGGCCAATACTGGGGCAGTGCCGACGGTACGATCGGCGATCTGCACGTGGCCCTCGGAGATCTCGAGGCTGCAATCGAGGCCTACCAGTGCGCCATCGCCGGTTACGAGATCGTCCATGCATACCGTTACTTGCCGTCGGCACGGCGTGCGTTGGCGCGGACTCTCGAACGACTTGGCCGGCCGACGGCGTCCGGTCACCTGACCTCTGGGAGGTGACCGGACGCCGTCGGGGCTCAGCGCTCAGGATCGCCGTGACCGCTCCTGAGCGGTCAGTGCCCGCTGCATGTCGTCCAGCCCTTCGCGCACGTACCGCTTCGCGGCCGGGTTCGCCGATGATGTGGCCAGCCACTGGGTGACCCGGTCCACCGCCTCAGCGGAGGCCAGGGGGAGCGGGAACATGTAGGTCAGCGCCGTCGAGGCCCGCTGCACGCCCTTGTCCTCCCAGATGCTCTCCGCCATGGTGAGGTACTTCTCCAGGTAGGGCGCCAGCAGGTCGGCCTGCCCGAGGGTGGCGAAGCCCAGGGCGGTCTGCCGCTGGGTCTCGTTGGCCACGTCGTCGCGTTCGACGGCGTCCCGCCAGGCCTGGGCCTTGGCTGCAGCGTCGGGGCGGACAGCGCGCGCCATCCCCGCACGCTCCTGACCGGAGATCGTGTTGTCCCGCTCCAGTTCGGCAGCGATCTGCTCCTCACCGGCACGGCCAGTGCGGGTGAGCGCGGTCAGCAGTGCCCAGCGCAAGTCGGTGTCCACGGTCAGCCCGTCCAGCGCGGTCGATCCGTCCAGAAGAGCCGAGATCAGGTCCAGGCTGGCCGGAGTCTGCGCCGCACCGGCGAGGGCGCGAGCGAAGGCCAGCTGGTGGTCGCTGCCCGGTTCCGCGCCGGTGAGCAGGTCACGCAGCCCGGACTCCCAGGTCTCCCGCAGCCCGTCCCGCCGGGCCGGCTCGGTGTAGAGCTCGATCGCTGCGCGCACCGACGCGGGCAACCGGCCGACGGCGGTGAGGTCGGTCTCGGTGCCGATCCCGGCCAGCACCAGGTCCACGAAGGTCGCCACCGGCATCTGCGCATCGCGGGTCATGTCCCACGCCGCGCCCCACAGCAGGGCCCGAGTGAGGGAGTCCGGGGAATCCTGGATGTGAGCGACCGCAGTGGCCAGAGATCGCTCGTCGAGGCGGATCTTGGCGTAGGTGAGGTCGCCGTCGTTGAGCAGCAGCAGGTCCGGCTGCGCCTCGCCCACTAGTTCCTCGATCACGGTGAGCTCGCCGCGTACGTCCACCTCGACCCGCTCCCGCAGAGTGAGGGCGCCGCCCGTCAGGTCGTACAGGCCGATGCCGATCCGGTGACGGCGCAGCGTGGGGAACTCTGATGCCGCACCTTGGTGCACGGCGAAGGTCTCGTACGCTCCGCCGTCGGAGATCGTGAACTCGGGGGAGAGGACGTTCACCCCAGAGGTCTTCAACCACTCGTCCGCCCACCCAGCCAGCTCACGACCGGAGGATGCCTCCAGCGCACGCAGCAGGTCCGCGAACTCGGTGTTGCCGAAGGCATGCTCGGTGAAGTAGGCGCGCAGGCCGGCGAGAAACTCCTCCAGACCCACCCAGGCCACCAGCTGCTTCAGCGTGGAGGCGCCCTTGGCGTAGGTGATCCCGTCGAAGTTGACCTCCACGGCCTCCAGGTCGTGGTTGTCCGCGGCGATCGGGTGCGTGGACGGCAGCTGGTCCTGCCGGTAGGCCCAGTTCTTCCGGGCATTGGTGAAGGCGGTCCACACCTCGGTGTACTCGGTGGCGCTGGCCATCGCGTGGTGCGAGGCCCACTCGGCGAAGGACTCGTTCAGCCACAGGTCGTCCCACCACTTCATGGTGACCAGATCGCCGAACCACATGTGCGCCATCTCGTGCAGGATAGTGTTCGCGCGCTGCTGGTAGAAGGAGTGGGTCTGCCGGGAGCGGGGCAGGTACTCGTCGCGGAAGGTGACGGCGCCGGCGTTCTCCATCGCGCCCATGTTGTACTCCGGCACGTACAGCTGGTCGTACTTGCCGAAGGCGTAGGGGACGCCGAAGGTCTCCTCGAAGAAGGCGAAGCCCTGCTTGGTGACGTGCAGCAGCGTCTCGACGTCCAGGTGCTCGGCCAGGGACTGGCGGCAGTAGTGGCCGAGTGCAATGGCGCCGTTCGCGCCTTGGTAGGAGTCGAGCACCTCGTGGTACTCCCCGGCCACCAGAGCGGTGATGTACGTGGACATCCGCTCGGTGGTGGGGAAGGACCAGGTGGCGGTGCCCTCGGCGGCAGGCGCTGGCTCCGGCGTGGCGGCGTTGGAGATGACCCGCCACTGATCCGGAGCCGTGACGGTGAAGGTGAAGACCGACTTCAGATCGGGCTGCTCGAAGGTGGTGTACACCCGTCGGGCGTCGGGCACCTCGAACTGGGTGTAGGTGTAGACGCGCCCGTCGGCGGGGTCGACGAACCGGTGCAGTCCCTCACCGGTGCGGGAGTAGGGGAGCGTGGCCATCACGCGCAGCTCGTTCTGCGCTGCCAGGTCGCGCAGCAGGATCCGGGAGTCGGCGTAGACCTCGGCCGGGTCCAGGGCGGTGCCGTTCAGGGTGATCTCGTGGACCTCGGCGCCGACCAGGTCGGCGAAGGTGGCGGCGCCGGGCTGCGAGCAGGAGAACCGGATCACGGTGGTGCTCGCGAAGTGGGTGTCCGAACCGGTCAGGTCCAGATCGATGGCGTAACTGTCGACGGAGAGGAGGGCGGCGCGGGTAGCGGCCTCGTCCCGGGTGAGGTTGGTTCCAGGCATGGTGGTGAGCATGCCATGCCGGACCGACAGGACTGAACCCTCAGGACGGGACCGGCCCGGGTAGGTGCCGCTCGTCGTCGGTGTCGTGAGCCGAAACCGACGACGGGTGGCATCTACCGGAGCCGGGCTGGTCGGTGGGTGCCGGTCGTCGTCGGTGTACTGGCAGCATGACGACAACGGATGGCACCTACCGGCCGGTGCTCGTCGCCGTACGGCCAGCGCCTCAGTTGTGCCGGAGCACCAGCTCGTCCACCACCCGGCCACGGTCGGGTATGTACCCGGTCTCCTCGCCCACGGGCATGAACCCGTTCTTGCGGAGCACCACCAGCGCCGCCTCATTGTGCCGCGGAACCCGCGCGAACACCGGCCGATGCGGTACCTCGTCCAGGAATGCTCCGAGCGCCCTGGTGGTGATCCCGCGGCCCCAGTACTCACGATCGATCCAGAACGAGACGCGGTGCTCGTCGGACTCGTTCCGTCCTCGGATGTGGCCAATCACCCGCGGTCCGGCGTCGTCGTCCACCTCGATCGTGCGCAGGTGGGCACTGGGGTCTGCCCGTAGGTGGCGCCAGTGCGCGTCGAACGCTTGCCGTTCGTCCGGTGCCTCGAACATGTCGCCCGCCAGATTGGCGGCGTCAGGATCACGCAATTGGGCGAAGAAGGCATCCAGGTCGGAATCATCGACTTCACGCAGGACCACAACCGTCTGCTGCTGCGTCATCTCGTCACCTCCCCGTGGAGGACCATGGTAGATCTCTGTGACCCAGGTCACCAGGGTCTGGGGCTATGCAACTGCTCAGGCAGTGATGACGCCGACCGTCTCGCGGGCGATCTCCCACTCCTCGTTCGTCGGCACCACGAGCACCGCCACCGGGGAGTCCGGGGTGGAGATCCGCACGGTTCCGCGTTCCTCGTTCGCCGCCGGGTCCAACCGGATGCCCATGCCCTCCAGCCCTGCCAGCGCACCCGCACGTACCGGCGCGCTGTTCTCCCCGATCCCGGCGGTGAACACCACGGCGTCCACCCGGCCGAGCACCGCCGTGTAGGCGCCGATGTACTTGCGCAGGCGATAGCAGTACACCTCCAGCGCCAGGCTCGCCCGCTCGTCACCCGCCTCCACCGCAGACACCACGTCCCGCATGTCATTGCTGCCGGCGAGCCCGAGCATCCCGGACCGGCGGTTCATGATCGTGTCGATCTCGTCGATGTCCATCCCGGCCGTCCGCGCCAGGTGGAACACCACCGCCGGGTCGATGTCCCCGGTGCGGGTGCCCATCACCAGCCCCTCCAACGGGGTGAGCCCCATCGAGGTGTCCACCGACCGCCCGTTCGCCACCGCCGTGGCCGAAGCGCCGTTGCCCAGGTGCAGCACGATCAGGTTCGCCTGCTCGGGTGCGATGCCGAGCTCGTGGGCCGCCGCGCGGGCCACGTACTGGTGCGAGGTGCCGTGCGCGCCGTAACGACGGATGCGGTGCTTCGTGGCCACCTCCTGGTCGAGCGCGTAGGTCGCTGCACGGGCGGGCAGGGTGCGGTGGAAGGCGGTGTCGAAGACGGCCACCTGCGGCAGATCGGCGAACGTCTCCCGAGCCGCACGGATACCCGCCAGGTTCGGCGGGTTGTGCAGCGGCGCCAGGTCGGAGACGTCCTCGATCGCCGTCTCCACCTCAGGGGTGATCAGGACGGACTCGGTCAGGTCCGGCCCGCCCTGCACCACCCGGTGCCCCACCGCTACCAGGTTCGCCTCAGCGAGGTCCGGGCCGAGCTCAGCGAACGCCTCGCTCATCGCTGCCATCGCGGCCCCGTGGTCGGGCACGGCCACCTCACGCTCGTGCTCGGCGTCCCCGACGGCGTGGCTCACCAGCCCGTTCGGCTCGCCGATCCGCTCGATCAGTCCGGTGGCCAGAGCCGCCCCGGAGGTGGCATCGACCACCTGGTACTTGAGCGAGGAGGAGCCGGCGTTGATGACCAGCACGTGCTGCGCCGTCGGGCCGTTCATTCGGCACCCCCCTCGGCCTGGATGGCCGTGATGGCCACCGTGTTCACGATGTCCTGCACCAGCGCACCCCGGGAGAGGTCGTTCACCGGTTTCCGCAGACCCTGCAGCACCGGCCCGACGGCGACCGCACCGGCACTGCGCTGCACCGCCTTGTACGTGTTGTTGCCCGTGTTCAGGTCCGGGAAGATCAGCACCGTGGCCCGCCCCGCCACCTCGGAGTCGGGCATCTTCGTGCTGGCCGTGGTCGGGTCCACGGCGGCGTCGTACTGGATCGGGCCCTCCACCACCAGGTCCGGGCGCCGGCGCCGTACCTCGGCGGTGGCCTCGCGCACCTTGTCCACGTCCGCCCCCGAGCCGGACTCGCCCGTCGAGTAAGAGAGCATCGCGATCCGCGGCTCCACTCCGAACTGCGCGGCGGTCGCCGCCGAGGAGATCGCGATGTCGGCCAGTTGCCCGGCGTCCGGGTCGGGGTTGACGGCACAGTCGCCGTACACCAGTACCCGGTCGGTCAGGCACATGAAGAACACCGACGAGACGATGGAGACGTCCGGCAGTGTCTTGATGGTCTCGAACGAGGGCTTGATGGTGTGCGCCGTGGTGTGCCGGGCGCCGGAGACCATCCCGTCGGCGAGACCCTCGTAGACCATCATCGTCCCGAAGTAGGACACGTCGGTGACGATCTCCCGGGCCCGCTCGACGGTCATCCCCTTGTGCTCGCGCAAGCTCGTGTACGTCGCGGCGAAGCGTTCCCGCAGGTCCGCATCGGTGGGGGAGAGCACTGTGGCTGCAGCGATGTCCAGGCCGAGCTCGCTGGCCCGGGCCCGGATCACCGACTCGTCCCCGAGCAGCGTGATCGCCGCCACCTCACGGGCCAGCAGGGTGCTCGCCGCCCTCAGGATCCGGTCGTCCTCACCCTCGGGCAGCACCACGTGTTTCGCGCCCGCCCGGGCCCGTTCCAGCAAGGTGTGCTCGAACATCAGCGGGGTCACCACCTCGCTGCGCGGCACGTTCACGGCGTCCATCAGCGCTTCCGCATCGACGGCCTGCTCGAAGGTGGACCGGGCCAGGTCCAGCTTGCGCTGGGAGCCGGTGGAGAGCAGCCCCGGGGTGCGGGCCGCCCGGCTCGCCGTCTCGAACGTGCCGTAGGAGGTGGTGATGATTGGCAGCTTCTGCCGCAGCCCGTCCACCAGGCGAGTGGTCTGTTCGGATGGTTCGAAGCCGCCGTTCAGGATCAGCCCGGCCAGGGACGGGAAGTTCTCCGCCGCGTGCGCCGCCACCAGGGCCAGGATCACCTCGGAACGGTCCCCGGGCACGATCACCACGGCACCGTCGGAGAGGCGCTCCAGGATGTGCTCCATCGTCATCCCTCCGACGATGAGCTCCTCGGCCTCCCGGTCGAGCAGCTCCGAGTCCCCGGTCGCGAGCGACCCGTCCACCGCTCCCATCAGGTCCCGCACGCTGGGTGCGGCCAGCAGCGGCACATCCGGCATCACCCACGCCGGTACGTCGAGGTCGGTGAACGCTGCGCGGATCGGGTCGAGCCGCTCCGGTGCCGCACGGTTGGCCACCACGGCCACCAGGCGGGCGTGCGCAGCGCCCAGCTCTGCGGCCGAGACGTCCACCATCTGCCGGACATCTGCGGGGTCACGATCGACGGCGGAGACCACCAGCACCACCGCCGACCCCAGGTTCGCCGCCACCCGGGCGTTGAATGCGAGCTCGGTGGGTCCGGCCACATCGGTGTAGTCCGAGCCCACGATCACCACCGCCTCGCACCGGTCGGCCACCTCGTGGTAGCGGTGCACGATCGTGGCCAACGCCGCATCCGGGTCCGCGTGCACGTCCTCGTAGGAGACGCCCACGCAGTCCTCGTAGTCGAGGTCCACGGCGTCATGGCTGATCAGCAGCTCCAGCACCGGGTCCCGGTCGGAGTCCCCGCGGGTGATCGGCCGGAACACGCCCACCCGGGTGACGCGCCGCACGAAGGACTCGACCAGCCCCAGCGCTACCGACGACTTCCCGGTATGGCCCTCCGGGGAGGTCACATAGACACTGGTCACCATCGCACGTCTCTCCTCGGTCGACGCAGGCCCCGGCACGGTGGGTGTGCGGGTCCCTGGGCTCCTGGTCAGGCAGAGCACACGCTACCCGGCGGTGGCCGCCCGGGGCGGGCCGTTGGTCCTGTGTGGCGACCCCACTGCCGTCACCGGTGTGTCCGGTACCGCCGTACCCTGGAGGGGTGACTATGGGTGGGCGGCAGGCCGATCGCGCGGCGGGCCCGGCGCGCATCGGCCGGGACTGGGTGCGGGCCGCCACCCGGCCGCGTCTGCTCGGCATCCTGGTGATCCTGCTCGCCGGGGCGCTGCTGTGTATCCGTCTCGGCGCCTGGCAGCTCGACCGGGCCCAGATCCGCGGAGATCAGGAAGCCGCGGTCGCTGCGTCGGAGCGTATGGACGGCCCCGCCCGCCCCCTAGCGGACGTCCTCGTCCAGGGCACCGGACTTACCCAGGAGCAACTCGGCCAACGGGTGCAGGTGCAGGGCTCCTTCGAGCCGGACCTTCAGCTCTTCGTCACCGGTCGTGGGTATGACGGCGAGCCCGGAGCCTATGTGCTCAGCGCCGTGCGGGTCAGCGGTGGGCCCTCCGACGGTGCCCTCCTGCCGGTGCTGCGTGGTTGGGTGCCTGAGGCCGCGGAGGCCGCGTTGATCGTCCCCGAGGGTGAGGTGCAGCTCACCGGATTCCTCGCCGGACCGGAGCCCGCTGAGCACGGGATCGATCCTGAGACGAGCTCCGGCGGCGAGGTGGAGACGATCAGCCCGGCGCAACTGGTGAACCACTGGGGCGGGCCGATGTACTCGGCGTACTTGCGCCTGGCCACCCAGGAGTCGGATGCGGCGAGCTTGGCAGGTGCCGTCTCGCCCACCCCGGTCGGACCACCGGAGATCACCGGCGGCGGCCTCAACGTCCGCAACCTCGCCTATGCGGCGGAGTGGTGGATCTTCGGCGGCTTCGCGATCGTGCTGTGGTGGCGGATGGTGCGCGACGAGGTGCGCCACCTACGCGAGGAGCGTTCCGCCGTCGGCGGATGACCTGACCGGCCGTGCGCGCGGGTTACTGACCGAGCTCGGCCCCGAACACGGCAACGGCCTCGTCCACCTGCTGCTCGAGGCCAGCCAGGTGGCTGGTCACCACTGCGGCCACCGCCGTCTCCACTGCGCCGGTATCGGCCGCGTTCGCGTCCACCTCACCGGAATCCACGACGGCGGACGCCCAAAGGGACTGGTCCGTCGCCATGTTCGGGCTCTGGCCGCCCAGCGCGCGCGCTGCACCGGCCGTAGCGGTGCACGTCGCCTCGAGCGTCGGGACCGGGCACTGCACGGCCAGGGCGTCCGCCACCGCCTGGTTCGCCTCGGCGCCGTCGGTCGTGCCGTGGGCCAGGATCAGGGCCGGGTAGGTGCCGCAGAACTGGCGGATTGCGGAGATCGGTTCGCTCACGGCCGAGCGCAGGTCGGCGAGCGCGGCGGAACCGCGCTCGAACGGTGCTCGGTCCTGGTCGGTCAGCTCCAGGTCGGTCGGGGGAGCGGGCGGTTCGGGAGCGACGTCCACGGACTCGGCGTACGCCGTCAGGGCTGTGCACGCGGTGTTCACCTCGTCCAGGGAGTCCGCAGAACTGTCCGGGTCTGCCGCGTCCGGCCAGGCGGGGCGCAGGGCCGTTCCGCCGACCGCATCGGAGAGGGACACTGCCCCGTCCGGCAGAGCCACGCCGGCGCCGATGCCGGCGAGCCGGTCGGACTCCCAGGACGCGAACTGGGTGTCCCAGTCGCTCACAGCGGCCTCATGCTCGGCCTGCTGTCGGTTCTCCCGGACGACCAGGACGATCACCACCGCCGCGACGGCGAGGGCCGCTACCACCGCCACAGTCACCCGGGAACGCAGGTTGGAGTTGGCACGCACACCGATCACCGTAGCGCGGGAGTGTCGAGCCAGCCGCCCACCGGTGAGAGACTGAGCGTATGACCGACCCCGAGGCGACCACCCCTGATCCCGCCCCGTCGGACGCGCAGGACATGCGGGACCGCGGCGCGTTCACCCGCTACCGGATCATGGCGTTTGTGACCGGCGGCATGCTGCTGCTGCTCTGCCTGGAGATGATCCTCAAATACGTCGTCAAGGTGAACGGCGTCGACGTCAACGGCGACGCCCTGCCCGTGATCGGGTCCTGGGTGGCGTTCGTGCACGGATGGATCTACGTGGTCTACGCCGTCACGGTGTTCGACCTGTGGAGCCGGATGCGGTGGAGCTTCGGCCGGATCGCCCTGCTCATCGCCGGCGGTGTGATCCCGGTGCTCTCCTTCGTGATGGAGCAGAAGGCGCACGGCTGGGTGGAGCACACCCTCGCGGCGCGGCAGACCGCGGACTGAACGCTGGCAGGCGGCGCCGTCGGCGGCCATTATCCTGCTGTGGTGAGCGCACCCACCTCCCCCTCCACGCCCCGGCCCGTGCTTGTCGTCGACTTCGGCGCGCAGTACGCCCAGCTCATCGCCCGCCGGGTGCGCGAGGCGCACGTGTTCTCCGTGATCGTGCCGCACACGATGCCGGTGCCCGACATGCTCGCCAAGGACCCGGCCGCCATCATCCTCTCCGGCGGACCCGCGTCCGTGTACGCCGAGGGAGCGCCCTCGGTCGACCCGGCCCTCTTCGAGGCCGGGGTCCCGGTACTCGGCATCTGCTACGGCTTCCAGGCGATGGCCCGGGCGCTCGGCGGCACCGTCGCGCACACCGGGACCCGGGAGTACGGCGGCACCACGGTGAACGTGGACGAGGCCGGCACCCTGCTGCACGGGTGCGGCCAGGCGCAGACCACCTGGATGAGCCACGGCGATGCGGTGCACGAGGCACCGGCAGGGTTCCAGGTGCTGGCCACCTCGCCGGGGTCGCCCGTGGCGGCCTTCGAGCACGTCGAGCGCCGGCTGCACGGCATGCAGTGGCATCCCGAGGTGAAGCACTCCGAGCGGGGCCAGCAGGCACTGGAGAACTTCCTCTATCGCGCCGCGGGTATCGAGCCGAACTGGACGGCCGGGAACGTGATCGCCGATCAGATCGCCGCGATCCGTGACCAGGTCGGGGACGCGAAGGTCATCTGCGCGCTCTCCGGCGGGGTGGACTCCTCCGTGGCGGCGGCGCTGGTGCAGCAAGCCATCGGTGACCAGCTCACCTGCGTGTTCGTCGACCATGGGCTGTTGCGCACCGGTGAGGCCGAGCAGGTGGAGACCGACTTCGTGGCCGCCACCGGGGTCAAGCTCAAGGTGGTCGACGCCGAGCAGCGCTTCCTCACCGCACTGGCCGGGGTGAGCGACCCGGAGACCAAGCGCAAGATCATCGGCCGCGAGTTCATCCGTGTGTTCGAGGATGCTGCCCGTGAGGTGGTCGCTACGGAAGGAGAGGGGGGCGGGGAGGTCAAGTTCCTCGTTCAGGGCACCCTCTACCCGGACGTGGTCGAATCCGGCGGCGGTGAGGGCGCCGCGAACATCAAGTCCCACCACAATGTCGGCGGGCTCCCGGACGACCTGCAGTTCGCGTTGATCGAGCCGCTGCGCACCCTCTTCAAGGACGAGGTGCGCGCCGTCGGGCTCGAGCTCGGCGTGCCCGAGGCGATCGTCTGGCGCCAGCCGTTCCCCGGGCCGGGGCTGGGCATCAGGATCGTCGGTGAGGTGACCGCTGAGCGGCTCGAGACGCTCCGCGGCGCGGATCTGATCGCCCGGGAGGAGCTCACCGCTGCGGGTCTGGACCGCGAGATCTGGCAGTGCCCGGTGGTACTGCTCGCCGATGTGCGCTCGGTGGGCGTGCAGGGCGATGGTCGTACTTACGGCCACCCGGTCGTGCTGCGCCCGGTCTCCTCCGACGACGCGATGACCGCCGACTGGACCCGCGTGCCCTACGACGTGCTCGCGCGGATCTCCACCCGGATCACCAACGAGGTGCCCGACGTGAACCGGGTGACGGTGGATGTGACCAGCAAGCCGCCGGGCACCATCGAGTGGGAGTAGTCCTCTGACCGCACCCAGTTGAGGGGGCCATCGTGCGCATCGTCCATGTCTCCGACTGCTACGCGCCGCGCGTGGGTGGGATCGAGAGTCAGGTCGCCGACCTTGCTGCGCACCAGGTGAGCCAGGGGCACGCCGTGCACGTGCTCACCGCCACCGCGGCAGAGACGGGCACCACCACGCTGGGCCGGTACCGGGAGACGATCACCGAGCCGTCCGGGGTGCGGGTGCACCGGATCGCCTCCCCGGTCTCCCTCGGCCTGCCGGTGCACCCGCGCGGGCAGGCGTTGATCCGCCGCGCGTTGGCGCTGCTGGAACCGGACGTGGTGCACGTGCACGCCGGCGTGGTCTCCCCGTTCGCCCACGACGGCGCCCGTGCGGCTCGGGCGGCGGGCCTTCCGTTGGCCATCACGTGGCACTGCATGCTGGACGGCGTTGAACCGGCACTTGCGCTCGGCGCCCGGGCCACCGGGTGGCGGTCCGCTCGGTTCGCCCCGAGTGCGGTCAGTGGGGTGGCCGCCGAACGGGTCGCCGAAGCGCTCGGACGCACGGACGTGTCCGTGATGCCGAACGGACTGGACCTGACGCCGTGGCGCGCCGTCGCGACGGGAGGTGACCGGACGCCGTCGGGAGTGTCTGCTCGCCGCGGCGGTGGCGGTCCGCTGCGGGTGGTGGCCACCCAGCGGCTCGCTCCGCGTAAACGGGCCGTGCCGTTGGTGCGGACCGTGGCGCAGGCGCACGAGCGGCTGGGCCGGGACACGGCGGGACGCCCACGGATCCTGCTCACGATCGCCGGCGGCGGACCGGCCGAGCACGCGGTGCGCGCCGAGGTGGCCGCCGGTGACCTGGATGACGTGGTGACCGTGCTGGGCCGGGTGCCGCGGCAGACGCTGCCGACGCTGTACCGCGCCCAGGACGTCTTCGTGGCGCCGGCGCTGCTCGAGGCGTTCGGGGTCGCGGCTTTGGAGGCACGTGCCGCCGGGCTTGCGGTGGTGGGGCAGGCCGGTACCGGGGTGAGCGAGTTCGTGCAGCACGAGCGGGAGGGGCTGCTCGTCGACGGTGACGAGGCTGCCACCGATGCTCTGGTGCGGCTGGCCGAGGACGGCGAGCTGCTGGCCGGGATCCGCGCACACAACGCGGCGGTTCCGCCGTCGATGTCTTGGGCCGAGGTGATCGGTCGAGCGAACCGGGTATACGCGCGAGCCCGGGAGGCGGTGGGCCTCCCGGGCTCGGTGTGATGCGCTGACGGTGACGGTGCTGCGGTGTCAGCGTCCTCGTGCCGCGGAGACCAGTGCTCCGATGAGCAGCGTGGCACCGGCGATCGCGAGGATGCCGATGAAGACGACGGTCGGGTCGAGCTGGACGCCCATGCCGATGGCGATCACCACGGCACCGAGCAGGATCAGCACCAGACCCCACACGACGGTGCGCAGGCGCGGCCCCCGCTCCTGGGGCTGGGCGGGATCGGCTGCGCCACCGTAGCTGACGGAATTCATGGTCTCCGTCTCGTGCACGGAACTCGCAGGACTGGTGGACATGGTGGGTTCCCCCTCCTCGACAGTGGGACGTTCTTCGTGTTCCGTGCTCATGACTGTTCCTCGATGACGATCTCGCCGAACCCGAGGTCGACCTGGAGCTCGAGGGCTTCGGAGTCGACTGACTCTGGGGACGAGAGGGTGACCTCCCGGCCGCCTCCGATGCGCCACCCGACGTTGAGGTCGCCGTCGTCTATCTGGGCGGACCGGCCGTCCACCACAGCGGTCCAGTCGTCGAGATGGCGTGTGGTGACCTCTCCGGTCACGGAGCCCTCGATCGTGATCGGCATCCCGTCCGGGACCACGACGGTGACCTGTCCCGCTCCCATCTCGACGGTCACGGGCTCGGGCACCGTTGCCCCGTCCAGCTCGGTCAGATCCACCTCGAGCGAGCCGCCGGCGAGGTCGTCGAACCCGGCCTGCGCCTCTGTGGCTGTGGTGGGGCGCCAGATCTCGTCGTTGTAGGCGCTGGAGTCGTTCCAGTCGAAGCGGTGCACCACGTCAGCCGAGTGCACCATCGCCCAGGGGACAGCGACGAGCGCCACCAGGGTGCCCAGCACGCCGAGACTCCCGGACCGGCGGCTCATCAGACCGGCGACCACGGAGCCGAGGCCGAACAGGACCACCGCAGCACCGATGGCGACCAGCGGGATGCTCCACGCTGGGCCAAGATCGGAGGGACCGAACCAGGGCCCGGTCCATGCGCTCCCGACCCCGGTGTAGCCGACGAAGAGCACGACCGCGACCACGAGGAGGATCAGACCGAGGGTGACCCGCACCAGCGTGGCACCCGGGCCGGGAACCCGTGGTTTCGGTGGTGGTGGCGGCGTCGGCGGTTGTGGCACGACCGGTGGTTGTGGCCCGGCTGGTGGACCAGGTGGTGGGTCCTTCGGCGGTTGGCCGGCTGCCGAGGCGGTGCTGGTGGTCGACATCGGGGTCCCGTCGTCGGGGGGTGGGAGGACGTGGGTCTCGTGGTCGGCCGGGTCGGTCGGGTCTGCCGGCTCGGTCGGGTCGGTCGGGTGAGGTGTCTCGGCCGACGGGTCGTCACCGGCGTCGGAGGGGGTGTCCGCGCTGGTGGCCTCGCTCTCGGTGGCGTCCTCGCTCTCGGCGGTCGGCTCTCCGGCGGGCGCCGGCACAGTTCCTGCCGCACCTGCGGCGAACGCCACGGTCGTTCCCGGTGGGCCGGGGGTGCCCGCCGGGGGAGGGGGCGGGGTGGCACCGGAGCTCCAGGGCCCGCCGGCACCACCCGACTCCTCGGTCCACTGCGTCCCGCTCGGACCACCAGGACCAGCAGATCCGGGTGAATCGCCGCAGGGTGTGCCCGACGGACCGGTGCCGTTGTCCTTGCGCCCCTGCTGGATCGCGACGCCGATCACCACCACGAGAGCAATCAGTGCGATGACGCCGAGGCTGACCGGCAGGCCGCCCCAGCCGCTCCACCAGAATCCGGCACGGGAGAGCCCGATCACGGTGAGCAGGATCGCTCCGGCCAGCGCGGCGTCGAACCGGCCGCGGAACGCCTCCTGCAGGTGGATCCGGCCGTCGGCCTGCTCCGGCAGCAGCGCCCAGGCCACCCCGTAGACGAGCAGCCCGAATCCGCCGAACAGGGTGATCAGCAGGAACGCGCCACGCACGATCAGCGGGTCGATCCCCAGCCGGTGGGCGATACCCGCAGCCACGCCACCGATCCAACGGTCTGAGGTGCGGGGGAGACCGGTGCGGCGCAGGGAGTCGAAGAAGCCGTCGGCCGCAGAGGCCTCCGGGTCAGGTGCGTTCGAGTTCATGCCTCCAGTGAACAGGCGCAGCAGGCGTCGCGGTATCGGGGAGACCCTGAACCGGCCCTGAGATCGCCCGCCGTTCTGCCACCGTCCACCCTGATCTCTCCCCTGAGCATGGGCCCTGACCCTCCTGCGGCGGCCAGCCGCGTGCCACGATGTTCCGGTGACCCCACAAGCCCCGACCGACTCCGATGCGCACTGGACGCATCGCGTCGGCGCCGTGCCGTTGCGCCGCCCTGTGCAGGGGCGGCGCGTCCTCGGCGTGTGCACAGGGCTGGCGAGACACCTCGGATTCTCGACGACCGCCGTCAGGTGGGTGTTCGTGCTCCTGGCACTGCTGCTCGGCGCGGGGATCGTGCTCTACGTCTGGTTCGTGCTCACGGTGTCGGAGGGAGATCCCGAGGAGGCGGCCGCTGAGGAACGCCCCACCCGGTTGACGCGGCTGGTGCCGCGGCTGCGTGCCTCGACCGCGGCGACGCCGGTGCCGGACCTGGTGATCGGCGCGGTCCTGCTCCTGATCGCCGCGGCGCTGCTCGCCAGCCAGGTGCAGCCGGGGCTGGAGGCTGCCTGGCTGCTCCCGGTGGTGGTGCTCGTGGCGGGAGCGGCGCTCGCGTGGAGCCAGCTCGAAGCGGTCGAACGGCACCGCCGGACCGGTGAACCCGTGCGGCGCGGTGCGGTGGTGCTGCGGGTGGGAGGCGGCCTGGCGCTCGCGCTGATCGGGGTGATCATCTTCGTGGCACGCGGACGCCCGCTCGGTGACGTCGTCAACGGGGTCCTCGCCGGGCTCGCGATCCTGGCCGGCACCGCCTTCGTGCTGGCGCCGCTCGGGCTGCGGATGTGGCGCGACCTGGTCTCCGAACGTGCGGCGCGTGCGCGGGAGGCGGAGCGCGCTGACATCGCCGCCCACCTGCATGACTCGGTTCTGCAAACCCTCTCGTTGATCCGAGCCCGCGCCGACGACCCGGTGTTCGTGCGGCGGATGGCGCGTGGGCAGGAACGCGAGTTGCGCGAGTGGCTCTATGCCGACCGCCCCGACGAAGGGGACTCGATCGCCCAAGCGGTGCGCCAGTCCGCCGCCGAGGTGGAGGACGCGCACGGGGTGCCCATCGATGTGGTGACGGCGGGAGACGCCGTGCCCGATGCCGGCACCGGTGTGCTGACCGCCGCCACCCGGGAGGCGTTGACGAACGCGGCGAAGCACGGTGCACCCCCGGTCTCGCTGTATGTGGAGGTCGACGGTGAGGCGACTGAGGTGTTCGTCCGGGACCGGGGTGCGGGCTTCGACCCGGAGAGCATCGATGACGACCGGCACGGGGTGCGGCACTCGATCGTGGGCCGGATGCACCGGCACGGCGGCACCGCGGACATCCGCAGCGATGCTGAGCGCGGCACGGAGATCCGGCTGCGGATGCCACATCAAGGAATGGGAGAACGATGATGTTGCGTGTGGTGCTGGTGGACGACCACCGGATGATCCGGGCCGGAGTGCGGAGCGAGCTGGCCGCGGACCTGCAGGTGGTCGGTGAGGCGGCCGACGTGCCGACCGCGATCGCCGCTGTGCACGAGCTGCGCCCGGACGTGGTGCTGCTCGATGTGCACCTCCCCGGTGGCCAGGGCGGTGGCGGCGCGGAGGTGCTGCGCGACTGCGCCGATCTGCTCGGTGACGTGCGCTTCCTGGCGCTGTCGGTCTCGGACGCCTCCGAGGACGTGGTCTCGGTGATCCGGGCTGGCGCTCGCGGGTACGTGACCAAGGCGATCGCCGGCAACGACCTCTCCGACGCGATCCGTCGGGTGGCGGGGGGAGATGCGGTGTTCTCGCCCCGGCTGGCCGGCTTCGTGCTGGACGCCTTCGGCACGGGGGCCACCGACGTGGCCGTGACCGACGATGAGCTGGACCGGCTCTCCGCACGGGAGCAGGAAGTGATGCGCCTGATCGCCCGGGGATACACCTACCGGGAAGTGGCCGGGGAACTCTTCATCTCCATCAAGACCGTGGAGACGCACGTCTCGGCGGTGCTGCGCAAGCTGCAGCTCTCCTCCCGGCACGAGCTCACCCGGTGGGCAGCGGTGCGCAAGCTGCTCTGAGGCGCGGGGCTCGCATCGCATTCGAACGGGCTTCCGGCGCTGGAACGGGCTTCCGGGCGGCCGGTACCCCGTTCGAGCGACGGTACCCCGTTCGAATGGCCCAGGGCCCATGGGGCTGGGGGTCTGGGCCGTCGCGAGGTAGCGTGGAGGAATGAGTCGAGTCGCCATCATCGGCGGGCACGGGAAGATCGCCCTGCTGCTCGCGAAGGTCCTGACCGGCCGTGGGGACGAGGTCACCTCGGTGATCCGCAACCCCGCGCACGTGGCGGACGTCGAGGCCACGGGCGCCTCCGCCGTCGTGGCTGACGTGGAGCACCTCTCGGCCACCGAGATCGCCGAGGTCGTGGGTGGACACGAGGCGATCGTGTGGTCGGCCGGTGCCGGTGGTGGCAACCCGGACCGTACCTACGCGGTGGACCGGGACGCCGCGATCCGGACGATGGATGCGGCCCAGCTGACCGCGGTGCTGCGCTTCGTCATGGTGTCCTACCTGGGCGCGGGGCCGGACCACGGGGTGCCCGAGGACTCCACCTTCTTCCCGTACGCCGAGGCGAAGGCAGCAGCCGACGAGCACCTGCGCTCCAGCGCGCTGGAGTGGACGATCCTGCAGCCCAGCCGTCTGACCGACTCCCCGGCCACCGGGACGATCGCCCTGAGCGAGGAGCGCGGCGAGATCTCGCGGGCCGACGTGGCCGAGGTGGCCGCGCAGGTGCTACGCCGCAAGGACACCATCGGGACCACGGTGCCCTTCATCGACGGTGACACCCCGATCGCGCAGGTGCTCGACGCCGTCACCGGCTGACGCCGCCGAGCACACCGCGTCCCGCCCCGAGCCCGACCGGCAGGAGAGGCGGACGCACCCCTCAGGAACGTAGATCGGCGATCTCCTGGGCGAGCGTGACCAGGTCCTCCACCTCGGACGCTGCCAGCGGCGGGTGCCCGGCCGCGCGGCGCACCTCTGCATCGGCGGCCAGCCCGTCTGCCATGTGCACCAGTGCCCGCACGAGCGTGGGGTGCGGCACGCCCTCGGCGAGCGTTTCCTTCCAACTGGCCTGGGCCCGGACGAGGGCCTCGGCAGCGCCGGCGTGCGACCCCCGCGCCAACGTGGCGACCGCCCCGTAGATCAGCTCGAACTCGGAATCGGCGTGCGCCGACGTGCGCACCAAGTACGCGACTGGCCCTTCCGGGTCAGCGCGCATCTGCTCGGTGTCGGCGGCCACGAGCTCACCGAGGTAAGCCGCGATCCCCTCCACCAGGGCCTCCTTGGTGGGGAAGTGATAGAGCAGGCCGCCCTTGGAGACCCCGGCGCGCTCTGCCACCGCATCCAGCGTGGCCGCGCGCTCACCCTGGCTGACCAGGATCTCGGCGAACGCGTGCAGCACCTTTGCGCGTGCTGCCGGGGGAGGCGGCATAGCAGTCAGGGTACGCGGGTGAGCGATCTCACGTGTTACTAAACCGTCCAGCCGGTATAGTAACGAGGGTTCGGAAGGAGGTGGAGGTCATGACGGACACGACGCACACCCCGGTGGAGCTCCCGCCGCAGGTCGACGCGAACCCGCTGGGCAAGCGCGCACGATGGGCTGCCCTGGTGGTGCTGATGCTGCCGGTGCTGCTGGTCGCGATCGACAACACGGTGCTCAACTTCGCGCTCCCGCAGATCTCCGAAGCGTTGCGGCCCTCCGGGACCCAGCTCCTCTGGGCCATCGACATCTACCCGCTGGTGCTCGCCGGACTGCTCGTGCCGATGGGGGCGACGGCGGACCGGTTCGGCCGGCGGCGCATGCTCATGATCGGCTCGGCCGGCTTCGCCGCCGTGTCCCTGCTCGCGGCCTACGCGCCCTCGATCGAGGTGCTGATCGGCGCGCGTGCGCTGCTCGGC
Source organism: Ruania alba (assembly GCF_900105765.1). Lineage (NCBI taxonomy): Bacteria > Bacillati > Actinomycetota > Actinomycetes > Micrococcales > Ruaniaceae > Ruania > Ruania alba. Next base: position 395,838 of record NZ_FNTX01000001.1, read on the forward strand.
TTCTTCGGCGCGATGCTGATGCCGTCCACGCTCTCGCTGCTCCGGCACGTGTTCACCGACCGGGACGAGCGCCGGACGGCGATCGCGGTCTGGGCGGCCGGGTTCGGTGCCGGCGCGGCACTGGGGCCGATCGTCGGCGGGTTCCTGCTCGAGCACGCGTGGTGGGGCTCGGTCTTCCTGATCGCGGTGCCGGTCCTGGTGCTGCTCCTGCTGCTCGCTCCGGTCTTCCTGCCGGAGTCGGGCGACCGGCACGCCCGGCCCATCGACCTCGCCTCCGTGGTACTGGTCCTGGTGGCGATGACCTCGCTCGTGCTCGCCATCAAAACCGTCGCGAAGGACGGGGTGACGACGCTCGCGATCGGGACCTTCGCCGTCGGGCTGGTGCTCGGGGTGACTTTCGTGCGCCGGCAACGCCGGCTGGTGTATCCGATGATCGAGATGAGCCTGTTCCGCCACGGCGCGTTCTCCGGGGCCGTGGCCATCAACCTGCTGTCGGTCTTCGCGATGGTGGGGTTCCTGTTCTTCGCCTCCCAGGACCTCCAGCTCGTGCACGGGCTGAACCCGATGCGGGCCAGCCTGGTCCTGGTGCCTGGCGTGGTCGGCACGATCGCCGCCGGGCTGCTGGCCGCTCGGTTGGTGCGCCGGGTCCGGCCGGTGCTCGTGGTCGCCGGTGGGCTGCTGCTCTCGGCGAGTGGATACCTGATGGTCGCCGCGGGCGACGGCGGTACCTCGCTGGGCGCGTTGATGGCTGCCTTCGTCCTGGTCGCCGTGGGTGTCGGAGGGGCGGAGACGATCTCGAACGACCTGATCCTCTCCGCCGTGCCCGCGGACAAGGCCGGCGCCGCGTCCGCTATTTCCGAGACCGCCTACGAGGTGGGCTCGGTGCTCGGCACCGCGGTGCTCGGCGGGCTGCTCACCAGCGCCTACGCCCGGAACGTGGTGCTTCCGGAGGGTGTTGCCGCGGCCGATGCGCAGGCCGCCGGTGAGACCCTCGGGGGAGCGGTGGAGGTGGCCCGGTCGCTTCCGCCCGGGCAGGCGGCGGAGCTGGTGGCCTCCGCGCAGGCGGCATTCACCAGCGGCGTCGGCCTGACCTCGCTGATCGGGGCAGTGCTGGTACTGGTGGCGGTCGGGATCGCGCTCAGCACCCTCCGGCGCGCGAGGTGAGCCCACGGGCGCCCGATCGATATGCGATTTCGTCTCCAGAGGGAACTGACGTAATGTCAGCATCATGGAGATCGTCTATGGGATTCTGCTGGTACTGCACCTGATCGGCTGGGCCCTGGTGCTCGGCGGCGCCGTCTACGGGATGCGGCCGGTGAGCCTGAACAAGGGCATGCTGCACGGCATCCTGACCGCACTGATCGCCGGGATCCTCATGGTGGGTCTCGCCTCGGCAGGACTGGCCGCGGACGAGCCGAACAACATCAAGATCGGCGTGAAGCTGGTGATCGCGCTCGTGGTGACTGGGCTGATCATCTTCGGTAACCGGAACTCTGAGAAGGTCACCCGCGGCTACCTCGGCGCTATCGCCGGCCTGACCACGGTGAACATCGCCATCGCGGTGCTCTGGAGCTGACACGGTCGGGGTGCCCGCGGGCTCTCGAGGCGGGAATTCGTGCCACCTGAGTGACCCCGATCACGTCGTTCACCTGTTGTTCACCTAACGTTTCCGTGAGGACGGACGCGAGGCATCGTCGTCCCCGGTTCACTGGTGGTGTGCACTCGAATGACGGGACCGGCCGATGAGCCAGCAGACCCCAGTTCGCGACAGCGACCTCCTCGGGGACGCGCACCTCGCCACCCTTGAGGTGCCGAGCTCGTCCCTCCGTACATCGACGGCGTCGACGCCCGTCGAGCCGCCACTGCGTGGCCCGTTCGACTCCCTCGTCCCCGCAGGCACCGCGCGATCGATCGTCAACTGGCTCTCCGTCGTCGTCAGCGTCTACCTGCTGATCTCCGCCGTCGGCGTGATCGGAGCCGGCTTCAAGGTCGCCACCGGAGGTCACGCGGAGACGCTCTTCGCCTTCGCCAGCAACCCGATCGTGGCGCTCATGGTCGGTGTCCTCGCCACAGCGGCCACCCAGTCCTCCTCCACGACGACGTCCATCACCGTGGGCCTGGCGGCCGGCGGTCTCCCGCTGGAGATCGCCATCCCGATCATCATGGGCGCCAACATCGGCACCACGCTCACCAACACCCTGGTCAGCGTCGGCATGATCCGGAACAAGGATGACTTCCGGCGGGCGTTCGCGGCCGCGACGGTGCACGACGTCTTCAATCTCATCGCCGTGGCGATCCTGCTGCCACTGGAACTGGCCACGGGCTTCCTGGAGCGGCTCTCCGGCAGCCTCTCCGGCGCCCTGACCGGCGTGGGCGGCGTAGACACCGACAGCATGGACGTTGTGGGTGCCGCCACCGCACCACTGAAGGAGCTGATGGGCGCCCTGACCGGGTCTCTGCCGGCGTTGTGGGCTGGATTGCTCACGATCGGTGTGGGCGTGGCGCTCATCCTGGTCTCGATCGCCTTCGTCGGGAAGGTGCTCAAGGTCCTGATGGTGGGGCGTGCCAAGCAGGTGCTGCACGCCGCGATCGGGCGCGGCCCGATCAGCGGCATCACCTCCGGTGCCGTGGTGACCGCCATTGTGCAGTCGTCCTCGACGGCGACCTCGCTGATGATCCCGCTCGCGGGGTCCGGCACCTTCACGCTCCGCCAGGTCTACCCGTTCACCCTGGGCGCCAACATCGGGACCACCATCACGGCCCTGGTGGCTGCGCTGGGCCTGAGCGGGATGGAGGCGACGCTCGGTCTGCAGGTGGCGCTCGTGCACCTGCTGTTCAACCTCACGGCCACCCTGGTGATCTTCGGGCTCCCGTTCCTGCGCCTCCTTCCGGTCCGGGCCGCGCAGTGGCTCGCGGACCGTTCCGCCGAGCAGAAGTCCTTCGCTGCCCTGTGGGTGCTCGGGGTGTTCGTGGCCGTGCCCGGCCTGCTGATCCTCGCCACCTCGATCTTCTGAGGCACGATGGTCACCCGGACTCCGCACGACGACGGCCCGGAGCACGCTCCACTCGAGGGCTCTTCCGAGGAGGCGGACGCGCCCCGCTCCCTCGACGAGATCGACGCCGCACTCGTCCGGCTGATCTCCGAGACCGAGGAGACGGTGTGCCGACTGCGTGCCGAGCTCGCCGAACGTCGCCTGCACCAGGCCCAGCACGCTGAGATCGAACGGCTCGAGCACCACCTGGCCGAGGCCACCGTCAGCTGGTCGAAGGTCCGGGAGTTCTTCGAGGAGGCGCTGCAGGAACTGACCGGGCACAGCGGCAGCGTCCCCGATGTCCAGGGCGAGTCCGGCGAGGAGCCCAGCGTTGAGGGGACCTCCGATCCGGACTGCGGGTCGCCGCCTGTGGACCGATAGGGGAGATGTCGGTCCGACCGCTTAGGCTCGGTCTCGACATGACTTCACTGTTCGACGATCTCCCGCTGTTCCCGACCGCGACCGTGCCCGAGGGCAGCGATTCGCACCTCCCCTCGATGCCGGCGCGCGAGCGCACCGGTGCAGTGGGAGAGATGAGCGATGACGCAGCCGGCACCCGCTCCGACGGCGAGGGGCCGCCGTCGTTGGCTGCCGAAGCCTTGCTGGACGGGTTGAACCCGCAGCAGAAGGCTGCGGTGGAGCACACCGGCGGGCAGCTGCTCATCATCGCCGGTGCAGGCTCGGGCAAGACGCGGGTGCTCACGCACCGGATCGCCCACCTGCTCGCCACCGGTCGCGCCCGGCCGGGGCAGATCCTCGCGATCACCTTCACGAACAAGGCGGCCGCGGAGATGCGCGAGCGGGTGGCCGAGCTGGTCGGCCCGCGCGCGGCCACCATGTGGGTCTCCACCTTCCACTCGGCATGCGTGCGCATCCTGCGGCGCGAGGCCAAGACGTTGGGGATCCGCTCGTCGTTCTCCATCTACGACGCGGCCGACTCCCAGCGGCTGATGACCCTGGTGTGCCGCGAGCTGGACCTGGACCCGAAACGGTTCCCGCCGAAGGCCTTCAGCCACCGGGTCTCGGACCTGAAGAACGAGTTGATCGACCCGGACGACTACGCGGGCACCGTCAGCGAGTCGAACCCGTTCGAGCAGAATCTCGCCGCCGCCTATCGCCTCTACAACGAGCGGCTCCGGCAGGCGCACGCCCTCGACTTCGACGACATCATCATGTCCACCGTGAACCTCCTGCAGGCATTCCCGGCGGTGGCCGAGCACTACCGGCGCCGGTTCCGGCACATCCTGGTGGACGAGTACCAGGACACCAACCATGCCCAGTACGTGCTGGTGCGTGAGCTCACCGGGGTCACGGCCGAGATTGCCGACGGCGCAGGTTCCGTTGCCGAGGAGGGGGCCCTGGCCACGGTGCCGCCGGCCGAGCTGACCGTGGTGGGCGACTCGGACCAGTCCATCTACGCCTTCCGTGGTGCCACGATCCGCAACATCGACGAGTTCGAGGCCGACTACCCGAACGCGCGCACCATCGTGCTGGAGCAGAACTACCGGTCCACCCAGACCATCCTGTCCGCCGCGAACGCGGTGATCGTGAAGAACCCCGAGCGGCGGGCGAAGAAGCTCTGGACCGACTCCGGTGCCGGACCCCAGATCGTCGGGTACGTGGCCGACAACGAGCACGAGGAAGCCCGGTTCATCGCCGAGGAGATCGACCGGCTGATCGACGCCGGCGAGCTTAGTCCTCGCGACGTCGCCGTGTTCTACCGGACCAACGCGCAGTCCCGTGCCCTGGAAGAGGTGCTCATCCGGGTGGGGCTGCCGTACAAGGTGGTCGGCGGCACGCGCTTCTACGAGCGCAAGGAGATCAAGGACGCGATCGCCTACCTGCGCGCGATCGCCAACCCGGACGACTCGGTGAACCTGCGCCGCATCCTGAACGTGCCCAAGCGTGGGCTGGGGGACCGCGCCGAGGCGATGCTCGCCGCGCACGCCGAGCGTGAGCGCGTCTCCTTCGGCGCCGCGATCGACGACCTCGACAATGTGCTGGGCCTGGCCACCCGGTCCATGACGAACGCGCGCGCGTTCGCCGAGCTGATGGCAGGGCTCCGTGAGCTGGCCGCCGGAGACGCCAGTCCCGCCGATGTGCTCGACGCCGCGCTGGACCGGTCCGGCTACCTGGCCGAGCTGCGCGCCAGCAGCGACCCGCAGGACCACTCCCGGGTGGAGAACCTCGCCGAGTTGCATGCGGTGGCTGCTGAGTTCTCCGAGTCCGATCCCGAGGGGGATCTCGGCGACTTCCTGGAACGCGTCTCGCTGGTGGCCGACGCCGATCAGATCCCCGACGACGATCAGGGCATGGTCACGCTGATGACCGTGCACACCGCCAAGGGCCTGGAGTTCCCGATGGTGTTCGTCACTGGCCTGGAGGACGGTACCTTCCCGCATCAGCGATCGCTCGCCGACCCGTCCGAGCTGGCCGAGGAACGGCGCCTCGCCTACGTCGCCCTGACCAGGGCGCGGCAGCGGCTGTACCTGACCAGGGCCGCCGTCCGGACCACCTTCGGCCTGCCGAACGAGCTGCCGGCCAGCCGGTTCCTGGCCGACGTTCCGGAGGAGCTGATCGACTGGAAGCGCGCCGAGTCCTCGATGTCCACTCTGCGTGCCGGCGGGACCGGGTTCAGCGGCCCGCGCTCGGGTCGGGTGCGGCACGGTTCCCGTGGCCCGTCCGCGCCGGTGCAGACGACCACCCGCGGAGAACGCCCCGCTACCTTCGGTTCAGCCACCCCGCGCGGGGACGTTCCCACGCTGGACATCGGCGACCGTGTCACCCACGACGCCTACGGGATGGGACGGGTGGTGGCCCTGGAAGGAACGGGTAGCAACGCCGTCGCGAAGATCGACTTCGGGGACAGTGGCGTGAAGCGACTGCTGCTGCGCTACTCCCCGGTCACCAAGCTCTGAGCGGTCACCTGCGAGGGTGCGGCGTGTGATCGGTGGAACGCCCCTGAGCTGTCTTACGCTGAGCATCGACAGCGGGAGGACCCATGGTGAGCACGGCAACGCAGGATCGGGGGCGGATCGAGGGCCTCGACGGTGTTCGCGCGCTCGCGATCGTGGCGGTGCTCATCTTCCACCTGCGTCCGCTCAGCCTGCCCGGCGGGTACCTGGGTGTGGACGTCTTCTTCGTGGTCTCCGGGTTCCTGATCACCACCCTGCTGGTGCGTGAGCTGCGCGCGAACCGCGAGCTCGACCTGACCGCCTTCTGGACCCGGCGCGCCCGCCGACTGCTGCCTGCCCTCGCCACGGTGGTGGCGGCGTCGGTGGCGCTGGCGTTCTTCGCCGGGGACGACCTGCTGGTGAACATCGGCCGGCAGGTGGTCGGGGCTCTCACGTTCTCCAACAACTGGCTCGAGATCAGCGCCGGGTCCAGCTACTTCAACGCGACCTCGCCCCAGCTGTTCGTGAACTTCTGGTCGCTGGCGGTGGAGGAGCAGTTCTACTTGCTCTGGCCACTGCTGTTCGTGCTGATCATGGCGACCACGCGCACGGGCCGGCAACGGGTGGGGGTGGTGCTTGGTCTGGCGGCCGCCTCCGCGCTCCTGATGGCGCTGCTGTACACCCCGGGCGAGGACGCCACCCGCGTCTACTACGGCACCGACACCCACGCGTTCGGGCTGATGATCGGCGCCGCGCTTGCGCTCAGTGCCGCCGGCGAGTCCTGGAACCTGCTCGCGCAGACCTGGTACCGCCGCGCCCGGGTGCTGCTCGCGCTCGGCGCGCTCGGTGGCCTCGTGGCCCTGATGCTGGTACTCGACCCGACCCAGCCGATGGCCTACCGGGGCGGGATCCTTGCCGCCTCCCTGCTCACCGCCCTCGTGCTCGGCGCGCTGCCCGGGCCCACGAACCTGTTGCACCTGATCTTCCGGCTGCGCCCGGTGGCGTGGATCGGCGAGCGCTCCTACGGCATCTACCTGTGGCACTGGCCGGTGATCTTGCTGATCGCCGCCTTCGCTCCGCCGACGGCGCCGGACTCGGTGGCCAGCTGGGTGCAGCGCGGGGCTGCCCTGGTGCTCACTCTTGCCGTGTCGGCCGCCTCCTACCGGTGGATCGAGATGCCCGTGCGTCGGGATGGCTTCCGCGCCACCGGGCGCCGGGTGCTGGCGGCACTCACCGCACCCGGTGGGCTCACCCCGCCGCGGGTGGCGTTCCTGAGCACGACGGCGGTCCTCGCCCTGTTCGCGGTGGCTGTCGCCACCGCTCCGGACCGTTCCCAGGTGCAGATCGCGATGGATGAGGCCTCGGGTGTGGTGGAGGCCTCCGGTGGGGAGTCGGGCAGCGTGGCCGGGAGTACCGAGAGCCCGCAGACCGGCAGCGGAGAGACCGACGGTGAGAGCTCGGAGACGGACGGCGGCCAGACCGTCGATGGTGCGGCCGAGGGGCCGGGGGCACAGATCAGCGGGTTCGGGGACTCGATGATGTACGTGGCCGCTCCAGGCCTGAGCGCCACGTTCCCGGGAATGTCCATCGATGCCGAGTCGAACCGGCAGTGGCCCGCAGTCGCCGAGACGGTGGCGGCTGCCCTGGACGAGGGCACGGTGCGCGATGTGGTGGTGATCGCCGCAGGAACCAACGCCGGTGTCCGCGAGCCCGAGATCGTGCGCGAGACACTCGATCTGCTCGGCCCGGACCGGGAGGTGGTCTTGGTGAACATCTACGGATCCTCCTTCTGGGTGGAGGAGTCGAACGAGAACCTCGCCGAGATCGCCGCCGACTATCCGAACGTGGTGATTGCAGACTGGCACCAGGCAGCGCTCGACCACCCCGAGGACCTGCAGCCGGACCGCATCCATCCGGACATGGAGGGGATGTACCTGTACGCCGACATCGTGCAGGCAGCGCTGGAGGAGCTCGGAGTCGGTTAGGCCTCGGCGCGCTGGGGAAGGTGTGTGCCGGGAGACGGCGGGAATGGCGATTCGTGAGCTGTGGTGAGAGCGCACCGAGGGGAGCCAGCGGCCGCCCGCACGCGTGAGGTTCCCCACACGGGCGCCGTTCCTGGCGGATAGCGCTTACCTGCGCCTCGCCGAACGCGCACGGCGCGGTAGGGTTGCCGGGAAAAGTCTCGATGTCGAGGCAAAATCTCATCGCGTGACGAGAGAAGGGCGAGGCGCAGGTGGACCTGTTCGAGTATCAGGCACGAGATCTCTTCGAGAAGCATGGTGTACCCGTGCTGGGCGGCGTTGTCGCCACAACCCCGGACGAAGCACGGGCGGCGGCCGAGCAGCTCCTCGGAGCCGGTAGCAGCGTCGTGGTCGTCAAGGCCCAGGTGAAGGTGGGCGGCCGCGGGAAGGCCGGCGGCGTGAAGATCGCCAAGTCCGCCGACGAAGCCGCTGAGCTTGCCGGGCAGATCCTCGGCATGGACATCAAGGGGCACACCGTGCACCGCGTGATGATCGCCGCGGGCGCAGATATCGCCGAGGAGTACTACTTCTCGCTCCTGCTCGACCGCTCCGAGCGTCGCTACCTGGCGATGTGCAGCGTCGAGGGCGGCGTGGAGATCGAGCAGCTCGCTGTGGAGCGCCCCGAGGCGCTCGCCAAGGTCGCCGTGGACCCGCAGGTCGGCGTGGACGAGGCCAAGGCCGCCGAGATCGCTCAGGCCGCTGGGTTCTCCGCCGAGGACGCCCCCAAGGTTGCTGACGTGATCCGCACCCTGTGGACCGTGTTCTCCGCCGAGGACGCCACGCTCGTCGAGGTGAACCCGCTGGTGAAGGCCGGTGCGGGGGAGATCGTGGCCCTGGACGGCAAGGTCACCCTGGACGCCAATGCCGACTTCCGTCACCCGGAGCACGCCGAGCTCGAGGACAAGGCGGCCGCCGACCCGCTCGAGGCCAAGGCCGCTGAGAACGACCTCAACTACGTCAAGCTCGACGGCGAGGTCGGCATCATCGGCAACGGCGCGGGTCTGGTCATGTCCACCCTCGACGTGGTCGCCTACGCCGGGGAGAACCACGGTGGGGTCAAGCCCGCCAACTTCCTCGACATCGGCGGCGGCGCGAACGCCCAGGTGATGGCCGCGGGTCTGGACGTCATCCTCGGCGACGAGCAGGTCAAGTCCGTGTTCGTGAACGTCTTCGGCGGAATCACTGCCTGTGACGAGGTCGCCAATGGCATCGTCGGAGCCCTCGACCTGCTCGGTGACGCTGCGACGAAGCCTCTGGTCGTCCGCCTCGACGGCAACAGTGTCGAGAAGGGGCGCGCCATCCTCACCGAGCGCAACCACCCGCTCGTGACCCTCGCCGAGACCATGGACGGCGGCGCCGACAAGGCAGCCGAGCTGGCCAACGCCTGACAGACCTGCGGAAAGAGACTCTGACACATGTCGATCTACCTGAACTCTGATTCGAAGATCATCGTCCAGGGCATCACCGGCGGGATGGGTGCCAAGCACACCGCCCTGATGCTCGAATCGGGCGCGAACATCGTCGGTGGTGTGAATGCGCGCAAGGCCGGCACCACGGTGAGCCACACTGACAACACTGGCAGCGAGGTCGTTTTGCCCGTGTTCGGCTCCGTCGCCGAGGCGATGGCCGAGACCGGTGCGAACGTCTCCGTACTGTTCGTGCCGCCGGCCTTCACCAAGGACGCCTGCATCGAGGCCATCGACGCCGGCATCGGACTCATGGTGGTCATCACCGAAGGGGTCCCGGTGCAGGACAGTGCCGAGGTGTGGTCCTACCTCGAGGGCAAGAAGACCCGCATGATCGGCCCGAACTGCCCCGGCATCATCACTCCGGGTGAGTCCCTGGCCGGGATCACCCCGCACACCATCACCGGCGCCGGCCCGATCGGACTGGTCTCCAAGTCCGGCACGCTGACCTACCAGATGATGTACGAGCTGAAGGACCACGGGTTCTCCACGGCCATCGGCATCGGTGGTGACCCGGTGGTCGGGACCACGCACATCGACGCTCTCGAGGCGTTCGAGAACGACCCGCAGACCAAGGTCATCGTGATGATCGGTGAGATCGGTGGGGACGCCGAGGAGCGTGCCGCCGCCTACATCGCCGACCATGTCACCAAGCCGGTCGTCGGCTACGTGGCCGGGTTCACCGCCCCGGAGGGCAAGACCATGGGCCACGCCGGCGCCATCGTCTCCGGCTCCGCCGGCACCGCGCAGGCCAAGAAGGAAGCGCTCGAGGCCGTCGGCGTCAAGGTCGGCAAGACCCCCAGCGAGACGGCGGAGCTCGCCCGCCAGCTCCTCGCCGGCTGACGCCTCACCCCAGCCGGGCAACTGACACACTGAGCGCCGTCTGACCTACCTCCCGCGGTGGGTCAGACGGCGCTCGGTGTGTCAGACCAGTCGGAAGCACACCGTTGCCGCACGATGGAGACGATGACTCCGCCTCCGGCCTCCGCGCCGCCCAGGATCGCCCCCCGTGTGGTCGAGCACGCCTCGAACAACCGGGTGCTACGCCTGCCCGAGGGGGCGCTGCGTGGTCTCCTCGCCGGTGCCGAGGCGGCGCTGCTGAGCTGGCTCGTGGTGGTGGTGCCCGCGATCGCCGCCTATGTGGCCACCGCCTCCGCGCCCGCCCTCGGCTCGGCCGGATGGCTCGAGGCCGCCCGAATCGGCACAGCCGCGTGGTTGCTCGGGCACGGTGCCGCCATCAGCGTGGGAGAGCTCTCCATCAACCTGGTGCCGCTCGGCATCACCCTGCTCGGTATCGCCCTGACGGCGGGCTCGGTGCGCCGCGCCCGGCTGGCCGGATGGATACCCGGCGCGATAGCCGCCGGTATCTACGTGCTGCTCGCGGTGCTCTTCGTCGCTTTCGCCGGGGTGCCCGGGGCGGCGCGCGCCATCGCCGGCGCTCTCGTCGTGGCTGTGCTGGGGGTGGCGGTAGGGCTGCCCGCTGCAGCCCGCCCTGCCTGGGTGACCTCCGCCGTCGGGACGATACCCGCGTGGGGCAGGATCGCGGTGCGGGCCGGCTGGCGCGCGCTCGCCGTCCATCTGGTGTTGGCCACAGCGGTGCTGGTGGCTGCGCTGGTGACTCAGCTCGATCAGGTACGTGAGCTGCACGACGGGTTGGGCCCGGACCTGGTGAGCGCGGTGGTGCTGGTGCTGGCACAGCTCCTGGTGGTGGCCAACCTGGTGGTCTACGCCGCCGCGTTCCTGCTCGGACCCGGCTTCTGGGTGGGGGCGGGCACGGTGTTCTCCCCGAGCGGGGTGGAGGCTGGTCCGCTGCCTCTGGTGCCGGTGCTCGGTGGCCTACCCGGACCGGACCACCTGGCCGGCCAACTGCCCGCGCTCGGCCTGGTGGGACTGGTCGCTGGGGCAGTGGTGGGGCTGTGGTTGATGCGGGCGCTTCGTGAGCGTTCCCTGGGGGCCGCCGTGGCGGCCGTGATCCTGACGGCGGTGCTCGCCGCCGGGGGATGGCGCTGCTCACGCTGGTCGCCTCAGGTTCGGCCGGCCCGGGACGGATGGCCGAGGTGGGCGCCGACCCGATTGCCGTGGGGGTCGCGATGCTGTGGCAGGTGGGCGCGCCCGCAGCGGTGTTCGTGCTGCTCGGGCACACTCGCACGATCGGTGCGTTCGGGGTGCTGGCTCAGCGTGCTCGGGCAGCCGGTGGCTCGTGGTGGGAGCAGGTGCACGGGCGGCCGGTCGACGACTGAACGGCGGCCGCTCCAGTTGCACCGCCGGTGCTCACTCGGTGCTGAAACGTTCCTCGAGTGCCTCGGTGTAGGCGTCCTGGCACCGCTGCTCTGCCGCCAGGGTCAGCGCCGAGTCCAGGCACTCCTGACGCTCGACCTGGGCATCCCAGAGCGCCAGCGGGGTGAGGGCGCTGAATGTGAGCACGCCGGCCATCCCTACGCCCAGGATCAGGAAGACAGAGAAGGACCCGGGGCCATTGATCCGGCGGTGGACGAGCAGGGCGCGGATGCCCAGTGCCGTGGCCACGCCGAAGAAGACCGGCGCCGCGAGCTGCCAGGGGATCGGCCACTGGAGGGCGAGCAGACCGCAGAGCATCATCACACCGAAGGTGAGGATGGACTTGCTCGCCGCGCGGGCCTCCTCCGGGGTCGGGGTGCGCCGCTCCCCGCCGTCGCCTTTCCTCGGTGGCTCGTTCTTGCTCTGGTCGCCCTGCTCCGCGTGGTGGCGCTTCTCGGCGTCCCGGTCTGGCCACTCGCGCTTCGGCGGCGGGGGTGCGTTCGGGTCCGGCGGGGCGTACGGGTTGGGCACTGCGCTCCTCGTGGTCGTCTCTGCGGGAGATTCTTTCAGATGCCCTCGGCCAGGTGCTTCCCGACGGTTCGACCGGTAACGATGTGAGAAGGTTCCATCACCGTCGGGCCGGTGTACGGGCGGCCCACGACGAGGGAGGACTGGGTGGAAGCAGGGTCGCGAGGGCGAGTCAGAGGGACGGTGGCGCGCGTGACGATCAGTGACGTCGCGCGGCGTGCGGGCGTCACCAAGAGCACCGTCTCGAAGTACTTGAACTCGTCCGCCGGGTACTACGTGGCCGCAGAGACGCGCGAGCTGATCGAGGCGGCGATCCGGGAGCTGGACTTCGAACCGAGCGTCATCGCCCGCGGCCTCACCCAGCACCGCACCATGACGATCGGGCTGGTAGCAGCTGACATCCGGAACCCGTTCTACCCCGACCTCGTGGCGGGCGTGCAGGAGGCTGTGGAACCGGCTGGGTACACGGTGGTGCTCGGCAGCACCGGTTCGGACCCGGAGCGGGAGCGGGCCATCGTTCGATCGATGATCCGTCGCCAGGTGGACGGGGTCATCATGTGCTCAGCGCGCCTCCAGGTAGCCGAGATCGAGTCGCTGATGAGCTCGCGGACCCGGCTCGTCCTCGCCAGCCGGAACCTGCCCACCCTGGTCACCGACACCGTCGTCGTGGACAACCACGCCGGCGCCGGGATGGCTGTGGACCACCTCGCCGAGCTGGGCCACACCCGGATCGCGCACATCGCCGGGCCGCAGGACGTGGTCCCCTTCCAGGACCGGTTGATCGGGCACCGGGACGCGCTCGCCCAGCATGGCTTGGCGGCGGAAGAGCTGATCGTGGTGGCGGCAGGGTCCTCGACCGAGGCCGGTGCGGAGGCGATGGCCACCCTTCTGGACGGGGCGGCCCAGCCGACAGCAGTGTTCGTGGGCAATGACAACATGGCGCTCGGTGCCATGGACCTGGTGCGTAGCCGAGGGCTGAGCGTCCCGGACGATATATCGATCGTCGGGTTCGACGACATCGCCCTCGCCTCGAGCTCGTTCATCTCGTTGACCACGGTCGACTCGATGGCCGGTGTGATCGGTCGGGATGCTGCCCGCCTGTTGCTCGACCGTCTCGCAGCCAGGGAGGACGCCGCGCAGGACGACCTGCGCGAGGTGGTGCACCAGCCGGTGCTGCGTGTTCGGGGCACCACAGGAGCGCCGTCGGCAGGCTGAACGGCACCTGAGTATGGCCAATCTGCGATCTCTACTTGCGCGATAGGAAACCGGTATCATACTCTCGGGGCCAAGGACGGCGACGACGCTGTCAGAACGGAGCTTCGATCATGAACCAGCGCACAATGTGGGCAGCAGGTGCCCTCGTGGCAGTGACGGCCCTGGCCGCCGGGTGCACCGGCGCGGACGCCGGTACGAACGGAGGCGGTGCCGACGACGGGGCGGAGTCCGCCTACACCTACACCAGTGACCAGGACGGCATCGACACCGTCGAGGGCGTGGAACTGGCGGCCGGCGGCCCGGTGCCGGATGGCTCCGGCGAGACGATCGCCGTCGTGCTCAAGGCCCTCACCAACCAGTACTGGCAGGGCATCGAACTCGGCGTGAACGCGGCCGCTGAGGACTTCGACGTCGACGTCACCTTGCAGGCTGCCAGCTCGGAGAGTGCTCAGAATGAGCAGCTCACCATCGCCCAGACGATGGTGAACCAGGGGTATGACGCTTACATCCTGGCTCCGGAGAGCACGTCGAACCTCACCCCGGCGATCGAGACGATCATGGACCAGGGTGCACCGATCGTGAACGTGGACGATGCGCGCATCGCCGGCACCGTCTATGTCGGCCCCGACCACACCCTGAACGGCACCCAGGCCGCCGACTACATCGCGCAGGCCAACCCCGACGGCGGCCCGGTCGCCCAGATCGAGGGACAGGCTGGCTCCAGCGCCGCGACGTTGCGCATCGCCGGATACACCGAGGGTGTGGAGGCGCACGACGATCTCGAGCTAGTGGCGAGTGTCCCCGGGAACTGGAGCGCGGACGAGGCGTTCGCCGCCACCAACCAGATCCTGCAGCAGCACCCGGACCTGGTGGGTATCTACGCCAACAACGACACCATGGCGATCGGTGTGGCGCAGGCGGTAGCCGAGGCGGGCTTGACCGACCAGATCACCATCGTCGGCACCGACGGCGTCCCGGAGGCGATCAGCGGCGTGCGCAGTGGCTCCATCGAGGCCACCGTGAGCCCCCTGCCGTACTACGAGGGCTACTGGGCCGTGGAGGCCGCGGTCCGGATGCTACGCGGCGAGGAGGTGGCGCCCTGGGTGGTGGCCCCCGCGCAGCTGATCGACGCCGAGAATGTGGACGAGTTCTACACCGAGGACGGCCTCGTCGTCGAAGGACTCTACGAGTGAGTGTCACCACTGATGCGCCCGCCGTCACACCGTTGCTCGAGGCGCGTGACCTGGTCAAGACCTACCCCGGCGTGCGCGCCCTGGACGGGGTGTCCCTGCGGGTCTTCCCGGGGGAGGTGCACGCGCTCCTCGGCGAGAACGGGGCCGGCAAGTCCACGCTGCTGAAGGCATTGTTCGGCGCGCACCGCCCCGATTCCGGGACGATCGCCTTCGAGGGCGAGGAGGTCCAGCTCGCCCGCCCAGGTGACGCGATCGACCGTGGGATCGCGATGGTGCACCAGGAGCTCAGCCTGATCCCGCAGCTGAACGCGATCCAGAACGTGGTGCTCGGCCGGGAGGCCGGCAGCGCCGGGTGGATCGACTGGCGGCGGGCGCGCCGCGAGGCAGTACCCGCGCTCGCCAAGCTGGGCTTCTCCGCCTCGGCCGCCGTCCCGGTCGGGCGGCTCAGCGTGGCCCAGCAGCAGCTGGTCGAGCTCGCCCGAGCGGTGGCCGCTGGTGCCCGGCTGATCATCATGGACGAGCCGACGGCGTCCCTCACCACGCACGAGTCCGACCAGCTCTTCGAGGTGATCCGCCAGCTGCGCAGCTCCGGGTGCGCGATCGTGTACGTCTCGCACCGGCTCCCGGAGGTGCTCGACCTCGCGGACCGTGTCACCGTGCTGCGGGACGGGAGCACGATCGACGAGCTCGCCCGCAGCGAGATCACCGGTGAGGACCACCTGATCCGGCTGATGGTCGGCCGCGAGCTGGACGCCCTTGGTCTGCACGGCACCGCCGAGCCGGGTGAGCCCGGCCTGGAGATCGAGTCGCTCTCCGTACCGGGGCTGGTGCACCAGGTCTCCCTCACGGTGCGTCGCGGCGAGATCGTCGGCATGGCCGGGATGGTGGGCGCCGGACGCACCGAGCTCGCGCTCGGGCTGATCGGCGCGCTCCGGTCCCGGTCGCAGCAGGTCCGGGTGGCCGGCCGGAAGCACCAGATCTCCCACCCTCGGCAGGCGATCGACGCGGGCATCGCCTACCTGCCCGAGGATCGGAAGAGCCAGGGACTCGGGTTGCACATGTCCATCGCGGCGAACGTGACCCTGCCCGCTCCACCCGGGCGATGGGGCATGCTCGATCGGAATAAGCAGCGGCACGTTGCTGCCGACGTGATGACCAGGCTCGGGAGCAAGACCCCGGTTCGTGGCAAGGCCGGCTCCCTCAGCGGCGGTAACCAGCAGAAGATCGTCGTCGGGCGGTGGCTGCTCACCGATTCCGATGTGTACATCTTCGACGAACCGACGCGGGGTATCGACGTCGGTGCCAAGGGCGAGATCCACCGGCTGATGCGCCGGCTCGCCGACGACGGCAAGGCCGTCCTGATGATCTCCTCCGACCTTCCCGAGGTGCTCGGCATGAGCGATCGGATCCTGGTGATGCGGCGCGGCCGCATCGTCGCCGATCTGGATCGCCACGAGGCCACCGAGGAATCTGTCGTCGCGCACGCGGCGGGTTAGGACTGACATGAACGCCACCACACAGACGGCGCCCGACGTCGACGGCGCCCTCCCGGACCTCCTCGGCGGGGTCTCCTGGGCCGACCGGATCCGCTCGGCCGCGCGCGGCGCCGGACTGGTCGCCGTGATCATCATCCTGTTCGTCGCCTTCACCATCGCCCGGCCCTCGTTCGGCTCCGGGGACAACATGGTCGCGATCCTGCTGCAGGCCTCCGTGGTCGGGGTGATGGCGATCGGGCAGACGTACGTGCTGCTCACCGGCGGCATCGACCTCTCCATCGGTTCGATCGTGGCCGTCTCGGCGATCAGCGCCGGGATGTTCGCCCACTCCATGCCCGCACCGGTGGCGATCCTCGGTGGTATCGCCGTCGGCGCGCTCGCCGGGCTCGCGAACGGACTGCTGATCACCCTCACCGGGATCACCCCGTTCGTGGTGACTCTCGGCACGATGAGCATCTACTCGGGTGTCGCGCTGATCATCGCCGGCGGCCGCGCCGTCTACGACATCCCGCAACTGTTCAAGGACCTGCTGGCCGGGCGGATGGTCGGGGTGCCGATCCCCATCGTGCTGGTGATCGCGTTCGCCGTGGGCAGCGCCCTGGTGATGAAGTTCACCCGGTTCGGGGAGTACCTGATCGCCGTCGGCGGTAGCGCTCAGACCGCACGCCTCGCCGGCATCAACGTCAAGGGCATCACCACCGGCGCCTACGTGCTCTCCGGCGCCGGAGCGGGCCTCGCCGGCGCGATCCTGGTGGCCCGCCTGGGCGCCGCCGACCCCACCATCGGGGCGGACCTGCTCCTGACGGCGATCGCCGCCACGGTGATGGGAGGCACCAAGCTCTCCGGTGGGGAGGGCAGCATGTTCGGCGCCCTGTTCGGCGCCGTCCTGATCGCCACCCTCACCGCCGGGCTGACCGCACTGAACGTGCAGGCGTTCTACCAGCAGGTTGCCGTCGGTGCGGCGATCATCATCGCCCTGCTGGTAGACCGGATCGCGCGCCGGGAGCGGACCGCATGAGCGCGAGGAGCCCCCATGTAGGGACGCCGAGGGACGAGGTGTACCGGAGTGAGGCACCGCAGTGGTCAGGCAGAAGGAGGACCGCATGAGCGGCACCGTTGACGTCCACCACACCGACGGCGTCGGGCACCTCGTCCTGGACCGTCCGGAGAAGCTGAACGCCCTGTCCACCGAGATGATCACCGCCCTCGGTGACGGTGTGCGGGAGCTGACCGTTGCTGGGGTCGAGGTGATCCTGGTCCGGTCCAGCGGCCGGCACTTCAGCGCGGGGGCCGACCTGACTGAGTGGGCCGCACCCAGTGAGCAGGACGCGCACCGGATGTCCCGCGCCGGGGTGGACGCCTTCGCAGCGCTCGCCGAGGCGCCGATGCCGACGATCGCCGTGATCGACGGGGTGGCCGCCGGCGGCGGGCTCGAGCTGGCGCTGGCCTGCGACCTGCGTATTGCCACCACCCGCGCGCGGCTGGGGTTGCCGGAGGCGACCCTGGCGAACCTGCCCGCCTATGGCGGGATCACCCGCCTGATGCACACCGTGGGAGCGGTGCGCGCCCGCGAGCTTCTGTTCACCGCCGACCTGGTCGAGGCCACCCGCGCCGAGCAGATCGGCCTGGTCACCCAGGTCGTCGAGCCGGACGGGCTCGACCACGCCGTCACTGCACTGGTGGGGCGGATCCGAGCGGCCGACCCGCGCGCGGTGTCCCTGGCCAAGGCGCTCACCGGAGCAGCGCCCATCGACGGTCTGCTCGCCCAGTTCACCTCCCAGACCCCCCAGTCCCGATCCCGCAAGGACGCCTTCCTGGCACGCCGTCAGGGATCCTCCGCCACTGAAGGAGCACAGTCATGACCGCCCTCCTCCCCACCGATGTCACGCTCGCCGACCTGATCGGCGCCGCCGCTCACGTTCAGGACGATCGGACGGTGGCGAGCAGCCTGATCGGCGGCACCCCGGCCGCCGGCCCGGATGAGCCCACGGCCCGCCCCAGCCCCGGTGACCGGCACCTGACCTTCCACACCGCGGTGCTCGGCGCCGAGCAGGTGGACGCCGCCATCACGGCTGTGCGCCGCGGGTTCGACGACGGACCGTGGGGGCGCAGCACCGGCCGGGACCGGGCCCGGGTGCTCTGGCGCGCCGCCGAGCTGACCGCGGCCGCCACCGACCGGCTGGCCGACCTGCTCATGGTGGAGACCGGCAAACCTGTGCGGGAGGCCCGCGGCGAGGTGGGCGCCCTGGTGAACTCCCTGGAGTACTTCGCCGGACTGGCGCGCACCGTCGGCGGCCGCACCGAGTCCGGGATCAGCACCGATCTGCTCGCCATGACCGTCCGTGAACCTGCCGGGGTGGCCGGCCTGATCATCCCCTGGAACTTCCCCCTCGGGATCCTCGGCCAGAAGCTACCGCCCGCCCTGGCCGCCGGGAACACCGTGGTGCTCAAACCCAGCCCGCTGACCCCGCTGAGCGCCCTGGCCGTCGCGGAGATCCTGCTCGAGGCCGGACTGCCCCAGACGCCCTGAGCGTCGTGCTCGCCGGTGCCGAGGGCGGGGCGAGGATCGTCGAATCGGCGAGCAC
Source organism: Ruania alba (assembly GCF_900105765.1). Taxonomy (NCBI): domain Bacteria; kingdom Bacillati; phylum Actinomycetota; class Actinomycetes; order Micrococcales; family Ruaniaceae; genus Ruania; species Ruania alba. The sequence continues at coordinate 414,545 of NZ_FNTX01000001.1, forward strand.
CGACGTCATCAGCTTCACCGGGTCCACCGGGGTGGGCCGCGCCATTGCCCGCAGCGCCGGCACCCAGCGGCTCAAGCCGGTGGCCATCGAGGCCGGCGGGAAGACGCCGGTGGTGGTGCTCGACTCCGCCGACCTGGAGTCCACGGTCGAGGGGCTGCTGTTCAGCGCCTACTTCAACCAAGGGCAGGTCTGTGTGGCCGGATCCCGCATCCTCGCCCAGCGCGGCATCGCCGACGAGCTCGCTGCCGAGCTTGCCCGTCGGGCGGCGCAGATCCGCCTCGGCGAGCCACGGGACGAGGCCACCGAGCTCGGCCCGCTGATCTCCGCCGACCACTTCGCCCAGGTCACCCGGATGGTGCAGCAGGGCGTCGACGGCGGCGCTCAGCTGGTGGCCGGAGGATCCCAGACCCTCACCGAGGTGGCGGCCGGTCCGTTCCTGGAGCCCACCATCCTGCGCACCGACGACGACACCAACCCGGCGATCTCCCAGGAGATCTTCGGCCCGGTCACCGCCGTGCAGACTTTCGACACCATCGACGAGGTGGCCGGGCGTGCCAACGCCCAGGCCTACGGTCTGGCCGCCTCGGTGTGGGGGCGTGACGTGGACGCCACCTTCGACCTGGCCGGCCGGCTGCGGGTGGGCACCGTGTGGGTGAACGGGTCCACCGACTCCCACCCCGAGCTGCCACTGGGTGGGCGCCGCGACAGTGGCTTCGCCCCCGAGTTCGGCCGCGAGGGGATGGAGTTCTTCACCGCCCTGAAGACGATGATGGTGCGCACCGGCGGAGCCGGGGCGTCCTGGTACGGAGGGACAACCCGATGACCACCCCCTGGACCCTCAGCTCGGGCTGGGACCCGCGCCCCCTTGCCGGCGAGGTCGCCCTGGTGACCGGCAGTCTCGGCGGCCTCGGACGGGCCATCACCACCGGGGTCGCCGCGGCCGGAGCGGCCGTGGCCGTGCACCATCTCGGTGAGAGGTGCGAGGCGGAGGCGCTCGCCGCGGAGCTGGCCGAGGCGGGTGCCCGCACCACCGTGGTGGAGGCGGACCTGACCGACTGGGACGAGACCGATGCCATGGTGGAGCGGATCGCCACCGACCTCGGCGCCGTCTCTGTGCTGGTGAACAACGCCGGGATGATGCGCCAGCAGACGTTCGCCGAGATGGACCTGGCCGCCTGGCGGGAGACCCTCAGCATCGACCTGGACGGCGTCTTCATCGCCACCCGGCAGGTGCTGCCGGGGATGCTGGCAGCCGGTCGAGGGGTGATCGTGAATGTCGCGTCCCAGCTGGCCTTCAAGGGGGCCCACGAGTATGTCTCCTACAGTGCCGCCAAGGGCGGCATCGTCTCGATGACCCGGGCGCTGGCCCGGGAGGTGGGGCCCGCCGTCCGGGTGAACGCGATCGCCCCGGGGCCGATCGAGACGCCGATGACCGCGCCGCACACCACCCCGGAGTGGGTGCGTGAGCGCACCGCCGGGGCGGTGCTGCAACGGCTCGGCCGACCGGAGGAGATCGTCGCACCCGTGGTGTTCCTCGCCTCCGCCGGTGCCGAGCTCATGCACGGGCAGACGCTGCACCTCAACGGTGGCGGGGTGATGGCATGACCCGCGGTGGAACAGCCAACGGGCCCACCTTCCTCACTCCCGAGCAGGCGGCCGCCGTCGTGCCCGACGGCGCGACGCTCGCCATCGGCGGCTCTGGCGGCGGCCTGCTGGAACCGGACGCCCTGCTGGCCGCACTCGGCAAGCACTACCGGAACACCACCCACCCGGCCGGGCTCACTCTGGTGCACACCACCGGGATCGGGGACCGGGCAGGCGGTGGGATGGACCATCTCGCTCACCCTGGGCTGGCCGACCGGGTGATCGCCGGGAACTGGGGGATGGCGCCGCAGATGAGCCGGATGGCCGCCGCCGGCGAGTTCGAGGCGTACAACTTCCCGCAAGGGGTGATGAGCCAGCTCTACCGGGAGATCGCCGCAGGGCGCCCCGGCTTGCTCACCCACGTGGGCCTGGGCACCTTCTGTGACCCGCGGGTGGAGGCGGGCCGGCTCAACGACCGCAGCCTCGGTACCTACGTGGAGGTCGTGGAGCTAGCCGGGCGGGAGTGGCTGTTCTACCCCTCCTTCGACATCGACGTCTGCTTCATCCGCGGCACCGTCGCGGACGAGCACGGCAACATCGCGATGGGAGAAGAACCGGCCCGGCTGGAGATGCTCGCCATGGCCCAGGCCACCCACAACCGGGGCGGCACCGTGATTGCCCAGGTGAAGTACGTCGTCGAGGCGGGCAGCCTGGACGCTCGCACGGTGGAGATCCCGGGCATCCTGGTGGACCATGTGGTGGCCTGCCCGGACCAGCGCCAGCTGGTCACGCACGACTACAACCCCGGGTTCTCCGGCGAGCTCACCGTGGCACTGTCCACGCTGCCCGCCTTCGACCTGGACGAGCGCAAGGTAGTGGCACGCCGGGCCGTGCGTGAGATCCGTGCCGGGGACGTGGTGAACCTCGGCGTCGGCATCGCCGACGGGATCGCCTCCGTGGCCGCCGAGGAGGGGGTGTCCGGCCGGTTCACCCTCACCATCGAGCAGGGCCTGGTGGGCGGAATCCCGGCACGCGGGGTGATCTTCGGGGTCTCCACGAACCCCTCCGCCATCCTCGACCAGCCCGCCCAGTTCGACTTCTACGACGGCGGCGGTCTCGACATCGCCTTCCTCGGCTTCGCCCAGATCGACGCAGTCGGCAACGTGAACGTCTCCAAGTTCGGCGGCCGGGTGATCGGCACCGGCGGGTTCGTGAACATCAGCCAGAACGCTGCCACCGTGGTCTTCTGCGGCACCTTCACCGCCGGTGGCCTGCAGGCCCACCCGGCCGACGGGGCGCTCACCATCGCCGCCGAGGGCCGGCACCGCAAGTTCGTGACGGCGGTGGATCAGATCACCTTCAGCGCCGCCGAGGCGCTGCGTCGTGGACAGCGGGTGCTGTACGTGACCGAACGCGCGGTGTTCGCCCTCACCGACGCCGGCCTGGAACTGGTCGAGGTGGCCCCCGGAGTGGACGCCCAACGGGACGTGCTCGACCAGCTGCCCTTCGCCGTCGGGGTCGGCGACGTGACCCCCATGGCCACTGACATCTTCCGGCCCGACCTGCTCGGCCTGGCCCACGACCTCGACCGATCGGACACACCATGACTGCCACTTACGACTACGTCATCGTCGGAGCCGGCGCCGCCGGGTGCGTGCTCGCGAACCGGCTCAGTGCCGACCCCGCGGCGCGGGTGCTGCTGCTGGAGGCCGGGGGAGCGGACCTGCACCCGCTGGTGAAGATCCCCGCCGGGTTCGGCATGGTGATGGGCACCGCGATGAACTGGATCTACGACACCGCGCCGCAACGCCACCTGGCCGACCGGTCGATGTTCCTCCCGCAGGGCAAGGTGCTCGGCGGGTCCACCTCGATCAACGCGATGCTCTACGTGCGCGGCAACCGTGGCGACTACGACGGGTGGCGGGATGCCGGGTGCGAGGGCTGGGGCTATGACGACGTGCTGCCCTACTTCATCGCGCACGAGCGCAACGAGCGGCTCGCCGACGCCTTCCACGGCACCGACGGGGAGCTGAACGTGGCCGACCAGGTGCAGCACAATCCGCTCTCGCGTGCCTTCGTCCGCTCGTGCCAGCAGGCCGGGATCCCGTTCACACCGGACCCGAACGGCGCCGACCAGACGGGCGTCTTCTACCACCAGGTCACCCAGCGCAAGGCCCGCCGGGAGAGTGCCGCGACGGCGTTCCTCAAGCCGGTCCGCTCCCGCCCCAACCTGACCGTGCTCACCGGGGCGGACGTGCGGCGGGTGCAGGTCTCCGACGGCGTGGCCACCGGTGTGGAGTACCGGCGCGGTGGCCGTGTGGTCACCGCCCGCGCCCGGCGTGAGGTGATCGTCAGTGCCGGGGCGATCAACTCGCCGCGGCTGCTGCTGCACTCCGGGATCGGCCCGGCCGAGGAGTTGCGGTCGATCGGGGTGCCGGTGGTGCATGACCTTCCCGGTGTCGGGAAGAACCTGCACGACCAGCTCGAGGTGTATATCACCGTCGACGCTGCGCAACCGGTCAGCTACACCGGTGAGGACCGGGGGCTGCGGATGCTGCGGCACGGCATCCAATACACGCTGTTCCGGACCGGGCCGGCCACCGCCACGGTCACCGAGGCGGGTGCCTTCGTGCGCAGCGAGGAATCCGTGGCACAGCCGGACATCCAACTGCACATGCTCCCTGTCACGGTGAAGTGGAAGGACGGTTCCCGCACCGCGGAGAAGGTGACCGGGCATGGGTTCACCATTCTCGCCTGCGCGATCCGGCCGAAGAGTCGCGGTGAGGTGCGGTTGACCTCGGCTGACCCGGCCGAGCCGCCCGTGGTGGACCCGAACTACCTGGCCGAGGAAGAGGACTGGCGGGTGTCGGTGGCGGGCCTGCGAAGGATCCGAGAGGTGCTCGCCCAGCCCGCATTCGCCCCGTACGTCGCCGCCGAGGACATGCCCGGGGCGGATGTGGACACCGACGAGGAGCTGCGGGACTACATCACCCAGTGGGGCAAGACCGACTACCACCCGGTGGGCACCTGCAAGATGGGCGTCGACGACATGGCAGTGGTGGACCCGCAGCTGCGCGTGCGTGGGGTGCAGGGGCTGCGGGTGATCGACTCCTCGATCATGCCGACCATCATCAGCGGCAACACACAGGCGCCGTCGATGATGATCGGGGAGAAGGGGGCGGCGCTGGTGCTGGGCTCTGACCGGCCGGTGGCCGGGCCGACGGCCGATGCCGCGCAGGTGCGCAACACTATCGACGGTCCTCAGCCACGCACTGCCTGATGGGGCAGTGCGTGCGGTATGTCCGTCGATAGTTCCTGGCCGGTAAGGTGACGCTCTGTGACTCCCGCCAAGCGACTCGTCGTCCTGATCTCCGGTGGTGGGTCCAATCTCGCCGCCTTGCTCGAGGCCACCGGTGACCCTGGCTACGGGGCGCAGGTGGTCGCCGTCGGGGCGGACCGGCCCAGCGCCGCGGGCCTGGACCTCGCGCGCGAGGTCGGCATCCCCACCTTCGTGGAGCGGGTGGGCGACCACCCCGACAGGGACGCCTGGGATGCGGCCCTGACGGACGCCGTCGGGCAGTACGAACCGGACCTGGTGATCTCGGCGGGATTCCTGAAGCTGGTGGGGGAGCGATTCCTCGACCAGTTCGGCGGGCGCTACCTGAACACGCACAACTCGCTGCTGCCTGCCTTCCCCGGCATGCACGGGCCGCGGGAGGCGCTCGAGTACGGCGTGAAGGTGGCCGGCGCCACGCTGTTCGTGGTCGATGCGGGAGTCGACACCGGGGTGATCATCGCTCAGGTGGCAGTGCCAGTGCTGGACGACGACACCGAGGACACCTTGACCGAACGGATCAAGGTGGCCGAGCGGGCCCAACTGGTGGACTCCGTGGGCCGGCTGGCACGTGAGGGGTGGCGCGTCGAGGGGCGCCGGGTGATCGTTGGCGAGTAGTGGACGCTCCCGCTGCGGCCGGTAGACTGCTTCGCGGGCCGTGACTGGCGTCACGAGGTGGAGCACCACCGGGGAGCGGCCCGAGAAGCTGCGACTTCGTGCACCGGCCGCCTGGGTGCCACGTCCCGAGCCGGAAGCGACCCGCGACCGGAGCACCCCTCGAGACCCACCAGGAGTACGCCGTGACCGACCAGATTCCCGTACGCCGGGCCCTCCTCTCCGTCTTTGACAAGACCGGACTGGACGCGCTCGCCACCGGCCTGCATGCAGCGGGCGTGGAGCTCGTCTCCACCGGTTCCACCGCGTCGACGATCGAGGCCGCCGGTGTGCCGGTGACCCGCGTGGAGGACGTGACCGGCTTCCCCGAGTGCCTGGACGGGCGGGTGAAGACGCTGCACCCGCGGATCCACGCCGGCATCCTCGCCGACCGCCGTCTGCCCGAGCATGTGGCGCAGCTGGAGGAGCTGGACGTCGCCCCGTTCGACCTGGTGGTCGTGAACCTGTACCCGTTCGCCGACACCGTGGCTTCGGGCGCCGAGGTGCAGGACTGCATCGAGAAGATCGACATCGGCGGCCCGTCGATGGTGCGGGCCGCCGCGAAGAACCACGCCTCGGTGGCGATCGTGACCGCCGGTGCCGACTACGGCTCCGCCGTCACCGCCGCACAGGCGGGCGGGTACACCCTGGCTGAGCGGGAGCAGCTCGCCGCGAAGGCATTCGTGCACACCGCTACCTACGACGTGCAGGTCGCCTCCTGGATGGGCAACGTGCTCACCGACACCTCCGTGATTGATGGTGAGTCCACCGGGTTCCCCGCCTGGATGGGCACCGCGGTGGAACGCAACCAGGTGCTGCGCTATGGCGAGAACCCGCACCAGCGGGCCGCCCTGTACACCCACCCTGACGCCGGGGACAGCCTCGCCACCGCCGAACAGCTGCACGGCAAGGCGATGAGCTTCAACAACTACGTGGACACCGACGCCGCGATCCGGGCCGCGAACGACCACGGCGGCCGGCCGACGGTCGCGATCATCAAGCACGCCAACCCGTGCGGGATCGCCGTGGGCGGCGATGTGGCCGAGGCGCACCGCAAGGCGCACGAGTGTGACCCGGTCTCGGCGTTCGGCGGCGTGATCGCCGTGAACGGCGAGGTGACCCGGGCGATGGCCGAGCAGGTGGCGGAGGTGTTCACCGAGGTGATCGTGGCCCCGGCGTTCGCCGAGGATGCCCTGGAGGTGCTGCAGCGGAAGAAGAACATCCGGATCCTGCGCACCGAGGGTCGCCCCGGCGGGCTGGACGTGCGGCAGATCTGCGGCGGGTTCCTCGTTCAGGCCTCCGACCAGATCGACGCCGACGGTGACGACCCGGCGGCCTGGACCCTCGCTGCCGGTGGTGCGGCCGACGAGGCGACCCTGGCCGACCTCGCGTTCGCGTGGCGGTCCGTGCGGGCGGTGAAGTCGAACGCCATCCTGCTCGCCTCCGGCGGCGCCTCCGTAGGCATCGGGATGGGGCAGGTGAACCGGGTGGACTCCTGCAAGCTGGCCGTGGAGCGCGCGAACACCGGTGACGTGGAGCGGGCCCGCGGCGCCGTGGCAGCCTCCGACGCGTTCTTCCCGTTCGCCGACGGGCTGCAGGTGCTGATCGACGCCGGCGTGCGGGCCGTGGTGCAGCCGGGTGGGTCGATTCGGGACGAGGAGGTCATCGCCGCCGCAAACGCCGCCGGGGTGACCCTCTACTTCACCGGGACCCGCCACTTCGCGCACTGATCGCTGGCCCCTCCGCGCACGCCCCTCAGCGCTCGCCCCCTCTCCGCCGAACGCTCGCCCCCTTCCCGCCGAACGCAACCTTGTGCGGCAGAACGTGCCGCGAACGCCGCACACGGTTGCGCTCGGCAGCGCGCAAGATTATGAGCTACGCTGGAACTCATAATCTGGGGTGGGAGGTGTTATGGATTCGTCTTCGACAGATGGTGCATGGCCTGCCCTCCAGTGGGAAGAGCGCGTCTGGACTCCCGCGGGCCAATGGGGTGTACAGGCGGCGAGCCGTGGCCGCGCGCAGGCGTATCTTGCGGCAGTGCCTGCCTCGGTCGCTCAACGTGTCCCTGCCCTCTCGACTGATGTCGAGGGCGCAGCGCGCGATGCTGAACGGGAGTTGAGTCGTCTCGATGCCGAGCTCGGAGTGCGTGTGAGTTCGTTCGCTCCGGTGCTGCTCCGGTCGGAAGCGGCGTCATCGTCCCAGATCGAGATGCTCACGGCTTCCGCGCGAGCGATCTTCAGCGCTGAACTGGGCCTGAGGACGGGCCGCAATGCCGAGCAGATCACCGCGAACACGCGACTGTTGGAATCGGCGATCGCTCTGGCCGACGAGATATCGCCAGCAGCGATTCTGCAGATGCACGCTGTGCTGATGGAGAACCGGAGCGCGCACCCGAGGGGCCGTTGGCGCGACGAGGCGGTCTGGGTGGGCACCCGCTCGGACAGCGCTGTGGGTGCTGAGTTTGTGGCGCCGCACCATGCGCGGATTCCCGCTCTCATCGACGACCTTGTCGCGCTCGCGTCACGTCGTGACATCTCGCCCGTGGTTCATCTGAGCGTGGTGCATGCGCAGTTCGAGACCATCCATCCGTTCACGGACGGCAACGGCCGGACCGGGCGCGCATTGGCACAGGCGATGCTCCGGCACGCAGGAGTGACGCGCCACCTGGCTATTCCGGTCTCGGCCGGGCTGCTCGCGGACATCGAGGGGTATCACCGTTCACTCACGGCATTCCGCTCCGGCGACGTGGAGCCCATCGTGCTCGCATTCACCGACGCGATTGCGCGGGCCATTGCCAATACGCGGGCCCTGGTGGCCGAACTCGACGAGATCCGGGCACGCTGGGAGGAGCGACTGAGGGTTCGTCGGGACAGCCATGCGTGGCGGCTCCTGGACGTGCTGCTCCGCAGTCCGGTGGTGTCGGCAGCGCTGGCAGCCGACGAACTCGGCATCCGGCAGCCCAATGTGTATCCGCCACTGCGAGCGCTCACTGAGGCAGGAATCCTCGCCTCCAAGCGCGAGCACCAGCTCGGTCCGTTCTGGCGCGCCGACGAGGTACTGAGTGCTGTGGATGCGTTCGCGGAGCGGGCGGGACGGCGGGAAGGCTGACCAGGCTCAGCCCGCTATCACGTCCGCCGAACGCAACCCTGTGCGGTGTTTGGCGCGCGATGTGCCGCACCAGGTTGCGCTCGGCGGGCTAGATGACGGCGCGGCGCAGCGGCGTGGCCGGGTCGGCGGCGAGGGTGCGGTCCAACCGCGGCAGCGATCCGCGGCTGAGCAGCTTACGCACCGCACCGACCTCCCGGGGGGCGTCGGCGATCACCGCGCCAACCAGGTGCTCACCGTCGAAACACAGCGTGGTCCACGCCTGGGTGAGGTCGCCGCGGGTGAGCTGGTCGTCGGTGAGCCGGCCGAACACAGTGAGATGGTGGCCGAGCTGGGTGGAGTAGACGTACGGGGCCGGTTCAGCCGTGTCCTCCGCGGGCGCATGCCCGACGAGAGCGCGTGCCAGCGGCACCGGGTCGGTGAGGGCGGCCGACCAGTGCCCACCGGGCACGGAGCCGAACAGCGGGTGGGTGCGGGCGGCGACGTCTCCGACCGCCCACACCCGCGGGTGCATCGACCGACCGGTCCCGTCCACCGGGAGGTGACCGGACGCCGTCAGGGGCATGGAGGGTTCCAGCCAGCCCGTGCTCGGGCGGGCGCCGATCGCGCACAGCACCACGTCCGCCGTCAGGACCTCTCCGGTGGCCAGGGTCACGACGGCGGACCGTACGCTGGCCACGGGGGTGTCCGTGCGTAGCCGTACGCCCTGGGCGGCGTACCAGTCGATGGTGCGTGCCCCGAGCTCGGTGCCGAGCTGGCGGGCCAGGGGAGCGGGGCCGGCCTCCAGTACGGTCACGTCACAACCGGCGCCGGCGGCCACCCCGGCAACCTCGGCACCGATCCAGCCGGCCCCGATCACGATCAGGGATGCTCCCGGGACCAACCGCGCCCGAAGGTCGGCGGCGTCCTCGAGGGAGTGCAGCGTGAAGGTGCCGGACCAATCCGCGGGCTGGACGGCGCGGGAGCCGGTGGCGGCCACGACGGCGTCGGCCTCGAAGTCGCCACTGGTGGTCTGCACAATGACGGGGTCATCGGTGGTGGTCCCCACATGCAAGGCATCGGCGGTGGTGCTCAGGTGCAGATCGTCGGCGAGGGCGCTGAGGTCCTGGTCGAGATCGTCGGCGAGCCAGGTGGGCTCGGGATGGCTGAGCAGTTCCTTGGAGAGCGGGGGCCGGTCGTACGGCAGGTGCGGTTCGGCGCCGATCACTCGGAGGTGGCCGGTGAACCCAGCCGCTCGCAGCTCAGCGGCGGTGCGCAGGCCCGCGAGACCTGCTCCCACCACGAGGATCCGGTTCGGAGTACCGAGGCTGGAGTTGCTCACCCGGCCACGCTACTCGCGCCGGGAACCTGCCGGGCGCAGCCTCGCAGCGGCGGTAGGCTCGCAGCGATGACCACCCCCCGGCCCACCCCGCGGCCTGTCGAACCTGGCCACTGGCGCCGGTACGTCGTCATGTGGATCGCCCTCGCGTGGCTGCTCGCGGCCTTCGTGGTGATGATCGTCGAAGGAGCGCGCCCCGGTGCGCTGGTGATCGCCTCCGAGCTGGTGGTGCTCGGCTTTGTCCGTGCTGTGACTCGCAGCCCCGGGCCATACGGGATCACCAGCCGCTCGCGTGCCTTCGATGTCGCCGTCCTGATGCTCAGCGGGATCGGGATCGGCACGCTCGCGCTGATCGCGAGCGGCCTAGATCCCCTCTGAGCTCAGGCGCGAGGAGTTTCGCGCTCGTCGGGCTCACCGTCGTCCGTGCTCTCGGCACCAGCCTCAGGAGATGCCGCGTCCACGTCGACGGTTTCCGTCTCGGTCGCCTCGTCGTCGAGCGCCGTCACGTCGTAGTCCTCGGTGAAGGCGTCGTCGCGCTCGGGAGTCGCTTCGTCCTCGGTGAGGACGACCGGGGAGTCGTCGGACTCGACGTCCTGATCGAGCACCTCGGTCTCATCGGTGAAGTCCTCGTCGATCTCGTCGTCACCCTCGTCCTCGTCGTCCCACGCGTAGGTGTCCTCCTCCGCGAGCGGCTCCGGAGCGAAGACCGTGAACATCAGTCCGGCGATCGCACCACCCAGCAGCGGTGCCACCCAGAACACCCACAGGTCGCCCAGCGCCCAGCTTTCGGAGAAGATCGCGGCCGCTGTCGCACGCACGGGGTTCAGCGCCCCGCCGGTGAGCGTGTAGGTGGCCACAGTGAGTCCCGCATACGCCAGGCCGATCACCACGGGACCGCTGAGGACGCCACGGCGCAACCCGCGCCCCGCAGCCAGCGCGACCGCCACGAACAGCATGGTCGCGATCGCCTCCACCAGCAGCACCTGCACCAGATCGCTGGACACCTCACCGCCGGAGAGGCGCCCGAGGGTGGAGTTCTCGCCGATGCCGCTGGCGTTCGTGCTGAACATCGACCGGGTGGACCCCTGTCCGCTGGCCGTGGCCAGCGCCGTCGGGATTGTCACGAACAGCAGGGCCGCCGCACCGACGGCGCCGATCAGTTGCGCCACCCAGTAGGGCAGGATGTCCGCCCAGGAGATCCGGCCGGTGAGCGCGGCGCCAAGGGTGACGGCCGGGTTCAGGTGCCCGCCGGAGACGTGTCCGATCACGGCGATGGCGACGATCACGCCGGCTCCCCAGGCGAGGAGCTTGGCACCCTCGTCCGGGTTGACCGTGACCCCGGCATACAGGGTGACGCCGAACCCGATGAACACGAGTAGGAAGGTGCCGAGGATCTCGGCGGCGAAGCGGATGAACAGAGGACGCTCGGCTGGGGTGACGTGGTCCTCGGCGGTGCCGGTGCGGTCGTCGGTCTCGACGGCCGGGGCGGTGGGGGTGGACATGCGGTTCCCATCGGGTCGGGCGTGGATAAGTCAGCACGGTGATCCTTCCACGCGAACCTGAGAATCTCCCGAGAACTCCTCGCGCGCCGGTGGCGCATCACTCCCGGAGGTCGGACGGGCTGGAACGCGGGGCCCGGCGGGTGCCCGGGTCCATTAGCCTGGGGTCACCGGGTGCGGTCCGGTACCCACCGGCGTGAGGGCTGGTCGCCCGCGGGCGAGCACAGTGGTCGCGTCGAGGTGCCAGCGGCGCCCGGGCCGCCACAATCGAGGAGGAGACCCCACCCCATGACTCAGCCCGTCAACGTGACCGTGACCGGTGCGGCCGGTCAGATCGGCTACGCCCTGCTGTTCCGTATCGCCTCCGGTCAGATGCTCGGCCCGGACACCCCCGTGAAGCTGCGTCTGCTGGAGATCCCGCAGGGCGTGAAGGCCGCCGAGGGCACCGCGATGGAGCTCGACGACTGCGCTTTCCCCTTGCTCGCCGGGATCGACATCTTTGACGACCCGACCGCCGGGTTCTCCGGAGCGAACGTGGCGCTGCTGGTCGGTGCTCGCCCGCGTGGAGCGGGCATGGAGCGCGGTGACCTGCTCGAGGCCAACGGCGGCATTTTCGGCCCGCAGGGCGCGGCCATCAACGCCGGTGCCGCCGATGACGTTCGGGTGCTCGTGGTGGGCAACCCGGCGAACACGAACGCGCTGATCGCTTCCGCGCACGCCCCGGACGTGCCCGCCGATCGGTTCACCGCGATGACCCGGCTCGACCACAACCGGGCACTGAGCCAGTTGGCGCAGAAGACGCAGACCCCGGTCTCCGACATCGCGAACCTCACCATCTGGGGCAACCACTCCGCCACCCAGTACCCGGACATCTTCCACGCCACCCTCGCCGGCAAGCCGGCGGCCGAGGTCGTCAACGACCAGGACTGGCTGGAGAACACCTTCATCCCCACCGTCGCCAAGCGTGGCGCGGCGATCATCGACGCCCGCGGTGCGTCGTCAGCGGCCTCCGCGGCGAACGCGGCAGTGGACCACGTCCACGACTGGGTAGCCGGGACACCCGACACTTCCTGGACCTCCGCGGCCATCCCCTCCGACGGTTCCTACGGGGTGCCCGAGGGCATCATCTCCTCCTTCCCGGTGCGCTCGACCGGAGGAGCCTGGGAGATCGTGCAGGGGCTGGACATCAACGACTTCTCCCGCGGCAAGATCGACGCGTCGGTGAACGAGCTGGTCGAGGAGCGGGATGCCGTGAAGGGGCTGGGGCTGATCTGATCGGCTTGTTCCGACCTCTCCTCACTGAACCACCCGCGTGGCCGCACCGAACTCGGTGCGGCCACGCGGCGCGTTAGGGGAGCGTCGATCTTTCGCATCTCCCACGAACGACTACGTTGGAGCATGGCCGATGCCGTCCTACCCGAAGGTTGACCGTGCACGACACGACTGCCCGCACCGAGCACCGCCTGCGCCGCTTCATCTCCGAACGCCTGCTCCCGGCGAAGTACCGCGCCCGGGCGCCCCTGACGGTCACCGCTTGGGACGTCCCGGACGAACCGGTCCCGTTCACCGAGGCGGTGAGCCAGGAGTACCGCCCGTTCGAGGTCGGCACCCCGTGGGGCCGCCCGTGGAGCACCGCCTGGTTCCACCTCACTGGCTCGGTGCCCACCGACTGGGCCGACCAGATCGCCGCCGGTTGTGAGCTCGAGCTCGTGGTGGACATCGGTTTCACCGCGGCGCAACCGGGCTTCCAGGCCGAGGGTGCGCTCTGGTTGCCGGACGGGCGCATCCTCAAGGGCCTCGAACCGCGCAACCAGCACCTCGGCCTCGCCGCCGACACCCACGAGCTGGACGTGTACGTCGAGGCCGCGGCCAACCCCGACGTCCCGGACGGGCAGTGGATCAAGCCCACCCCGATGGGCGACAAGGCCACCGCTGGCACGGACCCCATCTACACCTTCACCGCCGCCGACGTGGCGCTGCTGGACACCGACGTCTTCGGCCTCACCGCCGACGTCCTCGCCCTGCAGGGCTTGATGCTCGAGCTGGACCCGACCTCCCCGCGGCGTGCGCAGATCCTCCGTGCCCTCGAGGACATGATGGACGCCGTCGACCCCGACGACGTCGCAGGCACTGCCGCGCAGGGCCGTCACCTTCTCGAAGGGGTGCTGAGTGCCCCGGCGACGGCGTCCGCCCACCGGGTGCACGCCGTCGGGCATGCGCACATCGACTCGGCATGGCTGTGGCCGGTGCGTGAGACCGTGCGTAAGTGCGCCCGCACGTTCTCCAACGTGCTGGACCTGATGGACCGTGACCCGGAGTTCACCTTCGCCTGCTCCTCCGCGCAGCAGTACGCCTGGATCAAGGAGTGCTACCCCGAGCTGTACGCCCGGATCGCCGAGCGGGTGCGTGAGGGGCGGTTCATCCCGGTCGGCGGCATGTGGGTGGAGTCGGACACCAACATGCCCGGCGGGGAGGCGATGGCCCGCCAGTTCGTGACCGGCACCCAGTTCTTCATCGACGAGTTCGGGGTAGAACCGCGCGAGGTGTGGCTGCCGGACTCGTTCGGCTACTCCGGTGCGCTCCCGCAGATCGCCACGTCCAGCGGGAAAGAGTACTTCCTCACCCAGAAGATCTCCTGGAACGACACCAACACCATGCCGCACCACACCTTCGACTGGCAGGGTCTGGATGGCACCCGCATCTTCACCCACTTCCCGCCCGTGGACACCTACAACTCCATGCTGGATGGCCCCGAGCTTGCCCGCGCGGAGCGGCAGTACGCCGAGAAGGGCCGCGCGAACACCTCCTTGGCTCCTTATGGATATGGCGACGGCGGGGGTGGGCCGACCCGCGAGATCGTCGCCCAGGCGCGCCGGGTGGCGAACCTGGAGGGCTCGCCGCAGGTGGTGCTCTCCACACCGGACACCTTCTTCGACACCGCCCGCGCCGAATACCCGGATCCGCCGGTGTGGACCGGGGAGATGTATCTGGAGTACCACCGCGGCACCTACACCTCCCAGCACCGCACCAAGGCAGGGAACCGGCGCAGCGAGCACCTGCTCCGCGAGGCCGAGCTCTGGGCCGCTACCGCCGCGGTGCGCGTGGGCGCTCGCTACCCGGCCGAGGAGCTCCAGCGGCTCTGGCACCTGGTGCTACTGCAGCAGTTCCACGACATCCTGCCCGGGTCCTCGATCGCATGGGTGCACCGTGAGGCGGAGCGTCACTATGAGGAGATCGCCGCCGAACTGAACGAGCTGATCACTGCCTCGATCTCCGCCCTGGTGGGCACCGGCTCCACGGAACTGTCCCTGAACGCGGGGCCCTACGCCGTCGAGGGGATCCCCGCTCTGGGCGGGGCAGCCACAGCCGAACCGCACACGGACGTGCACCTGGAGGCGGCCGGCACCGACTGGGTGCTGACCAACTCGCGGGTGCGGGTGACTGTGGACGAGCGTGGGCTGATCACGTCGCTGGTGGACCTGGCCACCAACCGTGAGGTGATCCCGGCCGGGCGGGCGGCGAATCTGCTGCAGCTGCACCGCGACATCCCGAACGAGTGGGACGCCTGGGACATCGATGCCCACTACCGGCACGTCGTGACCGACCTGGTGGAGGCGGACGAGATCACCACCGAGACCCACGGGCACGCGGTCGTCGTGGTGGTGCGGCGCTCCTTCGGGGAGTCCACGATCACCCAGCGCATCGAGCTCCCTGCCGAGGGGGACGTGCAGATCACCACCGAGGCGGACTGGCACGAGCGGCAGAAGCTGCTCAAGGTGGCCTTCCCGCTGGACCTGGCCGCCGAGCGCGCCACGTCCGAGATCCAGTTCGGGCACATCCACCGCCCGACGGCGGTCAACACCTCCTGGGACGCCGCACGTTTCGAGACGGTGGCGCACCGGTGGGTGCACGTGGGCGAGCCGGACTTCGGCGTCGCCGTGGCCAACGACGTGACCTACGGTCACGACATCCACGCCGACACCGACGACGCCGGTAACCCGATCACCGTGGTGCGGCAGTCGCTCCTTCGCGCCCCGCTGTTCCCGGACCCGGACGCCGACCAGGGTACGCACGTGCTGCGCACCACTCTCGCGGTGGGCGTCGGGATCGACGGCGCGGTGCGGGCCGGGTACGCCACCAACCTGCCGCTGCGGCGGGTCTCCGGTGAGCGTACGGTGGCGCCGCTGGTGGCCGTGGACCACCCGGGTGTGGTGGTGGAAGCCGTGAAGCTCGCCGAGGACGGTTCCGGTGACGTGGTGGTGCGGCTCTACGAGGCGCACGGGCGGCGTGCCGAGGCCGTGGTGGCCGCGGACTTCGAGACAGGCGGGGCGGTCGAGACCGACCTGCTGGAGCGGCCGGGTCCCACGCGAGCCGGCGTGCGTGCCAGTGGCAACCGCGCCCACCTGAGCCTGCGGCCGTTCCAGATCTGCACGCTGCGGTTCGCTCGCGCCTGAGGTCGACCGCTCGGCCCCATCACCCTCCGCCGGCCCGCAACCTTGTGCGGCGTTGCAGCTCGCAGATGCCGCACAAGGTTGCGCTCGCGGGCCGGCTGCAGCCGGGGAGCGCCGATGGTGGGGACGGTTTGTGGTGGGGAGTGCTGCCCAGGGACACCGGTGCGCAGGGGGTGGGTGGGTCGCTAGAGTGCTGGCATGGCCCAGCGATTCAATCCTCCTCCCGGCTGGCAGGTGCCCGCCGGCTTCGCACCGACCCAAGGGTGGCAGCCGGACCCGTCCTGGCCGCCGGCCCCTCCCGGGTGGAACTTCTGGGTGGATGACGCGGTAGGGACGTATGGTGCCGCCAGCCAACCCGGCTACGGCGCTCAGCAGCCGGGATACGGCGAGCAGCAGCCCGGCTACGGGGGCGCGAGCCAGCCGAGCGGGTACGGTCCGTCGAACCCGGGGGCTGCCGGACCGGGTCACCCGGGCATGCACAACGCCGGGACGCCCGGCGCGCACGGCGGGGGCAACGCCTATGACCCGTCCCCGACCACGGGGCAGGCCAACGCCTACGACCCGTCCCCGAACACGGGGCAGCCCGGTGCCTACGACCCCTCGATGGCGCCCGGGGGCGCGAGCATGGCGCTCGTCGAGAAGCAGGTCAAGGACGGTCGACGGAACATCTTGATCGGTCTCGGGGTCGCAGCGGTGGCGCTGGTGGTCTGGATCGTCTCGTACAGCGCGGCCGGCCCGGGGGATACCTACCTCCGGCCCTGGTACTTCGTCCTCTTCGGTGTGATCTTCGGGATCCGCGGGATCGTGGAGTACGTGAAGGCGAAGAAGCAGCTCGCCCAGGCCCAAGCCGCCGCCGGTGGTGGCCTGTACGGCACCGGGATGGGTGGCTCGGACATCCCCGGCTCCGGTACCGGAGACTCGCCTTTCGGCGGCCCCAAGGGCAAGGGCGACGACCTATACCGCTGACGGATCCGGCAATCTCTCGACTCGCTAGGCGATGTTGTCTTGACTGAGGGGCCGATAGAGTCTCGACTGAGTCGACAGCAAGTTCTCGGCTGAGTGGCATGTATTTTGTCGACTGACTAGTCCACAATTTCTCGACTAGACGGTCGACAGACTCTAGAATGGCCCCATGAGTGCTGATTCGGGAGCGTACCTGCCGCGTGTGGTGGACGCGGAGCTGGAAGGCCTCCTGCGAATCTCGGGTGCCGTTCTCATCGAGGGGCCGAAGGCCTGCGGCAAGACGGAGACCGGGCGGCGGGTGGCCTCGAGTGAGGTGCGCGTGGACGTCGATCCTCAGGTCCCGGCAATGATGGCCGTCGATCCCGCGTTGCTTCTGAGTGGCGGCACGCCGCGACTTATCGACGAGTGGCAGGGGCAGCCGCAGCTCTGGAATGTCGTGCGACGAGCAGTGGACGACCGCCAGGGCAAGGGGCAGTTCATCCTCACCGGGTCCGCGCAGCCGGTTGAGGATGCGCGTTTGCACTCAGGGGCCGGTCGGATCGCACGGCTGCGAATGCGGCCGATGACGCTCTGGGAATCGGGTCAATCGAGCGGTGAAGTGAGTCTCTGGTCGCTGCTCGCAGGGGAGCGCCCGTCGACGGTCGTCACCGAGCCTGACCTGCCCGGGATCATCGACGCCCTCGTTCGCGGTGGATGGCCGAGCGTCCAGGGTGCGCCCCTCGCCGATGCCCGCACCCAGATCCAGCACTATGTCGACCTTCTCGCCGAGGTGGACATCAGCGCTGTTTCCAATCGTCGACGGGACCCGAACAGAGTCCGCCAGCTGCTGAGCTCGTTGGCGCGAAGCTCGGCGACCGAGTCGAGCATTTCCACCTTGGCCACGGACGTGGGAGAGGGCACTGGCTCGTTTGCATGGGAGACCATCGTCGACTATCTCGACGCGCTCTCCCGGCTCATGGTGGTCGAGGATGCGCCGGCCTGGTCGCTGCATCTGCGGTCCAGCGCGACCCTGCGCAAGGCGCCCAAGCGGCACTTCGTCGACCCCTCCCTGGCCGTCGCCGCCCTGGGTGCTGGGCCGGAGGAGCTGATGCGCGATCTCAACTTTACCGGGCAGTTGTTCGAGTCGCTGGCAGTCAGAGATCTGCGCGTCTACGGTCAGCGCCACGGAGTCAGAGTGTTCCATGCACGAGACTCCTCCGGCCGTGAAGCAGACGCAGTCCTGCAGCGGCGTGACGGCGCATGGATGGCCGTCGAGATCAAGCTCGGGCCAGGTGCCGTCGACCACGCAGCGAGTTCTCTGCTGCGCTTTGCCGAGAACGTGGACGAGCGAACAGGCGAGTGCCTGGGGTTGCTCGTCGTCACGGGGTGGGGCCTCGCCCACCGTCGCGACGACGGTGTGAATGTCGTGCCTCTGACCGCCCTGCGGGACTGACAGTCAGCGGAAGACGACCGTCCGGTGCCCGTCCAGTAGTACCCGGTGCTCGGCGTGCCAGCGCACCGCACGGGCTAGCACGCGCCGCTCCACGTCCTGACCCATCGCGATCAGGGCAGTGACGTCGTCGGAGTGGTCCACCCGCTCCACGTCCTGCTCGATGATCGGGCCCTCGTCCAGCGACGCGGTCGCGTAGTGCGCCGTGGCCCCGATCAGCTTCACCCCTCGGTCGTGCGCCTGCGCGTACGGGCGCGCACCCTTGAAACTCGGCAGGAACGAGTGGTGGATGTTGATCACCCGACCCGCCAGGGCGGTGCAGACGTCGTCGGAGAGGATCTGCATGTACCGGGCCAGCACCACCAGCTCGACGTCCATCTCGTCCACCAGCTCGAGCAGCCGCGCCTCAGCGTCGGCCTTCGTCGCCTTCGTGACCGGTACGTGGTGGAAGCCCGCGCCGTAGAACTCGGCGAGCGGCTGCAGCACCGTGTGGTTGGAGACCACGCCGACGATGTCCACCGGCAGGCGCTGCGACTGCTGGCGGAACAGCAGGTCGCCCACGCAGTGTTCGGTGGTGGACCCGAGCACGAGGGTGCGCATCGGCCGCCCGACCCGGTCCACCAGCCAGGTCATCCCGAACTGCTCGGCCACCGGGGAGAGCGAGGCCTCCAACTCGGACTGCGGAAGGTCCGCCTCGACCTGTACCCGCATGAAGAACAGCCCTGTCTCGGGGTCGCCGAACTGCTGGGACTCGGTGATGTTGCCGCCGCGGGTCGCGATCGCACCGGCCACCGCGTGCACGATGCCGGGCCGGTCCGGGCAGGAGAGGGTGAGCACCCACTGCGTGGGCGGGGTCGCGGATTCGGTGGCTGCGTTGGTCACACGCCGAGAGTAGTAGCCCGGCGGTGGCGGCCCGGACACGAGTGTGTGTTCGAGTACACACGAGTGCGCCGGGGATGGAAGGATAGGCACATGGATGAGCTGAAGATCGACGTCGTCGACGCCGACCATGCCGGTGAGTTGCTCACCGTGCGCCGTGCCGCGTTCGTGACCGAGGCCCAGCTCTACGACGATCCGCACATCCCCTCTCTCACCCAGACCCTGGACGAGCTCACCGAGGACCTGGCGCGTGCCGACGTCGTCACCCTCGGTGCCTGGATGGAGAACCGGCTGGTGGGCTCGGTGCGGGTGGGCCTGGAGGAGGACCGCGCGCTGCTCGGCCGCCTCGCCGTGGTGCCCGACCTGCAGGGCCAGGGCATCGGCACCCAGCTACTGATGGCGGTGCTGCACTACCTGCCCGAGCAGACCCAGGAGGTCTGGGTGTTCACCGGGCAGGACTCCAAGCAGAACCTCTCCCTCTACGCCAAGCACGGGTTCGAGCACCAATACGACCAGAACGCCGGTGACCTCACCTACGCCTACCTGCGCAAGATCCTCGGCGGGATGGCCGGTGATGACGACAGTGCCTCCGTCGACGTCCCAGGTGACGATCTGGGCGTCACGCGCTGAGGACAGAACGTTGAAGGGTTATGGGCGTTTGCCCGCCGGGTCAAACGTGGGAGTGGGGCCGAAGAGCACATTGTCCGTGGCTTCCCTCCTGCTGAGGTACCAGGAACCTCCAAGGCAGACGTACTCGTCCTGATACGTGCCGCCCCCGCAGAGCCAGTCGTCGGCCCAGCCTCCGAATGCCTGACCGAGTTGTGTCATCACAACGACGTCCGCCGTACCAGTGGCGGTGTCGCCTGAGACGGTGACGCGGTGATTCACTGTGGCGTGCTGCATCCGCGGAAACTGTGCCCACTGGTGCCGAACCGCGGCCTGAATCTCGCCCAGGCCGACGAACTCGCGGGCTGGGCCCACCTTCCAGACAGCGTTGGGGGACCAGACCGACTTCCACACGTCCGCATCACGGTGGTCCGCGCCCCAGCAATATCGGGCAGCAAGGTCGCGAATCTCCTCCAGCGATTCCAGGTGGTGCAGCCGTCGAGTGATCGATGCGAGTTCGTCCATCTGAGCAAACTAGACCCGACCTGCGACATGACCGTCTCTGGCTGAGCCGTCGTCATATCGTCTAGGCTGGACCCATCGCGACTGGCGCAGGTGGATCACCACCGGGGAGCGATGCAGAAGACGAGCCTCACGGTCGCCCGCCTGGGCCGCGAGGGTACCGCCGATGCATCCACCTGGAGGATCCATGACCCAGTCCGTGTCCGAGCAGGCCACCACGCCGGTGCGTGACCAGAGCCTCGCCGAACTCGACCCCGAGATCGCCGCCGTCCTCGAGGGGGAGCTGGGCCGCCAGCGCGACACCCTCGAGATGATCGCGAGCGAGAACTTCGTCCCCCGCGCCGTCCTGCAGGCCCAGGGGTCGGTGCTCACGAACAAGTACGCCGAGGGCTATCCCGGCAAGCGCTACTACGGCGGCTGCGAGCAGGTCGACATCGCCGAGAACCTCGCGATCGACCGGGCCAAGGCGCTCTTCGGCGCCGAGTACGCCAACGTGCAGCCGCACTCCGGTGCCACGGCCAACGCCGCGGTGCTGCACGCGCTGGCCACCCCGGGCGACACCATCCTCGGGCTCTCCCTGGCCCACGGTGGGCACCTGACGCACGGGATGAAGATCAACTTCTCCGGCAAGCTCTATAACGTCGCCGCCTACGGCGTGGACCCGGACACCTACCGGGTGGACATGGACGCCGTGCGCGATGCCGCCCTCGAGCACAAGCCCAAGGTGATCATCGCCGGCTGGTCCGCCTACCCGCGCCAGCTCGACTTCGCCGCCTTCCGTGAGATCGCCGACGAGGTCGGCGCCTACCTGTGGACCGACATGGCGCATTTCGCCGGTCTGGTGGCCGCGGGGCTGCACCCGAGCCCGGTGCCGCACTCCGACGTCGTCTCCACCACCGTGCACAAGACGCTTGGCGGGCCTCGTTCCGGCCTGATCCTCGCCCGGGACGCCGAAGGCTTCGGCAAGAAGCTCAACTCGGCAGTGTTCCCCGGCCAGCAGGGTGGCCCGCTGATGCACGTGATCGCCGCGAAGGCGGTCGCACTCAAGGTGGCCGCCGGTGAGGAGTTCGCCGCGCGGCAGGCAGCCACCGTGCAGGGAGCGCAGATCCTCGCCGAGCGGCTCACCGCTGCCGATGTCGCGGGCGCCGGGGTGTCGGTGCTCACCGGCGGCACCGACGTGCACCTGACCCTGGTGGACCTGCGGGACTCCGCCCTGGACGGTCAGCAGGCGGAGGACCTCCTGCACTCAGCCGGCATCACCGTGAACCGCAACGCGGTCCCGTTCGACCCGCGCCCGCCGCGGGTGACCTCGGGCCTGCGGATCGGCACCCCGGCGCTCGCCTCCCGCGGGTTCGGCGAGACCGAGTTCCGCGAGGTGGCCGACATCATCGGCACCGTGCTCGCCGCCGGAACCGGTGCGGACATCGAGGCCGCCAAGGCCCGGGTGCAGAAGCTCACCGACGCGTTCCCGCTCTACCCGGGACTGGCCCAGTGAGCGCCCCGGAGCAGACCGGCGCGCGGATGATGCCCGGCAAGCCGGTCGCCGAGGCGGTCTTCGCCGACCTGGCCCCCCGGATCGAGGCGCTCGTGGCCGCCGGGCACCGCCCGGGCCTGGGCACGATCCTGGTGGGCGATGACTCGGCCAGCGCGGGCTACATCCGGATGAAGCAGGAGCGGGCCGGCGAACTCGGCTTCACCTCCCCGCACATCCACCTCGGTCAGGACGCGTCCCAGGCGGACGTACTGGCTGCGATCACTGAGATGAACGACGCCGACGACGTGGATGCGGTGCTGATGCAGCACCCGACCCCGCCGCAGATCGACTTCGACGCCGCGCTGCTCGCCCTCGACCCGGACAAGGACGTGGACGGGCTGCACCCGGTGAACATGGGGCGCCTGGCGCTCGGCATGCCCGGCCCGGTGCCGTGCACGCCGGCCGGGATCGAGGCGATCCTCGCTCACTACGAGGTGCCGATCTCCGGCCGGGAGGTGTGCATCCTCGGCCGCGGCACCACGCTCGGCCGTCCGCTCGCACTGCTGCTCTCCCAGAAGCGCCCGACGGCGAACGCGGCCGTGACCGTGGTGCACACCGGGGTACCGAACTGGGCCGACTACACCCGCCGGGCCGAGGTGGTCATCGCGGCCGCCGGGGTGCCGGGGATCCTGCAGCCGGAGCACCTGACGGCGGGGGTCACCGTGGTCGGGGGAGGCGTGCGCTACGAAGGGCGCAAGCTGCTGCCGGATGTCGACGAGTCCTGCGAGGCCGTGGCCGGCGCGATCACCCCGCGGGTGGGTGGCGTGGGCCCGACCACCATCGCGATGCTGTTCCAGAACGCCGTCGAGGCGGCCGAGCGTCGGGCGTAGTTCCCACCGCCGTGGGCAGGGTTGTGGTCGCTTGTCGGCCTGAAAGCGACCACAACCCTGCCGTGGTTCCAAGGGAACGATCGTAGATCCGCCCCGGGCGGGTTGGGATCGACCATGATCCCGCCCCGGCGGGCTGGGGTCAGCCGAGGAAGCGGATCAGCAGCCGGCGCAGATCGGCGAGTTCGGTCTCGTCCAGGTCGTGCGTGACCAGGCCGTCGATCGCATCCGGCACGTTCAGCGAGCTCAGCGCCGCGAACCCCTCGCCGGTGATCTCCACGATGTGACGACGGCGGTCCTCGGGGTGCGGGTAGCGGCGCACGTAGCCGGTGCGTTCCAGGCCGAGGATGATCCGGCTCATCGTCTGCTCGGTCACGCCCGTGTGCTCGGCGATCTCCCGCTGGGAGTGGCCACCGCCGGCCAGCACGGCCAGCACCGGCAGCGAGGCGTGGCTGAGCGACCACTGGGCGAGATAGGTGTCCCAGGCCCGTTCCACCCGCCGGGCCGCGGCGGAGAGCAACCGGCCGGTGGGCCACTCGTCCGGGCGCTCGGCCACGCCCGGGCCCGGTGCGGGCGTGGGCTCGTCAGGTAGAGGGGCAGACTGCGGCACGACGTCCATCCTGGCACGGGCCGCCGCCTCCACCCTTCGCCGAGTGCGGCCCTTCTCGCTCACCTTGTGAGATATAGCCGAAAAGGCCCGCACTCGATTCCAAAGTCGCGGTCCATTTGCTTGCGCGAAGGAGGGCTCCCGTCGCAGAATGCTCAGCATGCTGACTAATGCCGGTGCGAGCAGCCGCCGACCCGCTCTGGTGCGCTCCCTCATGGTTGCCCTCGCGCTCGTCGCCTGGCTCGCCATCGGAGGCTTCGGCGGGATGGCGCAGGGCAATCTCTCGGGAGTCCAGGAGAACGACCCCGCAGCCTTCCTGCCCGAGAGTGCCGAGTCCACCCAGGCGAACGAGCTGATCGCCGATTTCTCCGAGGACACCTCGCTTCCCGCGCTGCTGGTGATCGAAGCTGATGATGGCGGGGCACTCACCCCGCAGGACCTGGCCGCCATCGGCACCCTCGCCGAATCCATCCCTGGTCTGGACCTGCCCGGCGGGGCAACAGTCGCCGACTACCTGGTCACGTCCCAGATCCCGACCGTTCCCAGCGAGGACGGTGAGGCGGCGCTCCTCCCTATCTCTCTGGATGCCGCCCAGGCGAGCGACCTGCTCGGCGAGGACGAGGAGCGGGTCTCCACCGCCGTCACCGAACGCATCCGTGCCGAGGTAGCCGACACCCTCCCCGATGCCGACCTGGCCGGCTGGGTGACCGGACCGGCCGCCGGTGTGGCCGACCTGGTCTCGGCCTTTGCCGGGATCGACGGCATCCTGCTCGGCGTGGCGCTGGCGGTGGTGCTGGTGATTCTCGCGATCGTCTACCGGTCCCCGCTGCTGCCCTTCGCCGTCATTCTCACCTCGGTGTTCTCCCTGTGCCTGGCGGCACTGGTGATCGTGCCGCTGGCTGGCGCCGACGTGCTCCTCCTGAACGGGCAGAGCCAGGGCATCCTCTCCATCCTCGTGATCGGCGCTGCCACCGACTACTCGCTGTTGCTGGTGGCCCGCTACCGCGAGGAGCTCACCCGCAACGAGCACCCCGCCGCCGCGATGCGGGCCGCCTGGCGTGCCACGCTGGAGCCGATCGCGGCCAGTGCCGGCACCGTGATCGTGGGCCTGCTGTGCCTGTTGCTCTCCGACCTCGGCTCCAACGCCAGCCTCGGTCCGATCGCCGCGATCGGCATCGTGGCCTCGGTCCTCGGTGCGCTCACGCTGTTGCCGGCCCTGTTGCTCGTGCTCGGCGCGCGGTCCCGTGCCATGTTCTGGCCGTCCCGCCCCCGTTACGCCCCGGAGAGGTCCGTGCAGGACGCGGGCGTGCCCACCACCGGCCTGTGGGCCCGGGTGGCGACCCTGGTGACCAAGCGAGCCCGGGTGGTCTGGGTGAGTACCGCCGTCGTGCTGGGTGTGCTGGCGGCCTTCGCCACGACCTTCCAGGCCGAGGGCACCAGCGACAACGACGTCTTCCTCAGCGAGGTGGAGTCCGTGGCCGGGGAGGAGGTGCTCGCCGAGCACTTCGCCGTCGGCACCGTGCAGCCGATCCAGGTGGTCGCGCCCGAGGGGTCCACCGATGATGTCCTCGCCGCTGCCGAGAGTGTCGACGGCGTCACGTCCGCGGCCGTGGTGACCGAGGGGTCCGGCCAGGGCGTGCCTGGGCAGGGTGAGGCGATGGTGATCGACGGGCGCGTCCTGGTGGAGGTGGTCACCACCGATTCCGCGGAGAGCCAGGCCGTGCTGGCGACCGTGACCGAGGTGCGGACCGCCCTGGAAACGGTGAACGAGGACATCCTCGTCGGTGGCGAGGCTGCGCAACGCCTGGACACCCAGGAGACGGCCGAGCGCGACCTGCGCACCATCATCCCGGTGGTCCTGCTCGTGATCGCGCTGATGTTGATGATCCTGCTGCGCTCCGTGGTGGCTCCGCTAGTCCTGCTGGCCGCGAACGTCCTGTCCTTCGCCGCCACCATGGGGCTTTCCGCCCTGGTGTTCAACCACCTGCTCGACTTCCCCGGCGCCGACGCCACGGTGCCGCTGTACGGCTTCGTGTTCCTGGTGGCGCTCGGGATCGACTACTCCATCTTCCTGATGACGCGGGTGCGAGAGGAGTCGTTGCAGCTCGGCACCCGGCCCGGGGTGCGCACGGGGCTGGCGGTGACGGGGGGAGTGATCACCTCGGCCGGCCTGGTGCTCGCGGCCACGTTCTCCGCGCTGTGGGTGATCCCGCTGCTGTTCCTGGCTCAGCTCGCGTTCATCGTGGCCGTGGGCGTGCTGATCGATACCTTCGTGGTGCGCAGCCTGCTGGTGCCCGGTCTGGTGCACGATCTGGGTCGGCGCACCTGGTGGCCGTGGGCGCGGCGGATGCCGGCGGACTGAGTCTCCCGTCCGTCAGGGAGTGTCGGCGGGCCGTGATGGGATGGTTCCATGTCGAGCTCTTCTCCTCCCGCACTGAGTATTGCCACCTTCAACGTCAACGGGATCCGGGCTGCCTTCCGGCGCGGGATGGCCGAATGGATCGCCGCACGCGAACCCGATGTGTTGCTGCTGCAGGAGGTCCGTGCCACCGACGAGATCGTCACTGGCTACCTCGGCGAGGGGTGGCACCTCGCGCACGAGGAAGGGGTGGCCAAGGGGCGCGCCGGCGTGGCGATCGCCTCCCGTCTCCCGCTCGACGGCGTCCGGTTCGGTGTAGGCGATCCGGCCACCCGGGCCGATGGTGAGGTGGGCCGCTGGGTGGAGGCCGACATCCAGCGCGGCGAGGAGACGATCACCGTGATCTCCACCTACATCCACTCCGGGACCGCCGGGACGCCGTCGATGGACGAGAAGTACGCGTTCCTGGACAAGGTGACCGACCGGATGGCCGAGCTGAGCAGGCAGGGGAGAGCCGCCGTCGTGGGTGGGGACGTGAACATCGCGCACACCGAGCGCGACATCAAGAACTGGAAGGGCAACCGGAAGAACGCGGGATTCCTGCCCGAGGAGCGGGCCTACCTGGATCGGTGGACCGGTGAGCATGGGTGGGTGGACCTGGGGCGCGCGTTCGCTGGAGATGTGGACGGGCCGTACACGTGGTGGTCCTGGCGCGGGAAGGCCTTCGACAACGACTCCGGCTGGCGGATCGACTATCAGTTCGCCAGTCCTGCGCTCGCGCCCCTGGCCACTTCGGCGGTGGTGGACCGGGACCCCGCCTACGACCAACGGATCTCCGACCACGCCCCGCTGCGGGTGTCCTACGATCGCTGACATGTCCGCGGAGAACGAACCCCGGTTCGCCGGGTGGCAGCAGATGGTGGATGACAGCCGGGCGATCCTGCAGCGCCGCACCGGTGCCGACGTCG
Organism: Ruania alba; assembly: GCF_900105765.1. NCBI lineage: Bacteria > Bacillati > Actinomycetota > Actinomycetes > Micrococcales > Ruaniaceae > Ruania > Ruania alba. The sequence goes on from NZ_FNTX01000001.1 coordinate 441,184, forward strand.
CTGCCTGGGCCGACCGGGTCCGGGCCGCGGGTGCGGGGACGCCTGAGGAGGCGCGCACCTGGCTCGCCGAGCAGGACGTGCGCGGGCGCGGGCAGGACGCCGTGATCTGGGAGATGTTCGGGCCACCGGAGTTCTTCGAGCTCTCCGGGCAGGAGCTGGTGGACGATCAGTACGCCGACCGGCCCGGGCTGCGCCCGATCGCCGAGGTGGTCTTCGAGATCGCCACCGGGCTCGGCGCGCAGCTCCAGGCCCGCAAGACCTACGTCTCGCTGCGCACCGGACGGCGTCAGTTCGCCCAGGTGGTGCCGGCCGCGAAGAGTGCGCTGCACCTGCTGCTGCGTCTGGACGTGCCGGCCGACGATCGCGTGGAGGTGCTCACGCCGAACAAGGACCAGCCGCTGGACCGCCGGGTGCGGCTGCGGGATGTGACCGAGGTGGACGACCGGGTGCGTGACCTGCTCGAGGCGGCCTGGCAGCAGAGCTGGTGAGGAGGGTCAGTAGCGGATCGCGTCGATCGGTTTCACCCGGACGGCGACCAGCGCGGGCAGCAGGCCGGCCAACGCCCCGACGGCGGTCGCGGCCACGAGTCCGGTCATCGCCGCTTCCATCGGGAACGGCGGCGCGTCCTGGACGCCACCCCAGCCGAGCCAGTCATCGAGGGGCATGTTCTGCACGATTGCGATAGCCATCGCCACCCCGATCACACCAGCGATGAACGTGGCCACCACGGACTCCATCATGATGGAGAAGAACACACGTGCGGACGTGGCGCCGAATGAGCGACGGATCCCGATCTCCCGGATCCGCTGGCGCACCGTGACCAGCGCGATGTTGACCAGGCTGAGGGCGCCCAGCAGCAGCACCAGTACGCCGATGCCGGTGACGATCAGCTGGAAGGCCTGGTCGAAGGCCTCGTAGCCGAACGCATCCATCCGGTAGGCCTCGACGTGCGTGCTCGCACCGAGCATGGCCTGAAGGTCGCGGGTGATGGTCTCCTGGGCGATGTCCGCCACCTCGGGTCCGATCCACACCTCGAGCGTCGGTGGCCCCGTCATCATCGGGTCACTCATGCCCCACCGGTCGAACGCCGCGTGCAGCAGGAACGCTTCTGGCATCGCCCCGTCCCACTGATCGGGGACCACGCCGATGATGGTGGTCGTTACGTCCGGGTCACCGGTTATCGTCGCTGTGACCGGCTCGCTCAGGTCAGCAACTCCCAGTTCACGCAGGAATGCCTCGTTCACGACGACGGCGGGGGCGAACCTGTCCTCGTCCGCCGCGGTGAACCAAGTGCCGTGCACCACCTGGATACGCCGCATGGCCCCGTAGGCAGGGTCCACCACCTGCGTCTGCACCATCATCGTTCCCGCCGGGAACCGGAAGTTGGTGGTGGTCATGGAGGTGAGGCTCGCGTGCTCGATCCGGTAACGGTCCACCACCTCGCGCATCGCGTCGGTCGTTGCCTGACCGTCCCCCTGGGGCACCCCCATACCCTCGGACCATGCGTTGACACCGAGGGTGGCCGGCCGCCCACTCTGCCGTTCGATGAGTTCGGCCTGGCCCTGCTGGGCGATCTGCCCGATCGCCGTCACGCTGGTCATCGCCGTGACTGCGATCGCGACGCCGACGAGGGAGAGCAATACCCGGAGCCGGTGCACCCGCAGCTCCTTCCACGCCTCGACGAGCGCCCCCACCAGCGAGGTCATGAGACGAACTCGCGTTCGTCGTCGCTCGGCTCGTCCTCGGCGGGCGACTGATCAGCGCGACTGATCGGGACGTCGTCGGGGGCGCGATCCTCAGTCGGTAGGTCCAGCGGAGTGAGCACGCCGTCGCCGAGGCGGAAGTGCCGCTTCGCCCGGGACGCGACGGCGAGATCGTGTGTGATGGCGATCAGCGCTGCGTCGTTCTCGGTGGCCATCGAATCGAGCAGCGTCATGATCTCGGCGCCGGTCTCCAGGTCCAGGGCGCCGGTCGGCTCGTCGGCGAGGATCACCCGAGGAGTGCGCACCAGGGCGCGGGCGATGGCCACACGCTGCTGCTCGCCGCCGGAGAGGTGCTCAGGCATCGAGTCCATCCGGGTGCCGAGACCCACTCGATCGAGCATGTCGGCGGCGATCGTTCGCCGGCGCCAGAACATCCGGCCGCGGGCGTACAGCAACGGCGCGATCACGTTCTCCAGGGCGGTGCGCCCCGGCAGCAGGTGGAACTGCTGGAACACGAAACCGAAGCCCTCGCCCCGGCGGCGGGCCCGCTGCCGGGACCGCAGCCGGCCGATCGGCACGCCGTCGAGCAGGTACTCGCCGTCCGTGGCGGCGTCGAGCAACCCGAGGATGTTCAGCAGGGTCGACTTGCCCGTGCCGGACCTGCCCACCACCGAAACGTGCTCGCCGGCGGAGACGGTCAGGTCGATCCCGCGCAGGATCTCCAGCACGGAGTCATCGGGCAGGCGGACGGACTTGGTCACGCCATGCAGCTCGAGCAGACTCACCCGACCATCTCCTGGTCCCTGGCATACGGGTCGATCGGCTCCTCATCGCCGATCGGGATGAACTCCAGGACCAGGTCCCCAGCCTCGAGCCCGTCGGTGATCTGGACGACCTCACCATCGGTGAGCCCGAGGCTGACCTCGTGCTCAGCGGGTTCCCCCTCATCGGCGGGCAACCACACATTGCCCGTCTCGAATCGTCCCTGCACCGCGGTCACCGGCAGCACCAGGGCATCCTCGACCGAGCCCGTCGTGATCGTCAGGGTGGCAGTCAACCCGGGGAAGACGGTGACGTCGTCGGGAACGGAGCAGCTCGCCTGGACGGTGGTGCCGCCGGGCGCGTCCCCCTCAGGGGCGACGGAGTCCGGATTGGAAGGGCCGGTGCTCCCGCCGTCAGCACTGCTGCTCGTGCCCGTGGTCAGATTGGAGCAGGTGAAGGGAGCCGGTCCGTTCGGCACCGTGACCTCCCCTTCGCTCGGCGCATCGATGAGCCGGTATTGCTGCTCCGGGGTGAGTGAGCCGATCACCGAGTGCGTGCCCGGGTCCACGGTCGCCACAACGTCACCGATGGTGACGGTCTGGTTGGCCAGCACCTTGAAGTCCACGATCCCGGATGCTGGTGCCTTCACGACCGAGCTGATCACCTGAGGCTCCTGCTCGGTGACAGTGATGTTGCCGTCCTCGTCCGTCGATTCCACAGGGTCGCGGGGGATCTCCTGCTGAACCACGAGCAACCGATCGCCTTCGGTGACCTCTGCACCGTCGCTCACCTCGAACCAGAGGATGTAGCCCTCCTGCTCGGCAGGTGCGGGCACTGCGGCGTCCGCCACGACTGTCCCGGCGATCTCCACCGTGTTTGTGATCGAGGCGGTCGTGACCTCGATCTGCGGTTCGGTGAAGTCCGCGTGCGGCTCATCCTGGGGCGCCTCAGTGTCCGGCTGGGTGGGTGAGCCGCCCCCGAACGCGAGCTGCACCAGCGCCACGGCGATCACCGCCCAGACGAGGATTCTCAATGCTGGAAAGATGATGCGGCGCGTCACGCCCACGACGACCCCCTTGTTCCGTACGGCCCCAGTTCAACGTGTGTGCAGTGTAGGGGACAAGGCACAGTCGGGGGTGAGTTCACGTGTCCCGGATCGGCCTGCGACGGGCCGGACCGGACACGAGGGCTCGATATCTCCTCGCGGCACCACAGTCATCCGCCACAGCGGCGATAGCACCACGGGCATCGCGGCGATCACGGTACCCACCACCCGCACACACAGGGCAGTGGTGGTGCCCCAGGTGCTGCCGAGCCCAGCACCGAGCAGCCCGCCGAACGGGGAGGTGCCCCACGATGAACCGCACGGAGGCGATCATCCGGCTCGGAGTGCGGATGCGTCCGGAGCGCCGCGCAGAGCTGATCCGCAAGATCGGCGAGTTGTTCATCGAGGCCAAGGAGGAGGAGCCGGACCCCGACGGGGAGCCGTGGTCGCTGTTCTTCGTGGCTCACGAGGATGTGGGGCGACACTAGCGACGCACCGGCGACGACGTGAGCCGTGTGGGGTGCATCGCCGTCGCGCGATGGCCGAATCGTCTCGGCAACGCACCCCATCTCCGGGGCGTCGTAGACTCGCCGCTCGTGGACTTCGACACCCGGTTCGCCGCCTACGGCGTGATCATCGACCCCAGTACCGAGCAGATCCTGCTCGCCCTCTGGAATGAGAGCGACCGGCCCCGGTGGACGATGCCCGGCGGAGGTGCCGACCTCGCCGAGATCGCCGAGCAGACCATGGTCCGGGAGGTGTGGGAGGAGACCGGATACCGGGTCGAGGCGGTCCGTCTGCTCGGCATCGATACCCATCACATTCCGGCCGAGCGTCGCCTGCACGGCACCCGGCCGATGAAGGCCGTCCGGGCCGTCTACGAAGCCGCGATCATCGGTGGGGATCTGCGGCACGAGGAGAACGGAAGCACTGACGAGGCGCGCTGGATCCCGCTCGCCGAGGTCGGCAGTCTCGACCGGGTTGAGCTGGTGGACTGCCATCGACCTCTGGCGCGCCGCGGCCGCGAACTGACCGTGCCTGCGTGACCGCCGTGATCGCGCCGACCTGACCACCACCGCCGGTAGGTCCGCCCTGACCGCCACCGCCCGTAGGTGCCGTTGAATGTCGCTCTGGGGTGGGCGGACCGACAGCGAGCGGCACCAAGCGCGAGATCGTGCCCGGGTTGGTGCCATCCGCCGTCGCTGCCACGGGTTCGTGGCGACGAGGAGTGGCACCTCGCGGCCGACGGCGGTGCCTGCCCTGGGAGGGAGGCCCGCTATCGCGCCGGGCTCGACGCCACCGCGGTGAGAAACGCCGGGGCGCCGAAACCGGCATCGGCGAACGCCTGCTCCACCGCGGCCGAGACCGCCTCGCTCGTCCCCGCCTCGATCAGCGCGATCGCCGACCCGCCGAAACCGCCACCGGTCATCCGGGCTCCGAGGGCACCTGCCTTGCGGGCGGCCGACACCGCCACGTCCAGCTCGGCACAGGAGACCTCGTAGTCCTCGGCCAGCGACGCGTGCGAGGCATCCATCAGCGGACCCACCTCCCGCACGCGTCCGGAGTCGAGCAGCTCGACGAACTGCTCCACCCGGCCGATCTCGGTCACCACGTGCCGGACCCGCTTGCGGGACTCCGCACCGGGCAGTGCCGCCAGCGCCCCGTCCAGCAGGTCTGGCGAGATCTCGCGCAGTGTTGGGACCTCGAGCGTCTCGGCCGCCGCCTCGCAGGTGGCACGCCGCTGCGCGTACTGACCGTCCACCAGTGCGTGCTCGGCCTTGGTGTCGATCACCAGCAGCTCGAGCCCTGCGGCGGACAGGTCGAACGGGATGTGCCGAACGCCGCCGTCCCGGCAGTCCAGCAGGAGCGCGTGCCCCGGCTGGCTCCGCAGCGAGGCGGCCTGGTCCATCCCGCCGGTGTTCGCACCGGCGATCTCGTTCTCGGCGCGGATGCAGGCGGTCACCAGCTGTACCCGCCCGGTGTCGGTGCCGGCGTCCGGTCCGGTCCATCCCGGTGCCCCGGCGAAGGCGACTGCGAAGGCGCACTCGAGTGCTGCCGAGGAGCTGAGCCCGGAGCCGTACGGCACGGCGCTGGCCACGGCCGCGTCGAAGCCGCCCACGGCGTGCCCGAGCTGCTCGAGCGCCCACGCCACCCCGGCGGGGTAGGCGCCCCACCCGCTCACGGTGCCCGGTCCGACCTGGTCGAGCCGGGCCTCCCACCGGCCCGACTCGCGCCCGGAGATCAGCCGGATGGCGTCATCGTCCCGGCGGCGCAGCGCCACATAGGTGCGGTGCGGCAGCGCGATCGGCAGGCACAGTCCACCGTTGTAGTCGGTGTGCTCCCCGATCAGGTTCACTCGGCCCGGGGCGGACCACGCACCGTCCGGCGCGACGCCGTCGAACGCCTCGGTGAACAGTGCGCGCGCCTGTGCGGCGCCCGCGTCCTCGGTCCATGCGGTCACCACGTCGGTCACAGGTGGATCTCCTTCAGGCGGTCGGCGATGCGCTCGGGGGTGGTGTCGGAAATCCAGGCTCCCATGCCTGACTCGGACCCGGCCAGGTACTTGAGCTTGCCCGGTGCGCGACGGATCGAGAACAGCTGCAGGTGCAGGCGCAGGTCGTCGCGGGCGCTCGCCGGCGCCTGATGCCAGCCGGAGATGTAAGGCAACGGCATCGGTTCGCCGTCGGAATCGACGAAGAAGCGGTCCAGCCTGGAGAGCAGGCTCAGGTACAGCTCGGCGAAATCGGTGCGCTCGGCATCGGTGGTGGCCGGCAGGTCGGGCACGTCGCGCCGCGGTGCCACATGCACCTCGACGGGCCAGCGCGCAGCCGCCGGCACGTACGCAACCCAGTGCTCGCTCTCAGCGACGATGCGCCGCCCCGAGGCCAGCTCCGCGTCCAGCACGTCGCGCAGCAGGTTGCGCCCGGTGCGCTCGCGGTGCGCACGCGCCTGGCGCAGCATCGCGTCGGTCTTCGGGGTGAGGAAGGGGTAGGCATAGATCTGCCCGTGCGGGTGGTGCAGCGTCACGCCGATCTCGGCGCCACGATTCTCGAAGCAGTACACCTGCTGCACGCCGTCGATCTGCGCGAGCGCGGCGGTCCGGTCCGCCCACGCCTCCACGATGGTGCGCATCCGGGTGGGGGACACCGAGCTCAGCGAGGCGCTGGCGTCCGGGGAGAAGCAGATCACCTCGCAGCGCCCGACGGCGGGGCGCACCGGGTAGAGGTCGTCACCATCGAGGTGGGTCACCTCGTCCGACGCCCCGGGTACCCGCATCAGGGACGGGAACCGGTTCTCGAAGACGACCACGTCGTAATCGGTGTCCGGGATCTCGCCGTCGGAGTACTCCGCACCGGGCTTGGCGGGCGCGAGCGGGTTGGCGTTCCCGCCCGGCAGGTGCGGACGGTTCATCCGGTGCGAGGCCATCGGGACCCACTCGCCGGTGAGCACGTCGTAACGCATCTCCGGGCCGGTGACCGGCTGGGTGCTGCCGTCCGCGGACTCCACGGGCGCGAAGCGGTCCGCGAGTGGGCGCGGGTCATCCAGGCGGCGGGTCTGCTCGCCGGAGACGTACGGCTCGGAGTCGTCGTAGTAGAAGAAGTCGCGACCGTCGGCGAGGGTGGTGGGGGTGCGGCGCACCTGCGCGGTGCTCAAGGCGGGGAGATCACTCACCGACCCAGTCTCGCACAAGAATGCACCAATTCGCACACAATCGCACATGCTCGACGTGGCCCACAAACCGATCGACGCTCATACGTAGAGCCGCGCAAATAACCGAGTGGCGCTACGCATCACCGTCGATCGGGACGAGCGAGGTCGAGTGTGGTGGTGAAGACGGCGTCGGCCCGGGTGGGAGTGAGGCACAATACGACGATGAAGTGCTCGCAGGGGTTGCACGGATGGAGCGCGCGATGATGCGTGGCGCACCGTCCCTCGTCCCGCGCGCACAGGTGGCCACACCCGCGCAGCTCAATGCGGACCAGGTCACAGACGTGGTGCGAATCGGCGTCGCGATCCCCATCCCGGAGCCGTACGCGGCGAGCCTGGTCCGTGCCCGGATCCACGCCCGGGACCCCCTGGCTCACGCCATCCCGCCGCACATCACATTGCTACCACCTACCGATGTGCCGGCCGATGCCGTCGCCGATGTGCACCACCACCTGGCTAGCATCGCCTCTCAGCAGAGCCCGTTCGTCGTGGAGTTGCACGGTACCGACACTTTTCGCCCGATCTCGCCGGTGGTGTTCGTCCGGCTGGACTCCGGGGTAGCGGAGTGCGCCCAGTTGCAGGCGGCGGTGAACGACGGGCCTGTCGCACAGACCCTCCGGTTCCCGTACCACCCGCACGTGACCCTTGCGCACGAGGTCGACGATGCGGCGCTCGACGCGGCGTTCCACGACATGGCCGGCTTCGACGCTGTCTTCCCGGTGGCCCACTTCTGCCTCTACGAGCACGGCGACGACGGCGTGTGGCGGGACGTCAGCACCTACGTGCTGACCTCCTGATCCCGCCCGCACATCGCCCGGCCGGTGGACACGGGTGAGCCAGACGTGCGCCGTCGGCTCGGTTTCGACATGCTGGAGCCATGGCAGGTGAAAAGACAGGGGTAGCACGGTTCGTCGACTGGCTGAAGAACACCCGGGTGATGCGGGCGCTGGCCCGGTACGGCACGGCGAACGGCAATCTCCTCTCCGGGGGCATCGCCTTCGCCGCTCTCTTCTCCGTGTTCGCGGCCCTGACGATCGCCTATGTCGCGTTCATGGCGGTGCTCGGTGACAACGAGGAGCTCCGCCAGCGGGTGATCGATGCTGTTGCCGATTCCCTGCCCGGTCTCATCAAGACGCCCGAATACGAGAACGGCATGATCAGCCCGGACGACCTGACGCTCTCCCGCGGGGCAGGGGTGGCCGGGATCATCTCCGTGCTCGTGCTCTTCTTCACCGCCGTCCGTGTGCCCGCCGCGCTGCGATCGTCGATCCGCGTCATGTTCGGCATGGTCGCCCCGCCGGAGAACCCGGTACTCGGCAAGCTGCGCGACTTCCTCGGGTTCCTCGGCCTCGCGCTCTCGGTGATCCTCACCTCCGCGATGGGCATCGCGGCCGGTGCAGCTGCGCAGTGGTTGCTCTCGCTGGCCGGATGGGAAGACACCTCCGCCGGCAAGTGGCTGCTGCGCATCGCCGGCCTGGCGGTAGTGCTCGTTGTGGACACGCTGGTGTTCGTCTGGATCTATCGCACGCTGGCCGGGATCCGGCCACCGAAGCGCGACCTGTGGCTGGGTGCCCTGATCGCCGCAGTCGGCGCCGGCGTGCTCCGCTACCTCGGCACGTCTGTGGTGGGGGGCAATCTGAGCGAGAACCCGTTGTTCGCCTCCGGTGCCGCGCTCGGCACCCTCCTGCTGTGGATCAACCTCGTCGTTCGGCTCACCCTGCTGGTCGCGTCCTGGACCTCGAACCCGCCGCCGCACCCCGTGGTGGCCGACGACATGATCACCCACTTCGACGAAACCCCGAACTACGTCACGATGAGCGAACCCGAGACCCTCGAGTGGCAGCACGACCCGGTGACCGGCCGGGTGCAGCCGGAGGAGCCGCCGCCCCCGGAGCCGTACTGGGGCGGGCTGATCGGCTGGTTGGGCCGCAAGATCACCGGGGCCCGCCGCGCCTGACTACGCTGAGCCGATGCAGCCCTCGTTCTACGCCGTCGTGCCCGCCGGCGGCGCCGGCACCCGCCTCTGGCCGCTCTCGCGGCAGGACCACCCGAAGTTCCTGCACGACCTCACCGGCACCGGCCGCACCCTGATCCAGGCGACGGCGGACCGACTTCTCCCACTCAGTGACGGTCTCGTCGTGGTCACCGGAGACAAACACGCCGACGCCGTCGCAGCTCAGCTGGACCTCGACGTCAGCGACCTGCTCACCGAACCCTCCCCGCGGGACTCGATGGCAGCGATCGGTCTCGCGGCCGCACTGCTCGCCCACCGCCACCCGGACCAGGACGTGATCCTCGGCTCCTTCGCGGCCGACCACGTGATCACCGACACCGATGCCTTCGCCCGGGCGGTCCGCACCGCGGTGGCTGCGGCGACCGAGGACTACGTGGTGACGATCGGCATCCGCGCCACCGCACCCTCGACCGCCTTCGGCTACATCCGCATGGGCGACCCGCTCGCCAGTGGCGTCGGCGCCCACCACGTGCACGGCTTCACCGAGAAACCCGACGCTGCGACTGCCGAGGAGTACCTGGCCACCGGCGCGTACCGGTGGAACGCCGGCATGTTCGTGGTCCGTGCCCGGGTGCTGCTCGACCACCTCGCGCGCCTGCAACCTACCCTCGCCGCAGGCCTCGAGCGGATCGCCGCCGCCTGGGACACCAGCGAGCGCACCGCCGTCCTCGACCGTGAGTGGCCCGCGCTCACCAAGATCGCCATCGACCACGCGATCGCCGAACCCGTGGCCGCCGCCGGGGGAGTAGCCGTAGTTCCCGGCGAGTTCGATTGGGACGATGTGGGGGACTGGCAGTCACTTGGCGACCTTCTCCCCGCCGGCCTGGGCGACGTCCGGGTGCTCGGTGAGGAGAGCGACGTGCTGGCCCTCGACTCCCCTGGAGCGCTCGCAGTGACCGGCTCCGGGAGGCGCCTGGTGCTGCTCGGGGTACCGGACGCCGTCGTGGTGGACACCGCGGACGCGGTGCTGGTGACCACGCGCGACCAGGCGCAGCGGGTGAAGGAGATCGTGGCGCGACTGTCCGATGACGACGGTGGGCTCACCTGAGCCTGCGTCAGCCCTTGTCACGGGTAACCTCGGGAAGGTGCTCTCCCGATCCGACCTGACCGACCGGCTCTCCGCCCTGCTCGCCGACCTCAACGCCGAGCTGATCGGATTCCGGCGGGACGTGCATGCCCACCCCGAGCTGGGCCGCACCGAGACACGGACCTGTGAGCTGCTCGCGGAACGGTTCGCGGACGCTGGGCTAGCTGTCCACCGGTTCAGCCCCACCGGCCTCTCGGTGGACATCGACCCGCCCGGTACGCACGGTGGCCCGCAGGCACGCAAGCGCCGCCGGGTGGCGCTGCGCGCCGACCTCGACGCCCTCGCCGTCCAGGAGGCCACTGGACTGGAGTACGCCTCCACAGTCCGGGGCGTGAGCCATGCCTGCGGCCACGACGTGCACACCACAGTGGTGCTCGGCGCCGGGCTGGCCCTGGCGCAGCTCGCTCAGGACGACTTGTTGCCGGCCGGGGTGCGGCTGATCTTCCAGCCGGCCGAGGAGATCCAGCCCGGGGAGCGCTCGATCTGCTCGCCGCCGGGGCACTGGACGGGGTGGACCGGATCTTCGCCGTGCACTGTGACCCAAAGCTCGACGTCGGATTCGTCGGGACCCGGATCGGACCGATCACCTCCGCCTCCGACACCGTGACGGTGACGGTCAGCTCGACCGGTGGGCACACCTCCCGCCCGCACCTGACCGGGGACGTGGTCTATGCGCTCGGCCTGGTCGCCACGATGACCCCCGCGGTGCTCGGCCGCCGACTGGACCCGCGCACCGGCGTCAATCTCACCTGGGGCGCCATCAAGGCGGGCACCGCCTCGAACGCCATCCCGACCACCGGCACGATCACCGGGACCCTGCGGTGCCTGGACGTGCGAGCCTGGGACCGCGCCGAATCACTCCTGCACGAGGTGATCGAGCAGATCGTCGGCCCCACCGGGGTGGAGGTGGACCTGCAGATCGTGCGTGGTGTGCCGCCGGTGGACAACGACGCCGAGAGCGTGCGGTTGATGGAGCAGGCAGCCGGCGCGGTGCTCGGCGATGAGGCGGTCCAGCTCACCGAGCAGTCCCTGGGCGGTGAGGACTTCGGCTGGTACCTCACGCAGGTTCGTGGGTCGATGGCCCGCCTGGGTACCCGCACCCCGGGTGGTCGCAGCTACGACCTGCACCAACCGGAGCTCGTGGTGGACGAACGAGCGATCAGCGTCGGTGCACGGTTCCTCGCCCAGGTGGCCCTGGACGCCGGCCGCCGGTTGCACGCGGGCGACGCCGACGAGGTACCAGTTCGGTAACAACTCGCGCCAGGTGTCTCACGATGTAACACAGGTGCCATGGTGGGTGTCTAAGGTACGGGGCAGCCTCTCGGCGTCACACCCCCGACCGCCGAGCCGCCCCACCGAGGAGTGACCACGTGAAGAAGTCCATCCCCGCAGCTCTCACCGCTGCCGCAGCCCTGACCTTGGCGGCGTGTGGTGCCGCCCCCGAGGAGACCGGAGGCTCCGGCGAGGACAACAGCGACTTCCTCGCCTGCATGATCTCCGACGAAGGCGGCTGGGACGACGCCTCGTTCAACGAGTCCGGCTACAACGGGCTCACCCAGGCTGAGACCGACCTGGGCGTGACGATCCGCGATGCCGAGTCCACCGACCCGGGCCAGTACGCCTCCAACGCCGATGCCATGGTGCAGGCGGGCTGCTCGCTGACGATCGGTGTGGGCTTCGCCCTCGAGGACACCATCCAGGAGGTCGCCGAGGCCAACGAGGACCTCAACTTCGCGCTCGTGGACTCCGGCTTCTCCGACGACGAGTTCAACCCCGTGGAGTACGACAACGCCAAGCCGCTGTTGTTCAACACCCAGGAGGCCGCCTACCTGGCCGGCTACCTGGCTGCCGGGATGACCGAGACCGGCACCGTGGCCACCTACGGCGGCCAGCCTTTCCCGTCCGTGACGATCTTCATGGACGGGTTCGTCGACGGCGTCGCTGCCTACAACGAGGCGCACGGCACCGACGTACAGACCCTCGGCTGGGACAAGGACGCCCAGAACGGATCCATGACCGGTGACTTCACCAACACCGAGAACGGGTACAACACCACCCAGCAGTTCATCGCCGACGGTGCCGACATCATCCTCCCGGTCGCCGGGCCGGTGGGCGGCGGGTCGCTGCGGGCAGCAGCCGAGCACGAGGATGTCTCGGTGATCTGGGTGGACTCCGACGGGTATGAGCAGCCGGCCAACGCCGACTACCAGCACCTGATCCTCACCTCGGTGCTCAAGCAGATCCAGACCGCCGTGTTCGACACCATCGAGTCGTCGGTGGAGGGTGATTTCAGCGCCGAGCCGTACGTGGGCACGCTGGAGAACGGTGGCGTGGGGCTGGCCCCGTTCCACGACTTCGAGGATGCAGTGCCGGCCGAGCTGCAGACCGAGATCGAGGACCTGCAGGCGCAGATCGTCGCGGGAGATCTCGAGATCACCTCGCCCAGCGCCAACTGATCGACCGCACCACAGCGGCCCGGGCGATCACGACCTCGCCCGGGCCGCGGCCTCGTTCCGGCGACCGAGCAGGTTCGCGGCAAGGGATCGGCAAGCGTGGCCGACCACGCGCGGGCTACAGTGCGGGCAGACCAGCAACGGCGCCGGCAGGAGAGGGGAGGGACGAGATGACGCTCGAGCTTCGCGGGATCACCAAGCGGTTCGGGTCCCTCGTGGCCAACGACCGGATCGATCTCACGTTCGAGCCGGGCCGGATCCACGCACTCCTCGGGGAGAACGGTGCCGGCAAGTCCACGATGATGAACGTGCTCTACGGGCTCTACACCCCGGACGAGGGTGAACTCATCATCGATGGGAAGATCGTGAGCTTCGCCGGCCCGGGTGAGGCGATGGCTGCGGGCATCGGGATGGTGCACCAGCACTTCATGCTCGTGCCCGTGTTCACGGTGGCCGAGAACGTGGTGCTCGGGCACGAACCGACCGGCCCGCTGGGCATCATCGGCATCGAGGAGGCGCGCACCCTGGTGCGCGAGATCTCGGCCCGGTTCGGTTTCGACGTGGACCCGGACGCCAAGGTCGAGGACCTCCCCGTCGGTGTGCAGCAGCGGGTGGAGATCATCAAGGCCCTCTCCCGGGACGCCAAGGTGCTCATCCTGGACGAGCCGACGGCGGTGCTCACCCCGCAGGAGACCGATGAGCTGATCGAGATCATGCGCCAGCTCCGCGACTCCGGCACGGCGATCGTGTTCATCACGCACAAGTTGCGCGAAGTGCGTGCGGTCGCGGACGAGATCACCGTGATCCGCCGCGGCAAGGTGGTCGGCACGGCCACCCCGGAGGACTCCCAGGCCGAGCTCGCCGCGCTGATGGTGGGCCGGGAGGTCTCCCTCGGCGTGCACAAGGAGGCACCGGAGACGAACGACCGGGCGCTCCAGGTGGACGGTCTCACCGTGCTGGACGCGGTGGGCACCCCGGTGGTGCGCGATGTCTCGTTCACCGTCCATGGTGGCGAGGTGCTCGCCGTGGCCGGTGTGCAGGGCAACGGGCAGTCCGAGCTCGCCGAAGCGATCCTGGGGCTGCGGCCCGCCGCGGCCGGGTCGGTGCAGCTGGACGGTACCGAGCTGCTCGGCAAGACGGTGGACCAGGTGCTTCGCTCCGGTGTCGGGTTCGTGCCCGAGGACCGCAGCAAGGACGGCCTGATCGCCTCCTTCTCCATCATCGAGAACTTCGTGCTGGATCAGTACGCGCAGCCGCCGTATGCGAAAGGTCCGGCGATGCAGCTCGCCGTGGCGCGGGAGAAGACCGAGGAGTACGTCGACGCCTTCGACGTGCGGATCACCTCGGTCGACGACCCGGTGAGCACGCTCTCCGGCGGGAACCAGCAGAAGGTGGTGCTGGCGCGGGAGATGTCCCGGCCGTTGCGGCTGCTGATCGCCTCTCAACCCACTCGTGGCCTGGACGTGGGCTCAATCGAGTTCGTGCACCAGCGGATCGTGGCCGAACGTGACAGTGGCACGCCGGTGATGATCGTCTCCACCGAGCTGGACGAGGTGATCTCCCTCGCGGACCGGATCGCGGTGATGTACCGCGGTGCCATCATCGGCATCGTCGACTCCGACACCGACCGTGACGTGCTCGGTCTGATGATGGCCGGTGTACCGCCGGAGGAGGCGCAGCACGAAGCCGAGGAACACCCGACGGCGATGCATGAGGTCGAGGGCGAGGAACCGAGTTGACGGGCGAGAGCACCGGGCGCGACGAGCCGGAGAACACCGAGGACGGCCAGCGGGACGGCGAGGAGCCGCAGGGTGCCCCGAAGTCCCCGAGGCCGGTGGTGCCCGATTCTGCACCACGCCCGCACACGGTCGATGACGGACCAACGACCAGCCAGGCCAGGTGGGCCACGTTCCGGCACGAGATGCTCACCGGGAACTGGGTGATCACCCTGCTGGCCATCGTCGCCGCCATGCTGATCAGCTCGGTCCTGATTGCGGTGGCCGACTCCGACGTGCGCAGCAGCGCCGGCTACTTCTTCAGCCGCCCCTCGGACATGCTCGCGGCCGTGGGGGACAGTGTGGCCGGCACCTACATCGCCCTGTTCCGCGGTTCGGTCCTCGACTACGCGGTGCTGCGGCAGGGATTCAGCCTCGCCGCCCTCGGACAAGCCATCGCACCGCTGACCAAGACCATGGTGGAGGCCACTCCGCTGATCTTCGCCGCGCTCGGGATCGGGATCGGGTTCCGGTCCGGACTGTTCAACATCGGCGCCCAGGGGCAGGTGCTGATGGGTGCGGCCACGGCGTCCCTGGTGGGGTTCACCTTCGTTCCGCCCGGGGGCACCGGGTTCTTCCCCAGCCTGCTGCACGTGGTGGTCGCGATCGGTGCCGCAGTCCTGGTCGCCGGACTGTGGGCCGGGATCGCGGGCTTCCTGAAGGCGCGCACGGGTGCCAACGAGGTGATCGTGACGATCATGTTGAACTGGATCGCCACCTATCTGGTGGCCTATCTGCTCACCACCTCGGTGTACCGGATCCAGGGCAACCGCCCGATCGCGCCGCATGTGCTCGGCACCGCCGAGCTGCCCTCGCTGCTCGGTGGCTGGTCCCCGCTGCACTGGGGTTTCCCGCTCGCGCTGCTCGCCGCCGTCGGGGGGTGGTGGCTGATGGAGCGCTCGACGGTCGGCTTCCAGTTCCGTGCCGTCGGTGCGAACTCGCACGCCGCCCGGACCGCCGGGATCACCGTGAACCGGGTGTTCGTGATGGTGATGGTGGCCGCCGGAATGCTCGCCGGTGCCGGTGGCGCCATGCAGATCCTCGGTGTGGAGGGCACCTTCCGGGGGTCCAGCGCCGGAACGATCGGCTTCGACGCCATTACCGTGGCCCTGCTCGGCAGGAACCGGCCCGGGGGCATCGTCGCCTCGGCCATGCTGTTCGGCGCGCTGCGTGCCGGTGCCGCCCTGATGCAGACCGAGGCGGACACCCCGGTCGACATCATCCTGGTGATCCAGGCAGTGATCGTGCTGTTCATCGCTGCCCCGCCCCTCGTGCGGTCCATGTTCCGGCTACCGGGCAGGACCACCCGTGCCCGCACCGTGACGGCCAAGGAGGCGACCTCATGAGTGCCCCCACCACCGAGCGCGAGCTGATCGGCCGGAGTGTGCTGGCCCCCATCTCCTGGCGCACGCCGATCATCATGGCGACCCTCGCCGCCCTCGCCCTGTTCGGCTTCGCGCTGTTCACCCCCGCCGACCTGGACTCCCAAATCGAGCTCACCGGCGGCGGTGCCGCCTGGCAGCTGCCTGATCTGGTGCTCCCCTCGCGCGCTTCCGCGCTCGCCCTCGTGTTGGTGGCCTTCGCGCTCGCCGGGCTGAGTTTCTGGACCACTCAGAACCGACGGCGGTCCGTGGCCGTCCCGGTGGTCTTCGGGGTCTGCCTGGTGCTGGCCTTCCTGATCTGGGCGGTGGCCGGCAACGCCTCCGGGCTGCCGCTGCCGTTCCTGCTCAGCACGGCCATGACGGCGGCCCTACCGTTGATCTTCGGCGCGTTCGCCGGCCTGCTGTGCGAGCGCTCCGGCGTCATCAACATCGCTATCGAGGGCCAGCTGCTCGCCGGCGCCTTCCTCACCGCCGTGCTCGCCACGGTGGCCGGTAACCCCTACATCGGGCTGATCGCTGCCCCAGTGGGTGGCGCCCTGGTGGGTCTGCTGCTCGCCGTCTTCGCGATCAAGTACCGGGTGGACCAGATCATCGTCGGCGTGGTGGTGAACGTGCTGGTGCTGGGCCTGACCAGCTACCTGTTCTCCACCGTGCTCAGCGACAACCCGCTCCGGTTGAACAGTCCGCCGCAGCTGCCCTCTCTGCGCATCCCGCTCCTGGCCGACATCCCGGTGATCGGCCAGGCGCTGTTCAACCAGAACCTCATCGTCTACGTGATGTACGTGGCCGTGGTGCTGCTGCACATCGGGCTCTTCCGCAGCCGCTGGGGGCTGCGGGTGCGTGCGGTGGGGGAGCACCCCAAGGCTGCCGACACCGTCGGCATCGACGTCAACCGGACCCGGTACCGGAACGTCGTGTTCGGCTCCGCGGTCGCCGGGTTCGGCGGCGCGTCGATGGTGGCCGCCGGGCTGGCGTTCACCAAGGAGGTCACCGAGGGGCGCGGCTACATCGCGCTCGCGGCGATGATCCTCGGCCGGTGGAGCCCCACCGGGGCGCTCGCCGCGGCGCTGCTGTTCGGCTTCGCCGATTCCCTGAACCGGGTGTTGAACAACATCGGCTCCCCGGTGCCGTACGAGATCCTCGCGATGCTTCCCTACCTGGCCACGATCTTCGCCGTGGCGGGCCTGGTCGGGCGGGTGCGCCCGCCAGCGGGCGCCGGGAAGGCGTACCCCTCATGACGGCGGAGCCTCCAGCCGAGGTGACCTCGCCTGACCAGGACGGGGTCGCCGTCGACTGGGCAGCCCTGCGGGAGGCGGCGCGGCAGGTGATGACGCGTGCCTACGCGCCCTACTCGGGCTACCCGGTGGGTGCGGCCGCGCTTACCGACGCAGGGGACGTCGTCGTGGGCGCCAACGTGGAGAACGCCGCCTACGGGGTGACCCTCTGCGCGGAGTGCTCCCTGGTCTCGGCGCTGATCACCGGCGGCGGTGGCCGGCTGGTGGCGTTCACCTGCACGGACTCGCGCGGGCAGCAGATCATGCCGTGCGGGCGGTGCCGGCAGCTGCTCTGGGAGCACGGCGGGCCGGAGCTGCTGGTGGACACCCCCCGCGGGATCCGGCCGATGACCGAGGTACTGCCGGACGCCTTCGGGCCGGACGATCTCACCCGCGGGCAGCGCCCCTGACCGACGGTATGGGCACCGCTGCCCATGCCCCGGTGCTCTGTTGGCCACCCGGCTCGGTGATGATGGACCCGGTCGCATCAGCGGCCGATCCTGCCGAGTGCTGAGGAGCACAGTCCGTGAAGACGACCAGCATCGTTCCTGCCCTTGCCGCGGCCACGGCCATCGCGCTGGTGTCGGCGTGCGGAGGGTCCCCCGAAGCGGAGGTGGTGCAGCCCGCCGAGCCGCTCGAGAGCTATCAGATCGTCGACTGGGCGGTCGACGCGCAGCCCACCGGTACGTGGGTAGGGGCCATGGAGAGCGACGCGCTGCGCCTGGACGTGTATCAGGTGGGCGTGGCGGAGGCGCCCGAGGCTTCCGGCTGGGAGTCGGATGACACCGGTGAGCCGCTGTTCGCCGCAGGCGACCCGGTGGTGGCGCTGCAGTACGTGGTGACCACCGTGGCTGAGGAGCCCGTGGTGCTCCAGAACGGCGAGGTGACGACCACGCTGCGATACGACGGGTCCGACCGGCGCAGCGAGCCGGACGAGCCCAGTATCGCTGTGGCACTTTTCGCAGGCGGCGGGGCGTTCGCCGAGACCGGACTGGCTAGCTCGCCCATCGACTACGATCAGGTCGATTCCGGGTCCGGCTACGACCTGGAGCTTCCTCCGGGTGAGTCCGCGTCGTGGGCCGCGGTGTACGGCTACAGCGCCGGGGAGCAGTACACGGTCAGCGCCGAGGCACACCTGGTGACCGACGGCGAGGCCGACTACGACACGACCGCCATCGACGGGGCGATCGAGGTGGCACTGAGCGAGGGCTGAGCATCCGTCGATCCGTCGGTGCGGCCGTAGGGTGAGGTCATGACCGACCACGACGCCGTCGACGTGATCCGCACCAAACGCGACGGCGGTGCGCTCAGCGCGGACCAGATCGACTGGGTGATCAACGCCTACACCCGGGGCGGAGTGGCCGAGGAGCAGATGGCCGCGCTCGCGATGGCGATCGTGCTGCGTGGGATGACCGAGGCGGAAGTGGCCCGGTGGACCCGGGCGATGATCGCCAGCGGGGAGCGGATGGACTTCTCGTCCCTGACCCGGCCCACGGTGGACAAGCACTCCACCGGCGGGGTGGGAGACAAGATCACCCTGCCGCTCGCGCCGCTGGTGGCGGTGTTCGACGTGGCGGTGCCGCAGCTCTCCGGGCGCGGGCTGGGGCACACCGGCGGCACGCTGGACAAGCTGGAGGCGATCCCGGGGTGGCGGGCCGCGCTGAGCAACGACGAGATGCTCGCCCAGCTCGAGGGCGTCGGCGCCGTGATCTGCCAGGCAGGATCCGGGCTCGCACCCGCGGACCGCAAGCTGTACGCGCTGCGGGACGTGACCGGCACCGTGGAGTCGATCCCGCTGATTGCCTCCTCGATCATGAGCAAGAAGATCGCTGAGGGCACCGGCGCGCTGGTGCTGGACGTGAAGGTCGGGTCCGGTGCGTTCATGGACGAGCTGGAGCAGGCGCGTCAGCTCGCGCGCACGATGGTGACGCTGGGAACCGAGGCGGGTGTGCGCACGACGGCGCTGCTCACGGACATGTCCACCCCGCTGGGCCTGACCGCCGGGAACGCGCTGGAGGTGCGCGAGTCGGTGGAGGTGCTCGCCGGGGGCGGACCTGCGGACGTGGTGGAGCTGACCCTCGCACTGGCCCGGGACATGCTGGACGCCGCGGGCCGCACGGACGCCGATCCCGCGGCGGCGCTCGCGGACGGGCGGGCGATGGACGTCTGGCGGGCGATGATCGCCGCCCAAGACGGGGACCCGGACGCTCCGCTTCCGGTGGCTCAGCACACCGAGCAACTGCTCGCCCCCGCGGACGGTGTGGTGGTGCAGTTGGACGCGCGCGCCGTGGGCGTGGCGGCGTGGCGGCTCGGCGCCGGTCGGGCCCGCAAGGAAGACCCGGTGCAGGCCGCGGC
Source organism: Ruania alba (assembly GCF_900105765.1). Lineage (NCBI taxonomy): Bacteria > Bacillati > Actinomycetota > Actinomycetes > Micrococcales > Ruaniaceae > Ruania > Ruania alba. The sequence continues at coordinate 460,742 of NZ_FNTX01000001.1, forward strand.
CGGGGTGGAGTTGCACGCCAAGCCGGGCGCCCTGGTGCGCGCCGGTGAACCGCTGATGACCCTGCACACCGACACCCCGGAGCGGTTCGCCCACGCGATGGCCGCGCTCGACGGTGCGGTGGAGCTCGCACCGGACGAGGACCGGCCCGCCGGTGGCGGTATCGTGCTCGAGCGAGTGGGAGTGTGAACCGAGCAGAGGGAGGCACCAGGCGTGGAGCCGGCCGAGTACGACGATGAGCACGACGATCCGGCTGAGGCGGGCTCCCACGACGAGAGCTCCAGCGGTTCCTCCGGCGAGGACGAGGAGAAGGACACCCGCCGGCCGCAGTCCGTCTACGGTGTGGGCACCGAGCCGGATGTGCGTTTCTCTCTGGCGAACGAGCGCACGGCGTTGGCGTGGTTGCGCACCGGGCTGACGCTGGTGGCCGGCGGGGTCGCGCTCACCACGCTCGCCTCGTTCGCCGGGGGCAACGCCGTCCTCGACGTGATTGCGGCATTCGCGTGCCTCGGCGGTGGGGTGCTGGCCCTGGCGGCGATCTCCGGGTGGCGCCGCCGGGAGCGTGCGCTGCGGCTGAGTGAACCGCTGCCCGCGCCGCGGATCCTGCCCGTGCTGGTGGCTGCAGTGGCTGTGTTCGCGCTGCTGATGGCCGGGTACGCGGTGTATCAGGTCCTCACATGACGGTAGGGCTCGAGGGTGACCGCGGTGCGCAGCCGCAGCGCACCATCTTGTCCTGGCACCGGACCGTGCTCGCGGTGACCTTGGGTGCTCTGGTGGTCTCGCTCACCGCGCAGCGCCAGGAGCACGCGCTGATCGCGGCGATCGCGGCGATCACTGCATTCGTGCTGCTCGTGCTCGTGCTGCGCAGCCTGCGCCGGTGGGGGCCGTTCGAGCAGGCCCGGTGGACCGTGCTGCAGATGACCTGCACCTCGGTGATCGTGCTCGCCGCCCTCGGGCTGCTGCTCTCGCTCGCGAACCTGCTCGCCTAACACCGCGAGTGCGGCCCATCTCGCTCACATGGCGAGATATGCCCGAGATCTCGGGCACTCGTGGACCGCCGAGTGCGGGCTAGGCTCAGGGTATGACGCTGACCCCTCGCACGATCGCCGCCCTGCCCAAGGTGCTGCTGCACGACCATCTCGACGGCGGCCTTCGCCCGGCCACCATGATCGAGCTCGCCGCTGCGGTCGGCCACGAGCTGCCCAGCACCGACCCCGATGAACTGGGGCGCTGGTTTGTTGATGCCGCCGACTCCGGCTCACTCGTGCGGTACCTGGAGACTTTCGAGCACACCGTTGCGGTGATGCAGACCGAGGAAGGGCTGCACCGGGTGGCGAAGGAGGCCGTACTGGACCTGGCGGCCGATGGCGTGGTCTACGCCGAGCTGCGGTATGCCCCCGTGCAGCATCTGCAGGGTGGGCTGAGCCTGCAGCAGGTGGTCGATGCGGTGCACGCGGGGATCGCCGACGGCGTTGCGCAGGCTGGCGAGGAGGAGGGGCGCCGCATCGAGGTGGGCACCCTTCTCTCCGCGATGCGGCAGGCCGACAATGCCGATGAGATCGCTGCGTTGACCATCGCGAACCGCGACTCTGGTGCGGTCGGTTTCGACATTGCCGGACCGGAGGACGGGTTCCCACCCTCGCGCCAGCTCACCGCGTTCCGCACCCTGCGTGAGGCGAACATTCCCGCCACCGCGCACGCCGGCGAGGCCGCTGGCGTGGAGAGCGTCTGGGAAGCGCTGCAGGTGTGCGGTGCCCTGCGGCTCGGACACGGGGTGCGGATCATCGAGGACATCCAGGTGGACCGCGAGGACGACGAGATCGACGCCACCTTCGGCGAGGTCGCGGCCTGGGTGCTGGACCGGCAGATCCCGCTTGAGGTGTGCCCCTGCTCGAACCTGCAGACCGGCATCGCCGGCACCATCGCCGAACACCCGGTGAGCACTTTGCGGAACCTGGGCTTCGCCGTCACCATCAACACCGACAACCGGCTGATGTCCGGCACCTCGATGAGCCACGAGATGCAGCTCCTGGTGGACGAGGCCGGCTGGGACCTGGACGACCTCGAGGAAGTCACGTTGCAAGCCGCCTGGAACGCGTTCGCGCCCTTCCACGTGAAGCAGGCGATCGTCACCGAGCAGATCATTCCCGGGTTCGAGGCGGCGCGGGTCTGAGCCGAGCCCCCATCTGCGCCCGGGGCGGACTTCTGGTCGATCTCGACGTCGAGAACGACCAGAGGTCTGCCCGCCTCAGGGCTCAGGTGATGCGCACCACGACGCCCCCGCCGAGCATCGGTGAGACACCTCACCCGGTCGGTCCCGCGTGCACCGGCGATGGCATAGCCTCGTCGAAGAACCGCCGTGACCCACCGGCGTGACGACCACCGAGGAGATCCCTTGCGCGCACGCGCTCTCATCATCGTTGGAGCAGTCGGCCTCACCCTGGCCGCCTGCACCGATCCCAGCGGCAGCACCGATGGAACAGGCACCTCCGCACCGGCGGCGGAATGCACCGCGGGCGAGTTGCCCACCCTCACCGACGGCGTCCTCACCGTCGGCACGTCCGTGCCCTACGAGCCCTGGTACGTGGGGGAGGACCACAGCACCGGTGAGGGCTTCGAGTCCGCGCTCGTGTACGCCGTGGCCGAGGAGCTGGGGTACGCGGCGGAGGACGTGGTCTGGGAGGACGTCACCTTCGAGCAGATCATCGCCCCGAGCATCAAGCCGTTCGACTTCGCCGCCTACCAGACCACCATCACCGACGAGCGGGCCGAGGTGGTGGACTTCTCCTCGCCGTACCTGACCACCGCCCAGGGTGTGGTGGTCGATGAGGGTGGCGACTACGCCGATGCCGCAGCACTCGCCGACTTCGAGGGCGCACGGATCGGGGTCACTGCCGGACAGACCTCGATGCCGATCGCCGAGGCCGCCTGGGGAGATGCCGCCGAGCTGGTCCCCTACGACGACGCCGGCCAGGCGATGCAGGCGATGACCAACGGGCAGATCGACGCCGTCGTCATGGACGTGAACCAGGCCGTTGCCGCCTCCACGGTGTACTTCCCTGAGTCCGATGTGATCGGCACCCTCCCGGAGGAGGGCGACCCCTCCCAGCTCGGCTTCGTGCTGGACCAGGATTCGCCGCTGACTGCCTGCGTGTCCGAGGCCGTCGAGACGCTCCAGTCCGAGGGCACCATCGACGAGCTCAACACCGAGTGGCTGCGCACCGACGGCATCGACGAGCTCGGCTGAGGCGCCCACCCGGACCTGAACCGAGGAGCCGATGAGCACCTGGCAGCCCAGTACACGCGCACGGGAGCGGACCGCCTACCGTGAGGGCCGCCGTCGGCGATCATTTGCCGTAGCGCTGCTCAGCACGGTGATCGTGGCCGCCCTGGCCTGGTGGGTGCTGGTCACCTCACCGGGCTGGGAGCGCGCCCGGGAGACGTTCTTCGATCCGGCCGAGTTCGTCGACGTGCTCCCCGGGATCGCCGAGGGACTGTGGCTGAATCTGCGCGTGTGGATTATCGCCGGTGCGATCTCGATCGTGCTCGGTCTGCTGCTGGCGATCGCGCGGACCACTGCAGCGCCGGCGCTCTTCCCATTGCGCGCACTGGTCGTGGTGTACGTCGACATCTTCCGTGGAGTCCCCGTGCTGTTGGTGCTGCTGCTGGTGGGCTTCGGGCTGCCCGCCCTGCGATTACCGTGGCTGCCCGGGAATGCCGCCTTCCTCGGCTCGCTCGCCCTGGTGCTGACCTACTCGGCCTACCTGTCCGAGATCTTCCGCTCCGGGATCGAATCGGTGCACCCCTCGCAGGTGGCGGCCGCCCGCGCGCTCGGGCTCACCCGGGGGCAGACCACCCGGCGCGTGGTGGTGCCCCAAGCCGTGCGGAACGTGGTGCCGGCCTTGTTGAACATGGTGGTGGCGCTGCAGAAGGACTCCGGTCTGATCTCGGTGCTTGGCGCGGTAGACGCGATCCGGGTGGCCGAGATCGAGGTGACCGGCAGCTACAACTTCACCCCGTACGTGGCCGCCGGATTCCTGTTCCTGCTGGTCTCGGTGCCGCTCACCCGGGCCGTGGACACGTTCAACGCCCGCCGCGGTTGGCGCGGTGCCCGTGGGCCCGCGGGAGGTATCCGATGACGGCGCCTGTTCCGTCCGCTGTCGGCTCGTCATTGCTGCGGGTGAGCGGGCTGCGCAAGAGCTTCGGTGAGCATGTGGTGCTCGATGATCTGGACCTCGAGGTGCCCGAGCACGGATGCGTGGTGCTGATCGGGGCTTCCGGTTCGGGCAAGTCCACGCTGCTGCGTGCGATCGACCTGCTCGAGGACGTCGACGACGGGTCCATCGAGCTGCGCGGCGTGGACGTGGCGGATCCGTGGGTGGACGCCGATGCCGCCCGGGCGCGGATGGGCATGGTGTTCCAGGCCTACAATCTGTTCGGGCACATGAGCGTGCTGGACAACGTGACCCTGGCGCCGCGGCTCGTGCACGGGCGCGATCGTGCCGAGGCCGAAGATGCTGCGGTGGAGATGCTCACCCGCGTGGGGCTGGCGGACAAGATCCGCGCCTACCCGGACCAGCTTTCCGGCGGCCAGCAGCAGCGCGCGGCGATCGCCCGGGCCCTGGTGAACGATCCGGAACTGCTGTTGCTGGACGAGGTGACCTCGGCCCTGGACCCGGAGCTGGTGGGGGAGGTGCTGGAACTGCTGGCCGAGCTGCGCCGCGAGGGGATGACGATGCTCATCGCCACCCACGAGATGGCGTTCGCGCGGGACGTCGCCGACCAGGTGTGCTTCCTGCACGAAGGGCGCGTGCACGAGTCGGGCACGCCGGCTCAGGTGCTCGGCGATCCGCAGGAGACGAGGACGCGGGAGTTCCTCGCGCGGCTGCACGCCTGAACTGAAGGCGTAGGGCGGCTGGTTGTCCACAGTCTTGCGGACATGTGCAGCACATGAAACCCTGATCGAGTGAAGATGCTTCAGGTACGCAACCTCCCGGACGAGCTGCACGCGGCTCTGCGGGAGCGTGCCCGAAGCGAAGGGATGACGATGTCGGACTACGTGACCAAGGTGCTGGAGCGAGACCTCTCCAAGCCGTCGCTCGCGGAATGGATCGCCGAGCAGAGGCGGAACAATGAGCCGCGACGGGAGATCGATGTGCTCGCTGCTCTTGATGCTGCGCGTACCGAGTATGACCCTGACGAGCGCTTTCCGAACCGGTGAGGGTTGTCCTGGACGCGAGTGCAGGGGTCGATGCTGTGCTCGCGAACTATCGCGGTTCTCGGGTGCTCGACGCGATGCAGGGGGCCGAGCTCTTGGCGCCGTGTTTGATCGACTCCGAGGTGATGTCGGCCTTGGCCCGCATGGAGCGGGCGAGTTCCATCAGCGCGGCTGAGGCGAGGCGCGGGCTGGATGCCTGGCTGCGGCTCGCATGCGAACGAGTGCCCTCAGAACACCTACTCCACGACGCGTGGTCTCGAAGAGCGGCCCTGCGCGTCTCGGACGCTCAGTACGTGGCGCTTGCCGCTGGGCTAGGCGCGCCGCTGCTCACGTGTGATGCTCGACTGGCGCGGTCGCCGGTCGCCGGTGTGCAGATCCAGCTGATCGCCTGAAGCCGGAGGCACCCCTCACATCCCCTTCGGGTGCCATACCGTCTTCGTCTCGGTGAATGCGAGGATCGCCGCCAGCGACTGCTCGTTCTTCCAGTTCGGCTCGCTCTCGGTGGCCGGTCGTCGCACCCGCTTGAGGTTCTCGGCAGCGTCCGCCTCCACCTCGCCCCAGGTCGCGTCCGCGGCTCCGACGGCACCGGCCAGGTCCAGGGCGTTCACGTCCAGGTGACGCGCCAGGGGAGTGGCGAGCTCCGCCGTCCTGCCGGTGAGCACGTTGACCACACCGCCGGGGACGTCGGAGGTGGCGAGCACCTCGGAGAGGGTGATCGCGGGCAGCGGGCGGTCCTCGGAGGACACCAGGACGGCCGTATTCCCGGTCACCAGGATCGGTGCGAGCACCGAGACCAGTCCGAGCAGTGAGGACTTCTGCGGCGCAAGCACTGCCACCACACCGGTGGGCTCGGGCACCGAGAGGTTGAAGTACGGGCCGGCCACCGGGTTCGCGTTCCCGGCCACCTGGGCCACCTTGTCCGTCCAGCCCGCGTACCAGACCCACCGGTCGATCGCGGCGGAGACGGCATCCTCAGCCCGCCGCGGGGTGAGCCCCTCCCCGGCAGCCACATCGGCCACGAACTGGGCCCGGCGTCCCTCCAGCAGCTCGGCCACCCGGTACAGCACCTGCCCGCGGTTGTACGCCGTCGCCCCTGCCCACCCGGGCTGTGCCGCCCGGGCGGCGCGAACGGCATCGCGTGCGTCCTTGCGGGAGGCCTGGGCAGCGTTCGCCGCGAACTTTCCCTTGGCGTCGACCACCTCGTAGGTGCGGCCGGACTCCGAGCGGGGGAACTTCCCGCCGATGAACAGCTTGTACGTCTTGCGCACGTCCACCCGTGCCGCCGTCGTGGTGCTCATCGGCCGATCCCTCCCTTGAGGTAGGGCGCCAAGCCATGGCGGCCCCCTTCGCGCCCGTACCCGGACTCCTTGTACCCACCGAACGGGCTGGTCGGGTCGAACCGGTTGAAGGTGTTCGCCCACACCACCCCGGCGCGCAGCTTGTCCGCCATCGCGAGGATGCGCGACCCCTTCTCGGTCCAGATGCCGGCCGACAGGCCGTAGGGGGTGTTGTTCGCCTTCGCTACCGCCTCGTCCGGGGTGCGGAACGTCAGCACCGACAGGACCGGCCCGAAGATCTCCTCCCGGGCGATCCGGTGCGCAGCCGAGACGTCGGTGAACACCGTGGGGGCGAAGAACCACCCGGTCTCCGGCATCGGGCAGTCACTGGTCCAGCGTGTGGCGCCCTCGTCCTCCCCGGCCTGGGTGAGCTCGCGGATCCGGTCCAGCTGGCGGGCGGAGTTGATGGCGCCCACATCGGTGTTCTTGTCCATCGGGTCGCCCACCCGGAGGGTGCCGAGGCGGTCCTTGAGCCGGTCGGTCAGCTCGTCGGCGATCGACTCCTGCACCAGCAGCCGGGACCCGGCGCAGCACACCTGCCCCTGGTTGAAGAAGATGCCGTTCACGATGCCCTCGATGGCCTGGTCGATCGCGGCGTCCTCGAACACGATGTTCGCGGCCTTGCCGCCCAGTTCCAGGGTGGCGGGCACCCGGGAGCCGGCCAGCTGCCGAGCGATCTGCCGCCCGACGGCGGTGCTCCCGGTGAAGGCCACCTTGTCCACTCCCGGATGGGTCACCAGCGCCTGGCCGGTCGCACCGGCCCCGGTGACGATGTTCACCACCCCGGCCGGCAGGTCGGCCTGGCGCACCAGGTCGGCGAACAGCAGCGCCGTCAGCGGAGTGGTCTCGGCCGGCTTGAGCACCACCGTGTTCCCGGCGGCCAGCGCGGGGGCGATCTTCCACGCCAGCATCAGCAGCGGGAAGTTCCACGGGATCACCTGCGCGGCCACCCCGTGCGGCGTGGGGTTCGCCCCGAACCCGGCGTGCTCGAGCTTGTCCGCCCAGCCGGCGTAGTAGAAGAAGTGCGCGGCCGCCGTCGGGATGTCGACATCGCGGGATTCCCGGATCGGCTTGCCGTTGTCGAGGGTTTCCAGCACGGCGAACTCGCGGGCGCGCTCGGCCAGCAGCCGGGCGATCCGGAACAGGTACTTGGCTCGTTCGGAGCCCGGCATCGGGCCCCACACCTGGGTCTGCGCCTTGCGGGCGGCCTTGATAGCGCGGTCGATGTCGGCCTCGTCCGCCTCGGCAACTTCGGCGAGGACCTCCTCGGTGGCCGGGTTGATGGTCTTCATCGCCTGCCCGGAGGAGGCTTGCGTGAACTCGCCGTCGATGAACAGCCCGTAGGAGGAGTCGATGTCGACGACAGCGCGCGACTCCGGGGCGGGGGCGTACTCGAAGCGGGACATAGCAGCCTTCAGTCTCAGTCGATCGTGGCGTAGTCGGGGCCGGAGTAGGCGCCGTGGGCGAGCTTCTGGCGCTGCAGCAGCACATCGTTGAGCAGTGAGGAAGCGCCGAACCGGAAGAACGCCGGGTCCAGCCATGCTTCCCCGGCTACCTCGTTCACGGCCACCAGGTACTTGATCGCATCCTTGGAGGTGCGGATCCCACCGGCGGGTTTCACCCCCACCTGCACTCCGGTGGCGGCGAGGAAGTCGCGCACTGCCTCGAGCATGAGCACCGTCACCGGCAGGGTCGCGGCGGGGGAGACCTTCCCGGTGGAGGTCTTGATGAAGTCGGCCCCGGCCAGCATGGAGAGCCAGGAGGCGCGGCGCACATTGTCATAGGTGGACAGCTCGCCGGTCTCCAGGATCACCTTCAGGTGCGCGGGTTCTCCGGTGCGCTGCTGGCAGATCTCCCGGACGGCGACGATGTCATCGAAGGCCTTCCGGTAATCGCCGGACAGGAAGGCGCCCCGGTCGATCACCATGTCGATCTCCTCGGCGCCGGCCTCCACCGCATCGGTGGTGTCAGCGAGACGGGAGGTGTGTCCTGCTCGCCCGGCGGGGAACGCCGTCGCCACGGCTGCCACGTTGATCGGTGACGAGCCTACGGCCTCCTTCGCCACGGTCACCATGTCCCCGTACACGCAGACGGCGGCCGGTCGGGGGCAGGAGAGATCGCCCGGTTCCGGGGTGCGCGCCTTCGCGACGAGGGAACGCACCCGACCCGGGGTGTCGGCGCCTTCGAGCGTGGTGAGGTCGATCATCGCGATGACCATGTCGAGTGCCCACGCCTTCGACGTGGTCTTAATCGACCGCGTGCCGAGCACGGCCGCCCGGCCATCCAGGCCCACCTTGTCCACGCCCGGCAGGCCGTGCAGGAAGGTGCGCAAGGCGCGGTTGCTCAGGTCGGCCGATCCGACGACGGCAGTCGCGTCCGCCGCGACCTGATCCGCCGTGCGCGTGGCCGGGTGGGTGCCGCCGCTGGTCGAGCGCGCTGGGGACGTCACAGTCATGGGGCGAGTGTATGTCACGTGTTCTTGCCTTCTCAGTGGTCGGTGCGCAAGGCAGATCTGGCGCGGTCGAGGCACTCGGTGAACACCTCCAGATCCCGCCACAGGTCCTCTGGGCGGACAGTGGTGCGGACCATCGCCCAGCCGCGCGACGCGATACCGCCTTCCATCATGAGGTTGTCGGACCAGCCGTGGTTCTCCACGACCCCGCCATCGGCGAGCCGCAGCGCCCCGTCTGACTCCTCGAGGGGGCCGAACACCTCGGCTACCCGATCGGCGTAGCTGCGCGGGTCGTTCGTGTAGGCGAAGGTGGGCTTCTTGCTGGCAATCATGTACCCGACCTCGTAGACGGTGCCCGGATCGGCGCTGATGCCGCGGAAGGGTGTGAGATTGGCGATGCACAGGTCGGCCGAGTCCATCAGTACCTCGTTGCGACGGCTGATAGCTAATCCGAGGTGATCGGTGTCGGCGTGCGCCGCGAACTCACCGTGCAACTCGGCGGGAGCGAAGCCGTAGGTACAGGCCAGCTCTCGCTTGTGTTCGATGAGTTCACGGCCGTCGTGGAGGAATACCTCAGGGCCGGCGAGATAGACGGTCAATGTCACGAGTGCCCCTGGATTGTCGCGGGGGTAAGATCTCGATCTGCTCCCCGGTCCAGGAGGGCGTCGACGTCGCCAGCTGTGGGGATGCTTGGTGAGGCACCTGCGACGGTGACGGCGAGGGTGCCGGCGGCCATCCCACGTCGGACGGCGTCGTCGGGGGTGAGTCCAGCAGCCAACGAGCCGGCCAGGTAGCCCGCAAACGCGTCACCGGCCGCCGTCGTGTCGACCACGACGATCTCGTGTTGGGCATCGAGGGCGTGAGAGTCGGACTTGGTGACGACGACAGCCCCGTCCCCAGCCCGAGTGATGATCGCCGTGCCCACACCGTGGGCGGTGAACCAGTGGCCCGCGGTCACGGCACTCTCGACGTCCGTTACCTGGATCCCGGTGAGTTCGGTGGCCTCGGTCTCGTTCGGCGTCACGATGTCCACCAGGGCCCAGATTTTCTCGGGTAGTGGCGCTGCTGGCGCTGGGTCCAGGATTGTGGTCAGACCTGCCGAGCGTCCGCACTGCAACGTGTGAGCCACGATGTCCAACGGTGTCTCCAGCTGTGTCAGCAGCACGCGGCAGTTCCGTCGAGTCGATGCCACCGCGGTGTCGACGTTCTCGACTGTCAGCGCCGCATTCGCGTTCGGGACGATGACGATGTCGTTCTCTCCGTCCTCGGTCACGCGAATATGGGCGAGGCCGGTCGGCCCTTCGACAGGAATGAGATGGCTCAGGTCGATCCTGTGATCGGAGAGCTCGTCGTTGATCATCGTCCCGAAGGCATCGGTGCCCACGCAGCCGACGAAGTAGGTGGGCGCGCCGCTCGCTGCCGAAGCGATGGCCTGATTGGCGCCTTTCCCGCCGGGAACGAGCGTGGAACCGCCACCTCGGACCGTCTCTCCTGGGCGCGGGCTTCGGGCGCTCCGGGCAGTGACGTCGATCGTCGCGCTGCCTACGACGAGGACGCCGGAGTCAGGAACGCGAGCATTCATGCATGGACCTTTCAGCTCGGATGGTCACGACGAGTGATCGCGCGGTACAGCGAGACGGTGTAATCGTCCCGGTCGGTCGCAGCGCAACCGCAGGACTCACGGCGGACGAGATGGACCGGGAGTAAAGTGGCCGCGCTCATCCGTCCCGGGTCTGCAATGCGTTCGATGAGCCGCTCGACGGCCGCCCTGCCGATCTCAGCGAACGGTTGAGCCATCGTGGTCAACGAGGGGGTGACATCCGCTCCGGTGGGGATGCCGTCGAAGGAGACCAGCGCGACGTCCTCGGGGCAGCGCAGCCCCAGATCATTGAGCGCTCGCATCACGCCGAGTGCTTGCTCGTCGCTGGCGCAGAAGATCGCATCGACCTCAGCGGACTCGATCATGCGGGTGGTCTCGCGATATCCCGCTGCTCGCTGGAAGACGGCATGTCGGAGGAGATGGTTCTCTGGCTCGATCCCCCGGCTGGTCATCGCGGACCGCCACCCCGATACCCGCTCGACTGTTGAGCGCACGTTGGCAGGGCCAGCGATGCACCCGATTCTGCGCCGCCCGTGCTCGAGCAGGTGATTCGTTGCTTGAAATCCGCCCTCCCAGTTGCCCACCATGACCGTGGCTACTTCGGCCCCTCCCGGGACGTACCGGTCGATCGCGACCCACGGAAGGCCCCGCTCCTTGAGATGCTCCAATCCGCTCATCCCGGCGTGCGCAGGGAGCAGGATCAGCCCGTCGACGCGGCGCTCGACGAAACTGCGGATGTACTGCTCCTGCAGTGCGCCGTCCTCGCCGGAGTCGCCCACCATGAGCGCCAGCGAGGATTCGAATGCCTCCCGTTGAATCGAGTGCATCAGCTCGGTGAAGAACGGGTTTGCCAGGTCGGGCACGATCAGCCCGATCGTCATAGTTCGTTGCGTGCGCAGTGACCGGGCAACGTGGTTCGGCCGGTAGTCAAGGTCCCTGACGGCTTTCAGGACGCGATCGCGAGTGTCGGGCGAGACCTTGCGTGGGCCGCCATTCAGGACATAACTCACCACGGCCGGGGACACGCCGGCGCGTTCGGCGACGTCGGCCCGCCGGGCCGGCGGCTGAGATCCTCCGTTCATGTGTCCTCCTTCAGCAACACGAGTTGATCGTATCAGACGTTGAAAGACTGCGGAAAAATGACGCACTCTTGACACAGAATCAACAGAATGCTCTACTCGTATTGCTCACAACGAGGTGGTGATGACATGTCAGGGTCGATGACTCTGCAGGAACCGCGGACCGATCCGCGAACCCGTGGACGGGCGGCACAGGCGCGAGCCCTTCGCGCTCGTCGACCAGGCTGGTCCTTTGTGCTTGCCGGTGCGATCGTGATCGGTGTCTTCCACGTCGGCGCGATCATCTTCGACGTGGTGATGTCGTTCACGGACTGGAGTCTCGCGGGAGCGACGTTCAACTACGGTCAGAACTATGCGGACCTGATCGCCAGTGCCGAGTTCGTCAACGCGTTGGCTGTGACCCTGTTCTATGTGCTCGGCACCGTTCCGGTGACCTTGGCGCTGGCGATGCCGATCGCGTACTTGATGCACACCACGCTGGCGCGGTACTCGATCTATCGAATCCTGGTTTTTACGCCGTACGTGGTGCCGACCGTTGCCGGCGCGCTGATCTTTCAGACAGTGTTCGGACCGACGCCCGGCAGTCTCGCGAACGCGTTGCTCGGGATCTTCGGTGCGGAACCGCGCACCTGGCTGCTGGATGGCAACGGACTCTTCGCCATCCTCCTGGACCCGCTCGGCGTACAGCTGAGCGGCCTCTGGGCGGGACCCAGCGTGGCGCTGATGGTGGTGACCGTGGTTCAGGTCTGGAACCTGCTCGGCTTCACTGTGGTGGTGCTGCTGGGGGCCCTATCCAACGTCGATCCGAGCATGTTCGAGGCTGCTCGCATCGATGGTGCGGGTGGGGTCCGGTTGTTCCGCAACATCGCCATGCCGCTGGTCAAGCCGACCCTGCTCTTCCTCTCCGTGGCGCTAACGGTGTTCACGATGCGTGAGTTCAACCTGCCGTATGTGCTCGCCGGCGGCGGCCCGTTCGGCAGCACCGAGACCCTCTCGCTGATGATGGTGCGCCAATTCTGGGAAGACAACCAATTGGGCATGGGCGCGACCACGGCGATCGTCCTTGCCCTGCTGATCGTGGGTCTGAGCTGGGTTCAGTTCAAGGTGAGCAAGGGAGAGCAGTATGACTGAGAACGCTGTCCGAAGTCGACCTGCTGCACCGGTGGCTCGACGCCGACCTCGGGGTAGAAACAGGGGTCTCGTCGCCTCCCATATCGTGATCGGGCTGGCCGTCCTCGTGATGATCTTCCCGTTGTACTGGATGCTCTCGACGGCGCTGAAGGATCTGCAGGAAGCGCTCGCCGTCCCGCCGACGCTCTGGCCAACCTCGCCCAGCCTGGAGGCCTTCCCGGACGCACTCAGCGAGGCGCCGTTCGGGCGCTACGTGGCCAATACCGTCCTGGTCGCCAGCGTGACGGCGGTCGCGAACGTGTTCATCGGCGCGATGACAGGGTACGGGCTCGCCCGCGGCGCGTTTCGCGGTAAGCGGCTCGTCCTCGCGATGATCCTGATCGCTGCCATGGTGCCGAGCGAAGCCACGTTCATCCCCAACTACGTTTTGATCCGGGAACTCGGCTGGTACGACACCTACGCAGCCCTGATTGTGCCGTGGCTGGTCACCGCATTCAGCATCTTCTTGTTCCGCCAGAGCTTCCTCACCTTCCCCGAGTCGCTCGCCGAGGCAGGTCGCCTCGACGGCGCCTCCGAGTGGCGGATCTTCTGGTCCATCGTGTTCCCGATCGCGCGGTCGACCTCGCTGACCGTTCTCATCCTCAGCTTCCTGTGGTCGTGGAACGCCTTCCTCTGGCCCCTGCTCGTCACCTCGAGCACCGAGATGCGCACCCTGCAACTGGGGTTGTCCGTGTTCCAGACCGAGGGCGGGGTCTACGTGAACCTCCTAATGGCTGCGACGACGCTCGCCGTGATCCCTGTGATCGTCATGTTCGCCATCACTCAGAAGTACGTCATCAACGGGATCGGTCAAGGAGCAATCAAATGACACGCAGACGCACCCGTGTACTCGCGGGCACGAGCATGGCAGCCGCACTGGTGCTGGCGGGCTGTGCTCCCAGCGAGGAAGACGGTCCCACCGACATTGCTACAGCAATCGAAGAGGACGTGACCATTTCCTTCTGGCACGTCTATCAGGGTGCTGACCAGGAGGCCATCGATGCACTTGTCGCATCGTTCGAGGACGAGCACCCACAGGTCAGCGTCGAGGTGCAGTACACCGGCGGCTTCGGGGAGCAGAATCAGAAGATCATCTCCTCGCTCCAGGCGGGCGACCCTCCGAACGTCGCGATCGCATTTCCGGCCCAGGTGCTCGACTACGAGACCTCCGGTCTTGTGCTCGACCTCACCTCGTATATCGAGAGTCCCGAGGTGGGCCTCGGCGAGGATGAGCTCGCCGACATCTTCGAGATCGAGCGAACCATCAATCGCTACGACGTGGCAGACGGCAACTACCTGAGTTTCCCGTTCACCGCCAACGTCATGGTCATGTACTACAACGAAGACCTGTTGGGCTCGGTGGGGATCGACGATCCGCCGGCTACCTGGGACGACTTCGCTGAGCAGTGCGCCATCATCAAGGACGAGCTGGATCTGCCCTGCTTCTCCGCCCGGGGCGACGGATCGTCGATGAACGGTGTGGCCGGAGCTTTCGGTGGGCTGATCCGGGACGAGACAGGCGCTCCCGCCGTGGACAGTGCGGAGTGGCTTGAGGCATTGCAGATGTTCGAGGATCTCGCCGCCTCCGGGTACGTCGAGGTGGCGGGCGGTGGCACGGCGCAGGTGACCGGCCCCGACCTGCAGTCCTTCATCTCCGAACGTGCGGCGTTCGTTCTCGGGACCAGCCGGAACATCGGCTTCTTCCCGGACGCGATCGGAGATGCATTCTCCTGGCAGGCAGCACCGCCGCCACAGGCCGCCGCGACCGACGCGCCCGTCACGGTGCTGTACGGCCCAGGTGTGACTGCCTTCGACTCGGACACCGCACAGGAGGACCTCGCGTCCTGGCTGTTCATGGAGCACCTGGCCAGCGCCGAGTCGCAGGAGGCGTGGGCGCTGTCGACAGGACAGCTGCCGATTCGCGAGTCGGTGGCAAACTCGGAGGCGTTCCAGGCCGAGCTCACCGACGACCCCGCCACCGCGGTCGCCTACGGATTGGTCCCAGACACCGTATGGGACGGAGCGCTCGGACCCAACGGCGTGATCGCCGGCATCTCCCAGCAGGAGCGTGAGTTGCTCGCCAGCGTGATGAACGCCGTCCTGCTGGGCGACATGGACGCTGAAACTGCGCAGCAACAGCTGATCACCGGGGTCTCGTGACGACAGGACCGTCCGTTCTGGCCAATCGTGGCCCGGACGGACGGTCCGAGACCAAGGCCAGGGACGGCGTCGGGACAAGAGGAAGGACTCACGAGATCGTGTACGGAGATGGACATAGGAGCGGGCGAACGGTTGCAGACGCGGAGCCGTCGTGGCCGGCGCACCACGTTGCCAAGAACGATCGACCGAACGTGCTGGTGGTGATGCTGGACGACACGGGCTTCTCCGATCTTGGCTGCTACGGCTCCGAGATCCGCACGCCTACGATTGACAGGCTCGCCGCCGCCGGGCTGCGGTACTCCAACTTCCACGTGACACCGCTGTGCTCGCCGACCCGCGCCAGTCTGCTGACGGGACGGAACCATCACTCGGTCGGGATGCGATTCCTCGCTGACCTCGACACCGGGTACCAGAATTCCCGGGGCCGCGTCGACCCCGACGTGACGACCTTGCCAGCGGCGCTCCGCGAACGCAGCTACGGCACCTATCTCGTGGGGAAGTGGCACCTGACCCCTGCGCACGAGATCACGCCGTCAGGGCCCTACCAGAACTGGCCGCTGGCCAAGGGTTTCGACCGCTTCTACGGTTTCCTCGACGGATGCACCGATCAGCACACACCCGAGTTGTACGAGGACCACCACCAGGTCTCGCCTGGTGCCGACGGGTACCACCTGTCCACCGACCTGTGCGACCGCGCGATCGGTTACGTCACCGAGCATGTGACGTTCCGCCCTCACGACCCGTTCTACCTGCAACTGGCCTTCGGGGCGACCCATGCGCCGTTCCAAGCCCCAGAGGAGTACATCGCCCCCTACCGCGACATCTTTGCGAAGGGCTGGGACCGCACGCGTACGGACCGGCTGCACCGCCAAGTCGAACTCGGCATCGTGCCGGAGGAGACCGCTCTGGCGGACCGGAACCCGAGCGTGCCGGCGTGGTCCGATCTCAGCGACGATGAGCAAGAACTGTACGTGCACCTCCAAGCCGCCTACGCCGGGTTCCTCGAGCATGCGGACGCCCAGCTCGGCCGCGTGATCGAGGCACTTGAGCGGACTGGCGAGCTCGACAACACGATCGTCATGGTGATGTCGGACAACGGCGCCAGCCGTGAGGGTGCCCGCAACGGTGGTGTGGACACGAATGTGGTGTACTCCCACGTGCCGTACTCGCTCGAACAACAGCGCCGGCGTCTCGGCGAGATCGGCGGCCCTGGTGCCGGTGCGCACTACCCAGAAGGGTGGGCGATGGCGGGGAACACGCCGTTCCGGTACTGGAAGCAGTTCGTCGACCTCGGCGGGGTTCGGTCACCGTTGATCGTTCACTGGCCCGAGGGTGTTGCCGACGTGGACGCGGTACGTTCGCAGTTCGCACATGTGATCGATCTGGCGCCGACGGTGCTGGACTGTGCGGGCGCTGAGCCTTCCCCGCAGATGCATGGCGAGTCGATCGCCGAGTCGTTCCGACGGTCTGCCGCGCCCCCCACGCGCAGCACGCAGTATTGGGAGATGTTCGGGCACCGAGCGATCCTGCACGGGCGCTGGCGGGCTGTGACTGCGCACGAGGAAGGAGCCGGGTACGACCTGAGCGAGTGGCGTCTGTACGACACCGAGACCGACTTCGCCGAGACCACCGATGTCGCGGCTGACCACCCCGATGTGGTGCAGCTGCTCGATGAGTTGTGGTGGCGCGAAGCGGAGCTGCACGGTGTCTTCCCCGTCGACGACCGCCCCTTGAAGCTCCTGCTCAACGAGGGAGTCGGAGTTCGGCTCGGGCTGGCCGGTCAGGACCAGGTGGTGCTGCGTCCGGGGGCTGGGCATGTGCCGGTGTCGACCAAGCTTGCCGGCATCGGGCGCTCGCAGCGCGTGCGCGCGCATCTGCACGCGTGGGACTCCTCGCACGAAGGCGTGATGCTGGCCAGTGGGACCGGCTATGGCGGGTATGTCCTCTACATTCAGGGCGGGCAGCTCGTCTTCGAGCATGTTGCGATAGGGGAACGCGTTCGCGTCCAAGGCCGGCTCACCACAGCCGGTGATGTCACGGTCGGATTCGAGGTCCGCACCGCCGATGACCATTCGGCACAGGTGCGCTTGTTGCAGGGTGAGGAGGAGATCGGGAAGGTCGATGTTCCCTTCACGTTCGGGCATCTCTCCTTCTGGGGTGTGGATGTGGGCCGGGACCGCCTGTGCCAGGTCTCCGACGCCTATCCGGGTGAGTTCGCGTTTCCGGACGAGGTCCTGGATCGGGTGGAGATCACCGTGTTGTCTGCCTTGAACGAGGACGATCTGGTCGATCTCGCGATGCGGGAGTCGTGACGATGAGCGCCCCATACATTCTGGACGTCGATACCGGGACCGATGACGCGCTCGCGCTGATCCTGGCAGCGCGCCACCCAGACATCGATCTGCGCGCCGTCACATGCGTGGCTGGGAACACCAGCATCGAGAACGTCGTCCGAAACACCGGTGCGGTCCTGCAAGCGATCGGCGCCCCCGGTATGCCGGTGGCAGGCGGTGCCGAGCGACCGCTGCTGGAGCCGCATCGGGATGCCGATCACGTGCACGGCGTGAATGGACTCGCCGGGATCGACCTCCCTGCTTCGCTGGTGCCGCCAGCGCGGGTCCATGCAGTGGAACTGCTCCGGCAGCAACTGACCTCAAGCGAACAGCCGATCACTCTGGTGGCGCTGGGCCCCTTGACCAACGTGGCGCTGCTACTGCGCATGTACCCGGCGGCAGCAGCACGGATCGGACGGATCGTGCTGATGGGTGGGTCAGCCTCGGTGGGAAACGCCACCCCAGTGGCAGAGTTCAACGTGTGGCACGATCCCGAGGCCGCCGCCGTCGTGTTCGGCACGTCCGTGCCGCTGACCATGTACGGGTTGGACGTCTTCACCGGCCTGCAACTGACGGACGATCAGGTCGCGAATATGGCGGGAGCGGAGGATCCTGGGGCGAACCTCGTCCACCGGATCCTGACCGGTCGGCCGACGCTCGTCGACGAAGGGTATGGATTGGGCGACGCCGGCGCAGTCTGTGCGGCTGTTGACCCGGCAGGCATGGAGACGGAGCGTGCACGGGTTGCCGTGGAGTGCGGCGGTGTCCTCGCGCGTGGTCAGACGATCGTAGACCGTCGTGCTCGGCCGGGAGAGGCGGACCTGCGCGGTGCGCGCTTCGGCGAGTACGCCGAGGTGGGCCTGGCTATCGACGTGGACCGATACCGCGAGCTGTTCCTGCGACATGCATGCCAGGTCGAGAGCGGTGTCCATGGACGTCGTGATGCGCGTGCGCAGGTCCGGGCAGGGTGAACGCCGTCGAACAGCGAGAGTACGGACGTAGGAGGAGAACGAGATGACGACAGAGCACGGAGCCGATGCGGCACCCGGAAGCCCATCTGGCTCGGCAGCGAATCGGCGGCCGGACGTTGTCCTGCTCATCTGTGATCAGATGCAGGCACAGCGATTGTCCTGGGGTGACCCCTCCCTGACCCCCAACATCGACGGCCTCGCGGCCCGCGGTGCTACTTTCGACCGGGCGTACTGCTCCTCCGCGCAGTGCACCCCGTCGCGGGCGTCTTTGCAGACAGGGCTGTATCCGCACGAGGCAGGTGTGATGGTCATCTACGGCTTTGGTGGGCACACCGGCCACCTGGACGACCGGCACACCACGATCGCTCATGCGTTCTCCGAGGCCGGCTATTCCACCGCCCTGTTCGGGAAGTCGCACTTCGGCTATCCGATCGACCGTCTGGGGTACGACGGCGGTGTCGAACGCGGGGCGGGGAGTTCCATGGCGAAGGTCGACCGCCAGATCTCCGACGACGCCATCGAGTACGTTGCTGACCACGACCCGGACCGGCCGATGTTCCTGGTGGTTTCGTGGCACCAGCCGCATCCACCGTTCGAACCGGTCGAGGAGTATCTCGAGCGGGCGCGGGATGCGGTCGAGATCCCGGCCTCGTTCGACGACGATCTCGCCGGTCGACCGCTCTACCAGACGGCGCGACGTAGCCACCGTGAGGGTAGCTACACGGAGGAGGGACTGCGCGAGGAGCAGGCCGAGTACCTGTCGATGATCGCGGCCATGGATCACGAGGTGGGCCGGGTGTTGGATGCCGTGGCGGCCAGAGAGCGGGAGTCCGTGGTGGCGTTCACCTCTGACCACGGCGACATGATGGGTGGCCACGGGTTGCGACTGAAGGGGACGTTCCCGTACGAGGAACTGTTCAGAGTTCCATTGATCATTTCGGCACCACAGATCACTCCCGGGACCCGGGTGGACGGACTGACCGTCAACGTGGAGCTACCCGGCACGCTGCTCGATCTGGCGGGGGTGCAACGACCGGAGGTATGGCCCGATCGCCCTTCGGTTCCAAGTGTCGCCGGCGGTGGTGCCGGACCGGAACAGATCTTCATGGAGCATTATGGCTCGTACTGGGGTTTCCACCCGTTCCGCATGGTGCGCACTGATCGGTACAAGTATGTGCGGCACTACGGACCCGGTGAGGGTGACGCTGAGCTGTACGACCTGGTGGCGGACCCGCACGAGATGGTCAACCGTGCCTACGACCCCGACTTTCGACCCATTCGTGACGACCTGCACGAGCGGGTGGACACCTGGTGGGAGCAGACTGGTGGCCGGGACTGGAAGTACTACGAGTCCGACGAGTTCCGGCTCGGTGGTGCAGACACGCTCAGCTGGGACAACGAGCTGTGGGCACCGACCTGATCAGCGCCCCGAGACGTTCGGCCCGAACGCCTGCAGGTAGCGAGGTCCATGCGCTGACAGTTCACTCTTGAACTGGCGTGCCCAGGCCGAGTACGGGCGGGCGGCGAGCTGTTCGTTGGCGAACCGGTCGTCGTCGGAGATCTCGGTGGTGCAGAACGCCGGGATGGTCAGGTCCGTGACCGGGCCCTCGCGCTCACACTCGGCGATCACCAGCGGGGCGTTGGTGCCGAGGAACTGATCCAGCACCCAGCCGTCCTCGCCGAGCCAGACGGCGTGCCGCAGCTTGATCACCTTCGCTCCACCGCGGCGCACCATCTCCTCGGCCACGATCGGGTCGAGCTCGCGTTCGGCCTCGTAGCGAGTGCCGCCGGCGGCCGGGCCCTTGGCGGTGAGGGTGCACAACTCCCACTGCCCGGAGAGCTCGTTCAGGATGGTGGCGGCGTCGGTGGCCGTGTCGGCGCGGGCGAGCGTCGCGGGGGCGGGTGCCTGCAACCGCACCCGCAGGGCATACCCCTCGGAGGCGAGGAAGTAGGACTGCACGATCACGTCCGGCGTCGGTTCGTCCCACAGGTCGGTGGGCAGCGCGCGCACGAAGAACTTGCGCTCGAACTCGAAGTCGCCGTATCCGGCTTCACTCATACCGCTCAGGCTACCCGTCTGCCCCGGAATTGCCTGCGATCCCGCGCTGGTGGATGGGCGGACGGATAGAGAAGGATCCCCGATGTTCGCTGGAGCCCCGTCGCGGGTCGTTCAGGTGCGAGCCTCGTGCCGCGCCGGCTTCAGCCGCTGCGGCGCATCGGCGGCCGGCGTCCACTCGCAGGTGAACGTGCCGCGGTAGCCGAACAGGAACCCGAACACCGAGTTCACCACCCGCAGATCGATGTGGAACTGCCCCTCGGCGTCGTCATACCACTCCCGCAGCCGCGCCCGCCCGCTGAACAGCATCGGAAAGGGGAATCCGATCGGGCCGGCGTAGAAGCGTTGCGCGTCGGAGGTGAGCACCAGGCCGCCGCGATCGTCGGCGTGCAGCTCCAGGTCCACGGCCAGGTGCTGATGGGTGCCCAGGTAGTCCACGATCCCGCCGTCGGCGAGGATCATCGTGGCGTCGAAGCGACGCTGCCTGCCGCCGATCTCGTACTCGCGCACCACCGTCACGGTCTCGCGGCCGAACGGATCCAGGTAGGGATAGTTCTCCACCGCGAACGGCACGTGCGTGCCGACGTCCGGCACCAGGATGTTGCGCAGCCGGCCGATCTGCAGGAACGGGACCGTCCACCACGGGCCGCGGCGGATCTCCCACATCACCCCACGACCCGTGCATGCCTCACCGGAGTCCAGCCCCACACCGAACCGGCGCTGCATCATCGGGTGCAGGCGCTCGAACTCGGCCCCCATCGCACGGGCGAAGATCGACGTCATCAGTGGTGTCCCTTCGGTTCGGCCAGCGTGGCGAGCGTGGCAGGTGCATCAGCCAGGTGATTGGCCCGACGGCGGTTCCCGGGCGGGCCGCGCAGGCACCGCTTGGCCCGGGGTCGCTCCGCGCGCCAGACCCACAGCACACTATGCAGCGGCCAGACCTCGGGCGGTTCGTCCCGCTCGGCCCAGATGCGCAGCCGGTCGAAGCTCCACGCGGTCGCCCAGCCGAGCAGCGGCCGGGCAATGAGGTCCAGCAGCCGCCCCCAGCCCGGCTCGTAGTCGTATCCGGTGAGGAAACGCACCCCGGCCTGGGTGGGCACATAGCGCCAGTAGCCGCGCCCGGAGCGGATGGGGGAGAGGCGGTCGGTCGTGGCGAAGCGCAGCGCCGAGGTGCGGGTGCCATCCGGGCGGTGGGTCTCGCCGATGCTGATCCCGTCGCCGGCCACCGTATGCAGCGGCACCCTGCGGGTGTAGGTGAACCGCATCGCGCCGTCCGCCGTGGGTGTGGTCGGTGTGATCGAGGAGAACCGCAGGTCCCACCGGGCGTGCAGGGTTGGCTCCTGACTCAGCTGCCACACCCGATCGAGGGGCGCGGCGACCCCGATCTCCACATAGATCCCCCGCCGCCCCATACCCACGGAGCCTACGCCCGGGTGAGCCGTACTCGCCCGGGCGCGCTCCGCCGTCGGGAAGTTACACCCACTGCACCAGCTGGTAGATCACCCCGTTCGGGTCGGCCATCTGGAAGTACCGTTCACTCCACGGTTCGGTCTCGATCGGGGTGACGATCTCGGCACCCTCCCCGCGCAGGCGGGAGTAGTCAGCCTCGATGTCATCCACCTCGAAGACCACCAGCAGACCGTCAGCGGGCCCCGCAGCCGAGGCAGGCTTGAACGAGGACAAGCCGGTACGCAGGAAGATGAGATTGAGCGGGCTCTCGGTGTGGGTCAGCGAGACGAACCCCTCCGCGGACATCTGCTCGGTGAAACCGAGGTAGCGGGTGGCCCATGCGGCCGAGGTGGTCTCGTCGGCGACGTTCAGGGACAGGGCGGTGGCGGTGATGGCCATGGAACTCCAATCTATGTACGGTGTACGAAGATAGAGAACGGCCGGGTGCCAGAATGTATTCCCATGACCGTCGAACCTGAGCCAGACCGCCTGCTCGCACTGCTCTGGCGGGGGACCGTGACGGCGCCGAAGCGCCGCGGGCCGGTGCCGTCGCGGTCTGTGGATCAGTTGGTCCGCGCGGCGGTCGAGCTGGCCGATCAGGACGGCGTCCGGTCGCTCTCTGTCCGAGCCCTTGCCACCGCCGTCGGGATCGCGCCGATGTCGGTGTACACCCACGTGCCCGATAAGGACGGACTGCTGGTGCTGATGGTCGATGCGGTGCTGGGTGAGCTGCCCACCGGGCCCTGGGAGCGGTGGGGCTGGCGACGGCGGGTGCGTGAGGTGGCCGACGCGCACCGGGCCTTGCTCGTCGCGCACCCATGGCTGATCGATGCCGAGGCGTTGAACCGACCAGCGCTGGGGCCTGGGGGAATCGCTGCCTACGAGTGGGAGCTCGGGGCACTCACCCCGCTCGGACTGGACGACCTGAGCACCGACCACGCGCGCACCCTGGTGCTCTCGTTCGTGCGAGCACACGCCCGTTCCGAGCAGAACGTGGCGCGTGCGGTCGCTGCGTCCGGGATGGACGACATGCAGTGGTGGGCGGTGAACGGTCCACTGCTGGAGCAGGTGATCGACCCCACCCGATACCCGCTGGCCACCCGCATCGGTGCAGCGGCCGGCGCTGCCCAGGGCTCGGCGTATGACGGCGATCGGGCCTATGAGTTCAGCCTCGCGAGGATCCTGGACGGGATCGCGACAGCCTCCTGAGGCACTGGCGCCCCATCGAGTGCGTCCGATCTCGCCCATTTCTCACCAGGTGAGCGAGAAGCGCCGCACTCGCGTCAGGTGAAGAAGCGGAACAGCGGGGAGTCGGGGGCGATCACCTCGTAGGTGAGCCCCGAGGCGTCCATCCGCTCCAGCAGCGGCACGTAGCCGTCCGCCGAGCCGAGGGTGAGGCCCACGAACGCTGGCCCGGTCTCCCTGTTCGAGCGCTTGGTGTACTCGAACAGGGAGATGTCGTCCTCCGGCCCGAGTACGTGGTCGAGGAACCGGCGCAACGCCCCGGGCTCCTGCGGGAAGTCGATCACGAAGTAGTGCCGCAGCCCCGCGTGCACCAGTGCCCGCTCCTCCACCTCGGCGTACCGGGAGATGTCGTTGTTGCCGCCGGAGAGCACGCACACCACGGTCGACCCCGGGTGCACCTCCACCGCCGCCCCCGATCCCATCGGGCCCACGGCAGCCAGTGTCAACGCCCCGGCCGGCTCGGCCACGATCCCCTCGGTCTGGTACAGCGAGAGCAGCTCGGCACACAGACGCCCCTCGGGCACCGCCGTCATCGGCAGCCCCAACCGGGAGACCATCTCGAACGGTACGTCGCCCACCCGGCGCACGGCGGCGCCGTCCACGAAGGTGTCGATGTCGGTGAGGGCGACCGGTTCCCCGGCCGCCAGGGCGGCGGCCATGCTCGCCGCGCCGCCGGGCTCGATGCCCACCACCCGGGTCTGCGGGCACGCCTCGGCCAGATAGGCGCCCATGCCGGCGATCAAGCCGCCACCGCCCACCGGCACCACCACGACGTCCGGCGGGTGCCCGAGCTGATCGTGCAGCTCCTTGGCCACGGTGCCCTGCCCCGCGATGGTGCGGGCGTCGTCGAACGGGTGCACCTGCACGGCACCGTCGGTGGTGGCGAACTCACGCGCCGCAGTGGACGCCTCGTCGAAAGTGGAGCCCACCGGCACCAAGGTCACATGGTCGCCGCCCAGGTCGGCGATCCTGTCCAGCTTCTGCTTGGGCGTGGTGCGCGGTACGAAGATCCGGCCCGCGATCCCCAGCTCGTGGCATGCCTTGGCGACGCCCTGGGCGTGGTTGCCGGCACTGGCGCAGACCACGCCGCGGTCCCGTTCGGCCCCGTCCAGGTGCAGCATCAGGTTGAACGCACCGCGGATCTTGTACGAGCGCACCTGCTGCTGATCCTCGCGCTTGAGCAGCACCTGGGCACCGGTCGCGGCGCTCATCCGTTCCCAGCGTTGTAGCGGGGTGCGGCTGACGGCGTGCTGGATCCGCTGAGCCGCCTCGCGGACGGAGGCGGCGGTCACGGCTTCGTTCGGCATCCTCGAAGTCTAGGAGTGCGCGATCACCACCGTGGCTGGACGGCCGGTGCCCAGCGTGGGCGTGCGACACATCACAACTATTGCCCCGGCCCGGCCGCAGTGTGTTAGGCAGGGGCCATGGATGTGATGGAAGTCGTGCGGTGGGTCGCCGCTGTCGGAGCCTCGGCCGCCGTGGTGGTCGCGGTGCTGATCGTCGCCAACATCGTGGTCGGCCGGGTCGGTCGCCGCGTGCCCTTCCTGGCGCGCGCCTGGCGCAAGGTCCGCCGCCCGCTGGCCGCCCTTGTGCTGGCCATCGCGCTCCGCGTCAGCTTCGCCCAGACCGCTGAGGACGGCACGTTCCGCGACGTCGGTCTGCACGTGCTGCTGATCGCGGTGATCATCGCCGCGGTCTGGCTGGTGGAGACCGTGGTGCTGGCCTGGCTCGCGCACCTGCAGCACGAGGCGGTCCAGCGGAAGTCCGACGACGATCGCGCTCGCCGCCGGGTGGAGACGCAGATGCGGCTGATCACCCGGGTGGTGGACGTCGCCTTCCTGGTCGTCGGTGTGGCGATGGTGCTGCTCACCTTCCCCGGGGTGGAACAGATCGGCGGCGCCATCCTGGCCTCGGCCGGCGTGCTGTCGGTGGTGCTCGGCATTGCCGCGCAGACCAGCCTGGGCAACCTGTTCGCCGGCCTCCAGCTGGCGTTCACCGACGCCATCCGGATCGGCGATGTGGTGGAGGTGGACGGCACCTGGAGCACCATCGAGGACATCACGCTCTCCTACGTGGTGGTGAGCATCTGGGACGAACGGCACAAGGTGCTTCCCTCCACGTACTTCACCACTACCCCGTTCATCAACTGGAGCCGCACCGGCGACACTGTCACCGGCGTCGTCTACTTCTCGCTCGACTGGCGGGTGGACCTGACCCGGTTGCGGGCAGCGTTCGAGGAGATCGTCGACGAGAGTGGCCTGTGGGACGGACGTGCCCGCTCGATCCTGGTGACCGACTCCTCCGGCGACCGGCTGACCGTGCGAGCCCTGGTGACCAGCGTGAACACCGACGCCGACTGGACCCTGCGCTGCTATGTGCGCGAGCACCTGGCCACCTGGCTGCGGGAGAACAACCCGGCGGCGCTCCCGATCCAGCGGGTCGTGCTCGGCGACCCGGCTGACTCGGCCGAGCGTTCCTGACCTCAGTTCCCGGTCAAGTGAGGCCGGCCGCCGTTGCCATGTCGGCCCGGAGCGCGACCAGGCGCTCCGCTGCCCGGGTGCGGGACGCCGTCACGGGCTCGCCCGGGGCGACCGGTTCGACCACCTCGAGGTAGAACTTCAGCTTCGGTTCGGTGCCACTGGGGCGCACGATCACCCGGTCCCCGGCCTTGGTGAGGTAGAGCAGGCCGTCCGTGGGCGGCAGGTCCGGGTAGGTCTGCCCGCCCCCGTCGTTCAGGTCGAGGGAGGTCACGACGGCGGAGCCCGCCAAGGTGCGCGGGCCCGCCATCCGTAGCCGCGCCATCGTGGCGGTGATCTCGTCGGTGTTCTCCACCCGGACCGTCAGTGGGGCGGTGGCGTGCACGCCGTGGGTGACGGCGAGGTCGTCCAGGGCATCGAGCAGGGTGCGGCCCTGAGCGCGAAGATCGGCGGCGAGTTCGGCGATGCGCACTGCGGCTGAGATCCCGTCCTTGTCCCGGACAGCTGCCGGATCGACGCAGTAGCCGAGGGCTTCCTCGTAGCCGTAGACCGCTCCGGGGACGCGGCTGATCCACTTGAACCCGGTGAGGGTGGCCCGGTGCGCCAGACCGTGGGCGTCGGCGATCGACGCCAGCATCCGGGAGGAGACGATCGAGCTGACCAGCACAGGCCTCGCGGCCCTGCCGGTATCGGCGCCACCCTCCCCGGGGGTGTCAACTTCACCCCCGGTGGGTTTGTTGTCGGTGGAGGAGCGGTCAGCGACGTGGTCGTCGGTGACGCCGTGGCTAGTGGTGGCCAGGCGGGCGGCCTGCTCGCCGAGCAGCGAGCCCACCTCGTCTCCGGTGAGCTGGCGCCAGCCGCCCTCGGCCGTGGGGTCGGGCACCGCGACCGAGCAGCGGTCGGCGTCCGGGTCGTTCGCCAGCACCAGGTCGGCGCCGTTCGCCCGAGCGGTCGCGAACGCCAGATCGAGCGCGCCCGGTTCCTCCGGGTTCGGGAACGCGACCGTGGGGAAGTCGGGATCGGGCTCGGCCTGCTCGCGCACCAGGTGCACCGTGGTGAAACCGGCCGCACGCAACACCCGGGTTGCGAGCGCCCCTCCTACCCCGTGCATGGGGGTCAGCACGATGCTCAGCCCAGCACGCGCCGACGCCGGCGCCGGCGCGGTGACCAGGCTTGCCGCGCGATCGGCGTAGGCGTCCACCAGTGAACGCTCCGCGATCTCCACCGAACCGCCCTGCCGGTCGCCCTCCTCGGCGCTGCGCGGCACGGAGGCCACCGATGGCACCGCGGCGATCTGCGCCGCGATCCGTTCATCCGCCGGCGGCACGATCTGCGCACCTTGGCCGGCGTCGGTGATCACCCGGCCACCGAGGTAGACCTTGTACCCGTTGTCCTCGGGAGGGTTGTGCGAGGCCGTCACCATCACACCGGCGTCCGCGCCGAGCTCGCGGACGGCGAACGCCAGCACCGGGGTGGGCAGCGCCTCGGGCAGCAGCACGGACCGTCCACCGGCAGCCGCGACTACGTCCGCGGTGTCCCGGGCGAACGTCGCGGAGCCGTAGCGCGCGTCGTAGCCGATCACCACCACCGGAGCAGCACCATCCAGGACCTCGTGCAGGTACGCCGTCAGGCCGGCCGCAGCCTGGATCACCACGGCGCGGTTCATCCGGTGCGGGCCGGCGCCGAGGCGGCCGCGCAGGCCCGCCGTGCCGAAGGTGAGTGGTCCGGAGAACCGGTCGGCCAACGCATCGAGCGCCTGCTCCCGCTCGCTCGGCTCGACCCCGCCCCCCTCGGCGTAGCCGAGCAACTCGCGCAGCTCGTCGACGGTGGCAGGGTCCGGGTCGTCCTCGATCCACGTGCGCACCTGGCTCAGCAGCGCGTCATCGGGCCTCATGGCACCGCCCGGCGCACGATCTGCGCCAGCAGCTCCGAGATGCGGGGTGCGGCCGCCTGCCCTGCCTCGATCACCTCGGCGTGGGAGAGCGGTTGGGCGGAGATCCCGGCGGCCAGGTTCGTCACCAGGGAGATCCCCAGGATCTCCAGACCCGCGTGCCGGGCCGCGATGGCCTCCAGGGCTGTGGACATGCCCACCAGATCCCCACCGATCCGCCTGGCCATCTGTACCTCGGCCGGGGTCTCGTAGTGCGGCCCGCGGAACTGGCAGTACACGCCCTCGGCCAGGCTGGGGTCCACCTCGCGGGCGATCTCCCGCAGCCGGGGGGAGTACAGGTCGGTGAGGTCCACGAACGTCGCACCCTCCAGCGGGGAGGCGGCGGTGAGGTTGATGTGGTCGCTGAGCAGCACCGGGGTACCGGGAACCCACTCCGGGCGCAGCCCACCGCACCCGTTGGTCAGCACCACGGTCTGCGCGCCGGCGGCAGCGGCCGTGCGTACCCCGTGCGCCACCCGGCGCACCCCGCGGCCCTCGTAGAAATGCGTCCGCGCACCCAGCACGAGGGCATGTCGGGTGATGCCGGCGTGGTCGGAGTACCGGATCGAGCGCAGCGTGCCCGAATGACCGGGCACGCCGGAACGAGAGAACCCCGGCACCTCGCCGGCATCGATCTCGGCCACTGTCTCCCCGAGCACGTCGGCCGCCGGGCCCCAGCCCGATCCGAGCACCAGGGCGATGTCGTGCCGGTCCACCCCGCTGCGTGCGGCGATGGTGCGCGCCGCCTGAGCGGCCGCCTCGAACGGGTCGGTGCCGGGATCATCCAGGTCCACGACCGCATGTGCAGGGTCGGTGCTCGCGTTCTCACTCACATGCCCGAAGATACCGCCCACCGTGCACAATGAACGGGTGACCTCCACACCCGATGCACCTGCACCATCCGAACAGAGCAGTGGCGTGGGCCGCTCGAGCACCCGCGAAGGCTCCCGCGTCGTCATCATCGGCGGCGGCCCCGGGGGATACGAGGCCGCGCTGGTGGCCCGTCAGCTCGGTGCCGACGTCACGCTGGTGGAGCGCCAAGGGGTCGGTGGGTCGGCCGTGCTCACCGACGTGGTGCCCTCCAAGACGCTCATCGCGACCGCCGAATGGATGACCCTCACCGAGAGCGCCAGCGAACTCGGCATCCGGCCGCGCGGGGAGGAGGCGATCTCCTACACGGCCGACTTCAGCACCGTGAACGCCCGCGTGGTCGCCCTCGCGAACAAGCAGAGCACCGACATCCACACCCGCCTGGAGCGCGAAGGGGTGCGCCTGGTGGACGGCACCGGCCGCCTGGACGGGCCGCACCGGGTGATCGCCACCACCGCGCACGGGGACATGCAACTCCCCGCCGATGTGGTGCTGCTCGCCACCGGAGCCCGCCCGCGTGAACTCCCGACGGCGCAACCGGACGGAGAGCGCATCCTCACCTGGACGCAGCTGTACCACCTCACCGAGATCCCGGAACGGCTGATCGTGGTCGGCTCCGGGGTGACCGGCGCCGAGTTCGCCGGCGCCTACAACGCCCTCGGTGCCGACGTGGTGCTGGTCTCCAGCCGGGACCGGGTGCTGCCAGGGGAGGACGCCGACGCCGCCGAGCTGATCGAGCAGGTCTTCAAGCGCCGCGGCATGGAGGTGCTCTCCCGGTCCCGCGCGGCATCTGCACGCCGCACCGAGAACGGGGTGGAGGTTGAGCTGGCCGACGGGCGCATGGTCAGCGGCTCGCACTGCCTCATCGCCGTGGGTGGGGTGCCGAACACCGAGGACCTCGGCCTGGCCGAGACCGGGGTGGCGGTGAACGAGCGCGGCCACATCCAGGTGGACCGGGTCTCGCGCACCACGGTGCGCGGGGTCTACGCCGCGGGCGACTGCACCGGGGTGCTGCCGCTGGCCTCCGTCGCAGCCATGCAGGGGCGGATCGCCATGTGGCACTCCCTCGGCGACGCGGTGTCCCCGCTCGACCTCGGGCAGGTCTCGGCAAACATCTTCACCGCCCCGGAGATCGCCACCGTGGGAATCCCGCAGCACAAGATCGACTCCGGCGCGGTGGACGGCGCCGTAACCACTCTGCCCTTGGCCCGCAACCCACGCGCAAAGATGCAGGGGATCAATGAAGGTTTCGTGAAGCTGTTCTCTCGCCGATCCTCCGGCACAGTGATCGGGGGCGTGGTGGTAGCGCCGAGGGCGAGCGAGCTGATCTTCCCGATCACGCTGGCCATCTCCAACCGGCTCACCGTGGACCAGATCGCGGGGGCGTTCACCGTGTACCCGTCGCTGTCCGGGTCGATCGCTGAGGCCGCCAGGACACTGCACGACGCCCGCGGGTAGCACACCCTCGGCCTCAGCCGATGCTCGTCGACTCACCCAACGGCACCGACTCCAGCTGGGTGGCGTCGTCGGCACCGATCAGGCCCCGCTCACGCAGCCGTCGGATCGCCCGACGGCGGTCGTCGAGCAGCTTCTCGCGCTCCCGTGGATCCAGGGCATCGATGAGTTCGGCAGCGGTGCGCTGGTCCGGGGTGCCGATCGTGCGGAAATGGTCCGGGATGGGCACCCGGCGCCCACGGGACCCGAGCACGATCGCCGCAAGGATGATCGCCGCCGCGGCGGACGCCACCCAGACCGGGAGGGAGGGCACGGCGAAGGCGGCGATGTCCACTCCCCGCACCGTCTCCAACTGCAGGAGGGCGAGACCGCCGCAGACGATCGTGCCCGCCAAGTACACGATCTCGACCGGCGCGGCGTGCCGGTCGCTGCGCAGCCACCGAACGGCGACCACTACCACCCCGACCACGGCGACCGCGAACGCCCACGCGGTCACGGGCACCCCCAGAGAGTCGTCCAACCCGTCCCCGAACCGGCCCGCACCACCGAGCGTGCTCACGCCGGTGATCGGGGCCATCATCAGCACCACGATCGCGACCGCACGCAGCAGCCGCCGGGTGGTAGCGGAGTCCGTGACCCGTTGACGCCCGAGGGCGCGCAGGATCTCGTCGTGGTTCTTCAGCACATACAGGTCGAGGTCGCCCAGCGCCAAGCCGTACGCCGGAACCTGCTTCGACCAGGTACGCACATTGATCGTCTGATTCGCCATCGGCGTCCCTTCGGTCGACCGGCGGACTCGAGATGTCAATCACACGCTACTGACCTGCGCAATCGTGACCGTTGGCGGTCGTCGAAGCATCGTGTGATCGTTACGCTCAAGTCATGCCAGTCGCACTGCCCGACCCCCGCGAGGTCGACGTTGTCACCCTGACCCGCGCGATCTGCGACATCCCCAGCGTCAGCGGGAACGAGACCGCGCTCGCGAACGCCGTCGAGGACCTGCTGCTCAGCGCCGACCACCTCGAGGTGCTCCGCGACGGGGACGCCGTGGTGGCCCGCACCCACCTGGGACGAGACCGCCGGGTCGTCATCGCCGGCCACTTGGACACCGTGCCCATCCAGGACAACCTGCCTACCCAGCTGCTGCAGCGCGACGGCGAGGAGATCCTCACCGGCCGAGGCACCGTGGACATGAAAGGCGGCGTCGCGGTCGCGCTGCACCTCGCCGTCACCCTCACCGATCCGGGCGTCGACGTGACCTGGGTCTTCTACGACCACGAAGAGGTCGAAGCGACGAAGAACGGGCTCGGCCGCGTGGTGCGTACCCACCCGGACTGGCTGACCGGTGACTTCGCCGTGCTTGGTGAACCCACCGCCGGGGGCATCGAAGGCGGCTGCAACGGCACCCTGCGTGTGGAGGTGCGCACCCACGGCACCACGGCTCACTCCGCCCGCGCCTGGAAGGGGCACAATGCCATCCACGACGCCGCCGACGTACTGGCCCGGCTGGCCGCGTACAGCCCGGGCGAGGTCGAGGTGGACGGGCTGGTCTACCGGGAGGGGATGAACGCCGTCGGGATCCGTGGCGGGATCGCCACCAATATGATCCCGGACGAGTGCGTGGTCACCGTGAACTACCGGTTCGCGCCCTCGGCGAGCGTGGAGCAGGCGTATGCCCACGTGTGCGAGCTGTTCGACGGCTACGAGCTCGCACTGACCGACTCCTCACCGGGCGCCCGGCCCGGGATGGACTCCCCAGCCGCCCGTGACTTCCTGGAGGCCGTCACCGCTGTGACGGGCGGGGAGCTCGGCCCCAAGTACGGCTGGACCGATGTCGCCCGGTTCAGCGAGCTGGGGGTCCCCGCCGTCAACTTCGGCCCCGGCGACCCCTCGCTCGCCCACGCCGACGACGAGCACGTCCCCACCGAGCAGATCCGACAGTGTGCAGCCGCCCTGGCTGCGTGGTTGACCGCCCCGGCTCACGGCCCGGGCGAGAAGAGGAGCCCACAATGACCGCTGACCGCAAGCACAATTACTGGAAGGGCCCGGTGCAGCTTCGGGGCCGGCAGATCCCGGAGAAGACCACCGATGAGCGACTCCTCGAGCCCTCCGAGGGTGCCGACTGGGTGCACTCCGACCCGTGGCGGGTGCTGCGGATCCAGTCCGAGTTCGTGGAGGGCTTCGGCGCGCTTGCCGAGCTCGGCCCCGCGGTGAGCGTGTTCGGCTCCGCCCGGACACGCCCGGAGGACCCCGAGTACGCACTCGCCGAAGAGGTGGCCCAGAACATCACTGCCGCCGGGTACGCGGTGATCACCGGCGGTGGCCCGGGCGTGATGGAGGCTGCCAACAAGGGGGCGCACGAGTCCGGCGGCATCTCGGTAGGGCTGGGGATCGAGCTCCCGTTCGAGCAGGGCCTCAACGAGTACGTCGACCTCGGTGTGAACTTCCGGTACTTCTTCGCTCGCAAGACGATGTTCGTGAAGTACTCCGAAGGTTTCATCGTGCTCCCCGGTGGTTTCGGCACCATGGACGAACTGTTCGAGTCGCTCACTCTGGTGCAGACGAAGAAGGTGAAGCGGTTCCCGATCGTGCTCGTGGGCACCGAGTTCTGGGGCGGCCTGGTGGACTGGATCCGGCACTCGCTCGCCGGTCGCGGCACGATCTCCGAGCACGACCTGGATCTGGTGCACCTCACCGACGACCCGGCCGAGGCCGTGGATGTGGTGGTCAAGGCGAACCGGAGCCGCCGCCGCCAGGAGATGGCTGCGGCCGCCGATGCTGCGGCGCGCGCCGGTGCCGCCGGTCCCGAGTGAGCACCCGATGATCTGGGTCACGGCCATCACCTGGATGCTGCTCGGTGTATGCGCATTCGTCGCGTGCGTCGCGGTGGCCGTCTCCAGCGGGCAGTGGCAGGTGACCTTCGACGACCCCTCCGACCCTGACCAGGCCGAGATGATGGAGTCCCGCGTCACACCTGGCATAGAATGGGACATGAACCGCACCACAGGTGGGTCGTCAGGGGAGATCACGCCCGCGACCACCGAGGGCGCATCACGCACTCAGAACAGGGAGTAACCCCATGGCCGCCATGAAGCCCAGAACCGGTGACGGACCGCTCGAGGTCACCAAGGAGGGCCGTGGGATCATCATGCGCGTGCCGCTCGAAGGTGGTGGTCGTCTCGTGGTCGAGCTCAAGCCCGGCGAGGCGGACGAACTGAGCGCTGCGCTCTCCGCCGTCGCCGGCTGAGGATGGTTCACGCCCCCACACTCACCGTAGGACCTGCCACTCCCGGCTCGGACGACCTGAGCGCATGGGGTGAGGACGCCACGCTTGCGCTCGCCGTCGCCCCGGCCATGCCCGACGGCGCAGGGGAGCACTCCCTGCGCGTCGCCGGGGTGCATGGGTACGACATCGACCTTGCCGAGTGGGCCGGCACAGCGGGCGTCACCGGCAGGGCCGGTGAGTCCGTCGTGGTGTCGTTGCCCCGCCTCGAGCGTTGGGCGGGCCTGCCGCGCAGGGTCGTGTTCCTCGGGATCGGGGACGGGTCGGACCGTTCCTCACGCCGCGCCGGTGCGGCACTGGCCACGACCTCGGTGGGGCAGGAGCATGCCGTCCTGGTGCTTGCCGATCTGCTCGACGGCGATGCTTCCGCCCTGGTCGAAGGCGTGCTGCTGGGCGCCTACGCGCCCCCGTCTCAGGGATCGGCGGTCACGAGATCAGCGTCACTGGCAGCACTGACATTGTGCGGCGCAGCGGTCGATCTCGATGCTGCGGTCGCCGACGGGGCGATCGCAGCGGAGACCACGCTGGTGGCTCGTCGCCTCGCGGCGACGCCGTCGAACGTGAAGAACCCGCAGTGGATGGCCGAGCAAGCGGCCGAGCTCGCCGAGGGGACCGGACTACTTGTGCAGTCCCGGGACGAGACCTGGCTCGCACAGCACGGCTTCGGCGGGATCCTCGCCGTCGGCGGTGGTTCCGACAGTCCACCGCGCCTGGTGACCGTGGAGCACCCTGGAGCCCCGGGAGCCGACGACTCGGCACCTGTGGTGCTGGTGGGCAAGGGCATCACCTATGACACCGGTGGCATCTCGCTGAAACCACGCGAGGCGATGATCCCGATGAAGACGGACATGGCCGGTGCCGCGGCTGTGCTGGGCACCGTCCTCGGCGCCGCACGTGCCCAGCTTCCGGTGCGGGTGGTGGCAGTACTGCCGTTGGCCGAGAACGCCATCGGCGCCGCGTCCTACCGGCCCAGCGACGTCGTCGAGATGGTCGACGGCACCACCGTGGAGATCGGGAACACCGATGCCGAAGGGCGCATGGTGCTCGCCGACGCGATGGCGTGGGCGCGAGCGACCTACGCCCCGGCAGCGCTCGTGGACGTGGCCACGTTGACCGGCGCAGCGAGCCTTGGTCTGGGCAAGCGGCACGCAGCGCTGTATGCCACCGACGACGTGCTCACCACTGGTCTGCAGACGGCGGCCGAACGCACCGGCGAGCAGGTGTGGCCGATGCCGCTGGTGCCCGAGTACCGTCGCGCCCTCGAGTCCTCGGTGGCTGATCTGTCCCACATCGCCACCGACGCCACGGTCGGCGGTGGCTCCATCACCGCGGCCCTGTTCCTGCAGCATTTCGCGGGGGAGCAGCCGTGGGCGCACCTGGACATCGCCGGCCCTGGCCGCTCACCCAAGGCGGAGCACGAGGTGAGCGAAGGGGCGACCGGATTCGGCGCGCGCCTGCTGTTCCGTTGGCTGCAATCGCTGGGCCAGTAAGAGCTCCAGCCCGCGCTCACCCCTATGCTGCGGCCGTCCACCCAGCGCCGAACGCAATGTTGTGCGGCGTTTCCCGCATCAGACGCCGCACACAGTTGCGTTCGGCGGGGTGGGGAGTGGTGCTCGGCGGGGTGGGGAGTGGTGCTCGGCGGGGTGGGGAGCGGCGCCTCAGCGCAGGATCGCGACCAGGAGGCCGTCGCCGACCGGGAGCAGCGTGGGCATCAGGCGTTCGTCCTCGCGGAGACGGCGCCCCAGCTCGCGCATCGCGACCGTCTGCTCGTCACGTCGCGCCGGGTCGGCGACCCGGTCGCGGGCGAGCGCGTCCGTGACGGCGAGGATTCCCCCGGCACGCAGCATCCGGACGGCCTGGTCGGCGTCGTCAGCGGCCTCGGCCGGGTCCCCGTCGACCACGACCATGTCGTAGGCGGTGTCCGCCAGCCGGGGGAGGACATCCAGGGCTCGGCCGGAGATGGTGCGCGTCCGGGTCGGCCGGACATGGGCTGCAGCGAAGCTCTCCTTGGCGGCGCGCTGGTGCTCGACCTCGACGTCGATCGTGGTGAGCACACCGTCCTCGAGCATGCCCTCGAGCAGCCAGAGCCCGGAGACGCCAGTCCCGGTACCGACCTCGGCCACCGCTCGAGCCTTCGCCGCAGCGGCGAGCATCCGCAGGGCTGCGCCGGTGCCGGTCGAGACCGGGGTGATGCCGAACTCCTCTGCGCGGCCACGCGCGGCCTGCATCTGCTCGGGTTCGGTGAGGAAGTCCTCGGTGTAGGCCCAGCTCTGGGCCTTGTCGGCAGCGATGGTGGGCCTCCCGGAAGGTGCCGGCGGAGCCGGAACGAAACTGTCGGTGATAGTCGGTGACCTCGATGGTAGCGCCGATGCCCCGTCTCGCACGCGGCGTGCCCGGCCAGGCGGCGGGTCGCTTCTCGCGGTGAGTGGCGCCGTCGGTCCTCTCCCAGGAAGTTCTCAGGTACTGCCTCTACGATGGACGGTGACATGGACA
Organism: Ruania alba; assembly: GCF_900105765.1. Classification (NCBI taxonomy): domain Bacteria; kingdom Bacillati; phylum Actinomycetota; class Actinomycetes; order Micrococcales; family Ruaniaceae; genus Ruania; species Ruania alba. The sequence continues at coordinate 496,318 of NZ_FNTX01000001.1, forward strand.
CGCTTACTTCTGTCACGACCGACGGCGACCCGGACCAGACCGCGGACGCCACAACGGGCTGGCAACCGCCCACCTGGGAGCAGGTGGTGCGCGAGAACTCCGATCGGGTCTATCGGCTTGCCTACCGCCTCACCGGTAACCGGGCAGATGCGGAAGACCTGACCCAGGAAGTGTTCGTGCGGGTGTTCCGCTCATTGAGCTCATACGCTCCGGGCACCTTCGAGGGGTGGCTGCACCGGATCACCACCAACCTGTTCCTGGACGGCCAGCGCCGCAAGAAGCGCATCCGGTTCGACGCCCTGGGCCCCGCTGCCGAGCGGGTCCCGGCCACCGGCGAGGCGGGGTCTCCCGAGCGCCGGTACGAGCACGAGAACCTCGACACCGACATCCAAGCGGCCCTGGACGGGCTCAAGCCGCAATACCGTGCGGCCGTGGTGCTGTGCGACATCGAAGGTCTCTCTTACGAGGAGATCGGGGCAACCCTCGGCATCTCCATGGGGACCGTGCGCTCGCGGATCCACCGGGGCCGGGCTCAGTTGCGCAAGGTATTGGCGCACCGTGCACCCGGCGCCCCGGACGGTGGTCTGCTCGTCGGGCCCGGACCCGAACACGACGCTCCGGCCGCCACAACTCCCGTCCTCTCACCGGTGTCTCCCGGAGGCGCCGGATGAGCCATCTGGGACCGCTCGTCTCCCCGTTCGTCGACGGACAGCTCTCCGCTGCGCGGGTGGCCAAGGCAGAACAGCACCTCGCGCAGTGCCAAGCGTGCCGTGCCCAGGTCGAGGCCGAGCGGTCCTGCCGAGACGCCGCACGCGCCGCTCGAGCGGTCCCGGTCAACCCAGACCTCACCGAGAAGCTGCTGGCCCTGAGCATCCCGGACGCCTCGCCCGGTCGGCTGAACACCGGAACGGGAGAGGTCGAGCGTGCCGTGCGCGGTACCCGGGTACGGGTGATCTCCGGTGCGCTCGCCTCGGCGGGCGTGTTCGCCGTGGCCCTGTTCGTGCTCGGCGGGCAGCAGCGCCAGGTGGACGACCTCACCGCCATGGTGCCGACCATCAAGGATCCGGTCGGCCTGACGGCGATGCCAGGCCTGGCGAATGCCCCCTCCACCGCGAGCACCGCCTCGGACGGCAGCGGCGACGAGATCTCCGGCACGGTCCTGGACTGGATGAGTACCTCCGGGTGGTCTACCCCCAGCGACCTCCCGGCCGGGATGCGGGTGGAGAACGTCAGCGTCGCCGAGAGCGCTGACGCCGGCGGTCAGGTGCTGCAGCTGGACCTCGTCTCCGGTCAGGCGGTCGTGCACGTGATGGAGCAGCGCGGGGTGCTCGACACATCGATGATCGCAGCCCTCGAACCGGTCCAGGTGGGCGAGCACGAGGCCTACTTGGTGGCCGAGGACTGGTGGATCCTCCAGTGCGGCGGGTCCGTCGTGGCCGTGTCCTCCGGCCCGGACCCGACGGCGGCGCACGAGGTGATCGTGCGGATGGCCGAGAACGACGACCCCGGTGTCGTGGACCGGATGGCGAACGGTCTGCACGTCCTGCTCGCCGGCTCGTGACCGCCCCGCAGGAGCCGCACGGGCCGGCACAGGGGCACGGCTCCGCGGCCTGGCACCCGCCCGCAGCATCGTCGGCACCAGCCCAGCGCCCCCAGCCCTCGCCGACGGTGCCCGCGGACGGGAGCACAGCACGGGACGCGGGAGAGCGCCCCGACCGTGGCCGACGAGGCCGGCGCGGTGTCGCGGGGGGAATGGTGGTGCTGCTGATGGTGCTGAGCCTGCTGGTCGGCCTGATCGCCGGAGCCATCGGTGGTGTGCAGCTCTTCGACGAACCACAGTCGCGGCCGCTGCCGACCGCTGCACCCACGAGCGATCGTCCCAGTCCTGCCGACCTGGACGAGAGCTCAGTGGCGGGGATCGCTGCCGACGTGCTGCCCAGCACCGTCTACATCCGCACCAGTGGCGCCGGGCAAGGCGGGTCAGGAAGTGGCTTCGTGCTCCGCGAGGATGGGTACGTCGTCACGAATCATCACGTGATCGCCGCCGCTGACGAGGTCACGGTCGTGCTGGCCGACGGCAGTCAGGAGCCGGCAGACGTGGTCGGCTCCACGGTGGACTACGACCTGGCCGTCCTGCAGGTGGAACGCACCGACCTGACCCCGCTGCTGCTCGGTGACTCGGACGGGTTGCGTGTCGGCGATCCGGTGGTAGCGATCGGTGCGCCACTGGGCCTGGAGGGCACGGTCACCGCTGGGATCGTCAGTGCGCTGAACAGGCCGGTGAGTATCCCGGGGGAGGAAGGGAGCTCGTTCCTGAACGCCATCCAGACCGACGCGGCGATCAACCCCGGTAACTCCGGAGGCCCCTTGGTGAATGCCGCGGGTGAGGTGATCGGCGTGAACTCAGCCATCGCCTCCACGGCTCAGGTGGGATCCTCGGCCGGCAGCGTCGGCCTCGGTTTCGCGATCCCGAGCACGCAGGTGCGGCGGACCGCACAACAGCTGATCGATACCGGCCAGGCCAGCTACCCGATCATCGGGGCCACCCTGAACGGGCGGTACAGCGGCGAGGGTGTGCAGGTCCTGACCGATGACGCGGACGACCTGGAGGCGATCGTCCCCGACGGCCCGGCTGACGACGCAGGTCTGGAACCGGGCGATGTGATCGTGGCGATCAATGGTGAACCGGTGACCTCACCGGACGAGCTGATCGTGAAGATCCGCGCGCGTGCGCCGGGGGAGACGATCACCCTCACCGTGCGGGAAGGCGAGCAGGAGCGCGACGTGGATGTGGTGCTCGGAGAGCGCGTCAGCGAGCAACGATGAGCCCATGGGTGAGGAGCACTCGGTACGTGCCATAGGCTTCGGGTGTGCAACTTGGGTTTGAAGAGATCGCCATCGTGGCCGTTCTCGCCGTGCTGCTCATCGGTCCGGAGCGGTTGCCCACCTATGCCGAGCAGTTGGCCCGGCTGGTCCGGACGTTGCGGGACATGGCGCGTGGGGCGACCGCGACGATCAAGGAAGAGCTCGGCCCGGAGGCTGCCGACCTCGACTTCAGCAAGCTCGACCCCCGGCAGTACGACCCGCGCCGTATCGTGCGCGACGCACTGCTGGACGACGAGAAGCCCACCAAGCCGAGCGGCACGGCGACGAAGACCGGTTCCTCCATTCGCTCCTCGAGCACCACGTCGAAGCCGGCGACCGGATCGAGTGCGGGCGAGGATGACACCACCGACGAGGCAGCTGCAAGCGGGGGTGCCACGACCACCGCGACCGACAGCGACGCGACCGACACAGTCGAACCGGTCGACCCGCTCGCGAACGGCGCCCCCTACGACGACGAAGCGACCTGAGTTCCCGCCACCGCGGTGAGGCGGGTTCAGCCGACCGGCGAGATGGAGAGCTTGCGTCCGGCGAGCCCACGCTGACGGGTGCCGAGGGTGTGGGCGACCTCCCGCAGCACGTCGGCCGCCTCGGAGTGATCGGTGGAGGTGACCAGCGGGGAACCGCTGTCGCCGCCCTCACGCAGTTCCACCTCGATCGGGACCTGACCCAGCAACGGCACGTCACTACCGAGCGTGGCGGTGAGCTGGTCGGCGACCCGCTGACCGCCACCGGACCCGAACAGCTCCAGGCGGCTCCCGTCCTGCTGCACCAGCCAGGACATGTTCTCGATCACCCCGGCCACCTTCTGCTGCGTGGCCTGCGCCATCGCACCGGCACGCTCGGCCACCTCGGCGGCGGCGAGCTGCGGGGTGGTCACCACCAGCAGCTCGGCGTTCGGCAGCAGCTGCGCCACGGAGATGGCGATGTCCCCGGTGCCGGGCGGCAGATCGAGGAGCAGCACGTCCAGGTCACCCCAGAACACGTCCGCGAGGAACTGCTGCAGGGCGCGATGTAGCATCGGTCCCCGCCACACCACGGCCCGGCCCGGCTCGGTGAACATCCCGATGGAGATCACCTTCACGTCCCCGGCCACCGGCGGAAGGATCATGTCGTCCACCTTGGTGGGCGGCAGCTCCACGCCCAGCATGCGGGGCAGGGAGAAGCCGTACACGTCGGCGTCCACCACGCCCACCTTGAGACCGTCGGCGGCCATCGCGGCGGCGAGGTTCGCCGTCACCGTGGACTTGCCGACCCCGCCCTTGCCCGAGGCGACGGCGTAGACCTTGGTGAGGTTGTCCGGTTGTGAGAACGGGATCACCGGTTCGGCCATCCCACCGCGCAGCTTGGTGCGCAGGGCGGTGCGCTCCTCGTCGGTCATCACCGTCATCGACACCTCGGTCCGCGCGACCCCTTCGACGGCGTTCGCGGCGTTGGTGACGTCGCGGGTGATCGTCTCGCGCAGCGGGCACCCGGAGGTGGTCAGGGCGATCGTGACGGTGACGGCTGCGCCGTCCGGGCCCTCGGACGCCTCGACGTCCCTGACCATGTCGAGCTCGGTGATCGGCCGCCGGATCTCCGGGTCGAGCACCGAGGTCATGGCCTCGCGGACGCGTGCGATCAACTCAGACATACCCCGAGTCTACGGTCGTCGATCCACCCCGGAGTTCGTGGGTGTGTCCCGGCCCACGTCCTGGTCGGAGGAGTCCTCCCGCTCGGCCTGGATCTCCTCCAGCAGAGTGCGCAGCTCGCTGCGCAGGAAGTCCCGGGTGGCCACATCGTTCATCGCCATCCGCAGTGCGGCGATCTCGCGAGCGAGGAACTCGGTGTCGGCGAGGTTGCGCTCGGCCCGCTGCCGGTCCTGCTCGGCGGCCACCCGGTCCCGGTCGGTCTGCCGGTCCTGCGCGAGCAGGATCAAGGGAGCCGAGTAGGAGGCCTGCAGGGAGAGCATCAAGGTGAGCAGCGTGAAGTTCTGGGCGCGCTGGTCGAACTGCAGCTCCACCGGGGCGAGGGAGTTCCAGCCGAGCCAGACGCCGCAGAACACCGTCATGTAGAGCAGGAACCGCGGGGTGCCGATGAACCTCGCGATGGCTTCGGCGAACTTGCCGAAGGAGTCCTTGTTCCGACGGCGGGGGATGAGCCGGCGCCGGATCTTCAGCGGGGTGTCCAGGCGGTCAGACATTCTGGCCTCCCAATGCGGCGTCGGTCACCTCGTCGTCCGCCTCCCGCCAGTGGTCGGGCAGCAGTTGGTCGAGAACGTCGTCCACGCTCACCGCACCGAGGAGCCGGCGATCTTCGTCCACCACGGGAAGTGCGGTCAGGTTGTACGTGGCCAGCAGCCGGGTGATCCGTCCGATCGGCGCGTGCGGGTCGACGGCTTCGACATCCTTGTCCAGCAGACCACCGATCGCTTCGTGCGGGGCTTCGCGGAGCATCCGCTGCAGGTGGATCACCCCGAGCAGGCGGCCCGTGGGCGTCTCCTGCGGAGGGCGCACCACGAAGATCATCGCGGCCAGGGCGGGGGTGACGTCCTGCCGGCGGGCGTGCGCGAGCGCGGTGGCCACCGACGTCTCGGGGGAGAGGATGATCGGCTCGGTGGTCATCAGACCACCGGCGGTGTCCTCGTCGTAGATGAGGAGGCGGCGCACGTCCTTGGCCTCGTCGGGCTCCATCAGCTCGAGCAGCTCGCTCGCCTTCTGCGTGGGCAGCTCGGCGATCAGGTCGGCGGCGTCATCGGGCTGCATCTCGTCGAGCACCTTCGCCGCGCGTTGAGCGGTCAGGGCGGAGAGGATCGCGACCCGGTCCTCGTCACCGAGCTCCTCGAGCACGTCCGCCAGGCGGACGTCGGGCAGTGCCGCGGCGACTTCCTTGCGTCGGCGCTCGGGCAGGTCGTGCAGCACGTCGGCGAGGTCGGCGGGCTTGAGGTCGTCCATCGTGGCCAGCAGCGCCGCGGCGCCCTGCTGCTCCGCCGACGGCGCCAGGCCGGTCACCTCGGCGGTGTCCACCACCTGGCCCTGCCCTCGCATGAAGAGCCGGCGCCCGCTGCTGTGCCGTTCCTGCCGCACGAACAGCTTGGTCACCAGCCAGTCCCGGTTCCGCTGCTGCTCCAGCCCGACATCCTGGATGGTGACCTTCTCGCCACCGTCGCGCAGGGTGACCACGCGGTCCAGCAGCTGGCCCATCACCAGCGTCTCCGCGGCCCGGCGCTGGAACCGTCGCAGATTCAGCAACCCGTTCGTGATGACAGCGCCGGGATCGATGGCGGTGACGCGGGAGAGCGGGAGGAAGACGCGCCGCTTCCCGGGCACCTCCACGACCAGGCCGACGGCGCGGGGTGCTTGACGTACCCGGAGCAGCACCACGACGTCATGCACCCGGCCGACACGGTCCCCGAGCGGGTCGAAGACGCCGATGCCGGCGAGGCGCGCGACGAAGATGCGGCTCGTGGTGGTGCTCACGGGTGCAGCCTATGTCAGCAGGGCGTTCGCGTCGGGTGACATGGCGGCTGAATCTGGGCGAGAATGAACACATGCCAGCAATGAGCCCGACCGACCCGCGCGCCGGGAACCAGCCCCGCGGAGAAGAGATCGCCACCTACTCCAGCTACCTGGAGGCCCAGCGTGCCGTGGACTACCTGGCCGACGAGGAGTTTGCGGTGAGCGCCGTGACGATCGTGGGCAAGGACCTCACGATGGTGGAGCGGATCACCGGCCGGCGCACCTACCCGAAGGTGGCGCTGCGCGGCGCCGGCTCCGGTGCCTACTTCGGCTTCTTCATCGGCATCCTGCTGCTGCTGTTCGGTGGCACGCTGGCACAGACCCTGCTCCCGGCTCTGCTGATCGGTGCGGGTGCCGGCATGCTTTTCGCGGTGATCGCCTACGCGATGACGGGTGGGAAGCGCGACTTCACCTCGACCTCCCAGGTGGTCGCGGGATCGTTCGCGATCCTCTGCCTGGAGGAGAAGGCCGGTGAAGCCCGTCGCGTGCTCAACGGCCTCGGCTCCGACGGCCAGTCGGGCGGGCCGGGCGCCCCGGTGACCCAGGTGGCCCGCCCTTCGGAGGAGCCGCAGCCGCCTGCCCAGCATCCGCCTGTTGAGCAGCAGCCTGCCCAGCAGCCGCCGGCTCAGCAGCCCTCGCCCCAGCAGCCGCCGGCGCACCAGCCGCCACACGAGGACCGGCCCCCGCAGCAGTAACGCTCAGCCGCTCGCTCGTTCGGCGACTCCGAACCCCTCCTGATCGAGCACCTCAGTGAACTCGACCCCCGGGAACTTCGCCTCGGCGTAGGTCACCACGTCCTCCGGGGGCGCATCCCCGTACACCCCCGAGCTGGTGTTCACCACCACCAGGTCGGGCACCGGGTTGTCCTCGTTGCCCACCCAATACACCTCCGCCCGGGGCGCGAGATAGGCCATCAGGGTGATGTCGGTGGCCACCACGGCGCCGTCGGGCACCGCCTCCAGTGCGGCCTCGGCACCGTCGGCGTTCCACGCGGGCTGGTAGAGCTCCGGATCGGTGAGCTGCCAGAGCGGGAACCGGAACGTGACCGCCAGGGCGAGCACCAGCAGTCCCGCCCCGATCCATGAGGTGTACGGGCGCAGCCGCAGCACCAGCACCGCATCCACCGCGGCGAGGAAGACCACCGGCATCAGCACCGCCGAGTAGTGCCAGTCGGTGCTCCAGTGGAACGGCACGTCCGAGGTGAGGCGCCACGCGAAGGTGGGCAGCGTGAGCAGCACGATCGGGCTACGCAGCGCGAGGAAGGCCGTCACCCCCACCACCATCAGCACCAGGCCGAGCTTCGCTCCGGCCCCGGTGAACAGGGCCCCGACGGCGGCCCCTGGGTCTTCCAGGAGTGTCGCCAGGATGGAGTCGTCGGCGTAGTCCCAGACGCCGTCGGGGTTCAGGGAAGGCAGCACCACCTTGGTCACCAGCACGAACGCGGCCACGCCCCCGGCCGCCGTCAGCAGGCCCAGGCGACGTGAGCCGCGCAGGGCCACCACCACCCCCACCATGGTGAGGGTCAGGCCGAGGTCCTCCTTGATGCCCAGCAACGGCAGCGCCCACAGCACCGCCGCCCGATGGTCACGGCGCACCAGGGCCGCACCGGACGCCGTCAGGAAGGGCAGGGCGAGGGCCACCTCGTGGAACTGCGACGCCACGGCGGACTGCAACCCCCAGCTCAGCCCGTAGGCCATCCCCAGGGTGGTCCCGCCCACTCGACCCAGGTGGCGCACCGCACAGCCCGTGAGCACCGCCGCGGAGACGCCGATCAGGGCGTTCTGCAGCACCAGCAGGGTGAGGCCGGACGGTGCGAGGGCGTAGGCCGGGGTGAGTAGCACGAGCAACGGGTGGAAGTGGTCGCCGAGGAGCATGAAGCCCTCGCCCTTGATCGGCACCACCGGGGAGCGCAGCTCGGCGTACGCACGCAGCAGCTGGGTGAAGATGCCCAGGTCCCACGACGGCGAGGTGAACCGGGACCACTGGCGAACCGAGAACACGGTGTACAGCGCGGTGGTGAGCAGCCCTACGGCCAGTGCCGGCAGCACGCGTCGCCGGCCGCGCACCCCACCGGCGGCCCGCTCGGGCGCCGGGGCGGGCGTCTGGCTGCTGTCAGTCACGCAGCGAGGCCATCCACGCCTCCACGTCCTCCGGGCGGCGGGGCAGCGCGGCGGAGAGGTTCTCCACCCCGTCGGCGGTCACCAGCACGTCGTCCTCGATCCGCACCCCGATGCCGCGGTACTCCTCCGGCACGGCCAGGTCGTCGGACTTGAAGTACAGGCCCGGTTCGATGGTGAACACCATCCCCGGCTCCAGCTCGGCGTCGAGGTACATCTCCCGGCGTGCCTGGGCGCAGTCGTGCACGTCCAGGCCGAGATGGTGGCTGGTGCCGTGCGGCATCCACCGGCGATGCTGCTGCCCGGCGGGACTGAGCGCGACGTCCGCACCCACCGGCAACAACCCCCAGGCGGCGAGCCGCTCGGCCAGCACGGTCACCGCAGCCGTGTGCACGTCCCGGAACTTCAGACCGGGCTTCGCGGCAGCGAAGGCGGCGTCGGCGGCGTCCAGCACCGCGGTGTAGATCCGGCGCTGGACCTCGGTGAACGTGCCGTCCACCGGCAGGGTGCGGGTGACGTCCGCTGTGTAGAGGGAGTCCACCTCCACCCCCGCGTCCACCAGCACCAGCTCCCCGGCGCGGACCTGGCCGTCGTTGCGGATCCAGTGCAGCGTGGTGGCGTGGTCGCCGGCCGCGGCGATGGTGTCGTACCCGGTGCCGTTGCCGTCCTCCCGGGCGCGGGCGCCGAACGCTCCTTCGATCACTCGCTCCCCGCGGGGGTGCTCGGTGGCGCGGGGGAGGGACCGCACGATCTCGGCGAAACCGTCGATCGTGGCGTCCACGGCGCGGCGCATCTCGGTCACCTCCCAGTCGTCCTTGACCAGGCGCAGCTCGGAGAGGGCCTCGGCGAGCTCGCCGTCCTCGGCCTGGGTGGAGGTGGCGTCGATCTCCTGGCCGGAGGAGGTGCGTGCGGCGTGCACCTGGGCTGTCACGGCGTCGTCCGCTTCCGGCACCACACGGATGCGCACCTGCCCGGCGTCCTTGGCGAGAGCGTCGGCGAGTTCGTCGATGTGCGCGCACCGGATGCCGGTCCGGGCCTCCAACTCGGTCAGGGTGGGCCGGGCGCCCACCCAGAACTCCCCATACCGGGCGTCGGCATAGAACTCTTCGGTGTCCCGCCCGGCGAGCGGACGGAAGTACAGCACGGCCTCATGACCGCCATCGGCCTCAGGATGCAGCACCAGCACCGCGTCCGGTTCCTCGTCCGTGCCGAGCCCGGTGAGGTGCGCGAAGGCGGTGTGTGGCCGGAACCGGTAGTCGGTGTCGTTCGAGCGGACCTTGAGCGGGCCGGCCGGGATCACCAGGCGGTCCCCGGCGAAGTGCTCGGCGATCCGGTCCCGGCGGGCCGCGGCGTGGTCGGCCACCGGTGCCCGGGCCACGTCCGGCTCAGGACGCGCCGCCCACTCGGCGGCGATGAACGCGCGGAACGCGTCGGAGGTGGGGCGCTGGGAGCGGTTCGAGCCCCGGTCGGAGAGCTGCTGGGCGGCGTCGCGTTCATCGGCTGAAGAGACCATGCGCCCATGATCGCAAACTCCCGAGCGTCTCACTCACCGGACACCGGCGGTTAGTGTGGGGCCCGTGCGCATCGACCTCCACACGCACTCGCGCGTGTCCGACGGAACCTCCACGCCCACCGAGCTCGTGCATGAGGCGGCCGCGGCCGGGGTGGACGTGCTGGCGCTCACCGACCACGACAGCACGGCCGGGTGGGCGGAAGCGGCCGCCGCCGTGCCGGACGCGGGCGTCGGCCTGGTCCGAGGGACCGAGATCTCCTGCACCGCCGGGGGAATCAGTGTGCACCTGCTCAGTTTCCTGCACGACCCTGACGACGCCGCGCTGAACGCCGTGCTGGAGGCTTCGCGAACATCTCGGGACGGGCGCGCCCAGGCGATGGTGGCCCGCCTCGCCGAGGACGTCGACCTCACCTGGGCGGACGTGCAGGCGCAGGCCTCCGACGGCGCCACGATCGGCCGCCCGCACCTCGCCGACGCGCTGGTGGCCAAGGGGTACGTGGCTGATCGGGCCGAGGCGTTCGCCTCGTGGCTCTCCCCGGCAGGTCCGTACTACGTGCGCTACCAGGCTCCGGACGCGGTGGACGCGGTCCAGCTGGTGCGGGCGGCCGGAGGTGTGCCGGTGTTCGCACACCCGCGTGCCAGCGCCCGTGGTCGGGTCGTGGACGAGTCGATGATCCGGGAGATGGCCGGGGCCGGGCTCGCCGCACTGGAAGTGCACCATCGCGATCACACCGCGGCCGACCGGGAGTACCTCACCGCGCTCGCCGCAGAGCTCGGTCTCCTGGTGACGGGATCCAGCGACTATCACGGCACCGGGAAGCTGAACCGGCTCGGCGAGCACACCACGTCCGAGGCTGTGTTCGAGGTGATCGCGGCTCAGGGGGCGGTGGAGGTGCTGACCCCGTGAGCGCAATCATCGACGGCACCCTGTTCGCCACCACCTTCCTCACCCTGTTCGTGATCATGGACCCGCCCGGCACGGTGCCCGTGTTCCTGGCGTTGACCTCCACGATGACGGCGAAGCAGCGCGCCAAGGCCGCTCTGCAGGCAGTGAGCGTGGCCTTTGGTGTGATCGTGGCGTTCATGCTGTTCGGGCAGCATCTGATGAGCTTCCTGAACATCTCTGTGCCGGCGTTGCAGGCCTCGGGCGGGTTGCTGCTCCTGCTGGTGGCCTTGGACCTGCTCACCGGTAAGGCCGAAGAACCCTCGCCGTCGGGCAAGGTGAACGTGGCCCTGGTGCCGCTCGGCACTCCGCTGCTGGCGGGCCCGGGTGCGATCGTTGCCGCCATGCTCGCTGTGCAGCGCTCTGAGGGAAGCCTGCCCGAGTGGGTGGCGATCGTCGCGGCGATCGTGGGGGTGCACCTGTGCCTGTTCCTGGCGATGCGGTTCGCCGGGATCATCCACCGGGTACTCGGCGAGGGCGGCACCATCCTGGTCACCCGGATCGCCGGGCTGCTCCTCGCGGCGATCGCGGTGCAGCTCATCGCTGACGCCGTCCGGGCGTTCATCCTCGCCGGCTGACAGCGTCGTTGGGGAGATCTCCCCATCGTGCAGGCCGGGGCCTGCCTCTAGCGTCGATCACGAAGGCGCAACGGGAGAGGACCTGGTGGGCGACGTCGACATCTTCAAAGCCGAGCTGGAGGGATCCGCCGCGGCGATGAGCCGGGCCGTGAGCGAGCTCGACCAGGCGCGGGCCGACCTCACCGGCGAGGGGTTCGGCATCGAGAACCCGGCTGGTCGAGCCGGTCTACGACTGGCCGTGCGGGGGCAGATCGAGACGCTCCGCGATACTGCCTTGAACCGGTCCGTGGCCGCATCCACCCTGAGCGCGAACGTGCAGGCCATTGCTGACGACTTCGGCATGCTCGACGACGAACTGTTCGGGAAGTAGCAGCACGTGTCACTCACCTCGCCGAACCGAGGCTTTCCGCTGGAGAAGATCGACGGCAGTGCCGGGGACATGCGGTGGTGGAGCAGCGCCATCGGGCGGCTGGCTGATCGGCAGGACGACGTCCGATCCGCCGCGGAGCAGACCATGGAGCTCCCCGGCACCGGCAAGTCGGTGACCAGGGCCCGCGACGACGCCGCCGACCTGCTCCTGGCGCTTGCTACGGACATCGCGGCGGCCGAGCTGCTGGTGCGGGTGCTCGCCGACTACGCCGAGGCCTACGACACCTCCGCGAGCAGCGCCAACGATGTGATCGGTGACGTCGAGGACGCCCATGCTGCCTGGCAGGCGGCCGATGTGGAGTACCAGGAGGCGGCGCTGGCCGCTCTGTGGTCCGCGCGCGGCGACGATGAGGAGGCGTCGGCGACCGCGCACTCGAGGCTGCAGGAGGCCGATGAGGCGCGCGAGGGCTGCAGGAGCGCGCTCGACGAGTTGTGGGAGACCTACGAGCAGCACTACGCCGCGTGGGACGAGGCCTACGACGAGGCACTCACGGCGCTCGCCGAGGGCACCGGCACCGCGCTCACCTCCGAGGCGCGGGACGCACTGGCGGGCCTCCTCGCCTGTGACACCCCTGCCGAGGTGGCCGCCTACTGGGAGCAGCTCGGACCGGGCGCGCGAGCGGAACTGAGCGGCCGCCGTCCGGAGATCATCGGCAACCTGGACGGAATCCCGTATGACGTGCGGCACGCGGCCAACGTGGCTGAGCTCGAGCGGGCCATCGCTGCCGCAGGCGAGCCCGTACCGCCGGACCTCGCTGCACTGGAGGCCGAGGTGGAAGGAAACGACGCGTGGCTCGTCTCCTTCGATCCGGACGGGTCCGAGCAGGTGACGGCGGCCCTCGCCTACGGCGACCTTGCCGGCGCCACGGACCTCAACGTGCTGGTGCCGGGGATGGATGCCAGCGTGACCGGGATGCCCAGCTGGGGCGCATCGGCGCGGGCATTGAACGAGGGCGTCGAGGCGGCCGACGCCGCGGCTGAATCGGCCACCGTGGTGTGGTTCGGATATGACACACCCTCGAAGCTGGAGGAGCCGTTCCTGGATCGGGCTGAGGACGGGGCCGCCTCGTTGAGCACCTTCCTGGACGGTCTCCAGACCGTCCATCCCGATGCCGAGAACGCGGTGATCGCCCATTCCTACGGAAGCACCACCGCGGCGCTCGCGATCGGCTCCGAACCGGGTGGGCACGGCGTGGACCAGTTCATCGCCGTCGGATCGGCCGGCTTCCCGAACGACGAGGCCCTGCTCGCCAACCTGAACGACGGCCCGGACCTGTACGCCTCGTTGTCCCCGGACGACCCGTGGGCGCGGATCGGCCGGCACGTCACGCTCTGGGGCGGGGACCGAGTGGGCCCCGAGGGCCTTCCGGGTGCGACGGAGTTCGACAGCGACGGTGGCTATGCCCGCGACCCCGACGGGACGCTCGCGACCGACAAGGACGGCGAGTACCTGCATCCCACCGAGGGACACTCGGCCCAGGGTGCGGACGGCTATCTGAGCGACGGGAGCGAGTCCCTCTACAACATCGAGCAGATCGTCGCCCACGGTGAGCCGGGCACCGTGACCGACGGCGTCGGCAGCGAGGGCGGGTTCTGGGAGTCCGTGGACGACGTCGTCGAGACCGGCAAGAACGTCATCGAGGACGGCGTGGAACTCGTGAAGGACTCCTTCCGGTGGCCGCCGGTGAGCACCCCGGCGGTCCCATGGTGAGGCAGCATGCAGCAGTCGTGCTGCGGATTGGTGATGAGTGATGTCCCAGACGATTGACGGTCCTACCGCAGGCGTGCTCTACGAGGGCGCCGCCGACCTGTTCCACGCCTATCAGGGGCAGTTGCACGCACTCCTGATGAGCGTCCACGAGGGCGAGTGGGCCGTGGGTCAGGCGCAGTACGGCGCCTTCGCGCAACGATGCCCGGACCATCCTGAGGGACCGGCGCGATACCACTTCCAGTACCTGCGGCACGTGCGGACTGGCCGGCCGGCGGAGGAGGTCATGGCCCAGGCGCTCACCATGCTCCGCGGCGCAGGGCTGGCACCGAACGCTGAGTCGTACGGCTCTGGGGAACGTGCCCAGCACGCGCTGATCGTGCGCGGTGACGACCGCTACGCCGAACTCGTCGTCTCCTGCTACCCGGCCACCGGGAGCGTGCGCGTTGCCGCGAGGACCGCCTGTGCCCCCGGGGATCCGAGCGAGCTCAATGCCCTGATCTTCCCGGAGCCGCGGGACGGGCGGATCGGCGCCCTGCAACCTCGCAGCGAGGGGCCGGAGTCGGCGCCCCAGTTCTACTTCCCGCCGGGGGAGACCTGATCGCACACCACGGTAGGGCGGGCATCGATTGTGAGATCGACGCCCGCCCCACCGGTGCTGCGTGACTTACTCGGCGGGGCGGCCGCCGCGGGTACGGCGCCGACGCCGGCGGCGCTGACCACCGGGGCGCTCACCGTCGGCGTGTCCGCCGCCGGCCTGGCCCTCCCCGGAACGTCCTCCGGAGCGTCCACCCCGACGGCGTCCCTCACCTCGGCCACCGCCGTCGCCATGGCCGCGACCGCCTGCTGGGCCAGCACGGTCCGGGCTCTTGCTCTTACCGGCCGAGTTGCCGGTCTCGCCCAGGTCCTCGACCTGCTCGGCCCCGAGTCCGGCACGGGTCCGCGCCGCACGGGGCAGCCGGCCCTTGGTGCCCTCGGGGATCTTCAGGTCGGAGTACAGGTGCGCCGACGAGGAGTAGGTCTCCGGCGGCTCGCCGATGTTCAGGTCCAAGGTCCGGTTGATCAGGCCCCACTTCGGCAGGTCGTCCCAGTCCACGAAGGTGATCGCGGTCCCGGTGTTGCCGGCGCGTCCGGTGCGCCCGATCCGGTGCACGTACGCCTTGTCGTCCTCGGGGCACTGGTAGTTGATCACGTGGGTGACGTCGTCGATGTCGATACCGCGAGCGGCCACGTCGGTGGCCACCAGCACGTCCACCTTGCCGTTGCGGAACGCTCGCAGCGCCTGCTCACGGGCGCCCTGACCGAGGTCACCATGGATCGCCGCGGCAGCGAAACCGCGGTCGTTCAGCTCGTCGGAGACCTTGGCGCAGGTGCGCTTGGTCCGGGCGAACACGATCGTCAGCCCGCGGCCCTCGGCCTGCAGGATGCGCGAGAGCATCTCCACCTTGTCCATCGCGTGCGCCCGGTAGGCGACCTGCCGGGTGGTCTTCAGCGTGGCACCCTCGTCACCCGGGTCGTGCGCCCGGATGTGGGTGGGGCGCGTCATGTACCGGCGAGCCATCGCGACCACGGGCCCCGGCATGGTGGCCGAGAAGAGCATCGTGTGGCGCGTGGCGGGGGTGGCGGCGAGCAGCGTCTCCACGTCCGGCAGGAAGCCGAGGTCGAGCATCTCGTCGGCCTCGTCCAGCACCACGGTGCGGACCTTGCCCAGGTCCAGGTGGCGCTGCTTGAGCAGGTCGATCATCCGGCCGGGGGTGCCGACCACAACCTCGATACCGGTCTGCAGGGCTTCGATCTGCGGCTCGTACGCACGGCCACCGTAGACCTGCAGCACGCGCACCTTGCGGCGACGGGACGCCGTCGCCAGATCGCCGGCCACCTGCACGGCGAGCTCGCGGGTGGGCACCACCACCAGCGCCTGCGGCTTCCCGGCGTCGGGCAGGGTCTCCCAGGCGTCCTCACCGGGGGCGACCACGCCCTCCAGGAGGGGCACGCCGAAACCGAGTGTCTTTCCGGTGCCGGTCTTGGCCTGCCCGATGATGTCCCGGCCCTTCAGCGCCACCGGGAGGGTGAGTGCCTGGATCGGGAAGGGGTGGGTGATGCCGACGTCGCTGAGCGCGCCGGCGATGTCGTCACGGACACCGAAGTCCGCGAATGTCTTGGCGACCTCGGCGTGCGGGTCGGCGATCTCGCCGGCCTCGACCCTGTCGCCGACGACGGCGTCGAGATCCTCGGTCGCCTCGTCAGTGTTGATGGTGTCTGTCACGGGTGTGAACCTGTTCGCTTCACGGTGGATCGCGCCGCTCGTCCCACCCACGCGGTGCGGGGCGACGAGTCTCACCTGGTCGTGGTAGCCGATCGCAGAATGTCAGTGTCGGCTCGTGCCGACTTATGCCGCGTGATCTACCTGTTCGGGCGACCGGGCAACCGTGTACGGCTCCTATGCTACCGCCTGCGTCGACAGTTCCGGATGTGGCCGCGCTATCGCGCCGCCGGGGCCCGTCGAACCCCGACGGCGATCAGGTACCCCAGGGTCCACAGTTCACCGACCGTGGCGGGCGCGGTGAGCAGGCCGGCGACGGTCTCCGCCTCGGGGACGAGGGTGGCGACGAAGGCGCTGAGGAGGTAGCCCGCCCCGCCCACCAGGAGGAGCCAGCCGAGCGGTGCCGGGAGCCAGCCGGAGGTGAGGATCAGGTGGCCCATCGGGAGCAGCCAGAGTCCGAAGAACGGGGTGCCGGCGCTCCAGAAGTGCTCGGCGATGGTGGAGAAGAGCTGGACCGAGCCGGCCGCGTCCCCGGCGATCGCGGTGGCCGGGTCGGCGGCCACGCCGGCCGCCGCGGCGAGAAAGGCTGCGCTGCCGGTCTGGGCCACCGCATTCATCAGCCCGAAGACGGCGAGGGCGCCTGCGGCGAACGGGCTCACGCCGCGGAAGAGGCGGTAGAACCACAGGGCAGTGAGGGTTTGGGTGATCACCACCCCCATCTCCAGCGCGACGCCCGCCCGGGTGAGGACGGGGTGCGCCTGCAGATTCGCCAGGGTGGCGGCCGCATCGCCGGCGACGAACAGCTGGCTGCGGATCACCAGGAACCCCAGGACTCCGGTCACGCCGAGGCCGAGGTAGAGCAGGCCGGTGATCCGGGCAGTCCGGACGCGTGCCTGCTGGTCCGGGTCGAGAGCGTTCGGGACGGGGGACGTGGCGGTGGTCGTGGTCATCATCTGCTCCCGGATCGACGAAACTTACGGCGTAAGGTAACCATACGGCGTAAGGTCGGTCAACAATGGGGGCGAACCCACGACCGAACCGAGGAGGCTGGATGGCTGCCGGGAGGGTGCGCCCGCCGCTGAGCCGGGATCGGGTGCTGGCCGCGGCATCGACGCTCGCCGACGCCGACGGGCTGTCGGCGGTGACGATGCGCCGAGTGGCGGCCGAGCTGGATGTCGAGGCGATGTCGCTCTATCACCACGTGCGCGGCAAGGAGGAGCTGCTGGACGGGCTCGTGGAGTCCGTGGTCGGCGAGATCGAGGCCGCGGTGGGGCGCACGAACCCGCCGGGGTCACCGAGCGCCGACCCCGTGGCCCAGGACTGGCGTGCTGCGCTCAGGCGACGGTGCCTGACAGCGCGCACGGTGATGGTGCGTCATCCTTGGGCGCCGGGGCTGATCGGGTCGCGGTCGACGATCCCGGCCCCCCTCTATCCCTACTTCGAGGCGATCCTCGCCACCCTGATCGGGGGCGGCTTCAGCTATCACCTGGCGCACCAGGCGTTGCACAGCCTGGGCAGCATGGCGCTCGGCTTCGCGCAGGAGCTGTTCAGCCCCACCGACGCCGGCGGGACGCTCGACGAGGACGCTGCGGAGGCCGAGTTCGCGGCGATGGCCGAACGGCTCCCGCACCTGACCGCGATGGTGGCCGCCGAGTTGCACGACCACGACGAGGACCCGCTCGGTTGGTGCGACTCGCAGAACGAGTTCGAGTTCACCCTCGACCTGCTCCTGGACGGTCTGGCGCGGAGGCTCGAGGCGGTCGACCCGTCGCGGTGAGGTCGAGCTGGGCTCAGAGAGCCCCGAAGCCCACCGGGCGCGGGGTCTGGGCGCCGATCTCGACGAACCCGAGGGTTGCGACCGGCACCACGACCCGGCGGCCCTTCTCGTCGGTGAGGTCCAGGACCGCGCCGGCATCGCCGTCGGCGGACTTCGCGAGCGCCTCGGTCACGGCGGCGACCACGGCGTCGGCGTCCTCACCCACCTCCAGGGTCAGCTCGCGGTTGATGTGCTTGACGCCGATCGTGATCTCCACGTGTCTCTCCGCATCTCATGCGTGGCCTAGGCCACCTGTGGTTAGGGGTACTGCGCGCCATCGTACGTTGCTACGAGTGGCACCATGGACTCCATGACCAGTCACGAGTCCAGGCGCAAGCGGGTGCGGTTCGTCGCGCCCGTGGGCCTGCTCGTGCTGCTCCTCGGGATGGTCAGCGCCGAGGGTCCGAGCGCTATTCCCGATCCGGACGACGCCGCGCAGACAGAGGTGCTCCGCGCCCCGGTCACGAGCCGTGGAAGCGACCGCGATCCGGCGCCGTCGGACGGTCGTGAGGCTGATCCGACCCCCACGGCCTGGCCGTCGATGCGCATTCCCGACTGGCCGGGCGAGGTCGAAGCAGGGAACGAGTCCGCTGAGGACACCTCAGCGGAGTCGGAGCAGCCGGAAGAACCGGAGTTGACCGCGGCCGAGCGTGCCGACCAGCGCGCCGGTGTGCTGGACCGCGAGGTGCCGCGGTCCGCCTCCGGGCAGCTGCTCGTGGTCGACGGCGAGACCGCGGCCCCCGAAGGAGCCGACCGGGTGATCCACGTGCGGGTCGAGGTGGAGGACGGGCTCGCCGTGGAGCCGGAGACCTTCGCCGCGTACGTGATGACCGTCCTGAACGATCCGCGCGGCTGGGGTCACGACGGGTCGGTGGCCTTCGCCCGCACCGACGGCGACCCCGACATGCGCGTGGTGCTCGCCTCTCCTGACCTCACCGACGAACTCTGTGCGCCCCTGGACACCGGCGGTGAGTACTCCTGCGGGAGAGAGGGGCACGCCGTTCTCAACGCGGTGCGCTGGGCGCAGAGCACCGATTCCTTCCTCGCCGAGGCGGGGATCGGGACCTACCGCCAGTACCTCGTCACCCATGAGGTCGGACATCTGCTCGGCTACCCGCACGAGGACTGCCCCGGCGCCGGCGAGCGGGCACCGGTGATGCAGCAGCAGACCATCACCTTGGACGGGTGCACGCCGAACGGGTGGGTCGCTCCGTAGGCCGATGTCGGCGGGTGATGATGGACTCATGCCCGTGGCTACCGCAGACTCTCTCGTGCACCGCCTGAGCGGTGCTGCCGACGAGGCACGCGCGGCCATCCTGGCCGGCGGCCACCACGTGGTGCATGGCGCGCCTGGGACAGGTAAGACCACGACGGCGTTGCTCACCTTCACCGAGTGGGTGCGCCAGGACCCTGGTGCGGCTGTGCTGCTGGTGCCCACCCGCCGTCGGGCGGCCGCGGTCCGGGACCAGGTGAGTGCCCGGCTGCAGCGCACCACCGGTGCGGTGCTGGTGCGCACGCCCGCCTCGCTCGCCTTCACGATCCTTCGACTGCGGGCCAGCCATCTCGGCGAACCCGCTCCCACCCTGGTCACCGGACCGGAGCAGGACCAGGCGCTCGCCGAGCTGCTCGCCGGGCACGCCGAGAGGGAGGGGGCGCCGATCGGCTGGCCGGAGTCGGTGAGTCGGGAGACGCTGGGGTTGCGTGCCTTCCGGAACGAGCTGCGGGACCTGTTGATGCGGGCCGCCGAGGCCGGGCTGGACGGAGAGGGGCTCACCGCCTGGGGTGAACGGCACCATCGCCCGGAGTGGTGCGCCGCGGGCCGGGTGCTGACCGAGTACACCCAGGTGATGTCACTGGGGCAGACCACACCGGACCGTGGCGCACGGTACGACGCCGCCACGATCGTCGACGAGGCGGTGCTTGCGTTACGCACCTGGGAAGACACGGTGCCGGACGTGCCCCGCCCGCGCTGGTCCCTGGTGTTGCACGACGACTATCAGGACGCCACCCTGGCGACCGCCCGACTGCTCGACACGTTGGTTGACGACGGCGCGCGGGTGGCGGTCTTCGGCGACGCGGATCTGGCCGTGCAGCAGTTCCGTGGCGGTGTTCCTGCGCTGTTGCACACGGCGTCGCTGCCGCCCGGACGGGACGGTGCCTGGGGCGCGACGGAGCACGTGCTGGATGACGTGCACCGGCATCCGGCGGCAGTTCGCGAGGCGGTGACTTCGCTCACGGCGTCGCTGCCCAGCATGGCCGAGACCCGGCGGCGGCGGGCGCGGGCCGAGCCGGGAGACGGGCGGGTCCGTGCGGTGCTGCTGTCTACCGACGCTCAGCAGGTGGCTTACATCGCGCGTCACCTACGGGAGCAGCACGTGCACGCCGACGTGCCCTGGTCGCAGATGGCGGTGGTGGTGCGGTCCGGGTCCCTGGTCGGTGCCGTGCGGCGCGGGTTGCGGACCGCGGGCGTCCCCCTCGCGATGGCCACCCCGGACCGACCGCTGCGGGACGAGCCGGCCGTGCGGCCGCTGCTGGTGTCCTTGCGGTGCGCGATCACCGGGGACGTCACCCCGGAGGACGCGGCAGCACTGCTCGTCTCACCGATCGGCGGGATGGATGCGGTCGGCGTGCGGGCGCTCCGCCGGGCGCTCCGCCAAGCCGAGCGCCGTCGGGCGGGGAGCGGCACTCCGAGGACCTGCTCGGGGAGCTGTTCGAACCCGCCGTTCGTCGCGTCGGCGTGCGTCTGGCGGCGCACGAACTGCCGACGGCGGGGATCGTTGATGGCTCAGCTGGCTCAGATGGCCCGGATGGTTCGGTCAGTGCGGCGCCCGAGGACGCGGGGGACCCGAGGAAGCAGCAACGCCTGGCCGTTCCGGCGCCGCACTGGAAGATGTCCCGGACCGCGTGGTGCGCAGTGTCCGGACCGTCCTGCGGGTGCTGACCGCGGCCCGCGACGAACTCGCTGGCCCGGAGGCCACCGTGGAGACAGTGCTCTGGGAGATCTGGGAGACCGCCGGGCTCAGCCGCACATGGCAACGGCGGGCGCTCGCCGGCGGGGCTGGTGGGGACCGCGCTGACACCGATCTGGACGCCGTGATGGCCCTGTTCCGGGCGGCCGAGCAGTTCGTCGATCGCAGCACGTTCGCCTCCCCGGCGAAGTTCCTCGAGCACCTCGCCGCGCAGGACTTCCCGGCCGACACCCTCGCCGCCCACGGCGACACCGGCGATGCTGTCGCGGTGCACACCCCGGCCGGCGCTGCCGGGGGAGAGTGGGACGTGGTGGTCGTGGCCGGGGTGCAGGATGACACCTGGCCCGACCTGCGGATCCGTGACTCGTTGCTGCGCTCGGCCGAGCTGGCCGATATCGCCACGGCGCGGCATGTGGCGACCGCGACCGACAGTGCAGGCACTGCTGAGCGGGATGCGTTCCGGCGGGCCAGGCGCGAGGTGTACGAGGGTGAACTGCGCACCTTCGTCTCCGCGTGCTCCAGGGCACGGCGGGACCTGCTGGTCACCGCTGTGCTCGACACCGACGCACGGCCGTCGATCTTCGTGGAGACGCTGCTGCCGGACTCCGACGAGCTGCCCCCCGTCACCCCGGTGGCCCCGCCGCTCGACCTGCGAGGCCTGGTCGGGCGGCTGCGGGCCGAGGTGCGACCACTGCTGACCCGGTCGGAACCGGAGGGTGGCACCGAGGCGGGGGCGCGCGCGCAGTCGGCCGCGGCGCTGCTGGCTCACCTGGCTGCCCGCGACGTGCACGGGGCGGATCCAGCGCAGTGGCCGATCTTCCGCACCCCGAGCACCACGGCACCACTGTGGGCCGACGGGGAGACCGTGACGGTGTCGCCCTCGACCCTGGAGGACGTGACCACCTGCCCGCTGCGCTGGGCGCTCACCCGGCACGGCGGCAAGCCGGGCGACTCCACTGCCCAGAACCTGGGAAACCTGGTGCACGAGATTGCCGCCGAGCATCCGTCCGGCGGCGAGTCCGAGCTGTTGCAGGCGCTCGCCGAGCGCTGGCACGAACTGGAGCTCTCCGACGGGTGGGTCGGTCGCCGCGAACGAGCCCGCGGCGAGGAGATCATGCGCAAGCTCGCCCAGTACAACGCTGAGCGCGCTGGACAGCGGGTGGAGACCGAGACGGCATTCGAGGTGGACGCCGACGGGATCCGGCTACGCGGTCGGGTGGACCGGGTGGAGCACACCAGTACCGGGGTGCGGATCGTCGATCTGAAGACCGGCAAGTCCGCGGTGTCGAAGGCAGATGCCGAGCGGCACGCCCAGCTGGGCAGCTATCAGGTGGCCGTCGAGCGAGGGGCGTTCGGGGCGTCAGCCTCCGGTGGCGCTGCCCTGGTCTACCTGGGTGCGGCCACCAAGGCGGTGACGCAGCGGGAGCAGCGTCCGCTGGCCGAGGACGCCGACCCCGCATGGGCCGAGACCATGCTGCGCGACGGAGCCGCCTCGATGGCCGCCGCCGAGTTCGAGGCCCGGCCCAACCCACGCTGTCGGATCTGCCCGGTGCAGAACTCGTGCCCGGCCCAGCCGGCCGGAGGAAGGGTGACGCCTTCATGAGTGACGGATGCGACGCCCCGAGCGCGGCTGCGGACGTGGAATGGACCGCGGCGCGAATCGCCGAGACGCTGGGGCAGCCACCGCCCACGGCCGAGCAACGACTCGTGATCGAGTCCGGGCTGGAACCGATGCTGGTGGTGGCCGGCGCCGGCTCCGGCAAGACCGAGACGATGGCCGCTCGCGTGGTGTATCTGGTGGCGAACGGCATCGTGGCACCGGGGGAGATCCTCGGGCTCACCTTCACCAGGAAGGCTGCCGCCGAGCTGTCCGGGCGGATCAGGGCCCGGTTGCGTCGGCTGCAGCGCGCCGGGGTCTCCATCGGTGACACAGTGGCCGACCGGCCCCGTATCGCCACCTACAACTCCTATGCGGCGGCGATCGTGGCCGACCATGCGCTGCGGATCGGGATCGACCCCGATGCCACCCTGATCGGCGACGCCGGGCGCTACCAGCTCGCCGAGAGCGTGGTGAACACGTGGGCAGAGACGATCGAGACGCCGTCAGCCGTCACGACCGTGATCGACGCCGTCGCTGCCCTGGCAGCGGAGCTGTCCGAGCACGGCCGGACACCGGACGAGGCCGCCGCCGTGCTCACCGACCTGATGCGGGAGATCGAGGAGAAGGAGGTCGAGCCGGGAGCACGGGCCAAGGGGCCACTCAAGGCGGCTCGGGACCTGCTGGTCTCGCTGCGTACGCGCACCCAGGTGATGGACGTGGTGGCCGAGTTCGCGCGGCGCAAGCGCGCCGACGGTGTGGTCGACTTCGGCGACCAGGTGCGGATCGCCGCCACCGTGGCCGAGCAGGTGTCGGACGTCGGGGTCGCGGAACGGTCCCGGTACCAGGTGGTGCTCCTGGACGAGTATCAGGACACCTCGATCGCCCAGGTGCAGTTGCTGCGCGCGCTCTTCGACGGCGGCCACCCGGTGACCGCCGTCGGGGACCCGAACCAGGCGATCTACGGCTGGCGTGGCGCCGCGGCCGGAACGCTGCTGGCCTTCCCCGAGGTGTTCCGCGCGGCGGACGGCAGCCGCGCGGGGACCGCGAACCTCTCCACCGCCTGGCGCAACGACCTGGCCATCCTGCGTGCCGCGAACACCGTGGCCGCGCCGTTGCTGACCGAAGGCGTCGCCGAGCTGCAGCCCCGCCCCGGTGCGGCTGAAGGGGCCGTGCACGCGCGGTATCCGGAGACGGCGGCCGAGGAGGCCGAGATCGTGGCCTCGTTCCTCCGCCGGCACTGGCACCCGGAGCACGGCTCGGCAGCCGTCCTGTGCCGGCGCCGCGCACAGTTCCCGGTGATCGAACGCGCGATCCGGGAGGCCGGGCTGCCGTGCCAGGTGGTCGGGCTCGCCGGTCTGCTCGCCACCCCGGAGGTCGCCGATGTGCGGGCCACCCTGCAGGTGGCCCACGACCCGTCCCGTGGTGACGCATTGATGCGTCTGCTCACCGGCCCGAGCGTGAACCTCGGAGCGAGCGATCTGCGAGTGCTCTCGGAGTGGGCGCGCACCCAGGCGCGGTCGTGGCGCACCACCGGTGAACCTGCGCTCGCCACGCAAGGGACGCCGTCGGGTGTGCTCTTCGACCTCGGCAGTGGCGAAGGTGACGCGCCATCGGGAACGAGTGCCGAAGCGACGGCGAAGGTCTCGGCCGACCGGGACGAGCGCGCCGAGGTGCTCGAACCGGTGGAGCAGGCGAGCCTCGTCGAGGCCATCGACCGGTTGCCTCCGCCGGCATGGCGTACCGCCGAGGGGCGCACGCTCAGTCCACCGGCACGCGACCGGCTGAACCGGCTGGCTGACCAGGTCCGCCTGGTGCGCTCGCTGACCCACCTGGGAATCCCCGAGCTGGTCACCGCCACCGAACAGGCCCTGGACCTGGACATCGAGGTGCTGGCAGCGGTACCGGGCTCGGCCGGGCACGCTCGCCGCCACCTGGACGCCTTCACCGCCGCCGCGGCCGACTTCTCGCGCGACGCCGAAGCCCCGACCCTGGGGGCTTTCCTCAGCTACCTGGACGTCGCTGAGGACGAGGAGCGCGGTCTGGAGGTCGTGGAGGCAGAACCGGATCCGCACGCGATCCAGATCATGACCGTGCATGCGGCGAAGGGGTTGGAGTGGGACGCCGTTGTGGTGGTGGGCATGAATGTGGGTGACTTCCCCTCCGTGAACCCGATACCCAAGCCGGAGAAGCCGTTCACCGGCAGTGGCTGGCTCAGTGGCATCGCCACCCTGCCCTACCCCCTGCGCGGTGACCGGGACTCACTGCCTGAGCTCGACCTCGCGGCCCCGAGCACGCACCAGGAGGTCGATGAGGCGCTGGCACAGTTTCGGCTCGCCGAGGGCCAACGGCTGCTGCTGGAGGAGCGCCGCCTGGCCTACGTGGCGCTCACCCGCGCACGGCACCACCTGCTGCTGACGGGGTCGTTCTGGGGTGAGCGCCAGAGCGTGAACCGTCCGTCGCCATTCCTGACCGAGGTGGTGCTCGGAGAGCTCGCTCAGACCGGCGGCGCGTGGCCGCAGCAGAGCGCGACCGAGAAGAACCCGGCCACGGAGGAGGTGCGCACCGCCACCTGGCCGACCCTCCCACCCCAGGTCAGTCCCTCGTGGTGGCGGCTGTGGGACGACGCCGCGGAGCCCTCGCCGGCCGAGGGTCGACCGGAGGGAGCACCCGACCAGCCACCGGCCGCCCCTGATCTTCCGGAGGACGTACGGTTCTGGTGGCGCGATGCGGCGTTGCTCCTCGCCGAGCGGGACGGTGCCCGTGCCGCCGGCACCAGCCCGCCGGCGCACCTGTCGGCCTCCGCAGTGGTTGCTCTTGCCCAGGACCCGGAGAGCTTCCGGCGCAGCAGGCGGCGTCCGGTCCCGTCTCGACCGAGCGTGCACGCCCGGCGGGGGACCCGCTTCCACGCCTGGGTGGAGCAGCACTTCGGCTCGCGTGCCCTGATCGACTGGGATTCCCTGCCCGGGGCTGACGACGACCTCAGCGGCACCGATCCCGAGCTCGAGGAACTGCGCCGGGCGTTCCTGGCGAGCGAGTGGGCTCATCGCTCGCCGGTGGATGTGGAGGCAGACATCGAGACCCCGGTGCGCGGGGTGATGATCCGGTGCCGTATCGACGCCGTGTTCGCCGACGAGCACGGGATCCACATCGTCGACTGGAAGACCGGTTCGCCCCCGCGAGACCCTGCGGCCACCCGTGCCCGTCAGATGCAGCTCGCTCTCTACCGCGTGGCATGGTCGCGGTTGCACGGCACGCCGCTGGAGACGGTGCGTGCCTCGTTCTACTACGTGGCCGAGGGCGTCACGGTCAGCGGGGACGAGATCACCGAGGGCGAGATCGAGGAGGTGCTCGCGGCTGCGGCCGAGGTGAATGCGCCGTCCTGAGGCTGAGGGTGGTGGCTGCCTGGGCGGGTCGATTGTGGCCGGTGTCACCGTGCACATCGGAATCTCGTTGAATAGTGAACCGTTGCCGCGGGTATGAGTATCGATACTGCCGCCGATCGTCCTGCGCTCCACCTTGCCCGCGACTCCGCCGATCTGCTCTTCCGTGAGGCACGCTCGGTGCGTGAGTTCTCCGACGCCGAGGTTCCGGACGAGACGATCGCCGCAGTGTATGACCTCATCAAGTGGGGTCCGACGGCGATGAACTGCAGCCCGATGCGGCTGCTGCTGGTCCGCTCGGCCGAGGCGCGTGAGCGACTCTGCCCGCACATGGCCGAGGGCAACCGGGAACGTGTGGCCGAGGCGCCGCTGAGCATCGTGGTGGCGTTCGACCCGGTCTTCTACGAGCGGCTGGATCACCTGGTGCCGCACGTGCCCGGCATTGGGGAGAAGGTCGGCGGCGATGCCGCTGCCGCGGAGGCGATGGCGCGGACGAACGCGCTGCTGCAGGCTGGTTACCTCATCGTCGGCCTGCGCGCGGCAGGTCTGGCCACAGGACCGATGAACGGGATGGACGCTGAGGGGATCGATGCCGAGTTCTTCGCCGAGAGCGGGTGGCGTTCGTTCATGGTGATCAACGTGTCCCAACGGGACGGCGCCAGCACGACGCGCCCGCGCGCTCCACGCCTCGAGTTCGCCGATGCTGCCATGACGGTGTGAAGAATCGACTGATCTGCGCGCGCGGTCGCCGCATAGGGCAGATGCGGCGCTGAGCCCCGTCATACGTGCTCAGGACAGTGGCTTAGGTCAGTGGCGGGAGTTGCGCCGTCGGGGTCTCATCGTCCCCGCGGCGGAACGGGCGGTCCTGCCCGACGCGGATCTCCTCGCCGGTGAGCGCATGGGCGTCGGCGGCCGGGGTCTCACCGGCATGGTCCTCGGGGTGCTCTGCAGGCGAGGCAGCCGACTCGCGCAGACGGCGGAGCTCGGGGTGATCGGCCGTCTCGTTGTCGTCGCCGGTCAGGACCCCGGGGCGGTGGGACCGCTCCGGACCCGATGCGTGCTCGTCGGTGACGGGCTCGTGGCCAGCCCGGTACTCGTCGGTGCCGGGCTCGTCGTCAGCGTCGTACTCGTGGTTGGCCGGGTACTCGTCGGCACCGTCCTCGTCTTCTGACTCGCTCGACTCATTGGACCAGTCAGCCATCACCGGCTCGGTGCGGCCGATCGGTCCGGCATCGGCCACGTCGTCGGCGAGCTGGCTGAGCATCGTGATCGCTTCGTCGACCACCTGGCCATCCCGCACCCGGACCCCGTGCATCAGCCAGCGCACCACCGCGAGCTCACCGGCGAGGACGGCACGGTCGGCCAGGTGCTCGTCGGCGGTCTCGGTGCGGGCCAGGGCGTAGGCCTCCAGGATCGAATCGAGCGATTCCTCCGGTGCGCTGGAGAGCAACCAGGCGAGGTCGTCGGCAGGGTCGGCCACCCGGGCGTCGGACCAGTCCAGCACACCGGTGACCGCGTCATCAGCCACCAGCACATGCTCGGCGGCGAGATCGCCGTGCACCGGGGTGGCACGGAACCGCCAGAGCGCCACGTCCTCCAGCGCGTGCTCCCACCGCCGCAGCAGCGCGGCCGGTACGTAGCCGGTGGCCGCGGCCTCGTCCACCTCGGCGAGTCGCCGGCGGCGGTAGGAGTCGGCGTCGTAGGCCGGTAGCCCCACCTCGGCGAGGGTAGCGCCGTCGATCTCGTGCAGCGAGGCGATCGCCCGCCCCACCTGGGCGGCCAGGCCCGGGCCATGCGCGAGCCGGTCCACGGCCAGCGGCTGGCCCAGCAGCTCCGGGTAGACCATCGCCCGGCCACCCTCGGGCAGCGGGGCGAACCCGGCGGGTCGAGGGACGTCGAACCGCAGCGCACCGGAGTCCACGGCAGCCCCGAGGACCCCGAGCAGCGCCACCTCGGCCTCGAGGGCGGCACCGGCAGATGCCCGGCGCGGGGCGCGGACGATCCAGCGCCGCCTCGCGGAGTCCAGCACACCGACCACGTCGAAGTCGGCACCGGGATTGCGCGGTGGGCGTGTGGCGATCACGTCCATGCCGGGGATCGCCACGGTGGCGAGCGCAGCGAGGGCGAGCGGAGAGCGGGAGGTCTCGGGCACATGCTCACGGTATGCCCCGCCTGCCCCACGAGCCGGGCGCTCGCCCGGCGCGTCCACCGATCGCCCGGCTCGGCCGGTTCGCGGAATGTGTCAGGCTGACGAGGTGGACTCCGACCTGCTGCCCTTGTCCCGGCCCGGCGTGGATCGTGACGCTCACCGCCGGAACCATCCCGACCTGATCGAGGAGCTGCGCGCATCCTCGTCCACTCGGGTGGTGCACGTCAGCGACGGACGCGTGGCCGCTGACCAGGCCACGACCAGCGGGGCCGACCAGCCCCGATTGCGCTGGCACGACCCGGTTCCCGCGGACGCGCTCTGGATCTACCTGGGCCGCGACGAGGATGCTGACTACCTCGCGGCGATCACCAGCGAGCAGGCCACGACCGGGCTCGCGCGCGGGATGGACGATCCGCAGGGGGCCGTCACCTCGGCCGAGCTCCGCATGCTCACCTTGCGCGACATCGGCTGGATGCTCTCCGGAGCGGAGGCCGGTCTGGCGGCAACCGCGCTCGCGCTGGCCAACTGGCACGCCACGCACGGCTTCTGCCCGCGCTGCGGTGCGGCTACTGACGTGGTGGAATCGGGGTGGGTCCGACGGTGCCCGGACGACGGCTCGCAGCACTTCCCGCGCACCGACCCTGCGGTGATCATGGCCATCACCGACCCGGAGGATCGACTGTTGCTGGGCCACGCGGCGCACTGGCCGGAGGGTCAGTTCTCGGTGCCGGCGGGCTTCGTCGAACCGGGGGAGTCGCTCGAGAGTGCCGTGCGACGCGAGGTGCTCGAGGAGACCGCCGTCCGAGTGCACGAGGTGACCTACGCCGCGAGCCAGCCGTGGCCGTTCCCCGCCTCGTTGATGTTGGGCTTTCGTGGACGCACCGATGATCGTGAGGCAACCCCCGACGGCGTAGAGGTCACCGCCGCACGGTTCGTCACCCGGGAGCAGATCGCCGAGGAGTGGCGCACCGGTCAGACTCGGTTGCCACGGCCCACCTCGATCGCCTGCAGTTTGATCGAGGAGTGGTACGGGCAGCCGCTGCCGCGTTGAGCAGGTTCAGCTGAGCCGGGCTTTGACGTCCGCCAGGGACGGGTTCGTCGCCGCGGACCCGTCTGGGAACACGACGGTCGGAACTGTCTGGTTGCCGCCGTTGACCTGCTCCACGTATGCGGCAGCCTCGGGCGCTTCCTCGATGTTGACCTCGGTGAACGGAATTCCGGCGCTGTCCAGCTGTCCCTTCAGCCGCCGGCAGTAGCCGCACCAGGTGGTGCTGTAGATGGTGATGCTGCCGGCCTCGGGGAGTGCGGTCGTGCTCACGGGGTCCTCCAGATGATCGAGATCGATGACGGCGGCCGGTCGCCTCGGGCGTTCGGCCTCGCCGCGTGCAACGCCTGCGATCAGCTCACTGTTCCCGGGGCCACGGACGCATGGTTGCCGTCACGTCGATACGTCGAGCGCACCCCGTTGGCAGGTCGGCACTGCTGATCGCGTCCTACTGGTACCTCGGCACTGCTGATTGTGCCCCGCTGGTACTCCGGCGCGGCTGAGGCAAGTGCAGCGCCGAGACTCGGCGCGACTGGGAGCAGGGCGCAGCGGCCAGTGCATGGACGTGTTCTACACCCCCGAGGCTCAGCAGGGCTGGGACTGGGGCATCCGTGGGCGTGGTGAATGGCGCTGGTTTGCACTCCGGCACACCCTCGATCTCCTGTCGTCCAACCACGCATCGAGTGCGCTGCGATGCGGGTTTGTCCACAGATGTGGGTCCGATGCCCCTTCCCGGGGCGCCTTGTCCACAGGCGCATACCCGATGCACCTTCATCCACAGGTAGAGGCGGACTTTTCGTTGCAATACCAACGATTACTCTTGACTGAGGCGAACAACAGTTCTAGACTGTGAGGTAGGAAACAGGGCAGGATTCGGGACCGTGAGGAGGCGGGGATGAGCACCACGACCCACCTGGGCACCACCCCCGCCGAGGCTGTCCGGGACCTGCTGAGCGAACACCTGACCGAGACCGATGCGCCCGGGAAGTTGGCCGTGGTCACCGCCCTGTTGGATGACGTCCTCGAGACGGACCTGCCCGGGCTGCCTTCCGCGGTGCTGCCTGAGCTGGTGGGTGGGGTGGAGCAGGCGCGACGCCGGTTGGACGCCCTCACCACCGCCACCGTCAGTGCGGTCGAAGCCGATGGGACGTGGGCTGTGTCAGGGGCACGCACGATGGCGTCCTGGTGGGCCAACGCCACCGGGACTCACGGGGGTAAAGCCCGTGGCCAGGTGCACCTGTCCCGCACCCTGCGCGACCACCTCCCCGCCACCACCATGGCCCTTCGTGCCGGGGTGATCAGCGGCGACCATGCCGCCGCGTTGGCCAGGCACGCCACCACCACCGACACCTTGCGGGAACGGTTGAGTCACCCCGACGTGGGTGAGGACTTCCTCGTGGCTCAGGCGCGGGTGTTGGATGCGGACTCCTTCACCCGATTGGTGAAAACCTGGGCGGTGCGGGCTGACCCGGAGGCGGCGGAGCGGAACTGGCGTGAGGACTCCGCCAAAGAGCACCTCTTCGTCTCGGCCACCACCGCCGGGCGCCGCGTGGATGGGTGGCTCGATGACACCAACGGTCACATCGTGGAGCAAGCCTTCGCCGCCGTCACCGGTGTGCCCGCCGCTGATGATGAACGCACCCCGTCCCAGCGCAACGCCCACGCCCTGATCACCCTCGCCCAGCACGTCCTCGACAGTGGCCAGTTCCAACCCACAGCCCGGGTCCGCCCCCACCTCCTCGTCCACGTCCCCGCCGACACCCTGCACCGCCTGACCACCACACCCACCCCCATCCCAGACCACCGGCGCCCCCGCTGCACCTGCGCAAGCGAGGCGGGCCCACTCGAGACCGCACTGCCGGGTCTGGACCACACGGCTGGTCACGCGCCGGGGTGCCCGGCCGACCCGGCCGCCCCGGTGATCAGCTCAACCATCGACCACGAACACCTGGTCGGCGCAGAACCCGCGACCCTGGCTGATGGCACCCCGATCAGCCACGCCGAACTCGCCCACCTGACCTGTGATGCCGAGTTCACCCGCATCATCCTCAACCCGGCGGGTCAGGTACTGGATGTGGGCCGGGCGCAACGCCTGCACACTGCCGCCCAGACCAAAGCGATCTGGGCCCGCGACCACCACTGCCAATACCCAGGGTGCACCGCACCACCAGGATTGGGCGAGATCCACCACAGCACCTGGTGGTCCCGCGGCGGCCACACCAACACCCACCACGGCATCCTGCTCTGCTGGTACCACCACCGCCTGGTCCACCAGCGCGATATCACCATCACCCGACACCACGACCACTGGCACTTCACCACACCCAGCGGCCACCCCATCAACTACCACCACCCACCACCCTGCGAACAACCAGCCATCCCACCCGAGGAACCAGAACCACCGGCACCACCGGGACCACCGGGACCACCCGTCATCCCACGGGAATAAAGCCACCCCACGGGATGGCCCGGACGCGCACGCGCACGCTCGAGGACTACGCCCGCCACGAGGAAGGGCGGCACCAGGAGCGGCACGAGCGCGCGCCGAAGCGCGCTCATCTCTCAGCACCCGCGAGTGCCCAGGAGCGCAGCCATGCCCAGTCAAGGCCACCGGTCACCACCGGCGTGAGACTCACGCTCCGCACGATCCGCAAATCTCCACGCCGTCATCAGGAACCGAAACTCGACACAGTCCAGGAGAGCAGGGTGTGGACACGCCAGAGCGATGTCGGCCCCGGCTGCGACAATCGAGTCGATGTCTGCCGATCAGCTTCTCGATGCGCTCGACCCCGATCAACGCGCTGTCGCCGAACAGCTCACCGGTCCGGTGTGTGTGCTCGCTGGTGCCGGTACCGGGAAGACCCGCGCGGTGACCTACCGGATCGCCCACGGGGTGCACGTCGGCGCGTACAACCCGCAGACCGTTCTCGCCGTCACGTTCACTGCGCGGGCGGCGGGGGAGATGCGCACCCGGTTGCGAGACCTGGGTGTCGGTGGGGTGCAGGCCCGCACCTTCCACGCCGCCGCGCTGCGCCAGCTCTCCTACTTCTGGCCCAGCGCGATCGGCGGCGGTGTGCCACGCATCGCCGAGCACAAGGCGCCGTTGATCGGTGAAGCTGCCGGCCGTCTCGGGCTGTCGGTGGACCGGCTCGCCATCCGTGACCTCGCGGCAGAGGTGGAGTGGGCGAAGGTCTCCATGATCACTCCGGATGACTACCCGCGAGCCTCGGCCGCCTCGGACCGCAGCGGTGTGGCCGGCTTCGATCCGACCACCATCGCCCGGCTGCTCTCGGTGTACGAGGACGCCAAGACCGACCGCAATGTCATCGATTTCGAGGACGTCCTCCTGCTCACGGTCGGCATTCTCTCCGAACGTCCGGACGTGGCTGACACCGTGCGGCGCCAGTACCGCCATTTCGTGGTGGACGAGTTCCAGGACGTCTCGCCGTTGCAGCACCGGTTGCTCGAGCTGTGGCTCGGCGGCAGGGACGACCTGTGCGTGGTGGGTGACGCCGCCCAGACCATCTACTCCTTCACTGGCGCCACCGCTCGCTATCTGACGGAGTTTCCCCGCACGTACCCGGAGGCGACTGTGGTTCGCCTGGTGCGCGACTACCGCTCCACCCCACAGGTGGTCTCTCTGGCCAACGCCCTGCTCGCGCGGGCCGGTCGCTACCGGTCGGCTGCGTCAGTTGAACTGCAGGCGCAGCGTCCCTCCGGTCCGGCGGTCAGGTTCGAGGCGCACGACGATGCTGAGTCCGAGGCGACCGCCGTTGCGGCACGAGCGGCCGAACTGATCCGTAGTGGCGTGTCGGCCAGTGAGATCGCCGTCCTCTACCGCACGAACGCCCAGTCCGAAGCCTACGAGCAGGCGCTCAGCCAGGCTGGGATCGGCTATCTGGTTCGTGGCGGAGAACGCTTCTTCTCCCGCAAAGAGGTCCGGGACGCGATCGTGTTGCTGCGCGGGGCGGTCCGTAGCCAAGGGGAGTCCACCCTTCCGGAGGTCGTACGCGACGTGCTCACCAGCGCCGGATGGGCGCCCGAGCCGCCGGCCGCACGTGGCGCCGTGCGCGAGCGGTGGGAGTCGCTGAACGCGCTGGTGCAGCTCGCCGACGACCTTCACCACACCCGGGGGGCCGATCTGGCGCAACTGGTGGCCGAGCTGGGGGAGCGGTCCGCCGCCCAGCACGCTCCCACGGTCGACGGCGTCACGCTTGCCTCGCTGCACGCCGCGAAAGGGCTGGAGTGGGACGCGGTGTTCCTGGTGGGAGCCAGCGACGGGCTCCTACCGATCTCGATGGCCGAAACCGATGAGGCGGTCGCGGAGGAACGGCGCCTGTTGTACGTGGGCATCACCCGTGCCCGCGAGCACCTGCAGATCTCCTACGCCCGGTCGCGCAACGCCGGAGGCCGCGGCACCCGCCGTCCTTCCCGATTCCTCGACGGAATCTGGCCCTCGGACGAGCGACCGCCCCGCCGGCGGCGCAGCAAGGGGGCGCGGGCGGAGGCGTTGGCATCCTCCATCGCGGAGGAGGACGCCGACCCGGAGGTGTTCGAACGCTTGCGCGCCTGGCGTGCGCAGACTGCGCAGGAACTCGATCGCCCGGCGTTCACCGTGCTGCACGACAGCACCCTCGTCGCGATCGCTGCGGCGCAGCCCACTCACTTGCGTCAACTGGCCATCCTGCGCGGGATCGGCCCCACCAAGATCGAGGCATATGGCGCCCAGATCCTGGCCGTCGTCCGCGGTGAAGAGCTCACCGAAGGTGCCCGCTCAGACACTCCTGTATGAGCGATGAGAAAAAACTTCGAAAAAAAGTTTGGACCACGGCCGGAGTCGTCATAGGCTGAATCCCGTTCCGAGACAGATGCGAGCCGTCGCCTAGCCAGCGAGACACGGTTCCTGAGCCGAAGGAGGTGGAAAGCGCAGTGGATATGAAGAACCAGATCAGCCCGTCGACGATCGGCGTGCGACTGAGCGACCTGCGCACGTTCACCTTCGTGCGCCCGCGCTCCGTCGCCGGCCTGATCGGCGTGGCGATCACCGGCTCCGGTGATCCCGCTACCGGCGGCAACACCCCCGGCTCCGCCCCGGAACTGCTCTGACAGCACCACTCCTGTAGCAGTTCAGGTCGCGGAGCCCCTCACGGGTCCGCGACCTCATTTGTGTGTGAGCCACAGCTCCACCGAGTGATGACGGACCTCTCCGGCTCATCACCCACCATGCCTCAGGAGCATCTCGTGCAGTACACCTCAGTTCTCGACCAACTCACCCGCGGGGGGTCGGCGACTGGCTGGAGCTTCCCGTCCTCGTCGATCGACCTCACCGCCGTCGACGATCAACCCCTGCCCTGCCAGGACACCACCACCCAAGACCTCTGGTTCGCTGAGCGGACCGACGAGATCGAGCGGGCCAAAGCACTCTGCACCGAGTGCCCGCTCAGGGCCGAGTGCCTGGCCGGAGCCCTCGAACGGCGCGAGCCGTGGGGTGTCTGGGGTGGTGAGGTCTTCGTCGACGGTCAGGTCGTCGCCCGCAAGCGCGGACGCGGCCGCCCCCGCAAGAATGACCCGTACGCGCCGGCCGCCTCACGCAGCAGTTCCGCTGCGTGAGGCGCGTCGCCGCCTACGCGCTGACCGGCTCGATCAGCGCCGTCACCGTGCACCCGCACTCCGGGTGCGGTCCCCACCTGCGTACCTCCGGCACCGGTTGCCACGCCGTCACCTCGAGCGTGGCGCCCTCCGACGCCACTGCCCGACCATCCACGACGGCCAGCAGTTGCTGGGCGGCTAAGGCAGCGCCTGACCAGGCCAGACTCGTCTCCGTTCCGCGCGGCCTCGTGGCACGAGCGGCGGCCTGTGTCGCGACCGCGGGCCATCGCGGATCGAGCATGCACCGGTACAGGTCCAGGCACCGGGTACATGCGCCTAGTCCAGGACGCACCATCGGCCCGACCGTGACCGACAGTTCACCGCTGAGGACGCTCAGGTGCGGGACGTCCTCACGCATCAGGTCCCGCACCGCCACCGGGTCCACCACGCTCTGGTGCACGAGCACCACCAGGTCGGGACGTGTCGCCTCGGGTGTGCTCACCCGGACCCGAGGTGCCGCGGTCCGTAGTATCGGCAGGGCAGCCCGCAGCCGCGAGTGACCCACGTCTGCCGGACGGAACAGCCCGGGTGAGACATCGTGCTCGGTCACCGTGGCATCGTCCCGGAGCACGAGGGTCCCCACACCCGCCTCCGCGGCGATCAGAGCGGTCTGCAGCCCCAGCCGGTCGAGCCCGCGGATCTCCACCACCGCCGTGGCACGGTCAGCGTGGCACTCGATCCCGACGCTGGCGGCACGGTCCCAGTAGCGCCTGTCCGGCCCGTCCTCACCGCCCACCCGCTCAGTCAACAGGTCCGCGTCCTTCAGCCGACCGATCAACTCCCGCACCTGTGCCGCGCTCATCCCCAAGCGGTTCCCGCGCTCGCGCAGCATCGATACGTCGTAGACGCGCGATGCGTGCTCGAGCAGCGCCTGAGCGTTCTCGCTCAGCCCGTCCAGCACCACCGCGCACCGTGGGTCCAGGCCGAGCTGGCTCGTCCCGGGCTCACGCCAATACACCTCATATCCAGGTCGGACTCGCATCTCGCCTCCTCGCGGCGAGCGTGGCACATCGTGGGCTGCCGTCGCCGGGACTCTCCGAGGGCCTGTGGATAACCCGGCCGACCTGTGCCACGCTGTCGCTGTGAGCGCATTGGAGGCGGCCCGCGAGGTGGACGGGGAGACCGTTGTGGTGCGGCGCAGCGCCCGACGGCGCAAGACCGTCTCCGCGTTCCGTGAGGACGGCTGCACCGTGGTGTCCATCCCGAGCAGGTTCAGCCGCGCGGAGGAGGAGCACTGGGTGCGCCGGATGCTTGCCCGCTTGGCCGCCTCGGAAGGGCGGCGTTGTCCGGACGCCGATGCGTTGACTGCGCGCGCGCAGGAACTGGCTGCCCGGTACCTCGACGAACGGGCCGCTCCGACCACCGTGACCTGGGTCAGCAACCAGGGCTCACGGTGGGGGTCGTGCACTCCGGCCAGCGGCACCATCCGGATCTCCGACCGCGTGCAGGGAATGCCCGGCTGGGTTCTTGACTACGTCCTGTTGCACGAGCTCGCGCACCTCATCGAGCCTGGCCATGACGAGAACTTCTGGGCTCTCGTGAAGCGCTATCCGCAGACGGAGCGGGCCCGTGGTTTCCTCCTCGGGGTCATCCACGCCGACCAGGGCTGACAGGCGCGAGATCGCTTCCCGCTCTGAACTCAGGCCGTGCCCTCCGGGTGGTCGTCGTCGTCATCAGGCCCGGTCTCGCCGTCCAGCATCGCCGCCAGGGCAGCATCGATCTCCGAGTCGGCGATCGCCTCTGCGGCCCGTTTGGTGAGGAACTCACTGGGGGCGTCCAAGTCCGTGTCGGTGGGGAACACGTCCGGGTGCGACCACAGCCGATCCCTGGCTTCAGTGCCCTGTTCACGTGCGACCAGGCCCCACAAGGTGGCAGCGTCCCGGGCGCGCCGCGGTCGCAGTTCCAGGCCGACCAGGGATCGGAAGGTGTCTTCGGCAGGACCACCAGCGGCGCGTCGACGGCGCAGCATCTCGCGCAACGGCACCCCGTGCGGAAGGTGTGGGGCCACCGCGGCGGCGGTCACCTCTTCCACCCAGCCCTCCACGAGCGCGAGCGCGGTCTCCAGCCGCAGCAGCGCCTTCGCCTGCGCAGGCGTCGGCTTCGGCACGAAGATGCCGGCAGAGAGCGCCTGGCGCAGCTGATCCATATCGGTGGGATCGATGCTGCGGACCGCTTCCTCCATCTGCTCCAGGTCGATCTCGATGTTCTGGGCGTATTGCTCCACGGCGCCGAACACGTGTCCGCGAAGCCAGGGCACATGCGTGAACAGCCGCGCGTGCGCCGCTTCCCGGACAGCGAGGAAGTGCCACACCTCGTCCTCGGGGGCGTCGAGCCCGTCGGCGAACTCCCGGACGTTGGCGGGCACGAGCAGAAGTCCCGGTTCACGCAGCAACGGCAGCCCGACGTCGGTGCCGCCGAAGACCTCGCGCGACAGAGTGCCTGCTCCCTGGCCCACCTGCATCGCGAAGGACGCGGCGCCCAAGGTGCGCATCATCGCGGAGATGTCCACCCCCGCCATGGGAAGCTCCGGCATCCCTTCGGAACCGAGACGCTCGGGATCGAGCAGGGTGGCCAGAGCATCCGCTACCGACGTGCCGACCGGTTCGGCCACGGTGCGCCAGGTCGGCAGTGTGCGCTCGACCCACTCCGCCCGGGACGCTGCCGTGGCTGACCCGCCTGAGGGAGGGAGCTCCGTGGCAGCATCCAGCCAGAGGTCTGCCACCCGCAGTACGCTCCGAACCTGGTCGGCATCCGCCGCGGTCACGCTCGGATCGCCGCCGGTGTGCGCGACCTGCCGCGAGACATCGTGTGCCATCTTCCAGTGCGAGTCGCTGTCGTTGCCCCCGCTAGCATCTGCTGCATCTGAGCCATCGCAGCCTGCATCTGCTCCGGCGTCGCCGGGAATCCCGCCCCGGACATCTGGCTCGGATCGATCCCGCTCGCCTCGAGCGCCCGCATCGCCTCGTCCGCACCCTCGGATCCGAGCATCTGCTCGAGCATCTGGCGCCACTGTTCCCGCGAGTCCTCGGTCATGCTTCACGGTAACCACAGCCCCCGGCATACGGCAGGCCCGCAGCAGACCTTTCGCTCAGGGCGCACCCGTCCAGGGGAGATGATGGGGGGATGGACGACGAATCGCGCGGGCAGGGCTCGCACACCG
Source organism: Ruania alba (assembly GCF_900105765.1). NCBI lineage: Bacteria > Bacillati > Actinomycetota > Actinomycetes > Micrococcales > Ruaniaceae > Ruania > Ruania alba. The sequence continues at coordinate 534,017 of NZ_FNTX01000001.1, forward strand.
ATCGGATCGGTACCCGGTCGATCACCATGCTGGTCAGCGGCACCCTGACGTTGGGCCTGCTGCTCTTGATGCTGCTCACTCCGGTGCCCTACGCCGTCCAAGGGGCGGGCCCCACCTTCGACGCACTCGGTGAGGTGTCCGACACCGAGCTGATCACCATCTCCGGCGCCGAGACCTATCCCACCAGTGGTGAACTGCGCCTGACCACAGTCACCACCGCCGGCGGTCCCGGCTTTCCGGTGGACGCCGGAAGCGTGGTGCGCGGCTGGCTGGACCCGGGGCGGCGGGTCCTGCCCGTAGAAGGCGTGATCGACCCCGACGTCACCGAGGAGGAGCAGGACCGGATCGCCTCCCAGCAGATGATCTCCTCCCAGGAGAACGCCACGGTGGCTGCCTTGAGCTCCCTCGGGTACGACGTCCCCGCTGAGCTGACCATGGTCGGGGCGGACCCGACCATGGGTGCCCACGGCGTGGTGGAAGGAGGGGACGTCATCAGCGGCATCAGTTCCGGCGGCACCTACTACGAGGTGCCGACCTATCAGGCGCTCGCGGACGTCCTGGACCAGACCCCGGCGAGTAGCACGGTCACCCTCGAAGTGGATCGGGACGGAGAGCGGACCGACCTGGAGATCGTCACCACCGACGACGGGACCGGGGCGAGCGTGCTCGGGATCTACCTCGACGCCGAGTTCGAGTACCCGGTGGACGTACAGATCCAGATCGACAATGTCGGTGGTCCCAGCGCCGGCACCATGTTCGCTCTCGGGATCGTGGACCGGCTCACCGAGGGAGAGCTGACGGGCGGGCACGTGGTGGCCGGCACCGGAACGATCAGCCTCGACGGGACGGTCGGGCCGATTGGTGGGATCACGCTGAAGATGTACGCCGCCGAGCGGGACGGCGCCGAGTTCTTCCTCGCCCCGGCCGGAAACTGCGCCGAGGCGGTCGATGCGGTGCCGGATGGACTCCAGGTGGTCAGGGTGAGCACCCTGGCCGAGGCGAGGGACGCCGTCGAGGCCATCGCCGACGGCGACACCGCCGACCTCCCCAGCTGCTAGTCACCCACCCGGCGCACCCCCGGCGCCCCCACCCACCAGCGCGAGTGCGGAGGATTTCGCTCATATCCCGGGATATGAGCGAAATCCTCCGCACTCGGCACCATGTGGGTGCGGCGGGTGTCTCAGCGCAGCGTGCTCGCCAGCGCCTCGGCCAGGCCGGGGACGGCGTCCGGACCGCCGGCGACCGCATCGTCGCTGTCGTTCGCGCGCGAGCGCAGGGCGCACCAGGTGTCCCCGGATCGCAGCACTCCGACCGCGATGCGCATGTCCTGGCGCTCCGGATGGGCCATCAGATAGGCGAGCCCTTCCTCCGGGTCGCTCGGCATGTCGGCTTCTGCCTCAGGCGGTACGACCATCCGCTCCACCACGATCGCCGCACCGTCGACAGTCTCCGGCCAGGCGAGCTGCGCGAGCAGGTCTTCGAGTGTGTCCGCCTCGGGGAGGCCATCCTGCTCGATCGAGGTGAGGTGCTCGGGGTCCTCGGCGGCGCCCTCAGGAAGCTGATCGGCGAGCTCCGGGCTCGTCGCGACGATCCGGCTGGAACGGACGAGGGAGAACACGGCGATCGGCCCATCCCAGCCGCGTGTGCCGACGTGCCGTTCGATCTCCACGGTAGCCAGGGCGAGGGCGCGGGTGGCGGCGTTGAGCTCGGAGGTCATGACTCTATGGTCGCAGTCGGTGCGGGGTGTGCGAAACTTCATGGACGGCTCATGCGTTGGTGCAGATGAGGCCGATCGTGCCGGGAGCGACTCCCTGTGTACGGTCCGGTCGTCGTCACCGCCCCAATGGGTCGACAACTTTCACTGAACCGAGACCACCCGAGGTGTAGTCCGTGTCCTCTGCCGCTTCCCGCCCAGCTTCCCCCTCATCCGGGGAGCGCCGCCGTGGGCCATTGCTCCCGACGCTGTTGGTGCTCGCCGGTGTCGTGGTCGCCTTCCTTGTCCTGGCCCGGTTCCTCACCGAATGGCTCTGGTTCGATCAGGTCGGCTTCAGCCAGGTGATCCGCACCGAGTGGATCGCCCGCGCCACGCTGTTCGTGCTGGGCTTCGCGGTGATGGGCGCGGCCCTGTGGGTGAACCTGCGCTTGGCGTACCGCAACCGGCCGATGTATGTGCCCACCACTCCGCAGCAGCAGGACCTGGACCGGTACCGGGAGGCCTTCGAGCCCCTGCGCCGGGTGGTGTTCGTGGGGGCGCCGATCGTGGCCGGGTTCTTTGCCGGGTCGGCGGCCTCGGCACAGTGGCAGACCGCCTTGCTGGCGCTGAACGGGACCGAGTGGGGCAGCGCTGACCCGCAGCACGGGATCGACCTCTCGTTCTACATGTTCACGCTGCCGTTCGTGCGGTTCATCGTCTCCTTCGTGATGACGACCACGATCATCTCGGGCATCGTCGCGATCTTCACGCATTACCTCTACGGCGCCCTGCAGCCGGCCGGCAACGGTGAGCGGATCACCCGGGCGGCCCGGATCCACACCGCGATCCTCGCAGCCATCATCACCCTGGCGATCGCCGCCAACTACTGGCTGGACAGGTACTCGATCCTGTCCAATGCCGGTGAGCGGTTCGACGGTGCCACCTACACCGACATCAACGCGGTACTGCCGGCCAAGGCGATCCTCGCTGTCGTGGGTGTGTTCGTGGCCCTGCTGTTCGTGTGGACGGGCGTCCGTGGAAACTGGCGCCTCCCGGCAGTGGGCGTGGCGCTCATGGTGGTCTCCGGCATCCTCGTCGGCGGGGCCTATCCGGCGATCATCCAGTCGGTCCGGGTGAACCCGAACGCGCAGAACCTCGAAGCCGAGTACATCCAACGCAACATCGCGGCCACCTACGATGCCTACGGCCTGGACAGCGTGGAAGTGGAACGCTATGAGGCCGAAACCGTCGCCGAGGCTGGCGCGCTGCGGGCGGACGCCGAATCCACTGCCAGCATCCGCCTGCTCGACCCGAACGTCGTCTCCCCGACGTTCCGTCAGCTGCAGCAGAACCGGCAGTACTACGACTTCCGGGAAACCCTTTCGGTGGACCGCTACGACGTGGACGGGGAGAGCGCTGACACGGTGATCGCGGTGCGCGAGCTCAACCTGGAAGGTTCTCAGGAGCGGAACTGGGTCAACGACCACACTGTCTTCACGCACGGCTTCGGCGTGGTGGCCGCACGCGGCAACGTCACCAGCGGTGACGGTCGCCCCCAGTTCATGGAGAGTGGCATCCCCAGCAGTGGCGTGCTCGGCGACTACGAGCCCCGGATCTACTTCAGCCCGAACTCGCCGGACTACTCGATCGTGGGCGCCCCCGAGGGGACGACCCCGTGGGAGCTGGACTACCCCGATGACAGTGCGCCGAACGGGCAGGTGAACACCACCTTCACCGGTGACGGCGGACCGTCGATCGGTGGCTTCTTCAGCAAGCTGCTCTACGCCGCCCGGTTCGGCAGCGAGCAGATCCTGTTCTCGGACCGTGTCACCGACGAGTCGCAGGTGCTGTACTACCGCGACCCGATCGAGCGGGTCTCCCGCGTGGCACCGTTCCTGACCACGGAAGGCTCCACCTACCCAGCGGTCGTGGACACCGACGACGACGGCCAGAACGAGGTCGTCTGGATCGTGGATGCCTACACCACGTCCAACGAGTACCCGTACTCCGCACGGCAAGAGCTGGAGTCGGCGATCACCGACTCGCTGACCGAGCAGGACCAGCTCGCCGCGGCCGCGCTGCCGGAGTTCATCAACTACATCCGCAACTCCGTCAAGGCCGTCGTGAACGCCTACGACGGGTCTGTCACGTTGTACGCCTGGGACCCGGAGGACCCGGTGCTGCAGACGTGGATGGAGATCTTCCCGAACACGATCCGGCCGATGTCGGAGATCAGTGGTTCCCTGATGAGCCACCTGCGCTATCCGGAGGACCTGTTCAAGGTGCAGCGTGAGTTGCTCACGCAGTACCACGTGACCGACGCGGCCACCTTCTACACCGGTGGTGACTTCTGGCGGATCCCGAACGACCCGACCGCCGGCGTGCAGACGCCGCAGCCGTCCTACTACCTGACCCTGGCACTGCCGGGGGAGGACCAGGCCAACTTCTCCCTCACGTCGAGCTACATCATCAACAGTGATGAAAGAAACGTGCTGACCGGGTTCATGGCGGTCAACGCCGAACCCGGCGATACAGCCGGGGAAGTGGCCGAGGACTACGGCACGATCACCTTGCTCGAGCTACCCCGGGACGTGACCGTGCCGGGACCGGGGCAGGTGCAGAACAACTTCGACTCCGATACCGCGGCTGCGAACGAGCTGAACATCCTCTCGCGCGGTGGGTCCGAGGTGATCCAGGGCAACCTGCTCACGCTGCCCGTGGGCGGCGGTGTGCTGTACGTGCAGCCGGTCTACGTGCAGTCCTCCGGTGGGACCCAGTTCCCGCTGCTGCGCCGCGTGCTGGTGGCCTTCGGTGACGAGATCGGGTTCGCCCAGACGCTCGACCAAGCCTTGGACCAGGTGTTCGAGGGAGACTCCGGAGCGAACGCCGGCGACGCCGGGGTGGAGCCTGAACCCGACGACGGCACGGGGGCCGGTGGCTCCGGTGATCCGGACGACGGCAGCGGTTCCCCGGAGAGCGGTGCCCAGCAGCGCCTCAACGAGGCACTGGCCGCGGCCGGTCAGGCGATCGAGGACTCCAACACGGCGCTGGCGAACAGCGACTGGACCGCCTACGGCGAGGCTCAGAACCGGCTGCAGGCAGCCCTGGAGGACGCGATCGCGGCCGAGGAGGAGCTCTACGGCACCGCCGGAGAGGACGCGTCTGCCGAACCCACCGAGGAACCGACGGACGAGTAGCCCTCAGCATGGCCGAGCGCAACTCTGTGCGGCGTAGCACGCGTCAGCGCCGCACAGAGTTGCGCTCGGTAGGTCCGCAGGTGTGACGGGGCCGACACCGTCTCGATTTGATCCGGCCACACTGCACCCGTAGAGTGGTCACTACCGACGCGGGGTGGAGCAGTTCGGTAGCTCGCCGGGCTCATAACCCGGAGGTCGGAGGTTCAAATCCTCCCCCCGCCACCAGAATGACGAAGGCCCTCGATCTACGGATCGGGGGCCTTCGTCGTGCATGCGCCGCTCGGGCGGTGCACGTTGTGCATCGTCCATGGTGGCCTGCAGATCCGCTCAGGATGCCGCTCTGGCACAGAGCGATCGGTGATCGCGCTGTCCGGGCAGGTATTCGTGAGACTTCTGGCGAGGCCGTCCGGCAGACTGGCGCCATGCTGCTGACCGTGTCGACGACGCATCAGCCGGCGACCGATCTCGGTTATCTGCTGCACAAGCATCCCGACCGTGTGCAGCCGTTCGAGCAGTCGTTCGGCACGGCCTGGGTCTTCTACCCCGAAGCCACGGATGAGCGCTGCACGGCTGCCCTGCTGCTCGATGTGGATCCCGTGCAGCTCACCCGATCGCGCAAGCAGACCGTTGACTTCAGTCTCGCCCAGTACGTCAACGACCGCTCCTACGCAGCGTCCTCGCTTCTGGGTGTCGCCCTCGCCCGGGTGTTCTCCACCGCCCGTAGCGGCCGGTGCCCCTCGCGACAGGAGCTGGCCGACTCTCCGATCCCGCTAGAGATCACCATCCCGGCACTGCCGTGCCGTGGCGGCGCGGACGTCGCTCACCGGGTGTTCGGGCCACTCGGTTGGACCGTGCAGGCCGATCCGATCCCGCTGGACGACCGGTTCAGTGAGTGGGGTGACTCCCGATACGTGCGCCTGCACCTGACCGGCACGGTGCGCCTCGCCGACGCGCTGAACCAGCTCCACGTGCTCCTGCCGGTGCTGGACGAGTCGAAGCACTACTGGCAGGGACCGGACGAGGTGGACAAGCTCATCCGATCAGGCTCCGGATGGCTGGCGAACCACCCGGACTCCGCACTCATCGTCGATCGGTACCTCGCGCGCCGCGAGTTCGCCCGCCTCGCCAGGGCGAGGCTTGCCGAGCTCAGCGACTCCGTGACCGAGGACGAGGACGAGGACGTTCACCTTCCAGCACCGCCCCTGAACCAGTTGCGCCACGACGCCGTGCTCGGCGTACTCACCGAGGCAGGGGTGCATTCGGTCATCGACCTCGGCTGTGGCTCCGGACAGCTCCTGCAGAAACTGATCCCCTCCGCGAAGTTCACCCGCATCGTGGGTAGTGACGTCTCGGCGCGTGCCCTGCAGCACGCAGCACGCCGACTCCGCCTCGACCGGATGAGCGAGCGCCAGACCGAACGGATCCAGCTGTTCCAGGGCAGCCTCACCTACGAGGACGAGCGCTACGCCGGCTACGACGCCGCCGTGCTGATGGAGGTCATCGAACACCTCAACCCGGCCCGGCTCCCCGCGCTCGAACACGTGGTCTTCGAAGCAGCCCGGCCCGGCGTGGTGGTGGTGACCACACCGAACAGCGAGTACAACGACCGCTACGAGGGTCTGGTCGGGATGCGGCACCCGGACCACCGGTTCGAGTGGACCCGCAGGGAGTTCGCCGAGTGGACCCACCAAGTCGCTCACAGGTTCGGTTACCTCGTGCACCACCGGGGCATCGGTGACCAGGACGCTGCCCTCGGTTCGCCCACACAGATGGCCGTCTTCACCCGGGAAGCAGGCGTGTCATGACCAGCGAGCAGCCCCGTGACCCGATCGCCGTACCAGCGGCCGGCCTGATCCTGCTGGTCGGTGTCTCCGGGAGTGGGAAGTCCACGTTCGCACGCCAGCACTTCGGCGGGACCGAAGTCATCTCCAGCGACTTCTGCCGTGGACTGGTCGCGAACGACGAGAACGACCAGTCCGCGACGAAGGACGCGTTCGATGTGCTCGGCTACATCGTCGCCACCCGGCTGCGCCGCGGACTGCTCACCGTTGTCGACGCCACGAACGTGCAGCCGTACGCGCGGTCCTCCCTGGTCTCGCTCGCCAAGGAGCATGACGTCCTGGTCGACGCGATCGTCCTCGACGTCCCTGAGCACGTCGCGATCGAACGCAACGAACGTCGCCCGGACCGCACGTTCGGCAGCCGCGTCGTCAGCCGCCAGCGGCGTGATCTCAAACGATCCCTCGGCCGGACGAAGAAGGAAGGCTTCCGCCGCATCCACGTGCTCCGCGGGACCGAGGAGATCGACGCCGCGCAAATCGTGCGCGAACGGCCGTGGAACGATCGCAGGGACCTCAGCGGTCCGTTCGACATCATCGGAGACGTGCACGGTTGCGTCAGTGAACTGCGCACCCTCCTGACCACCCTGGGCTGGCACATCCAGGTCAAGGACGGGGCCGCCGTCGGGGCTTCTCACCCGGACGGGCGACAGGCGGTGTTCGTCGGCGACCTGGTTGACCGCGGCCCCGACACACCCGGCGTCCTCCGTCTCGTCATGGGCATGGTCGCCTCGGGGCTGCGCTGTGCGTGAGTGGAAATCACGAGGCGAAACTGGTGCGCGCGCTCAACGGGGCCAAGGTGACCGTCGCGCACGGACTCGCCGAGTCGCTGGACCAGCTCGCCCGCGAGAGCGAGGAGTTCCGCCGCGAGGCCGTCAGTTTCATGGACGGGCTGATCAGCCACTACGTCCTCGACGACGGAAATCTCGTCGTCGCCCACGCCGGACTCAAGGAGGCCTACCACGGCAGGGCATCGCGCCGGGTCCGCCAGTTCGCGCTCTACGGTGACACCACGGGGGAGACGGACGAGTACGGACTACCTGTGCGGTATCCGTGGGCGCAGGAATACCGCGGACGTGCGGTGGTCGCCTACGGTCACACCCCGGTCCCGGAGGCCGAGTGGGTGAACAACACCATCTGCCTGGACACCGGCGTGGTCTTCGGTGGCACCTTGACCGCGCTGCGGTACCCCGAGCGGGACCTGGTCAGCGTGCCCGCCGAACAGCAGTGGTTCGAACCGGCGCGTCCGCTGCAGCCGGCCACCGACGCCCGTGAGTCTGCCGTGCTCAGGATCTCCGACGTCGCCGGGGACCGATGGTTGAACACCACCCACGGCGGCAAGGTGAAGATCCCGGAGGAGAACGCCGCCGCAGCGCTGGAGGTGATGAGCCGGTACGCCGTCGACCCCCGCTGGTTGATCTACCTCCCGCCCACGATGTCTCCCGTCACCACCTCGACCCGGGACGGCTATCTGGAGCACCCGGAGCAGGCGTTCGAGGAGTACGCCGGCTGGGGTGTGCCCCGCGTGGTGTGCGAGGAGAAGCACATGGGATCGCGCGCCATCGCCGTGATCGCCCAGGACGCTGACGTGGCCAGACGCCGGTTCGGGATCGACGACGGCAGCACGGGAACCGTCTATACCCGCACCGGTCGCCCGTTCTTCCCGGACACCAGCGCGCTCGTTGACCGGATCCGTACCGCCGCCTCCGGCCTGTTCGAGGCCCTCGAGACCGACTGGTTCGCGCTCGACTGCGAGCTGCTGCCCTGGTCGGCGAAGGCGTTGGACCTCATCAAGGTCCAGTACGCTTCCGTCGGCGCGGCCGCCCAGCATGCGCTGCCGGAGGCGCAGTCAGCCCTGGAGCGGGCGAGCGAACGCGGGCTCGATCTCGGCGACCTGCCCGTCCGCATCGCTCGGCGACTGGAGAACGCCCACGCGTTCCGGGATGCCTACGTTCCGTACGTGCGCCCCACTGATGGGCTGGACGGCGTCACGATCGCGCCGTTCCAGATCCTCGCCGTCGAGGGGCGTGCGGTGGCCCTCACCGAGTCCCACGACTGGCACCTCGCCCAGCTGGCCCAAGTGCAGGGCGACATCATCACCCCGACCCGGCACCGGTTCGTGGACCTGTCTTCCCCGAGTCAACGGGATGAGGCTGCGCAGTGGTGGACCGACCTCACCGCGGCCGGGGTGAGGGGATGGTCGTCAAACCCGCCGATGTGCCGAGCGGGCGGCTCCAACCAGCGGTCAAGGTGCGCGGCCGGGAGTACCTGCGGATGATCTACGGCCCGGACTACCTGGACTCGCTCACCGACCTGCGGAGCCGGAACCTGGGTAGGAAACGTCAGCTGGCCCTGCGCGAGCACGGGCTCGGCGTGGAGGCATTGACGGCGTTCGTGGCCCAGCAGCCGCTCTGGCAGGTGCACCAGGCGGTCTTCGCGGTGCTCGCGCTGGAATCGGAGCCGGTCGACCCGCGGTTGTGAGCCTGGCCCTCCTGTCGGCCGCGGTTCAGATCAGCTCGATCTCTGCCGTCCCGTCGATCACCCGCAGCGGCCCCTCGTCCGCCGTGGGCTCCTCGAATCCGTCCGCGTAGAAGGCGGCCAGCTCCTCGGTAAGCCGGAAGTCCTCGGCATGGGCGCCCTGCCGGGCCCGCACCCGGGCCAGCAGCATCTCTCGCGGAGCGCGCACGTAGTAGGTCTCCGGCTCCACCCCGAGCGGGCGGAGCAGGTCGCGGTAGTCGGCACGCATACGCCGGGACCAGAACGAGAAGTCCAGCACCACGTCCCGGTCGGCGAGCACCAACTCACGCAGTTGTGCGCGCAGGTCGGCCTCGATCTGCGCGTGCACGTCCGGGGCCAGTGGCATCGCCCGGAACCCCCGCGCCCAGGCCTCGGTGTCGAAGGAGAGGCGGACCGCCCCGGCCGCCTCCAGCCGGGCCGCCACCGTGGACTTCCCGGACCCCGCCGGTCCGCACATGAAGATCACCCGTGGCACGTCAGCCTCATCGCCTCAGGACCACCCGCTCCAGGAAGGCGTTGGAGAACTTGCCCTGCGGGTCGTAGCGCCCCACCAGGTCCCGGAAGTCCGCCATCCGCGGATACATCGCCGCGATCTCCTCGCCGGGCGTGCTGAACCATTTGCCCCAGTGCGGCCGTGCCTCCAGCCCGGCCAGGGCCTCCTCGATCTTGCCGAGCAGCGCCCGTACCTTCACCGGTTCGGGGTGCAGCGTGAAGTGGAACGCCACGGTGTCACGCCCATAGGAGCCGGAGAGCCACAGCTCATCGGCGGCGACGGTACGGATCTCGCACGTCTGCAGCAATGGCGTGATGATCGAGCCGATCTCGCGCAGCGCAGCGATCGCCGCCCGCGCGTGCTTCCGCGGGAGCAGGTACTCGGCCTGGATCTCCCGACCACTGCTGGGGGTGAACCCCATCCGGAAGTGCGGAAGCCGGTCCTGCCAGGGACCTGCCTCACCGAGCTGCTCGGTGCAGCCCTCCGGGTCGCGCCCGGCCGGGTGTTCCTTCTTCACGGCAGGCTTGCCCTCCGGCAGGCTCGCGTCGCCGTCCCGACTCTTCAGCCACACCTGCACGGTGGGCGTGTTCCACCGGGTCATGATGCTCACGCTGTACGCCGCAGACATCACGTCCTCGAACTGGGCCTCGACGAACTCCCAGGGCACCTCGTTCACCACGTACTGCTGCACGTCGTAGGTCGGCTCCACCCGCAGCGTCACCGAGGTCAACACGCCCAGCGCCCCCAGGTGCACCACCGCTCCGGGGAAGTCGGCGTCGTCGGTGGTGAGCGTGCGCAACTCGCCCGCGGCATCGATCAGCTCCAGTCCGAGAACCTGGGCTGCGAGGCTCGCCACCCGGTCACCGGAGCCGTGCGTCCCGGTCCCGATTGCCCCCGCCACCGCGATGTGCGGCAGCGACGCCATCGCCGACAGCGCCCACCCCGCCCGGTGCAGCTCGGTGGCCAGATCGCCGTACCGGGTCCCGGCGCTCACCGTCACCGTCTTCGCCTCCTCGTCGAGACGGATCGTGCGAGGCATCGAGTCCAGGGTGATCAGCACGCCGGGGGAGTCTGGCAGGTCATGGAAGGAGTGCCGCGAGCCGAGGGCACGGATCTTCGGTGCCTCGGCCACGAGGTGCCGGGCGGCATCGAGGGTATCCGGCTGGTGGATCTGCGCCGCCCGGTAGGTGTAGGACCCTGCCCAGTTCTCTTCCGTCATCGCCGTCCCTCTCGCGTCCTCGTGCCGTCAGTCATCCAGACGTCCCCACCGGGGGATGCCGGCACTGTCGTGATCGTACTGTCGCGCCTGTGCCCGCTGCTCGGCCTGCGCCTGCTGCTCGGACCGATGCAGTGTCCGGCCGGCCAGCACCAGCAGGGCCACCACCACCGCGAGCACCCCGACTGCCACCCACGGCAGCCGCACCTGCGGGGCAGCGATCGCGATCGCCAGCACCGCGCCGAGCTGGGCCACTCCCTGGGCAGCCAGCGCCGGCACCGCACCACGGCGCAGCGCCGCCCATTCCACTGCGGCACGAGGCGAGAGGTCCGCTACCCGGCGGCTCAGGAACACCATCAGGTGCAGGGTGTACAGCACGACGGCGGTCGTCACCGGTGCGGGCAGGTCCACCAAGGACGGTGCCCCAGCAGGCCGGCGCAGCAGCTCCAGCGCTACCAGGAGCACTGTCACGGCAGGGAATACGCCGTGCGGTGCCACTGCCACAGCCACTGCGAGCGCACCGGCCACCACCAGGGCAGGGATCCCCGAGACCACCACCAGACTCGCCACCAGCAGGGCCACCGCCGCTGTCACCCGGAGCACCCATGCCGACACCGCCGCTCCGGTACCGATCTCGACCATGGGGTCGGGCCGTTGCCGCGGTGCACCCGCGCTCGCGAACCACTCGATCACCGCGCTCATCGGTGCATGCCTTTCTCCGAGGTCTGCGGTGCCTCACTCCGGTGGACCTCGTTCCTCGGCCCCCCTGCGTGGGGGCTCCTCGCCCTCATCGGTGCTTGCCTTTCTCTGAGGTCTGCGGTGCCTCACTCCGGTGGACCTCGTTCCTCGGCCCTCCTGCGTGGGGGCTCCTCGCCCTCATCGGTGCCCGCCCTTCCGGGGCCGGGCCAGCAGCTGCCACGCGGCATCCAGCCCGACGTCGGCGCCGTGCTCGCCGGTCCCGGTGGGATCACCGCACCAGTGCACGACCTCCACGTCCGCCCGACGCAGCCGCTCCAGACGCAACCCGCGTTCCAGCCGTACCAGCTCGTAGGCCGCCTGCGCGGCCTCGTCCAGCTCATCGGTGCGAAGCACCGGCAGTGTGTCCACGGCGATCACCCGGTGCGCCTGGGCGCGCCACTCCTGTGCCATCCGGGCCGCCTCGTCGTCCAGGAACGTGGAGAACAGCACCACCATCGCTGCCGCTGGGATCTGCGGTGCGCGTTCCCGCGGGCTGGGGAAGCTGTCCGGGGCCAGCAGCGCCAACCGGGTACTGATCCGGTCCAGCTGGCGTCGCCCACCTGCCGGAGGCACCGGTCGGCGCCGCAGCCCCAAGTCATCCAGGCCCACCCGGTCCCCGGCCGTCACCGTGGCACGTGCCACCGCCGTGGCTGCCTCCCGTGCGACGTCCAGCGAGATCGGTTCGTCGATCGCCGCCACCCGGCCGCCACCCCAGGTGGCCACATCAGGCCCGACGGCGTCTCGGGAGTCCACCACGAGCATCACCGTGGCATCGGCTGTGGCGAAGGTGCGCCGGGTGTAGATGGTGCCCAGGCGCCGGGTGCGCGGGTCATAGGAGCGCCGGGCCGTGATCCGCCAGTCGATCCTGCGCAGCCGGTCACCAGGGGTGAACGGATGCACGTCGTGCAGGTCGGTGCCATCGCCCACCCGCCGGGAGGTGTGCGGCCCGGTCAGACCTTGCAGACGAGGCGGCAGCGGCATCCGGCGCAGGTCCCGGGCAGGCGGGTAGATCACCACCGGCACCGGACCGGCCACACCCGGGTGTGCCAGCGTCACGCCGTCGAAGCCCGCATCCACATGATCGGTCCGGAACAGTTGAGACACCCCGGTGCGGGCCGTCGTCACCTGCAACGGCACTGTCCGGGTGCCGTCGGCGGCCAGCAGCGCCTGCGCCTCCTGGTGGCCGGGAGAGGAGACCCGGACGCGGACGGTCTCCGCTCCTGGTGGCGCAGCCACCTCGAGCACACCGGCCACCATGCCTGCCCGAGCCGGACCCGTGGCGCGGCGCACTGCCAGGCGAGCCTGCGCCGTCGGGCGGGTCAGCCACCCCCAGGTGAAGCAGAGCAGGAAGGGGACCCCGAGCACGGCCACATCTGAGCGTCCCGCCACCAGGCCGCCCACCAGCACCGCCGCACCCACAGCGGCCGTGCTGAGGGCGTCGGAGCCGATGCTGTGGCCGGTCATGAGCGTGCTGTGCTCGACGCGCCCGCCGTGGCCGGCCCGGGCACCTCCTCCAGCAGAGCGGAAACCACCTCGATCGGGGTGGTTCCCGACGCCCAGGCCCCCGGGGTGAGGGTGAGCCGGTGCGCAAGTGCCGCCACGGCCACCTCCTTGACGTCCTCCGGGGTGACGAAGTCGCGCCCATCCAGCACGGCGAGGCCGCGCGCCACCAGCACCAGCGCCTGCGACCCACGCGGCGAGGCCCCCACCTCCACGGCGGGGTGCGCGCGGGTCGAGGCCGCCAGGTCCACGCAGTAGCGCAGCACGTCCGGGTCCACCTCGATCGCCTCCACCCCGGCCTGCATCCCCAGCACGGTCTCGCTGGTGACCACCTGCGCCACCGAGGCATGCTCGGTGCGGCGGGCGATCCTGCGGGTGAGCACATCCACCTCGGCCTGGGCGTCCGGATGTCCGACGGCGAGACGCACCATGAATCGGTCGAGCTGGGCCTCGGGGAGGGGGTAGGTGCCCTCGTACTCCACCGGGTTGGAGGTGGCGAGCACGTGGAACGGCGCCGGCAGGGTGAAGCTGGTGCCCTCCACGGTCACCTGCCGCTCGGCCATCGCCTCCAGCAGTGCCGACTGGGTCTTCGGGGCGGTGCGGTTGATCTCGTCCGCGAGGAACAGCCCGGTGAATACGGGGCCCGGCCGGAACGTGAATTCCGCCGCGTTCGGGTCGTACGCGTAGGAGCCGGTGATGTCGGCGGGCAGCAGGTCGGGGGTGCACTGCAGCCGGGAGAAGTCCAGTCCGAGGGCTTGGGCGAGGCACCGGGCCGCGAGGGTCTTGCCCAGGCCGGGCACGTCCTCGAACAGCACGTGCCCACCTGCCAGGATCGTCGCCAGCGCCACCCGCAACGGCCGGTGCATGCCCACGACGGCGGTACTCACCTCCGCAAGGACCGCACCGCCGAGGTGGGCCACCTCGGCCACCGGGAGCGGGGCGTGCTGGCCTGACTCGTGGTCGGTCCGATCGGGGCCCCGGGTCTGGGCGGGGCCTGGGGGTTCACCTGGGGTGGACATGGGCTCCCTCTCTCGTGGGTGGGGTGCGCAGCAGAGTCTCTGCGGTGGCCATCGCGCGGCGGGCGGTGGCGCGGTCCGGCGGTGGGTTCTCCGTGCCGGGTGGTTCAGTGAGCCAGCGAGCCACCCGGGGTCCGAACAGCTCGGTCGCTCGACGTGAGGTCGCGTCGGTCCTGGTGAGCCGCAGAGTCTCGGTGAGGGCGCGGTGCAGTCGTGCCGCGCCGACGCCGGAGAGGCCGCCCGTGCCGTCGAGCATCGACCAGGTCAGGGTGGAGACGTCCCGCCGGGCGCCGTCCCTGCGCCCGAAGCCGAGACCGGGCCAGGTCGTCTGGCTGCCGACGTCGAGCACGCTGACAACGAGGGTGAGTGCCGCGACCAGGCCGGTGAGCAGGAGCGCATGGGGGAGGTGCACGCCGATCACCCATGCCAGGGCGCCGATGCCCAGCGCGCCCAGGAAGGGATACCAGGGGCGCAGCCGGGAGGCCCGTGAGGTCATCGGGCGCCTCCGTTGGGATCTGGCTGGGAGGGCTCGGTGAGCGCGGGCCAGGATGCGGTGAGGGCAGCGAACGCCTCGGTGGCGGCGGCCACATCCTCGCGCTTCGGGTCTGAGGTGGAGAACCGGGCCCGGTGGTAGAGACGCAGCAGCCGGGTGATCGCCTCCTGGTCGGCACCGGTGCGGGTGAGGACTGCGGCAGTGAACTCGGTGGGAGTCTGAGCCGGACGCCGTCGGACGCCGGAGCGTGCAGCCGCCTCCTCCAGCGCCAGCCAGGCTGCCACGATGGCATCGCGTGGCTCGTGGATCTGTTCCAGGTGCGCCACCGCGGCTTGGACCCCGCGATGCAGCACCGGGAGCTCCGGTTCCTCATCGATCTCACCGTGGCCGGCCAGCCCCCGCGGCTCCGGTGGAGCAGGTGGTGTGGGGCGGCGCAGCCAGAGCAGCAGGCGCACCAACAGTGCGAGCACCACCAGGGCGGCCAGCACGGCACCGACCACCAGCAGCCAGCGCAGGTCCGGAGCGTGCAGATCGCTCTCGGGCAGGGTGGGCGTGGGCGTGGGCGCGGGCGAGCGGGGCTCGGCCGTCGGGAGCTCGGCGGTCGGGGCGGTGGCCTGGACGGGATCGCGAGGCTCGAACCGTGGCTCGAACTCCCACGACCCGACGAGGGGTGCCGCGAGCACCACCACCAGCAGCACCAGTGCCACCAGCGAGGTGGCCGTGAGTGCACGGGTGGACCGACCCGGGAGTGCACGGGTGGACCGACCCGGCCCGGCACCTCCGGCGGGCTCGGTGGACGAGTCAGGCACGGCGCCGGTAGTCGAGGATCCGGAACTGGGTGCCGGTGCGCGCGGTCTGCCAGGGTCGCGGCGCCGCGTGCCACTCGGGGCCGATCACGGGGGCGTAGGTGTCTCCCTCGACGTCGAGGTCGATCTCGGTGACCAGTAGTCGGTCGGCGTGGGCCATTGCGGCCGTGTAGATCTCACCGCCGCCGCAGATCCAGGCTTCTTCTCCCTCGACGAGCGCGAGGGCCTGCTCCATCGAGGTGACCACCTCGGCACCTGGGGCGGGGTAGGAGGGGTCGCGGGTGAGCACGATGTTGCGCCGCCCCGGGAGGGGACGGAACCGTTCCGGCAGCGACTCCCACTGCTTGCGCCCCATCAGCACCGGATGCCCCGCAGTGGACTCGCGGAAATGGCGCATGTCTTCGGGCAGGTGCCAGGGCAGGTCGCCGGCGCGCCCGATCACTCGGTGGTGGGCCTGTGCCCAGATCATCCCGAGCACGACCTCTCCCTCCTGATGTCCGCCCTGCGTACCGGCGCTACCGTGCGTCCCCTCAGACTGCCACAGGTGCCTTGATGCTCGGATGGTGCTGGTAGTCGAGCACCTCGACGTCGTCGAAGGCGTAGGAGAACAGGTCCGGCGCCTGCCGCAGCTCCAGCCGAGGGAAGTCGAACGCGGTGCGGCTGAGCTGCTCGCGCACCTGTTCGGTGTGGTTGTCGTAGATGTGGCAGTCACCACCGGTCCAGATGAAGTCTCCCACCTCCAGGCCCGACTGCTGGGCCACCATGTGGGTGAGCAACGCGTAGGAGGCGATGTTGAAGGGCACTCCGAGGAACAGGTCCGCGCTGCGCTGGTACAGCTGGCAGGAGAGGCGGCCCTGTGCCACGTAGAACTGGAACAGGGCGTGGCACGGAGCCAGGGCCATCTTGTCCAGCTCGGAGACGTTCCAGGCTGAGACGAGCATCCGCCGCGAGTCCGGCTGCTCCCGCAGCTGCTGGAGCACGGTCGCCAACTGGTCGATGTGCCCGCCGTCGGGGGTGGGCCAGGAGCGCCACTGGACGCCGTAGACCGGGCCGAGATCGCCGTCGGGGTCTGCCCACTCGTCCCAGATGCGCACCCCGTGCTCGCGCAGGTAGGCGATGTTGGAATCGCCCCGGAGGAACCACAGCAACTCGTGCACCACCGACTTCAGGTGCACCCGCTTGGTGGTGACCAGCGGAAAACCCTGGGAGAGGTCGTAACGGAGTTGGTGGCCGAAGATCGACCGGGTGCCGGTGCCGGTGCGGTCCGACTTCGGCGAGCCCTGCTGCAGGACGTGGGCAAGAAGGTTCTCGTACTGGGTGTCCGGCATGGCGATCAGTCTAGGTCGGTGTCGCGGCGGGGCCGGTCAGGCTCGGCGGCCTCGTCGGCGATCCGGGCGGCATCGGCGAACAGGTCGCGGCTGTCTGGGTCGTCCCCGGAGGTGATCTCGGTGACCTCGATGAGGGACTCGAGCTCACGGGCAAACTCGGCGGGTGCGGCCCCGAAGGCCGCCTCCATCCCCTCGATGAGGTTCTTGCCCATCACCCGGCCGCCGGCGTACCCGATCACCGCACCGATCCCGAACGGCACCAGTCGGCCCAGCATCACCGAGCCGCCCTTGGCGACGACCGCCTTGGCGACTCGTCCGCGCAACGCCTTGTTCACCGTCTTCACGGTGGCCACCGGCATCCGGGTGAGCAACACCTGCGCCCAGGTGGCCGTGGACAGGCCCAGCTGCTGCTCGAGCAGCTCCGGGCCGTTCTCACCGAGCAGCGTGGTCAGCAGCAGGGCCCGACGGCGGGCGGCGTCTTCGGTGGCGATCCCGTGCACGTCCGCCACCGCGAGGGTGAGGGCGGCCGAGGCGGCCACGAACGCGCCCACCTGCCCGGCCGTCAGAGCGATCGCGACACCGGTACCCACCACGGGGAAGGCGGCCGCTGCTCCCACGGCGCCACCGGAGGTGCTCACCGCCATCAGGTACCGGCGCTCCATGAGGGCGATCAGTTCGGCCGGGGAGGCGTCCGGGTGGGCGCGCCGGAGCCCGTCCACGTACCGGCGCACCTGGGTGGACGGGATCGTGGTTGCTGCGTCGATGAGGTGATCCAGCCGCGGTGCCATCGACTCAGTCCTTCCCGGGAGGGGCCAGGCGCACCTCGTGCGGCAGGCCGGCGTGCAACGTACGGCCCACGGTGCACGCCTGCTCCGCGGCGCGGGAGATCACCCGGACCAGGGCTTCGGTCTCCTTCTCGGTCAAGGAGTCCGTGTCCAGCAGCACGTCCACCTCGGCCGAGGTGTACCGGTTCTGCTGCTCGTCCTTCTCGGTGCGGACCACGGCGCCGCCAGTGAAGTCCTCGCCGAGGCGCCGCCCGATCGGCAGATCCGCGCTCATCATCGTGCAGGCCGCCAGCGCCAATGCCATCAGCTCACCGGGGTTGAAGACACCGTCGATCTCGCGCGGGCCGATCGCCACCTCGCCGCCGCGGTCGTTCCGGGCGACGTACTGGCGGGTGCCGGTGCGTTCGATGCGAAGTCCAGAGGTGGGAAGTTCCATCCCCTGATCATCGCACTGGATCACACCGGATGGGGCGCCGGGTGGGTCGACGTATGTATTCTGATTACTGGAACAAAAGTATATTATTTGGCAATGCTGGAGACGGATCGATCGAGGCCTGGGTCGCCACCCGTGGTGACCTCTGGCGGCAGTACGCACCACGGTTGTGCGGAGAGTTGACGAACGTGTCCGGCTATGCCAGGTGGACCGTTGCCCCGGTCGACCGATCGGTCTGGCTGAACGGTTCGATGCGAGACGGGTGCTGGCGATCAGTGCTGACCGACGGCTAGGTCAGCCTCGTGGATCCACGTGCAGCTTCGGGCCCGGGCCTGCGCCGGACGGGCGGACCCCGCGGAATGCCTCAGCCAGACCGTCGAGGCCGATCGTGGCTTGAACGAGTGGTTCGGGGTCCACCGAGCCGTCGGCATAGGCGGCGATCGCACCGTCCAGACCGGCGGAGGCGCCCAGGATCCCGACGGCGGTCACATCCTTCAGGGCGAGTGTGCGGGTATCGATCGTGCTCGGACTCCCCGCCACACCGATATAGACGACCCGTTTGCCCGGTTCCACCTGATCGAGGGCGAACGCCGGAATCGTTGGCGCATTCGTCGCGTCGATCACCGCATCCCATGCGAGTTCGGGGAGGTCCTCGGCCTTCCAGACCCCATCGAAACCGAACGTGCGGGCGAACTCGAGGGACGCCGTCGTGGTCCCCAGCAGGTGCACCTGTGCGCCGGCGGCCCGGGCGAACAGCCCGGCGAGCAGGCCGATCGTGCCCGGACCGGCGATCAGCACACAGTCTCCCGGCGTGAGTTGGGCGGCGCGGACCGCGCGCAACGCGTTGCCGCCCGGTTCCACCATTGCACCGGAGGTGTCGTCCACGGCATCCGGGAGCAAGTGCAGGGCCGATGCGGGTACGAGCAGCTGCTCGGCGAGCGCGCCAGGCCAGCCGTGGCGCACCCCGATCTCGTACCGGGAGGCGCACACGTGGTGCCGGCCCGATCGGCACCGGGCGCAGGTGCCGCACCCCAGCATGGTGTCCCCGGTGGTGCGCCGGCCGAGGAGGTCCGGGTCGACGCCGTCGCCCACCGCGCTGATGGTGCCGCACCATTCGTGGCCGAGGCGGATCGGATAGCTGGCGAACCCGTCCGCGAGGTAAGCCATTTCCCCGGTGTAGAACTCCTGGTCGGTGCCACAGACTCCGACGCGTGCCATGTCGACCACGACCTGGTCCGGTCCGGCTCGCGGTGGTTCGACGTCGACGACGGTCGCGGTGTGGGGTGCGGTGAGGACGAAGGCTCGCATCAATGGTCATCTTCCGGTCGATCGACGATGGTTCGGATTGCCTCGAAGTCGCCCACGAGGGCGTCCAGAGGGGTGCGGTGAGCGAGTGCGCTGATGCTGATCGCCCCGTGAGGCGCAGGCGGGGATGGTGCGGCGGGTACGGCAAGGCAGACGATGCCGATCTCGTTCTCCTCCTCGTCCACCGCGTAGCCCTGGTCACGAATCTTCTCGAATGCTGCGTGCAACTCCTCCGGCTGGGTCAGTGTGTGGTCCGTAGGCCGGGCGAGCGGGCGGTTGCCGATCCAGCGACTGATCTCATCGGCACTGGTGAGCGTCTGGGCGAGGAGTAGCTTGCCGACGCCCGTGGCGTGGGCGGGATTGCGGCCGCCGACCACCGAGCTGATCCGCATCGCGCCGGTCGGGGGGTCGACCTTGGCTCGATAGACCACATCGTGACCGTCCAGGATGGCGTAGTGGACCGTTTCCCCGTAGCGGTGACAGAGCCGGCTCAGGGCGGGGGCGACCCGCATGTGCTCGGGCCGCTGCTCGTGATTGGCGAAGGCGAGCCGCACGAACTCATCACCGAGCAGGTATCGCCCGTGACCGTCCTGGATGGCGAGCCGTTGCCGGCGCAACGCGGCGAGGGCGCGATGGACGGTGGGCTTCGGGCTCGCGACCTGCCGGGACAGCTCGTCGAGCGTGACGCCGTGCGGGTGAGCGCCGAGCTCGATGAGCACGGCCAGCACGCGATCGGTACCGACCAGCCGCGCCTCCTGGGCCATTGCACCATCCTTGGGTTGCTCTGCGGGAACTCCCCGCCTAGTCTTCACAATACTAGATCGAGGGTCCAGTAAATGGAAAGTTGGCATCGATGGGTCACGCACAGCCTCGCAGTTCGCAGTGGTACGGGGGCAGGGACCGCAACAGCTATATCCATCGCGCCTGGATGCGCCGCGGCGCGCCCATGGACGCCTTCGACGGGAAGCCGCAGATCGCGATCGCCAACACTGCCTCGGATCTCACGCCGTGCAACGCCCATCTGGACGAGGTGGCCCAGCACGTGAAGATGGGGGTCTGGGAGGCCGGCGGTGTACCGCACAACCTCCCGGTGGTCTCGCTCGGGGAGACGCAGATGCGTCCGACGGCGATGCTGTGGCGCAACATGGCAGCGATGGCTGCGGAAGAACTGCTCCGGGCCAACCCCATCGACGGCGTCGTGCTGCTCGGCGGCTGCGACAAGACTATCCCGGCCCTACTGATGGCCGCCGCCTCGGTGGACATCCCGGCCGTCGTGGTCCCGGGCGGCCCGATGGCCACAGGGACGTTCCGGGGGCGTGCGCTCGGCTGTGGTACTGACGTCTGGCGGCTCAGTGAAGAGACTCGCGGTGGCGAGATGTCCGCCGAGGACTTCCTGCGCTCGGAATCGTCGATGATCCGCAGTAAAGGTCACTGCAACACCATGGGCACCGCGTCGACGATGGCCCTGATGGCCGAGGCGCTCGGCGTCGTGCTCCCGGGCCTGGCGGGAACCCCCGCCGTGGACAGCAACCTGCTCGCCGGCGCGCACGAGACAGGACGGACCATCCTCGAGATGGTGCGCCAGGACCGGCGCCCGAGCACCACCATCACGCGCGCATCCTTCCTCAATGCCATCGTGGCGCTCGCGGCCATCGGTGGCTCGACCAACGCAGTGGTCCACCTGCTCGCGATCGCCGGCCGGCTCGGCGTCGAGCTGAGCCTGGACGATTTCGACCGGGTCGGCTCCGGCGTCCCGTTGCTGGTGAACCTGCAGCCTTCCGGCGAGTTCCTGATGGACGACTTCCACCGGGCCGGGGGATTCCGCTCGGTGCTGCGCGACGTCCGTGACCTCCTCGATCCGGAGGCGATCACGATCACGGGACGACCACTCGTGGATGGCCTGGACGAGGCCCGGGTCTGGGACGGCGACGTGATCCGTGACCGTGCCGCACCACTTCAGCGCGATGCCGGGATCGCGGTCCTGCGCGGCAACCTGGCACCGGGCGGAGCCGTGATCAAACCAGCGGCCGCCTCACCGCACCTGATGACGCACAGCGGACCCGCGGTGGTCTTCGACAGTGTCGAGGACCTGCACGCGCGCATCGACGATCCGGACCTGGAAGTGGACGAGAACTCGGTCCTCGTGCTCCGCGGCTGCGGCCCGAAGGGCTACCCGGGGATGCCGGAGGTCTCCAACATGCCCCTGCCACGCAAGCTGCTGGAACGTGGCGTGCGGGACGTCGTGCGAATCTGCGACGGACGGATGAGCGGGACGGCGTACGGCACCGTCGTGCTGCACGTGACACCGGAGGCCGCCGCCGGCGGACCGCTGGCGCTGGTTCGGACCGGTGACGTCATCTCCCTCGATGTCCCCGCGCGGCGGATCGAGGTGCTGATCAGCGACGAGGACCTGGCGGCACGCTCACCGAGTGAGCGAACCGTGCAGAGCTTCGCGAATCCCGCTCGCGGCTGGGAGCGGCTGTACGTCGACCACGTGCTGCAGGCCGATGCCGGTGTGGACCTGGACTTCCTGGTGGGTTCGTCCGGCTCGGAGGTGCTGCGTGAGTCGCACTGACTCAGGGAGGAAACACTGGTGGTGACTGTGAGTGATACCGCCCACCTCGCGAACGGCACGAGGTGCGAGCTGGGTGAGGGCCCGTTCTGGGACGCGCCCCGCGGCCGACTGCTCTGGGTCGACATTGTCAGCGGCACCGTGCACATGGGTGTGCTCCAGGACGACGGCGCGGTCGAGACCGTCCAGAGCGTGCCCTTCGACGAGACGATCGGCGCTGTCGCACCGGCAGCGAGCGGCCAGTGGATCCTCGCCGGCTCGGACCGGATCCTGATGCGCACACCCGACGGGCACCTCACCCCGGGACCCACGATCTTGCCCGGAGATGGCCGGCGGCGCTGCAACGACGCCAAACCCGACCCGGCCGGCAGGTTCGTGGTCGGCACCCTGCATGCCGGCGGTGCGCAGCAGGTTCCCGCTGAGGTACTCCTGCGCATCGAGCCCGACGGCGATCTCACCACGATCGATGACGACCTCACCTTGGCCAACGGGCTCGCGTGGAGCCGGGACGGGACGCGGATGTACAGCGTCGACACCCTGCGGCAGGTCGTCTACGTCCGCTCCTACGACCCGGTCTCCGGAGCCACGGGCGCCCGCTCGGAACTGGTGCGCCTGGACGACGGATATCCGGACGGGATGTGCTTGGACACCGAGGAACACCTCTGGGTAGCCGTCTGGGGAAGGGGCAGGTCCACCGGTACTCGCCCGAGGGTGAGCTGGTCGGAGTCGTCGACGTGCCCGCGCCGCACACCTCGAGCGTGGCGTTCGCGGGCGATGAGCTGCGCACCTTGGTCATCACCACGGCCACTCAGGGCCTCACCGATGTTCAACTCCAGCAATTCCCGCAATCGGGATTCCTGTTCACCGTGGAGCCGGGTGTTGCTGGACTGCCGCAGCCCTTGTGGGCCGGCCCCGAGCGGGCGGATCAGCCCGACCGAACAGGTGAGGCCGGTGGCCTGACGTGATCGCTTCGCGATGGTGCGATCACGGACGAATGACGACCCAACGATGGAGTGCACAGCCATGACTCGACGAGCAGTAGTGACCGGTGGGGTGAGTGGGCTCGGCGCTGCCACCGCCGAGCGGCTGGCCGCGGACGGAGTGGAGATCATCACGGTCGACATCGCCGACAGCGCCGATGTGGTCCTCGACATCTCCGACGCCGCCGCCGTGCGCGAGGCTGCCGAACGGATCGGCGCCGTGGACATCCTGATCAACAGCGCAGGCATCGTCGGGCCGAACATCCCGTTCTGGGAGGTGGACGATGCCGCATGGAAGCGCACGTTCGCCGTCAACGTCGATGGGACGTTCAACGTGTGCCGCGCCTTCGCTCCGGCGATGATCGAGTCCGGATGGGGGCGGATCGTGAACTTTGCCAGCATGGCCGGCAAGGACGGAAACCCGAATATGATCGCCTACTCGGCCACGAAGGCCGCCGTCATCGGCATGACGAAGACGATGGGCAAGGACCTGGCGCAGTTCGGAGTGCTCGTCAATGCCATCGCCCCCGCCGTCGTCTCCACGCCGATGAACGCTGAGACTGCCCCTGATGTGCTCGCGCACATCACCAGCCTTATCCCGATGAAACGCGTCGGCCGGGCCGACGAGGTGGCCGAGCTGGTGGCCTGGCTCGCTTCGGACAGATGCTCCTTCTCCACCGGCGCCGTGTACGACATCTCTGGTGGGCGCGCCACGTACTGAGCCCGAGGCGACCCCCTCCCGACGGCGGCGGGCCCGCTCAGTGCGAGCGTGCGCCGTCGGGTGTGGTGCTGATCCCGAAGGCGGCAAGCTCGTCACGGATCTCGTCGATGGCCGCGACCAGCCGCTGCAACGGCGTGCGGCGCGCCAACGCGCTCACGCTGACCGCTCCCGACGGCGTGCTGGGCGAGGCGAGGAACGTCGGCAGGGCCACGCACGCGACGCCGAGCTCGCTCTCCTCATCGTCGACGGCGTACCCGCGTGCGCGGATCTGTTCCAACTCAGCGTGCAGTGCTGTTGCGGACGTGAGCGAGTTCGGTGTCCGTGGCTCCACCGGGGCAGCGTCGGTCCAGGCTTGGACCGACTCCAGATCGGGCAGGCGGTAGGCGAGCAGCAGTTTGCCCACGGCGGTGACATGGGCGGGGTTGCGTCCCCCGACGGTCGACGTGAGCCGCACCGCGCCTGCCGGCGGATCGACCTTTGCCTGGTAGACTACCGAGCGATCGTCGAGCACAGCGAAGTGGACGGTCTCGGCGAAGCGCTCGCACAGCGCCTGCAACGCCGGTGTGACCCGTTCATGGTCAGGCCGGGCCTCGCGGTGGCTGAATGCGATCCGGAAGAACTCGTCGCCGAGCCGGTACGTCCCACGACCGTCCTTGGTGGCCAAGCCGGCCCGCACCAGGGCGCCGAGTGCGCGGTGGACGGTCGATTTCGCGCTCCCGATGGTGGTGGTCAACTCGTCCAGGCCGATCCCGGCCGGGTGTTGAGCAAGTTCGACGAGAACAGCGAGGACGCGGTCGGAACCGACCAGTCGGCCGTCGGTGGCAGGGGGAATCGCCATCACCTCACCCTAGTCCTGGCCGTTCCCGCGATCAGTGGCGAGCGGCGCGTCGAGGCGGTCGTCCTCGCGGCTGGCAAGCAGTTGCAGGTACCGCACCCGGTGTGCGAACACCTCGGCCATCTGCTCGGCCATGTCGTCGACGAAGTCGGCCCGGTAGAGCGCATCGGTGAGCACGGAGATCGCGTAGTACAGGCCGGTGAAGGTGGCCAGCGCCACCGAGACCCGCAGCAGGGTCTGGGTAATGAGCAGGTCTGCGCCGGCGAGCGAGAAGCGCTGTTGCCACGAGCCACCGTCGATGCTCCAGGCCTCCAGCACCCCGTCGGTGATGGTGAGGGTGCCGAGTGCGAAGAAGAACAGCCCCACCCCGGCGCTGATCACGATCACCTGGAGCAGTTGGTTGGTGCCCACCATCGCGGCGATGTTCATCTGTTGCGGCCGCGTCAGCGGCGGAAGCTCGGCCACCTCCGGGTGCTCGGCCGCGGCCCGGTCCAGTACTTCCTGGGACTCGCTGCGCAACCGGATCCGCAGGATCACCGCGATCAGCAGGGCGAAGAACCCGGCGAGGATGAAATCCGAGACACCGGGGGTGTGATCGAACACCTGCCACACCTCGGCGTTGTAGAAGAGCGCGATCGAGAAGATCAGCAGCAGCGGCAGGAAGCGGATCAACCGCACCAGGGATGACCCCAGGTCTCGCCAGATGCGCCCCATGCCCCACCACAGGGTGGCCGCCAGCCCGTAGCCGACCACGCCACGGACGATTGCAAGGAGCACCAGGTTCCCGGCCGCGGTACTCAGAGCCGTGCCCCACTGGGCGCCGATGATGGCCGGCACGGCCGCCGGGGCCAGCACGAAGAACGCCAGCTCGGGCAGGCCCACGTCCTGTGGAAGGGTGCTCCATCGTCTGCCGCGCAGCACGTTCAGCCCGACGTAGGCCGCGAAGATGATCGCCACCGCCCCCACCACGGCGAGCACGTTCGCCCATGCCGACCAGTCCAGACGCACCGCACCGGTCAGCTGCAGCAACAACACCACGAGCAGGAACGGCGCTGCGCGGCCGAAGACATCCCGCCGCGCCGAGTGGTTCTCCACCAGCAGCGGCAGCCCGAACCGGCGGAAGGTTCGCTCACACGCGCGGATCTCGGCGTCGGCGGTCATGGCCGTGACTGTACCGAGTCCCACCTCGCAGGATGGAAACCTGCCCTGGCGCCGCCTCGCCGCCTCACCCGCGTCGATCGTGCCAAGTGAAGGGCCGGGACCACTGACGAACCCGCACCCGTCTGACGAGACGCGGGGCACTCGGACAGCGCAAGATAGGGGGATGACCGAGACCACCCTGAGTACTGCTGTCGAGCCCGCCGTCCAGCTCGCCCGGCGGTGGGCCGAGGCGACGTCGCACGGCACGACCGCGAGCGAGAGCCGTACCTCGGGCCGGTTGGCCGCGCTGGTCTCGGACCCCGAGGGGCTCGACCTCGCGGTGCGTTTCGTGGATCGGGTAGCCCGGCCGGAGGATCTGGCGGTGGCCGCTCGCGAGCTCGGCCGGCTCTCCACCTCTGCCGCAGGCGGCTTCCTCTCTCCGGTGGACCGAGCGATGCTCGCCGTGGGCGCGTCGGTCGCGAGACTGGCGCCGTCGGTGGTGGTTCCGCTCGCCCGGGCACGGCTGCGTCAGTTGGTGGGGCACCTCGTCGTGGACGCGTCTGACCCGGGACTGGCCCAGCATCTGGCGAACGCCCGGGCGGACGGGCGGCGGTTGAACGTGAACCTGCTCGGAGAAGCTGTGCTCGGCGAGCAGGAGGCTGCCTCCCGCGCGGCCCGCACCCGGCAGATCCTGGAACGTAGCGATGTCGACTACGTCTCCATCAAGGTCTCAGCCCTGGTCTCTCAGATCAGTCCCTGGGACACCGAAGGCACGGTCGTTCGCGTGCTTGAGCGGCTCCGCCCGCTCTACCGCACTGCCGCGGCGAAGACCCCGACGGCGTTCGTGAACCTGGACATGGAGGAGTACCGCGACCTCGACCTCACCGTGGCGGTGTTCGAGGCGATCTGCAACGAACCCGAGTTCCTGTCCCTGGAGATGGGGATCGTGCTGCAGGCCTACCTGCCCGACTCCTACGACGCGCTACAACGACTCATCCGCTTCGCCCAGGCACGCCGCGGCGCGGGAGGGGCACCGATCAAGATCCGCCTCGTCAAGGGGGCCAACCTGGCGATGGAGCACGTGGAGGCCGAGGTGCATGGCTGGGCGCAGGCGACCTACGGGAGCAAGGAGGAGGTCGATGCGAACTACGTGCGCATGCTCGACACCATCCTGTGCCCGGAGGTGGCCGACGCCGTCCGCGTGGGCGTGGCCTCGCACAACCTGTTCGACCTCGCTCTGGCGCACCATCTGGCCGTTGGGCGGGATGTCGCGCACGCCTTCGACGTGGAGATGCTGCAGGGCATGGCGCCGGCTCAGGCGCGCGCTGTGGCAGCAGAGGTGGGCACCCGCAGCCCGCTGATCCTGTACACCCCGGTGGTGGCCGCGCAGGACTTCGACGTGGCCGTTTCCTACCTGGTGCGCCGCCTGGAGGAGAATGCCGCACCGGAGAACTTCGTGCACGCGATCTTCGCCCCGCACGCCGGTGACGAGACGGGCTCCTCCCCGCTGACCGACCAGGAGCACCGGTTCCGGGCCTCGGTGGCCGCTGCCGGGCAGGTCAGCGCCGAACGACGCCGGACCGCCGAGCGGGCGCCCAGTGGGCGCTCGTTCGTGAACTCGGTGGATTCCGACCCCTCACTGCCCGAGGTGCGGCAGGCAGCCAGGGAGTGGGTGACCGCCCCGCCCCGCGAGCTCACCTCCCCGATGCTCGGCTCCACCGAGGCCGTCGACGACGTGGTGGCGCGGGCGCGGGTGGCCCGTGCCAGCTGGGTCGCCCGTCCGGCGGCCGCACGGGCAGCCGTGCTACGCACCGTTGCCGACGAACTCGAGGCACGACGGGGTGCGCTCGTGACTGTGGCCGCCCATGAGGGCGGCAAGACGGTCGCCGAGTCGGATCCGGAAGTCTCCGAGGCGATCGATTTCGCCCGCTACTACGCCGACCGGGCCGAGGAGATCGAGCAGATCTCCGAGGCTGAGGGTCTGTCCTTCACCCCGGACAGTGTGGTGCTGGTGACGCCACCGTGGAACTTTCCGATCGCGATCCCCACCGGGGGGATGCTGGCGCCGTTGGCCGCCGGCGCCGCAGTGATCGCGAAACCGGCACCGCCGGTCCCGGGTTGTTCGGAGGTGGTCGCCGAGGCGATCTACGCCGCATTCGCGACCCATGACGTGCCGGCAGAACTGATGCAGATCGTGCGCACCGACGAGGGCGATGTGGGGCGCCATCTGGTCTCCCACCCGGACGTCGATCGAGTGATCCTCACCGGTGCCTACGAGACCGCCCAGCTGTTCACCTCCTGGCGGGCCGATCGCCTGACCGGTCCCGGCGTGCTCGCCGAGACCAGTGGCAAGAACGCGCTGGTGGTGACGCCGAGCGCGGACTACGACCTCGCCGTCGCGGACGTGCTGCGCAGCGCATTCGGCCACGCCGGGCAGAAGTGCTCGGCCGCGTCCCTGCTCATCCTGGTCGGTTCGGTGGCGACCTCCGAACGGTTCCGGCGCCAGCTCGTCGACGCCGTCTCCTCGCTGCGTGTCGGCTGGCCGCAGGATCTGGGCACCACGATGGGGCCGGTCATCGAACCCCCGCAGGGCAAGTTGCAGCGCGCCCTCACCACTCTCGAACCGGGGGAGACCTGGCTGGTGGAGCCACGCCAGCTCGACGGCGAGGGACGGCTCTGGTCGCCGGGCGTGAAGGAAGGGGTGTGGCCAGGTTCGGCATTTCACCTCACCGAGTACTTCGGTCCCGTGCTGGGCATCATGACCGCAGACACCCTCGAGGAAGCCGTCGAGTGGCAGAACGCGACCGCCTACGGCCTGACCGGGGGACTGCACAGCCTCGACGAGGCCGAGATCCGGCACTGGCTTACGCACGTGGAGGTCGGGAACGCGTACGTGAACAGGCACACCACGGGCGCGATCGTGCAGCGGCAGTCGTTCGGTGGGTGGAAGCGATCCTCGGTGGGGCCCGGGGCGAAAGCAGGTGGCCCCAACTACGTGGCCCAGCTGGGCACGTGGGCGACCGAGCGCCGTCCGCACGGGCAGGGGACGGTGGGTGCCCGCACGCGGCCGTTGCTGGAGTGGTTCCTACGCCTGAGCGACGACGCAGCGGAGCAGGAGTGGCTCCGGGTGGCCGCGGCCAGCGACGCCTGGGCACGGGACGAAATCTATCGCCGGGAGACCGATCTGACCGGGCTGCGCAGCGAGGCGAACGTGTTCCGGTACCGCCCCGTGCCGCTGCTCACCGTGCGCGCAGGCGCGCAAGCGATGCCGGTGGAGGTGGGCCGGATGGTGCTTGCCGCCACATGCGCCGGCGTGCCGGTCGAAGTTTCGCTGCACTCCGACGTGTTCCGGCAGGTGAGTGCGGCGCTCGGACCGGACGTGGCTGCCATGGACTGGGCCACCGAGACGGACGAGGAGTTCTGTGGCCGGGTGGCTGCCGGTCGCGTGATCGGGCGGTTGCGCGTGATCGGCTATGTGCCCGGGCTGTGGGAGGCCGCCGGCGACGAGCGCGCCGACGTGACCCCGTTGACGGGAGAAGTGCTCGCCTCGGGGCGTCGCGAGATGTTGAGCGTGCTGCGTGAGCAGGCGATCAGCCGCACCATGCACCGGTTCGGTCACCTGCCTGCCCAGGAAGACTCTCCGACCGGCACGCCAGCGGGAGTCGACGGCCGCTGACGCGAGTGCGGCCCATCTCGCTCACTTGGCGAGATTTAGCCGAGATTGACCGCACTCGCTGCGGAACGAGTGCGGTCTCAGTCGAGCAGTTGAGCGCCGCGTGCCTCGTCCCAGCTCATCGCGTGCTCCCTGGCTCGGTCCCACGGCAGGGTCCAGCCGAGCTCGGTGAACAGATGATCGAGCAGGTTGCCGGTGAACCCCCAGACCCATCCGGTCGCGATCCGGAACCCGCACGAGCCGTGCCCGGCCAGCACCACCGTCGCCCGGGCTGCTGGGTCGAGCAGATCTGCCACCGGAAGCCGGAGCGTGTGCAGCACCTCGCCATCCGTCACGGTCGTGGCCGGTGTGGCGCGGTCGGCCCACCCGAGCACGGGCGTGACGACGAACCCGCTCACCGGCACGAGCACCTGAGGGAGAGCGCCGAGCACGGCGACCTGCCCGGCCGGGATGCCCGTCTCCTCCTCGGTCTCACGCACGGCGGCCGCCTCTGGTCCGACATCGGTCGGTTCGATCCGGCCGCCCGGGAGCGCAATCTGCCCAGGGTGATGGCGCAACGCAGGGGAGCGCTGGACGAGGAACAGATCCGCCCCAGGGACTCGGGCGCGGTCGGCGGCCGGGGTGAACAACGCCAGGACGGCGGCATTCCGGGATGCGGCTGCCCGGTCGGAGTCGTAGGCGTGCGGTCCACCGAGCGGGATGTAGGTGCCGGTGCGTACTCGCTCCACGGCAGTGTGCAGGTCGGTCAGCGCGGGGTGCGGCACGAGGCGAGCCTAGCTCGCGGGTGGCGGGTGGGGTTGCGTTCGTCCGGGAGAGTGGGCAGCATAGCATGGGAACGATCTCACAACGACTGGACCCATCAACGCGGTCTCGACACACCAGAAGGGGCACCGTGGCCGACACTGCCACTGACCAGCCGAACATCCTCGTGATCATGGCCGACCAACTGGTGCCCTTCCTCACCGGCCCCTATGGCGACGGTGTGGTGCAGACGCCGAACCTGGACCGGTTGGCCGCTCACGGTGTCACCTTCGACGCCGCCTACACGCCGTATCCGCTGTGTTCCCCGGCCCGGGCGGCATTCATGACCGGCGATCACGCGTCGTCCTTCGGCTGCTACGACAACGCTGCTCTGTTCCCCGCTGACAGGCCCACCTTTGCCCACTACCTGGATGTGGCGGGCTACCGGACCGCGCTGACCGGAAAGATGCACTTCGTGGGCCCGGACCAGCGGCACGGATTCGCCGACCGGCTCAACCCGGACATCTTTCCCGCAGGCTTCGACTGGTTGCCCGAGGTGGATGAGAACGGGCAGTTCCCGCGGGGTGGCCACGCTCATGATTACGTCCCGCCCGGGGTGGGCGTACGCACCTGGACCCGCTTCCTCACCTACGACGAGGAGACCACCCATCACGCGGTGGACTTCATCCGTGAGCGTGCCCTCGCCGGCACCCGTGGCGACACAGACCCGTGGCTCCTGGTGGCCTCCCTGCACAACCCGCACGATCCGTTTCAGGTGACGCAGGAGATGTGGGACGTCTACGCCGACGCCGACGTCGACATCCCAGAAGCGGAGCCGGATCTGCCGATCAATGCCCTGGACCGGTGGCTGAACGAGGCCCACGACACGACCGGAGTGGACCTGACCGATCCGGACGCGTTGCGTGCGCTGCGTCGCGCCTACTACGCCCTCGTCAGTTACGTGGACCGCAAGATCGGGGCGATGCTCGACGCCGTCGAACAGACCGGGCAGAGTTCGGACACCGTGGTGATCGTGACGGCCGACCACGGGGACATGCTCGGCGAGCGCCGCATGGTGCAGAAGCGCTGCTTCTACGAATGGTCCGTGCGGGTGCCCCTGCTGATCACCCGGCCGGGCGAGACGAACCCGGGACGGCGGTGCGCCGAGCCGGTCACGCTGGTGGACCTGGCACCGACCCTCCTCGATCTGGCGCAGGTCCCCCAGGAGGGCCGCACGCCGATGCACGGGGCCAGCCTGGTGCCCCTGCTCGACGGCGATGCCTGGGACAGGGAGGCCGTGTACTCGGAGTACCACGTGGAGAAGGTGCACGCCTCCGGGTACATGGTCCGCTCCGGCACGCTGAAGTACGTCTACGTGCACGGCCACGACCGGCAGCTCTTCGACCTCGCTGAGGACCCGGGGGAGCGGCATGACCTCGCCGGCGACCCGGACCGCGCCGACGACGTGGAACGGATGCACGCCCTGCTGCTGGACCAGTTCGACCCGGACGCCCTGGATACCGCGGCCCGGGAGTCGGTCCGCCGTCGGGCGGTGATCCGGGATGCGATGGCCGCCACCGGAACCCGGTGGGACTTCGCGGGCGAGCCGCCGGCCGCCGCCCGGTACGTGCGCTAACCCCCTCCCGCCGAACGCAACTCTGTGCGGCATCTGGCGCGCCAGAAGCCGCACAGAGTTGCGTTCGGCGAAAGGGGTTCCAGGGCGGTCGAGGTCATGTCAGGATGATCCGGAGGGCTGAGGGAGAGGGGCGTCTGTGGCGGCCGAACGGGTGGGCGACATCGCGGGAGCAGAGACATCGAGCGACCAGGACGTGCTGGTCGTGACCGATGTGGAGCGTCGCTTCGGTGACCTCACGGCCGTTGATGGGGTCTCGCTGGCCATCCGACAGGGCGAGACCTTCGGGCTGCTCGGCCCTAACGGAGCCGGCAAGACCACCACCATCACCATGATCGCTGGGCTGCTCGCCCCGAACCGCGGGTCGATCACGGTGGCCGGTGAGCGGATCGGCCCCTCCGCCGTCGCGGTGAAACGCCACATCGGGCTCGTCCCGCAGGACCTGGCGCTCTACCCCGACCTCAAGGGCCGGGAGAACCTGCGCTACTTCGCCCGCCTGCAGGGCCTGCGCGGAGCGGACCTGAAACACCGGGTGGACGAGGTGCTCGACGTCGTCGGCCTCTCCGACCGGGCCAAGGACCCGGTGAAGGAGTACTCCGGTGGGATGAAACGACGGCTGAACATCGCCGTCGGACTCCTGCACCGACCTTCCCTGCTCATCCTCGACGAACCCACCGTGGGGGTGGACCCGCAGTCGCGCAATGCGATCCTGGAGTCGGTGGAGGCGCTCTCCGGCGAGGGCATGGCCGTGCTGTACACGACGCACTACATGGAAGAAGCCGAACGCCTCTGCGACCGGATCGCCATCATCGACTCCGGGCGGATCCAGGCCGCCGGCACGCGCTCCGAGCTCATCCGCCTCCTCGGCTCCTCCGACCAGGTGCGGCTGACCGGGGCCGGGGACC
Organism: Ruania alba; assembly: GCF_900105765.1. Classification (NCBI taxonomy): domain Bacteria; kingdom Bacillati; phylum Actinomycetota; class Actinomycetes; order Micrococcales; family Ruaniaceae; genus Ruania; species Ruania alba. The sequence goes on from NZ_FNTX01000001.1 coordinate 566,575, forward strand.
TGCGAGCAGCGGCCGGGGCGGTGACCCAAGTGCGTGGCGTGGAGCACGCCGACGTCGTCGACACCGAGCTCCTGGTGACGGCCACCGACGCACCCTCGGCACTGGCGGCCATCGTGACCGCCGCGAGCAACCACCTGGAGCTGGCCGACGTGGAGATCACCCGCCCGGACCTGGAACAGGTGTTCCTGCACCTGACCGGCAAGGCCCTGCGGGACTGATCGATGCGTGCCGTGTGGGTGATGGTCACCAAGGACCTGCAGCAACGGCTGCGGGACAAGTCGGTGCTGATCTTCTCCATCGCGGTGCCGCTGGCGCTGATGTCGGTGCTCAACCTGGTGATCCCCACCGGCGCCGACGAGGTCGAACTCGAGCCGGTGTCCGTCGCGGTCGCGGTGGATCCCGACGACGAGCTCGCCGGAGTGGTCGTCTCCAGCCTGACCGGCCTGAGCATCTTTCCGGTGACGGCAACCGACGCCGAGGACCCGCGCGCCAGGGTGGACGCCGGTGACGCCGATCTCGGCCTGATCATCCCGCCCGGGCTCACCGAGGACCTGCGCTCGGGCACCGAGCACTCCGTGCAGATGGTGGTCGGCGACAACGCGGGCCTGTCCGCGAACATCCTGATCGCCGTCACCGACGGATTGCTCGCCGAGATGCGCTCACGCAGTGTCTCCGCCGCGGCGGAGATCGAGGCTGGCCTCGCACCCGAGGTCGCTGCGCAGCTGGCGCAGGAGGAATTGGACGCGGCCGGTGCGATCACGGCCGAGCCCGGCGAGGCGTCCGATCAACAGCTCAGCGCCGGCGGTGCGCTGATTGCCGGGCAAGCCGGCCTGTTCCTGATGTTCACCGTCGGGTTCGGAGTGCTCTCCATGGTGGCCGAGCGGGACAACGGCACCCTTGCCCGGTTGCGATCGATGCCGATCCGGCCCGGGTCGATCGTGCTCGCCAAGGCACTCGGTGCGTTCGTGCTCGGGGTGCTGGCCACCTCGGTGCTGCTGATCGCAGGGTCGCTGCTGTTCGGGGTCACCTTCGGCAATCTGGGCGCCGTGGCCGTGCTGGTGGTGTGTGCCGTGGCCGCGGCCACCTCGCTCACCTTCATCGTGGTGCGCCTGGCGCGCACGGCCGAGCAGGCGAACATCGTGCAGACCATCCTCGCCCTGGTCCTCGGCATGTCCGGCGGGGCGTTCTTCCCGATCGCCGCTAGTGGTGCACTCGGAGCGGCCCTCGATGTGAATCCGATCGCCGCGTTCACTCGCGGGCTGGGCATCACCGCCGGGGGCGGCGGGCTCACCGACCTGACGATTCCGGTGCTCACCCTGCTCGCGTTCGCCGCGGCATGCCTGCTGATCTCCCGGCTGATCCCGGACCGAGGGGAGACCCGATGAGTGTCGTCGGCGCGATCGCCGGGGTGGAGCTGCGCCGGTTCCTGCGGGACAAGTCCAACATCTTCTTCACCTTCATCTTCCCGCTGCTGCTCGTGGTGGTGATCGGCGCCCAGTTCGGCGGCGGTGCGAGCAACGGACGGGTTTTGCTGACCGAGACCGAGACGAGTTTCGGTCAGGACCTGCAGACCACGCTCGGCGGTGCCGACGTCAGCGTCGATCCCTCCTCGGCCGGGGACGCGGCTGAAGCGCTCGCGCGGGGACGAGCCGATGTGGCCATCATCATCTCCCCCGAGGATGTGGCCGCCTACGATGCCGGAGAACCGGTCGAGGTGGAGGTGATCCAGGCCTCCACGAACGGGGCGTTGACCACGGCCCAGCGGGTACAGACCGCGTTGAACGAGCTCGCCACCACGCGTGCTCAGCTGACCGCCCTGACCGATGCCGGAGCGGACCCGGATGTCGCGGCACAGGCGGTGCAGACAGCAGAGCAGGAGGTGCCGCCGCTCGAGGTCGAGGTGATCGACGTCAACGAGATCAGCCAGGCGTTCGCCGGCGCGACGGGTTTCGACGTCGGAGCTGCCTCGCAGGTGCTGCTGTTCGTGTTCATGGCCGCACTGGCCGGGTCCGGCACGCTGATCGACGCGCGCCGCAACGGGGTGATCGCACGTACCCTCGCCGCACCTGTAGGCACGGGCAGCGTCGTAGCCGGGCAGGCGCTCGGACGATGGGTCATCGCGGCCTTCCAAGGGGTGTACGTGATGGCCGGGACAACCCTGCTGTTCGGTGTCACCTGGGGAAGTCTGCCCGTCGCCCTGCTGGTGGTTGCCGTGTTTGCGGCGGTGGCGGCCGGGTTCGCCATGGTGATCGGCTCGCTCCTGGACAACGAGGGTGCTGCTACCGGTCTCGGTGTCGGGCTCTCCCTGGTGCTCGCCGCCCTTGGCGGGTGCATGTTCCCGCAAGAACTCTTCCCGGACACGCTCCGCACTGTCAGCTCGTTCACCCCGCACGGCTGGGGCTACCGCGCGTTCGCCGAGGTGCAGCGGCACGACGCCGGGGTGGCGGAGATCCTGCCGCACCTGGGTGTGCTCGCTGCTTTCGCGGCCGGCGCACTGCTGCTGGGGTCGCTGCTGCTGCGGCGCAGCCTGGGCCGGTCGATCTGAGCCCCCGGACGAACGCAGCGTCACGAACCGAAGGGCACGAGCACGAAGCGTCCCCACGCCACGAAGGCGAAGAGGCCCAGGTAGACGAGGTCACCGGCCAAGAACCCCCACTCGCTGCGACGAAACCGGGTCGTGGCAGCGCCGGCCATCACCAGCATCAGCCCGGTCGCGGCGATCGGGACCAGCACGGGCGCGACATCGACAGCTGCCGGCAGAACCAGTCCCATCGCCCCCACGATCTTCGTGATGCCGATCGCTGTGATGTGCCCGGTGCCGAAGTCGTCGACCCAGTGGTTGCCCCGGCCGAACGAACGGTACTTCTCCTTCGTCATCGCCAGTTGGCTGGTGCCTCCGAGCAGGTAGGCGAGCGCCAGCACACCCGCCACGATCCACAAAGCGGTGTCCATGTATCCTCCTCCGTGTTACCTCAGCCCTTGCGGGCACGTCGTACCCATGACGGATCTCGGCCACGAAAGGTAACGCCGCATGACTTCCGACGCTGTCCCTACCGAGGGCTTCGAGGGCGAGCGCGAGCGTCTGATCGCGATGGCCTATCGGATGCTCGGATCCCGTGCTGATGCCGAGGACGCGGTGCAAGAAGCATGGCTACGCCTGGCGCGTCAGGACATCAGCGCCATCGACAACCTCCCCGGGTGGCTGACCACCGTCGTCGGCCGGGTCTGTCTCGATGTGCTGCGTGCCCGCCGAGCCAGGCCCGAGGCGTCCTACGACGGCGAGCTCCCGGACTTCGTCGTCGCCGAGGATGAGGTCACCCCGGAGGAGAGCGCGGTCATGGCGGACTCGGTCGGGTTGGCGCTGCTGGTGGTCCTGGATACCCTGCGCCCGGATGAACGACTGGCATTCGTGCTGCACGACGTGTTCGGGGTGCCCTTCGCCGAGGTCGGCCAGATCCTCGGCAAATCCACCGACGCCGCCAAGATGGACGCCAGTCGAGCACGCCGGAAGGTCCGTGGCACCCCGCGGACCACGGCGAAACGCCAGGAGCAGCGAGACGTGGTCGATGCCTTCCTCGCCGCCGCTCGCGAGGGGGATTTCGACGGGCTCGTGACATTGCTGCATCCCGAGGTGACCTGGCGCTCCTACACCGCCCGCGGCACGATCGAGCATCTCGGTGCGGCCGAGGTGGTGGAGGCAGCGCGGCGTGGCCGTCGCGCCTCGGTCGTGGCCGGTCGCGTGTTGGTTAACGGCGAGCCCGGCATCATGACCTGGGGGCGTAGCGGCGCCCCGGTCAGTGTGATGGCCTGCACGGTCGTCGACGGACGCATCGTGGACGTCGTGGCACTGGTCGATCCGATCCGCCTCGCAGCGATGGATGTCCCCGCACCCCCGCAGTAGCCCGTCCAGAGTGTGGACACAAGACCGGAACGATTGGGCGCTCGGCCGTGTGACAGCGAGGATGAGCCCATGACCCTGTTCTCCCGCACCGCCCGTGTCCCGGCTGTTCGTGCCGCCGGGCGAATGCGCGGCTGACAGCCCGCTGCCGGAGACGCACGCCGCATCGCGGCCACCTGGCACACCCCTGCCCCCTCCTAGTCGTCCCTGACCTCACCCCCGGAAAGGTGCCACCCATGTCCACACTGCTCTCCCGCCGTCACCTCACGGCGACCGCCCTTGCCGCCACCGCAGCCCTCACCCTCGCCGCCTGTGGTGGAGCCGATGCCGCCGACGGCGCAGCCGCCGGCACCGAGGACGACCCGATCCGCATCGGTGTGGTGAACTCCTCCGAACCGCAGTGGGAGGTGTTCGAGACGGCCGCGGCAGACGAGGGCATCACGGTGGAGATGGTGAACTTCTCCGACTACCAGCTGCCCAACCAGGGCCTGACCGACGGCGACCTGGACCTGAACCAGTTCCAGCACCTGCAGTTCCTGGCCAAGTACAACGTCAACACTGACAGCGACCTCACCCCGATCGGCGCCACCGCGGTGTACCCGCTGAGCCTGTTCTCCCTCGAGCACGCCAGCGTGGAGGAGATCCCGGAAGGATCCGAGATCGCCATCCCGAACGACGAGACGAACCAGGCGCGCGCGCTCCTGGTGCTGCAGGAGGCGGGTCTGCTCGCCCTCGAGGGAGGCGGTAGTGCCTTCTCCACACCTGCTGACGTGATCGCGGCCGAGTCCCGGGTGAGTGTGACACCGGTGGACGCGGCCCAGACGGCGCTGGCCCTGCAGGACGTGGCCGCCTCGATCATCAACAACGACTTCGTGGCCGATGCGGGCCTGGTGGCTGAGGACGCGATCTTCTCCGACGACCCGGCCTCGGACGCTGCGGCGCCCTACATCAACATCTGGGTCTCCAGCGCCGGCGAGGCGGACAACGAGACCTTCGCCCAGCTCGTCGAGCTCTACCACTCGCCCGAGGTGGAGGAGGCAGCGTTCGAGTCCTCCGGTGGCAGTGCGGTCTTCGTGAACAATCCGGCCGACGAGCTGCAGGAGATCCTCGCCCAGATCGAGAGCGACTTCTCGCAGTAGTAATTGGCCCTGGCACACTGCTTCCCGGGTGCGGACTCGCCCGGGAAGCAGACGTGCGTCGGAGGAGAGTCATGACGGAACCGATCATCGCCTTCCGCGAAGCGAGCAAGGTGTTCACCGCCCGCAGCGGGGACGTCCGCGCGGTGGATGGGGTGTCCTTCGACATCAGCCCCGGGGAGATCTTCGGCGTGATCGGGTACTCCGGCGCCGGGAAGAGCACCCTGGTGCGGCTCATCAACGCCCTCGAGCCGGCGACCTCCGGTTCGGTGGTGGTGGACGGTCTGGACCTGACCACGTTGCCGGAGTCCCGACTGCGGCAGGTTCGCGCCGGGATCGGGATGATCTTTCAGCAGTTCAACCTGCTCGGATCGCGCTCCGTGGCGAAGAACGTCTCCTACCCACTGGAGGTGGCCGGCTGGCCGAAGGCCGAGCGGGCCGCGCGCGTGGCCGAGCTGCTGGACTTCGTGGGCATCGCCGACAAGGCCGGCGTCTACCCGGCGAAGCTCTCCGGCGGTCAGAAGCAGCGGGTGGGCATCGCCCGGGCGCTGGCCACCAACCCACGCATCCTGCTCGCCGACGAGTGCACCAGTGCCCTCGACCCGGAGACCACCGCCGACGTCCTCGCCCTGTTACGACGGGTGAACACTGAGCTGGGCATCACCGTGGTGGTGATCACGCATGAGATGGACGTGGTGCGCTCCCTGTGTGATCGCGTCGCCGTGATGGAGCACGGCCGGGTGGTCGAGCTGGACGACACCTACCGGGTGTTCTCCACCCCGCAGCACCCGGTGAGTCGCCGGTTCGTGGCCTCCGCCCTCAAGGACCGCCCGACGGCGGACGTGCTGGAGCGGCTGCGCGGGCGGCACCCGGGCCGCCTGGTGACGGTGGGAGTCGACGATGCCGGACACTCCACGGCCACGATGAACGAGGTGCTCCGTGAGGCTGGGGTGGACTCCACCGTGGTCTTCGGCGGGATCACCGAAGTCGCCCAGCGCCCGTACGGCTCGCTCACCTTGGAGCTCACCGGGCAGCCGGCCAGCATCCAGCAGGGGGTGACGGCGTTGCGCGCCTTCTCCGACGTGGTCGACCTGGGTACGGCGTCCGATCCGCACGAGGATCCGTCCATGGCAACTCCTCGGGGCTCATCCGACGGCGGGACGCCGGACGGGCCACCCGCCATGCCGCCTCCCAGAACGAGGCGACCCGGATCGGGACTGTTCGGTGGCGGCTCGTCCCACCTGCCGATCGGTGATGGGAGGACCAGCTGATGGACTGGGAGCGACTCACACCGCTGCTGATCGCCGCCGCCGGTGAGACGGCGTACATCGTGCTGATCGCCATGGCGGCGGGCGGCCTGTGCGGGCTGGCGATCGGCCTCGGCCTGTACCTGTTCCGCCCCGGGAACCTGCTGGCGAACAGGTTCGTCTTCGGTGTGCTGAACGTCGCGGTGAACATCGTGCGGCCTATTCCGTTCATCATCTTCCTGGTGGCGATCGGACCGCTGAACAGACTCGTCACCGGCAGCACGATCGGGATCGAGCCGTTCACCTTCGCGCTGTCCTTCATGGCCACCTTCGTGTTCGCCCGCCTGGTGGAGCAGAACCTGCTCGGTATCGACCCGGGCGTGGTGGAGGCCGCGCGCGCGATGGGCGCGAGTCCCCTGCGGATCATCGGGAGTGTGCTGATCCCGGAGGCGCTCGCCCCCCTGATCCTCGGGTTCACCTTCTTGTTCGTCGCCGTCCTGGACGCCTCGGCGATCGCCGGGTACCTCGGCGCCGGCGGCCTCGGCGACTTCGCCATCGTGCACGGGTACCGCCAGTTCGACTGGGGTGTCACTGCGATGGTGGTGCTCGTCATCATCGTGATCGTGCACGCTGTGCAATGGCTGGGGAACACCCTCGCCCGGAAGGCGCTGCGCCGCTGACGAAGTCACGGTGAACCGCCTCCTCAAGGGTTGACTGAGGACGCGTCGTGTCTGTCGTGATCAACCTTCGCACTCAGGTATTCGGATCGCAGGACGTGCTTCGTACGCTTCGAATTGTGACTTGTATCACCTTCATGGCGGAGGTATTCTCGGCATATGGGGAAATATGGGTATGGGTGAGGAATGGGCTTCTTTCGCTAGCTGTCGCACTCGGATCCGCGCTAGGAGTCAATGCCGTCGGGCGCGGTGGCAGTTCCGTCGATGGGGCAGAGTGCGCAGGCATCCATCGTCTCTGTCGATCAGATCGGTCCTCGGCCGATGGGTTGGGTTCCGGCTGGCAACTGGTTCTACAGTGAGAAGTCGTGCGCAATGCGCGGCGTCCATCTGATGTACAATCCTCCGCCGCTGATGACATATACCGACTACTACTGCTTTCCGAACTACAGCGATGACCGGTGGAGTCTGTTGATGTGGTCACCCGAGGTGGGATGTGTTGTTGCGACCGGTGCCCCGGTCACCCGTGAGATGACCGATCTGCAGTGTGGCTAGCCTCAGAGAACGTCGACTAGTCGAGGGCCAGCGCGTCGTAGTGACGGCCGTAGTCGATGGTGATTCGTGGTACCTACCACCCCCGAAAGGGCTCGACGTCGTCCATCGACCCGCGCGCACGCGCTTTGAGTGGCCAGGTTCAGCATCTCCGCCTCTTCAGCCGCTCCGAGTGCAGGGAACGTGGTCCGGTGACGTTCTGCACGTGGCGGGTGCGCATGAAGCCACGGAGGTGGAACCGTGGATCGCGTCTGCACACCCACGGAGACGTGCTGCGCCCGCGGTGTGGCAGCAGCGCTCTGCCGATGCGATCGACGTGGAACGAACGCTACGTAAGATGGGCGCGCTCCTGTGGCTCGGACCGCTCTCTTCGAACGACCACGGGTCGGCGGTCCTGGCCTCCGTCGGGCGGGGAGAGTCTCGGAGGGTTTCGCGTGCTCTGGAGCCCTTTTATGGCGAATACCTCCGCATCGTGGAGGCATCTTGGACGATGGCGGATCTCGAGCTGGCCCGAGACTCGCGGCCAGGTGACTACCTGATGGTGACGCACGCCGGAATCGACGTCCTGGGACGATTTCGGCTGACTGCGTTGTTCGAGTACGCAACCGAGCAGGCAATCGCGTGGCAGGAGGGCTTTCCGGACGGCATGATCGGCGCCGACGCTTGGATCGCGCCGGATGAGCCCGAGTATGGCTACGCCCCTCGCCTGGCTGCTCCCGGATAGGCGCGATCTGCTCCACCCGCCCACATCCAGGTCGATGTCTGAAGAGGCGCTCGTGGGCGCGACATCCCACGAACGCGCCCGTCCAGTTGCGTGGGCGAAGAGGCGGTCTGGACTGCGTAGGCTAGTCCGCGTGTCCACGATGGGTGATCTGATCGACCAGCACAGCGACCTGATGCCTCAGGACGCCGAGTGGCTGCACCTCCTCGTCGGTGACTGGCAGGTGATCTCCGACCTGGCCTTCGCCGACCTGGTGCTGTGGCTGCCCACCAAGGACGACGACTTCGTAGCCATCGCGCACGCCCGCCCCTCCACCGGTGCCACAGTGCACCACGACGACGTGGTGGGCCGTCGAGTGCCACCAGGGTTGCGTGCCACGCTGCGCACCGCCCGGGATGCGCAGGCGGTGAACCGGGCCCGGGAAGCCCGCTGGAACGGCACCTTCGCGATCCGCGAGGAGACCATCCCGGTGGTCCGCGCCGGGCGCACCCTCGCGGTGATCGCCCGTGAGACCTACCTCGGGGCGAGCCGCACCCCCAGCCGCCTCGAGCTCAACTACGTCGAGTCCGCGGACGAGATCTGCGGGATGATCGCCCGCGGCGAGTTCCCCCTGGCCAATGCCGCCACCGGCCCACGCCGCGGCGCGCCACGCGTGGGCGATGGCCTCATCCGGCTGAACAGCGAGGGGGAGGTGCTCTACGGCAGTCCGAACGCCTTGAGCGCCTTCCACCGCCTCGGCGTCACCGACGAGATCGTCGGGCGCACCCTGGCCGAGGTGGTCACCCCGTTGGTGGAGATGAACACGCCGGTCGATGAGTCCCTCCCGCTGGTGGTGATGGGCCGGGCCGCCTGGCGCACCGATATGGAAGCACGCGGAGTGAGCCTCTCGCTACGCGCCCTGCCGGTGACCGAATACGGGCAACGCGTCGGTGCAGTGCTGCTGGTGCGCGACGTCTCCGAGCTGCGGCGCCGCGAGCGGGAGTTGCTCACCAAGGACGCCACCATCCGAGAGATCCACCACCGGGTGAAGAACAATCTGCAGACCGTGGCCGCCCTGCTGCGTCTGCAGGCCCGGCGCACCGACTCCACCGACGCCCGAGGTGCCCTGGAAGAGGCGATGCGACGAGTGGCCACGATCGCCACCGTGCACGAAGCCCTGTCCCAGACCATCGACGAGGTGGTCGATTTCGACGAGGTGTTCGGCCGCACGCTCCGCCTGGCCGCTGATGTGGCCTCCGGGGAGAGTCACGTCAAAACCGTGCGCAACGGCACCTTCGGCCGGGTCCCGGCCACCGACGCCACAGCGCTCGCGGTGGTGCTCACCGAACTCGTCACCAATGCGGTCGAGCACGGCCTTGCCGGAATCGGAGGCACCGTCACCATCGACGCCGACCGCACCGGGCATCTGCTCAAGGTGCGGGTGGCCGACGACGGCCGCGGCATGGAGTCCGAGATCGCGATGAACGGTCTGGGCACCCAGATCGTGCGGACCCTGGTGGCGACGGAACTGGACGGCACCATCACCTGGGAGCCCGTCCCCACCGGAGGTACCGCGGTGCTCTTGGACGCGCGTCTCGGAGAACCCCGCGACCCTGCCTGAGATACGTCTGTGATACGCCCGGGGAATGATCATTCTCCCCATGACGGGCGCGGGCGGCCTGCTGAAATGGGAAGGCAGAGGAAGAACCTCGCGAGTGCGAGTTTCGGGCCGGGGAATGACGAACGGCCGGCCACCCTCGTCGGGTGACCGGCCGCCGTCGGAGTTCGTGCAGGCGTTCTCAGCCGGCGCGGCGGGCGCGAGCAGTGCGGCGCTTGAGAGCGCGGCGCTCGTCCTCGGACATGCCGCCCCAGACGCCTGCGTCCTGACCGGACTCGATGGCCCACTTCAGGCACGTCTCCACCACCGTGCAGCGGCGGCAGACAGCCTTGGCCTCGTCAATCTGCACCAGGGCAGGTCCGGTGTTCCCGATCGGGAAGAACAGTTCAGGGTCCTCGGTGAGGCAAGCTGCTTCGTGACGCCAATCCATGCGGTATTCTCCTTCGCCAGGCGTGCGAGCGCAATGAACCAAATCTCGGGGGAGGGTTCGCGCCGGACGCGCACTTTCACTGGTTCAACTTTCACATGCAACGGTGACGTGCACAAGGGGTTACGGCTGAGTTTCCGTTTCGCGACCCTGAGAGATCAATCACAGCAAACCGGTATTGCCAGAACGGCCAATGGGCTGCTCGCCCGACGGGTCCGGGCCGCGCGTACAGTGAGGGCGTGCCCGATGCTTCCTCCGATCCTGCCAGTGCGGCACCCGGTGCCTACCCGTGGCCGTTGCGCGTCGGGTTGCTCTTCGCGTTGCTCGAAGCCGTCGTTCTGGTGCTGGTCGGCATCGCCGGCGTGATCGCGGCCCTGAGCGCTGACGGTGTGCTGCTGGGTACCAACATCGGGGTACTCCTCGTGTTGGTGCTCTTCGCTGCGTTCCTCACCGCGGCCGTGCGGGCTCTCCATCAGGGGCGCCGGTGGGGCCGCGCCCCGGTGATCACCTGGCAGCTGCTGCAGGTGGCGATCCTGATCTCGTCCTTCACGAGCCTGCCCTGGTGGCTCACCGTGCCCGGGATCGGGACGGCGATCGCGGTCACGATCTGCCTCCTGCTGCCCGCATCGCTCGCCGCCACCGCGCGCACCGGAAACCCTGACGCGATGCTCTGACCGGCCGTTCCGTGCCGTGTCGGTGCGGGCCACCGTGGCTACCTGGAGCGGGACGAACGCTCCACGATCGACCAGCACCCCGCGGCCCGGTGGTGGTTCCGGTTCCTGATGGTGGCGAAGCGGGACAGGTGGGAGGTGGCTGACCGGCCCGGCGCCCAGCACCAGGGTGAGATCGGGGTCGCGCAGTCGAGTGCCCAGGGGATGCGCGATGGTCAGCGAGCCGTCCGGCCGGGTCGCGGCGATCACCAGCACCCGCGGGTCATCGAGCACGCTGGGGTGCAACGGCGCTCGGAGACGATCGGCATCGTCCAGAACCACCGCTGTGTGCCGAGCGGGGTCCGGCTCCACCATCTCGCCGCCCGAGACCTGCCACCCGAGCGCGCTGAGCTGATCGGTGATGGTGCGCAGCACGGTGGACCGCCCGGCCCCCGCAGGTCCGGCCACCAGCCACGTCTGGCCCGTGGCCGGATGCCTGCGCACGGCGCTCGCCGCATCGCCACCGACGCCGAGCAGCACGCCCTCACCCTGGAGCGGATCGGTGAGCTCGACCCGCTCAGGCAGGGCGCGTACCCGCCAGGGGACGGTCGACGGCGCCACCCAGGCTGCGCCGTCGGGCGTTGCCACGCCCACCTGCATCACGCAGGCGCCCGTGCGCTCGACGAGCACCCCACGCCCCGGGGGCCACCCGGTGCCCACCAGTTCTCGCGGGCCCCCCACCATCACTGCGTCTGCGGCGTCCCGGGGGCACAGCACCAGGTGGCGATCCACGACGGCGGCCCACCGGTGGGCAGGGGCGGGTGCGGTCAGCAGGACCTCCAGTCCGAGCCGACGGGACCGGCGCAACAGCGCACCGAGCAGGTCGGCGCCCTCGCCGGGTGCCCCTGTCTCCTCCACGGCGCTGAGTACCGTGTCGACGTCGTCGATCACCAGCAGTGCAGGATCAGGGCTGCGGACCAGCCCCTCCAGGACTCGCCGCACCCGGCGTACCTCGGTGGGATCGCACCAGGTGCCGGCGGACGGTGCGTCATGACCCGGCCAGTCGTGAGCGCCTTCGGCGACCACATGCGTGACGCGCCCGGTGCGAAGGGCCGCCTCGATCACGGTCTGCGCGGCCGTGCTGCGGCCGGTGCCGGACGGTCCGGAGACGAGCATCGTGCCACCCGGCCAGTGCCACGTGCCGAGCCGCTGTTCCTCCGGCAGGTCGGTGCGGGCGATCGGCAGACCGGCCGGTGGGTGCGCGTCGCCGGAAGCGCCGGCCAGCGCCCGCAACTCATCCGTGGTGCAGGTATCCGGAAGCGGGGGAGCCCACGGTCGGCGCTGGGTGGCACGCCAGGGCTCAGCGGCGGTCAGCGCAGCGGCTGCGTCGTTCAACGTGGCGATCCGCCCGGGCAACCAACCCGCGTCGGGTGGGCCGCACCACGCGGACTGCAGGACCTGCCGGTCCTCGGCCCGCAGGACCGTCCGCCCGGGAATCCGCGGCAACCGGGCCGGGGCGGACTCGCCGATCGCATCCAGGGCGTCGGACTCCTCGAGCACTCTCAGGCACAGCCGGGTGGTCAGGTTGGCGCGCATGTCCGGGGTGATGGCACCACCGGGGCGTTGTGTGGCCAGGATCAGGTGGATACCCAGCGACCGGCCCTGTGCGGCGAGCCGCACCAGTGCCTCGAGATGCTCGGGGTGCGCGTCGGCCATGGCCCGGAACTCGTCCACCACCACCACAAGCCGACCGATGTGCGCGGCACCACCCGTGGCTGGGGTGGGCCTGCGCCGGCGGTACTCGGCCAGATCGTGCACCCCTGCCTCGGCCAGTTGTCGCTCCCGGGACCGCAGCTCGGCCCGCAGGCTCGCCAGGGCGCGCCCCGTGGCGGTGGAATCGAGATCGGTGACCAGCCCGACCACGTGCCGCAACTGCTGCAACGGGGCGAACGTGGCGCCGCCCTTGTAGTCGATCAGCACGAAGGAGACGTCCTCGGGGGAGCCGGCATGCGCCATCGCGAGGATCCACGCCAGCAGCAGCTCCGACTTTCCCGATCCGGTGGTCCCAGCCACCAGGGCATGCGGCCCGTCGCGGGCCAGGTCGAGCTCGACTGTTCCGGCGTCGCCCACGCCGAGCACGGCCGGCAGCCCCGGTGATCCCTGCGACCAGCGGCCCGTCAGCACGGAGCGCTCGGCCGGGCCGAGCAGGTCGCCCAGGTGCACCCGGGCAGGCAAGCCGGCGGTGGTCGGTCGCTGAGCCGCCAGTGCCGACAGGAAGCCGCGTGCCCACGCGTCGGTGACCTGCCTGTTGTGCCGGGAGCGCACGACGATGACAGTGGTACACCACAGCGGTACGTCGGTGAGGTCGCTGGTCAGCACCAGGTGCGCCGCTGCCGGGTCCGCCGCGGGTGGGGGAGTGCCGCCGAAGGTGAGGTCGTGCACCCGCAGGGGTGGGACGTCGTCGACGTGCCGTTCGGCCAGCCCGGCAGCCCACTCCCAGGTGGCCGGGGGGTGCACGGCGCGGGCTTCGGTGGCGGCGATCCGGGCGACCAGCCACCGGCCCAGCCCGTGCGTCGCCTCCGGAGCGCCCACCAGGGCGAGACCTGCACCGGCGCCAGGAGGGCCCCCGTACCGGAGAGATTCGGCGATCCGATGCCGGCGCGCAGGGAGCGGTAGGTCCGGCCGCCGAGGTCTGGGGGTTCGCTCGTCGGCGTCGCCGAGCTCCCAGGTGGCCTCAGCGCTCCCGGGGCCGGGATCAGCACCGGGCCAGGCGAGCGCCTCGGCGGGGTCGGCGAACGGGACCCGTGCGGGCTCGTCGCGGTGACGGTCCGGGCGCCGCAGTCGCCGTCGTGCCCGTTCCCGCAGCGCGGGCCACAGCACCGCCAGCACGATCGCCACCGGCATCGCGATCACCAGCACGATCCGCCAGCCGCTCCCACCCCCGCTGAGCAACAACGGGATCATCGTCAGCGCCATCAGGATCGGCAGCATCAATCGGCCGATCAGGCCGTCCGAGAGATGCTGTTCCGGCTCGGGCAGGTCGGTCAGCGCCGGGTGCGTGCGCACCTGAAGCACGGTTGACCCCGCCACCAGCATGCTGCCCACCGGCACCGGACGCCACCGGCGCCCCACGCGCCGCGGCCTGCGTGCCAGGCGCACCGGGCGGGTGGACGGAGCGGCGCCAGCCGGGCGGGCTGGGCGTAGCAGGGTGCCGTTCACCGAACCGAGATCACGCACCTGGACCCGCCCGCCACGATCGCGTGCCGCGAGATGGGTCCGGGACAGCCGTCCGTCGGTCAGGCGGAGCCCCGCTTCTGCTCCCCGCCCGACGACGACCGGTTCCGGCCCGAGGGGAGCGATCCACCCGAGATCGGGTCCGGCGACGACGGCGAGATGGTGGCGGGGGAGGGCAGGCATGCCGCGAGCGTGCACCGGCGGAGGAGGGCGCCGCTGAGAGTGCCGGGCGTGCTGTGGACGAAGGAGCACCGGTGGTCACCTGTGCACGACGCCGTGCTGGGGATGTCGGGACTAGGGCGGGTGGTCGGCTGCGCGTGAGGTCGGGTAGATGGTGCGCGTGAGGTCGGGTAGAACCGGCGTCGGCATGCCCTCCGAGACGGCGTCGCCGTCGTTCCGGCTGCACTCCTCGGCCCATGACACACGCACCCGGCTGTCGAGGTCCAGGGCTGGGTTGAGTGCGGCCGTGCGCTCGCCGATCGACGGCGAGCGCACGGCCGGTGGACGAGCCGGTTCAGTCCACCCCGAGCGCCGCCACCGGGGAGGTACGCACGGCCGACCTGGCCGGGAGCACCGAGGCCAGCAACCCGGCCACCAGGGCTACGCCCGCCACCAGGGCGAGGTCGCGCCACGGCACCTGGAAGGGGACGTCCGCGAGCGAGCCGAGCAGCACCGACGAGCCGGCCCAGCCGTACACCAACCCGGCGACCGCGCCGATCACGGCACCGGCCCCGGCGATCAGCACGCCTTCCACCGCGAGCATCCCGCGCAGTTGCGCCTTGGTCAGCCCCAACGCCCGCAGCATGGCCGACTCGCGCCGTCGTTCGATCACCGACAGCGAGAGCGTGTTCGCCACGCCCACCAGGGCGATCACCACGGACACTCCGAGCAGACCCACCACCACGGCCAGCAGTGTGTCCACCACTTGCGCGTAGCCGGCACGTTCCACCGCGGCTCCGCTGATCTCCGGCGCCTGCAGCCCGTCCACAGTCTCCGAGAGATCGGTGAGCGTGGACTGCACGGTCCGCACCACGTCGCGCTCGTTCGCGTCATCAGCCACGCGGGCCCACATCATCGACGCCGCCGGGACCTCGCCGAGCTCGGCGAGGGTGGCCGGGTCCAGGAGTGCGACCATCCCGTCCAGGGTGGTCACCTGCGCGGTCACCGTGACCGAGGTGTTGCCGTCGCTGTCGCCATCGCCACGGGTGAGGGTGAGCTCCTGACCGTCATCGATGCCCTGCCAGCCGGCCATCTCGCCGGGCACCACCAGGGTGCCTGCCGCGGGCTGGGCCGCCGCCGCGTCGCGCAGCACGTCGGTGAGGTCGCCCTCGCTGACTGCCGCCACGGTGAGCCAGCTGGTCTGCCCGGAGCTGTCGGTGGCGTCCACCTCCGTCTGGGCAAGCAACACCGAGTCGGTCACGCCGGGCACCTCGCCCACGGCGCTGGTCTGCACGTCCGAGAGCGAGTCCGGGGTGGCCACGCTCAGGTCTACCGGGAACCGGGAGTCGAGCTCGGAGGTGAGGGTCTCCCGTGCCGACATCGCGCCGGTGCTCATCATCGTTACCAGGGCCACGCCGATCAGCAGGGCGCTGGCGGTGGATGCGGTCCGTTTCGGGTTGCGCACCGAGTTCGCGATCGCGATCTTCCCGGCCACGCTGCGTTCGGCCAGACGCCCGACGAGGCGGATCAGGCGCGGTACCACGAACACGCTGCCCACGAGCAGGCCGACGAGAGAGACAATGCCACCGAGCAGACCGATCGCGAGCGCGATCAGTACGGTCGAGTCGGACTCGCTCTCGACGGTGCGCACGATCAGCACGGCCGCGCCGAGCAGACCGAACCCGCCCACCAGGAGCAGGCCGGTGAGGACCGCACGAACACGACCAGCGCTCCGGGTGGCGCCACCCTCCAGCGGACGCAACGCTGCCAGCGGTGCCACCCGGGTGGCCATCCGGGCCGGTACCAGGGCGGCGAGCATGGTCACGCCCAGGCCGGTGAGCAGCGGCGCGAGCACCACCGACGGGGTGATCACCAGCTCGGCATCGATCGGTACCTCCAGGTTCAGGTTCGCGAGCACCGTCAGCCCGACGGCCACGATCGCGCTACCGAGAGCGATGCCGGCCACCGACGCGATCAGACCCAGGATCGCCGCCTCCAGCAGCACCGACCGGCGCACCTGAGCCTTCGCTGCACCCACGCAGCGCAGCAGCGCCAGGGTGCGGGTGCGCTGGGCGATCAGCACCTGGAAGGTGTTCGTGATCACCAGGGCAGCGACCGCGAGCGCCACCGTGGCGAACGCCAGCAGCAGCACGGTCATGATCTGCTCGTTGCCGGTGAGCTGGGCGGTGGTTAGCTCCGCCTGCTCCTGCACCGTGCGCACCTGCACCGAGTCGCCGAACAGCCCGTCGACGTCGGCGCGCACCGTCTCCAGGTCGGCGCCGTCGGCGAGGGCCAGACTCATCTCGTAGTGTGCGGGCTCGCCCTCCCAGGCCAGAGCGAGCAGCTCGCTGAGCTGGTCGGCCTGGAGCAGCGCCGAGGCACGGTTGAACAGGAACGCATCGGGTTCGTTCAGCAGGCCGACCACCTCCAGGGTGGCCGTCTCGGACTGGCTCGTCCCGCCGTCGGCGGCCTCCGGGTCCTCGGACCAGTACTCCACGCTGGAGGTGATCTCGTCCCCGAGGCCCACCTGAAGTCGTTCGGCCACCGCACCGGTCAGCGCGACCTGACCGGCCGCCGTCGGGACCTGCCCCTCGGCGAGGTCAGCTGCTTCCAGCGACGGGCTCGGGGCGGCGGAGCCGAGGGTGACGAACTCGCTCCGGTTCTCAGCGGAGACCTCGGCGCCGAGCATCGCCATGGAGTGCACGGCGCCCACTCCGTCGAGACCGCGGATCTCGGCGAGGTCGGCGTCCGAACGGCCACCGCCGGTGTCCACCACCACGAGGTCGGCGTCGGCGTAGGCCGAGCTCACCGAGTTGTAGGTGGTGCGCTCCATCGTGGCCGTGGCGAGCAGGCTGGCGGCCACGAACGCAGTGCCCAGCATGATCGCGATCCCGGCCGCGACCAGCCGGCCGGCCGAGGCGCGCATCTGGTGCAGGGTGAGTTTCCACATCAGCTCATGCCCGCCGTCGTCTCCAGGCTGCGCAGCGCGTCAAGGCCGGCCATCACGGACTCCGGGGTGGGGGAGGCGATGGTGCCGGCGATCTGCCCGTCGGCGAGCAGCACCACCTGGTCGGCGTAGGCGGCGGCAGTCGGGTCGTGGGTGACCATCACGATGGTCTGGCCCAGCTCGCGCACGCTGCGGCGCAGGAAGGAGAGCACCTCGGCGCCGGATCGGGAGTCCAGGTTCCCGGTGGGTTCATCGGCGAAGATCACGTCCGGGCGGGTGCTCAGCGCGCGGGCGATGGCCACCCGCTGCTGCTGGCCGCCGGAGAGCTCGTGCGGCTTGTGGGTGAGCCGGTCGCGCATCCCGAACGTGTCCACCAGCATGTCCAACCAGGTGGCGTCGACCTCCGTGCCGGCCAGCTCGGAGGGGAGGGTGATGTTCTGCAGGGCCGTGAACATGGGCAGCAGGTTGAACGACTGGAACACGAATCCGATCCGCTCGCGGCGCAGCTTGGTGAGCTCGTTGTCGCCGAGGGCGGTCAGTTCGGTGTCGCCGAGCCGGACCTGGCCGGAGGTGGCGGAGTCGAGGCCGGCGAGCAGGTGCATGAGGGTGGACTTGCCGGAGCCGGACGGGCCCATGATCGCGGTGAACTGGCCGGTCTCGAAGCCGATCGAGACGTCGTTCAGGGCGGTCACGGCAACGTCGCCGCTGCCGTAGACCTTGGTGAGGTGCTGGGCGCTGACGGCGGTGCCCGGTTCGGGCGTGGCTGGTGTGGTCATACCTCGACGTTAGGAGCCGCGGCGGTGCGGGCGCGTCTGGCCGTGGGTGGGTTCTCGGGTCATCCCGTGGGTGGACCGTGCTCCCTGCCCGTCCACCGACGAGGGTTGCGTGAGTGTCGTTCCCGAGGCGAGATTCGACACTGAGGCAACCCACGGCGTCAGGAGCCGGGGCTGACCAACCCGGTCTCGTAGGCGGTCACCACGGCCTGCACCCGGTCGCGAGCGTCCAGCTTCGCCAGCACCCGGCCCACGTGCGTCTTCACGGTGGCCTCGGCCACGAACAGGTCGCCGGCGATCTCGGTGTTGGAGCGGCCCCGGGCCATCAGCACCAGCACCTCGCGCTCCCGCTCGGTGAGCGCGTCGAGGACGGCGGCGGACGCTTTCTGCTCGTCCGGCAGAACGGTCGCGAGGTGCTCGATGAGACGGCGGGTGCTGGAGGGGGCGATGACCGCCTCGCCGTGGTGCACGGTGCGGATCGCGGCGAGCATCTCCTCCGGCGGGGTGTCCTTGAGCAGGAACCCGCTCGCACCGGCCTTGATGGCCTGCAGCACGTACTCGTCCAGGTCGAAGGTGGTCAGGATGACCACCTTCGGGGTGCCGCCGACGCGAGAGGTGCGTGGGTCGGTGAGCGTGGCCGTTGCGGCCAGCCCGTCCATCTGCGGCATGCGGACGTCCATCAGCACCACGTCCACTTCGTGGGAGGCGAGCAGCCGTACCGCCTGCGCGCCGTCGCCAGCCTCGAGCGCCACGGTCATGTCTGGCTGGGAGTTGATCACCAGCGCGAAGCCGGCGCGGACCAGCTGTTGGTCGTCCACGAGCGCCACCCGGATCGGGGCCGGTGGCTGCGTGTCGGTGCTCATCGGTGGTGGTCCTCAGGTCGGGGTGGTGTGCTGCCAGAGCGGTCGGCCCACTCGGCTGGATTGTGCCAGGTGGGAGAGATGGGCGGTGGTGGCGGTGGTACACCCCCGACGGCGGTGGCCGGGTTGTGGCCGGCAGGCGGTGGTGGGTGTTGGCCCGGTGCGAGGACCGTCGGCGCGGGTGGGGTGTGCGGGACCGGGATCTCGGCCCGTACCCGGAACCCACCGCCTTGGCGTGGGCCGGTGGTGAGTGTGCCGCCGAGCATCGCGGCGCGCTCACGCATCCCGAGCAGGCCGTGCCCGGCGCCGTCGGAGGGGGCTGCCGCACCCCGGCCGTCGTCGTCGATCTGCAGCAGCAGGTGGGCCGGGTTCCATTGCACGAGCACGGTGGCGTGGGCGTCCGGTCCGGCGTGCTTGAGGATGTTGGTCAGGGACTCCTGCACGATCCGGTACACGGTCAACCCGGCGCCCGGGGGAAGGGTCCGGGCCGTGCCCATCCGCACCAGCGAGACCGCCAGCCCGGTGTCGCGCACCTGCTCCACCAGGGTCTCCAGGTCCGAGGTCTCCGGCTGCGGGGTGAGCCGCTCACCGCCGGTATCGCTGCGCAGCACTCCGAGGATCTTGCGCATGTCGGCCAGGGCAGCGCGACCGGTCTCAGAGATCGTGGTGAGGGCGTGCGTGGCGGCCTGGGGATCATGTGCGGCCGCGTACCGTCCGCCGTCGGCCTGGGCGATCACCACCGAGAGGGAGTGGGCCACGATGTCGTGCATCTCCCGGGCGATCCGGGCGCGCTCGGCCTGGGTGGCGATCTGGGCCTGCTGGTCGCGCTCGACCTCCAGCCGCGCGGCACGCTCGGCGAGAGTCTCCACGCGCTCCACGCGGGCCCGGCGCACCAGGGCGAGCGCCCAGGAGCTGAGCACCAAGGCCGCGAGCAGGCCGAACACACCCATGGTGCCCACCAGGGCGCCCAGACCGGTGAAGCCGTTGTACACGAGGAACCAGACCGCCACAATCAGGCAGCCGAACAGCGCGGAGAACAGGGCGGTCCGGCGGGCCCAGCGCGGTCCGTACACGGTGATCGAGTACAGCGCGATGAAGATCGCCAGGTCAGAGGCGCTGAGGATCATTCCGGCGAGCACGTGCGCGAGCGCCATCGCATAGACCGTCACGGCCGAGGCCACCGGGCGGGTGCGTCGCCAGGCGAGAGCGGCGGGCATGCCCAGGCTGGTGACCACCGTGACGGTGGTGGCGAACCTCCCGAGTCCCAGGGACCCGGTGATCCCGATCGACAGCATCCCGAGGGTGATCGTGAGGATGGCAGCGACGATCGCGTCCGCGGTGAACGGGGAGTATCGCCGCACCGGCGGGGCCGGCGGCGGGTCGAGGGGCGCCATGATCTCTCAGACTAGGTGGCCGACGGGTGCATGGCGTCCCACTGCGGTCGGACGAAGCCCTCAGCCGCCTCCGTCCGCGGGCGTACCGCATGGCCTGTGGATAACCGGAGCGGGGGATCGGTGCCTCGGGGCACGGTGGAGCGCATGACACACCCCGATGGCATCCCAGAACCGATCACCCCCGACCGTCCGCTGCGCAGCGACCATGACCTGCTGGACTGGGCTCGCTTCGTCCATCAGGACGTACGACCCACCCGGAGCACGTTGTGGGTGCTGCTGCTGGACTCCAAGGATCACCCGCTACCGCTGCTGCTCCCGATCGAGGACGTACCCGAGACCCCGGACGCGTGCACGCTTCTGGAGGTACTGACGTTCCTGAGCAGACTGCTGGTCGAGCACGCCCCGGGCGGGTCCGTGGCACTGTTGCTGGAACGCCCCGGTGCGAGCCGGCGGGGTCCCGGCGACCGCACCTGGGATGCTCAGATTCGAACCGTGGCGCGGCGGATGAAGGTACGGGTGCGGGCCTTCTTCGTTGCCGGAACCGGTTCCGTCCTGCCGATGACGCTGGACGACGCCGCCTGAGGTCGTGTGCAGGCGGACGAGCTGGCCAGCCCGCCTCTCGTTCAGCCGGATGATTCTGGCCTGCGACGAACCCCGACCTTCCACGTGCGGCTTCTCCCGGATGTCGGCCGACACCCGGGAGAAGGCTGTGTCAGGACACCGAGCGCTGGTGCCGTTGCCGCCGAACGGTCAGCATGAGCGCTGCCCCGAGGACCAGAAGGGCCGCGCTGACGGCCAGTCCGAGGAGCACGTCCGCGCCGGTGTCTGGCATCTCCTGACCCGGATCAGCGTCGCTCGGCTCGCTGGTGGGCGGGTCGCTCGGCTCGCCGGAAGGATCCGTTGGCTCGGTGGGCGGATCCGTTGGTCCGGTGGGTGGGTCGGTCGGTTCGGTGGGCGGGTCGGTCGGTTCGGTGGGCGGGTCCGTTGGCTCGGTGGGTGGGTCGGTCGGTGCGGGCGCCACGCTGAGGGTGAACTCCGCGGTGATGGGATCGCCCACGAACACAGTGAACGTCACGTCCCCGGCGACCTCGGGAACACCTGAGATCTCGCCCGTCTCGGTGTCGAGGTCGAGTCCTGCCGGAAGGTCGCCCTCGGACATGCCCCACGTGTACGGACCACCGTTGCCGCCGTCGGCCTCCAGCGTGACCGCGTACTCCTCGCCCACCGTCCCGTCCGGCAGGGACTCGGTCACGATCACCAGCGGGTCGAGCACGGACAGGGTGCCGTTGACGTACTCGAAGGTGTAGAAGTCGTCAGCCCCGCCGCTGCAGAACGTGGTGGCGGCATCCATGTCGTAGCCGCAGGTCGGCAGGGTGTCCAGGTCGTCGATGGTGTCGTGGTCCCAGAAGCCGGTGTAGCTGGCCGTCACCTCCGGCTCGAACGCACCCTCGTAGGTCGTCGCGTCGCTCGCTGTCACCGTGATGACACCACCCGATCGCTCCACCGCGCCGGCGTCACACGCGCTGGCTACCAGTCGCGGGTAGCCGTCGCCGCGCTGATCGACGTCACCGGGGCACAGCTCGATCGTCTCGTTGCCCCACGGCACGGAGGTACCGGTGGGCACCAGGTTGATGGCCGGGCTTCTCGACCCGGGAAGCGCTGTGCGACTGGGACCACCGTTGTCCCCGAGCGGCTCGAGCAACGGGTTTGCGACAACGCTCGTGTCGGCATCCAGCGTGCAGGTCTCATCTGAAGCGACGTTGAAGCCACCGTCGGTCAGGTTGGTCAGTTCGCCGTCGCAGGCAGACGTGCCATCGAAGGAGTCCACGATCGAAGCGATCGCAGTGGCCATGGTGTCGCCCAGCCAGAGTCCACCCTCAGCATTGTCCGCGACGGTGCTGCCAGCGAGCAGTAGCGGTGCCGCGGCGATCTCGCCGAACTCGTCCCCGAGCTCCTCCCTGCTGATGCCGAAGCCGCCGTTGCCGGCAACAGTGCTCGAGCGGACGAGGCCACTGGAGCCGGTGCTGAGCCGCAGGCCGTCACGTGCGTTGGCCGACACCTCGGTCCGCACCAACTGGATGTCGCCGGGCCAATCGGCGGCCGTAGGGGTCACGATGGCGCCGTAGCCGGTGATCGGCCCCCGACGAGATCGTCGAGGTTGGTACGCACGCTGTCGCTGATGGTGCTGTCGGTGAGCGAGAGGCTGCCGCCTTGCACCATCACACCACCGGCGTTGTCAGCGATCGTGAGATCGCTTCCGGTGACCGATGCAGCGAAGCTGAGGGCGATGCCACCGAAGCCGAAGAGGGACCCCAGGTCCGCGTCCAGGCCGTTCCCGGTGATCGAGGTTCCGGTCAGGTCCACGGTGGTCCGCTGTTGCGCGTGCGGCTCCTCGACGGCGAAGACACCTGCCCAGTCGTTGTCGGCGATGACGCCACCGGTCACCGTGGCATGGGCATAGGCTGCGAACAGGCCGATAGCGTTGCGGCTGAGTTCGGTGTCCGTCACGACCGCATCGACGGAACCTTCGAGGTAGACGCCAGCGCCTGGCGTCCCGTCCCCGGCCTCGCCGCCGTCGTTGTCCGTGACGACGCTGTTCGTCAGCTCAAGGCTGGATCCCTCGAGCGAGGAGGCGAGTGCCCACACCCCGGCCTGGTTGTTCGCGATGGTGCTGTCGCTGATCTGCGTCTGGCCATGCTCGACGTGCACTCCGATGGCATGGCCGGTGATCTCGGTGCCGGTGATCGTGACGGTGAGCGGTATGGGTTCGCCGTCCGTCGAGCCAGCCCGTCCCCAGATGCCGGCGTCCTGGCCCTCACTGGCGTTGTCGGACATGGTGCTGTTCGTCAGCGTGACATCGCCGCCGTCGGGCAGCATCATGCCGTTGTCGTTGCCCGAGATCGTCACGGCCGTACCGGTGAACGCGCCACCCTGGTAGATCACCACCCCGCCGCGGAACGTCCCGCCCGTGGGATCGCCGCTGTCGATGATCGAGGTTCCGGTCACGTCGAACGTCGCATCGGCGGTGTAGCCGATGAGTCCGGCACCCAGGCTGCCCGACACTGATCCGCCCGTGATCGTCGCCTCGCCCGCCACCAGCGCCACACCGACGGCATTGGCGGCGATGCTGGACGAGTTGATCGTGACCATCGCCGGTGCAGCGTCGGGCCCGAGTTCACTGTTGCCCGCCAGGACACCGGAGCCGGTACCGGTGATCGTGGCATCCTCGATGGTGACGACGCTGCCGGCATCTGCATGGACACCGACGGTCGAGGGAGCCGCTGGAGCGCCCGTGATGGTGATTCCCGAGAGTGTTGCGGCGCGGTCGGTGGCAACGTGGATCACCGGCTGGAGGGCGGTGGTGTCCTCGTCGATGAAGCCGATGTCGGCGATCGTCACCGTACCGTCGGCAGCATCGATCAGCACCGTGGGCGCGTTGTCGGGATCGGGGTTGGTCAGCGACACCTCGCCCGCCCCCGCGCCTTGCAGCGTCACCGGGGTGGTGATCGTCAGAGCTTCGGCATAGTCGCCGGCTGCGATCGACACGATGTCATCGGGAAGTGCCAACGTCACTGCCGCGCCGATCGTGGCGCAGGCATCCGCGCCAGCGGCCTCGCCGCAGTCCGGCCCGTCGGTTCCGGCGGCGGCGTCGACGTACCAGGTCGAACCAGCCGCAGTTGCCGGCGGGGCGCCCCCGCGAAGATCAGGGCGGTTGCTGCGACGACGGCCGAGCCGACAGCAACGAGGCGGCGATGCTGGAGTCGATGGGTGCCCACTCCGGAAGCGGTATCAGGCAGGTGGGCGCCGGGAATGCGCATCGCTCGTCCCCATTATTCGATTGAACAGGTGTCTGTGAGACCTTAGCGTCCATTGAGTGATTTCGGAAGCCTTGCCGATGAAGTTCCGGGGGTCGGCGTTTGCCCGCGCTGCGTCGGGTCGCGTGGGGCCGAACCTCACACCGGGTGAGTCAAGTTCGCGTCGTTGTTCTGCACCGAACCCACGCGGGGGGACACCTCGTGCCAGCGCAAGGGGGGCGTCGGGATCGTCAGGGCGGCGAGTGCCTCGTCCGGTGCGGTGATGGCCGGATCGAGCCAGAACCTGGTTGATTCCTGGGAGAGGACCACGGGCTCACGGCTGTGGATCTGTTCCAGCCCGCCGCGGGCGTCTTCGGTGACGATCGTGGTGGAGAGCACCCACCGGTCCGGGTCGTCGGGATCCTTGGCCGGGTCTCGCCACCAGGCGTACAGGCCGGCGAACGCGAGCGGTGCGCCGTCGCTGCGGTGGATGTAGAACGGGGTGCGGCGCGGCTTGGTCTGGCCGGGCACCTCCTCCTTCAGCCACTCGTAGTAGCCGTCGGCCACCACGACGCAGCGCCGGGTGCGCAGGGACTTCGTGAATGCCGGTTTGGCGGCGAGGCTGTCGCTGCGGGCGTTGAACATCCGCGACCCGACGGTGAGGTCCTTCGCCCACCCGGGGACCAGCCCCCACCGGGCGACGTGCATCTCGCGGCGCACGGGCGCCGAGGTCGCGTCGGTGTCGGCGCCGTCGGTGGGCTTCGGTGCTCGGTCGAGCACGATCCGGACCCCGTCGGTGGGGGCCACGTTGTAACTGGCCTCGAGCAGGCCGGCACGTTCGGTGATCTCCTCGACGTCAAAAGCGTCGGCAAGATCCTGAGCCTCCCGGAACGAGGCGTAGCGACCGCACATGGGCCCAGCCTGCCAGGCGCCAGAGGTGTGCGCCGCTGCGGCGATCGCTCAGACGGTCCAGTCGAGCCACCCCTCGGCGAGCACTCCCGCCGTGTACCAGAACACTCCCATCACCATGGCCAGGCCGAGGACCCGCGCGGGGTGATCCCGGAACCAGTGCAGACCGAGCGTCGCCAGCAGCAGCCACGCGGCGATGAGAACGACCCGGCCGGTGAGTGGTGCGAGGATCCCGATCGACAGGAAGAACGGCACCTGCGCGATCATCAGCAGCATGCCGGTCGCGGCCAGGAGCGTGTCCGCCACTGGGTGGGGGCGCGAGATCTCGCCACGGGCGACGCTGGCCATGGAGTGACGATAGTTGCGATGATCGAACCTTGCATCAGGAAGGAATCGGGAGGGGCGATGGCGACGTTCGTCTCCACCTGGTTGGTGGCCGCCCCGCCCGCGGCCGCGTGGGCAGTGCTCACCGCAACGCAGCAGTGGCCGCAGTGGTGGCCCGGTTTCACCCGGGTGGTGCAGGTGCGTGCGGGCGACGACGGCGGCGTGGGTCAACGCATCCATCTCACCCTCAATGTGGGCTACCGGCTCCGGTTCGGCACCGAGATCGTGGCCGTCCAGCCCGGGCAGTGGGCCCGCGCCCGGGTGGTTGGTGACCTGCGCGGGACGGGGATCTGGGCCGCCCGGCCGGTGCGTGGTGGGACGGAAATGACTATCTTCTGGGACGTCCAGGTGCAACGCGTCTGGATGCGCGCGCTGGCGCCGGTGGCCGGCGGGCTGTTCGCCGCTGCGCACGCCCGGGTGATGGCGGCCGGGGAGCGCGGCCTGCGCCAGGAGCTGACCACCAGAGAGCCGACCGGGAACGGATAGCCTCGATGGCCATGGAGATCAGCACGGGCGAGGCGACCACCCTGGGGCGTGAGGAACTCGTGGACCTGTACTCCGCCGTCGGGTGGAGCGCCTACACGCGCGACCCGGACGCCCTGCTCCGGGCGGTGCGCGGCTCGCACCGGGTGGGCGTGGCCTGGGACGGGGAGCAGCTGGTGGGTCTGGCGCGCACGATCTCCGACGGCGTCACGGTGGTCTACCTGCAGGACGTGCTGGTGCGCCCCTCGCACCAGCGCACCGGCCTCGGCCGCGAACTGCTCACCCAACTGCTCGGCTCCTACGGCGACATCCGCCAGCAGGTGCTGCTCACCGACGACCGCCCCGAGCAGCGGGCCTTCTACACCTCGCTCGGGTTCGTCGAGACCCACGATCACGACCCGGGGCTGCGCGCGTTCGTGAGACTGCGCTGAGGCGGCCCTCGGGCGCGGCGTAGGATCGCAGGCGATGACCGAGGACAATGTGGACCAGCCGAAGACCTGTTGCGCACCGGCGCGGGAGACCCCGCAGGGAGCACTCGCAGAGGAGAGCGTCGGGGAGGTGCCGGCCGGCGCGGGCCGCGGACAGCACGCGGTCGAGCAGTGCGCGGTGCCGGCGCAGACCTTCCAGATGGGCGACGCCGACGGTGTCGGGTACCACGCCGACGGGGAGACCCCGGTGCACCCGGTGACCGTGGACGCGTTCAGCATCGACGCCACCTCGGTGACGAATGCGGACTTCGCAGCCTTCGTGGAGGCCACCGGGTACCGCACCGAGTCCGAGACCTTCGGGTTCTCGGCCGTGTTCCATCTCGCCCTGGCCGCTCCTGAGGAGGCCATCATGGGGCGCGCGCCGGGCACTCCCTGGTGGCTCGGCGTCAAGGGCGCCGACTGGGCACACCCGGGCGGTCCGAACTCCTCCGTCGAGGGCCTGGCGGACCACCCGGTGGTGCACATCTCCTGGAACGACGCCGAGGCGTACTGCCGGTGGGCCGGTCGGACGTTGCCGACCGAGGCACAGTGGGAGGCCGCCAGCCGCGGGGGAACCCAGGGGCACCGTTACCCGTGGGGTGCCGAGTTCCCCGGCGACGGTGACCAGTGGCGGGCGAACATCTGGCAGGGCCGGTTCCCGGTGGACAACACGGTCGAGGACGGGTTCCTCACCACCGCCCCGGTGCGCACCTTCAGCCCGAACGCCTACGGCCTGTGGCAGACCGTGGGGAACGTGTGGGAGTGGTGCGCGGACTGGTTCGACCCCCGCTACTACACCCACTCGCCGGCGCAGAACCCTACCGGGCCCGAGCAGGGGATGGCCCGGGTACTGCGTGGGGGGTCGTTCCTGTGCCACGACTCCTACTGCAACCGCTACCGGAACGCGGCCCGCTCGTCCAACACCCCGGACTCGGCGATGAGCAACACCGGCTTCCGGACCGTCTCGGCCGCCTGAACTGCCTACTGTCCGAGTGCGGCCAGCCCGCGGGTGGGGCGGCTGATGGCCGACGGCGGCCGGTCGCCCTGGTCCTGCAGGTCCACCCGGCGCACGCCACAGCCCGTGCAACGGACGTAGAGGAGGCGGCCCTGCGAGGTGTGGTGCGCCGACTCGACGACCCAACCGTGCTCGTGGGCGGCGAGGGGGACTGAAGGAGTGAGCGGCTGGTGCAGCTGATCGGTGGTCATGGGGTCCACCATGATGTAATGGTCTTATGCATCTCAACCCTTACGGCGATCTGGTCTCGCCCTGAGGTTGGTGAGAGCGCTGTTCTCAATGCCAGTCGCGTAGCAGTGACATCTGCAATCGCTGCAACCCTGCTGCAGCCCCGTCGACCATTGCCCATACGGGCCGGTTCACCGTCATTTCTCCGACCATCGTGGTCACGCGCCGTCGTTCGGTGCGGTCCAGAGGGGCTTCTCCTCGCACATCATTGGGGCGGATCAGCGTGCCCAGGACTGCGAAGTCGATCAGGTGACGGCGACGGTGGGTGTCCAGCGTCACCCCATGAGCGGCTGACTTGGCGACCACTGCGCCGACGAGTGAAGGGCGCGGAACGCATCCTGTGCGGCCGTCGATGAGGACGGCCTGTGTTGAAGTCCGATTGAGGGCCTTCTGCGCGCCGGGCGTCTCGATCGTGGTGGCCCCGCCTGCCCCTCGCCGGCTCGCGGCCCGCTCGCCGAGGTAGCGAGGGATGAGGAGGTCGACGGTCGCAGAGCCGCGAATCCAGCGGTGCTGATGTCCGGACCGAGTGGTCCCGTCCGGGGTGAAGCCGAGGTCGACCAGCGTGCTAGTGATCTCGAGTAACGCCTGGGGGTGTCCGCGAACGTCCAGCACGGCGTCGGCGTCATTGGTCGGGCGGGTGGGCCAGGATCCACGTGCTGCGCACCACAGGTGCACGAGTTGGCCACCGACCAGGGTCCACCCGCTGGGGTGCCGGCTCTGCAGGTCCAGCAGGGCGTGCCAGCCTGCAGCCTGTTCGTCATTGAGCATCGGCACCTCGACTGCCTCGGTGTGGCCTGGCGTACTCACGGCTGTAACTCGGAGCGGATGAGGGCTGCCGCTTGCTGAGCCTCGCGAGGGCCGCCGTCGGCAAGGTCAGCAGCGACCAGGAGCCATGGCACCGGTGCCTGCACTCGATGTGGTGCCACGTACAGCACGACGTTGCCCGTCTGGCCGAGTTCCTGTGGTGTCAGTAGGTGATCGATGATCAGGTTGTCCAGATCGACAGAGGCGACATAGCCCTCCGCAAGGCGGTTGTCAGCCATCCCGGAGCGTCGGTCGCTACGCCCGGACCGTGCCAGGCGGTCATCGTCGAGCACCCCTGGGAGGTCGGGGGCGGCGTAGGTCAGACGTCGCGCTCGCCGGGCCAGCAGCGACCGCAACTTCGGAAGCGGCAGCCCTTCGTGGACGAGCTCGCGCCAGCGCCGCCGAAGCCGGGAGATTTCCGAGGGGGTGAGGTCGTGCGGATGCTGTCCGTGCGAGATGGCGACCAGGCCCCACGCCGTTCGGGGGGTCAGCGGCTGACCTGGGCCACGGGGGATCGCGGGAAGGGATGTCGGGTCGATGAGCCACTGGCCGCCAAGCATGCGCCCGTGGAGGTGTCCGTGAGCGAGCATGTTCCGCACCCGGCGTGCACTGACGCCCAGGTGTGCAGCAACCTCGTCGACTCCCAATAGCGGCATGACAGTATTATTCCGAGTGCGGAACGATACTGTCAACGTTTGATCGGCGCGCACGCCGCCACGACGTGGCCACGATGAGGTGAAGGTGCCTTCCTGTTGCTGCGTGGGTGAGTGCCCTCGCCCTTGCCATGATGTAATTGTCTTATGCATCTCAACCCTTACGGCGAGTATGCGGTGCTGCTCGCCGCGTCACTCGCGAACGACTGGCCCGCTGATCGGGCCGGAATCGAGGAGCGCACCCGCGAGTTCGGGATGACGCAACCGTTCCCCGAGGCTCCGGGAGATCACGCCGGCACCCGCAGGGTGATCGACGGCTGGCTCACCGTGGTGGACGCGCCCGGCGAGCAGGAACGGGCCGGGTTGCTGAACGCGCAGATGGCGGCGGTCACCGCCTACCCGCGACTGACCGACCACGACGACGAGGGATGGCACCTGCACTACCGCGACGACGGTCACTCGTTGCCACACGTGCTCGCCGCGGTGATCAGCGTGGGCACTGCACTGCACCTGACCACTCGCGGGATGCACCGGCTGGCCCGGTGCGCGGCAGGGCAGGAGCCGGGAGACCCATGCTCCGCCGTCGTGGTGGACGTCACCCGCAACGGGCGGCAACGGTACTGCTCGGTGCGCTGCGCGAACCGGGCCGCAGTGCGGCGGCACCGCGCACGGCGGGTGTAAGGCGGGCACGGGGTCGTGGGCATTCCTCAGGCGTCGGCAGAACCTTCGCGGTAGATCTTTGCGCGGGTGATGAGTCCCTGATCGTCGAGGTCGAAGACGGCGATCAGCGCCGCCGTCTTGTCCTGCTCGCTGGAGGTCCACGTCTCAGTGAGCTCGGCGGCCACCACCGCTCCGCCGTCGATGATCCGGCGCAGCTGAAGGTGCGGAGTGAGGCCGGCCATGGCCGTGGCGAAGAATTCTCGCAGCGTGCCCGGCGGCACCTCGTAGTCACCGGTAACCCAGGTGGCGTCCGAATCGAAGTCGGCCATCAGGGCGTCGGCGTCGGCGGCGTTGAACGCTGCGAGATGACGGTGGATCAGGTCAGTGGCGCTCATGTGCGCCGATCCTACGCACGCCTCGACCGGTCCGTGCCGTGGACGTTGTCCACAGGCACCTAGCCCGTCGAGGAGATCGTCGCTACCGTGTTCGGACGAGTCGGTACGGGGCACTGGGGGAGAGGCGAATGGCTGGGGGCGCAGCACTGCTCGAGTCCGAGGTGCGCGAACTCATCCGCCGCCGCGGCCTCGATCCCGCTCAGGACGACTCGGACGTGCGCGAGATCATCGCCGCTGCTGTGGCCGACTACGACGACCGATCCTTGCGGGGTCTGGTGCCCCGTCTGGACGACCTTGACCTGACGTCGAAGGAGTTGCATGACGCGATCTCCGGGTTCGGGCCGCTGCAGTCCTACCTCGATGACCCTGAGGTGGAGGAGATCTGGATCAATGAACCGGGCAAGGTTTTCGTTGCCCGGCACGGTCGTCCCGAACTCACCACCACGCTGCTCACTGAGGAGCACGTGCACGACCTGGTTGAACGGATGCTGCGCACCTCCGGGCGTCGGCTCGACCTGAGCACTCCGTTCGTCGACGCCACCCTGCCGGGCGGGGAACGCCTGCACGTGGTGATCCCGGACGTGACCCGCCGGCACTGGGCGGTGAATATCCGCAAGTACCTCGTCCGAGCCCGCCGGCTCAGCGACCTGGTCGCCCTGGGGTCCCTGACCGACCAAGCCGCCGCCTTTCTGCATGCCGCCGTTGCCAGCGGGCTCAACATCTTGGTGTCCGGAGCCACCCAGGCGGGAAAAACCACCATGGTGAACGCCCTGGGCGGGTCGATCCCCGCCCATGAGCACGTCGTGACGTGCGAGGAGGTGTTCGAGCTGCAACTCGCGGGCCGTGATGTGGTGGCCATGCAGTGCCGGCAGCCGAACCTGGAGGGGACGGGCGAGATCCCGCTGCGGCGCCTGGTCAAGGAGGCGCTGCGGATGCGGCCGGACCGGCTGCTCATCGGGGAGGTCCGCGAGGCCGAAGCGCTCGACATGCTGATCGCCCTGAACGCCGGGATCCCCGGGGCATGCACGATCCACGCCAACTCGGCACGGGATGCTGTGGTGAAGATGTGCACCCTGCCGCTGCTCGCCGGGGAGAACATCTCCGACCGGTTCGTGGTGCCCACTGTCGCGGCGGCGTTCGACGTGGTCGTCCACCTCGACCTGGACCGGCGCGGCCACCGTCGGGTGGCTGAGATCGCCGCGATGTCCGGCCGGGTCGAGCAGGGGGTGGTGGAGATCTCCAGCCTGTTCGAACGGCGCACAGGAGAGTTGGTGCGCAGCGATGGCTTCCCGCCGCACGTCGAGCGGTTCGAGCGGTCCGGATTCGACCTGCGTGACCTGCTCGCGAGGCGGTGAGCAGGTGGGAACCGTCGCGGGCCTGATCTTCGGCGCGGGAGTGCTGTGCATCTGGTGGTCGTTCTGGCCGCGGGTACCGCGCCCGCGCAGCGAGAGGTCCAGTCGGCTGCAGGACCTGCTCGTCCAGGCAGGCATGCCCGGCGTCAGCCCTGGAGGGATGGTGGCCGTCTCGCTCGGTGTCGGTGTGCTGGTGCTCGTGGTGGCCTTCGGTCTCACTGCCTCGCCGCCCATCGCGGTCGCGTTCGCTGTGCTGGGCGCCCTCGCCCCGCAGGCATACGTGCAGGCACGTGCCCGACGGCGCAGGGTGGCCCTCCGTGAGCTGTGGCCGGACGTGGTGGACGACCTGTCCTCGGCCATTCGGGCCGGGTTGTCCCTCCCGGAGGCACTGATCAGTCTGGGCGAGCGCGGTCCCGAGCCGATGCGTGCCGAGTTCACCGCGTTCGCCGAGGACTATCGAGCCACCGGGCGCTTCGCGGACTCGCTCGACCGGCTCAAGGCAAGGCTGGCTGACCCCGTCGCGGATCGCCTCATCGAGGCGCTCCGGATCACCCGAGAGGTCGGTGGCAGTGATCTGGGGCGGCTGCTTCGCACCCTCTCGCAGTTCCTCCGGGAGGACCTGCGTGCTCGCGGTGAGCTGGAGGCACGCCAGTCCTGGACAGTGAACGGAGCGCGTCTGGCCGCGGCGTCGCCGTGGCTGATCCTGGCGATGCTGAGCACCCGCCCGCAGACGGCCGACGCGTTCAACAGCCCCGTCGGTGCACTCGTGCTCCTGCTCGGCGGAATCGCCTCCGCGGGTGCCTACCTGATGATGGTACGGATCGGCCGGCTCCCCGAAGACGTGCGGGTGATGCGCTGATGCTCACCACACTCTCCTTGACCGGCGGTGGGATCGGGCTGATGTTCGGTCTCGGCAGTTGCCTGGTGATCTGGCGACTTGCCGCCCGTCGAGTGCGGTTGATCGATCGCGTCTCGCCCTACCTGCGCGACCAGGTGGTCACCTCGCGGTTGCTTGCCGAGAGCCCGCACACCCCGTTCCCCACGGTCGAACGGATGATTCGGCCGTTCCTCGGTGATCTCGCCGCCTTCCTCGAGCGCCTGGGGAGTACGGCGGTCAGCATTCGGCGCCGTCTGATCCGCGCGGGCAGCCCGATGTCCGTGGAGCAGTTCCGGACCGAACAGGTGATCTGGTCAGCGCTCTCGCTCGCCGGTGGGCTGCTGGCTGCCCTCGTGCTTGCCGCCACCCGGCAGACGTCGCTGCCCGCGTTGATCGTGCTCGTGGCCCTCGCGGGGCTGGCCGGGGCTCTGGTGCGGGACACCATGCTCAGTCGCCAGGTGGCGGCCCGGGAGAAACGGATGATCGCGGAGTTCCCCACCGTGGCGGAGCTGCTGGCGCTGGCGGTCGGGGCCGGGGAGGCGCCGGTGGCTGCATTGGACCGAGTGGCACGCAGCACGCGCGGTGAGCTGTCCGGCGAGCTCAGCACCACGTTGGCCGATGTCCGCTCCGGGAGGACCCTCACCGAAGCGTTGGAACGGATGGCTGCCCGGACCGACCTGAGCAGCATCGTCCGGTTCACCGACGGCGTCGCCACAGCGGTGGACCGCGGCACACCGCTGGCTGATGTGCTGCGGGCGCAGGCGCAGGATGCGCGCCAGGTGGGGCACCGAGCGCTCATGGAAGAGGGCGGCAAGCGAGAGATCGTGATGATGGTTCCCGTGGTGTTCGTCCTTCTTCCCATCTCGGTGGTCTTTGCGGTGTTCCCGGGGCTGTCGGTGCTGTCGATCTAGCAAGGCTCTACACAGAAGGAGAAGACGATGAAGAACTGGTGGACCGGGGTCAAGACGCGCCTGCGGCAGGATCCCGAGCGCGGTGATGTGCCTGGCTGGGTGCTCGTCACGTTGATGACCGCGGGCCTGGTTGTGGCGATCTGGGCGCTGGCCGGGCAGCTCCTCGAGGATGTCTTCCGGACGGCGATGGAGCGCGTCCTCGGAGCATGAGGGAGGCTGCGCGGGAGAACGAGCGTGGGTCGGCCCTGGTCGACTTCCTGCTCGTCTCGGTGCTGGTGACCGCGCTGATGCTCGCGGTGGTGCAGCTCGCCCTGACGCTGCACGTGCGCACGGTGCTCATCGATGCCGCGGCCGAGGGGGCCCGGTTCGGCGCCCTGCACGGGAGCTCGATCACGGCCGGGCAGGAACGCACGGCTGCGTTGATCGATGCGACGCTTCCGAGCGCGTACGCGCAGCAGGTGACGGCGGAGCTGGGCAGTGCCGATGGCGTGGAGCTCGTGCAGGTGCATGTGAGCGCTCCGGTCCCGGTGATCGGGCTGCTCGGCCCGTCCGGGGTGATCAGCGTGACGGGTCGGGCGGTCGCGGAGTGAGCGGTGACGTGCCTTCCCTGGGCGTGGCGCGATGGGTGCGGCGCCGCTGGGCGCAGGTGCGTGCCGGCGACGATGCCGGCAGCGCCGTGGTGGAGTTCCTCGGTGTCGCGCTCATCCTGCTCATCCCGACCGTGTACCTGATCATCACGCTGAGCAGGGTGCAGGCGGCCGCGTTCGCTGCCGACGGCGCCGCACGGGACGCGGGGCGTCTCATCGCTCAGGCGGAATCCCAGGAGGAAGGGGCAGCCCACGCGGCCTACGCCGTGGAACTGGCATTCGCCGACCAGGGCTTCGAGGTGGACGGCGAGCAGGCCCTGGACGTGACGTGCTCCGGTGATCCCTGTCTGAGCCCGGGCTCCTACATCCACCTGCAGGTGAGTACCGATGTCGAACTGCCGCTCGTCCCGGAGTTCCTCACCGAGGCGCTGGCCACCGAGGTGCACGTGCAGGGAGAGGCGATGGCCGCCGTCGACGACTACCGGGCTGGCGGTTGAGGTGGCCGGATCGATGCGAACCCTGCGTGCACGGTGGCGTGATGCTCGCGGCGGGCACCGCGAGGACGGCCAGATCCTGCTGCTGTCGATCGTCTACGGGGCCATCACGCTGGCTCTGGTGCTGGTGGTGATCGCTGTGTCGGCGATCTACCTGGAACGCAAGGACCTGCTGTCCCTGGCCGATGCGCTCGCGGCCGACGCCGCCGACGCCGCCGATGAGACGACTTTCTATACCGAGGGTCGCGGAGACCCCGGGCAGCTCCCGCTCACTGACGCCTCGGTCCGTGACTCGGTGGAGGAGTACCTGGCCGCAGCGCCGGCGAGCATGGTCGACTTCGAGGACTTTGCCGTGGTCCCACCCACCGGAACGCCCGACGGCGAGATCGCCGAGGTCTCACTCACCGCCCGGGTACGTCCGCCCGTGCTGCCGTGGGCGCTGCTCCCGTTCGCGGACGGCTTCCAGATCGAGGTGACCGCCTACGGTGAGCCGGACGTGCCCTGACGTAGACGGTCCGTGGGTGGTCGGCCTTCTCTCGTCCGGAGGCGTCCGGGGCCGAGGCGAAGGCACGCACCGGGAAGGCGACCAACCCGCCCCGCCCTACGGGGCGCTCGGTCGGTGCGCCCACGTCCCGCCAGTGTGTGTCGGTGTCCGCATACTCCGACTGCCGCGCGGGCAGGCAGGGCAGATGGATCAGTCCGTCCTACGCGTGGAAGCCACCCGGGCGAGTTCAGTGCGGTTGGCGACCCCCAGCTTCGCGTAGACGTGCGCGAGATGGGTCTTGACGGTTCCCGGCGCGATGAACAAGCGTTGCCCGATCTGCGGGTTGGACAGGCCGTCGACGGCCAGTGCGATCACGGACAGCTCCGTTGGCGTCACACTGTCCCAGCCGGTTTCCGGACGACGGCGCGGCCCACGGGACCGGGAGGCGTAGTCTGCGGCCTCCCAGAGTGTGAGCTTCTGCCCCTGGCCGAACGCCTCGCGGAGGTGTGGGTCCTCCAGGGACGTGTCCGCGGTGGGCTCTCCGACCCACGAGCGACCGGCATACCCGGACTCGTGTCGGGCGCGGCGGACCGCACCGGAGAGTATCGCGGCGGGCTCGGTCCGGCCGCGAGCGGAGAGCTGACCGATGATGGCTTCCAGGGTGTCGATGCAGCCGGGTACCTGACGATGCTTCGACCTGATCCGCAAGGCCTCGTAGCGGTGGTCCAGTGCCTGTTCGGGGTGCTCTGTCAGCTCGGCTCGCAGCTCGGCGGCCTCGGCTTGGCATTCGGGGAGACCCAATGCGTCGGCACGGGTGGACAGCGTGGCCAGCAGGCTTCGAGCCCGGTCCGACTCTCCGCTACGGAGCAGAGCGGCGACCAGAACGGCCTGGGTCTGCGGGGTCAGTGCGGTGTCGTCGACGGCGAGCGCCGCGCCTTCGCGTCGGCACCACTGCGCCGCCATGTCCGGGGCGTCGCGCGCCAGAGCGACGAGCGCGGCCGTTCGCTCCCATCCGGGCACGAAGGGTGTCACATCTCTGTCATTGACAAGCTGGTCGATCTCGGCGAGGGCGCGTTCGGCGCCGTCCAAGTCGCCGCGTAAGCGGCGCATGTCAGCGACCGCACTGAGTGCGACACCGAGGCGGTGGACGTCGTTGAGTGGCCGCGCGGCAGCAGCCGAGTGCTCCGCGGCGTCGGCAGCACGATGCACGTCACCGGACTTGGCCAATGCGCGAGCGAGGAAGCTCAGTCCTGTCGTGGCGACACCCCGGTGACCACGTTCGAGCAGAGCATCGGAGGCGTCGTCGAGCAGCTGAATCGCCTCGGTGTACTCCTCGCGCATCAGGTGGAGAAGTCCCAGAACTACCTGTGCACCATCCCCGACGAACCCGACCGTGCGCTCTCGCGCCTGCCGTGCCACGTCGGCCGCGAGCTCTCGAGCCGCGTCGAGATCGGTGTTGATGAGATCGATGGCCAGGAAAAGCCTCGCCTGGAGGATTGTCGGCCAGTCGTCGAACTCGAGGGCCATCGACTCCGCCTGCTCGGCAGCGGAGACCCGTTCGGTTCGGTACGCGGTCGGATCCGCTACGATCGCGATGCCGAGCAACACTCTGGCCTGGATCATGCTGAGGTCTTCCCGTCCCGCGTGATGAGCCCGACGAAGTACGGCCAGGCCCTCTTCGGACGAACCCTCCAGATGCCAGAGCCAGGCGATCTCCCCGGCGAGCGCTCGTGCGGGCGCCGAATCCTCCAGCTCCAGGCCCCAGTCGAGTGCAGCCTTGTGGTTGGCGTAGTCGCGACTCACGCCCCTTCGCCAGGCATCGACGTCGTCGTCCCGCAGCCGGGTGATCGCCCTGGCCAGATCCAGATGTGCCGTCAGATGGCGCTCGCGGACCTGTTCGCCGTCGGGTGACTCCTCCAGACGCGCGGACGCGAACGCATGCACGACGGCGAGCATGGCGTACCTCGCCTCGGGGCCGGTGGTGTCGGCGATCACCAGCGATGAATTCACCAGACCCCTCATCGCCTTGAGGACGCCGCTCTGCGGAAGGTGTCCGAAGCCACAGACCTCGGCCGCCGTGGAGATGGTGAACCCGGGCCGGAAGATCGCGAGTCGACGGAAGAGGGTCCGCTCATTCTCGTTCAGAAGGTCGTGGCTCCAACGCAGGGACGCCTGCAGGCTGCGTTGACGGAAAGGCGCGGTTCGCGGTCCGCCATCCAGGAGCCCCAGCGGGTCCTTGAGCGCCTCCGCGATCTCGCGGAGGGTGAGGGTCCGGGCCCACCCCGCCGCGAGCTCCACCGCGAGCGGCAACCGGTCGAGCCGGTCACAGACCCGCCGCGCCTCCTGAATGACCGGCCCCGGCCCCTGAAGGCCGGCGCGATCGCGAAACAGGTCGAGCGCGTCGTCCAGGGACAACGGCGGTACCCGGTACACGTGCTCGCCCTCGATATCGGCCGGTGCCCGACTGGTGAGGAGGAAACCACAATGCCCGGCCTCGCTGGACACGCTGTGGACGAACGCCGCCACCTCGTCGAGGACGTGCTCGCAGTTGTCGAGCACCAGCAGCATCCGGCGCTGCCGAATCTCCCTCGCCAGCGCAGATCCGCTGCGGAGTCCGGACGGGAGGACCTCATCAAGAGCGGACAGCACCCGAGTCAGGACGTGGTCCGGCCCTCGGTCGCCGCCGAGCTCCACCCACCACACGCCGTCGACCCAGGCTTCTGCAGTCCGCGTGGCGACAGCCTGCGCCAACCTCGACTTGCCGACGCCGCCGGGTCCCACCAGCGTGACGGTCCGCATCCCAGCCAGGCTCGACGCAATCTGCGCCACTTCGCCACGCCGCCCGATGAACGTCGACAGTTCAGGTGGCGCGTGATGCACGGCACGGGTGGACACCTCGGCGATTCTGCCAGCCTGCCGGAGTTCCCACCCGGTTCTATTCCCTGTGACCGGATCTCTGCCATCTGGCCGATGTTCTCCTCGCGTTGTCGCCACGATCCTGTGCTGTACGCATCGGAGCCGAACAGGAGACGGACATGACCGAGAACAAGCGCACAATCGTCGCCAACATCACCTTGTCGCTGGACGGCCGCACGAACGGACCCGGCGGTGACGCAGACATGGGCTGGCTCGTTCCCCATGCGATCACCGACGGCGCGCGGGACGGGATGACCCGAATGAGCAGCGGGGCCGACCATGCACTCCTGGGTCGCAAGAACTACGAGGGATTCGCAGGTTTCTGGCCAGGAGTCGCAGACGACGAGAACGCCGATCCTCGTGACCGCGCATTCTCACGTTGGCTCAATGACGTGGAGAAGACCGTGTTCTCCTCGACTCTCACCCAGGCCGCATGGCCGAACGGGCAGGACGCCGAGGTCGTCGACGGGGACCCGGCCAGTGTCGTGGCGAGGCTGCGAAAGGAGGCCGGTGGTGACGTCGTCGTGCTCGCCAGCTCGAGCGTGATCAAAGCCCTACTCGAAGCCGACGCGATCGACAGGTTGAGCATCAACCTCTGCCCCGAACTCGTCGGGGGCGGTGCCCGGCTCTTCGAGGACGGCCTCCCGACGACCTCCTGGAAGCTGACCGATTTCACCACCAGCAACACTGGTGCAGTGTGGATGTTCTACGACCGCGCTCGCTGAGGGACGACGTAGGTCGTGACTGATGGTAGAAGCGGTGGTGAGCGTCAGGCTGATGCCCATCGGCGGGGAGGCGTCGAGACGCCACGTCGTCCCTCACGCATGAGGTCCCACCAGTGGAGTCCTCCGAGGAGCCTCACCAGACGGCCAGCATCAGGGCAGCAGTGACGACCAGGTAGAGGATGAACCAGACCACGCTCGCCAGCTGGGGCCGCCGGTAGTAGGCTGCGGCGTGCTCCTTGAGCGGCGAGTGGTAGCGCGTCTTGGCCACCCACCAGAGCAGCAGGTGCCAGACCACGATGGCGCAGATCGGCTGGCCGATCAGGATGACGAGCGCGCCGACCGTCCGCCACGACTCGTCCGGGACGACCCGAGAGATTCCGAAGGCGATCACGCCCATCGGTGCGAAGCCAACGACGTAGCCGACGAACCCGGGAATCAACTGGCTGCCGATGAGACCGGCGCGGGTGAAGCGGCGCAGGGTGTAGTCGACAACGGGCAGACGCCCCGCGCCCGTCCAGGTGCTGCCCCGGCGGACCGAAGCTGTCGCCTCGTCCTCCATGGGCATCCCCGAGGCTTCGAACACGCTGGTCACCTGCTCGACCGGGTCCGCGTCGGCCAGGCCCCGCCGGGTGGCTCGGATGCTCAGCAGCAGCGGGATCCCGGCGATCGCGATGGCTACCACCATGGCTACGGCCCAGGGGAGGGGTACGTTCTCGCCGATCTCGCCCAGGTAGATCCCGTTCAGGGTGAGCAGCGCGAGCACGAGCACCACGATCCACACGGTCCGCAGTGTCCGCGCCCACCGGGGGATGCCGTGGAAGTCGTGCCGGACCGGGCCGTAGGTGATCGATTCCGGAGTCGGCGGCATCTCGAAGACACGGAGCCGTGCTCCGCCGCGTTGGAGGATCTCCCCCTCACCCGCGATGGTGGTGATCGTGCCGTGTGCGCCGGTCACCTCCACCGCACCCGGGCCGCCGCGGACCGTGACGACCTCTCCCTTGAAGCGCCCCGCGCTCGCATAGGCTCGTGCCGTCTGCTGGTGGTACTCGTGGACCTGATAGGGCTGGTTCGTCATCGCGCGTTTTCCGTCGGGTGCTCCGACCGTATCGGAAGACCCACGGTGACGCGGCCGGCACTACCGGCGGTGGAGGCACGGCCCGCCGATCGCCACCACCCTCAGGCGGTCTGGCCCGCGTGGGTTCCTTCCCGGAGCTCCTCGATCAGCTTGGCGTTGAACGCGGGCAGGTCGGCCGGGGTGCGGCTGGAGACCAGCCCTTGGTCCACCACCACCTCCTCGTCCACCCAGGTGGCGCCAGCGTTGTGCAGATCGGTACGAAGGCTCGGGTAGGACGTGAGCCAGCGTCCACTG
This sequence comes from Ruania alba, assembly GCF_900105765.1. Lineage (NCBI taxonomy): Bacteria > Bacillati > Actinomycetota > Actinomycetes > Micrococcales > Ruaniaceae > Ruania > Ruania alba. The sequence continues at coordinate 606,351 of NZ_FNTX01000001.1, forward strand.
ACCACCTCGGCGTCGGTGAGGATCCAGGCCCCGTGGCAGATCACCGCCACCGGCTTGTGCTGGGCGAAGAACGCCCGGGTGAAGGCCACGGCGGCCTCGTCCATCCGCAGGTGGTCGGCGTTCACGACGCCACCGGGCAGCACCAGCGCGTCGAACTCACCGGCCTCCGCCGCGGAGCTGGTCATGTCGACCTGCTGCTCGTGCCCCTTCTTCCCGGTGATGGTGCCGGCGCTGGGGGAGACCAGCACCGCTTCGGCTCCTTCGGAGGTGACGGCGTCCCACGGGGAGGTCAGCTCGCTGTCCTCGTACCCGTCGGTGGCCAGGAACGCGACCCTGGTGTGGGTGAGCGTAGTCATCGGCACTCCTCTCGGTGAGGTCTGCTGTCCTTCCACCGTAGGTCCGATGTCCCGGTTCAGCATCTGCGCCCTCAGCCCTGCGCTGAGAAGACCTCCCGCACGTCCTCCCACGCCTCGGCACGAGCGAACACCGGCACCCGGTCACGCTCGGTGACGTCGGCGTCCAGGGTCGCTCCGCCGTCGTGGGCTCGCCCGGACCACACGTCCACCCAGGTGCCTTCCGGCAGGTACACCGGCCAGGTGCGGGCCCCGGGCTCCAGCACCGGTGCGACCAGCAGGTCGTCCCCGAGCAGCCACTGCACCGGGTGCTCCCACACGGCAGGGTCGTCCGGGTGGTCGAAGTACAAGGGCCGCATCAGCGGCCGGGACGTCGCCACTGTCTCCCGCGCGGAGGCGGCGAGGTAGGGCACCAGCCGCTCGCGTAGCTCCACCAGTGCCCGCACCTCGGAGATCACCGCGGCGTCACCGGTGCGCTCGGCGATGTTCCACGGGGTGCGGTCCACCGAGGGTGTGCGGTGGTGGTTGAACTCGGAGTGGTACTGCATGATCGGCACGAACACGCTCGCCGCCATGGCCCGCACGTACAGCTCCGGCTCTGGGATCGGTCCGGAGAACCCGGCGATGTCCCAGCCCCAGTAGACGATCCCGCAGGCGGCCGCGCTCAGCCCGGCGAGCATCGACCACCGGAACGCCTCCCAGGTGGAGTTCTCGTCCCCGGCCCAGAACGCGCCATGCGCCTGCGAGCCGGTGAACCCGGCCCGGCTGAACGTCACCGGCGCCTTCCCGCACGATTCCAGCAGTCGCCCGTAGGCGGCCGCGTACCCGGTCGCGAAGGTGTTGTTCGCCTCATCGCCGCGACGGCCGTCCAGGTACACCAGGTCCGACCCCCAGGCGTGCTCCCCGCCGTCGGTCTTGAACCCGTCGATGCCCACCTCCTCCACCAGGTACCGGCGCTTGGCCGTCCACCAGTCGGCGGCCCGCTCGTCGGTGAGGTCCGGCATCAAGCCAAGCGGGAACCACCAGCCGCGGTTGCGATAGGGCCGCAGACTGCCATCCGGTGCCTCCTCCCGGACCAGCACCCCCTCCTCGATCGCCACTCGAGCGTCCGCCTTCGCCTGGCCGACCGGGTGCGGGCGCATCTTGATCAGCGGGATCTGCCACAGGTGCACCCGCACGTCACGGGCGTGCAGGGCGTCGACCATGCCCTTCGGGTCCGGCCAGGCGCCGTCCGCCGGGAAGGTGAAGTCCGCCAGCCGCATCGGCCCGCCGTCCTCACGTACCTCATACTTGGCGTCGCGGAAGGCGGTGAACGTTTGCTCGTCGCTCCATGCCTCGATCACCACGTTCCCCACCGGGATCTCGTGCTCGCGATGCAGCGCCAGCTGCCGCTCCACCTCGGCCTGGGTGTTCCACTCGTTGCCGCTGGCCCACAGCCGGAACACCCAGTCGGGCAGCTCGGTGGGGCGGCCCACCTCGGTCAGGAATGCGTCCAGGACGGCGGCCGGCTCACCCGCGTAGGTCGCCACACCGAGCAACGGCGTGGTCCCCGACGGCGCAGCCACCTCCGCGGTGATCTCCAGCCTGTCCGGGCTCGCCTCGCCGATGTCGAACCACACCCGGCGTGAGGTCTGCACATGGAAGCCCCACCCGGCGCCGCCGACCACGTGCGCGAACGGCATCGGCAGATAGGTGCGCCGGTGCGCGCCCTGGCTCTTGTACTGCTCGAAGACCACCGAGTCCAGTGAGGCTCCGCGGTGGTCGAGGGCGTCGTAGCGCTCCCCGAACCCGGTCACGCGCTCACCGGGTGCGAGTGGGAGGGCGAAGCGCACCTGGTGCACTCGTTTGCCGTCGTCGAGCACCTGGGTACCGGGAAGAACCCCGACGGCGTCCCCGGCCAGGTCCAGCACGTCGCCCTTGGCGTCGCGCCAGGTGGCTGACCGGCACTCGTAGAAGCGGGTCTTTTGCGCGTCACCGGTGCTGCTGCTGGTGTGGCCGACGAAGCGGTAGCGCACCCTTGTCCCCGCAGCCGGCGCCACGATCTCCGTTTGCCACCCGCCCGCTTGGCGGGCCTGACGTGCCTGCGCAGAGGCGAGGTGGCCGCCGTCGGTGGACTGCCCGCGCGAGGACCGGGCCACCGGCGCCAGCGAGACCGTGGTGACCGGTCCGCCGTCGACCTGGTACTCCAGATCCACAGCGGTGACCTCAGCGGAGGTGCGTACGCCGAGGCGCAGCGACTCTCCCGCAATGGGCTGCACGGGAGAGCGTTGCTCGGTGTCATGGGCGTAGGGGTGGCCGGAGCCGAGTGGCCGGTGCCGGATCATGCGTCCTCCTTCAGCTCCGCCGCCAGGCGGAGCACCATCGCGTGCGACCACAGCAGCGGTGTCGCCACCGGCCCCCAGCGGTCGATCCATTCGGTGCGGTACTCATGCGCGAGCAGCTGCCCGTCCACCTGCTCGGGCAGCAGGCCGTCCGTTGTCGCGGTGCCGGCCGCCCAGTCGAGCAGTTCTCCGGCCCGTGCGGTGTTCCCGGCGCGTGCGTGCGCGAGGCCGAGGAAGCAGGACAGCAGTGGCCACCGGCCGCCGCCGTAGAAGGTGTCGGCGCGGAACCGGTAGACGCCATCGTCGGTGCAGAGCTGGTCCTCGATCGCCGCGATCGTGGCCGCGGCGAGCTCGGACTCTGATTCGATCACCCCGAGCGGGCCGATCAGCGCAGCCAGGCTGGCGTCCACGGCATCGGTGCCGAGCCATTTGGTGAGGTGACCGCCGGCCACGCCCCGTTCGTGGATGACCGCCATCGCCGCCTCCGCCCCCGCACGGGCCGCCTCCGCCCGGGTGCCGGTCACCAGGCCCGAGTCGGCGGCCGCACGCAGCCCGGCCACGATGCAGCCCAGCGTGGAGACGTGCACCTGCTCGGCGTGCTCCTCCCACCAGTCGTAACAGGGCCGATCCCAGGAACTGAGCAGGTAGTCCACGGTGAGCCCGGCGGCGGGCTGCCACCGCGTCACATCGAGCCCGTGGCGTGCGGCGTGCTGGGCTGCGGCCCACAGCCAGGTGCCATACCCATCGAGCTGGAAGTCCCACCACTCGTCCGCCCCGGGGGTGCCGGCCATCGTGAACCGGGTTGGCAGCATCTGCTCCTGCGGCACCGGCGCGCCGCCCGCGGCGGCCGCGACCACCCGCTCGATCGGCGTGCGATGGGCCTCGACCACCCCGGCGCACCAGTCCAGGAACGCCGAAGGGGAGGCCACCTCCCCGGCGGAGGAGACGCCGTCGGCGATGAACGCACCATCCCGGAACCAGCAGTACCCGCGGTAGGCGGAGAACGTGGGGCTCGCCGGGTAGGCGCCGCCCGGCTCCTGCAGCGAGGTGATCAGTGCGCGGGAGGTCTCCAGCAGTGGGGCATGGGCAGTGGTGGTCATGATCGTCTCCACTGGGGTGTCACCGAGTGCCCTCGATTTCGGCTATATCTCAACGGGTGAGCGAAATCGGGGGCACTCGGCGTGGGTGGGTGGTGGGGTGAGGTGGTGAGGGGGCCCGGCGGGGACGTGGGCCCCGGAGTGGCCGGTCAGCCGAGCAGGGCGTTCACGCGTTCCTCGGCTGAGGCGAGCGCCTCCTCCACGCTCTTGCGACCGGCCGCGGCTTCGGTGAGCTCCTCGGTGACGATGTCCTGCATCTCGGCCTGACCGTCACCGATCGACGGGGCCAGCGCCACCTGCTCCAGGGAGTCGAACACGGCCTGTCGGTTCGCCGGGTTCTCCTGCTGCAGGTAGGCGTCCAGCTGTGCCTGGTCGGCGATCGGCGGCAACTCCCAGCCGGACTCCAGACGCACGTCCACGGTGGTGGAAGAGCTGGTGAGGAACTGCGCGAACTCCGCGGCCGCGGCCTGGTGCTCGGACGTTGCCGACACGCCCACCGCGTTCGAGAAGAGGGCGCTCGCCTGCTGCGCATCGCCTGGCTCCACGGCGATGTCCCAGGCGAAGTCCGCCTCGGCGAGGGCTCCGAACATCCAGATGCCGTTGTGCCACATGGCCAGCTTGCTATCGAGGAACAGGCCGCTGTCGAAGTCCGGTGTGCCGGCGCCCTGTTCCGCCGTGGGCATCGTGGTGCCGGACTTGTTCACCAGCCACTCGGCCGCGGCGATGCCCTCGGGGGAGTTGAACGCGGCCGCGGTGCCGTCCTCGGTGAGGAACTGTCCGCCGGCCTGGGCCACGGCCTTGTAGTACTCGTGGTAGCTGATCGGCTGGTAGTCGCCCCACACCCCGGCATCAGCGTCGGTGAGCGCCTCGGCAGCCTCCTGCTCGTCCTGCCACGTCCAGTCCGCGGTGGGGTAGTCCAGGCCCGCGGCGTCGAACAGGTCCTTGTTGTAGAACAGCACCACGTTCGAGAACGAGCTCGGCAGGGCGTACCGGGTGCCGTCGGTGGCGTAGGCCTCGGCGAGGGAGGTCTGGTAGACGCTGGTGTCCACCTCCAGCGGTGCGAGCACTCCGCTGTCCTGGTAAGAGGCGTAATTGGCGAACTCGATGTCGAACACATCGGCCACGGTGCCGCCGGCCAGGTCGGTCTGCAGGGCGGTGAAGTAGTCCGCGTAGGGGAGTGTGGTGACCTCCACGGTGATGTTCTCGTGCTCGGCCTCGAACGCCTCGACGATGGTGGCGAGGTTCTCCTCGTTGCCACCGGCGGAGATGAAGTTGGTGTACGTGATCGTCACCGGGCCGTCGTCGGTGGTGCCGGCCGGCTCGGTGGCAGGGTCGTCGGTGCTGCCTGAGACGCAGGCGGTCAGGGTGAGGCCGAGCGCGGCAGCGAGGCCGGCGCCGGCCATCCATCGGGTGCGGGTCATGAGGATCTCCTTCGATTCTTCAGGGTGAGTCAGGGTTCGGGGTGTCATTTCAGTCCGGTGCCCGCGACGCCTTGGATGACGTACTTCTGGGCGAAGACGTAGAGGGCGAGCATCGGCAGCACACTGACCACCGAGCCGGCCATCATCACGTCCCACTGGGTGGTGTATTGCCCCTGCAGTCCGGCCAGCGCCAGCGGCAGCGTCTGCAGGTGCTCGGAGCGCAGGATGATCAGCGGCCACAGGAAGCCGTTCCAGCTGCTCATGAACGCGAACACGGCCAGGCTCGCCAGGGCAGGCCCCGCGAGGGGGAGGATGAGGCGGGCGAAGATGCGGAAGTGTCCGGCGCCGTCGATGGTGGCGGCCTCGTCCAGCTCCCGGGGCACCGCGTTCATCGCCTGCCGTAGCAGGAACACCCCGAACGCGCTGGCCACCCCGGGCAGCAGCACACCCAGGTAGGTGTCCACCAGGCCGAGGCTGCGCATCTGCACGAACAACGGCACGATCAGCACCTGGATCGGGATCATCATCGTGGCCAGGTACAGCCCGAAGACCACGCCCCGCCCCGGGAAGGCCAGCCTGCTGAAGGCATAGCCGGCCAGCGAGCTCGTGACCAGCTGAAGGGCCGTCGTCGTGATGGCCAGGCCGAGGGAGTTGGCGATCACGCGGGCGAACGGGGTGTTCGCGAACAGCTCGCGATAGGCCGCCAGGGTCGGGTCATCCGGGATCAGCTGCGGGGTGGCGTCCAGGCCGACACCGCTCGAGAGTGAGGTACTCACCGTCCACGCGAACGGGAAGAACATCACCAGTGCGCCGAGGGCCACCACGGCGGTCAGCAGGATGCGGCGGATGCGCTCAGGCATAGGTCACCCACCTCCGCTGCCCGATCAGCTGGATCACCGTCACGGCGAGCACCAGCAGGAACAGCAGCCAGGAGAGTGCCGAGGCCTCCCCGGCCGAGCTGTACCGGAACGTCAGGTCGTAGATCTGCTGCACCACCACGGTGCTCGAGCCGGCCGGCCCGCCCCCGGTCATCGCATACACCTGGTCGAACACCTGGAAGCCGTTGATTAGGGAGATCACCACCACGAAGAAGGTGGACGGGGACAGCAGCGGCAGGGTGATGTTCAGCAGGCGCCGGAATCGCCCGGCACCGTCGATCATGGCCGCTTCCTGCACGTCGGTGGGGATGGCCTGCAGCCCGGCGAGCAGGATGATCATCACGAACCCGAGGTCCTTCCACGCCGAGGCGAGGATGATCGAGGGCATCGCCCAGTACGGATCGGTCCACCAGCCCGGCCCATCGATCCCGAGCCCGCCGAGCACGGCGTTCACCACGCCGACCGACGGGTTCAGCAGCCACCGCCACACCAGGGCCACCACGATCCAGCTGGTCACCACCGGCAGGAAGTAGATCCCGCGGAGCAGGTTCCGCGCCGGGATGAGGCTGTTCAGTGCGAGAGCGAGCGCCAGGCCGCCGATGTAGACCAGCGGCAGATACCCGACGACGTAGTACAGCGTGTTCGCGAACACGCGCCTCGTGGCGTCATCAGTGAGCAGCGTGGCGTAGTTGTCCAGCCCGACCCACTCCATCACCCCGATCAGGTTCCACGAGTGCAGGCTGGTCCAGAATGCGCCGATCATCGGATAGATGGTGAACGCCAGCAGCGGCAGGGCGCTGGGCAGCAGGAACGCCAGCACGGTGAGGGTGTAGCGCAGCCGGCTGCCGCGCCTGGCTTGTCGAGGCGGCGGGAGTGGGCGCGCGGTGCGCGAGATCCCGACGGCGGAGGGTGCAGTCATCGCCTCACCCTCCGTTCCCGGCAGGGCCGGCTGGGCTTGCTGCGCTCGCAGCGACCTCGCCGATGGCGAGGCGCTCGCGCACGAGACGTCCCTGCTCACCCGAGAGTCCCTGGGCGTCGAACGGCGTGGACAGCACCAGGGCCGCTGATCCCTGGGCCCACCGGTCGTCCTGCCAGGTCTCCACCGTGACGGGGATATGACGAGTGTGCGGGATGAGAGCGGCGCGGAAGGCGGGCTCGAATCCGGCCGACCAGTGCGTCCAGGCCGTCACGCCCTCTCCGAGCACGATCACGGCCTCCGGGTCGAGCAGGTTGACCACCCCGGCGAGGGTGCGGCCGAGGTGGGTGCCGGCGGTACGGAAGATTGCCTGCGCGCCAGCATCACCGGTATCGGCGGCGGTGTGCACGGCGTCGATGGAGGCGGCTTCGGGAACGATGCCCTGGGCGGTCGCCGCACGAAGCAGAGCCTCTTCACTGATCAGGGTCTCCAGGCACCCGGTGCTGCCGCACACACAGGCCGGTCCGTCGGCCACCACGGGAACATGCCCCAGCTCGCCGGCGCCACCGCGCCACCCGCGCAATACGTCGCCGTCAGTGATGAGGCCGGCACCCACACCGGTACCGATGGTCACCACGAGGGCGTGCCCGAGGCCGCGGCCGCTGCCGTAGAGCGCCTCGGCCATGGCGAGAGCGTTGACGTTGTTCTCCACCAGGACCGGCAGGTCCAGGGCGCGGCGCAGCGTCTCGCCCACGGGCACCCGCACCCAGCCGAGCTGGGTGGAGTCCACGGTGCCGGCGTGCTGCTCGTCCACCGTGCCGGGCACGCCGACGCCCACGCCGAGCAGCGGGCCGGAGGTGCCCGCGTCGATGAAGGCGACGGTGACGGCGGCCAGCTCGCTCAGCGCCGCGGGTGCGGCGGCGTCGAAGTCGCGGGTAGCCGACCGCTGGACGGTGCCGTCGATGCCCACCTCGACCAGGGTGATGTGGTCGGCCACCACCTTGATGCCGATCGCACGGCCGCTCTCGGCGACCAGGCCGAGGAGCCGGGCCGGCCGGCCGCCCTGGGAGGGGGAGTGGTCCAGCTCGGTGAGCAACCCGTCGGCGATGAGCCGCTTCGTCGCGCCGGTGATCAGGGCGGGTGAGACGTCGAGCACCCGCGCCAGCTCAGCGCGGGAGGTCGGTCCGTGGACTCCGATGTGGGCGAGTACCGCGGACCGGGTGACATCTGTACGTGCCGTCGTCCGACCCAATCTTCACTCCTTTGTTAAGCAGTGAAGTAAGAGTAGGTGGGTGGAGGAACGCACGTCAAGCACGCTGTTCCCGGCGGGCGAGGATGCCCGTCGGGAACAGCGTGAGGTGATGCGGGTGGTGCGGCGTGATCGCCGTCAGTCCGTGGCTACACCGTGCAGGTCGTTGGAGCTGCGCAGCACGGGTGCGGCGGTGAGCAGTCCGGTCTCGAGCGGGTGCTCGGTGGTGACGTGGACGGTGACCGATTCCCCGGCGCGGAGGGTGTCGAGGGCGCGGTCGGTGCGGGCGTCCGGTGCGAGGCGGTCGGCCAGGACGGTCACGTCCAGGGCGAGCGAGGACGCGGTGATGTGGACGTCGTATCCGTCGCCAACCCGGGTGGCGCTCGCGGTGAGCGCGTCCGGGTCGAGGGCGACGTCCTTGAGCTCGGCGAACAGGTGAACGGTGCGTTCCTCGCCGAGGGTGGCGACCAGCGCCTCGCCGGTGGCATCGGCCGGTGTGGCCAGGCGGGCCGGGATCTGCACCAGCGTGACGGACCGGGCCGGCGCGTGCACGGGTGTGTCCTCGGTGGCCTGCCCGACGCCGTCGAGGCTTTCCCGGCAGAGGTGCAGGGTGTCGTCCCAGGTGTCGTCGGAGTCATTGACCACGGCGACCACCAGTCCGGTCTCGCGCGGCGCGATGGTGAGCAGTCGCGGTGCGTAGGCCGCCTGCATGGCGTACCAGAGCGGTTTGGGGCGTTCGTCGCCGTCGATGGCCGCCCAGGAGGTGACCGGCCAGCAGTCGTTGATCTGCCACACGATCGCTCCGGCGGTGTGCGGCCAGTGTGACCGGTAGTGGGTGAGGGCATACCGGACGGCGTGGGCCTGGTTCAGTTGGGCTGCCCAGTGCCAGTCGGTGAAGTCCTCGGGAATCCCGAGGTGCGGCGCCATCCCACGGTCGAGCTTGCCGTTGCCGTCCGGGGCCTTCTGGTGCAGGAGGAATGCCGCCGACTCCTTGTGCAGGTCCTGCGGGGCGAGCGCGCGGGTCAGGGTGGCCCAGGTGGGCGGCCCCTGGAACCCGAACTCGGAGACGAACCGGGGAGCCTCGTCCCGGTAGTGGGAGTAGTCGACCTGGTTCCAGACCGCCCACTCGTGCTTGAGTCCGTGGTCGGGATCGTTGGGGTGCTTCTCCCACGGGGCGAAGCCGGGGGAGGCAGGGCTGCCCTCGACGTAGGCGCGGGTCGGGTCGACCTCGGCCACGACCTGGGCGAACAGGTCGTGGTAGTAGCCGTACCCCCAGGTGCCACCCTCGAGCCGGGCGTCCCAGTCCTGATCCACGGAGAACCAGAGGTTCTCGTTACCGCCGCACCACAGCACCAGGGAGGGGTGCGGCATCAGCCGTGCCACGTTGTCGCGGGCCTCGGCCTCGAACTCGCCACGCAGGGGCTCGTCCTCGGCATAGGCGGCACACGCCAGCAGGAAGTCCTGCCAGACCAGCACGCCGGCGGCGTCGCAGGCGTCGTAGAAGGCGTCCTGCTCGTAGATCCCGCCGCCCCAGACCCGCAGCAGGTTGATGTTCGCCGCCACGCTCTGCTCCACCCGGCGGGCATACCGCTCGGGCGTGACGCGGGTGAGCAAATGGTCGTCGGGGATCCAGTTCGCCCCCTTGATGAAAACGGGCACACCGTTGACCTCGATCACGAAGGAGGTACCCGCCTCGTCCGGATCGGCGCGGACCGCCACGTCCCGGAAGCCGACCTTGCGGGACCAGCTGTCCCGCTCCCGGTCCCCGTCCGCCAGGGTGACCTGCAGGTCGTACCGCGACTGCGGCCCGTACCCGTGCGGCCACCACAGGTCCACGTCACCCGCCTCGAGAACCACGACCGCGCGCCCACCGGTGACGGCGACCTCACCCGTGGCGATCGGTCCGCCGTCGGGGGCGGTCAGCTCCGCCCGCACCCGCCGGCCGGGATCCTCGGCGCCGGCCACCTCCAGGTCGGCCACCACCTCCACCCGACCGGTGCCGTCGGCACCGACGGTGACCAGCGGGCGCACCTGTGCCAGGCGCGCCTCGTGCCACCGCTCCAGGTGCACCGGCTTCCAGATCCCCGCCGTCTGCAGGTCCGGGCCCCAGTCCCAACCGAAGCTGCACGCCATCTTCCGGACCGCGTTGAACGGGTGGTCGTAGGAGTGCGGTCGAGGGCCCACCTCCTGCGCGATCTCCTCGGCACGGGTCAGCGCCGAGGAGAAGGACACCACCAGGGTGTTCTCCTCCTCGAGCAGACCGGTGACGTCGAACCGGTAGGAGCGGTGCATGTTCTCCGTGCGGCCCACGATCGCACCGTTCAGGGTGATCGTGGCGACCGTGTCCAGCCCCTCGAACGCCAGGGCGGCACGCTCGCCCGGTGCGATCGGTTCCGCCTCGAACGTCGTTTCGTACACCCAGTCGGCCCGGTGCACCCAGGTCAGTGCTGCCTCGTTCTCGCCCAGGTAGGGATCCTCGATCAGCCCGGCGCTCAGCAGGTCGGTGTGCACCGATCCCGGCACCTGCGCGGGAACCACCGCAGTGCTGATCGTCGTGGGTGCGTCGCCGCCGGTGCAGCGCAGCGTCCAGCCCTCATGCAGGGGCAGCCTCGTCATCGAATCCTCGTTCTCGTCTCGTACGTGCGCTCCGGCGGAGCAGGGCTGCGCCGGACCAGCTCAGCAGGTCGCGAGCGCGACCCTCAGTCTGTCCTGGGCTGGCCGGTGAGGGAAACCACGTGCACCCCGGGGGCGCCGGACGGATGTGGGCCCGGCGTGACGGACAGCAGGACGTGGGTGGGTGCCACCGCGGGCTCCCCGTAGGCATTCCGCGCGAACAGCTCCTCGGTACCCAACGTGAACGGGACGTCCCGCACCTGCCCAGGTTCGAGGCTCAGGCGGGCGAAGGCGAGCAGCTCGTTCTTGCGGCGCTGCCGGCCGGCGACCTGCCGTTGACCGTGCAGCAGCACGCCATGGTCCACAGCACGGTCGGTGTGGTTGCGCACCCGGACCGTCACGGTCAGAGTCCGGCCGCTGCACAGATCCTCGGCAGTCACGTCGGCAGCGGGCGCGAGCAGCTCCTCATCGACCCCTGGAGTCCCGCCCAGGCCGAACGGGAGCGATCGGCCGTCACCATCGGCGTACCCGTGGAAGTGCTCGAGGCGCTCGTTGTGGGCCACCGGCAGCACGCCGTCGGCGAACGGGAGGCTGATCGGCAACCGCCCGGAAGCCGTCGACTCACCGGTGAGCACCCGGGCGATCGCGGTGGCCCCCGCCGGCCCTGGGCAGGGCGCGAACAGCACCGCGTCGGCGCGTTCCAGCACGGGAGTGAGCGACCGTGCCCGGCCGGAGACGATCACGCACACCACCGGGATCTCGAGGTCGGCCACCTCGTGCAGCAGGCGGAGCTGCTCGGCGGGCAGCTCCACGGAGGCGACATCCACGCCTTCACCGCCGGTCGCGATCGCGGAGCCGGGGATCGCGGCACCGTTGTCGTCGAACTCGGTCGAGTACAGCCGCTCGCTGGTATCGCCGAGCACCACCACGGCCGCATCGGCCGCGCGGCACACGGCGAGATCCTCCGCTTCCACCCGCCATCGGGTGCCGCTGCGCCCGCGACAGTGCGCGGGTGTGCGGACCCGCTCGGCCATCCCGGGGCGGTCGCGCAGTGCTGTGGCGACGCCGCCAAGGTCCCCGGCGATCGGTGGGGTGTAGTCGCCGAGCAGGGCAGGCAGGTCGTCGGCGTTCGGGCCCACGACGGCGATCGTTCCGCCGGGCAGGGGAAGAGCGCCGGGGGAGGTGCTCAGCTGGATGATGGACCGCTGGGCGATCCGGCTGGTGACGGTTTCGGCGGTCGCCGGGGTGGCCGTCTCGGGGATGTCGGCCTGCGCGCCGAGCAGCCCCAGCCGGTGCTTGAGCGCGACGATCCGCGTGGCTGCCTGGGCGATCTCCTCGGCGTCGACCAGTCTGGCGTCGACGGCCGACTCCAGGGCGGTGAAGGACTCGTCCCACAGGCTCATGTCCACGCCGGCGCGCAGGGCAAGGGCTGCGGCTGTGGCGGGATCGTCGGTGAGTCTGATCAGCCGGTCCACGGCGCCGCCGTCGGCCATCACGATTCCCTCGAATCCCCACCGTTCACGCAGCACGTGGGTGAGCAGGTGCCGGTGGGCGATGCACGGAGTGCCGTCGATGTCGTTGTAGGCGGCCATCACCCCGACGGCGCCAGCCAGCACACCGCTGCGGGCGGCGCGCAGGTGCAGGTCGCCCAGGTCGAGCGGTCCGAGTGATGCGCTGGATCCGTTCCGGCCGCCGATGCCGGCGCCCTGCCCGGCGAAGTGCTTGAGCACCACCCCGACACCCGGCACGTGGGACATGCCCTGCACGACGGCGGTCACGAAGGCGGCGGCGGCGTCCGGGTCCTCCCCGTAGCACTCCTCGGTCCGCCCCCAACGGGGGTCGCGGGCGATGTCCAGGCCCGAGAGCAGCGCGAGATGCGTGCCGCTCGCCCGCAGCTCGGCTGCTGTGAGCTGCGCAGCCTCCCGGACGCTGGTGACGTCCCAGGAGGCGGCGGCCGCGAGGTTCACCGGGAACAGACTGCCGCCGATCGCCATGTGCCCGTGCGGGGCTTCCTCCACCAGGAGCGGAGGGATCCCGTGGTCACTGTGCTGCACGCAGTACTCGGTGACCAGGGCCGCCACATCCGCGCGCTCGGCCACGGAGATACCGGACTCCAGGTCGACCCCGGACCACGGGTCGGCACGGAACAGGCCGTACAGGGCGCCGAGCCCACCCCACCGGTCCACCTCGCGCCGGAGCACATCGGTGACGGTCCAGCCTTGCGAGGTGCGCTGAATGCACTCCCAGCCCTTCAGGCGCTGGTTCAGCTGGCCGACCTGTTCGCGCAGGCTGAGGTCCGATACGTGTGCTGCAGGCATTGTCATCCTTTCAGCGCTCCGGCAAGGATGGCACTCTCCATCCGTCGCGCCATCGCCGCGTATGCCAGGTAGACCGGCACGAGCGTGATGACCACACCGGCGGCGAGGATGCCGAACTGAGCGTTCGTGGCTGCGGACAGCGTTGGGAGGGCGACCTGGGCGGTCCGCACATCCGGACCCGTGCCGCCGATCACGAGGGCGAAGAAGTACTCGTTCCAGAAGTTGAGGAAGTTCAGGATGGCCACCACGGACATCGTGGGAACCGTGAGCGGCACGTAGATGGTCCAGAAGACGCGTGCCTGGCCCGCGCCATCGATGCTCGCCGCCTCTTCGAGTTCGCGAGGAACGGTGCGCATCGCCTGGGTGAGCAGCAGCACGGCCATCGGGATCGCGGCGGCACCGAGAATCAGGATCAGGAACTCACGGGTGTGGAACATCCGGAACGCGATCGCCAGCAGCACCGAGGGAACCAGGGCAGCAAAGCCGGGGATGAGGAAGCCGGCGCCGAAGATGGTCTCCAGGACGCGTCCGGTGCGGGCTCGTGCCCGGGCGATGGCGTACGCGGCCGGAAGGGTGACGGCGAGCGTGAGCACCTCCGCACCCAGGGTGACGTAGATCGAGCTCACCATGGCGCGGCCGAGGTCGGCCTGGTTGAAGGCGTTCGCGAAGTTCGAGAAGGTCGGCGACAGGCTCGGCAGGAACGGCTGGTCGATGATCTCCACGGTCGACTTCACCGAGGAGATCAGCAGGTAGTACAGCGGGAGAGCGAGTGCGACCACATATGCCCACGCCGCGCCGTGCGCGAGGTACCTGGTGCGGCCGGCCCGGAATGTACCGCGACGTCGTGATGCCATCAGGACTCCTCGGATTTCTCGTTGAAGAACGATCGAATTCCCAGCAGGCCGATGGCTCCGATAATGAAGAGCCCGACGGCGATGGCCTGGCTGTATCCGACCTGTTGCCTCCCGAATGCGTAGTCATAGACCAGGAATGACAAAGTCACCGTGTCATTCCCCGGCCCACCGCGGGTCAGTAAGAGAACCAGGGCGGCCGACCCGAAAAGTGTCCACAGGAATTGCAGCGTGGTCACCACACCGACGAATTCCCGCGCCATCGGCCAGGCGATGGACCTGATGCGCCGCAGATGGCTGCAGCCGTCCAGCTCCGCGGCTTCGAACACCTCGGACGGAAGTGCGGACAGGCGTGCCGCGAACATGACCGTCGAGATCGCCAGCCCGGACCAGATCCCGATCGCGATGATCGCGGCCAGTCCGGTGGCGCCTTCTGCCAGCCAGGGCCGTTGGATTGCATCGAGCCCGACCAGGCCCAGGACGGCGTTCGCCAGTCCCGAGGGTGCGAAGACGCCCGAGAACACCATGGCCAGGGCGGGTGTGGACAGCAGCACCGGTGTGAACAGCAGGGTGCGGATGAACCGGTGCCCGGGTGGGTGCAGGTTGAGGTAGTACGCGAACGCGAACGCCCCGACGATGATGATCGGGATGGACACGCCGAGCTGCACGACCGAGTTCACCAACGCCTGGCGGGCGACGTCGTCGCCGATCACCCGGACGAAGTTGTCCAGGCCGACGAAGGTACGGTCGGCGTTGATCGAACGCCACTCCAGCAGGGCGAAGTAGAACAGCGCTGCGATCGGTCCGACGGAGAAGAGCAGGAACCAGACCAGAGCTGGGATCGTCGGCAGCAGACCGGCCACGGACCGCACGAGCGAGGACCGGGCCGGACGCCCCGCCGACGAACGGCGGGGCGTCACGGTGTCGGAGCTCATCCGGAGTAGGCCTCGTCCATCGCCGTGCAGATCGCCTCTGCATCGTTACCGGGGGAGAACGCGATGCTCACCGACCGGTACATCGGGTTGGTGGCCGATGCGGGGATGTGCAGGTCAGGCATCACGGCCCAGTCCACCGACTCCGGGAGAGTGGTGAGGGCCTCGGCCAGCAGCGGGTTGCTCTCACTGGCGTCCGACCCCTCCGGCAGCACCAGCGGAACGATTCCGCCATCGGTGAGCAGGGAGTCGATGATCTCGTCCTGGTACATGAACGTGATGAACTGCTCGACCGACTCGATCTTCTCCTCGCCGTTCTTGCTGACCCAGAACCCGGAGCCAGTGGCGCCCTGGTAGGCGGTGGGCTGGCCGTACTCGCCGTCGCTGGGTCCGGGGAAGCCGCCCAGCTCGGTCACCGAGATGATCTCTTCCGGCGCCTGCAGGTAGGACCAAGAGCCCATCGAGCCGATGGCAGCCTGGCCGGTGAAGTACTCCGTGGTCGCGTCATCGACCGTGTATCCCTCGGCGCCGTTCACGAACAGGCCGGCGTCGCGCAGCTCGGCGAACAGCTCGATGCCGCGCATCGCGTTGTCGGACTCGCAGAACGTGCCCTCTGCGAAGACCTCGACTGCTTCGTCCGCGGGCAGGTAGCTCTGTGCGATCTGCAGGAAGAGCTTCTGGCCGGACCAGTCGTTGCCGCCTGCCGCCATCGGGGTGATCCCGGCGTCGCGCAGCGCGGTGACGGCCGTGAGCAGCTCGTCGGTCGTCGTCGGGATCTGGTCCACCCCTGCCTCGGCCAGCAGGTCGGTGTTGAACCACCACGGCCAACTGAAACCGGTGTAGGGGATGCCGCGCAGGTTCCCCTCCTCGTCGGTCCATTCCTCGACGTTGTACTCAGGAATGACCTCGTCCAGACCCCACTCGCCGATGTAGTCGTTCAGCGGGACGACGATGCCGTCGATGGCCCAGTTGAGCTGCCGGTCGGTGAGGTTGAGCAGGACAACGTCTGCTTCCTCCCCGGCCAGGGCGGAGCTCTCGTATGCCTGGTTCAGGTCGTCGCTGTTGTAGAGCAGCTCGACGGTGATTCCCGTCTCTTCCGTGAATTGTTCGGTGGCGGCCACCAAAGGCGCATTCTGTGGCTGCGACTCGGTCCAGTTGGTCTGGATCACGAGGTTGTCGGAATCAACCTCGTCGCTGCCACCGGAGCACCCGGCAGCGACCATCAGAGCGGCGATCGCCGGCACGGCGATCATTCGAGGACTCGGCTTCATTGCGTGGGCTCCTTCATACGGAAACTGCAGGGGATAAGAACCGGGCAGGTGGGGGAGAACGGCGCGGTTCATTGGTGCGATGAGCCGCCACTGTACACCGGTTAACTAGAGGGCGCAATGATGGCTATACTGGAGTCATGTCGCGTCCGACGATCCGTACCGTCGCCGCCGCCGCCGGTGTGTCCGCGGCGGCGGTTTCGCATGCGATGAACGGCAAGCCGAACATCCCGCCGGCGACGGCACAGCGCATCCGGGCGATTGCTGATGAGCTCGGCTGGCGGCCCGCCAGTGCAGGCAGACGGCTCTCGGGTGTGGTCAGCGACGTCGGGCTGATTGTCTCCCGATCGCAGGAGGACTTCGAGCGAGACGCGACCTTCGTCCACATCCTCGCGTCCATCTCGATCGAGATCAGCAAGCGTGGGCTCACGCTTGTCCTGGCTTTCGTGGAGGAGCCCGATGCCGTGCTGGAGGTGTATCGGCGCTGGTGGCAGGAGCAGAAGGTGAATGGCTTCCTGCTGCTCGACCCGGTGGTGGATGACCCCCGTGCCGAGCTGCTGGCCGAGCTGGGTGTGCCGGCCGTGACGATCGGGCACTCACCTGCGCCGGAGAAGATCCCCGAGGTGACGGTCGCGGACGAGCACACGATGACCGACCTGATGGAGCATGTGCGCGGACTGGGGCATGATCGGATGGCTCGGCTCAGCGACCCGGACACGACCGTGGCCGTGGCGCGCCGGAACGATCTGTATTGCGTCTCCCACCGGGACGCCTTCGGAGAGGACGGGATCCTCGTCGTCAGTGACCCGCATGGCCCCGTCGCTACGGACCTCGAGCAGATCGTCTCCGAGACGGGGACGTCGATCGCCGTCCTGGTGGACAGCGAGCTGATGGCCAGCCGGCTGTACACGGCCGCCCACGAGCACGGCTGGACGATCCCGGGAGACGTCTCGGTGATCTCGTGGGAAGACTCCTGGGTGTGCGAGATGCTCGTGCCCCGGTTGACCGCCTTGCGCCCACCGATCAAGGAGAGCGCACGCGTGGCGCTCGACCTGCTGGCCGCGCAGTTGCGCTCCGAAGGGCCGAAGTCCGGACGAGTGGGCCCACGCGAGCTGATCGAGCGCGACTCCGTCGCCGACCGTCGTGCCTGAGTAGCCGTCGCGCCTGAGTAACAGCGTGCTGTTCTGCACGCCCACCGACCCAACGATTGAGGAGCTCCATGCCCGTCGCCGCGACAGCCCCCCGCTTCGGCGTCAACTACACACCGAGCGTCGACTGGATGTTCCAGTGGATGGCTCTCGATCCGGACGTGGTCCGCGCCGACTTCGATGCGATCGCTCGGCTCGGTTTCGACCACGTCCGGGTGTTCCCCCTCTGGCCGGTGCTGCAGCCGAACCGGACGCTGATTCGTCAGCGCGCTGTTGAGGATGTCGCGACCGTCGTCGAGCTCGGGCACGCGGCCGGGCTGCAGGTGTACGTCGACGTGATCCAGGGTCACATGTCCGGCTTCGACTTCGTGCCGGCTTGGCTGGTCAACTGGCATCGCGGGAACATGTTCACCGACCCGGGGGCGATCGAGGCGCAGGCCAGGCTCGCCACGGTGCTGCACGACCGGCTCATCGGTCTGCCCGGTTTCGCCGGGCTTACCCTGGGCAACGAGACGAACCAGTTCGTCGACGATCCCAACCCCGACAAGATGGTGGCTACGCCGGAGCAGGTCACGGCCTGGCTGGACGCGGTCATCGGGCCGCTCGCTGCGTCGTCGAAGTCGACGATCGTGCACAGCACGAACGATCATGCCTGGTACCGCAACGGTCACCCCTTCGTGCCGCGGCACGTCACCGGGCACGGCACCGTCTCCACGGTGCACTCATGGATCTTCAACGGCACAGCGGACCGCTACGGCGGGCTCTCCTCGGAGTCGGTCCGGCACGGGGAGTACCTGATCGAGCTCGCGCGCGCCTTCGCTGACGACGTCCGCCGTCCGATCTGGTTGCAGGAGATCGGGGCGCCGGACCGGTGCCTCACGAACGACGAGGCACCGGAGTTCGCCGTGCAGTCCATCGAGGCTGCGCTCTCCACCGCTGACCTCTACGGGGTGACCTGGTGGTGCTCGCACGACATCGGCGCCGACCTGTCCGACTTCAAGACGTTGGAGTACAGTCTCGGCCTGCTACGCACCGATCAGACGGTGAAGCCGATCGGGCGGAGGATCGCCGAGGTTATCGCCGACGCGCGCGCCCGACCGCGGGAGGTGCCGGCCCGGCCGACGGCGGTGCAGATCGAGGTGGACGACGCCCTGGTTCCGCTCGACCGCCCGTCGCTGGGACCGGGTGGGGCACACTTCGAGGCGTGGCACACGCTCCGCGCTGATGGTGTCCCGGCGGCCCTCGTGACCAGTACTGACGCGCAAGATCCGGCTCGCCTGGCCGAGCGGGGGATTGCGTCGGTGGTGACGACCTGAGGTCAGCATCCGGTCCGGAGGGGGCGAACGGGCACCTGGAGTTCGATGAGCTCTTGGCCGTCCGGCGTGGTGACGGCCATGTGGCGGTACGTGCCCGTTGAGGTGAGTCCGCGCTCGGCGAGCGCGTCGTCGAGGGCGTTCCACGCGTCGCCGAGGTGCACGCCCTGGCGGTGGCGCACGACGGCGGCCCTCGCCTCCGCGGGGACGGTCACCGTGTCGAACCCGTCTGGTGCCGTTGTGTGGGGGTCGGCGCGGATACCGACCGCGACATCGATCACCGGGATGTCGGTACGTCCGGCGTAGGTCGCGACCGTGCCGACGTTCGACGCGATCCCTGCGGTACCGGCGCGTTCGGTGAGGATGGCGCGCAACGAGGCCAGCACATGCCCGATCTCTGACTCGTCCCGCGCCTGGCCGTGGACCACCAGGAGGTGGAGCGCGGGCAGCGCGGTGAGTCGGAGTGTGTCCGTGGTGCCTGCTCGGCCTTGGTCGATCGCGGTCAGTCTGTCCTCGATGTCGGCCAGGCGCCGCTGATCCGCCGTGATCTGCTCCTCCAGTTCCATCCGGCGGTGCTGCAGCAGTGCGGTGATCTCGGCCAGCGGTGTGCCGTCCCGCAGCAGCACGCGGCAGTCCGCGAGGCTGAAGCCGAGGTCGCGGAGGGCGAGGATCGCAGCGACCCGTCCCTCTTGGGATGGTGCGTAATGCCGGTAGCCAGTTGCCGAGTCGGTGCGTGCTGGCTCGAGGAGCCCGAGGGAGTCGTAGTGCCGCAGCATCCGGACCGAGACGTCGGTGCGCCGTGCGAGGTCGCCGATGGTGATCATGGGAAGAGTCGACACCGTGACACGGTGTCAGAGTCAACGAGGATCCGGGAATACCCCAAGGGGGTATCGCGTTGCCGTGGTTATGATGAACGATGGAGCGCACCCAATGACCGATGAGCACGCGGCTCGGCACGAGCACGAATCCGTCACGCCGCATCAGCATGATGAGCAGCCCGGCCACGCGGGGCACGGGAGCCACGAGGCCCACGAGGGCAGCCACCAGGGCCACGGGGGTCATGAGGGCAGCCACGACGGCCACGAGGGACATGGCGGTCACGGCGACCACGGCGACCACGTCGCCCAGTTCCGTCGGCTGTTCTGGATCATGCTCGCCCTCGCCATCCCTACGGTCGCCCTGAGCCCGATGTTCGCGAACCTGCTCGGGTACACACCGCCGTCGGGCACGGTCTGGATCCCTGCCGTGCTCGGCACCGTGATCTTCGTCTGGGGCGGTCGCCCGTTCCTCACCGGGGCGGTGTCCGAGGTCCGTGCGAAACAGCCCGGCATGATGCTGCTGATCGGGATGGCGATCACCGTCGCCTTCGTCGCGTCCGTCGGTGCCACCCTCGGGCTGATCTCTCACGAGCTGGAGTTCTGGTGGGAACTGGCCCTGCTCGTGGTGATCATGCTGCTCGGTCACTGGATCGAGATGCGCTCCCTGGCCCGGACCTCATCGGCGCTGGACTCTCTTGCCGAACTACTGCCCGATGAGGCCGAACGGCTCACCGAGGACGGTGGTATCGAGACCGTCGCACCGGCCGAGCTGGAGCTCTCAGACCTGGTCATCGTCCGGCCCGGCGGGCGGGTCCCTGCCGATGGTGAGGTGATCGAGGGCCGGGCCCACATGGATGAGTCCATGATCACCGGTGAGTCTGCGACGGTTGCGCGTGGCGAGGGCGATTCGGTGGTGGCGGGCACGGTCGCGACGGACTCCGGACTTCGGGTCCGTATCGCAGCAGTGGGGGAGCAGACGGCGTTGGCCGGCATCCAGCGCATGGTCGCGGAGGCACAGTCGTCCTCGACGAAGGTACAGCGTCTGGCGGATCGGGCGGCCGGCTGGCTGTTCTGGTTCGCTCTCGGGGCGGCCGTGCTGACGGCGATCGTCTGGCTGGCTGTGGGGAGCCCGTCCGATGCGCTCGTTCGCGTGATCACCGTGCTCGTGATCGCGTGCCCGCACGCCCTCGGCCTGGCGATCCCGCTCGTGGTCGCCATCTCCACGGAGCGGGCGGCGCGCGCCGGGATCTTGGTCAAGGACCGATTGGCGCTGGAACGGGCGCGGACCGTTGACGCGGTGCTCTTCGACAAGACCGGCACCCTCACCAGGGGAGAGCCCGGCGTCGTGGAGCTCGCCGGGACGGATGGTGCCGATGGCGATGAGGTGCTCGCGCTCGCAGCAGCGGCCGAGTCCGACAGTGAGCATCCGCTGGCCCGGGCGATCGTGGCCAACGCCAGGGATCGCGGGCTCGAGATCGAGGCGGCCGGCGACTTCTCATCGGCTCCCGCGGTGGGGGTGCAGGCCACCGTGGCCGGCCGAACGATTCGGGTCGGAGGTCCGGCACTGCTGAAGGAGGCCGGGGCCGAGGCGATCGAGGAGAGTTCCGAGTGGGCAGACAACGGGCGTACCGTGCTGCACGTCCTCGCCGACGGTGAGGTGATCGGAGCGCTCGGCCTGGCTGATGAGATCCGGCCGGAGTCGCACGAGGCGGTTCACGAGCTCCACGAGCGGGGCGTCACGGTGGTGATGATCACCGGTGACGCCGAACCGGTCGCGCAAGCGGTGGCTGCCGAGCTCGGTATCGACCAGGTGTTTGCGCAGGTGCGCCCCGAGGACAAGAACGCCAAGGTGCGTCAGTTGCAGGAGGCGGGCAACGTCGTCGCGATGGTCGGTGACGGCGTGAACGACGCTCCGGCACTCGCGCAGGCCGATGTGGGAATCGCGATCGGGGCGGGCACCGACGTCGCGGCCGCCTCGGCCGGGCTGATCCTCGCCGGCGACGACCCGCGCTCGGTGTTGTCGATCCTGCGGCTCTCGGCCGGTGGCTATCGCATCATGGTGCAGAACCTGTGGTGGGCGTCCGGCTACAACCTGGCCGCCGTACCGCTCGCCGCCGGGGTGCTCGCCCCGATCGGGTTCGTGATGCCGATGGCGGTGGGAGCGCTGCTGATGTCGGCCTCCACCGTGGTGGTGGCGCTCAATGCGCTGCGGCTACGACGGCTCGATCTGCGCCCCTGAGGCAAAAGAATCGACGGTCCTCAGCCATACAGGTGCCGCCTAGGGCACTGCGTGACTGAGGACCGTCGAGTTCTTGCGCGGGTGCTTACAGGATCGCGCGGAGGAACTCCTTGGTGCGCTCGTGCGTCGGGTTGGAGAACATGGCGTCCGGCTTCGCGTCCTCGATGATGTGCCCACTGTCGAACATCAGCACGCGGTCGGAGACGTCCTGGGCGAACTGCATCTCGTGGGTGACGATCAGCATCGTGATGTCGGTGGTCTCGGCCAGATCGCGGAGCACTTGGAGCACGTCACCGACGAGCTCGGGGTCCAGCGCGGAGGTGACCTCGTCCAGCAGCAGGATCTCCGGGTCCATCGCCAGCGCCCGGGCGATCGCCACGCGCTGCTGCTGGCCACCGGAGAGCCGGCTGGGGTGCTGGTCGGCCTTGTCCCCGAGCCCCACCTGGTCCAGGAGCTCCATCCCGCGGTTGCGAGCCTCGTCCCTCGACTTGCCGAGCACATGCACCGGCGCTTCGATGATGTTCTCGATCACCGTCATGTTCGGGAACAGGTTGAACTGCTGGAACACCATCCCGATCCGCCGGGTGAGTTGAGCGACCTCTTTGTGTCGCCGCGCCACCCGGCGCCCGTTCCGCTCCAGGTGCGTGAGCGGCACGCCGTCGACGTGGATGTAGCCATCGGTGAGCGACTCCAGGGTCATCACCAGGCGCAGGATCGTCGTCTTGCCGGAGCCGGACGGGCCGATCAGGGTGACGCGCTGGCCGCGCTCGACCTGAAAATTGAGGTCGTTGAGCACGGTGAGGTCGCCGAACTTCTTGACGACGTTCTCGAACGTCAGGGCAGGTGCTCCCGGCACCTGCTGCAGGGATTCGTCAGTAGGTGGCAAGACGGTTCTCCAGTTTCCGCATCAGGACGGCGGTCGGGTAGCTCGCCGCGAGGAAGATCAGACCGGCAAGGATGATCGGTTCGTCATAGCTGAAGGTACTTCCGCCGTACGCCTGGGCCTCCGTCACCATTTCCGGGACCGAGATCATGATCAGGAACGGGGTGTCCTTGAACATGGCGATCGCCCAGTTTCCCAGGGACGGGAGAGTGGCACGCAGCGCCTGCGGGATGATCACTGCCTGCCACGTCCGCGCTTTCGACATGGACAGTGCCGTGGCCGCCTCCCATTGGCCGGGACGAATCGACTCGATTCCGGCGCGGTAGGACTCCGCCATGTACGTCGAGTAGTGCACCGCGTACACGATGAGGCCGACCGTCAACGGGTCAATATCGGTGGTGAGGACGAACGCCCAGATCGCCGCGAGCTGAAGAGGAATCGGCGTCATCCGGATGACGTCGAGAATCCGGAAGACGATGGCCGCGACAACGCGTGGCGCCTCGCGCAGCACCACGGCCCACAGCAGACCCAGGACGGCGGCTCCGATCGAGGAGACGATGGTGACGAGCAACGTGACCTTCAGGAACGCCATCAACAGCGTCGGCAGGACTGCTTCGGCGTGCTCCCAGCTCCAGTTCATGTCAGCCCACCCCCGCCACGGCTTCGGCGCGCTTGGCGGCCTTGGCGCTCTCCGGCTTCAGGCCCAGGCGACGCTGCGCGCGCAACTCCAGCACCCGCATCCCGCTCGAAAGGAGCTGGTTCAGGGCGTAGTAGATAGCGAATCCCGCGCCGAACGCAAACAGCTTGCCCATCGTGCGTCGCAGGTCGTCGGCCACGAACGTCACGTCGTGCAGGAAGATGAAGCTGGCCAGCGCCGTGCCCTTGACAAGCATGACAAGCAGATTGTTCAGACCAGGAAGCATGAGCGCCCAGCCTTGCGGCCAGATGATGCGCACCATCCGCTGGAACGAACCCATGGACAGCGCTGTCGTGGCCTCCCACTGTGCCTTCGGGACGGCAGCGAGGGACCCACGCACCACCTCGGCACCGTAGGCGCCGTAGTTGAGGCCCAGGGCGATGATGCCAACAGGGATCGGATCGAAATCGAGGCCGATCTGTGGGAGCACGAAGAAGAAGAAGAAGAGTTGCACCACGAGCGACGTGCCGCGGAAGAACTCCACCACGACGCGCCCGGGAGCCCGTAGCCAGACATGCGGACTCAGCGTCAGCAGGCCGAGCGCAACAGCAATCACGAAGGCAACGGCGGCGCCGCCCAGGCCGAGCTGGAGAGTGACCACCAGCCCGTCCCAGAAGCGCGGCGCCGCCGTGCTCACCTGGTCGAGGAGACCGTCCACAAGAGTGCTGCTCAGCCAGCCTCGGGGAGTTCCCCGGCGCAGAGCATCTCAGTGGTGATGTTCTCCGTGGGGTACTCAGCCTCGGTGAAGCCGAACTCACCCACGATGGCCTCGAAGTCCGCAGCGCTACCGATCACGCTCTGGTAGGCCTCGTTGTAGGCCTCGCGGAACTCGTCGTCTCCCTGGGCGAACACCGTGGCGCCGGCACCGACCTGGGGTACGCCGTCGACCTCAGCCACGAAGGACTCCGTGACCTCGACCGGCACGTCCGGGTTGCGCTCAGCGAGGGCCCGCAGGGAGATGCCGGTCAGAGCGTAAGCGTCGACGCGCCCCGCCTCGACGAGCTCCATGCCGTCCTCAGGCGTACCGACGGTCTCGTACTCGATGCCGAGGTCGGTGGCGTAGCCCTCCTCGATCGCACCGCTACCCACCGCCAGCGTCAGGTCGGTGTCAACCATGTCCTGCAAGGTGGCAAGGCCGTTGGGGTTGCCCTCCGGCACCATCAGGCCGGTCGTGTACATGATCTCCGGAACACCGAAGTCTGCCTCAGCGCAACGCTCCGGCAGAATCGACATACCGGCGGAGACTGCGTCGAACCGGTCGGCCTGCAGCCCCGGGATCAAGGCGTCCCATTCGACCTCCGTCGCCTCGATGGTGTCGATACCCATCTCGGCGAAGACCGCCTCGTGAATGGCAATCGTGGCACCCGCGGGATCGCCGTTCTCGTCGAGGTAGCTGTAGGGCTCCTCACCGTTGATCCCGACGACGATCGTGCCCGACTCCTGCAACTCAGCGAGGCGGGAGTCACCGCCGCCGTCTCCGCCGTCACCGTTGCCACCGCTTCCGCCGTCGTCGCCGCCACCGCACGCGGTGAGGCCGAGCGCGATCGCGCCGGCCGCAGCCGTCATCACGACGGCTCGTCGCTTCGTGGTTGTCATCATGGTCCCTTCGGTCGGACGAGGCCAAGCCTCCCGGTTACCGGCCCCCGTGCTGGCAGGGCTGAACGGTCCCCTGGCGGTTCGTGGTTGAACCACCAGGAGGGCACGCGGTACCGGACGGGTCACCCCGACTGGTCATGGATGCTTCTCCACGCTAGGCATGTGCGGGACGGGCCTCAAATGGAGAGCCGCAGGTCGTGCATGCCGATCGGCACCCGATGGCGCATGGCCCCAGCCGCGTGATCGTGCGGCTGGCTGGCCGTCCACGAGGGGGGTCAGGAGGTGAGGTGGGGCACACTGCTGACCCCCGCCATCGTTATCGTTCTGTGATATTTCGTTCGAGTAACAGGATGTTTATTGGTGCAGCATTGACTATTGCTTGAATAAGCGCGTGGTGCTCGCGAGCTGGGACACCGAGGCTCCTGCCTCCTCGAAGCGCTCATCGCGCGGGTGCTGCGGCGCGCATGCGGTCGTGGAACGATGGGCCCATGGCGACCTTGTGGATGACCGGAGACGCTGACGCCGACCGACTGCTGGACAGTGACCCGCTGGCCCTGCTGATCGGCATGCTGCTCGACCAGCAGGTGGCGATGGAATCCGCCTTCGCCGGCCCGAAGAAGATCGCGGACCGGACCGGCTCCTTCGACGCCGCCACGATCGCGGCAGCGGACCCGGAGGAGTTCAAGGCCATGTGTGCCACCCCTCCGGCCGTGCACCGGTTCCCCGGCTCGATGGCCGCGCGCATCCAGGCGCTGTGCCAGGAGCTCGTCGACACCTACGGCGGAGACGCCACCGCACTCTGGACCCGCGGCGAACCGGACGGCGCCGAGATCCTGCGGAGGTTGAAGGCGCTGCCCGGGTTCGGCGAGCAGAAGGCCAAGATCTTCCTCTCGTTGCTCGGCAAGCAGCGCGGTCTGTCGGCCGACGGGTGGCGCGAGGCGGCCGGCCCCTACGGCGAGGACGGGGCGTTCCGCTCGATCGCCGACGTCGTCGACTCCGAGTCGCTGCTCAGGGTTCGAGCCACCAAGAAGGCCGCCAAGGCGGCCGCGAAGGCACGTTGATTCCCTTCTGACGCACCGGCGTTGGCCGCGCCTTTGCCGCGAGGTGGCCACTGTCGCCAGAATCACACGACCAGGGTGCGAATCGATTCGAGATTCGAGGCGCGACCGGCGGACAATAGAGCCTGATCCATTCATGCTCTCGCGCTCCCATCGGGTCGAGCGCGCACTTATCACTCTGGAAGAAGTTCGTGAGCTCTGACACCGTCCCCTGCGCTCCCACCGACCGGACCGACGACCCCACCGTGCCGAGCCCGGACGGCGTTCCGCACGACATCGTCACCCGCGCCCCCGGTGCTGTGCCGACGACGTCAGCGACCCCAGCCGTCGCCACGCCGGAGGCCCCCGCGGTGGTGTCGAGCCACGAGCAGCCGCGGAGCGCAGCACCATCGGCGCGCCGCCGTACCCCGGTCAAGCTGGTGCTGCTGCTCGGCTCGATGGCCGCTCTCGGCGCCCTGACCACCGACATGTACCTGCCGTCGCTGCCCGAAGTGGTGACCGACCTCGCCGCCGGTGAGGCGTCCGTGCAGTTCACCATCACCGCCACGCTGATCGGCGGTGCGCTCGGGCAACTCCTCATCGGCCCGCTCTCGGACAAGTACGGGCGGCGTCTGCCGGTGCTGGTCGGGATCGTGGTGCACATCGTCTCCTCGATCCTGTGCATGATGGCGGCCGAGGTGATGCCGCTCATCGCCCTGCGGATGATCCAAGGCATGGGCAACGCTGCTGCCGGCGTGGTGGCCGTGGCCGTGATCCGGGACCGGCTCTCCGGTGCCGAAGCCTCCGCGGTGCTCTCCCGCCTGATGCTGGTGATCGGGGTCGCCCCGCTGCTCGCGCCCACCATCGGCGGGGTGATCGCCTCCATCTGGGACTGGCGCATGGTGTTCGCGGCTCTTGCGCTCTATGGGGTCGCCCTGTTCGTGATCGTCTGGCGTTTTCTGCCCGAGTCGCTGCCGGCCGAGCGGCGCAACACAGGCTCGGCTCGGTCCGTGCTCGGCTCGTACCGGGTGCTGCTGCGGGACCGACAGTTCGTGGCCCTGGCCCTCCTGCCCGGGCTCGGCATGGCGGCGTTGTTCGCCTACGTCTCCGGCTCTCCGTTCGTGATCCGGGAGGGCTACGGCCTCAGCGAGCACCAGTTCTCGTTGCTGTTCGCCCTGAACGGCATCGGCCTGGTGCTCGGGTCGCAGCTGAACGCGGCACTGGTGCGCAAGTTCGCACCGATCCGGCTCATGCGTCTGGCGCTGCCGATCTCGACGATGCTCGCGATCGCGCTCCTCGTGGTCGCGGCCACGGGAACCGGTGGCCTGATCGGACTGTGCATCCCGCTCTGGCTGATGCTCTTCGTGAACGCCCTCGTGCCACCGAACGCCTCAGCGCTCGCCCTCACCCGGCACGGAGAGCGTGCCGGGGCCGCCGCTGCTCTGATCGGATTCTCCCAAGCCGGCGTGGCCGGTTCGGTGGCTCCCTTGGTCGGTGTTCTTGGTGCCTCCGCCACGGCCATGGCGATCGTGATCGTCGGGGCGATGATCGCCTCCACCCTGGTGCTCGCGCTCGGCACCCCGGCCTACCGTCGCGGCGGCTGGACGGCATGAGACCAGGTCGACCGGACGCCGTCGGGGGTGGTGCCCGGCTGCGCCGACCCGCGGTCTGTTGGCACTGCGGCGCCGTACGGGGCACAGTGGAGGGATGAGCGCCACCACCACCTCGACCCCTATGTCCGAGGTGCTGCAGCTGCAGCGCACCGCCTTCCACCGGGACGGGTTCCCCGACGCGGCCGTTCGCCGGGACCGGATCGACCGGTTCGCGCACGCCGTCGTGTCCCACACCGACGCCCTCGTGGAGGCCATCTCGGACGACTTCGGGCACCGACCCGACGTGACCACCCTGGTCTCGGACATCGCCACCCTCGCCGCGGATGCCGAACTAGCCCGCGCCCGGGTCGGCAGCTGGATGCGACCGCAGCGGCCGTGGGGCCGTGTGGGCGGGCTGCTCGCCGGCGCGGCCGGACTGAGCGCCGCCGTGCATCCATCACCGCTCGGCGTGGTCGGCGTGATGGGGATCTGGAACTTCCCGATCAACCTCACCGCGATCCCTGCCCTGTCCGCACTCGCGGCCGGCAACCGGGTGATGATCAAGATGTCCGAAGCGGTGCCTGCCACCGCCGAGGTGTTCGCCAACGCCGTTCACGACGCCTTCGACGTGGAGGAGGTGGCCGTGGTGACCGGGGATGTGGAGGTCTCCAAGGAGTTCTCCTCCCTGGCCCTGGACCATCTGTTCTTTACCGGATCGGCGAAGGTGGGCTCCGCCGTCATGGGGGCGGCGGCCAAGAACCTCACTCCGGTGACCCTGGAGCTCGGTGGGAAGAACCCGGTGGTGGTGGCCCCGGCGTCGGTGGGCAAGCGTTCGGCGCTGCAGCGGGCCGCCCAGCGAGTGGCGACCGCTCGCCTGGTGAACGCCGGTCAGGCCTGCATCGCTCCGGACGAGGTGTACGTGCCGACTGAGTCGGCCCGCTCGTTCGTGCAGGAGGTGTTCACCACGTGGGGCCGCGTGGTTCCGGACCTGTTCGAGCGCGACGAGATGCCCACCCTGATCAACGACGCCGCCTACGAGCGCATCACCGCGCTGCTCGAGGACGCCGCGGAGAAGGGGGCCCAGGTGCTGACCGCGGTCCGCTCGGACGAGAGCGGGCACGAGGCGTTGCGTTCGGCACGGATCCTGCCGCCCACCGTGGTGCTCGGGGTGACCGACGAGATGGACCTGGCTCATGAAGAGGTCTTCGGGCCGGTGCTGGCCGTGCACCCGTACGACGACCTGGACGACCTGATCGACGAGCTCGCCGACAAACCGGAGCCGCTGGTGGCGAGCTGGTTCGGCCCGCGGGACGCCGACTTCGGCAAGTTCGTCGCCGGAACTCGTTCGGGTGGCGTGGCTCGCAACGACTACGCACTGTCCCAGTCGTTGCCTGGGCTGCCGTTCGGGGAGTGGGGGCATCCGGGATGGGGCAGTACCACGGGCGCTACGGGTTCGAGACCTTCACCCACCGGCGTGCGGTGGTCGGTTCGGACCTGCCGCTGTCGCTGGCCGATCTGCTTACGCCGGCCGAGAGTACGAAGGTGCCGGACGCCGTCCGGTCGGGAATGTCGGCCTACCGCAAGCTGCTCAGCTGGCGTCTGCGTTGAGCACGGCGCCGGGGTGCTCAGGACAACGGGTGACGTGATCGGCCGCCGGCTCATCGCGTACCCTTGCCAGTTGTGGCTACCGACTTCCCTCTAGAGATCCAGGGTCTGCACAAGATCCTCGACTCGATCACGGCTGTGTCCGATCCCGACGCCTTGCGCGAGCGGATCGCGCAGCTCTCGGAGGAGGCTGCGGCGCCGGACCTGTGGGACGACCCCGAGGCCGCCCAGAAGGTCACCAGCCAGCTCTCCCACGCCCAGACCGACCTCGAGCGGATGGACAAGCTGGCTGACCGGATCGACGACCTCGGTGCGCTCGTGGAGCTCGCCCAGGAGGAGGACGACGCCGATACCCTCGCCGAGGCCGAGACCGAGCTGGCGAAGATCCGCAGCACCCTGGAGGACCTGGAGATCCGCACCCTGCTCTCCGGCGAGTACGACCAGCGGGACGCCGTGGTGACGATCCGCGCTGGGGCCGGTGGCGTGGATGCCGCCGACTTCGCCGAGATGCTGATGCGGATGTACATCCGCTGGGCAGAGGGCAGGGGCTTCGGTACTGCGGTGCTGGACACCTCCTACGCTGAGGAGGCCGGGCTCAAGTCGGCCACCTTCGAGGTGAAGGGGCCGTACGCCTTCGGCACGCTCTCGGTGGAGGCCGGCACGCACCGCCTCGTGCGCATCTCGCCGTTCGACAACCAGGGGCGCCGGCAGACCTCGTTCGCCGCCGTCGAGGTGATCCCGCTGATCGAGAAGACCGACAGCGTCGAGATCCCGGAGACCGAGATCAAGGTCGACGTGTTCCGCTCTTCCGGTCCGGGTGGGCAGTCGGTGAACACCACCGACTCTGCCGTCCGGATGACGCACATCCCCACCGGGATCGTGGTGTCGATGCAGAACGAGAAGTCCCAGATCCAGAACCGGGCCGCCGCGTTGCGCGTGCTCCAGTCCCGCCTGCTGCTGAAGCGCCAGGAGGAGGAGAACGCCGCGAAGAAGGCGATGGCTGGTGACGTGAAGGCATCCTGGGGCGACCAGATGCGTTCGTATGTGCTGCAGCCGTACCAGATGGTCAAGGACCTGCGCACCGAGCACGAGTCCGGCACCCCGTCGGCCGTGTTCGACGGGGACATCGACAGTTTCGTCAACGCCGGCATCCGCTGGCGCAAGCAGCAGCAGCTTGAGGCGGAGGCTGACGCCGGGGTGTAGTTCACGCTGCACAGCCGGATCCGGCGCTGGGGGCGCACTCGAACGAACTGTCGCCCTGAAACAGGCCTACCCGGGCGTACAACGATGTTCGCGCGGAGAAGTCCGATTCGGTCGTGGTGTGTTTCACCTCGACGCGCCCGGCGTGTCAGGCGAAGGAGCGCGGTCGGGGCTGCTTACGCTGCCAGTGGCCAGGGTTTGCCCTTCCCCCCTTCCCCAAGACTGGCCAGGCAGCGCAGTGATTCGGTTCAAGAAAGTGTCCAAGGTGTACGCCCGCGGGGCGCGCCCTGCCCTGGATCAGATCTCCCTCGAGGTCGGCCGGGGCGAGTTTGTCTTCCTGGTCGGCGCCTCCGGATCCGGGAAGTCGACTTTCCTGCGCCTGGTGCTGCGGGAGGAGCGCCCCACCAGCGGTTCGGTGCACGTGGCCGGTCGCGACCTGGCCCAGATCTCCCAGTGGAAGGTGCCCCAGTTGCGCCGCCAGATCGGGTGCGTGTTCCAGGACTTCCGCCTGCTGCACAACAAGAACGTCTTCGAGAACGTCGCGATCGCCCTGCAGGTGATCGGCAAGCCGCGGCACCACGTGATGTCCACCGTGCCGGAGACGCTCGAGATGGTGGGTCTGGCGGGCAAGGAGAAGCGACTGCCGCACGAGCTCTCCGGTGGTGAGCAGCAGCGGGTGGCGATCGCGCGGGCGTTCGTGAATCGTCCGGCGATCATCCTCGCCGACGAGCCCACCGGAAACCTCGACCCCACCACGTCAGTGGGCATCATGCGCCTGCTGGACCGCATCAACCGCACCGGGACCACCGTGGTGATGGCCACCCACGACGACGAGATCGTGGACCAGATGCGTAAGCGCGTCGTGGAGCTGGTGGACGGTCAGATGGTGCGCGACCAGGACCGCGGCGTCTACGGCGCGGCGCGGTAGGGGCCCTCATGAGACTTCAGTTCGTTCTTTCCCAGATCGGCAACGGTCTGCGCCGCAACGTCGCCATGGCCGTCTCCGTCGTGCTGGTCACCTTCATCTCCCTCACCTTCGTCGGTGCCGCGGTGCTGCTGCAGATGCAGATCAGCAACATGAAGGACGACTGGTACGACCGGGTCGAAGTGTCGGTCTTCCTCTGCCCGGAAGGGTCGTCGGCGCCCACCTGCGCCGGCGGTGAGGTGACCGAGGAGCAGATCGAGACCCTCGAGGGTGTGCTCACCTCCGACGGCCTCAGCCCGTACGTGGAGGAGGTCTTCGTCGAGACCAAGGAGCAGGCGTACGCCTCGTTCCAGGAGCAGTTCGGCGATCAGGACTGGGCCCAGCGCATCACCGAGGACCAGATGCAGGTCTCGCTGCGGGTGAGCCTGGTGGATCCGGAGCTCTACCAGGTGGTGGCGGACGAGATCACCGGACGGGACGGCGTCGAGGAGGTGGTGGACCAGCGCGCCATCCTGGAACCGCTGTTCCTCGTGCTCAACCGTGCCACCGTGCTGGCCGTGGGGCTGGCCGCCGTCATGATCGTCACGGCGGTGCTGCTCATCACCACCACGATCCGCCTCTCGGCGATGAGCCGGAGCCGGGAGACCTCGATCATGCGACTGGTCGGTGCGTCGAACTTCTTCATCCAGCTGCCGTTCATGCTGGAAGGGGCGATCGCTGCCCTGCTCGGCGCCGTGCTGGCGAGTGCGGGGCTGTGGCTCGGTGTTCGCTCGGTGATCGAGAACTGGCTCGCCGGCTCGGTCCGGTGGGTGAACTTCGTCAGTACCTCCGACGTGCTCGTGGTGGCCCCGCTCCTGGTGGCCATCGGAATCGTGCTGGCCGCGATCAGCTCGCTGGTCAGCCTGAGCCGATACACGAAGGTGTGATCCAGATGTCCCGACGGCGTCCCTCCAGTAGTCCCAGACCGTTCCACCGGTCTCGGGGTGCGTGGGCAGCAGCGCTCTCGCTGGCTCTGGTGCTGCTCTCCGGTCCAGCGGTGGCCGACGAGCGCGACGAGCTCGAGGAGCAACAGGAGCAGAACGAGGCCGAACGCGAGGAAGTGGCGGCGGCCCTGGAGGGGACGAACTCCGACCTCGCCGACGTCTACCTCGAGCTGGACGACATCGAACGGCGGCTGCCGGTTGCCCGCGGTGAGCTGGAGATCGCCAACGACGAGCTGGCCGCGGCAGAGCGGCACGCGGAGTCGGTGCAGGGCAGGCTGGACGTGGCCGAGGCCCAGCAGGCCGACCTGACCTCCGAGATCGATCTGACCGAGGGTGAGATCACCCAGACCGAGACCGCGATGGGTGAGGTGGCGCGATCGGCGTACCGCGGCGGGGAGGGTGCGTCCACGCTCTCGGTGATCTTCGAGGCCAGTGATGCGGACGATTTCGCGAGCCAGTACTCGGTGATGAACTCGGCCCTGCGCACTCAGGATCAGACGCTGGCGGACCTGGAGAACTTGGTAGCGGTGAACCGGAACCGGCAGGCCCGTCTGGACGCCGTCACGGAGCGGATCGGCGAGCTGAAGGCCGAGGCGGACATCGCGGTAGAGGCTGCCGACGTAGCCCGCCAGGAGGCCGCGAACCTGGTGGCTGAGATCGAACAGCTGCAGGTCGACCAGGAGGCGCGCGCAGCCGAGCTGGAGACCCTGCGCGAGGAGTACAACGACCAGATCGCGCAGATCGAGGAAGACAACGAGGAGATCGCGGCCGAGATCGCCGAGATCGATCGACGAGAGCGGGAGGCGGAGGAGCGTCGTCGGCGCGAGGAAGCTGAACGTGCCCGTCGCCAGCAGCAGCAACAGCAACAGCAACAGCAACAACAGCAGCAGCAGCAACAACAACAGAGCAGCGGATCCGGTGGGTCGAGCTCGAGCAGCGGAGGGTCGAGTTCGTCGAGTGCGGCTCTGATCCCACCGGTGCCGCGGCCGTTGTACGTCACCTCGGGTTACGGCATGCGCTGGTACCCGATCACCGGTGGCTACTACATGCACCAGGGTGTGGACCTGCGCTCGGCCTGCGGGAACTCCCAGGTGGCCTCGGCGGGCGGTACGGCCTTCGCGGTGCGCCCCGCCCCGAACGGCACGCACGGCAACCAGGTGATGATCAACCACGGCACCATCAACGGCAACACCTACGTGACGGTCTACAACCACCTCTCCCGGTTCGCTGTGAGCCAGGGACAGTCTGTGTCGCAGGGCCAGACCATCGGCTACACCGGTGCTACGGGCAACGTGACCGGGTGCCACGTGCACTTCGAGGTCTGGCGCAACGGATCCACGATTGACCCGATGAACCTTCCCGGCTTCTGAATTATCGACGGCGTGGAGAACCTTGCTGCCACATCGGGTAGCAAGGTTCTCCACGCCGTCGATAATTCACGTGGGGGTGCGGCCGTGCCGGGGCTTACAGTGGACCGGCGAAGGAGAGCGATGAGCAACAAGGCCAAGGGCGCAAAGAAGAAGAAGACGAGTGGCGCCGTCGACCCCAAGACGGTCAAGACCGTGGTGGCGCGCAACAAGAAGGCCCGGCACGACTATCACATCGATGCCACCTACGAGGCCGGGCTCGCGCTCACCGGGACCGAGGTGAAGTCCCTGCGTGCTGGGCGCGCCTCCCTCGTGGACGGCTGGGTGTACGTCGACGCCGGTGAAGCCTGGCTGGAGAGCGTGCACATCCCCGAGTACACCGAAGGCACCTGGACGAACCACTCTCCCCGCCGCAAGCGCAAGCTGCTGCTGCACAAGGAGCAGATCCTCAAGCTCACCCAGCGCACGAAGGAGAAGGGCTTCACCATCGTGCCGCTCGAGCTGTACTTCATCGGCGGCCGCGCCAAGGTGGAGATCGCGGTCGCCCGAGGCAAGCAGGAGTGGGACAAGCGCCAGGCGCTGCGGGAGAAGCAGGACGCGCGCGAGGCGCAGCGGGCGATGAGCCTGCGCCAGCACCGCTGAGCGTCCTCGGCCTGAACTCGTCCAATCCCTCCAGCGTTCGGCGCACGTAATCCCTCACAACCGACGAACGGAGTGAGCGGATGCGGGCACGGACGACCGTGATCATCGGTGCGGCGGTGGTGGTGCTCGGTGGCACCGGTGCCCTGGTCGGCCCCGGGATCTACGCCGAATGGGCGAACTCCCGTGCCGATGAGGCGCCGAGCCTCGATCCCGGGAGCTCGGGCGAGCCGTCGGTCGATCCCGCCGGTCTGACCGGGGAACTCACCCTGGCTGACGGATCCTATGCCGGGTACCGCGTGCACGAGATCCTGCAGGGCAATGACGTCAACGTCACCGGCCGTACCGAGTCGGTGCAGGGGTCGGCCACCGTGGAGGCCGGTGTGGTCACGGAGGCGATGATCACTGTGGACATGGCGAGCGTGGCCACCGACGAGTCGGCGCGGGACGCCTACTTCCGTGATTCGGCGTTGGATGTCGAGGAGTTTCCGGAGGCCACGTTCACCCTCACCGACCCTGCCGAGCTTCCCGACGGCGGAGGTTCCCTCACCCTGTCCGGTGACCTCGAGGTGCATGGCGTGACCCAGTCGGTGGAGCTGGAGACGGAGACCGCCGTCACTGCCGAGCAGGTGGAGGTGGCCGGCACTGTGCCGATCACGTTCTCCGACTTCGACGTCCAGGCGCCCGATCTCGGGTTCGTGACCGTCGACGATGCCGGCGCGGTGGAGTTCTCCCTGGTGTGGGAGTTCGCCGAGTAGCGTCAGCGGTTCTGATACACGAAGGCAGGGATCGCGTCGGCCACGCGGCCGAGCCAGGCGGCGCGCTCGGCGAGCTCGACCGGGTCGGCGGTGCCGCGCCGGAAGCTCACCAGCTGGTTCCCGACGATCTGCAGGGTGGTCTCCGGTGGACCGTCCTGCATGGCCGCGATCACGGTGGGCGCGAGCAGGGCGTGCGCAAGTCTGTCATCGGCAGCGACCACCCGCAGGCGTTCGTTGAACGTGTTCGACTCGGTGTCGAGGTCGCTCAACAACCCGAGCGAGGTGGCGGCGGCGCCGCCAGGACCTTCGCTGAGCAG
Source organism: Ruania alba (assembly GCF_900105765.1). NCBI lineage: Bacteria > Bacillati > Actinomycetota > Actinomycetes > Micrococcales > Ruaniaceae > Ruania > Ruania alba. Next base: position 641,685 of record NZ_FNTX01000001.1, read on the forward strand.
GTTGAACGTCGGCAACCGTCCCGGCAGCTCAAGCGTGCACAAGGCGTAGTTGACGCCGGAGACGGTGACTCGCGTGCGCATCCGCTCCGTTTCGTTGCTCCAGCCGCGCCCCGTGGTGCCGCACGCCACGGCTGGGCGGCCTGCCATCTGGCGATGCATGACGTGCGTGGTTGTCGCCGATCGGGCGTCCGGGAAGAGGTGCCGCAACTGGAGCCGGTCCAGCACTCCGGGATCGGTGCCCACGTAGGTCCACCCGGCCTCCTGTGCGGCGGCGGTCACCTCGGCCGTGCTGCGCGGGTCCGGACGGCCGCTGCGCACCGCGACGACGATCGCCGCCACCAGGCCCGCGACGCCGAGCAGGCTGCCGAGCACGATCGCCGCGATGATCCAGGGACTGAGCACGGCACTCCTCAGAAGTCGGGTGTCTCGTGGCAGCCGCAGGAACGGCGCGCCACGAAGGTGAAGTCCAGCAGTTCATGGACCGGGGTGGTCAGCGTATCCGGGTCTCGGACCACCCGGTGGCGGAGGAGATCGTGGCCAGGATCGTCCGCGCGGGGGAGGCTGCCGCTCCCTGACCTTGCATAGGCTGGACGGATGCGGCGCCTTCTGAACCGGATCCTGACACTCCTCGCCGTGGCGCTCGTCGCCGTGCTGGCTGTACCGGCCGCCGCACACGCCGATGCTGAGGACGCGTGGTCGATCACCCGCTACCACGTGGATGCCCAGGTGCACCCTGAGGGCACGATCGACGTGACCATCGACATGACGTTCGACTTCGCCGACGAGTCCGGGCACGGTCCCTATCTGACCCTGGTGGAGCGGCAGGAGATCCCCGACGATCCCGACCACTACCGGGTGCTGGAGTACACCGGCATCACGGCCTCCTCGGACTCCGGGGCGCCGGCGGACGTGACCACCGAGTCCGACGACGGTGGCCTGATCGTCTACGTCGGCGACGAGAACGAAAAAGTCTCCGGGGCCCAGCAGTACACGATCTCCTACACGGTAGCGGGAGTCCCCAACTCCGGTGCCGGCGCCGACGGCCAGGACGAGGTCTTCTGGAACGTGATCGGCTCCGCGTGGGAGGTGCCGATGTCCGACGTGCTGGTCGAGATCGACGGCCCGCACGCCATCCGGGACGCCGCGTGCTACGTGGGACCGGTGGGTAGCGACGACATCTGCGCCAACGCGACCTACCGGTCCGACGGCCTGGCCTCGTTCGACCAGCCTGCCCTGGACAGCGGCGAGGGGATGACGATCGTGCTCGCCTACGACCCGGACACGTTCGGCGGTGTGGAGCCCATCCTCGTCGAGCGCACCACCTGGTCGAACTTCTTCGGCATCGACACCGTCGCACCATGGTTGGCGCTCCTGCTCGCCGGCGGTGGCATCGCGGCCGTGGTGGTCCGCGCCCGGCAACGCGGACGCGACCGCGCCCACCTGGGCCTGACCCCAGGTCTCACTCCGGTCAGTGGGGCCTCCGGGCAGGGGGAGGGGCACGCCTCGGGCGGTCCCGTCGCCGTCCGCTTCACCCCGCCCGACGGCGTCACGCCGGGTGCTGCAGGCACCCTCCTGGACGAGGTGGCGCACACCCAGGACGTGACAGCCACCATCGTGGACCTCGCCGTGCGCGGGTACCTCACCATCGAGGAGGTCCCCGTGGACGAGAGCAAGGACGGGACGCCGGACTGGTGGTTGCGCCGGACTCTCACCGGGCCACAGGCGAGCTGGGAGGGCCTGCTCCCGTTCGAGGAGACGATCCTGCGCGGCGTCTTCCCCGGCAGCGACCGCAAGGTGCGGATGTCCGAGCTCGGGACCGAGTTCACGGAGTCGATGAGCCAGACACAGTCCGAGCTGTACGACCGGGTGGTCGAGCGCGGCTGGTTCAGCAAGTCGCCGCAGCAAGTGCGGATCGCGTGGGTGGCGGCGGGGGTGCTGACCTTCATGGCGGGGGTCGGGGTGACCATCGCGCTCGGGCTGCTCACCGGGTGGGGTTTCGTCGGGCTCGCGGTGGTGCTCACCGGTATCGCGCTGATGGTGGCGGCGAGCTTCGCCCCTGCACGGACGGCAGACGGGACCGCGGTGCTGGCACAGACGCTCGGCTTCAAGAAGTATCTGGAGACCGCCGAGGCGAACCAGTTGCGTTTCGAGGAGGGGCAGGACATCTTTTCGCGCTACTTGCCGTACGCGATCGCGTTCGGTGTGGCCGAGCACTGGGCGACGGTCTTCGCCGACGCGGCTGCGGCAGGCCAGGTGGAGCTGCAGCCCACCTGGTACGTGGGTGCGACGCCCGGGGTGTGGACCGCGGCGGCGTTCACCAGCGTCTCCGGCTTCGTGAGCACCGCGTCGGTGTCGGTGGGCGCAGCCGCCATGGGCGCCGGTGGCGCCTCCGGATTCTCCGGCGGCAGCGTCGGCGCGGGTGTCGGTGGCGGTGGCGGCGGTGGTTGGTGATCTGCCAGCACCGATCCGTGGGTAGATTGGTGGGGTCGAACCATCCACGCGATCACGACTTGAGGAGCGAGACGATGGGCTTCGCCCTGCACCGCCTGCCCCTGCGGCTTACCGCCGGGGCCTTCATCCTGAACTCCGGACTGAACAAGCTGAACCTGGACGCCGAGTCTGCTGCAGGCCTGCAGCAGATGGCTCTGAACGCCTTCCCCCAGCTCGAGCAGCTCTCTGCCGAGGACTTCGGCACGTACCTCGCAGCCGGTGAGATTGCCCTCGGCACCTCGCTGCTCACCCCGTTCCTGCCGAGCAAGTTGGTGGGGCTGGGCTTGACGGCGTTCGCAGGGTCCCTGGTGTGGCTCTACCTGCGGACGCCGGGGATGACCGAGTCCGACGGTATCCGCCCCACACCTGAGGGCATCGGGATGGCCAAGGACATCTTCCTCCTCGGCATCGGCCTCGCGCTGCTGCTGGAGCGCAAGGGCAGCAAGGTCTGAGTCTCAGCTCGACCAGCACATCCGATCGGCGTCACGAGGAAATACTCGTGACGCCGATGGTGTTGTGCCCGGTAGACTGACGCATGTTCACTGCAGCGCCCACGGGCGCCGGCGGTGGATGTGTGACAACTCAACAGGGGGGTGATCGGTTTCGACGACGGTTGTCGTTCCAGGAGAAGCGGGTCGAGGATGCAAGGTCATCTCGTCAAACGCTCCTTGCAAACCAATAGGTGCCGATTCCAAGCGCACCGACTTCGCCCTCGCCGCCTGAGCGAGCGTAGAAGTCCGTCAGCCCGGGGTTGCTCTCGACCCGGTTCCTGGCGTCATCTAGAGAGCCACTGCTCGTAACCCTCGTCATCGGGGTTGCGGGGACTTTTAGGTGACTGAGCCCGTCAGCGACTTGTCTGCGTGATCGCTGGGGCCGAGAAAATCTACTAGCAGACTGCACCCGGAGAAGTCCTGGTTCCGCACTGTCGGACGCGGGTTCGATTCCCGCCACCTCCACCAACGATGAGGGACGGCCCACGCCCTGTGGGCCGTCCCTCATCCTTTGCGGCCTGTGGGAATCGCCGAGGGGCGCATTGGCGGCCGTCAGGCCGACAGCGACGGCTCCCGCCACCTCCACTCCCTGCAGTAAGGGCTCGGCACATCACGTGCGCCGAGCCCCTACTGCTTGTCCTGGGCCTATCAGCGGTTGTCGTGGGCGTCCTTGACGTTCCCCTTGACCTGGCGCGCGGCACCCTTGGCCTGGTCCGTCACGCCGTCAGCCTGGAGGCTCCGGTCATCGGTGGCATCGCCGATCTTCTCCTTGGCTTCGCCGACCTTCTCCTCGACCTTGCCCTTGGCCTTGTCGAATGTTCCCGACATGATGACTCCGTTTCTGTGCGTGGTTGGTTCCTGTACGCGATCGCGCACAGGCGTTGTTCGTGTCCGCGTGCTACGCCTTCCGGCCCTGCAGCTTTCCGTACACGAACAGGACGATGAGCGAGCCGACGATGGCAGTCACCACGGACCAGAACCACCCGCCGGTCAGTGCGAAGCTGAAGTTCCCATGAATGATCAGGTTCCCCAGCAGGCCGCCGACGAGCGCGCCGATGACTCCGAGGACGATGGTGGCAAGGATGCCGCCGCCTTGCTTGCCAGGCAGGATCAACTTGGCGATCGCCCCGGCGATCAGGCCGACCACGAGATAGAAAATGATGGTCATGTCAGTGCACTACCCCTTCGAGTGTGGTCCGGGGGCGTGCCGCCCGCGGACCGTTGACGTGGCAGGGGAACGTCCCAGCACACGAGGGCATGCAGGAAGGCCCGTGCCGGTGCACGGGCCGATGTGGCCGAGTGGTCGCCGATGACGACGATCGATAGCCAACCACGGGATGCCTCCGCTGGGTACGCAGAACCTGCCGTCCCGTTGGCTGGAGACGGTCCTTATCGTGCAGCACGACCGCGGATGCGTCAATTGCGACGTGCGCGGGATCGACCGATCGCTGCCGGGCTTCAGCCTCCGAGCTGGCGGACGTGACCGGCCACCACCTGCTCGGCCACCGTGGCGAGCTTGGTGTTCAGTTCGTTCGAGGTCGTCCTCAGCATCTCGAACGCCGCGTCGTCAGAGATGCGGTGATACGCCATCAGCAGGCCGATGGCCTTGCCGATCTCCCGGTTGGAGGTGAGTCCGCCGCGGAGCGTGATGACGTCCTGCCGGTCCGCGGCCGCTTGCAGCGCCACCGAGCTGAAGGCAGCGAGGATGGCCGCCTGGTTCACTCCGTCGTCGGTGAAGCCGTTCGGTCGATCACTGAAGAGGTTGAGGGCGGCGACCTTCCGCCCTTGACGCACGATGCGGAAGCCGAGCATGCCGCGGATCGGGGTCTGCTCCAGCAGGAGGCTACGCAGCCGGGGCCACGGGGCGTCCGGATCGTTCAGGTCCGGCGCGAGCTGCGGGGCGTCGTCCTCGATCGCGTCGACGCACGGTCCGGTACCGGCGGCACGTTCGATTTGGTCGATCCTGAGGGCGATCTCGTCGGTGGCGGCCGGCGTGGACCACCGGTCGCCCTCCCGCATCATCAGGCTCGCGTGATCGCACCCGGTCACGAGGACACGGGTGGCTGAGCAGATTGCGTGGTAGGCACTCCCGTAGTCATCGCCGGTGTACAGCAGTTCACCCAGCTGCTCGAACATGCTGAGGGACCTCTCGCGCGCGAGAGAGTGATTCGTGGTGGCCATGCGCGGGCATGCTCCTTGGTTTGGCGCCGGGTGTCGTGACCCGGGGGCTCATTATGCACGGCAAGACTGTGCCGGGCGTCGGCAATAGGGACACTGATGTCCGGCACCGTGTCGTTGAGCCTCAGCGGTTCATCGGGGTGGGAAGAGTGGCTGCCAGCGTGGCCACCCGGGATCTCGACGACTGCACTACGAACCGCTAAACGCTCGTACAGCGGCGTGTCCCGCGGCTAGAGTGACCGTAGGGGGCCAACGCAAGGAGGGGTGATGACCGCTGACTGTGCGATCACGACCGAGGGACTGCGCAAGACCTATCCGGGAGTACGTCGACGCGTGGCCGTCGACCGGCTCGACCTACGGGTCCCCGTCGGCGGTGTGCACGGTTTCCTCGGGCCGAACGGCTCGGGCAAGACCACCACGATCCGGATGCTGCTCGGTCTGATCCGGCCGGACGAGGGGGAGATCCGGATCTTCGGACGGCCGGTTCCAGCTGAGCTGCCGGACGTGATCGGCCGGGTCGGTGCGATCGTCGAATCGCCGAAGTTCTTCCCGAACTTCACCGGGCGGCAGAACCTGGAGCTGCTCGCCGGGGCGATCGGAGCCAGGCGCCGTCGGGTGCGTCACGTGATCGCTCAGGCCGGCCTCGCTGACCGTGCCGACGATCGCTTCGGCACCTACTCCCTCGGCATGAAGCAGCGCCTCGCGATCGCGGCGACGCTGCTCAAGGAGCCCGACCTGCTGATCTTCGACGAGCCCACGAACGGTCTCGACCCGGCCGGGATCCACGAGATCCGTACGACCATGCGCCGACTGGCCGACGAGGGGCACACCGTGCTGGTGAGCAGCCACATCCTCGGTGAGGTGGAGCAGATCGCTGACACTGTCTCGATCATCGGTCGTGGCCGGCTGATCGCCACGGGTGCCGTCTCCGACATCATCGGTCAGCGGGCCGTCACCGTGCGCGTGGTCGTGCCGGAGCCGGACACGGCGCTCCCCGTGCTCGCTCGCGCAGGCCTGACGGCCCGGGTCGATGAGGGTGCCCTGCTCCTGGACGGTGCCGATGATCCCGCGTGCGTGAACCGGCTGCTTGCCGAGCACGGCATCTACGCCGCCGAGCTCGGCGTGGTCCGGGTCGGGCTGGAGTCAGTCTTCCTCGAACTCACCCAAGAGGTCGAGCTCGGGCGTCCTCGCCGGCGAGACCGGCGGCCCAGCACCCAGGCGGGAGCTGCCTGATGCTACTCCGCACCGAACTGCGCCGAATCCGCCTGCGCCTGCTTGTCTGGGTGCTCCTGATCGCCGGCCTCCTGGCCAGTCTCGCGATCGTGCTCACGTCCTGGGCCGCCGCCCAACCCATCACGGACGACCAGCGCGCCGTGGCGGAGGAGGCCTACCAGCAGGAGCTGGCCGATTGGGAGGAGAACGGCGAGGAGATGGTCGCCCAGTGCCTGGAGGACCAGGAGCGGGAATCGGAGCGTGACGGCGAAGATTACGATTTCGGGTGCGACCAGATGGAACCGCAACCGGAGTGGTACCTCCCGTACGAGGCGACCCTGGCGGAGCACGTGGCGTTCACGGTGCGTCCGTTCAGCATCTTGGTCCTCGGTAGCGTCGGACTCGCGATCGGCACCACGGCGGTCGCGGCCGAGTTCGCCAGCGGTGCGATGGGGACCCTGCTCACGTTCCAGCCCCGCCGGCTCCGCGTCTACGCGAGCAAGGTCGGCGCCGTCGCCCTCCTTGCGCTGCTGCTCTCGCTCCTCCTGACCGGGATCCTGGCGGTCGGTACCTGGGGAGCGTTCGAGCTTCGTGGGGTCGAGGCGACCGTGTCCTCGGCGTTGTTCTGGAGTGCTGTGCGCACGCTCGCGGTGCTGCCCCTGGCGGCCGTGGCCGGAGCGGTCCTGGGGTTCCTGCTGCGATCCACCGCCGTGGTGCTGGCTGTCGTGGCGGGGTACGTGATTGCGGTCGAGGCGATCCTCGTCTCAGCGGTGCGGGCGCTGACCCCATGGTCTGTCCGCGGCAACCTGATGAGTTGGCTGCAGTACGGTTCCAGCTACTGGGTCCTGACCTGTGAGCAGCGGCCGGACGGCGCGATCGCCTGCGAGGAGGTCGAGCGCAGCATCTCGTTCGCCTGGAGCGCGGGCTATCTGGCCGTGCTGGCTGTGCTGCTGGTCGCCGTCGGCGCCCTGGTGTTCCGGCAGCGTGACATCACCTGAGGCGGCGGCTCAGCGAAACCGCTGCACGGCGAGCGGGGCGGCCTCGGCGAGGTCCCGGACCGCCGGGTGCTCGGCGTTGGCGAGTACTTCGCTCACCGGACCGCTGGCCACGAACTGTCCCTCGGCCAGGAAGTGCACCGAGGGGCACATCCGCTCCACCAGTTCCAGGTCGTGTGAGATCACCACCGCTGCCGTGCCCAGCCGCTCCATGATGGCGCCGAGGCGCCGGGCCATCTCCCCGCGGGTCTGCGGGTCCACGGCCGTGAACGGTTCGTCCAGTACCAGAATCTCCGGGCGGGTGGCCAGCGCAGTGGCCAGCGCGACCCTCTGTCGCTCGCCCCCGGAGAGCGTGATCATCGCCCGCTTGCCGAACTGCTCGGGGAGGGCGACGGCATCCAGTAGCTCCGCCGTCGTGGTGGCGTGCGTGCGCCCCGCCTTGCGGGCGATCTTCAGCGCTTCCTTCAGGTTGGCGGCCACGGTGAGTCGCGGGTCGGTGACGGTCATCGAGTCCTGGGACTGGAAGCGCACCGCCGCCCGAAACTCCTTGGCCTCACGGCGCGGCATGCGGCGGATCGCACGTCCGTTGAACGTCACCTGCCCCCGGGTGGGGCGCTCGGTACCGCGCAGCAGTCGGGCCAGAGTGGTCTTGCCGACGCCGGAGGGACCGATGATGCCCAACGGGGCGTCACCGGCGGTGATCGTCAGATCGATGCCGTTGATCACCGGGGTACCGGGGTAGCCGCCCCAGAGATCGTGGGCTTGGAGGACCGAACCGGCCATGCGCGCTGTGCTCCTTCATCATGAGGCGGGGACTGGTTGCATGCTATCCGCCGCACCCGATGGCCGAACGCAATCGTGTGCGGCATCGAGCCACGGAAATGCCGCACAGCGTTGCGCTCGGCGGCTCAGCGAGGCAGCGGCCCCAGCATCGCCGTCGCCATCGCCTGGTGAGCGGAGTCCTCGCTGCTCGGATGGAACATCCCCGCCGCCACGTCGCGGTAGAGGCGACCGAGCTCGTCGCCGGTGCGGTACGCGGACCCACCGGCCACCTGCATGGCCGCTGTCACCACCTCGCGGGCGACCTCGGTGGCCCGCCATTTCAGTGCCGACAGCCGGGGGAACCACAGGTCACCGTGGTCAGTGCCCTCGTCCACGTCCCGGGCGAGTGCTTCGAGCTGGCCCACCACGCCGTCGAGGGAGATGCCTGCTGCCGCGATCCGGCGGCGCACGTCCGGGTCGTGGGCCAGCGAGGCGCCGTCGTTCTTGCGGGAGGTGCGCTGCTGCGCAGCCTGGACCGCCAGGGAGAGCGCCCGTTCGGCGATCCCGGTGTAGACGGCGGCGAGCAGGATCTCGAAGCAGGCGAAGATGCCGAAGATCAGCGGATCACGGCTCGGCCCGGGGTCGATCCGGCGAATCACCCGCTCGGCCGGGGCGTGCGCACCGCGCAACAGCGTGGTCCGCGACTGGGAGGCGCGCTGGCCGAGCGTGTCCCAGTCGTCCAGGATCTGTACCCGCCCCTCCTTCACCTCGTCCCGGTGCAGGAACGCGAACACCGACTTCGGCTCGTCGGCGCTGGTGGTGTCCGCGCCGAACACGCCCAGGCGGGTCCAGGCCGGGGAGAGCGAGGTGAAGATCTTGGTGCCGGTGAAGCGGTAGCCGCCTGCGCCGTCGGGCTCGGCGGTAGAGGTGGAGCCGAACAGCATCAGGTCGTTGCCCGGTTCGGAGATGCCGAACGCGAAGATCTCTCCGGACGCCGCCTCGGTGAGCACCTGATCGGCGAAGGACTCACCACGGGCTCGTACCACGGTGGCCACACCGACCCACACCTGATGCATGTTCACCGCCAGCGCGGTGGCCGGGGCCGCACCCGCCAGCGCGCGTTGCTCCCGGGTGAGCTGGGCCAGGGTGAGCCCGCCTCCGCCGAGCCGTGCCGGCACGTGCGCGCTCAGGTACCCGCTCGCCACCAGGTCCGCCAGGTCGTCGGCGAAGAAGGCGTTCTCCCGGTCGTACCCCGCGGCGCGGGCATGGATCCGGTCCAGCAGGTCGGTCTCCAGGAATGCCATCTCGCGTCCTCTCGTCGATGCACTCGGGGCTCTGGCGCCGCCGGTCGCGGCCTCTGGTCAGCGTATGCCGGGCGGAGCAACGACCACCCGAGAGAATGTGTGACAGATGTGAATGTTGTGACAGATGAGGCAGGATGAACCGACCCAGAGGGCGAAAATGGCGGAAACACGCCGAGAAACGCCGTCGAAATGCCCGCGGACGGGGCGCGTCGTCGTAGTGTGACGACAGCGCTCCCCGATCGGGGAGCGGCCACGAACGAAGGGAATCTCCGTGTCCGTCAACCGCACCGAGCTCGTTGCCGCCATCGCCGACAAGGCTGGTCTGACCAAGACCGATGCAGACTCCGCCCTGGGCGCCCTGCAGGAGGTCCTGGTGGAATCCCTGGGCAAGGGCGAGGCCGTCAAGGTCACCGGCCTGCTCAGCGTGGAGCGCGTGGAGCGCGCCGCACGCACCGGTCGCAACCCGCGTACCGGCGAGGAGATCCAGATCCCCGCTGGTTACGGCGTGAAGGTCTCCGCCGGCTCGGCCCTGAAGAAGGCCGTCGCCAAGTGATCACCGGCGGCCGTTGACGGTCGCCACCCGAAGGGGCGTGGGAATGATCCCGCGCCCCTTCGTCATGCCAGCCCGGCATCGCGATCTGCCGAGCAGTCGACGGCGGAGCGAGGGGTCGCCGGTCATGTTCGCCGTGGTCAGTGGCCGGACTTCTCATGCTCCCGCGCTCGGGCGACAGCCTCCTGTTCGCGCTTGACCGCCTCGCGGAGCTTCTTGTTCGCTTCGCGCACGCCCTTCTCGGCCTCCCGCCGCGCCGACCGCGCCTCGCGGACCTTCCGGTCCTTCGGGAAGGCGTCGGTGCTGGCCTCCTCGGGAGGTGGCACGTCTGCTGGCGCGCCCGAGGCTCGCGCCTCCACGTAGAGCGCCACGCCGTCGAGCAGGCGTTCCAGGCCGAACGCGAGCGGATCGGCGTCTGCCGTGAAGACGCCCGCGTCGATGGCCCGGCGGAGCTCGGGGAACTGCTCCTCGGTGACGAGGGCGTCAATCATCGCGGCGACCTGACGGTCCAGATCGTCGGGCGTCTGGCCCGCCTCCCGGGCCTGTTCGTCGTACCCGCGCTCCACGATGGCGGTCCACCGTGCGTGGCCGGTCATCAGCAGCAGGACTGCGGTGCGCTCGAGCGGGTCGAGCGGAGTCTCGACCAGGATGCTCAGCGCCGTATCCACCCAGGCGAGGTTCGCCGGTGTGCTCGGGATCCCGGTAATCGGTAGGTCGAGCATCCAGGGGTGGGCCCGGTAGACGGCCAGGGACTCGTGATGCCAGCGGAGCAGGCCCTCGCGCCAGGTGGGCGCCTCGGTGACGCTGTGGGGAGGGGTGCCGAGCGCCGTCTCGCCCATCAGGAGCAGGAGATCGTCCTTGCTGGTGACGTACCGGTAGAGCGACATCGTGGTGAAGCCGAGGCGTTTCGCCACAGCGGCCATGGAGACGGCGCCGAGGCCGTCGGCGTCGGCGAGCTCGACGGCGGTGTCGACGATCCGCTCGAGGCTGAGCTCGCGTTTGGGGCCGCGCTGCTGCGGGTGGGCAGCCACGCCCCATGCGAGTGCGATGCCACGGGGGAGGCCGATCTCGTCCGGGTCGTGGTCCATACCCTCACCCTAGTTTTGTTTATGGCGTAGACAAGTCGGTGTATCTCACATACTGTGTATGCCGTACACATTGATGAAGGGATGGATGATGAACACAGCCATCGACGTGCGCGGGCTGCGCAAGTCGTTCGGTCCGGTGGAGGTCCTCGGCGGCCTGGACCTACGAGTCGAGAGCGGAACCGTGCACGCGCTGCTCGGACCGAACGGGGCAGGGAAGACGACCCTGGTGACGATCCTGGCGACGCTGCTGCGTCCGGATGCCGGCACGGTGCAGATCGCGGGTGCGGACCTCATCGACGACCCTGTCGGAGTACGGCGCCGGATCGCGCTCACCGGACAGTCGGCCGCGGTGGATGAGGTGCTCACCGCCGAGGAGAACCTGCGGATGATGGCCGGGCTGCACGGTCTGCGTGGCCGCGCGGCACGGTCGAGATCGCGCGAACTCATCGAGCGGTTCGGGCTCACCGGCGCGGCGGATCGGCGCGTGAAGACTTACTCCGGTGGGATGCGCCGACGGCTCGACCTGGCGCTGAGCCTGGTAGTCGCCGTTCCGGTGGTCTTCCTGGACGAACCGACGACCGGATTGGACCCGCGGAGCCGGCGAGAACTCTGGGAGGTGATCCGTGCCCTGCGTGCGGACGGAACGACCGTGCTGCTGACCACGCAGTACCTCGAGGAGGCAGACGAGCTGGCCGACACCGTCTCGATCCTGCGGGACGGGCGGATCGTCGCCGAAGGAACACCGGCCGAGCTGAAGCGAGCGGTCGGTGAGGAGGTGGTGGAGGTGCGGGACGCCGTCGGGGCACTCCTGCACGCAGAGCCCACCGATGGCACCTCGGCCGGTCTGCGGCGAGCGCTTGATGCCATCGACGCACTGGGCGTCACGGGTGAGCTGGCGGTGCGCAGGCCCAGCCTGGACGACGTGTTCTTCGCCCTCACCGGCGAGGGCGAGGACGATTCCTCGCCCGAGCTCGCGACCGCCGGACGGAGCCACTCATGAACGCTCTGGCCCAGCTGGCCGCGCCCGCAGCAGCGCGCCCTCGCCCCGGCGCCGTGGACGCCGTCTTCATCGCGCGCAGTCTGCGTCACAGCGTGCGCAACGTCGACGCCATGCTGATGGCGATCTTGCTGCCGGTGATGCTCATGCTGCTGTTCGTCTACGTCTTCGGCGGCGCGATCGACTCGAGCGGGGACTACGTGAATTATGTGGTGCCGGGCATCATCCTGCTGTGTGCAGGGTTCGGCGCCTCCTCCACCGCCATCGACGTGGCCGGTGACAAGGCGTCCGGGATCATGGACCGGTTCCGCACGCTGCCGATCCGCAGCTGGGCGGTGGTGACCGGGCACGTGGTGGCCAGCCTGGCCCGCAACCTCGTCGCGACTGTGGTCGTACTCGGCGTGGCGCTCGCGATCGGGTTCCGGCCGACGGCGGGCGTGGGTGAGTGGTTGCTGGCGATCGGCGTGGTCGCGGCCTACATCCTCGCGATCACCTATCTGTTCGCAGCGATCGGGCTCGCGACCGGCAGTCCGGAGGCGGCGAACGGCTACGGCTTCGTGCTGCTGTTCCTGCCCTATCTCTCCACGGCCTTCGTCGGCGCCGAGACCCTCCCGTCGTGGTTGCGTGGATTTGCCGAGCACCAGCCGATCACCCCGGTGATCGAGACCTTGCGCAGCCTCCTGATGGGCACGCCGGCCGGAGATGCACCGGTGGTCGCCCTCGTATGGATGGTGGCCATCCTCACGACGGCGGTGGTGTGGTCGGCGATCGTCTTCGCCCGCCAGGGTGGCCGGCGATGATCGCGGTGACACGCGCCGGCTCGCTCGGGCCGGGATCGGTGCGGACGTCACTGACGCGTGCACCCGGGTGAGGTCGCTTGCCTGGGGCGCGGGACGCCGTCGGGCTTCGTACAATGGGAGGCATGAGCGAGCCCACCCCTCCCACGCAGCCCCAGGAGCCCGAGCGCATCTCCTCGCAGCCCGGTACCGACGTGCTGGAGCGGGAGGAGACCCGTGAGGAAGCAGCTCCCGGCGATTCCGAGCGCTACTCGCACTATGTGAAGAAGGAGAAGATCACCGCGGCCGCCGTCTCCGGCGGTCCGGTGGTTGCCCTCTGCGGCAAGGTGTGGACACCGAACCGGGACCCGAAGAAGTTCCCGATCTGCCCCGCGTGCAAGGAGATCTACGAGGGCATCACCGGTGGTGGCGACGATGACTCCTCCGGCGGGCGGCGCGGCTTCTTCGGCTTCGGCTCCAAGAAGTGACCGGGCCGACCACCCCGGCCGCCACTCAGACCTCCAGCACCACCGACGCCCCGGCATCGGCGGGTTCCACCGCTGCGGCCTCGAACCTGCCACCGGCATACCCGGCACGCGCACCGTGGGGCACCGCCTCCCGGCTGCGCGCCTGGCAGGCCGCGGCACTGGAGTCCTACCTGGCCCGTGATCCCCGGGACTTCCTCGCCGTCGCGACCCCGGGTGCGGGGAAGACCACGTTCGCCCTGCGGGTGGCCACCGAGCTGCTCGAGCGGCGGGTGGTGCAGCGGGTGACCGTGGTGGCCCCCACGGAGCACCTCAAGACGCAGTGGGCCGACGCTGCCGGCCGGGTCGGCATCCGGATCGATCCGAACTTCCGCAACGCGCAGGGTCGCCAGGGCGCGGCCTACGACGGCGTCGCGCTCACCTATGCCCAGGTGGCGGCCAACCCGAACCTGCACCGTGCCCGCACCGAGAACGCCCGCACCCTGGTGATCCTCGACGAGGTGCACCACGGCGGTGACGCGCTCTCCTGGGGCGACGCAGTCCGGGAGGCGTTCGACTCGGCCACCCGGCGGCTCGCCCTCACCGGCACCCCGTTCCGCTCCGACACTGCGCCCATCCCGTTCATCAGCTATGAGCCCGACGCCGACGGCATCCGCCGGTCCAGGGCCGACTACACCTACGGCTACGGGGATGCGCTCGCCGACCACGTGGTGCGTCCGGTGATCTTCCTGTCCTACTCCGGGCAGATGCGGTGGCGTACCAAGTCCGGGGACGAGATCAGTGCACGGCTCGGTGAGCCGCTCACCAAGGACATGGTGGCCCAGGCGTGGCGCACCGCGTTGGACCCGCAGGGGGAGTGGATCCCGTCCGTGCTGGCGGCTGCCGACCGGCGCCTCACCGAGGTGCGCCGGCACGTGCCCGACGCCGGTGGGCTGGTGATCGCGACCGACCAGACGAAGGCACGCGCCTACGCCGCGCACCTGCAGCGGATCACCGGCACCCCGCCCGTGGTGGTCCTCTCCGATGACGACGATGCCTCCCGTCGGATCGAGGAGTACGCCGAGGGGGAGCAGCGCTGGATGGTGGCGGTGCGGATGGTCTCCGAGGGGGTCGACGTGCCGCGCCTCGCCGTCGGGGTGTATGCGACCTCCGCGGCGACGCCTCTGTTCTTCGCCCAGGTGGTGGGCCGGTTCGTGCGGGCCCGCAAGCGCGGCGAGACGGCCTCGATCTTCCTCCCCTCCGTGCCGACCCTGCTGGGCTTGGCGAACGAGATGGAGACCGAGCGCGACCACGCCCTGGATCGCAAGACGGTGGGCGAGGAGACGGTAGAGATCTTCGCCGCCGAGGACGCCGAACTCGCCGCGGCGAACAAGGAGGAGAAGGCCTCCGACGACCTGATGCTCCCCGGGTTCGAGGCGCTCGAAGCGCAGGCCTCCTTCGACAAGGTGCTCTTCGACGGCGGTGAGTTCGGCGTCGGCGCCGAGCTGGGGTCGGAGGAGGAGCAGGACTTCCTCGGCATCCCGGGTCTGCTCGACGCCGATCAGGTGACCACGCTGCTGCGCTCGCGGCAGGCCGATCATGTGGCTGCCCGGGGCAAGAAGGGGGCCGTGGCCGAGCGCCCGGTGGACGATCACCGGGTGGTGGCCGAGCTGCGCAAGGAGCTCAACCAGCTGGTGAAGGCCTGGGCCCGGCGCAGCGGCACCCCGCACGGGGTGGTGCATACGCGCCTGCGCGAGCACTCCGGCGGGGGAGAGGTGGCCACCGCCTCGGCCGAGCACCTGCGTACCCGGATCGCCAAGGTGCGTCGCTGGTTCGTCGGTCAGTCCTGACCGGCCCAGCCACCCCGCCGAACGCAACCTGGTGCGGCGTTCAGCGACTCAGACGCCGCACAAGGTTGCGTTCGGCGAGGTGGGGTGAGGCGCGGGTGCGGGGTGGGGTGCGGGGTGGGACGCCGGGTGCGGGTGCGGTGCCTACGCGCTCACGTGCGTCGTCGGGATGGCAGGATCACCGGCGGAGAGGCGCCGGGCGTACGGGGACAGCTCGGCGCGTGAGGCGGCGTGCCGCTCGGCAGCCCGCGTCACGCCGTCCGCTCCGGTGAAACCCGGCTGCACCACCCCGTCCAGCACGAGCGGCAGGTGCAGGGGACGCAGGTCCGGCTCGGCCGGCTGCCAAGACGCCTGCGCCCCGCTCATCACCACCTCCTCGCTGGCCCGGCCCGAGGCATCGACGCGACGCGCCGCGCTCTTGCGCCCACCGACGCTCGCCTTCGACGCCGACGCCTTCTGCACCGGCTCCATCACGCCGGCGCTGTTTTCCCGCATCACCAGCTTGTAGACCATTCCGCAGGTCGGAGCACCCGAACCGGTCACCACGGAGGTACCCACACCGTAGGAGTCCACCGGGGCCGCCGCCAGGGCAGCGATCGCGTGCTCGTCGAGGTCGGAGGAGACCACGATCTTGGTGCCCGTCGCGCCGAGGTCGTCAAGCTGGTCGCGCACTTCCCGAGCCACCTGGCCCAGATCGCCGGAGTCCAGTCGGACCGCGTCCAGGCCGGTGCCCGCCGCGGCGATCGCGCGGCGCACTCCCTCGGTGATGTCGTAGGTGTCCACCAGCAACGTGGTGTGCTCGCCGAACGAGTCCGCCTGCGAGGCGAAGGCGGAGGGTTCGTCGTCGTGCAGCAGGGTGAATGCGTGGGCGGCGGTGCCGATCGTGGACAGCCCGTACCGGCGCCCCGCTTCGAGGTTGGAGGTGCCGGCGAACCCGGCCACCACTGCCGAGCGGGCCGCGGCCACGGCCGCGTGCTCGTGCGCCCGCCGGCCCCCCATCTCCAGGCACGGGCGGGACCCGGCCGCGCCGGTCATCCGGGAGGCGGCCGAGGCCACCGCGGAATCGTAGTTGAGGATGGAAAGCACCAGTGTCTCCAGCAGCACTCCTTCGGCGAACGAGGACTCCACGGTCAGCAGCGGCGATCCGGGGAAGAACACCTCGCCCTCGGCGTAGCCGTAGATCTCCCCGGTGAACCGGTAGTTCGCGAGGAAGTCCAATGTCTGGTCGTTCACGATCGAGTTCTCGCGCAGGTACTCCAGCTCGGCGTCGGCGAAGCGGAACGTGGGTAGCGCCTCCAGCACGCGCCCGGTCCCGGCGACCACCCCGTAGCGGCGGCCCGCAGGGAGGCGGCGGGTGAACACCTCGAAGACGCAGCGTCGCGAGGCGGTGCCATCGGCGAGCGCCGCCTGCACCATGGTGAGCTCGTACCGGTCGGTGAGCAGGGCCGTGCTGGGTGGGGTGCACACGTGGGATCGGGCAGACATGGGCCCACGGTATCCGCCTGCACGCCGCTCGGGGATCTGCTGCCACCGCAGTGGAGGATCCGTAGGCTATGCCGTATGGCCGTCTCCTCCGCGCCGGTGGGCACACCGGACACCGACTCCGTGACCGAGTCGGACGCCCGCACTGCCCCCGACAAGCCGTGGCGAACCATCGTGTGGAACGATCCGGTGAACCTGATGAGTTACGTGACCTATGTCTTCCGCAGCTACTTCGGCTATTCCGAGGAGAAGGCGCGCGCCCTCATGATGCAGGTACACGAGCAGGGCCGCAGCGCCGTCTCCCACGGCAGCCGGGAGAAGATGGAGGTGGACGTGCAGGCGATGCACTCCTACGGGCTGTGGGCCACGCTCTCCCAGGACGGGGACTGACGGGCGTGCGGGGGTTCAGCAGGCGCCGTGGCGCGTTCGTCGCCGAGATCAGTGGGGATGAGCGCACCATCCTGGCGCGGGTGGTCGCTGACACGAGCGAGTTGCTCGGGGTGCCGCTCGGTCCGCTGGCCGACGCGCCCGACGACGGCCCTCACCCCGGCAATCAGGTCACCGATCCGCTGGCCGGCCTGGCCTGGTCGGCCGACGGGTTGCTGACACCCGCTGACCCTGCACTGGCGCGACTGCTCCCGGATGCGAGCGTCACTGACGACGAGGTCTCGGCGGAGTTCCGACGCCTCACCGAGGCGGAGTTGCGGCAGGCCAAGACGGCACGCCTGCGGATGGTCTGGACGGCACTACAAACCCCGGGCACTCAGGTGCGGGTCCCGCCCGAGCATGCGATGGAATGGGCCAGCGCCCTCAACGACGTCCGGCTCGTGGTGGCCGAACGGCTCGGGATCCGCACCGAGGCCGATGCCGAGGAGCTGCACCGGGCGGTGTTCCGCTCGACGAAGCGGGGTTCCGAGCAGGATGAGGTACGCGAGGCGCTCGGGATGCTCTACTCCGCACTCAGCTGGCTGCAGGAGTCCCTGCTGCAGGTGATGCTGCCCACACTCGACGACTGAGCGGTGCGAGTGTCGGGCCCCGGCTCTACGCTCTCTTGGGTGAGTGATGCACCTATCGGCATCTTCGACTCGGGGGTCGGAGGGCTGACGGTCGCCCGGGCCGTGATCGATCAGTTGCCGAACGAGAGTGTGCGCTACGTCGGGGATACGGCGCACGGCCCTTACGGTCCGCTGCCCATCGCGCAGGTGCGCGCTCACGCGTTAGCGGTGATGGACGACCTGGTTGCCTCGGGCGTGAAGATGCTCGTGATCGCGTGCAACTCGGCATCGGCTGCGGTGTTGCGGGATGCCCGGGAGCGGTACACCCTCACCGATGGCGTGCCCGTGGTGGAAGTGATCCAGCCGGCTGTGCGCCGAGCCGTGGCCGCCACGCGCACCGGGCGGATCGGGGTGATCGGCACCCGCGCCACGATCGCATCGCGCGCCTACGAGGATGCCTTCGCCGCGGCGCCGCACCTGCAGCTGACCACCACCGCAGCGCCGCGGTTCGTGGAGTTCGTCGAACGGGGCGTCACCTCCGGGTCCGAGCTTCTCGACGTCGCTCGGGACTACCTCGCCCCGATTCTGGCGGCGGACGTGGACACACTCGTGCTCGGTTGCACCCACTACCCCCTCCTCACGGGTGTGGTGCAGTACGTGGTGGGGGACGCCGTCACGCTGGTCTCCAGCGCGGAGGAGACAGCGAAGGACGTGTATGCGGCCTTGGTGGCCAACGGGCTGGGTCGGGCCGAACCAGCGCCCAGCGCGGTACGGCACCGGTTCCTCAGCACCGGCGACCCGGCTGCGTTCACCCGGCTTGCCCACCGGTTCCTCGGCCCCGAGGTGGGCGCGGAGTCGGCCGCAGAGATCACCGGGGAGATCCCGGTCGTGGAGGCAACCTGATGAGACTCGTGGTGCTCGGTTGTTCGGGGTCGGTCTCCGGCCCGGAGTCGGCCTCGTCGGCGTATCTCGTCGAGGCTGACGACGGTGAGCGCACCTGGCGCGTGCTCCTGGACCTCGGCTCCGGCGCGTTCGGGCAGCTGCTCCGGTACTGCGACCCGGCCACCGTGGACGCGGTGCTGCTCTCCCATCTGCACGCCGACCACATGGTTGACATGGCGGCGATGCACGTCTACCTGCGGTACGGGCCACAGGGACCGTACCCGCCGGTCCCGGTGCACGGCCCGGCCGAGACGGGCGAGCGGATCGGCCAGGTGTGCGGCAACGGCGAGTGCATCGACGGCCAGTTCCGGATCAGCCCGTGGCAGCCTGGCGTCGACGTGCACGTGGGCCCGCTGCGGATCACGGTGGTCGAGGTGGACCATCCCGTGACGGCCTACGCGATGCGCATCGAAGGTCCGAGCGAGCGCGGGAACGGCACCCGGGTGCTCACCTA
The DNA here is from genome assembly GCF_900105765.1 of Ruania alba. Lineage (NCBI taxonomy): Bacteria > Bacillati > Actinomycetota > Actinomycetes > Micrococcales > Ruaniaceae > Ruania > Ruania alba. Next base: position 660,712 of record NZ_FNTX01000001.1, read on the forward strand.
CAGCGGCGACACCGACGCCTGCGCCGGCCTCGATCAGGCCGCCGCCGGTGCCGACCTCTTCCTCTGCGAGGCGGCGTTCAGCGAGTCCTGCGACGTGGTCCGGGGCATCCACCTGACCGGACGGCGCGCAGGCGAGGCCGCAACCCGGGCCGACGCGGGCCGGTTGGTGCTCACCCATGTGCAACCGTGGGTGAGCTCGGAGACGGTGCTTGCCGAGGCCCTCACCGAGTTCTCCGGGCCGGTCGACCTCGCCGAGCCGGGAGCCACCTGGATCGTGTGACCGGTGTGACACATCCCACCACGCCCCGCTCGGCCACCCCACCCCCACACCCCCTTGCGCGAGTGCGGCGAATCTCGCTCATTCGTTGAGATATGGCCGAGAAGTCGCGCACTCGGTCGTCATCGAATGCGGGCCGCTCGGGTGCGCCCCGCGAGTACCCGACCACCCGCGGTGTGACTGTCCACTCACGGGAGTGGGTGTCACGAAGCGGTAAAGGCTCGGTAGTCTCCCGCTATGACCGATGCACCCGAAGCGACCGTGACCACGCCCGCGAACGGGATCGCCACCGGCTCCCGGACCGGAGCGGTACTGGAGATGCCGGACGCCCTGCGCCACGACGTCAGGCTCCTCGGCGAGATGCTTGGCACCGTTCTTACCGAGAGCGGCGGCCCCGAGCTCCTCGCTGATGTCGAGCGCCTGCGCGAGTTGGCCATCTCGGCCTACGACGACGGCGGCACCGAGGCATTCACCCAGGCCGAAGAGCTGGTGGAGTCCTTCAGCCTGGACCGTGCCGAGAAGGTGGCCCGCGCGTTCACCTGTTACTTCCACCTGGTGAACCTGGCCGAGGAGTTCCACCGGGTGCGCACGCTGCGCGCTCGCGACACCGACTCGATCGACCCTGACCGACCGCCGGAGGACTCCCTGCGCAGGGCGTGGGCGTTCCTGTGCGAAGAACTTGGCGAGGACGAGGCCCGACGGCGTATCTCCGGTCTGGAGTTCCGTCCCGTTCTCACCGCGCACCCCACCGAGGCACGCCGCCGTGCTGTGGCTGCCAGCATCCGCAGCATCTCCGAGCTACTTGGTGAGCGCGACGACCCCCGACTGGGGCCGAACGCGCTGGAGGGCAACCGCCGTCAGCTGATCTCCCAGATCGATCGGCTCTGGCGGACCTCACCGCTCCGTGCTACCAAGCCCACCCCGTTGGACGAGGTGCGCACCGCGATGGGGATCTTCGACCAGACGCTGTTCACCGCCCTGCCGGCGATGTACCGGACCGTGGACGCCCTGCTGCAGGACCCGGACACCCCAGCTCCGGTGCAGGCTCCGGCTTTCGTGCGTCTGGGCAGCTGGATCGGCGCGGACCGGGACGGCAACCCGAACGTGACGTCCTCGATCACCCGGTCGGCGGCGGCGATTGCTTCCGAGCACGTGCTCAGCGGACTCGAGAAGGCCGCCCTGCGGATCGGGCGTGCGCTCACCCTGGGTGCCGATACGACGCCCTCCTCGGACGACCTCGAGGCGCTGTGGAACCGGCAGCGCCAGCTCTCCGCGGAGCTGACCGACGACATCGCTGGGAAGTCCCCGAACGAGCCGTACCGGCGCGTGATGCTGGTGATCGCCGAACGGATCGCAGCCACTCGCCGTCGGGATGCCGACCTGGGCTACGACGACTCTGCCGCGCTGCTTGCCGACCTGGACGTGGTGCAGTCTTCCCTGGCGCAGGCCGGTGATGCCCGGCAGGCCTACGGAGATGTGCAGGACCTCATCTGGCAGGTGCAGACCTTCGGGTTCCACCTTGCTGAGCTCGAGGTGCGGCAGCACTCGCAGGTGCACAACCAGACCCTCGCCGAGATCGATGCCGGCGGTGAGCTGAGCGAGCGGAGCCAGGAGGTGCTGGAGACGTTGCGCACGATCTCCGGGATCCAACGCCGCCATGGCGAACTCGCCGCGCACCGGTACATCATTTCCTTCACCACCTGCGCCGACGACATCGCCGCGGTGTACCGGCTGGCCGAGGAAGCACTTGGGTCTGCCGAGAACGCCCCGGTGCTCGACGTGATCCCCCTGTTCGAGACCTTCGACGACCTGCAGGCGAGCACCGATGTGCTCGAGGAGATGCTGGCGTTGCCGCAGGTGCAGCAGCGGCTGGAGGCGACCGGGCGTCGGGTCGAGGTGATGCTCGGCTATTCCGACTCCTCCAAGGACGTCGGCCCGGTCTCGGCCACCTTGGCGCTGTACGACGCTCAGGAGCGCATCGCGCAGTGGGCGAAGAAGCACGACATCACCCTGACCCTGTTCCACGGCCGCGGCGGCGCTCTCGGGCGTGGTGGCGGTCCGGCCAACCGCGCCGTGCTCGCCCAGCCCCCGGGCTCGGTGGACGGCCGGTTCAAGCTGACCGAGCAGGGTGAGGTCATCTTCGCCCGGTACGGCGACCCGGTGATCGCTCAGCGGCACATCGAGCAGGTCGCTGCAGCCACGTTGCTGCAGTCCACTCCCACGGTGGAGGAGCGCAACTCCACCGCTGCCCGCGACTTCGCCGATGTGGCCGAGCGGATGGACGAGGTGTCCCGGGAGCGCTTCTACGAACTGGTCCGCTCCGAGGGCTTCCCGGCCTGGTTCGGCCAGGTCACCCCGCAGGAGGAGGTCGGCTGGTTGCCGCTCGGCTCCCGCCCGGCCCGCCGCGGGCTGAGCATGGAGTCCCTCGAGGACCTGCGTGCGATCCCCTGGGTGTTCGCCTGGACCCAGGCGCGGATCAACCTCACCGGATGGTTCGGGCTGGGCACGGCGCTCGCCGGTGTGGGGGACCTGGAGCGGCTCCGGGAGGCCTACCAGCGCTGGCCCCTGTTCGCCACGATGATCGACAACGTCGAGATGTCGCTGGCGAAGACGGACGAGCGGATCGCCCGGCGCTACCTCGCCCTCGGCGACCGCGACGACCTCGCCGCCCTGGTGCTGGACGAGCTGGCGCTGACCAAGAAGTGGATCGTGGAGATCACCGGCCAGGAGCGGCTGCTCGCCGGGCACCGGGTGCTCGGCCGTGCGGTGCAGCTGCGCAGCCCGTACGTGGACGCGCTCTCTCTGCTGCAGCTCCGGGCGTTGCGCGCCCTGCGTGAGGATGAGGGTGCTGACGCTGAGCAGGATGAGGCGGTCCGCCGTCTGATGCTGTTGAGCCTGAACGGTGTGGCCGCGGGCCTGCAGAACACCGGCTGACGACCTCGCACCACCCTCGGCGCCCCTGCCCCTTCCCTCGCCGGACGCAACCTTGTGCGGCGTTTCCTCGCCGAAACGCCGCACAAGGTTGCGCTCGGCCGTGGGAATGAGGGCGCGGTCGGTCGAGCGTGGCGGGAGAGCATGCCGCCCGCTGCCGTAGGCTCGGTGTCATGACTGATTCCGCCACGACTGCCGTGACCCGCGCCGACGGCCGACGCCCTGACGAGCTCCGCCCGGTGACCTTCCACCGCGGGTGGTCCGACCAGGCCGAGGGCAGTGTGCTGGTGGAGTTCGGTGGCACCCGGGTGCTGTGCACCGCCTCCTTCACCGAGGGCGTGCCGCGCTGGCGCAAGGGCTCCGGCCTGGGCTGGGTCACCGCCGAGTACGCGATGCTGCCCCGCTCGACGAACTCCCGGTCCAGCCGTGAGTCCGTCAAGGGCAAGATCGGCGGGCGCACCCACGAGATCTCCCGCCTGATCGGGCGCTCGCTGCGCGCCATCATTGATGTCTCCGCGCTCGGCGAGAACACCATCGTGCTCGACTGCGACGTGCTGCAGGCCGACGGCGGCACCCGGACGGCTGCGATCACCGGAGCCTACGTCGCCCTCGCCGACGCCGTCACCTGGGGCCGGGAGAACGGTGCTGTGAAGCCCGGCGCCACCGTGCTGAGCGACTCGGTGGCCGCCATCAGCGTCGGCATCATCGACGGAACGCCGATGCTCGACCTGCCGTACGAGGAGGACGTGCGGGCCGAGACGGACATGAATGTGGTGGTCACCGGCTCGGGCTCGTTCGTGGAGGTGCAGGGCACCGCCGAGGGGGTGCCGTTCCACCGGGGTGAGCTCGACTCCCTGCTTGACCTCGCCGTCACTGGTACGGCTCGCCTGACCGAGCTGCAGGGGCAGGCGCTGGCCACCGCTGTCACCCGGCGCCCCACGCCCGGGCCGCTCGAGGCCTGACGGCGGTGGGAGCCCCATCAGGTCGCTCGCCTCGGCCTTCTCTCGTTCTCGCCACGCACAACGCGCACAAGGTGCGCGAGCTGCGGGCCATCCTCGCCGAGGCAGGGATCGCCTCGGACGACACTGCCGGGATCGTCGGGGCCGGTGACGTCGGTGCACCCGAGCCGGTTGAGGACGGAGTGACCTTCGCCGAGAACGCTCTGATCAAGGCACGCGCCCTGGTCGTGCACACCGGGGTGGCCGCGATTGCCGACGACTCCGGCCTGGCCGTGGACGTGCTCGGTGGCGCCCCGGGGATCTTCTCCGCTCGATGGGCAGGTGCGCACGGCGACGACCAGGCGAATCTCGACCTGCTGCTCGCCCAGCTCGCGGACGTACCGGAGCAGCACCGCGGTGCCGCCTTCGTGTGCGCTGCGGCGTTGGTGACCCCGGACGGGACCGAGCACGTCGAGCTCGGACAGCTGCGCGGCACGCTGCTCCCCGCTCCACGCGGGGAGGGCGGCTTCGGGTACGACCCGATCCTGCGCCCCGACGGCGAGTCGCGCTCATGCGCTGAACTCACCCCGGAGGAGAAGAACGCGATCTCGCATCGGGGCCAGGCGTTCCGGGCGATCGCTCCGCGCGTGGTGACGGCGCTCCGCGGCTGAACGTCTCACCCATCCACCGGTCTGCTCATCTGATCGAGCACCTCTTGCTCATCTGATAATCTCAGGTCACGATCCGACGTCAGGAGCCGTGATGACCTCTCTCAGTGACGAGACCTTGCATGACCTCGACCCGACCGTGGCGGTGCCACGATATGACCGTTCCCAGCTGAGTGTCGGGATCGTTCACCTCGGGGTCGGCGGGTTTCACCGCGCCCACCAGGCGATGTACCTGGATCGCCTGATGGGCGAGGGGAAGGCGCTGGACTGGGCCATCTGCGGCCTCGGCCTCCTGCCAGGAGACGTGCGGATGCGCGATGCGCTCCACGCTCAGGATGGCTTGTACACACTCGCGGTCAAGCATCCAGACGGCCGGACCGAGGCGCGGGTGATCGGTTCCATCGCCGACTACGTGTTCGCCCCCGACGATCCCGAGGCTGCCCTGGCTCGGATGGTCGACCCGGCGGTGCGGATCGTGTCCCTCACTGTCACCGAGGGTGGCTACAACGTGCACCCGGTCACCGGGGAGTTCGACCTGGAGAACCCCGCCGTGCGCGCCGACCTCGCGCCTGGTGCCACCCCGACGACGTCCTTCGGGTACGTCGTCGAGGCGCTGCACCGCCGTCGGGAGGCAGGTACGGCCCCGTTCACGGTGATGAGCTGCGACAACATCCAAGGCAACGGCGAAGTGGCGCACCGGATGTTCTCTGCATTCGCCCGCGCCAAGGATCCCGAGCTCGCCGACTGGATCGAACGCGAAGTGCCGTTCCCCAACTCGATGGTGGACCGCATCACCCCGGTGACCACCGACGCCGATCGCGCCATGGTGAACGAGTCGTTCGGGATCGACGACGCGTGGCCCGTGGTGACCGAACCGTTCACGCAATGGGTGCTCGAGGACTCCTTCGCCTCCGGTCGGCCGCCGTACGAGGATGCCGGTGTCCAGGTGGTCGACGATGTGATGCCCTACGAGCTGATGAAGCTCCGCCTGCTGAATGCCAGCCACCAGGCGCTCGCCTACGTCGGCTACCTCTCGGGGTATCGGCTGGTGCACGAGGTGTGCCAGGACGAGCTGTTCGCCCGCTTCTTGCGCGGCTACATGGATCGCGAGGGCACGCCGACGCTGCGGCCGGTTCCCGGGGTGGACCTGGAGGAGTACAAGTCCACCCTCATTGAGCGGTTCAGCAACGCCGCGGTGCGGGACACTGTGGCTCGGTTGTGCGCGGAGTCCTCCGACCGCATCCCGACCTGGCTGGTGCCGGTGATCCGGGAGAACCTGGCTACCGATGGTGAGATCGCGCTCTCGGCTGCCGTGGTGGCCAGTTGGGCGCGCTATGCCGAAGGGGTGGACGAGCAGGGCGAGCCGATCGAGATCGTGGATCGGATCGCCGAGAGGGTGCATGCTGCGGCGGTCAAGCAGGCTGACGACGACCTGGCGTTCATCCGCGACCGGGACCTGTTCGCCGACCTGGTCGACGACGAGAGATTCGTGGCTGCCTACCGTTGGGCGCTCGAGTCCTTGCGCAGCCGTGGCGCACGAGCCACGGTGACCGACCTCGTGGACTCCTTCAGCTCGTAAGTGCGCGGGCGCAGTCGGCGTCCAGCACGAGGGTGGAAGCGAATCCGCCCCGTACAGCGGCACGGATCGCGGGTGCGGACGGTGCACCGAAACCGCACGCGACCACGTCGGGTGTGCGTCGCAGTTGATCCAGGGTCACTGCCACCACGCGCTCATCCAGCGGGGTGCGTACCTCCCGGCCATCGGCGTCGAAGAGTCGCCCGGAGCACTCGCCCACCGTCGCGCCGGCGCTCGCGGCCTCGAGGTCGGACTCGGTGAGGTTCGGGTACACCGTGGAGGTCGGCCGGGACCATCCACCGATCGCTACGACAGCGAGGTCGAGTGCGTCAGCCTTGGCGAGCGCCTCAGCGATCTGTTCCTGTTCGCGCAGTCCGGTGGCGGTCGCCGCGTCTCGCACCACCAGTGGTGCCCAGATCGGCCAGGTGTTCACCCCGGGGAGGCCCTTGAAGCGTTGGATCAGCTCCAGGGAGTCGCCGCTGCCCTGGACGGGCTGGGCGCCGACGAGCTGGACGATGTCGCAGGGGGCGAGTCGGTCGATGTAGCGCGCGGCCGCCTCGATCGTGCGCGACCAGGACATCCCCACAGTCATGCCTTCGTGCACCCGATCACGCACGGCCCGCGCGACGGTCCGGGCCAACAGCTCACGGCGTTGCGCGGCATCCGAGTGTGACGGGCTGATCAGCACCTCCACCCCGAGGTCGGCGGCGAGCCGGTTCCCCAGATCGGCGCCGGACTCCTCAGGTAGCGCGATGGAGATCCGGACGATGCCGAGCTCCCGTGCGGTGCTCAGCAGACGTGCCACCTGGAACCGCGACAGGGCCCGCTCCTTGGCGATCTCCACCTTCGACTTGCCTTCGAGGTGAAAGTCGATGCTCACGTCGCGCATCAGGACCAGTTCATCATGATCCATAACTCCTCCGGGTAACAGATGGGCATCGCGCTCTTGCTCATCTGAGTGTATCCGACTATGGTCACCTAATATCAGATGAGCGCACCGCTCCCGATCAGATGAGCGACTTTCGGCTCGGAGGGGCAGCGCGCGGCCATGACCGCACTGACACAAAGGACGACGATGTTCCCAGATGAGCTGGCCCGCCCGGTGCCCGAGCGGCGCCGATCACCCGCGGGCCCCCCAGACAGCGCGGGTCCGACGCGGTCCCGTCCGCGCAGGCCTCGTCTGCGCCACTCTCGCCGCATCGCCGCTGTTGCCGGCGCGGCGTCGCTCGCCCTCGCCGGTTGCGCCGGAGCGGGCGCCGTCGGCGGGGGAGACGGGCAAGAGCAGATCGTGGTCGCGATCGTCTCCAACCCGCAGATGCAGGATGCGATCTCGCTGCAGGACGAGTTCCGTGCCGAGCACCCGGACATCGACGTGCGCTTCGTCAGCCTGCCCGAGAACGAGGCGCGAGCGAAGATCACCGCCTCAGTGGCCACCGGCGGCGGCGAGTTCGACGTGGTGATGATCTCCAACTACGAAACTCCGATGTGGGCGGCGAACGGCTGGATCGAGAATCTGCAGCCCTACGCCGAGAGCACCGAGGGCTACCAGCCGGAGGACTTCGTGCCCAGCGTCGCCGAGGCGCTCTCCTACGAAGAGGACCTGTACTCCGTGCCCTTCTACGGAGAGTCCTCCTTTCTCGCCTACCGCGAGGATGTCTTCACCGAGCAGGGCCTCACCATGCCGGAACGCCCCACCTGGACCGAGGTCCGCGACCTCGCTGCTCAACTGCACGACCCCGAAGCCGGCTTCTCCGGCATCTGCCTGCGCGGTCTCGCCGGTTGGGGTGAAGTGATGGCTCCCTTGACCACGGTGATGAACACCTACGGCGGCAGCTGGTTCGACTCCGATTGGAACGCCCAGCTGGACACGCCCGAGGTACATGCCGCCGTCAGCGACTACGTGAGCCTGGTACGCGAGTACGGCCAGCCGGGCGCCGCCACCTCCGGCTTCGGTGACTGCCTCACCCGCTTCGCTCAGGGCAACGCCGCCATGTGGTACGACGCCACCTCGATGGTCTCCTCCATCGAGGACCCGTCCTCCTCCACGGTGGCAGGGAACGTCGGCTACGTGCCGGCCCCGGTCAGCGAGACCGAGTCAGCCGGCTGGCTGTACTCGTGGTCCCTGGCCATCCCCACCACCAGCGAGCACACGGACGCGGCCTGGGACTTCGTCTCCTGGATGACCAGTCCCGACTACATCCAGTTGGTCGGCGACGAGCTCGGCTGGGAGCGGGTGCCGCCGGGAAGCCGCCTGTCCACCTACGAGATTCCCGAGTATGCCGAGATCGCCGAGGCCTATTCCGAGCCGACCCTGACCTCCATGGGGCTGGCTAGTCCGGAGAACAGCTTCACGGAGCCGGTGCCCTATCCCGGAATCCAGTTCGTCGGGATCCCGGAGTTCCAAGACCTGGGCACCCGGGTGGGCCAGCAGATCTCCGCGGCGATCGCCGGTCAGATCACCGTGGACGAAGCCCTCGCGCAGTCCCAGCGGTACGCCGAGACAGTGGCCGACTCGTACCAGGAAGAAGGCTGAGATGAGCACCCTCGTCGAGAAGCACCACCGACGCGAGGCCGAGCGCCGCTCCGATGAGAAGACACCTGCGCAGATCGAACGCGCCGAGGCGTGGCGCCGTCGGGCACCGTTGCTGCCAGCGCTGATCTTCACCATCATCGTCACCCAGGTGCCCTTCCTGGTGACCATCTGGTACTCACTGCGTTCGGAGAACCTGCTCCGCCCCGATGGCGACCGGTTCGTGGGCCTGTCCAACTACGCGGACCTGTTCGCGGACTCCACCTTCCGCCAGGCCGCCCTGAACAGCGTGATCTTCACCCTGGGATGCGTGGTCGTGGCCATGCTGCTCGGGATCGGGCTCGCGCTGCTGCTGGACCGCAAGTTCGTGGGCCAGGGCCTGGCCCGCACGCTCCTGATCACCCCGTTCCTGATCATGCCGGTGGCCGGGGCGATGATCTGGAGCGTCTCGATGCTCAACCCCACCTACGGGATGGTGAACTGGCTGATCGGCCTGATCGGGATCGGCCCGGTCGACTGGACCTCCACCTACCCGGTGCTGAGCATCCTGATCGCGCTGGTCTGGCAGTGGACGCCGTTCATGATGCTGCTGGTGCTGGCCGGGTTGCAGGCCCAGCCCAAGGATGTGCTCGAGGCGGCGCAGATGGATGGCGCCGGCTGGGGCAAGACGTTCGTGTCCATCACCTTGCCGCAGCTGCGCCGCTACATCGAGCTCGGTGTGCTGCTGGGTGCGATCTACGTGGTGAACACCTTCGACCAGATCTACCTGATGACGGCGGGTGGTCCCGGGACGGCGAGCGCGAACCTGCCGTTCTACATCTACCAGCGGGCGTTCCTCGGCTTCGACATCGGTCAGGCCGCCGCCATGGGTGTGGTGGTGGTGATCGCCACGATCATCGTGGCCACCTTTGCCCTGCGCCTGATCTTCCGCAGCTTCGAGCAGAAGGACTGATGATGACGACGACGTCCCCTGAGATCCGTAGTTCGGCGACCGGTGCACCACGAGCACCTCGCCCCGACCGTGGGGAGGGTGTGCGTGGCGGACTGCTCACGGTGCTCACCTGGGTGATCGCGATCGCGTTCTTTTTCCCGGTTGCCTGGATGGCCGTGACGGCGTTCAAGCAGGAGGCCCAGGCGGCCTCCAGCCCGCCCACCTGGTTCTTCACGCCCACCCTGGACCAGTTCCGGGCCGTGATCGACGGTGGGGCCGGGGTGTACTTCGCGAACTCCCTGATCGCCACGGGCTTTTCCACCGTGCTGGTGATCGCCCTGGCGGTGCCGGCCTCCTACGCCCTGGCGATCCGCCCGGTGAAGAAGACCCAGGACGTGCTGTTCTTCTTCATGTCCACCAAGATGCTGCCGGTGGTGGCGGTGATCGTGCCGATCTACGTGATCGCCGGCCGGCTGCACGTGCTGGACACGATCTGGACCCTGGTGGTGCTGTACACGGCGATGAACCTGCCGATCGCGGTGTGGATGATGCGCTCGTTCTTCCAGGAGATCCCGGGGGAGGTGCTCGAGGCAGCATCGATGGACGGCGCGGGGCTGATGCGCACGCTGCGCGCGGTGCTCATCCCGATGGTGGCGCCGGGCCTGGCAGCGACGGCCCTGATCTGCGTGATCTTCGCCTGGAACGAGTTCTTCTTCGCGTTGAACCTGACGGCGGCCCGGGCGGCAACCGTGCCGATCTTCATCACCTCCACGATGACCAGCGAGGGCCTGTTCCTGGCCCGTCTCTCCGCGGCGAGCCTGCTGGCCTCGCTCCCGGTGCTGATCGCCGGGTGGGTGGCGCAGAAGCAGCTCGTGCGTGGGCTGTCCATGGGCGCGATCAAGTAACGACGCCGCACCCACCGTGCTGGGTTGCTTGAGTGTCGCGTTTCGGCCGATTCACGACACTCAAGCAACCCGCGACGGCGAGGTGATCGCTGTCCGGACGACCGCGACGGCGTTCCCGTCGTCGAGGTCCCGATCGGTGAATCGCAGGATCGTGATCTGCCGGTTCAGGACTATCTGGTTCTGACGGCCCCGATCCGCGTAGACCGCACTGGGTCTGCCGTGCACCCCGCGGCCGTCCATCTCAACGATCACCCACGAACCGTCCGCCCGCCGCCATCCCAGGTCACCCCGAGCGATCACCCGGCCGTTCCGGTTGCGGACTCGCACCTGCAGTTGTGCCGGGGGCAGCCCGGCATCCATGAAGATCAGCCGCGCCCGAGTCTCGAGCGGGGACTCAGCCCGGCGGTCGGCCAGCGTGATCAGCTGCCTGGTGCGGTGTGCTCCACGTCGGCCGGCCAGCGCCTGCTCGAGCTCGCGTTGACCTGCCTTCGTCAAACGCCCGGTGTGCAGTGCGGAGTCGAGCACGGCGACCGCGTTGCACCGGTCCAGATCTGGCAGTGCGAGCGCAATGGCCACCGGCGCCGTGGCGACGCGGAACCCGTTGATCAGGACTGTCGGGATCGGATTGCGATGTCGCCGCACGAGCACACCCGCCGGACCCGTGATGCTCCGCCCGTGCGGAACGCACACTTCGGACGGGATCTGTCGTGGCAGTCCCTGGAGCTGCAGCAGCGCGAGGGCGGCCATGCCGACCGCCGTGGAACCGGGGACGGCCAGCACACCCATCCATGCCGCCTGCTGCCTGGCCTCGTCCCACGAGTCCAGCCGGGTGTCCACCGGGGTCCGATAGACGCCACGGGTGCCTCGAACCCAGCGGCCCTGTCGCACCAGGGTGCGCAGTTGGGCGAGCGTGACCCCCTCAGCCCTGGCCTGGGCGTGGCTGATCATCCCGGCCTGACGTCTGGCGAGCGCTTCCGCATTCGCGATCGCCCGATGATCCGCCATGACTCGATCGCACCACATCGCGGCGATCATCCGCTCTGGCCTGTGGATATCGGTCGATCTCGCCGACGAGGGTTGGCTGAGTGTCGCGTTTCGGCCGATTCACGACACTCAAGCAACCCGCTAGCGCCGAAATCGGTGCCAGAGTACGACGGCGGCCCGCCAGCCGACCATGAGTCCGCCCAGGGCGAGCACGGTCACCAGGGGGAAGGCGCCCGAGAGACCACCACCGGTGAGGCCGCGCAGGGCCAGGCCACCGGCCGCCGTCACCAGCCACACGATCACCCCGGTGGGCCACAGGCACACCGGGGCCCGCCACGCGCGGGCGAGCGCCCAACCTGGGACGAGGGCAACCAGGAACGGCCACGCCGTGCCGAGCGCACCCAGCAGCACAGTTTCGTGGTGCGTGCCCCGGCCCGCCACCACGAACACCAGCACCGCCACTAGATCGGCCTCAGCCGACCACGCGGGGCGAGCCGCGCCGATCGGGACGGGCTGCGCCGTCGGGCTCTCGCTCAGACCGACCACCCCACGGTCGCCAACGCGGTGCGCGCCAGGGCGCCGTGCCCATCGGCCACATTCACGGCGGTCATTGCTGGACCGCTGCTCTGCAGGGTGAAGATCCACGTCGCGCTGTTCAAATCCGTACCTTCCATCACGGCAGGATAGCTGTGTGCCTTCCCGGCGATGGTGTGGTTACGGGCGACGACGGCTCCCCGTGCCGCCACGCTGCCACGGCCGCGGTCCGGTGAGCGGGCGGTAGTTGACGCTCAGCGCGTCGAGCCGGCGCAGATGAGCAGGCAGACGATCCATGAGGTCCGGTCGGGACTCGGGCGCCGACCAGCCGGCCTCGGCGATGGCGCACAGCCGTGGGAAGGCGGCGTACTCGGTCTCGCGGGCGGAGGGCAGGTACTCGCTCCACAGCTGGGCCTGGACCCCGAGCACCGTGCCTGGCAGGTCGGCGGCCTGCGGTGGCTCGGGTTCCCAGTCGAGGATGTCCGCGAGCGTGAGGGTGTGCGGTTGGGCAATCGGCTCTCCCTCCTCGTCGGAGGCGGCATAGTCGAGGTAGGTCACGGTGTTGGTGGCCATCACGACGTCATGCCCGGACGTCAGCCCTGCGATGGCCGGCTGCGTCCCGCGCCACGCCATCACGATGGTGTCGGTGGGCATGCCGCCGTCGTCGAGGATCTCGTCCCAGCCCACCACCCGGCGCCCCCGTTCTGCCAGGTAGGCGTGCAGCTCGCGCAGGAACCAGCTCTGAAGTGCGTCGACCGTCCGCAGCCCGAGCTCCCTGGCTCGAGTGGCTGCGACCGCGCTGGCCCGCCACTCGGTGCGCGGCACCTCGTCGCCTCCGATGTGCACCCATGGGCCGGGGAATGCCTCGATCACCACGTCCAGCGCCTCCTTGGCGAAGGCGAGTGCCTCCTCGGTGGGCGCCAGGACGTTCTCGGAGATGCCCCAGGTGCGTCGTACCTCCACCGGATGGCCGGTGTTGCCGAGCTCGGGGTAGGCGGACAGCACCGACTGGACGTGCCCGGGAAGGTCAACCTCGGGGACGATGGTGATGTGCCGCCGTCGGGCGTATTCGACGATCTCATCGAGATCGGCTCGCGAGTAGTAGCCACCGTGCGGGGTGCCGTCGAAGTCCGAGCTTCGACCGATCACCGTCTCCGTTCGCCATGATGCATGCTCGGCCAGCAGGGGGCGGGAGGGCACATCGAGTCGCCAGCCCTGGTCGTCGGTGAGATGCAGGTGGACGACGTTCAGGCGATGCAGGGCAGCGAGATCGATCATCCTGAGGACGAACGGGACCGGCATGAAGTGCCGGGCCGGATCGAGGTGCACGCCTCGCCAGCCGTACCGGGGCGCGTCGTCGATTTCGCAGCAGGGCAGCCACGGTGCTCCGCCGACCGGAGCGCGGCGAAGCGCATCGGCCGGCAGCAGCTGACGAATGGTCTGGACCGCTCGAGCAAGGCCGTCCGCCGAGGCTCCGGTGATCAGGGCACGCTCGGTGGTGATGTCGATGTGATAGCCCTCGGGGCTTGCCGAAATGCCGGAATCGATGCGCAGGGTGACCGCGGTCCGCTCACTGCGCTCCACATTCCGGACCTGCACGCCAGCCTGGGTCAAGGCCTCGGTGAGCAGTGTGGCGCTCGACTCGGAGGCGCAGTCGGTGCTCAGGCCGATCCGTCCCTCGAGCGTGAGCTGTCCGGGCCGCGGTCGATACTGGCGGGGTGCGGGAACGAGGTCGGGGCGCTCAGACACGGTGGGCGCCCACCACGCCATCCTCGATGGCGAACGTGGCCCGGGTGGAGATCGGGTAGTCGGGTTCGGAGATCTTCTCCACGACCCGGAAGTCGTTCTGCAGCTCGTCCCTCGTCACCGTGATCCGGCTGTAGCCCCGCTGGAAGTTGACGAACTTCAGGTGCGGGTTGGTCTTGAGGTAGTCCTCACCGACCGGAAGCATGTCCGCGCCGTCCCTGTTACTGCTCAGCGACGTTCCCACGATCTCGGTCCCGACCGACGGCGAATCAGGATCGTCATAGTTCGTCTTCAGCTCGGAGATGTAGTTGCTGTGCCGGTCCCCGGTCAGGACGACGATGTTCTCTGCGTCATGTTCGTGGGCTGCGCTGAGCACGTTGTCACGCTCGGCGACGTAGGCGTCCCAGCCATCCATGAAGAACTGCTCGACCTCCTCGTCAGGGTCGCGGTCCACCTGCACCATCGGTACCTGGTTCCCGATGATCTTCCACTGGGCATCGCCGGCGGTGAGGCTGTCGATCAACCAGTCGCGCTGACGTCCACCGAGCATCGTCGAATTCGGGTCGGTGCGCGACGATCTGGATGTGCGGTACTGGCGCGTGTCCAGCATCGTGAACTCCGCCAGTGTGCCGTACTGGAGTTTGCGGTGGATGCGGATGTCGGCGTCGTTGGGCATCTGCGCCTGGCGGAGCGGCAGGTTCTCGTACATCGCTTGGAAGGCGGCAGCCTTGCGCTGGCGGAAGATCACTGGATCCTGGTCGGGTTCGTTGTCCCGCTGCGAGTTGTCAGCCCACCAGTTGTTCTCGACCTCGTGGTCGTCGAAGGTGTGTACCCAAGGGAACTGGGCGTGTGCGGCCTGCAGGTGTTCGTCCATCTTGTACAGCGCGTACTGGAGCCGGTAGCGCGGCAGGTCGAAGCACTCGGTCAACAGATAGTCATAGAGCGGCTCGCCATTGTGATGAAAGACGGGGTTCTCTACGTAGGACTCCTCGTAGATGTAGTCACCGAGGTGCACGAACAGGTCGAGGTCCTCCTCGGCCAGGTGCTTCAGGGTGGTGTAGTGCCCGGCCTCGTAGCTCTGGCACGAACCGAACCCGAACTTGAGCAGCGACGGCGTCGACCCGGGTGGTGGAGCGGTTTTGGTCCGCCCTACCGGGGAGGCGTGGTTGGCGACGAAGAAGCGGTACCAATACTCGCGTCCGGGCTCGAGCCCGTGGATCTCCGGATGGACCGAATGCCCCAATCGTGGGGTCGCGTGCGCGACGCCTCGGCGGACTATGCGCCGGAACTGTTCGTCAGCGGCCACCTCGTAGCGGACCGGAACCACCCGCTCTGGCATGCCGCCCCGCCCGTCTGGGGCGAGTGGCTCTGGTGCAAGTCGGGTCCACAGCACCACGCCGTCCGGTTGCGGATCTCCTGAGGCCACACCCAGGGTGAACGGATAACCGCCAACTGTGTGCGGTGCGGCGGCTGCGCTGTCCCAGGCGCCAGTGCCCAGCAACATTGCGGCCGTGCTCGTTGCGGTGTACCCGAGAAAACGTCGTCGGCTGGTCTGTCTCCGCTGTGACATCTCACTCCCCAGATCGTGCGCCGACCGTCGATAACCGACGCCTGTGACGACGAGCATGTCGGCGCTCGGATCGGCAGGTCAAGACTCTAATTCAAATTAGTAAGCGAACGATGGGTTAACGACAAAAGTTGTTGACTCCGATCGTGAGAGGTTGCTAACGTCCCGTCTAATCCGAATTGGAGGAGCCGATGGCGCTTCGACCCCGGCAGAGTGATATCGCCAAGATGGCGGGCGTCTCTCAGACCACGGTGTCCCTGACTCTGAACGGCAAGACCGTGGAGTACGGCATCAACAGTGAGACCGAGGAGCGGATCATGTCCGCTGCCCGTGAGCTCGGGTACGTCCCGAATGTCACTGCGCGCGCCCTGCGCGGCGGACGTAACCGGCTGATCGGGGTGCACGCCTACGAGCCGCTTTTCCCGACGAGCCGGGAGTCGTACTACGAGGAGATCCTGGTCGGGATTGAACAGGGCTCGATCCGCGCCGGTCACGATCTCGTGCTGTTCACCTCGATGCACCAGCAGAAGGGCCCGGCAAGCATTTTCGACGAAGGGAGGAATCGGCTCCGGATCGCCGATGGCGCCCTGATCATCGGCTTCCACCAGCACGATGAGGAGCTCGTTCGACTGGCCGAGGAGGGCTTTCCGTTCGTCTTCATCGGGCGCCGGGAGAAGCCGGCCGCCCTCGGCCCGTACGTGACGGCCGCCTATGTCGAGGGTGTGCGTGACGTGACTCGGCACGTCTTCGAGCTCGGGCACCGGAAGGTCGCCTATCTCGGCCTGGACGACCGGGTCGAACCACGTGTCGAGCGTCGCCGGGGCTTCCAGGAGGCAGTCGCGGAGACCGGTCTCGACGTGGTCCACGACGCGCAGCTTGCGACGAAGACGATCGACGAGGTCTGGCTGCGTGGTCTGGTCGACAGCGGCGCCACCGCACTGCTGGTGGAGAGCACGGCGCAGCTCGAGGTGATCGGTGCGCTGTGCGACCGGGCGGGCCTGGACGTGCCCGGGCAGATCTCGATCGTCGGCCTCGACTCGATGATCGATCCTGCGGTCGCCTCCCACCCATGGACACACCTGCACGTCCCCCGGCGGGAGATGGGGATGCGGGCCGTTGACCTGCTCCTGGAGTCTCTCGCCGGTCTGCATGAGCGCACGGTCCACGAACGGCTGCCCTGCGAGTTTGTCGCAGGGTCGACGCTGCTGCCGTTGACGTAGCAAGTCCGCCGGTCCGATGACGGTCCGGCGGTGAACTCAATGTGATCAGAAGAGGATTCGACGATGAAACACGTTCGAAGAGTGCCCGTCGCGCTGGCGACCGGAGCACTGGTGGCGTCCCTGGCGGCCTGCGGCTCCGGCGGAGGCTCGGAGGCGAGTGGAGATCAGTTGGTCGTCTGGTTCCCCGGCAACAGCGAGGCCGAGATGGCACTGGTGAACGAGACCATCGTGCCAGCCTTCGAGGAGGAGTCAGACGTCGACGTCGAGGTGACCTTCGTTGACTGGGGTGACCTCGGGCCGAAGCTCAATGCGGCGTTCGCCGCCGGAACCGCACCGGATGTGATCGGCCACGGCGTGGCCGCCACCGCGGACCTTGCCGCGAACGAACGGGTGCTGGACCTCGGTCCGTACCTGGACGAGATGGACCCCGGCGAACGTGAGGACATGGCGGCCGCCCTCCCCGGCGGGGAGGTCGATGGCACGCCCTACATGACCCCACTCATCATGACCATCCGAATGATCGCGTACAGCGGGGCCGACTTCGAAGCGGCTGGCCTGGACCCGGACGCGCCACCGGAGACCTGGGCGGAGGTCCGTGCGGTCGCCGAACAACTCACCGAACGCAACGGCGACGAGATCAGCCGAGCCGGCTTGATTGTGCCGAGCGACCCCATCGGGGTACAGCAGAGCTTCGGCACGTTCCTGTGGTCCAACAGTGGGGAGTTCCTCAACGAGGACAACACCGCAGCCACGATGAACTCTCCGGAGGGGGTCGAGGCTCTGGAGTTCTACGCGAGCCTCTATCAGGGTGAGAACGCCGTGGACAACACCCTCGGCGCACAGCTTCCCGGACAGCCTGCTGAGGTCCCGGTGGTGACGGGAGCCGCCGCCATGCAGCTCATCTCCGCCGGTGACATCGTCAAGCTTCAGGAAGCAGGCCCCGATCGTGACCTGCGGCTGATGATGCCCCCGGCGTTCGAGGGCAACGAGCCCGGTGCGTTCGGCGGACCCGCGAACGGGCTGATGATCAATGCCGATAGCGACGTGCCGGACCTGGCCTGGGACTTCATCGCCGAAATGATCAGCCCGGAGACCAACCTCGAGTACGCGGAGGCGCTCGGCGCGCTGCCGGTGCATGCGTCGTCGATCGAGTCCGAGTACATCTCCGCCAACACGGAGTTGCAGCGTGCGGTCGAGGCCCTGCCGAGTACCCATCCGAACCCGAACGTGCCAGCGTGGACGCAGATGCGGGATGCGATGGGGCAGCACCTGGAGCGTGCGCTGCACGGCGAGGTTGAGCCCGCTGAGGCGCTCGAGCAGGCAAACAGCGAGGTGGAGCAGTTCCTTGCCTCGGGTTCTTGATCCCACCGTGCGCCGGCCGGAAGCTCCGGCCGGCGCACCGCCGGCTCGGGGGCGCAAGAGTCGGCTGCGCAGCCCGCAGGCACGGATGGGGCTGTTGTTCGTGCTGCCGGCGGCTCTGTACGTGGCGATTTTTCAGCTCGGGCCGGTGGTCTATGGACTGGTGCTGAGCTTCAACTCCTATAGTCCGATCAGCAGGGACGGGCCGAGTTTCGTCGGGTGGGACAACTACGCCGCCATCGTGCGTGATCCCGAGTTCGGCCAGGCGATGCTGGTGACCGGTCGGTACGTGCTGCAGGTGCTGCCGGTCACGGTCGTGATCGCGCTCGGTCTGGCGATGCTGTCCAATCGGGCCTTCCGGGGTGTGGGGTTGTTCCGGACAGGCCTGTACGTGCCGCACGTGGTCTCTCTCACCGCAGTGAGCATGGTCTGGTTGTGGATGTACTCCGACCAGGGGCTCGTCAACCAGGTGCTGGAGGTGTTCGGGCAGTCCGGGCAGCGGTGGCTGACCACCGAGGGTGGCGCCCTGAATGCGGTCTCGGCGATGCGCGTCTGGAAGGCCCTGGGCAGCAACATGGTGCTCCTGCTGGCCGGGCTGCAGACAGTGCCGAAGGACCTGTATGAGGCTGCCCGCGTCGACGGTGCGAACGCGTGGCAGCAGTTCCGCGCGGTGACCTTGCCGGGTATCCGCCCGATGCTCACCTACGTGATCGTGATGGACATCATCTACCTGGCCCAAGGGTTCGCCGAGATCTTCGTGCTGACCCAGGGAGGTCCGTATGGATCCACCACCACGGTCAACTACCTGATCTACACCGAAGCGTTTCAGTACAACCAGATGGGCAGCGCCTCGGCGATGGCGTTCGTGCTGTTCGCGTTCATCGCAGGGCTGACGATCGTGGCTCTGCGAGCCGGTCGAGGAAGGCGGGACTGACATGGCGATCACACGTCGACACCGCAGCGGTATCCGGATTGCTGTCCTGGCCCTGGTGACCGCGCTGGTGCTGTTGCCGTTCTGGTGGATGCTCAGCCTGGCGTTCACCCCGGAGGGGCAGCCGGTGGGCTTCATCCCGGAGCAGTCCACTATCGAGAACTTCACGATTGCGGTCCAGGCCGCCAACCTGGACACCGCCTTTGCCAACTCCACGATCGTCACCGTGATCGCTGTCGCGACGAACTGCACCGTGCCGGTGATCGCTGGGTATGCCTTCGCTCACCTGCCGTTCCGCGGCAGCAAGCCCCTGTTCTACGTGTTGCTCTCGACTGTGGCGATCCCGGTCTCGGTCACGCTCATTCCGCTGTTCCTGATGGCCCGGCACTTTCCGTTGGCCGGAGGTAACGACATCTTCGGTGACGGCGGGAGCGGTCTTCTGGACTCGGTCGGAGGCCTGATGCTGCCCTACCTGGTGGGCACGATGAATATCTTCTTGTCCCGGCAGTACTTCGCCGGTATGGACCGAGATTTCGCCGAGGCCGCACGGATCGATGGGGCCAGTGAGCTGCGGACCTTCGTCCGGATCTACCTCCCGATGGCCAAACCGCTGCTCGCCCTGGTCGCGGTGTTCTCCTTCACCGGAGTGTGGGACGACTTCCTCTGGCCACTGGTGGTCTCTGCTTCCGAGCGCAGCACCACAGTCCAGCTGGCCATCACCACCTTCGCGGCGACTGGGAATGTGCGCTACGGCGCACTGATGGCCGCAACCATCCTGGTCACCCTCCCAGTCCTCGCCGTCTTCCTCGTCAACCAGCGAGGCTTCATCGCCGGCCTCTCCGAAGGCGGCATCAAGGGATAAGAGGTCGTGACCTGACCTGCTGCACCAACTACTCACGAGGAGCACGCGCACGTGCCATATAGCGCAGACATAGTGATCATCGGTGCCGGGCTGGGCGGTGTGGCCGCCGCCCGCGCAGCTGTGACGCTCGGGCGAACAGTCATCCTGACTGATGCCGGTGACTGGCTCGGCGGCCAGATGACCACCCAGGCCGTCCCGCCGGACGAACACCCATGGATCGAAAGCGACTTCGTCTCGGCGAGCTACGCCCAGCTGCGCACGCGCATCCGCGAGCACTACCGCAGGCACTACCCGTTGACGGACCGGGCACGAGCGGATGAGCGGCTCAATCCCGGCGCTGGTTTCGTCTCCGCGCTGTGTCACGAACCAAGGGTCTCCGCGACCGTCCTGGCCGAGATGCTCGCCCCGGAGGTCGCCGATGGTCGGCTCACCCTCCTGCTCGAACACGAACCGGTGGCCGCCGAACGGGTGGGGGACCGGGTGCGTTCGGTGACGCTCTGCGATCGCGGCACGGGGGAGCGGCACCGGGTGGAGGGCCAGATGGTCCTCGACGCGACCGAGCTCGGTGACCTGCTTGAGCTCGCCGATATCCCGCACGTGATCGGGGCGGAGTCGCGCGCGCAGACCGGTGAACTGCATGCCCCGGAGCGTGCCGACCGGTATGACCAGCAAGCCATCACCTGGTGTGCGGCCGTGGAGTATCGGGCCGGCGAGGACCATGTGATCGAGAAGCCGACGGACTACGCCTACTGGCGCGACACCGTCGACCCGCGGTGGCCAGGCTCTCAACTCTCGTGGACCGACGTCCACCCGATCACCCTGGAGGACCGATACCGGCCTCTCTTCGAGGGTAGTCCGGAGCAGGCAGTGCACAGTGAGCATCGCGACCTGTGGCACTACCGACGCATCCTCGCGGCGCGCCAGCTGCAGTCGTCCTACACCGGTGGCGACATCTCGCTGGTGAACTGGCCGCACACCGACTACTGGGAACTCCCGCTGCTCGGGGTATCCGAAGAGACTCGGCAGGAGGCGCTCCGCAGTGCCCGCGAACTGACGCTCTCGTTCGTGTATTGGATGCAGACCGAGGCGCCACGGCCGGACGGTGGCCGGGGCTATCCGGGACTGAAGCTACGCGGTGACGTCCTCGGCACTAGCGACGGGCTGGCCCGTGAGCCCTACATCCGTGAGTCCCGCCGGATCAAGGCCCTGTTCACGGTGACGGAGGCGCATATCGGGTGTCAGATGCGGGGTGAGGGTGCCGGCTCGGAGGTGTTCGAGGATACGGTCGGTATCGGTTTCTACCGGATCGACCTGCACCCGTCGACGTCCGGGCGCACCTACGTGGACATCGCCTCGTTCCCGTTCCAGATCCCGCTCGGCGCACTGATTCCGGCGCAGGCTGAGAACCTGCTCGCGGCCAACAAGAACATCGGCACCACCCACATCACCAATGGTGCCTACCGGCTGCACCCGGTGGAGTGGTCGATCGGCGAGGCGGCCGGCGCGGTCGCCGCCTACAGCCTGAACGCCGGGCTCACCCCGGCCGAGGTGCGCCAGGACCCCGCCGAGCTCCGCGCGTTCCAAGAGGTGCTCTCCGATCGGCTCGGCGTGCCGCTGGCCTGGCCGGAGCACATCCGCCGCACCGGCCGCCCGGATGCCGCCGGTCCCGTGCTGCAGAAGCAGATGTCCAGTGCTGGGGCCAGAAACCTGCCGCGGTGACCGTGGCGGGCTGCGCCGTCGGGCTCTCGCTCAGACCAGCCGCCCCACCGTGGCCAGGGCGGTGCGGACCAGGGCCCCGTGACCGTCCACCATGTCCGCCTGCACCATCGGGGAGACGGATTCCTCGGGGGTGAACCAGCCGATGTCGAGGGCGTCCTGCTGCGGCTGGCAGTCGCCGTCGATCGGCACGATGTAGGCGAGCGAGACGGCGTGCTGGCGTGCGTCGTGGTAGGCGGTGATGCCCGGCGTGGGGAAGTACTCGGCCACCGTGAACGGGGTGAGCGTCACCGGGATGCGGGGCAGCGCCATCGGCCCCAGGTCCTTGTCGATGTGGCGGGCCAGCGCGTCCCGGATCAACTCGTGGAACAT
Organism: Ruania alba; assembly: GCF_900105765.1. Lineage (NCBI taxonomy): Bacteria > Bacillati > Actinomycetota > Actinomycetes > Micrococcales > Ruaniaceae > Ruania > Ruania alba. Next base: position 682,759 of record NZ_FNTX01000001.1, read on the forward strand.
CACCCGCCCGGAGACCAGCGCGCGGGAGATGCCGCCGTCGCGCGGGGTGCGCAGCAACATCCCGACTCGCTGGATCACGCCGTCCGGGTCCACCCGCACCGGCACCACATCCACGTACAGGATCGGCAGCCGGCGCCGCACGGCAGCCAGCTCGTCCGGCTCGAACCAGCCGTCACCGGCCTCGACAGTCGTATCACTCACCCCTGTGTTGTACCCCGCCGAGGGGTCGGTTGGCGAACGCTCGGACGCACGCGCACCCGGGGGAGTGCGCGTGCGTCCGCTGCCGGTGCCGCCTGATCATCAGCCGGTGCTCGGGCCGCCCCGGGGGATCACCAGCAGCTCGGTCGATGCCGACGCGCCGCCGCCCGATTCAGCGGCGACCAGGGCACGCGGCCCAGGCTCGGTCTCCGCCGGCACCGTCACCGTGGCCACGGCACTTCCCTCGGCATCGGTGACCGCGGTGCCCACGGTCTCCTCATCCAGGGCCAGCGTCACCTCGGACTCAGCCGGGAACCCGGTGAGCGTGACCGACACCTCAGCCCCGGCACGCGCCCGACCTGGCTCGACCTCCACCGCAGGCGGAGCGGTGCACGCGGAATAGTCGTCCTCCGGCAGCGGCTGCGGGTCGTGCGCGGCCGGCGCAGCACCCGGGTCGCCGTAGAAGACCATCTCGGCCACGGCGGCGAACTGGGTGCCCGAGATCGAGCTCAGCGCCGTCACCCGCACGTACCGGGTGGTGACCTCGTCGAAGTCGACGTCCTGGTACTGGTCGGTGTTCTCCCAGGCGCCCTCGGCCACCTGCGTCCACGTCTCGCCGTCGGAGGAGACCTCCACCAGGTAGTCCTTGATCGGACCGTTCTGGTTGGCCGGCCGGCGCAGGTAGGAGATCCCGTCCAGTGCCTGTTCGGTGCCCAGATCGAAGGTGAGCACGTGCGGGTAGCTGGTGGCGTCGCTGGTCCACCGGCTGTGCCAGATGCTGCTTGGATCACCGTCGAGCATGTTCACCGCGGGGCCACGGGTGGGTGAGACGTTCGTCTCCTCGCTGCTGGCGGTCACGGTGATCGCCTCGCTGGGGATCCGGCTGCGGGTGGCCGTGTTGGCCGTGAGGTCGGCGGTGACGGTCTTCGTGCACCCGTGCAGGTACTGCGCCTGCACCTGCAGGGCCTCCGTGGTCCCGGCGGCCTCCGCCGGCGGGGTGAGCACCCAGTTGGTGCTCATCGACTCGTCGGGCTCGAGCGTCTCGACCAGGTTCGTCGAGCCCTCGGCCACCTGCACCAGCCACCCCTCCGGGGTGTCGAGCATGGCGCCCACGTTCGTCACCGTCTCGTCCTCGGTGTTGGTGAACGTGGTGGTGACGACGTTCGCTGTCGCCGGGTTCAGCGTCACCTGGTCTGGCGTCTCCAGCGTGGCGCAGGTGGCGCCGGCCGGGTCCTCGCCGAGGTCGGTGATCCGCACGTTGTCCAGCACCAGGTCTGCGGCGTTACCCGGGAGGCGCTCCAGACCCACCCACGCCTGCCCGCAGCCTCCGGTGAACTCGTGCGAGAAGGTGCTGGTCTGCAGGCTCTGCGGGATCGGCACGGTGTCGACAGTGATGGAGCTGAGCGCACCGTCGGCGATCTCGTCACCACCGACGACCCACCGGAACGCGCCGTCACCGTTGGTCTGGTAGTCCAGCTCCACCCGGTACCGGTGCCCTTCCTCGAACGACACGCTGCTCGGTGCCGTCCGCATCAGCAGCCCGACCTTGTCGTTGTGCACGGAGAGCGAGTGGTCGCCGTCCAGCACCGTATCGATCGCCATGCCCGGTTGCGGTCCAGTCTCGTGGTGCGGGTACACCGTGTTGCGCCACTCGGCGCTCGTGTACGGGTCGTTGCGTACCGAGATGGAGGTGCGCGGGTCGTTCGACCCGCCCGCCGGTCCCTTGTAGAACGGGCCCCAGCCCGGCTGATTGCCCTCGAAGTCCTCGTGGGCGACCAGATCCGCCGGAGCGTCCGTGGTGGTGTCGACGAACACCCGGGCGGCGTCCACGGTCACCTCGGAACGGCCGGGCTCGGCTGCGATCTGCACCGTCACCTCACCCGAGTCCGGTGCGGTGAAGGAGACGGACGCACGCTGGGAGTAGGTCTCCCGCTTGGCGTCGGCCTGCACCTTGTTCTGCGCCGGGGTGAGGTCGAAAGTGTTCTCGACCTCCTCGCCGTCGGAGGTCACCCCCACGGTCACCGGACGCAGAGCGTCGTGGGCGATCTCCACGTGCGCGGAGAAGGTGTACTGCTGCCCGGGCTCCAGGCCGGTCACCTGCTGGGAGATGCTGCTGCGGCCCGGACCGAAGGTCGCCACGTTGTCGCCGATGGCGTTCACGTCCAGCTCCACCGGTCCGCGCGCGTTCCACGGCTCCAGCGATCCGGAGTTAAACCCGGGGTCGGCCAGCTCCGAGGCGGCACCGTAGGGGAGCGGATCGTTCAGCGGCTGGTCCCCGGCGGGCACCACCACGTACGGCGTGGCGGCGTCCCCGGTGAGGGTGAGCGTTCCGCCGTCGGGGGTGACCGTGCCGGTGTGCACGCGGCCGGTGTCGGTGAGCTGGTACACGTCGAAGCTGGACACCTCGGCGAACCGCTCGGTGAGGTCGAAGGTGCGGTCCCCGCCGTCGAGGGTGAAGAAGTACATCTTGTCGGCGCTCAGCGGGGAGCCGGTCTCCTCGTTGGTGGCCAGGGACTGCCAGGGGAGCAGGTAGTCATCACCGCGGAGTACCTCGGCGCCTCCGAGCGTGATCACTCGCTCCTCACTGTCCATCGTGATCGCGACGTCACCGGTGAGGCTGGCCGAGGTGCCCGGCTCCCAGGTGAGCAGGTCGAAGTGCTGCACGAACTTCGTGGGCAGGCTCGTGGTCCAGATCGCCTCGTAGAAGGTGTTCCAGTCCCGGTTGCCGGTCCATCCCTCGGCGTCGACCAGGCGCTGGTTGCCCAGCACCGGGTCCGCGTTCCAGATGTCGGCGTCGCTGTTGTGGATGAAGCGCACCATCGTGGAGTTGATGCCCTTGTTGGTGGCGCCGCCGTAGTTGAGGTCGTTCGGCCAGTGGGCCCACACGGCGTTCCCGACGAACTTGTCGCTCCACTCGGTCCCGATCTCCAGGTCCATGGCGGTCAGCTCGTCCGCGAGCTCCTCGGCCACCCAGCCGGAGGAGTAGTACACGTCGATGTACACCCCGGAGAGGTTCGGCACCTCCTCGCTCAGCTGCTCGAACCGGTCCAGCACCTGCCCGGTGCCGAGGTCGACGTCCTGGTCGATGTAGTAGGACTGGTCCAGCCAGTTCCAGCCGTACGGGTGCGGTCCCACACTGGGGTTGGTGGAGGTCTGCAGGATGGCGGGATCGAAGGAGTTCGCCTGCGGGTAGATCTCGGTGGCGTTCACGTGCACGGTGAAGTCGGCGTTCAGGTCAGCGCCCAGGTCGACCAGCTCGTTCAGTTCGGCCAGGCCGCCGGCGCGCTCGTTGTAGTTGCCGCCGTAGTCGGTGTTCGCCGAATCGTGCCCCTCGGCACCGAAGCCCTTCTCCAGCACCCACTGGCCGAGCTCGTCGGTGGAGTTGGCGAGCCGGATGGTGTTGTCCAGCGTCATCTCGAACGGGTTGGTGGCCTGCGAGGCGAAGTTGAACGGGATCCGGTTCACCACGCGCTCGGGCACACGCTCGGCGCCCAGCCGCTCCGGCACCACGTCCCGCGCCCGGATGCCGCCGTCGTGCCAGGTCACGTGACCGTCACCGTTGAGGTCACCGGCGAAGTACACGGTGGCCTGCGGCTGCTCGAACTGGGTGGTGCGGGGTCCTGCCCGGCCGAGGGCTCATACACCCAGCTGTTCGAGGCAATGGTGGCGGTGCGCTCCTCGGTGCCGCTGATCTGGGTGAGCAGGCGCTGGTTCCAGGAGTTCTGGTTGCGGGCCTCCACCGTCGCGTTGGTCTCCACGCCGCCCACCACGGGTCCGTTCACGAGGAAGGCCGTGTGTGCGCCCACCGGGTCATCGTCGACGGCGGTCGTGGCCGTGATCGGGAGGTACTGGTCGGCGTTCTGGGTCGAGTCGGGACTGATCGTGGTCCGGTCGAGCTCCACGCCGTCGGTGGCGGAGGTGGCCGAGAGCAGGCTGTGGCCGGGGATGCCGAGCGTGTTCACCTGCACGTCTCCGGTCACATCCGTGACGGCGAAGGCCACCGTGGCCTCGTCGGTGACGGTGATCGTGGAGGTGATCTCCACGCCGAGGTCCTCGACGGCGGAGGTGTAGGTGGCCGTGGCACCCTCCACCGTGGAGGTGGTGCTGGCCGAGTAGTCCTGGCCGTTCACCGTCCAGGTGTCCAGCAGTGACTCGCGCCCGGCGAACGGCTCACCGCCCACGGTGTAGGCAACCACCTGCGGGAACTCCGTCGCCACGGTCGCGGTGAGGTCGCCGTTGACGAGCTCGACCGTCTCGAAGTCGGTGATCTCCGGCTGATCCACGATCTCTGGCACCGGCTCGGAGGACACGGCGATGATCTCGGCGGCCGAGCCGGCCGGAGCGTCCTCGACGAGCCCGCTGTTCAGCTGGAAGCGGAGGTAGCGCCCCTCGACGGGGGTGTCGAAGTCGACGCGCTGCCGGGTCTCGGCGGTCTCGGGGGCATCCAGGGTGGCCGTCCCCACCGGCTCACCCCACGCCGTCGGGTCTTCCTCAGCGGCGACGGTCGCGCTGTTGGTGACGTAGACGGCGACCTCACCGGCCGCACCGTTCTGGCCGGGCTTGACTGCGTAGTCGGCGGCGGTCAGGGGCAGCGTCTGCCCGAGGTCGAGGCTGATCCAGTGCGGGTACGGGGCCTCGTCGGCGTACCGGGAGGTCCACTGGGACTGGAAGTCGCCGTCGAAGGCCGCCAGCGCGGTCCCGTCGATCGCGGGCGGCGCGGGGTAGGGGTCGGACTCGCTGGAGACGGCGACCAGCTCGTAGTCGGTGTGCGGGACGTCGTAGGCCCCGGCGGCGTAGGCGGCACCGGCGGTGCCGCTGATGGCGGTTCCGGCCAGCAGGGCGGTGAAGGTGAGGGAGGAGGTCAGCCGACGTCGGCGTCGGTGCGGGGTAGCGGTCACAGTGGCCTCTCGGTCGCGAAGCGTCCGCTGGCGGGGCTGATCGCTGGTCAGCGGCCCCGTCGTTGCGGCTTGGTTCGGGACAGTAGCACCGATAACACATCGCTGACTAGCCCAGAATCAGGGGAAAGCGATCACAATGAGTCTCCAATCTGATATCGGTAACACATACGCTACGTGGTGGCTTGCGTGGTTCCTCGAATGATGAGCCGCGGCTGCGGCGCTGCCGCCTCGGGCGCTGCGTGCCCACCCATCCGAGCGGTGAGGACCTCCACGGCGTACCGCCCGGTCGCGTCGAATGGTTGCGCGACCGTGGTCAGTGGCGGTGTGGCGTACGCGGCCAGCGGGATGTCGTCGCAGCTGACCACCGAGACCTCCTCGGGCACCGATCGGCCGCGTTCGGCGAGCGCGCGTAGCAGCCCGAAGGCCATCTCATCGTTCGCCACGAACACGGCCGTGGCATCGGGCATCCGGCTGAGCAACAAGCCTTGCTCGTACCCGCTTGCGGCGGTCCAGTCGCCCCGCAACAGCGGCGGCACCTCCCGGTCGGCCGCTTCGAGCGTCTCCTGCCAGCCGGAGACTCGCAGCCACCCGTCGGACCAGTCCAGTGAGCCGGCGAGGTGCCACACGGTCTGGTGCCCGAGATCGAGCAGGTGGGTGGTCGCCAGCTGTGCCACCTCGCGCTGGTCCACCGTCAGCACGCCGTCCTCGGCGGTTCCTGGCTCTTCCAGGATCACGGCCGGCACTCGTTCGAGGAGGGCGTCCAGGGTGTCGGACCGCTCGGTGAGTGGGGTGGAGACCACCAGTCCGTCCACACCGTGCTCGAGCAGAAACGTGACGGCGCGGGCGAGGTCGGATTCGGTCGGAGCGTTCGCTGTCGCGGTGATCACGGAGTACCCGGCCGCCGCGGCGGCCTGCTCCACGCCGTACGCGAACTCGATCCGGGCGTAGCCGCGTGAGGCGAGAGTGATCACGCCGAGCGTTCCGCTCTGGCCGGAGGAGAGTGCACGTGCCGCCAGGTTCCGGGTGTACCCGAGCTCAGCGACGGCGTCCATCACCCGCTGTCGCAGGTCCGGGCGGACGTACGGGTGGCCGCTCAGCGTGCGCGAGACGGTCTGGGTGGAGACGCCCGCGAGGGTGGCGACATCGCGCATGCTGGGCCCGCGCCCGGGCCCCTGACTGGTCGGGCGAGTGTTCGCGGTCATCCCTGAGTTCTACCCCACGAGGGGCGATTTCCCTACGTCCATCAGAGGGGAGGGCGGCCACAGGCGCGGGTGTGGGTGGGCCAACGGGGTGTCGAACAGCGTCCTTCAGTCGGTCCCGGTGACCGGGTGGTCTGCTCGCGAGCGGTTCGGTCGGTGCAACACTGGCACGCGGGGAGCCGGGTGTTACCCTCGTCGGTAGTTTCGCATCGGTGGATAGGGACATCCACAGATAATTCTCTCCTGGGGAAAGGGCCCGCGCGCAAATGAAGAACCGAATCTCGACAACTGCTGCCAGCCTCTCGATCATCGCCCTCTCTGCGGGGCTCGCCGGGTGTGCGGGTGACGACGGGGGCGAAGGCGGGAACGGCGACGGTGGCCTGCAGGACACCTACGTCGTCGTCTCCGACACCTCCTTCGTGCCCTTCGAGTTCGAAGAGGACGGCGAGTACGTCGGATTCGATATCGACATCATTAATGCTATTGCGGACGAGGTCGGCTTCGAGGTCGATCTGCAGACCACCAATTTCGATGGAATCATCCCCGGCCTGCAAACCGGGTCGTTCGATATTGCGATCGCCGGAATCACCATTACCGAAGAGCGCGAAGAGGTCATCGACTTCACCAGCCCGTATTACCAGTCCGGTCTGCGGATCGGTGTCCCTGCGGACAACACCGACATCCAGGGCGTGGACGACCTGGAGGGTCTGACCATCGCCACCCGCCTCGGCTCCACCAGTGCGAACTACATCGAGGAGAACATCGAGGGCGCCACCGCGAACACCTACGAGCAGCTCGACCAGGCCTACCTCTCGGTCGAAGGCGGCGGCTCCGACGCGGTGCTCTACGACGCACCGAACGTGGAGTACTACATCCAGACCACGGGTGAAGGCACCCTGAAGATCGTCGGCGAACTGCTCGAGGCGCAGGACTACGGGATCGCCGTCTCCGCGGGCAACGAAGAACTCGTCGAGGCGATGAACGAGGCGCTCGCCGGCATGATCGAGGACGGCACGTACACCGAGATCTACGAGAGCTGGTTCGGCAGCGAGCCGGAGTGGCTGGACGAGCTGGCGGCGTCGGGCAACTGATCCACGCGACGGTGGTGCGCCCTGCGGGGCGTACCTGCCTCGACCGGGAAGGCATGTAGCGCATGGAAACGTTGCTGAACTTCGACTGGGCCGGGGTTGTCGAGTTCCTCCCCGCTCTGCGGACAGGGCTCTACTACACACTGCTGATCTCCGTGGCGGGGCTCGGGATCGGTTTCGTCCTGGGATCTGTGATCGGGCTCGGGCGGATCAGCCGATTCAGGACCGTGTATGCCCTGAGTTCCATTTACGTCGAGGTGGTGCGCGGGACTCCGGTGCTGGTGCAGGCGATCTGGATCTTCTTCGCACTGCCGCTGTTCATCCAGTACACCTTGCCCTCCGTGCTGGCCGGCATCATCGTGATCGGGATCAACTCCGCGGCCTATATCGCCGAGATCGTCCGGGGTGCGGTGCAGTCGGTCGCGAAGGGCCAGATGGAGGCAGGGCGCTCTCTCGGGATGAGCCATCACACCACGATGGTCAAGGTGATCTGGCCGCAGGCGTTCAAGCGGATGATCCCGCCACTGGGCAACCAGTTCATCATCAGCATCAAGGACACGTCGTTGCTCTCGGTGATCCTGGTGCCCGAGCTGATCTACCAAGGGCGGCAGATTGTCTCGAACCACTTCAACGCGGTGGAGATCTACACCACGGTGGCGGTGTTCTACCTGGGGATCACCCTCACCTTGTCCGGAGTCCTGCGGATCATCGAGAAGCGTTTGGAGAGCCGATCATGATCATCGAGGTCACGAACCTGCACAAGTCGTTCGGTGAGAACGAGGTGCTCACCGGGATCGACTGCACCGTTGCCGAGAGCGAAGTGGTCTGCGTAATCGGCCCGTCCGGATCCGGCAAGAGCACGTTGCTGCGATGCCTGAACCGCCTCGAGGACATCACCGCCGGCGAGGTCGTGGTGGACGGGTACCACCTCACCGATCGCAAGATCAGGATCGATGACGTACGCGCGGAGATCGGGATGGTCTTCCAGCAGTTCAACCTGTTCCCGCACAAGTCGGTGATCGAGAACATCATGCTCGCGCCGATGAAGGTACGCGGGCTCAGCGCCCACGAGGCACGTGAACGTGGCCGCGTTTTGCTGCAGAAGGTGGGGCTGCAGGAGAAGGAGAACGCCTACCCCAGTAGCCTCTCCGGCGGGCAGCAGCAGCGGGTCGCGATCGCGCGAGCGCTGGCAATGGAACCGAAGATCATGCTCTTCGACGAGCCCACCTCCGCCCTCGACCCTGAGCTTGTCGGGGAGGTGCTCGCCGTGATGAAGGACCTCGCGCGCGAAGGCATGACGATGGTCGTGGTTACCCACGAGATGGGCTTCGCGCGTGAGGTCGGTGACCGGGTGCTGTTCATGGATGGCGGAGTCATCGTGGAGGAAGGTACGCCCACCCAGGTGTTCGACCACCCCAGGGAGACGCGCACCCGAGCGTTCCTGGAGAAGGTGCTCTGACGACTCCGTCGTCGTGGTGCACGAGGCGGGGCCGTCGCTGCGCTCCTCCTCGTCCCGCCGCGAGCACAGCTCCTCCGTCGCAGTGCGCGAGGCGGGACTCGAACCCGCACGCCCGAAGGCACAGGAACCTAAATCCTGCGCGGCTGCCAGTTACGCCACTCGCGCTTGCCCCTCTAGCCTAGTCGCCGTGGCGACAACTGAACCCCCCGAGCCTGCTCAGCCCTCCGCCGTCCTGGTCCTCGACTTCGACGGAACCCTGTGCATCGGTGACGATCCGGTGCTTTTCTACGCCGAGGAGGCCGAACGTCGGCACCCTGGCGCGGCGCTGGTCCAACCGACGCGGACCTTCCTCGCCGGCAGCGGCGCGGTCCCTGACGCACCGGACGGGTACCACGCCGTGGCTGCGATGGCCCGCGCCGCCGGCCTCTCGAACGCGACCCTCAGCGAGGCCTACCTCGCCTCCCGTGCCCGCCTGGACGCAGGCGAGGGGGAGACCAGGCCGCCCGACGGCGTCCGCCACCTGCTCACCGACGTCCGGTCCGCGGGGGTGCGCGTGGTCCTGGTGACCAACGCCCCCCTGGTGGGTGCGCAGAGCTGGCTGGACACGCACGAGCTGACCGCCCTGATCGACGAGGTGGTCCCCAACGCGGGCAAGCCGGCCGCGATGCCCCAGATCCTCGACGACCTCGCCGCGCGGTGGGGCCTGGCGGCGCCACAGCGGCTGGCCAGCGTGGGTGACGTGTGGGTCAACGACATCGGACCGGCGATGGAGCGCGGCTCCGCCGGCTTCTTCATCGACCGGTTCGGGCTCGGTCACGGGCCGAGCACCTCTGCCGCAGCGACGTTCGAAGGGGTCGTCGCGGCGATTCGCGACTGGGTCCGAACGGTGACCGCACCCTGATCGCAGAACCTTCGACCGTTCAGTGAGTGTTTACCGAGATGCAACCAGCCATCTCTGGCGCACGTGCCTCAGCCTCAGTAGCGTGCAACTCGTGTTCATGGTTCCCGGGAGCCAGGTAATGGCGTTGCGGGGGCCGACCGACGGTGCCGAGTGGTGCCCAGGATGACAAGGGTGAGAGATGAAGCGTGCGATGCGTTGGGCGGCCGTGGGTGCGGCGGCCGCGTTGGCCCTCACGGCGTGCGGCGGCTCCGGTGACGAGGAGACGACCGGCGGCGAGGACATGACCGATGGCGAGACGAGCGGCGAGGAGACGGTCGAGGATCCCGACACCCTCGTTCTCGGCCTGGTTCCGTCGCAGGAGATGGACAGCCTGGTGGAGGACGCCGATCAGCTCGGCACCCTGATCTCCGACGAGCTCGGCATCCCGATCGAGACGACGGTGACCGAGAGTTACGCGGCGCTCGTGACAGCGATGCAGACCGGTCAGGCGCACATCGGGATGTTCGGTCCGATCGCTCTGGTGCAGGCAGCCGACCAGTCCGGTGCCGAGATTGTCCTGCAGTCGGTGCGGTTCGGGGCATCGACTTATCACACGCAGTGGTTCACCAACGATCCGGACACCTACTGCTTGGACGAGGTGGTGGAGGTGGAGAACGAGGACGGCTCGACCTACACCTTCTGCAACGGCACCGACGAGGCCGAGACCGGCCCGGCCGGTGAGGACGCCTTGGCCCTGATCGAGCAGGACACCCCGATCTCGATGGTCGACGCTTCCTCCGCCTCGGGCTACTACTACCCGGCCACCCAGCTCGAGCGCGTGGCCGAGCTCGACCCGCTGTCTCTGAACACGCAGTTCGCCGGCGGGCACCCGAACTCGATCATCAACGTGGCCAGCGGCGATTACCCGGTGGGCGTGAGCTTTGATGACGCCCGCAACAACGTGGTGGAGGAGAACCCGCAGATCGGCGAAGAGGTCACGGTGTTCGCCTACTCCGACGAGATCCCGAACGACGGCGTCGCCGTGGCCGGTGACCTCTCCGAGGACCTGCAGCAGCGGATCGCCGATGCCATGGTGGCCGTGATGGAGACCGAGGAGGGCGCTCAGGTCTACGACGACGTGTACTCCATCGAGGGCCTGGTGCCCGCGGACCTGGACGCACTCGACGCCGCCCGCCAGGTGGAGGCCAACTTCGCCGGCCTGTGAGGCCTGAGTCGATCGGCACGGGCAGCGGCACGCAGTGCTGCCCGTGCCGACGGCGTGTATCAAGGACGTGAGTGATGATCGAGTTCCGTGACGTGTCCGTCACCTATCCGAACGGGACGAAAGCGCTCGACGGCGTCGACCTCACCATCCCGGACGGTCAGTTCGTGGTGGTGGTGGGGTTGTCCGGGGCGGGCAAGTCCACCCTGGTGCGCACCATCAACGGCCTCGTCCCGGTGACTGGTGGCGAGCTGCTGGTGAACGGCGAGCGGGTGGCAGCGGCGAACCGCCGGCAGCTGCGTCAGCTCCGCTCCCAGGTGGGGATGATCTTCCAGTCGTTCAACCTGGTCACTCGCACTACGGTGATGAACAACGTGCTCACCGGACGCTTGCACTCGGCCAGCGCCCTGCGGTCCCTGCTCGGCTGGTTCCGGGGCGCCGACAAGGAGATCGCCTTCGATGCGCTGGAGCGCGTCGGCATCGTGGAGAAGGCCTACGTACGAGCCTCCCAGCTCTCCGGCGGCCAGCAGCAGCGGGTGGCGATCGCCCGCGGGCTCGCCCAGCAGCCGCAGATCATGCTGGCCGACGAACCGGTCGCCTCGCTGGACCCACCGACGGCGAACGCTGTGATGCGGGACCTGCAGCGGATCAATCGCGAACTCGGGATCACCACGGTGGTGAACCTGCACTTCCTCGACCTGGCTCGCCGCTACGGTGACCGCATCATCGGGATGCGGGACGGGCAAGTCGTCTTCGACGGCACCGGCGAGGAGGCCGACGACGCCGTGTTCGAGTCCATCTACGGCCGGTCCCTCACCGCGGAGGACGTGGCCGAGACGGGACCGGTCGCGTGAGTGTCCCGACCGATGCACCGGCCGCGGCACCTCCGGCGGAACGACCGGTCAAACCTCCACTCTCGATCGGCGCCGTCCTTGCCGTCGTGATCTTCCTCGCCATCACGGGGTATGCCGCCTGGGGGATCGACTTCACGCTGCGCCCCCTGTGGGAGGACGTGAACCGCGGGCGGGAGATCATCGCGCGCTACTTCGAGCCGAACTGGGCCATCCTCACCCGTCCCGCCGTGCGGGAGGGGTTCCTGGAGACCCTCTACATCGCGATCATCGCCACCCTCGTCGGCTGCATTCTTGCGCTGGTGTGCGCGATGCTCGCCTCCAAGGTGTCCGCACCCAACCTGCCCGTGTACCGGATCACCAAGCTGGTGCTCTCGGTGCTGCGGTCGCTGCCCGATCTGGCCTGGGGGCTGCTGTTCGTCGCCTTCGTGGTGGACGGTCCGCTGGCCGGCGTGCTGGCGCTGATCATGTTCAACATCGGCATCGTCGCCAAGCTCACCTCGGAGAGCATCGACGCCGTGGACCGGGGCCCGATCGAGGCGGTGGAGGCCGCCGGGGCAAGCCGGTTCCAGCGGGGCCGCTTCGCGGTGCTGCCCCAGGTGGCGCCGAACTATCTTTCCTACTGCTTCTACGTCTTCGAGCTGAACATCCGCGCCTCGGCCGTGCTCGGGATGGTCGGCGCCGGCGGGATCGGTGTGGTGATCAACCTGCTGGTGACGCGCCTGCAGCACGAGGACCTCTCCGCCGTGGTGATCGCTCTCGTCGCGGTCGTCTTCGTCCTGGACCAGGCCTCGCGAGCCATCCGCAGGAGGCTGACATGAGGACGCCAGGATCTCGCGCACGTGGCGCGCGCCCCACACCGCCGTCGAAGCTGCGCTCCACGCTCTGGCTGATCATCAGCGGCGCCATCGTGATCTGGGCCGTGTGGCAGGTGGGTGCGCGATGGGAACGCGTGGGTCAGATCTTCACCGAAGCGCCGCGCTATGTGGGGCTGATGGGCCAAGGGCTCGTCGAGAACCCGTTCGCCATGCCGTGGAGCGAGTACTGGTCCAAGAGCCTGACGTTGATGATCGAATCGCTGCAGATGGCGTGGATCGGGACCCTCATCGGCGCCGTGCTCTCCTTCCCGGTCTCCTTCCTGGCGGCCAGCAACACCGCGCCGCGGCCCGTGGTGCTGGTCACCCGGCAGGTGCTGAACATCATCCGGGCCGTGCCCGAGATCGTGCTGGCGCTGGTCTTCATGATCCCGGTCTTCGGGTTCGGGCCGCTCGCAGGTGCGATGGCGCTCGGCGTCGGGTCGATCGGAACGCTTGGCAAGCTCTCCAGTGAGGCGATCGAGGGGATCGACACCGGTCCGGTCGAAGCGTTGCAGGCGACGGGAGCGTCGAAGGTCCGGATCCTGCGTTGGGCTGTGCTCCCGCAGGTGTTGCCGGAGATCGTGGCGTTCTGGCTGTACCGGTTCGAGATCAACATCCGCGCCGGCGCGATCCTGGGCATCGTGGGTGCCGGCGGCATCGGATCGATCCTCAAGCAACTGTTCGACGGTCGCGAGTGGGAACGCATCGGCATCACCTTGGTGGTGATCATCGTGGTGACAGTGATCGTGGACCAGATCTCGGCGAAGGTGCGTGAGCGCATCATCTCCGGACCGGGCGCGGCATCGAAGGCGACCATTCCCGAACCGGTGGCGGACTGATGACCGGCGCGAACCCCGAGCTCGGCAGTGTCCCGGCGATGATCCGTGCCGGGATCTCCGCGCTGCACCCCAGCGAGCAGCGGGTGGCGCAGGTCTTCATCGACCGCCCGGAATGGACCATCGAGGCATCCGCGCAGGAGGTCGCTGACGCGGCCGGTACCTCCCGGGCCACTGTCGTGCGAGCCGCGCAGCGGCTCGGGTTCTCCGGTTATCCGCAGCTGCGGGTGCTGCTCGCCCGGGACGTCGGCCTTGCTGCCAGGGGGAGTGAGGACACCGAGCCGAGGGACGCCGTCGGGGTGGTGCGTGCCGTGGTGCGGGACCTGGCCCGCGCGGCCGAGGATCTGGCGGCGCTGCTGGACGCCCAGGACGTGCAGACCGGAGTGGAGCTGCTCCGCAGCGCCCGCTCGGTGCTGGTGATCGGCAACGGGCTGTCCGCACCGGTCGCGATGGAGGCCGCGATGCGGCTGAACGCGATCGGCCGCAGCGCCGAGGCGCCGATGGACCACGTGGCCCAGGGGGTGCGGGCGCGGCTGCTCGGCCCGGAGGACGTGTGCATCGTGGTGAGCGGATCGGGCAGTACCCGCCCCACCGTGCAGGCCGCCCGCGCCGCCCGGACGGCCGGTGCGGGCCTGATCGCCCTGACGGCGTTCACCACCTCACCGTTGACGGAGATCGCCACGGTCAGTTTCGTCTCCGCGCTCGGTGCCTCCTCGTTCCGGGACGAGATCACCCGCACCACGCGACTGAGCCAGACGATCATGGTGAACGCGCTGATCCGGGCGCTCATCCAGGCGGACCCGGAGAGCGCCCGGCTCGCGCAGGCGCGGATGCTCGACGTGATCGGCGAGGTGTTCCTGCAGGACCCGCCGTAGCGGGTGCGGTCAGTCGAGCTTCAGGTCGCGGCGCAGCTTGGCCACGTGCCCGGTGGCCTTCACGTTGTACTGCGCCAGGGAGACGGTCCCGTCGGGTGCCACCACCACCGTGGAGCGGATCACGCCGGTGTAGGTGCGCCCGTAGTTCTTCTTCTCGCCCCACGCACCCCACGGCTCGAGCACGGTGTGCTCAACGTCACTGACCAACGGAAAGGTCAAGGACTCGTTGTCGGTGAACGTCTTCAGCTTCTCCACCGGGTCAGGTGAGACACCCACGACGGCGTATCCGGCCGCCGTGAGGGAGGCGAGCGAGTCGCGGAAGTCGCACGCCTGCGTGGTGCACCCCGGAGTGCTTGCCGCCGGGTAGAAGTACACGATCACGCCATTCTTAGCGGATTCGCGGGCCTGCGCGAGGGAGAAGGAGCCACCGTCGGCGGTGGGCAGGGTGAAGTCCGGCGCGGCCTGGCCGGGCTCGAGACGTGGCATGGAAACCTCCAAAGATCCGGGTGTGCTCCCACCCTATGCGCCCCCTCGTGGGGCCGATCCACCGGTTCGCATCCGAGGCCAGGAGGCTGCTAATATCGCTGACGCGCTAGCACCTCTAGCTCAATTGGTAGAGCAAGTGACTCTTAATCACTGGGTTCCGGGTTCGAGTCCCGGGGGGTGTACCCCAGATCCCCGTCCGGCAGTAGCCGGGCGGGGATCATTGTGTTCGTGACCGGGGTGGCTAGCGGACGGTGGAAGCGCGGACGACAAGCTCGAACGGCACGGTGACGTCGTCCACACGCGGGCTCTGTTCGGTGAGCAGAGTGAGCAGACGGTCGACGGCGGTCGCGGCGATCTCTGTCGTGGCGGGGGCGACCGTGGTGAGCGGGGGTACGGCATATCGTGCGTCGGCGATGTCGTCCCACCCGACGACGGCCACATCGTCGGGGATGCGTCGGCCGGCCTCGTGCAGGGCGCTCATGGCGCCGATAGCGAGGGTGTCGTTGAAGCAGAACAGTGCATCGAAAGGTATCCCGTCGTGGATGAGATTCTGAACGCTCTGGTGGCCGTGCGCTGCGGTCCAGGTCTTGACCGGGACGCGCAGGTCAGGGGGCGCGTCCACGCCGGCATCGCGGAGCGCGTCGAGATATCCTTGGGTACGGCGCAGACCTGTACCGTTGTTGTTCGATATGCGCGGCGTCGCGCCGACCGCTGCGATGCGGGTGCGACCGAGCCCCAGTAGATGCTCCGTCGCGGTGCGCGCGGCGGCGACGTTGTCGATGGAGACATGGACGAACGCGCCCTGCACACGTTGACCGTCCAGCTCGATTCGCTCACCGAGGAGAACTGTCGGCACGCTGTCGCGGGACAGGGCGAGGTCGTCGACGGTGATGGAGATCGGATCGATGATCAGCCCATCGATCATCGCCGAGGGGTAACCGGCCAGGACGCTGAGTTCGCGTGCCCTCGTACCACCGGTCTGCTCGATCAGAAGCACCTTGCCACGTGCCGCCGCTTCTTGCTGGATCAGGTTCGCCAGCTCGGCGAAGTACGGGGCGGCGATCTCGGGCATGGCGAGGGCGATGAGATTCGACTGGCCGCCGCGCAGCTTACGGGCGGTGACGTTGGGCTTGTACCCGAGCATGTCGATGGCACGGAGCACCTTCGCGCGGGTCTCCGGTGTGACGTGGACGTAGTCGTTGACGACGTTGGAGACAGTTCGTTGAGAGACGTTCGCCAGTGCAGCCACGTCGCGCATGCTTGCCGGCATCACGGTTCCCTAGTCGTCGGTATCGGTTGCCTGTCCGGAGAGGATGACCAGGTGATCCTAACGGCGACCTCGTCGTCCAACCGAGCAGGTCTCGGGCACCGGGTGCTCCGGGGCCGGGAGCCGGCGCCGCGGCGGTGACCGTGGCGCCGGCTCCTGAGGGTTAGGAGTTCTGGCCCTCGAGTGTGGACGTGATCTGAGAGTTGCCGTTCGCGAGGGCGTCAGCAATCTCGGTGTCCTGGAACCAGATCGACTCAACTGCCTGAACAGAGACCGTCTCCACAGCGGGCCAGTTCTGGATGTGCGGAAGGGTCTCGGTCGCGTCTGCTGCAGTAGAGGCGTAGTTGGATCGCTGCGGAGCATCCTGGTACTCCGGAGATTCGAGGACGGAGGTTCGGGCAGCGATGTGCCCGGTTCCCAGCGCCCACGCCGCGTTGTTGTCGTACAGGAACGAGATGAACTCGAGGGCTGCACGGTACTTCACCGGGTCCTGGTCCTGCTGCAGCGGGATGGCCCAGGTGTGCTGGTTCGCCCAGCCGTTGGGCTCCCCATAGAGGTTCGGGAACGTGTGTGCTTGGTAGTCGAACGGCGCGGTCTCGACCAATGTGTTGACCACCCAGGTGCCGTTGTACATCATCGCGACCTCGCCGTTGATGAAACTCTGGTTGGCGGAGTCATAGGTCTGGTTGCCGTCGGTGTAACCGCCTTCCACGAGCGCGTTCACGAACTCGATGCCTGTCCTCACCTCCGGGCTGTCGAGGTTGCCGGCGCTGAGGTCCTCGCTCAGGATCGAACTGCCCTGCTGCATGACCATGGAGTTCACGAAGTGCCAGCCGAGGTTGTCGCCGACCCGAGGGATCGCGATGAACTCCTTGCCGGTTGCCTCCTTGACGGTTGCGGCGGCAGCGAGGAACTCCTCCTCCGTGGTGGGCAGTTGCGGGTTGCCGTCCGCGTCGACGAGTCCGGCTTCAGCGAAGATGTCGACGTTCACGTGTGCGAGGGCCGCGTGGTAGTCGAACGGGACGGCGTACGTCGTGCCCTCGGACTGCACGGCTTCCTGCTCGACCGGGAGCGCATCGTCGAGCTCGATGTTCGCTGTCTCGGTGACGTCGTCGAGCGGAAGGAGCAGATTGCGTTGTGCGTAGTCGGGCAGGGTCTGCCCGTGCATGACCGTGACGTCGGGCGGCGTGCCACCGGCGATGGCGGTGTTGAGCTGGTCGTAGAACGAGTCCCATGCAGCACCACCGAGGCGCTCGACGGTGATACCGAACTCGTTCTCGGCATTGAACTGGTTCATCAGCGTGGTGAGCGTGGCGCACTCACCGACGGCGTTGGCCAGATCGACATTGTCGCCGACCTCGTCTTCGCAGTTGCCGAAGAAGTGAGCGAACTGGATGTTCGTGCCATCGAGCTGCTCGCCCGTGACCGCGTTGATGCCGGCGGCGACGTCCTCGCCGCCGCCACCACCGGCGTCGGCTGACGTGGTGCCGCCTGAGCAGCCCGCGAGCAGCAGAGCTGCAGTGGTGAACGCCCCAAGGGCGCCGATTCGAGTTTTCATGGGTGTACTCCTTTGTGCGGTGGATCGGGTAGGGGGGGGGGAAGGTGGTGCGCTACTTCTCTCCGCTGCCGAGGGTGATGCCGCGGATGAGCTGCTTCTGGAAGACGATGAAGACCACGATCAACGGCAGGCTGCCGACCAGGCCTCGTGCCATCAGGTCGCCGAGGTTTGTGGCAGAAGCGAAGTTGGACTGCAGCGAGGCGAGTCCGGTGGTGATGGTGAACCACTCCGGCCGGGTGGAGGCAACAAGCGGCCAGATGTAGTCGTTCCACGTGAGGACGAAGGTGAAGATGGCGAGGGACGCCATGGCAGGGCGAGCCAGCGGCAGCATCACGGCAAAGAATGTGCGCCAGCGTCCTGCGCCGTCGATGCGGGCTGCCTCCTCCAGCTCAGGTGGCACCTTGCTGAAGAACTGGGTCATCAGGAAGACGCCCAGCGGAGCGGCGAGGCGCGGCAGGATCAGCGCGGCGTACGTGTTCTGCCAGTCCAGGCTGGAGATCATCAGGAACAGCGGAACGAACATGGCTTCCTTGGGAACCATCAGTCCAGCCAGGACGATCACGAACACGATCCGGCGCCGGGGGAACGGGATGCGGGCGAACGCGTAACCCGCCATCGCGCAGAACACCACGGTCACCACGGTGGTGACGATGCTGACGACGGCACTGTTGAGGAACCAACGCGGCATGTCGCTGCCCCGCAGCACGGTCAGGAAATTCTCGAACGTCAATGACTGGGGGAACAGGCTCGTGGAGGACCGCTGCAGAACCTCGTTGGGCGTGAGTGCCATCGACGCCATCCAGATCATTGGCAACAGCCACGTGATCGCAGCGACCACGAGCAGAAGGTGGAAGCGCGCTGAGCGGCCTTTCTGCGCCGCCGATCGGGGTCGGTTGCCGATGGCGGCCGGGGCCGGCCGGGTTGTCGTGGTCGGGGTGGATGTGCTCATGAGGTCCTCGCCATCACGCGGAACTGGATGGCGGACACGGCTGCCATCACAACGAACAGGAACACCGAGACCGCTGCGGCGTAACCCAGCTGATAGTTCTTGAAGCCGGTCTCGTAGATGTGCTGGATCAGCACGATGGTGGCGGTGCCTGGGCCGCCTCGGGTCATGATGTAGACCTGCCCGAAGATCTGGAACGACGCGATGAACTGCGTCACGGCAACCAGGATCGTCACGTGCGAGAGCCCTGGCACGGTGACATGGCGGAACCGCTCCCACCAATTCGCTCCGTCGAGCGAGGCTGCCTCGTAGTACGAGGGCTCGATGTCCTGCAGGCCAGCCAGGAAGAGGACCATGTTGAAGCCCACTCCCCACCAGACGCTGGTGACGATGATCGCCGGCATCGCCAGCGCGGGGCTCGAGAGCCACGGGATCCCCTCGAGCCCGAACCACCCGAGGAAGCCGGCGATCAGTCCGCGGTCGGGGTTGAGCAGGTAGCTCCAGATCAACGTCACGGCCGAGATCGGCAACACGTAGGGCAGGAAGAACACGGCGCGATACACGGCACGCCCGCGGCCCTTGGTGTTCACCAGCAGGGCAAGGCCTAGCCCGAGCCCGATGAGCAACGGTGTGGAGACGATGGTGAAGACCAGGGTGTTACGCAGCGAGATCCAGAAAATCTCGTCGTTCCATGAACCACCGGGGCCGGCGTGGATTCCCATGAGCGCCCACAGGACGACACCGGCGGTGAGTACAACCGCCCTGACTCTCGTGGATCGTCTCCGGAGCAGCCACACTCCGCCGGCTGTCAGGGCCAGAACCGCCGCGCGCGCCCCGAGATCGTGCGTGGCGCTCCAGGTGATGCCGGTCCCCCCGAACATCCGCACGTAGTTCTCCAGACCGATGGCCTCGCGGATCGGACTGAGCAGGTCCCAGTTGAACCCGCTCATGTAGATCGCCTGTACGACCGGGCCGAGCAGGAAGATCGCGTACACGACCATGAACGGGGCCAAGAACAGAGCACCGTCGACGATGTTGCGGTCGCGAGTGCGCCTAGGGGCCCGTCGTGGGGTCCGCACCCCCGCGTCGGCGGCCGACGGATCCGCCGCAGAGCGTGTGCTCATCGTCATCCTTGACTCCTTTGCTGCGTAGCAAATCGTGAGCCTATACCTTGACCGATGCTTGCCACTGTGTCAACCGAATTGGTTAAAATTACGCCATTCTGATGGATGACTCATAGATTTGCGCCGTTGCAAAGAAGGGGGGAGTGGTGCATCATGACCGAATGGCACAAGGACAGGTACCCTCGCTCTTCACTGCGGACTACCCGCGCCCCCAGGTCGTCCGCGCGTCGTGGATGAGCCTCGACGGCAGCTGGGAGTTCGGGTATGACGACGACTTCACCGAGGCGTTCCCCGCTCGGCTGGAGCGACAGATCGTCGTGCCATTTCCTCCGGAGTCGCCCGCCTCCGGCGTCGGCGAGCGCGGCTTCCACCCCGTGGTGTGGTACCGACGCACGCTCTCACCCGACGAGCTCGCCACCGCCGGCTGGCGGGCCGACGGCGATCGACTCGTGCTGCACTTCGGCGCAGTCGACTACCGTGCCGACGTCTGGGTGAATGACAGTCTGGCGGGACGGCACGAGGGAGGGCACTCGCCCTTCTCCTTCGACATCACCGACCTGCTCACGACTGATCGTGACGTCGTGATCACCGTCCGCGCGGAGGACGACCCGCTGGATGTCGGCCAACCGCGCGGCAAGCAGGACTGGCAGGAAGAGCCGCATGGGATCTGGTACGAGCGCACCACCGGAATCTGGCAGCCGGTCTGGCTGGAAGCGGTCCCGGTCGAACACATCGGCAGGCTCTCCTGGTCCTCCGACCTGCCGCGTGCCAGCGTCACCCTCGAGCTCGAGCTGGCCAGGCGTCCACACGCTCCCGTGACTGTCGATGTCTCCCTGTCGTACGAGGGCGCCGTTCTCGGTACCGCCCAGTGGCGCACCGGCGAACCGCGTTCCACCCAGGTGATCTCGCTGCCCAGGCAGACCAACGGTCAGGCCTACGAGTCGCTGCTGTGGACACCGGAGTCGCCACGGTTGCTCGAAGCGCTTGTCGAGGTGACAGACGCCTCCGGGCAGGTGGATACCGTCTCCTCCTACCTGGGGTTGCGAAGCGTAGGAACCGACGGCGGGCACTTCGTGCTCAACGATCGGCCCTACTACGTGCGGTCCGTGCTCGGACAGGGTTACTGGCCCGAGAGTCATCTCGCCGCACCGAGCTCCGGTGCGCTCCGTGCGGAAGTGGCGCTGACCAAATCGCTCGGCTTCAACGCCATCCGACTGCACCAGAAGGTCGAGGACCCTCGCTTCCTCATGTGGGCCGACCGACTCGGACTGATGGTCTGGGAAGAGGCGCCGAGCCACTTCGAGTTCTCTTCCACGGCGGTAACCCGGCTCACCAGGGAGTGGAGCGATGTCGTGCTTCGCGACCGTTCCCACCCCTCGATAGTGACCTGGGTGCCTTTGAACGAGAGCTGGGGAGTGCAGCACATCTCCCATGACTTTGCACAGCTCGATTACGCCCAGGCCCTGTATCACCTCACCAAGGCTCTGGACCCCACCCGGCCGGTGATCAGCAACGACGGCTGGGAGCATGCCGAGTCCGACATCATGACGATCCACGACTACGCCATCACCGGGCCGGAGCTGGCTGCGTGCTATACCGATGCGCCGGCGCTCGAGTCTGTGCTGTCGGGCTTGGGGCCGCTGGGGCGCCGTATGCGTCTCCTGGCCTCGGCATCGCGCACCGCACCGGTCATGGTCAGTGAGTTCGGGGGCATCAGCTTTGCCCCGTCCCATGACGATGGCACGGCCTGGGGGTACGGGACTGCCGCCTCCGGCGAGGAGTTCGAGTCGATCGTCCGGGAGCTGTTCACGGCTCTGCAGTCCAGTCCGGTCCTCGCTGGTTTCTGCTACACACAGCTTGTCGACACCCGTCAGGAGTCGAACGGATTGGCAGATGCCCACCGAACCCCGAAACTGGCCCCGGAGGTCATCGCCGCGATCGTGCGCGGCGACACCGTGGACACAAGCGGCCATCGCCGCCCGAGAAAGCCGGCCGAGCAGCCGCACGACATCCCGTGCGGTCAGCCGAACGCCTGACGCATTCAGGAGGCGCGCCTTGACCATACCGCGGCTGACGCCGTCGGAATCAGGGTTCCCTTCCCGGGCCGCGAGGTGGTTCGCAGCGTGCCACCATTTCCCTGCTGGCGTCTCAGCGAGCCCTAGGCCGTCGACGGCGGACCAGAAGCGCCCCCGGACGTAGCGTGATGGTGACGGCGGAGACCAGACCGAAGCTGTCGCCGTCGAGCTGGATGTGCTGGGCCCGGTCGAACCGGGCCGTGAGCGTGCGATCGCGCACGTACTGCATGGCGCGCAGGTCGGGTGCGGCGCGCAGGACCACGCGACCGCCCTCAGTGCGGTGGAGCAGTCCGCCGATGCCGAGCCTGGCCGCCACACGGAACCACTGCCAGAACCCCTTGGGTCGCAGTAGCACCACGTCGAGCAGTCCGTCGTCGGGCTGAGCGTCCGGGAGCAGAAGGATCCCCGCGGTGATCGTGCCGCAGTTTCCGACGATCACCGTGTGCGCGAGGACCGAGCGTTCCTTGGCATCGCCCACCCGGAAATGCATCTCAAACTGCTCGTTGCCGAGCACCGACCGGCTGATCGGCTCGGTGTAGGCGAGCCACCCGATCCGCTTCTTCAGCACCATGTTCGTGTCGTTCGCCATGCGCGCGTCCAGACCGACGCCGGTCATCACGAGGAACACCTGGGTGCCCACCCGGCCGTCCCGGTGGGTGAGCTCGGCGACGCCAACGTCGATCGGGTGGGCGGACCCGGTGAACGCGGTGCGCACCGCCGTCTCGATACTGCCCATCAGGTCGAGGTTGCGGGCCAGGAGGTTCCCGGTGCCCGCGGGGACCACGGCCACCGGGGTTCCGCTCGAGTGCACGACCTCGGCGACCGCGCGGACCGTGCCGTCACCGCCGGCCACGATGATGACAGTCGGGTCGTGCGCCAGGGCCGTGCGCGCGACCTCCTGCCCGGGGTCATCGGCGGAGGTCTCGAGCCACACCGACCGGCGCCAGCCGCCCGCCTGCTCCTCGGCTACGACGGCCGATCTCAGCCGCACCGCATCCACCTTCACCGGATTGACGATGAGCACCGCTCGGCGCTCGCTCGGAGCATGCTGCTCACGGCGCTGTCCTGGCACGCACACCACCCCTCGGACCTGTGCCGTTCAAGCCGGCCCGCTCGCGTGGGCGCGGACCGACCTTGATGACCATGATCCCATCACCCCTCCCCGACGCCGGCCGACCTAGGACTCATGATCTGAGTTTCTGAGATTGAACAGATATTGCTGTTGGACTTGTGGGTGATGGCGGTTCTATCGTCGAGGCGGTCGGTGGCTCGGATCCGTCTGCGCACCCGCGTCGCCGGACTTGCGCCGATCGCGCGCCACTCACCGCCGAGCACACCCGAGGAGATCCTCCGCATGACCGCCACCGGAATCACTCCCTACCGCACCCTGGGCCGAAGCGGAGCCGTCGTCTTCGAACAGGCGCTGGGAACCATGACCTTCGGCAAGGAGGCCGACGAGGCGACCTCGCACGCCCTCATCGACGCCTACCTGGCCGCCGGCGGCAACTTCCTCGACACCGCCGACGTCTACAGCCAGGGCGCCAGCGAGGAGATCATCGGGCGCTGGCTCGCTGCACACCCCACTGAGGCTCAGCAGGTGGTCATCGCGACCAAGGGCAGGTTCCCGATGGGCACCGGACCGAACGACCTGGGCACCTCGCGCCGTCACCTGCGCACGGCACTCGACGACTCCCTGCGCCGCCTCGGCGTGGAGCACATCGACCTCTACCAGCTGCACGCCTGGGACGCCCTCACGCCGCTGGAGGAGACGCTGCGCTTCCTCGACGACGCCGTCTCGGCTGGCAAGATCGGCTATTACGGCTCCTCCAACTTCACCGGCTGGCAGCTCACCAAGGCCGTGCACGTGGCCGAACGGCACGGGTGGGCCCTCCCGGCAACCCTGCAGCCGCAGTACAGCCTGCTGGTCCGCGGTATCGAGCACGAGATCGTGCCCGCGTCGCTGGACGCCGGGATCGGCCTGCTGCCCTGGTCGCCCCTGGGCGGTGGCTGGCTCAGCGGCAAGTACGAGCGCGATGTGCCACCGACCGGCGCCACCCGCCTCGGCGAGAACCCGCAGCGGGGCATGGAGGCCTGGCGCAAGCGCAACGACAGTGAACGCACCTGGCAGGTGCTGAACGCCGTCGCCGAGATCGCCGCCGCCCACGGCGCGAGCCCGTCGCAGGTCTCGCTTGCCTGGCTCGGCGCCCAGCCCGGCGTCACCTCGGTGATCCTCGGCGCTCGCTCGCTCGAGCAGCTCCAGGACAACCTCGGCGCCGTGCAGCTGCAGCTGACCGCGGACGAACTCACCCGCCTCACCGAGGCGAGCGCGCCCGAGGCGGAGGACTATCCCTATGGCGCACCCGGCGCGGCGCAGCGCCATCGCAAGATCGAGGGTGGCCGCTGAGCCTCACTCGGGCGACGAGCAGCACCGGCGTCGGGCCGAGGTTTAGTACGGTTTCACCGTGACCACCACACCTGACGCCGGCGCACGGCTCGCCCTCGTGACCTGCTCCGACCTGCCCGACCTGGACCCTGAGGACGCTCCACTGATCGGCGCTCTCGCCGAGCGGGAGGTGGCCGCCGACGTCGTCGTGTGGGACGACCCGGAGGTGGACTGGTCGGTCTACGACCTAGTGGTGCTCCGCTCGGTGTGGGACTACACCTCCCAGCGCAAGAAGTTCCTGCGGTGGGCCGGTTCTGTGCCGCGCCTGGTGAACCCGCCGAACGTGGTGCGCTGGAACATC
The DNA here is from genome assembly GCF_900105765.1 of Ruania alba. Taxonomy (NCBI): domain Bacteria; kingdom Bacillati; phylum Actinomycetota; class Actinomycetes; order Micrococcales; family Ruaniaceae; genus Ruania; species Ruania alba. The sequence continues at coordinate 707,322 of NZ_FNTX01000001.1, forward strand.
GACAAGCACTACCTGCAGGCCCTGGAGGACCACGGGTTGCCGGTGGTGCAGACCACCTGGCTCGAGCCGCACCACGGCTACGACAAGCGCGGACTGCACAACCGCTTCCCGGCGCGCGAGGACTTCGTCATCAAGCCCGCCGTCGCGGCAGGGTCCGAGGGTGCCGGCCGGTACACGGCCACGAACGCGAACTCCCGCCGGTACGCCATCGAGCACGCCAAGCGACTCATCGACGACGGGCACAGCGTGATGGTCCAGCGGTACATGCCGGAGGTGGACTCGCACGGCGAGATTGCGCTGGTCTTCTTCCACGGCACCTTCTCGCACGCGATGCGCAAGGGCGCCATGCTCACCGGCATCGACGACCCGAACGCCTTCCAGGTGGAGGAGATGGAGGCCTACAAGGCCACCCACGCCGAGATCGAGGCCGCGCAGCAAGCACTCGCGTTCGCCCGCGCTCGGATCCCCGGCCGGAACATCTCCAGCAGGCCGCTGCCGTACGCCCGCGTGGACCTGATTCCTTCCGGGCGTACTCCCGTGGTGATGGAGCTCGAGCTCGTCGACCCTGCCCTGCACTGCACCCTCGGCCGCGACGCGATGGCCCGGTTCGCGGACTCCCTCGCCGCCGAGATCCGGATGGGGCCGGACTCGAACAACATCGATCTCGCCTGATGGTCTGTGCCCGGTGCGCTAGGACCTCGCGCGAATAGGAGCACGGGCATGGAGGCACCGGTTCCCGCTGTTAGCATGTGCACCATGTCAGCCGCTTCGTGCTCGGCCGCTTGTGCGGCAGTGACCAGGACGTCCCGCTAGCGGCGGGACGTCCGGCTCTCAGCACTACCTCACCCTGGAACGTCCAGTCGCTTCGTGATCCATCCGGAGCGGCCCTTTGTGCTGCTCGTCATTCTTCAGAGCGACGGAGCAATCGATGCGTTCAGGCATTTCCCCTTCTACCCGCGTGCACAGTCCTACCCCTGTGCGCGCATGGCTCGTGCTGTGCGCGATGTCCATGCTGCAGTTCTTCATCGCGGTCGACGTGACCGTGGTCAACATCGCGCTGCCCTCGATCGGCGCGGATTTCGGCGTCGAAGGCCACTCCCTGACCTGGGTCGTGGTCGGCTACACCATTACCGGCGGCGGCCTGCTGATGCTCGGCGGCCGGCTCGGTGACCTTCTCGGCCGCCGCCACACCCTGCTGGTCGGCACGACTCTCTTCGGCGCGGCTTCCCTGCTGGCGGGCCTGGCCCCGTCCTTCCCGGTCCTGGTCGCCGCGCGCCTGCTCCAGGGTGCCGGCGAGGCCATCGCGCTACCCGCGGCGATGGCGACCATCGTGCTGCTCTTCCCGGAAGGCCCGCGCCGGTCGCGCGCCTTGAGCGTGTGGGCGGCCGTGGCCAGTTGCGGACTGGTTCTCGGGTTCGCCTTGTCGGGGATCATCACTGCGCACCTGGGCTGGCGCTGGATCTTCCTGATCTCGGTGCCGTTCATCCTGGTCGTGATCGTGGCCACGCTCCTCCTGGTCCCGGCCGACCGGCCGGTACCCCGCGAGCGGGTCCGCCTCGATCTCCCGGGCTCGTTCTTGCTGACAGCGTGCCCGTTGCTGTTCGTCTACGCCGCGGTCGAAGCGGGCGAGCCGGGGACCGCTCCGTGGGTGAGTGTGGCCGCGCTGGTCGGCGCGGTGCTGGCCGCCGTCGGGTTCGTGCGGGTCGAGTCGCGGTCGCCGAACCCGCTGGTCCCGCTGACGTTCTTCGCGGACCGCGCTCGGCTGCGGGCGAACCTGACGACGATGCTGCTCAGCGGTGCGTTGTCGACCTCGTTCCTGCTGTTCACCTTCTACCTGCAGGACAGGCTCGGTATCGGGCCACTGGGGGCGGGCCTGACGATGCTGCCCCTGGCCGTAGCGCTGATCGCGGCATCGGTGCTCGTGCCCCGACTGTTGGGACGCTGGGGCGCACGGGTGTGCGTGCTGGTCGGGCTCGCGGCCGCTGCGGGCGCGATGGCGGTGGTCGCGTTCGTGGCCGTCCTGGGCGGCGGGGCGGCATGGCTGCTCCCGGCGATGCTGCTGATCGCAGCGGGCATGGGCTTCGGAATCGTGGGTCTGCAGTACATCGCGGTCAGCGGGACCACCGACGAGGACGCCGGGATCGCCTCCGGGGTCCAGCGAGCAGCAGACCAGCTCGGTGGAGCAAGCGGTGTGGCCATCTACGTAGGTCTCGGGTTCGCCCCGGCCCTGCACGCCGGTGACCCGTTCGTCATCGCGGCGGTACTCGCCGTCGCCGGGCTGATCGTCGGTGCGATGGTCATCTCCCGCTCGCCGGGCACCGTGGAGGGGCAGGCCGGGTAGTCGAGCAGGCTAGCCGCGCCCATGCGACTGCGGCGCGGCAGCCTCGCCGTTCGCTCCGGCGGCGACGATCGGAAGATCACGTGCCGACACTCTGCATCAGACGGTGCGGGAAGATTCCAGGAGAGCCGTCATTCGGCGCGGAGCCCCGGGCGACCGCTGGAGCGCGCCACGAGCCCTACGGCGACGACGATCGCCGCACCCCACACCACCCAGCTGACGGCGTTGTGCAGCCAGTAGGCACCCGCACCGAGGTCAGCGGTGGGGATGATGAAGTTCGCGTAGGCGTACACCAGGACCGTGTTCAGCAGTGCGTGCCCGAGCACGGCCGGCCACACTGAGCCCGAGAGGTATCGGACGGCGCTGAGCACGAACGCCGAGAGGAACAGGTTCACCGTGGTGGCCAGCACCTCACGGCCGGGGATCGCGCCGTCGAGGAGGTAGGTCGCCGTCAGCGGCAGGTGCCACAACGACCACAGGGCCGCGATCGCCCCGCTCGCCCGCCAGAAACCCCAGGGCGCCAGCAGGGTGGCCAGATACCCACGCCAGGCGACTTCCTCGCCCACGGTCAGGATCATGGTGACCGCCACCAGGGGCGCGATCATCAGCGCGGCTGAACCTGCGCCGTCGGCAATCGTGAACTCTTCCGCCCCGACCAGCACAGACCCCGCGATGGTGACCACCGGCACGGCGACCAGCATCACGAGGATCAGCCCGCTGGTCCGTGCGATCGGACCGAACGGCCGCACCGGGGTGAGGGCGGACTGGCGCAGGAAGGATGTCCCACGGCGGGTGGCCAGGTGCACCCCGAGCATCACCAGCAGCGGCAACCACTGCAGCGCCGGGGTGATGGTGACCAGCAGGTCGGTGCTCGTGCCGCCGAACCAGAACGGGATCATGATCACCGCGGTGACGGCCAGCAGCGCCGCGGTGAACCAGCCCACGGCCCGCATCGACTCCCGCGGCAGGCGCCCGTCCGGGCGGAATGGGAGGGGGATCTCGGCCATATTTGTACGGCGTACAGATGCCATGGTCAGCACTATACTTTGTTGATGCCACAGCGCCGCAACCGGGGTCCTCGCGGGGACCTCAGCCTGGAGCGCGTGCTGGCCGTGGGGGAGGAGTTGCTCGCCGCCGGCGACCCCGACCGGGTGAGCATCCGGGCGGTCGCAGCCGGCCTCGATGTCGCCCCGAACGCCCTCTACACCTACGTCTCCTCCAAGGGCGAGCTGCACCAACGCCTCGCCGACCGGGGGCTCGCCCGGCTCGAGCTGGGCGTCCTCGAGGCCGCCGGGGCGCCGGGGGAGCGGCTGCGCACGTTCGCCCTCGCTGCGCGCCGGGCCCTGCTGAACGACCCGGGCGTGCTGCGTATCCTGGCCACCACGCCGGTGCGCGGGCCGGCCGCGGTGGCCCTGAGCGAGGCGTTGCTGCGCACCTGTTCCGACGGCGGACTGAGCCTCGGTCAGGCCAGTCGCCTCACGTATGCCCTCACCGTGTTCCTGTACGGCTACCTGTTCGTCGAGATCGGTGATCGGGAGCGCAGTCAGGAGCCGGAACCGTTCGACGTGGACCTCGCCTCGGTGCCGCTGACCGCCCGGATGGCCCAGCTGCCGTGGGATCCCGCGGAGGAGTTCGAGCGGGCCGTCGAGACGCTCCTCGCCGGGTACGGGCTGCCGGCGGGCGCGAGGGGCCAGATCAGGGAATGACGGCGTCCGGCCGGTTGTCCATCGCTGCCCGGTTGGCTGAGGCGATGCTCCAGGCCGTCTCGCGCGGCGACGTTCCGGTGCGCAGGGAATCCTCGAGCAGGCGTGCCACCTTGGTGCGCATCTCGGTGTAGAGCCGATCGAAGGACTCGGCAGGGTCGCTGCCCACCCATCCGAACAGCAGCCACCAGGCCCAGGCAGCGGCGCCGGTGTTGGCCACGACGTCGGGGATCACCATCACGTCGCGCTTGGCGAGCAGTGCCTCGGCCTCGCGGGTGACGCCGGTGTTGGCGGCCTCCACGATCACGGCGGCGGCGACGTCGTCGACGTTGGCCGGGGTGATCGCGTAGGAGATCGCTGCCGGGACGAGGATGTCCGCCTCGACGGCCAGCACCGCCTCGCGGGGGAGCTGGGTGATCGTAGCGGGTACCCGGGTGCGGTCGATCGTGCCGTAGTCATCGCGCAGGTCGAGCAAGGTGGGCACGTCCAGCCCGTTCGGGTCGTACAGGGTGCCGACGGCGTCGGCCATCGCCACCACGTGCACGCCCGCCTCGTGCAGGTAGAACGCGGCGGCGCCGCCCATCGTGCCGACGCCCTGGATCGCGACCTCCGGCTGCAGCCAGGCGCGTGTCTCGAAGACACCGAGGCAGGCCTGCGCCACGCCGTACCCGCCGATCACGTCACCGAGGACGCATCCGTCGTCGGTGATGATGTCGAGGCCGGTGCGTACCCGCTCGAGGGTGGCTGCGGGGTTGACCGAGCGCTGGATCGCTGCGTGGAAGGACTGGCCCAGCCCGACGGCGGCGAATGCCTCGTCGATGCGCTGCTGCGTGACGCCGAGGTCCTCGGCGGTGACCCAGTGGGCGTCCAGCCACGGCTTCATGTGGGCGAAGAAGCGCTCCAGCACCCCGGTCGCGCGGGGGTCCTGCGGGTCGAAGTCGATCCCGCCCTTCGCTCCGCCGACCGGCAGGCCGAAGACGGCCGTCTTGGCGGCCATCCCGCGAGCCAGATCCTCCACCTCCGAGAGCGTGCAGCCGGGGCGCATCCGGGTGCCGCCGGTGGCCAGTCCGGAGACGAGCGTCTGGACGACGAGATAACCGCGCGCGCCGGTGACCGGGTCGGTCCAGTGGACCCGCCGGTACGGTTCGGTTGTCGGCTCGACGTGCTTGATCGACGAGCCGGAGCGGCCGTCGTCGGCGGGTGTGTTCTGCCACCGTGTGTCGAGAGTCGTCATCACGATCACCTCCTGCTGGTTGCCTACGAGGTCTCGGGGGAGAGCGCCTGACGGCGTCCCTCATCTGGTGTCTTCAGAGTGCGGCCTGGGTGCTGTGCGCGTCTAGCAACGGTTCATGCACAGATCCGTTCAGTTCTGCTTCACAGTGCGTACCCTGGCGATCATGGAGCTGTCCCTGCGCCGATTGCGGATGCTGCGCGAACTACATCGCCGCGGCACCGTGACCGGTGCGGCAGCGAGCCTGCACTACAGCCCGTCGGCGGTGTCCCAGCAGCTGGCGCAACTCGAACGGGAGGTAGGGGCGACCCTCTTCGAGCGAATGGGGCGCAGGATCCGGCTCACCGAGCTGGGGGTGTTGCTCACCGAGCACGCCGAGGACATCCTCGACTCCGTCGAACGCGCCGAGATGGCACTCGAGCATGCCCAGGGCGGCGTGGTCTCCCGCCTCGAAGGGGGAGTGTGGGCGTCGGTGGCATCGGGTCTGCTGCCGGCCGCGCTGGCGAAGCTCGCCGAGGAGCATCCGGGCATCGAGGTGCGCACCATCGAGCTCGCACCCGAAGACACTGCGGGGGCTGTGCTGGACGGGTCCCTCGACTTCTCCTTCGTGATCGACTACTCCGACTATGCGATGCCGTGGGATCCCGCACTGGTGCGGGAGGTGATCGCGGTGGAACGACTGCACGGGGCAGTGCCGACAGGCTCGATGCTCGAACCCACGGTGGCTCTGGCCGCGCTCGCCGACCAACGCTGGGTGCTGGCCGGTGGCAAGTCTCACTTCGGGCGTGCGGTGCGGATCGCCTGCCGCCGGAACGGGTTCGAACCGCGCATCGTGCACCAGGTGGAGGAGCAGTCCACGGCGCTTGCGATGGTCGCCGGGGGCCTCGGAGTGACGCTCGTCTCCGACCTCGTGCTGGACTCGGTCCCTGAGGGCGTCGACATCGTGGCGCTCACCGAGCCGGTGCTGCGCACCGTCTCCCTCGCGCACCGGGCCACGAACCCGACCCGTCGGTCGCTCGAGCTGGTGATCGATGCCGTGCGGACCGCTGCGGCGGAGCGGGGGCTGGCGGCGAGCTCGACGCCACCGTGACATGCGTTTGTACGCCGCCACGGATTGGCTCAGTCGGCACGGTGCCAGATATGGCTTGTGCCAGATCGACGGCAGCGACAACTGGCACTTCGAACTGCACCCGGATGCTACGCGACACGGGTGCCCGCCGATGTATACCGATCCCACCAAGGGTCCCCGGCTCCGGTGATACACGAGGGTGGCCTGAGTGTCACGGATTGGCCCCCAATGTTAAGTGGTCGTTGCGACACTCAGGCCCCCGTGAGGCGCCATGATCAGAGAGCGGCGGCGTACCTCGTCTCGAGCGCTGCGGTGCGCTCGGCGTCGAACAGGTCGGCCCGGTCCTCGTGCACGTGAGCCACCAGTGCGTCGATACACAGGTGGTACCCGGTGGCCGTGCTGGCGAACCCCCGTGGGGCCGGCTTCTCGGCACGCACGGTCAGGGTCAGCAGGGTCCCAGCACCGTCTGGAATCAGATCGAATCGGAGCTGTTCGGTCTCCCAGGTGAACTCGAACGTGTGCGGAGGGTCCCACGTCAGCAGCCGACCCGGAAGGCTGGCGTCGTCGAGATCGAGACCAGCCGCTTCGATCTCGGAGCCGGCCTGCTCGATCGACTCGGGCCAGAAGGTGATCGTCAGTTCGGCTCCCGCCGTCCGCTCGCCGATGATGTCCGCCGGGAACCAGTGGCGTAGGTGCTCTGACTCGGTGATCGCGCGCCACACCGTCTCGCGCGGGTGAGTCAGCGTGCGTTGATAGCGGAGCACCACGATCTCACCGTCGCGGGTGACTTCTCCCAGTGATTCAGGCATCATCAATCTCCTTGGTCGTCCGACATGTCGTCCAGGTGTGCCTCGAGGGCGTCGAGGCGGCTCGCCCACATACGCCGGTAGGGCTCGAGCCAGTGATCGAGCTCGCGCAGCGGTTCCGGCGCAAGCGCATAGTGGCGACGAGGGCCATCCACACGGGCCTCGACCAACCCTGCCTCGCCCAGCACCTTGAGGTGCTTGGAGACGTTCGGCTGCGCTGTCCGGATCTGCTCGACCAGCTCCGAGACCATGAAGTCTCGCCCGCGAAGGAGGTCAAGGATCTGGCGCCTGGTGGGGTCGGCCAGGACCGTGAACGGATCGCGGGTGGGCATGCAGGCATTATTCCTACGAAAGAATATTCCTGTCAAGGAATGTGATATGCGTATCGCCGGGCGATGCCGGGGCAGGTGTGCAGCGGCAGTGCGGGCGAAGTGGCGTCGTCGAGGGCGTCAGGGCCAGTCGCCGATCGCCTACGGGCGGTCGCCGCAGGCCCGCCTACGTGATCATTCCCAACGGAAGAATGCGGACGCTACACCGACGCCGAGCGCGGTGGTGACTCCGAGGCTGACCCAGCTCTCCCACGCCACTGTCTCGCCGATCCAGGTGGACTGGAACGCTTCGACGGCGGCACCGAAGGGTAGCCAGGCGCCGATTTCGGCCAGCTGCTCGGGCAGGTTCTCCATGGGGCCGAACATGCCGCCGAGTGCAGCCATAGCGAAGAACGCGATCAAGCCGATGGCCGCAGCCGTGTTCGGCGTGGGAGCTACTGAGGCCACGATCATGCCCAATGCGTACATCGCCACGCAGCACGTCAGCAGCACCAGCAGGGCCGTGAACGTATCGGCGGGGAGACCGGCATCGAAGAACAACATCGCGACTCCGAAGGCGAGGGTGATGCCTACGAGTACTTGGACCAGACCGACCACCATCTGAGCCACCATCACCATGGCTGGAGAAGCCGGGGTGACCGCCAAGCGGCGCAGTACTTTGGTCTTGCGATACGTCGACAGGAAACTGGGGAAGTTCATCACCCCGATATAGGTCACCACTATGCTCAGCACGACTGGCAACGCGTAATAGTCCATCGCTGTGACGCCAGGAGCTACTTCCTGGCTCAGGTCATCAGTTCTCAGGCCCTGCATCACCAGCAGCAGGATGGGTAGACCCAGGGGAACGATGAGGTTGGCAGTAGAGCGGGTGATCATCTTGGCTTCGGCCTGGATCATCCGCATCCAGGCGTGGGGCCCCGGTCGGCGCGCATGGACGGTAGGCGTGGTCATGGTGGTCATCGGCCGTATTCCTCCTCGTTCAGAAGCGCTCTGCCGGTCAGCGTCACGAAGGCATCCTCCAGGGTGGTCGCTGAGGCCTGAGCTTTCAGGTCATCCGGGGCACCCTGGGCGATGATGCGCCCGGCATCGATGAGTGCCACCCGGTCGCAGAGTCGTTCGACTTCATCCATGGCATGGCTGACGAGAACCACTGTCTGTTCTTGTAGAGCCTCGATCGTCGACCACACCCGACGTCGGGCCAGGGGATCCAGCCCGGTAGTCAGTTCATCGAGGATCACCACTTGTGGTTGCCCCACCAGCGCCAAAGCAATCGAGAGTCGCTGCATCTGTCCGCCGGAGAGATTGCTGAAGCGGGTTGTGGCCTTCTCCTGCAACTCCACCATGGCCAAGGCCCGGCTGGCGTCCAAGGGGTTCGGATAGAAACTGCGGTAGAGGTCCACGAGCTCACGAGCAGTCAGCGCATCATGCAGATTGGCATGCTGCAGCTGGACGCCGAGCACCTGACGGACCTCGGCTCGGTCGGCGAGAGGATCTAGGCCCAGAATCCGGACCGAGCCCTCGGTGGGCTTGCGCAGTCCGGCGATCATCTCCATCGTGGTGGTCTTGCCTGCACCATTTGACCCCAGCACACCAAAGGTCTCCCCAGCAGGGATTCGCAGGCTGATGCCGTCGACTGCTGTCTTGTTCTTGTATCGCTTGACCAGCCGCTGGGCTTCGACGGCCAGAGGTGGAGTCGTATCCGTCATGCTGATCCCTGCTCTTGCCGCGGACCGTGCTCGGTCGGGTCGGTTTGCGGTGATGGTCCCTTCTCCGGGATCTGGGGTGGTTCGGCTATTCCGAGAAGTTGTCGTGTTTCGCGCAGCCATTCCCGTTCTGCCCTGGCGTGGAGGAGGCCGTTGCGCAGAGTCGCCTTCTGCAACCGTCCCGTCATGTCATCGGCTTCGATCGTGATCGAGGCCAGTTCGGTCAGTGCCTCGTTCACCTGGCGGTCTCGTTCGTCGAGCAGTCGCTCCACTCCTTCGCGGCCGATCGGGGTAGCGAAGAACAGTCGGGCGAGGAACGGCTCCTTGGGCTGGTCTGCCTCGACGGGGGATGACAGCCAGTCGGCCAGCTCCTGGTGCCCGACGTCGGTCAGGGAGTGCACCTTGCGGTCGGGTTTCCCATCCTGCGGAACCACCTCGGTCGTGATCGCTCCGGCCGCGCTCAGTCGGTCCAGTGTCCGATAGATCTGGGATCGGTCGGCATGCCAGAAGTGCGCCACGGTACCGGCGAAGGCGCGGCTCAGGTCGTAGCCACTCAACGAACGGATCGACAGCAGTCCGAGGATCGCGTGTTTCAACTCCATGATCGTAGTCTACTGCACACATATATGATTGTGCACCTATGCGCTGTGAGGTCGACTGCTGCAGTCGGTTCGGCCAGGTGACTGCTGCTTGCAGCGCCAGCGAGGGGTTGGGTGAGTGTCGGCCGCCGGGGGAGCTGGGATCACCGCTCACGGAATGGAGCCACGTCGTGGATGGAGAACCGCGCGATCACGTGGCAGAAGACTGCACTACTGCCGACGGCGTCGCGCGCAGCCAGTGTGTCGTTCCGGCAGTCTTCTGACGTTCAGGGCCTGCGTCAGTCGTTTGTCTCGCAGAGGCGTAGGACGTTGCCGAAGGGGTCCGTGATCTCGATCGTGGGTCCGCCGGGGGCGTCGCGGTCGATGCCGGGGTTGAGCCGTGGGTGCGATCGTGTGGAGATCTCGGCGAGGAAAGTGACAGCGTTGGCTACGGGTACCCAGACTACGGTTCCTGGCGTGCCATCACCGTGATGCTCGGAGAGGTCGAGGGTCGTCTCGTCGCGGCGTATTCGCAGGTACAAGGGCATCCCAGGCTCGAAACGGTGTTCCCACTCGACGGTGAAGCCCAGATAGTCCAGGTAAAACTCTCTTGCGAGGGATTCGTCGTGGATGCGGAGCACCGGGACCGATGCACCCATGCCAGGGCGCACGGCGGACAGTCGAGCTGATGCGGTGTTCCAGTCGGTGAAGCCGAGTTGTTGCGAGACGATCTCCAGAGCGCGGCTATGACTGATGGAGGCGTCAGCCGCGGCCAGGCTCCGTCGCAGCGTTCGCGCGGCCGTCTTGGCATCATTCAGGGTGAAGTGCATGAGTTCATCGCTATCTCGGTGCCGTCAGCATGGTCGGTGCCCGCGTTGCCGTCCGGGGCGCCGTGACAGTCACGAGAACCTCTGGCAGAAGATGCGCTCGATGTGTTCACCAGGCCGAAAATCTCGGCGCGGGCGGCAGGCTCATCGAGAAGCCCTGCCCGCAGACTATCAAGGCCGCGGTCCGGCATCCGGACCTGGGCCGCCCCGCGCTCGGCTGTCGTCGCACGCATGCCAGCCGACCAGCCCTGTGCGCACGCACGGTCAAGAGGTGGATTCCGACGTCGAACTTGCACGGGTTCCCGCGAAGGAGCCATGGTTCTCATGATTCTTAGAGTCATGGAAACCATGACGTCTGGCTACGATGGTGCGCGTGACCGCCATGAGTGCGACACCGATTGGTGAGCTCCTGCGGGCCTGGAGGGTCAGGCGGCAGTTGAGCCAGCTCCAGTTGTCGTCACGGGCCGATGTGTCGACGCGTCATCTGAGTTACGTGGAGACGGGGCGGTCCACGCCGACACGACAGATGATCGAACGGCTCGCGCACCATTTGGAGGTTCCACTGCGCGAACGCAATCATCTGATGCTAGCCGCGGGCCTTGCGCCGACCCATCCCGAGCGTGGACTCGATGCACCTGAATTGCTGGCAGTGAGCAGGGCACTGCAGTCGCTCCTAGAGGCGCACATGCCCTTTCCCGCACTTGTCCTCGACCGGTGGTGGGACATCGTCGATCGCAACGCGGCGACCGATCTCCTGCTCGCCGGATGCGCGGCCCATCTCTTGGAGCCGCCCATGAACGCGGTGCGGTTGACGTTGCACCCTGAAGGTCTGGCTCCGTGGATTGCCAATCTGGGGCAGTGGCGCTCGCGCCTGCTTGCCCAGGTTCGGGCCAGATTCGACCGTGACGGTGATGTGCGATTGCGTGATCTCGCCGTGGAAGCAGCCGCCTACCCGGGTGATGGTGCCGGTCGGCTGGCACCCTCCGATGTGGTGATGCCACTTGAACTCACCATCGATGGCGCCATGCTGCGCTTCTTCAGCATCTCCGCAACAGTGGAGTCCGCACGAGACGTCACCGTCGACGAACTCCGTATCGAGGCGTTCTACCCGAGCGACGATGCGACGAGAAGCGCCGTCTTCGCTCTGACCTGAAGCGGGCGGGTGCCGAAGAGCTGGGCGCCGAGGAGTCGGGGGTGCATGACCTGTGAGGTCATCGGCAACCAGCCGCTGCAGAGGCGATTCTTGAACGCCAGCACGATCGTCACCGCCTCGACTACCCGGAGTCCACATGCACCCGCTTGCCAATCACTGGATCGAGAACATCGTTCTGCAATCGCCCGTCGCGCAGACTCTCAGCATCACCGCGCGCTCAGCGGACATCGATCACGTGACCTTCGTGATGCCGTTCTCCGAAGCATTGACGACCACTCCCGGCGTGCTGCACGGCGGTGCCGTCGCGACCTTGATCGACACCGTCGGTGCCGCCGCATCGGCATCCGGTATCTCACCCGATGTCCCGGCCTCCGGTGGCGCGACCACGAATCTCCTCGTGAACTATCTGAGATCAGCCAGCACGGACCTCACCGCAACAGCCACGGTCGTGCATCGAACCCATTCGGGAACACTCACCGAAGTGCACGTCACGGACACCCAAGGGGATCTCGTCGCAACCGGACAGGTCAACAGCCGCATCTTCTACGAGGGCCCCGATGCAAACCCAAAATAGTACGGTCGTGCTAGGATGGGAACTGTCCACTCGGAGGCGCAGTGCTCGCCCCCTTCGGGGTCTGAGTCGATGTCAGGGAGGTGTCACGATGAGTGATCTGGGGAACTTTGTGGAAGAACGGCTTGCCGAGGAGGATCTTCCTACGGAGGTGCTGCAGGCCTATGGGCGCGTCCTCAAGGTCGCGGGGCAGATGCGCAGGGCTGGTGCGGAGGGTGATCTGATGTCGTGGTTCACCGGCGCAAGCGCCTTGGTCAAGGCGGGGGAGTATGTCTTCGGCGCCGATGCCGAGGCGGAAGCCGCTCGTTTCAGTGACCAGCTCCTGGCTTCCCTGGCAGCAACATGGAGCGACCACCCTGATTACAGGTCCCGGTGGGCCAAGAAGCTCACCTCGAAGTAGTCACGGTTGGTGACTCATGACTGAAGGTGCGCAACCCGAGGAATGTCGGCTCAGCGCGAGATTCCACAGGTGCTCGCCTCGCCGGCGATAGTGGCCAACTCATCCTGGATGAAGTAGAGCGCCCAGGTGACATCGCTGTCAACGGGCTGGTGGAACAGGTGGAACGCGAGCCCGTCGATCAGTGCGTGAAGTCGACGTGCCAGTGATGCCGCATCTGGCGTCCCAGCCTGCCCTGTCAGCATCTCGACGAGGCGGGCGCAGAGTCCGGCGAGCTGCCGATGTGCATCGAGGCTCACCTGCTGTAGGCCCGGCACTGCGGCGCGTTCCGCAAGGAGTGCGAGGTTGACTTCATATTCGGCCCGACTGTCCGGGTCGAGGGGGAGAACACTCTTGATGATCGCCAGCGCATATTCGCGTGGGTCATCGTGGGGTGCGGTGGCGAGAAGCCGCTCGGTCACGCGTTCCATCATGAGCTCGGCGGAGAACTGCACGAGTTCCGAACGCGTCGGAAAGACGTGCCTGAGGGAGCCGACGACGACGCCCGCGCGCTCGGCGACTGTGCGAACCGACACCGCCGAGATGCCCTGATCGAGGATCACCTGCCACACCGCCTCCGCAAGCTGAGCTTTGCGTGCATCCCTGTCCATTCTTCGAGGCATGGGCACATGCTAGCACGGTCGTGCTACACTGCGTGAATTATAGAAGCACACTTGTGCTACAACGTGAAGGCGCAGAGGAGGGAGGAGCGCTCACGCCCGACGCCATGAGTCTGGGGACCTTGCTCGCGCTTGCAATTTTTCGTCGTCAGCATCCGGATGGATAGCAAGGGCACGAGGGCGCGGTCCTCGCCGTGTGAGACAAATCCGCGCTGGAGTGGATCGGCAGATGAGCAACGCGCCGTCATCGTCCAGAACTTCCCCGATCGTCGAAGCTCACTGAACTATCTGGAGATTCCCCATGAAAGAGACACGCACCCTCCTGTGGCGACCAGTGAGCAAGTGCCTTCTTGCCGTGGTCGCCTTATCCCTCGCGTCGCTCGGGCTGGTCGGCTGCACTACAGAGGCTTCGAACGCCGATCCGGAGATCAAGACCTTCCCCTACTCCGGCGAGACCCTGATTCTCAAGACGAACGAAGTTGCCACAGATGTTGTCGCGACCGATCGCGAGGATATCCAAGTCACCCGCTGGTTCGAACATACGGCAGGCTTCGAGCGGCTCACGTGGGAACTCAACGGCGACACCCTGGAGATCGATGCCGGATGCCACGGCATCGCGATCTGCGACGCCCGCTTTGAAGTCGAGGTGCCACAGGATCTCAATGTCGAACGGGACTGGTGAGCAGGCACCCGCAGACCCGCAAGGCGCTCACCCGTGACCCATGCGCCGCCAACGGTCAGAGCCAGTCACGGTTGGGTCGAAGAATAGCCACCGAAAGGTAAGAACTCATGCGAGCAGTCATAGAAATCGTCGGAATCATTCTGGTAATCAACGGAGTCGGTGGCTTGTGGAACGACGACTTCGGGCTACTGGCCCGGCTCGCCGACGGCACAGCGCTCACCGCACTCCAGATAGGAGCAATCGCAGTGGGCGCAGCACTGATCGGTGGAAGTCTGCTGGGGCGAAAGAACGCGAAACAGCGCCAGCAAAAGACCACAGAGTTTGATAATTGACGGAGCCAATGGCGATCTCGCCTGACGCAGTCGGGTCATGCGACTGTGCGTGGACGATATCCGTGTTCCACGCGAACGCTTGGGGCGCGTCTCGCATCTCTCGATGAGTCATCGGCGTCCCTCGATGCTGAGCGGGGCGTTGGAGTGGGTCACGACGTGACCCTGGTGTCATGTGTGCTGTGGTCCGCAGCGGTGGGTGGGGATCGTGGCCGCCGCGGCGATCACGGCGACGACGGCTGCGGCCATGAGGAGGAAGGCGGCTCTGTCGGTGCCGGTGATGGCGGCCGCGGTGGTCGCGGCGGCGAGACCGATCGTGCCGCCGAACTGCTTCGCCGTGTTCATCAGGCCAGAGGCTGCGCCGGCGTATTCGGGGCGGACTCCTGTGGTGACGAGCGTGGCGAGCGGAGTGTTCATCAGGCCACCGCCGATCCCGATCGCGACGGTGGGCACCAGGATGGTGAGGGCGAAGGGACCGTGGTCGAGAACTGTGAGCCAGATCAGGCCCGGAACGGTGCTCACGACACCTGCCACGATCAGCGACCGGGGCGTGCGTCGTTTCATGAGGCGGGGCGTGAGCCAGAGGTTGACGACCAGCATGCTGGCGGTGAGCGGGAGGAAGGCCAGACCGGCCTGGATCGGCGAATAGCCGAACTGAGTCTGCATCCGGTAGGTCAAGAAGTACCACAAGCCGACTTGGAAGCATGCGCCCGTCAGTGCGGTCGCGATGTTACCGAGGACGATCAGTCGGTCTCGTGCGAGCGCACCCGGCACGAGTGTGTGAGGCGTGCGGTGCTGCTGAACAAAGAGCGCGATGAACAGCGCGACTGCTGTCGTACCGACGACGACTGGAAGGCCCCTCATCGCTCCCTCGCCGGGGACGGACAGCGCGTAGGTGGCACACGTGAATGCGGCCGTTGCTAGCCCTGCGCCGAGCAGGTCGATACGTCCCGCGCGGCGCTGGTCCGGGGTTCGTCGATGGAGGACGAGTGCTGAGATGAGGACTCCGAGTCCAATGGGTAGATTGATCAACAAGGTGGCTCGCCACGAGATGAGGTCGGTGAGCACCCCGCTGACGATGTTGCCCATTCCGCCTCCTGCGAGGCTCACGGCAGTCCAGACTGCGATTGCTCGCGTTCGACCCGGGCCTTCGGCATGGGTGGTCGTCAGCAACGTGAACGTCGCCGGAGACAGCGCGGCGGCAGAGATGCCCTGTGCGGCACGGGCTGCGATGAGCACCCAACCGTCCGTCGCGAGGCCCCCGATGAGGCTCGCCAGGGTGAATGTCCCCACGCTCCAGGCGAGCAATCTCGCGGTGCCCACGACGTCGGCCAGTCGCGCGCCGACCAGGAGCAATCCGGCGAAGCCGAGGCTGTAAGCCATTGCCACCCACGACGCGGAGACCCTTCCGAGTCCGAGGTCGGCCTGGATCGAAGGCAGTGCGACGTTCACCACCGAGATGTCCAGCACCACGATCAGCTGAGCCAGACAGGACGTCCACAGCCCGCGTTGCGACGGAGATGGCATTCCCCTCCTTGATACGCGTGTATCACCTGATACGAATGTATCATCGGGAGATGGAGGGATCCTTTCGATGACGGAGTCCGGGCGCAGGGCCGAGATCATGGAGGCTGTTGAGCGCCTCCTGGCCCGCGGTGGAGTCAACGCCGTCACCATGAGAGCCGTGGCCGCCGAAGCGGACGTATCCCTCCGGCTCGTCCAGTACTACGGCAGCACCAAGGACGAGCTCCTCGGAGCCGCGCTCGACCGGCTCGCTGACAAGAGTGTCGAACGATGGCGGGCCCGCGCCCGTCGACAGAGGGGATGTGAATCGCGACTCGACGTCATCAAGGCGTTCGTCGACGAGGCGCTACCGACCGATACGGCGAGCGAAGGTTTCCATCGAGTCGGGGTTTCCCTGGAGGGGGTGGCGATCGCCAACCCCGGCATGGCAGGGCGGGCCTATCAGAAGCATCTGAGCGGGCTTGCTGACCATCTTGCCGGGGTCTTGCAGTCCGACGAACTCAGCGCCACAGCCGCGCGCCGCCTCGCCCTGGAAGTGATGGCGCTGGCGCACGGCGTCGGGACACTGTTGATGGCAGGGCAGCTCTCGGAGCGCGACGCCCAGGCGCTCGTCAAGAACTACCTCGAACGACTTGAACCACACCTATCTCCATGACTCCGGACGTCTTGGCGGCTGCCAAGAACCTCCTGCTCCGCAGCATCAGCAACCACAGTTTGCTTCTCCTGGCACCGTCTGAGCGCAACAGGGTCTGGTGCATCCGCGGCCACGAAGCGGCTCGGCCGGTGTTCACCGATGCCCGCGAGCTTTCCCTCAACTATCTGACGATGCTGCGGATCGAGGAGATGGCCGCCACTGCAACTTCCCGATATCGCATGGCGTGCTGGAAGATTCCGTATCGTTGGCGCGGGCGACCCCTCTTACAGAACCACGTGCGCCACGAGGGGCGCGAGGCCGGCTGCGACAATCGATTCGCTGTCTACGGCATGGTCTCGGTGCAGTCGCGAGTAGAGCGGGGCGATCTCAGGATCGACAGGGGCCGTGCGTTCATCTCCTGCCATCGAGGTGGTGGTCGCGCTCCCGATCACGAAGTTGGAGAGTGCATAGGCGGCTCCGAGCGGGTCCCGGGCGCCTGCATCGGCGAGGAGTGCGCACATGCGCTCCGAGAGTTGAAGGTAGTGCGGCCCGCGGGGCGCGCGCATCGCGATCACCTGGGTTGCCCAGCGGTGGCGGGCGAGATGTCGGTAGTAGGTCAGCATCAGGTCGTGCAGGCCGGCGTCCGTGATGGCCCGCTGGATGGCCGTGTCCTGTGCGAGGGCGTTGTCCAGGGCAAGGTCGAACAGGTCGTCTACGCGTGCAACGCGCGAGTAGAGGCTCGCCGGCGCGACACTGAGCTTCCCCGCGACAGCGCGGATGGTTAGGGCTCGCAAGCCTCCGTCGTCCAGCAGTTCGGTGGAGATGCGGGCGATGCCGTCCACGTCGACCACGCGCGTGCGGCGTTGCGGCTTGCGGTGCTCCCAGTAGCTCACCCCTCCACCGTATCCAAACAATGTTCGGCCCTGTAGCCGTACTATGTTAGTTTTGCGGGGTGAGTGAGGCGGTTTCGTTCCCTGTCTGCACTGACCGTCTGCGCCTGCGCCGGCACATCCCAGGTGACTGTACGTGGCTGCATAGCGTCTACTCGCGCCCTGATGTCGCCCGGTATCTCCTGGATGAGCCGTGGACGATCGAGGATGCGGAACGGCACGCCGCCGAGCGTGCGGAGAAGACCGACCTGGACGGCGACAGCGGGGCGCTGGCCCTCATCATCGAACGGGACGATGAGCCGATCGGGGACGTGACGCTGTGGTTCACGGATCGCAAGCGGCGGGTGGCGGAGATCGGCTGGGTGCTCGATCCCGGGTTCGGAGGCCACGGTTACGCGGCCGAGGCGGTGCGTGCCGTACTCGACCTCGCTTTCGACCACTACCGGGCGCACCGGGTGGCCGCGCAGATGGACGGCCGCAACGCGGGGTCCGCGAAACTCGCCGCGAGCGTGGGGATGCGGCAGGAGGCACATCTGCGGCAAGACTGGTGGAGCAAGGGCGAGTGGACCGACACCCTGATCTACGCGATTCTCGCCACCGACCGGTAACTCCGCGGTCGGCGTGCGCCCCGCCTACGTCTTGGATGTCTCTCAGACCGCCGGGGAGCCGATTCCAGCACCGCCGTCACCGGCTCAACTCGAAGCGGGGACGCCCGACGGACTCTGGCCGGTCTGGCGCAGAACGTGCGGACGGCCGGGTTCGTGCTGATGGTGCCGCATGAGGCATGGCGCCACGGTGGCGCGACTGGTCGAGTGGCACCGCGAGAAGGTGCCGATCAGCACTGAAACGCGGCGCGCCGTGGGGGCGCATCTGCATGCCAGTCGGCTACGCATGAACACCCGGAACGAGAGCGAGGTGCGAACCCCACCCGAGAATGGTCTCTCGGGCGAAAGTTCACACCTCGCTCGTCTGGGGTGGCTAACGGGGCTTGAACCCGCGACCCCCGCGACCACAACGCGGTGCTCTACCAACTGAGCTATAGCCACCAAGTACATCCGCACACGGCGGCTGCGATCCACCAGTGTAGCGAACGATCAGGCCGCCTCGGGACGCCCGATGGTGTGGTGATCGGCACACCACCGGGCGTCCCGTGCTGTCGAGCGTGCTGCAGTATTCATCCTTCGTAGCCAGCCAGCACCTGATCTCTGGGAATGACGCCGTAGCGGGCCGCCCGATCTTCATACACCCCGCTCATCAGGCTCAACAGTCGGGGCTCGGCCGAAGCGAGGTTGTTGAGCTCGGTCCGGTCCTCGTCCAGGTCGTACAACTCCCATGGCTGGCCGTGCTTACGGACGGCTTTCCACCGCCCCCATCGCAATCCTGCGTTTCCTTCGTGCTCCCAGAAGAGCACGCGCGGGGGAGTGTCTGAACCGCGGAGCTCCGGCAGCAGACTTCGTCCCTCCGTCTGGGGTGAACCGGACCCCGGCGTTCGCCCCGCGCCTGCCACATCAAGCAAGGTCGTCGTGAGGTCGACCAACTGGCCCGGCGCCCGGCAGAGCTGGTGGCCATCGATACCGTTCGGCCAGTGCACGATGAGCGGAGTGGCGATCCCGCCTTCGTGGACCCAGTGCTTGTACTCGCGGAACGGAGTGTTCGAGAGGTTCGCCCACTCGCGGCCGTAACTGGTGAACGTGTCGGGCGGACCAGGGTTGATCTCGGAAGAGTTGCCGAAGCGAACCTCCTGGCCCGATCGGGTGGTCGCGGACACAAAAGGCAATCGGGTGAACCGTGTGTCCTGCCCGACGGGGACCTCTTCGGCGCAGCCCCCGTTGTCGGTGAGGAACACGATCAGCGTGTTCTCCAGCCGCCCCTGGGCGTCCAGCGCCTCCACGACCCGACCGATGGCAGCGTCCATCCGCGTCACTTGCGCCGCATAGGTCTGCATCCTGCGCGCTTGCCACTCCTGGTCCGGTGCGTCGTGCCACGAAGGGACGTGAGAGTCGCGCTCGCTGAGCCTGGCGTGGCCGTCCAGGATGCCTTCCTCCTCCAGGCGTTCGCTTCGACGTCGGCGCAACTGATCCCACCCCTCGGCGTACCGACCGTCGTACCGTGCAATGTCGTCCTCGTCGGCGTGCAGTGGCCAGTGTGGGGCCGTGAATGCGAGGTAGAGGAAGAACGGATCGTCCCCTCGCTCCCGGACATGCTCGGTCACGAACGTCGCGCCCCGATCGGCGATGGCATCGGTGTAGTAGAAGTCATCCGGAAGGGCTGACACGTCCACCGGATCTTCCCCGTCCATCAGAGAGACGGGTTCGTAGAACGAGCCGGCCCCGTGCAAGGTGCCGAAGAAGCGTTCGAAACCTCGGCGAGTCGGCCACGACGACTGTGGCGAGTCCACCTCCGCCGAGAGGTGCCACTTCCCGCTGAGATACGTGCCGTAGCCGGCATCCCGGAGTCGCTCCGGCAGTGTCGCGCAGTTCGCGTCGAGGTCCCCAGGGTACCCGTGCGGACGCTCGTCACCGGTGAGAATTCCGACGCCCACCTGGTGTGGATGAAGGCCGGTGAGGAGAGACGCCCGTGAGGGGCTGCACCGTGGCGAGCAGTAGAACTGCGAGAAGCGTGTGCCCGCCCGGCCCAGTCCGTCCAGCACGGGTGTGTCGATCTCGCCGCCGTAGCAGCCGATGTCGGAGAACCCCAGGTCGTCGGCAACGATCAGGACGATATCGGGTGATCGTCCCTCATCTGCGTGAAGCACTTAGCGTTGTCCTTTCGGTGTCGGTGCATTTTTTCTGTACAGTTCTTAGTTGATGTGGTTATCCCTTGATCCCGGAGGCTGCGACGCCATCGACCAGCATCCGTTGGAAGATCGCGAAGACGACGAGGACCGGAATGAGGGACAGTACGGCCATGGCCATGAGGGGTCCCCATGCTGATTCCCCGCCAGTGGAGTCGATGAACAGCCGAAGCGCGAGTGGCACGGTGTAATTGCTCTGACTGCTCAAGTAGATGAGCTGGCTGAAGAAGTCGTTCCACGTCCACAGAAACGTGAAGATCGCCGTCGTGAGGAGTGCTGGCAATGAGAGTGGCAGGATTATTCGCCGGAAGATGTGCACAGGGCTGCACCCGTCGACCGCCGCTGCTTCGTCATATTCGCGTGGGATTCCTCGGATGAATTGCACCATCAGAAAGATGAAGAATGCGTCGACTGCGAGAAATTTCGGTAGTGCGAGGGGAACGATCGTGTTGATCAGGTCGAGTGAGCTGAACAGTACGTATTGAGGGACGACCGTGACGTGGAACGGCAGCATGATGGTGACGAGCATGCTGGCGAAGAGCCATCGCTTCGCACGAAAGTCGAGGCGGGCGAAGGCATAGGCGGCCATTGAGCAGGAGATCAGATTGCCGATGATTGCCAGGGCGGAGATGACGAACGAGTTGGTGAAGAACACCCCGAACGGGTATTCCATCTGCCACCAGCCATCGGTGTAGTTGCCGAGATCCCATTCGGTCGGCCACAGGCTCGCTTCAGTGAAGATGTCGGTCTCAGCCTTGACCGAGGCCGAGAGCATCCATGTCAGCGGGTACAGCATCACGACCAGGCCGGCGCACAAGGCCACGTAGATCGCGATCCGCCGTACTGGGACTGACCGTTCCTCGAGCTTCGTTACTCGCATCAGGTATCCCTCCCGTCCTGATAGTGAACCCATCGCCGAGAGGTGAGGAACATGAATGCTGTGAAGACTCCGATGATGAGTAGGAGGACCCATGCCATCGCGGAGGCGTAACCCATCCGATAGTTTCCGAAACCCTCGAGGTAGATGTAGAGCGTGTAGAAGAGTGTGGAATTCACCGGGCCGCCCGTTCCGCCGCTGATGATGAAGGCCGGAGCAAAGGCCTGGAAGGACACGATTGTCTGCATCACCAGGTTGAACAAGATGAGTGGCGTGAGCAGTGGCAGTGTGATCACGGCGAATGTTCGGATCGCCCCGGCGCCATCCACTGCAGCTGCTTCCTTCAGTTCTGGCGGGATCTGCTTGAGCCCGGCGAGAAAGATCACCATGGGGGAACCGAACTGCCATACATGGAGGAAGATCAGCGCCCAGATCGCATACTCCGGGGTGGAGATCCATCCCGGGCCGTCGATGCCGACGAGCGCCAGGATGTTGTTGATCAGACCGTCGTTCCCGAAGATCTGCCGCCAGAGAATGGCGATCGCGACGCTGCCGCCCAACAATGACGGTAGGTAGTAGGCGCTTCGGAAGAATCCGAGGGCGCGGACCTTCTGGTTCAGCAGAACGGCAACAAGGAGTGCCACCGTGACCGAGAGCGGCACCGAGATCAGAACGTACATCGTGGTCACTTTGATCGATGCGAGATACCGCGGGTCGTCGGTGAACATCCGCTCGTAGTTGTCCAGGCCTACCCAGGACGGTGTCGAGAGCAGGTCGAAGTCTGTCATCGACAGGAACAGCGAGGCGAGCATGGGCCCTGCAGTGAGGAGTGCGGCCCCGAGCAGCCAGGGTGCCAGGAACGCGAACGCGGCGCGATTCTCGCGTCCGCGGCGCAGCGTTGGTCTGCCACGAGTGCGCGGTCGGGAGTCGTCGGTTCGTACCGCCATCAGCCGAGCAGCCGTTCCGCTTCGCTGAAGAACTGCTCAGTCGCTTCGCCGACGGTCGCCTCGCCATAGGCGACCTGCTGGTTCACGCGGTCGATCACCGGGTCGGTGCCGCCGAGGAGCTCGCTTGCGCCTGCCGGGTACATGGGTCGTGGAGTGGAGAACTCGATTGCCTCGGCAACGTTGTCGTACACCTTCTGGACCAGCGGATCCAACTCACCCGAGGCGGCGAATGCCTCTCGAATCTGGTTGTTGACGGGCACTCCGTGCCCGATCCCCATGGCTCTCGCCGCACCTTCGTCGTTCACCAAGAAGTTCAGCAGCTCAGCCCCCAGCTGGTGACTGGGTGATTCCGCCGCCAAGCCCATCCACTCGACCGGTGCCACCAGTTCGCGCCGATCGGTCGATGCGTCGTAGCGGGGGAAGGGGAGGAAGTCGAGGTCGTGGTCGGTCAGCGACGCGTATCCCTGAATGCCCTTCGAGGAGTAGGCGTACGCGATGGGCGCCTGGCCCGTGATGAGCGGAGAAGCCTCGAAGCCGCTTCCTTCGATGAGGCGCGGGTGGACGACGAGCTCGCGTTGGCGAAGGTCTTCCCAGAACTGCAACCATTCGCGGAGATCGTCGGATTCGAACGCGAGCGCACCATCGGTGGTGAACGCCTCCTTGCCTTTGGAGCGGACGAAGGCTTCGAACACGATTCCGTCGCCCCCGAACTCGGCCGATCCGAAACCATCGCTTCCGAGCGCGTCGGTGAGCGATTCGAGGAGTGTGACGTAGTCGTCCAGCGTCCAGTCCGGATCCGGGTCCGGTGCCCCGAGCTCTGCGAACACGGTCCGGTCGTAGATCAATGCAGGCTGGGTCGACAGGCCCAGGGGGAGGAAGAAGAGCTGATCCTCCAGCAGGCTCCCCTCGATCGCGCCTGTCTCGAGATTCGTGTCGTCGATCGTCTCGCCGAGGAACTCGGACAGGTCGTGCAGGGCGTTTCGGTCGGCGTACTCGCCCATCGTCGGCATGTACAGCTGGAAGACATCGGGCGCGTTGCCGCCTGCTACTTGGGTGGCAAGGCGGTCAAAGTAGCCCTCGAAGTTCGTCGGTTGAGTCTCGATCTCTACGCCGCGATCTTCGGCGAAGGCGGCGATGGCGTCGGACTGGCGCGTGTTCTGGTCGCCTTCGCCCCACCAGGTCACGGTCAGAGCGGAGCCCTCGGTGCCACCGCCGGCATCTTCCGGTCGAGAGCAACCGGAGGCGCCGATCATGGCCGCGACTGACGCGCCTGTGACGGTGAGGAAGCTGCGGCGGCGCAGCGCAGGTGTCCTGTATCCCTGAGATTTCATCGATTCTCCCGTTCCGATCCGTCTGGAGTCGATTGCAGATGTTGTCGTGGCGTCGGCTGAGCGCACGACGGCGGAGCGTGCGGCGCTGCCACGGTCACCGGGAGGATGTGGTGCCTCTGGAGTCCGAGGTCTGCAGCACGGTTTGGCAGGTGTGCCTGGACCGCTACACGTCGCTGTGATATTCGTTGGGTTAACCAACGTTGGCAAGACCAACGATATGAGATCGTGCGAGTCTGTCAAGTCCCACCGGAATAGGATCGATAGTCGTGAAACCGAAGCCGCCTCCGCCTCGCCCCATCCGTGGGCACGTCACCTGGCTGCTCAACCAAACCGGTCGGCGTGGGCGTCTTCTGGTGAACGAGCACCTCGCCATCCACGACTTCCGACCGCCGCCCTATGTCATGCTCCTGACGCTGCAAGAGTCCGGCGCCATGAGTCAGGCGGAGCTGGGGGCGCGCACGGCGCTGGACCGTAGCGACGTCACGGAGGGTGTCCGCCTACTCGTGGCGCGCGGTTGTGTCCGGCAGTCCGTCGATCCGCATGACCGCCGACGAAATGTGGTGTCGCTGACCCCCGCGGGCGACCGGATGGCCACTGACCTGCTTGCCGAGGTCGATGCGGCTCAAGCGGAGTTCATGGCGCCATTGGATGCCGATCAGCGTGAGCAACTTCGCGGCCTGCTCACGGTCCTCCTCGACTACCACGTCAGCCGGGAGTAATCGCTCCCGTCGGGCGCGCCGTGACGCGGCCGCGCAACGGGCGGCTGGCGGCGCTGCCCGCTCACGTGCTCGCTTGTGCGTCCGGGTCTGCCGGCGACGGCAGCGTGGGGGAGGAGGCAATCAGTGCCGCCGCACGCTGCGCAGACTTGGAGTCCGGCAGTTTGGAGTCCTCCGGGAACAGTACGGCCCGGTAGTACCGCAGCTCGTCGATGCTCTCGGCAATATCGGCCAGGGCGCGGTGCCCGCCGTCCTTCTTCGGGGAGTTGAAGTACGCCCGCGGGTACCAGCGTCGGGCGAGTTCCTTGATGGAGGAGACGTCGATGATCCGGTAGTGCAGGTGCCCGGTCAGTTCGGGCATGTCCCGCTCCAAGAACGCCTTGTCGGTTCCCACTGAGTTCCCTGCCAGCGGCGCCTTGCCCGGGTCCGGCACGAACTGCTTGATGTAGTCGAGCGTCTGTGCCTGCGCGTCTGCCAACGAGATTCCGTTCGGCAGCTCCTCGAGCAGCCCCGAGGTGGTGTGCATGGTGCGCACCACCTCGTTCATCTGCTCCACCACGCCGTCGGGGGGCGCGATCACGAGGTCCAGACCCGCGTCGAGGGTGTGCAACTCGGAATCGGTCACGATCACGGCGATTTCGATCAGCGCGTCGCCATGCAGGTCGAGGCCGGTCATCTCGCAGTCGATCCAGACGATCGGATCGCCGCGGCCAGGGGTCTTGGACGAAGAACTCACGCGCCTCACTGTATCCATCGCCGCCCACGCCGCTTGCCACAGCGCATGCGCCACCTCACAGAAGCCGATTTTCATCAAACGAATCAAACCGGTTGACCTGCAATCGTCAAACCGGTTAGCGTCACGATCGTCAGCCCAGCGAAGGAGGTGCGCAGTGCCCCAACAACCGAGCCCGGCGAAACCGACCATCGGCGACGTCGCCGCCAAGGCCGGCGTGACCAAGGCGACCGTCTCGCACGCCTTCAGCGGCCGCCGTCCGATCTCGGAGGCGACCAAGGCGCGCGTGTTCGCCGCTGCCGAGGACCTGCAGTGGCTGCCGAGTGCCAGCGCTCGCGCACTGGCCACCAGCCGCGCCAACGCGATCGGCATCGTGCTCGCCCGCGACCCGGCCATCCTCGCCTCGGACACCTTCTTCCCCGCCTTCATCGCCGGGGTGGAGTCGGTGCTCGCCGATGCCGAAGTGGCCCTGGTGCTTCAGGTGGCAGGCTCGCGTGAGGCGGAAGAGCGCGCCTACCGGGCGATGGCGAGCGGTCGTGCCGACGGCGTGATCATCCTCGATCTGCACCGCGCCGACTGGCGGGTGCCGTACGTGCACCAGCTCGGCCTGCACGGTGTGGTACTCGGCGCCTACGACGCCCCCAGCCCCTTCACCTGCGTGCGCACCGACGACGCCACCCCGATGGCCGAGATGGTCGACCACCTGCGCGGCCATGGCCACACTCGGATCGCCCACGTGGCGGGACCCTTGGACTACGTCCACTCCCACGTGCGCTCCCAGGCCTACGTGGCCGCCGTCGGGAGTGACGATCTGCTCACCGAGGGTGATTTCGGCGCCGGTAGCGGCCGTGACCGCACGGCTGAGCTGCTTGCTCGGCCCGAGCCGCCTACGGCCATCATCTACGCCAACGACACCATGGCGATCGCCGGCCTCTCTTATGCGCGCAGCATCGGTTTGTCAGTGCCTGCGGACCTAGCCATCGCCGGCTTTGACGACGACCACCTCTCCGCTCACCTCTCTCCCGCCCTGACCACCGTGGCCACCGACCCGACCGAACGTGGCCGGGTCAGCGCCACGGCACTGCTCGCCGACATCGCCGGCGAGCCCGCGCGCAATATCGAGCTCGATTGCACTCGCCTCCAGCTGCGCGACAGCACCCGTACTGCCCCCATCCCCCAAGGAGAAGAAGGACGATGAAGTTCACCAAGACTGCGGCGCTCGTCGGCGCCACCACCCTGATGCTTGCCGCCTGTTCCGGCGGCGGCGACGAGTCCGGCGGCGGGAACGATGCCGCTGCCGGCACCGGCCCGATCGAGATCTGGCTGTCCAACAACGAGGCTGAGATCGCCTGGGGCGAGGCGGTGGTGGAGGCGTGGAACGCCGAGAATCCCGACCAGCAGGTCACCGCCCAGGAGATCCCTGCCGGCTCCTCCTCCGAGGAAGCCATCACCGCAGCGATCACCGCCGGGACCGCCCCGTGCCTGGTGTACAACATCGCCACCGCCGCCGTCTCCGGTTGGGTGCAGCAGGGCGGCCTGGTCGACCTGAGCACCTTCGACGACGGCGCCTCCTCCATCGAGGAGCGCGGCGGTGACTCCACCACCGCTTACCAGACCGACGGGGGCTACTACCAGCTGCCATGGAAGTCGAACCCGGTCATGGTGATGTACAACAAGGACCTCTTCGAACAGGCCGGCCTCGACCCGGAGGACCCGGGGATGAGCACCTATTCCGACTTCCTCGACGGCGCCCGCCAGCTCGTCGACTCGGGCGTGGAGTCCGCCATCTGGCCCTCCCCGACGAACGAGTTCTACCAGCCGTGGTTCGACTTCTACCCGCTCTACCTCGCTGAGACCGGCGGCACGCAGCTCGTCGAGGACGGGGCCGCCACCTTCGACAACGAGGCCGGCGCCGCCGTGGCCGAGTTCTGGTCCACGATCTACTCCGAGGGACTCGCCCCGCAGGAGGCCGCCACCGACGACGCCATGGTCTCCGGGAACACCGCCATGCAGCTCGCCGGACCCTGGGCGATCGCCTCCTACGGCGAGGACGTGAACGTCGGGTTCATGCCGGTGCCGACATCGGGTGGGAGCGAGGAGGTCGTCACCTTCGCTGACTCCAAGAACATCTCCATGTTCACCGCCTGTGAGAACCAGGCCACTGCCTGGGAGTTCCTGAAGTTCTCCACCAGCGCCGAGGCCGACGGGCAGCTCCTCGAAGCCACCGGGCAGATGCCGATGCGCGTCGACCTGGCCGGCACCTTCCCGGACTACTTCGAGGCCAACCCCATGTACGCCGAGTTCGCCAGCCAGACCGAACGCGTGGCCGATGTGCCGAGCATCCCGAACTCCGTGGAGGCCTGGCAGGTGTTCCGCGAGGCCTACTCCTCGGCGGTGATCTTCGGCAACACCACCACCGAGGAGTTCCTCTCCGGTTCCGCTGAAGAGATCACCGGGCTCGTGGGCTGACATGAGCGTCGCGACCGCCCCTCCCGCGCGCACCCAGCGCGCGGGAGGCCCGCTCCGGAGCCGGCTGCTGGGCCGGAACCCCATCGGCTCGCTGTTTGCGCTGCCGTACATGGTGTTCGTGGCGGTGATCTTCGCCTTCCCGCTCGGGTTCGCCTGCTACATCGCCTTCCACGACTACTTCTTCACCGCACCCGGCGTGGAGGTGGAACGCCCCTTCGTGGGGTTGGACAACTTCGCCGCAGTGCTCACCGACCCCCAGGTGCTGGAGTCGTTCCGCAACACCGCCGTGTTCCTGGTGATCAACGTGCCCCTGACGGCGGTCGCAGCGCTCGTCCTGGCCAGTGCCCTGAATGCGGGGATCCGGTGGGCGGCCGCGTTCCGGGTGGCCTTCTACGTGCCGTACCTGACGGCGAGTGTCTCCCTGGTGGGCGTGTGGATGCTGCTGTTCTCCTCCGGCGGGCTGGTGAACAGCGTGCTGGGTCCGCTCGCCCCGGACCCGTCCTGGCTGGTGAACTCCGCACTGGCGATGCCGAGCATCGCCCTGTATGTCACCTGGAAGCAGCTCGGCTTCTACATCCTGCTCTACCTCGCCGCCCTGCAGAACATCCCCTCCGAGCTGCACGAGTCCGCCGCCACGGACGGCGCCACCACCCTGCAACGTTTCCGGCACGTGACCATCCCCGGCGTGCGCAGCGCTACCACGCTGGTGCTGATCCTGGCCATCATCACCGGCGCGAACCTGTTCACCGAGCCGTATCTGCTCACCAACGGCGGCGGCCCGGACGGGGCAAGCACCACACCCGTGTTGCTCATCTACCAGCAGGGGATCCAGCAGCAGAACCCGGACACCGCCTCGGCCATCGGCATGCTGCTGGTGATCGCCGTCGGGCTGCTCTCGCTCACGGCCAACCGACTCACCAGGGAGACCTGAGATGACACGGACCACGACCTGGTGGCGTTACGTCCTGCTCGCCCTCGCAGCCATCGTCTTCGCATTCCCGTTCTACTTCATGGTGGTGGGCGCCTTCCAGGAGAACCCGACCAACACCCCGGACGAGATGTTCCCCACCTCCGGTTGGACGTTCGGGAACTTCACTGCCATCAACGCCCGGATCGACCTGCTCGGCTCACTGGCGAACTCCCTCATCTTCACCGCCGGGGTGCTGCTCGGCACTGTCACCTTCGGGCTGCTCGCCGGGTACGCCCTGGCCCGGCTGGACTTCCGCGGCAAGAGCGCCACCTGGGTGCTGATGATGCTGGTGCAGATGGTGCCCTTCCAGCTGCTGATGATCCCGCTGTACGTGCAGATCACCCGCAGCTACGGCCTCGGCGACACCTACCTCGGGATGATCCTGCCGTTCCTGATCAACACCACGGCCGTGTTCATCTTCACCCAGTTCTTCAAGGCTCTCCCCAAGGAGATGTTCGAGGCCGCGCGCATCGACGGTGCCTCCGAACTGCGCATCCTGCGCTCAGTGGCCGTCCCGATGGTGCGGCCCGCGCTGGTCACGGTGGTGCTGGTGACCTTCATCGGCCCGTGGAACGAGTTCCTCTGGCCGTTCCTGATCACCAAGGACACGTCCCTGCAGCCCCTGGCCGTCTCCCTGGCGAACTACATCTCCAACGCTGCCCAGTCCACCGCCAACCCCAACGGGGCCATCCTCGCCGGCGCCACCGCGCTCGCGTTCCCCGTGGTGATCCTCTTCCTGCTGTTCCAGCGGTACTTCACCGCCTCCGACATCGGCGCTGCCGTCAAAGGCTGAAAGGAATCCATGTCTACCGTCCCCTCCACTGAGCCCGCCACCGCGTCCACGGTGCCCAGCATCTTCACCGGGGCCACGTTCCCGCTTGGCCCGTTCACCCCGTTCGAGGGCAACCCGATCCTGCGGCCCCGCGGGAACTCCTGGGAGTCGGCCAACCTGTACAACCCGGCGGCCCTCGTCGACGGCGACGAGGTGCTGCTGCTCTACCGCGCGCACGCCGAGGACATCGTCTCCCACATCGGCCTGGCCCGGAGTAAGGATGGCTACCACTTCGAACGCGAGGACACCCCGATCCTGTCCCCGAGCGAGGACTACGAACGGTACGGCTGCGAGGACCCGCGGATCGCCGTCATCGACGGCACCTACTACCTCACCTACACCGGCTGGGATCGCCGCAGCGCCCAGCTGTGCCTGGCCACCTCCACCGATCTACGCACCTGGACCAAGCACGGGCCCCTGTTCGAGGACTTCGACACCTTCAAGACTATGGATCCGCGCGGCTTCAACTGGTCCAAGGCCGGCGTGATCGTGCCCTTCCAGATGCAGGGCCAGTGGTGGATGTACTTCGGCGAGGGCGGCATCTACTGGGCCACCAGCGACGACCTCATCCACTGGACCCCGGGCACCCCCGACACCGAGCCGATGTACGTGCCCACCCCCGGTTCCTTCGACGCCGACCTGGTCGAGATCGGCACCTCCCCGGTGCTCGCCGACAACGGCCTGCTGGTGTTCCTCACCAACGGCGCCACGCGCACCGTGCACGAGGACGGGAGCGTGGACGTGGACTACCGGTGCGGTCAGATCGCGATCGACCCGGACAATCCCACCCGGGTGCTCGCCCGCCTGCAGGAGCCGTGGTTGCGGCCACAGACCTTCGAGGACACCCACGGGCTGGTCTCCAACGTCACCTTCGTGGAGGGCCTGGTGACGTTTGACGGGAAGTGGTTCGCCTACTATGGCCAGTCCGACACCACGCTCGCTGTGGCCGTGCACGATCCCGCCATGGGCTGGGGTTCCTCGGTCACGATTCCCGACGGCGGAGGGTCACGATGAGCACGTCACGTCGCGCGTTCCTGGGGCTCGCTGCCGGGACTGCCCTCGGCACGGGGTCGGCCCTCACCGCACCGTCCCTCGCTGTTCCTGCCGCTGCTGCTCCCGGCCGCCCGGGAGGCGCCGCCCGCCTGACGAACCTCGATCACCTGCGGTTCCTGACCGACGAGGTGCCACTGCCTGAGCTGGAGCACCACCGCACCTACGATCAGGGCAGCCCCGGGCTCGCCCCCTGGACCTATGCGGACTACGACGGCGAGACGTTCACCCGCGTCGGCGGCGGCACCCTCGACCCGGACACCGGGCACTGGACCCAGGGCGCCTACAACGCCGACGACATCACCCGGGCCGCCGTCGTCTTCCTGCGCGACTGGCAGGCCGGCGGCGACCCGCGCAGCCGGGAGCACGCCGTCGGGACCCTGCGCACGCTCGCCTACCTGCAGAACGACTCCGGCCCGGACGCCGGGCGGGTGGTGCTCTGGCAGCAGGCCGATGGCACGCTGAACCCGAGCGCCGAACCGGTCGAGTACCCCGACCCATCCGACTCGGCCGAGTCCTACTGGCTCGCGCGCACCGTGTGGGCCTTCGGGGAGGGGTACGCGGCTTTCCATCGCACCGACCCGGCGTTTGCTGCCTTCCTCGCCGGCAGGCTGCACCTGGCGCTCGCCGCGCTCGGCGAGGAGTCGCTCGCCCGGGTGGGTGAGACCGTCACCAGCGACGGCGTGGATCTGCCCGACTGGTTGATCGCCGGCGGCGCGGACGCCACCGCTGAGGCGGTGCTCGGGCTGGTCGCCGTGCACCAGGTGGATCCCGACGATGCGGTGGTGGCCGAGGCGTTGCGCGACTACGCCGAGGGCATCGCACGGATGGGCACCGGCACCGACGCGTGGCCGTTCGGTGCCGTGCTGCCGTGGACCGGGTCGCTCGGGTTCTGGCACGGCTGGGGCGCGGCCGCACCCGAGGCGCTCGCCCGCGCCGGAGGTGTGCTGGGCCGGGCGGACCTGGTGGACGTGGCGGTCGCCGACGCCGGATCTTTCACCCCGCTGCTGCTCGCCACCGGTGGCCCGGCGAATGCCTGGGCGCCCACTCCGGCCGAGGCGCAGATCGCCTACGGTGTGCACGGTCGGGTGGTGGCGGCGCTCGCCGCCTCGGACGCCACCGGCGGGCCCGGGCTCGCCGAGGTGGCGGCGCTCGCTGCCGGTTGGTTCTTCGGCGCCAACCCCGCCGGTGAGCCGGTATACGACCCGGCCACCGGGGTCACCGTGGACGGGATCGAACCGGACGGGCGGATCAACCGCAACAGCGGCGCCGAGTCCACCATTCACGCCCAGCTGGTCATGCTGCTCCTGGACGCCCATCCCGAGGTGGCGGCGGCCGCTGTGGCGATGCGGGAGATCACGCACCTCCACGGGGTACGGGTGGTCGAGGCCGAGACGGCGACCCTGAGCGCCGGGTGCGTCGTGGAACGTCCCGACACCGGCGCGTGGACCGGGGAGGGCAACCTCTCCGGCGGTGCGTACGTGAGCGTGCCCGCGGGGGAGTGGGTGGAGCTGCAGATCGACACCCCTGACGGCGGCTGGCTGCACCCGATCGTGTGGCAGCGTGCCGAGGAGGCAGGTCATGCCGAGTGGGAGATCGTCGACGGCCCCGTTCTCGGATCCACACCAGCCGGCGGTCTCGGCGACGCCGGGCTGACCGAAGCCCCCGGCGCGCTGCGACCGCTCCCGCTGGATCGGCCGATCCCGGCCGGACCGGTGCGGGTGCGGTGCACCAGCGCCGGAAACCTGCGCCTGGACGGGGTGCTGATCCGGCCCGCGGTGGCCGGCGCCGTGTACCGCACCGAGACCGGCGAGACGGCGCTGTACGTGAACGCCGGTGACGATGGGGTGCGCACCGAGCCACTCACCGACGGGACGGGCCGTACCTTCACCGTGCGGGGCGCCCAGCGTGGCCGGGCCGAGGCCGGGGACCGCGTGCGCGTGGCCGGGGGCGGCTTCACCATCACCCGGTAGGGCACAGCAGGGCCCCGCAGGAACGAAGCCTGCGGGGCCCTGGTGTTCTGTCAGCGCGTCAGCGCCAGCCGCCACCACCGAACGACTGGCGCGACGGCGTCAGCTGGCTCGGATGTAGTCGGGGTTCTCCTCCTGCTGTTCAGCAACTGTGCCCTGGACAGCAAAAAGGCGGCCGGTGGACCGACCGCCTCGAGTGAGTTGCGCGATGATCTTCCGGATCCTCAACTCCCGCAGGATCGTCCTGCGGTGGGTGAGCTCGGCGAGTCGCTGCCTGTGCTCGAGGCGGTGTATGTCGTAGACGACGATCGGGTGCATGGGTGGATCCTGCTTTCGTGGTGGTGTGGACGTACCCGGCCGGGCACGGTGACCACCCTGGCAGGGGCGCCTCTCCTGGTCACGGCTTTTTCCG
Organism: Ruania alba; assembly: GCF_900105765.1. Taxonomy (NCBI): domain Bacteria; kingdom Bacillati; phylum Actinomycetota; class Actinomycetes; order Micrococcales; family Ruaniaceae; genus Ruania; species Ruania alba. The sequence goes on from NZ_FNTX01000001.1 coordinate 739,846, forward strand.
CCGTCGGCGATCAGGCTGAGATGGCCAGTAGCACGGCGAGCCACGACCATCCGACGAGAATGGTCAGCCGCTGCCACAACCCAGTCCTTGCGGAGTCGTTCTCCCACGCCTGGCCGAAGGCGAGGAACCCGACGGTCACCACAGCGGCGATCACCGCTGAGTACACCCGAAGAGGGTCGCTCAGCTGCGGCGTGAAGGTCGCGATCCCCGCAGCGATCGGTACTGTGGCGAAGACCACCATCCCGGCGTGATCATGCAGCTCGTGGCGGCGCGAGAACGACGCTGGATTCCCGGCAGGAGTGCCCGGTGGGTAGCTCCGCATCGGGTCCATCGTGAACACGCCGGAGGCGATGAGGGCCATCCCGAACACGCCGATGCCGAGTGTCAGCAAGATGCTCACCTCGATCAGTGCGAGGCTTCCGATGGCGATCCCGCCCCCGCAGACTATGAAGTTGGCCTTCTGTAGCCATCCTCGGCCTCCCAGCGCGAGTGCGCTGACAGGGTGGTAGTCGGGTCGGTATCCGGTACGTGTCCATCCATCGACGGTGAACACGAGCATGAACAGCACGGCAGCGGTCGCGCCCGCCCACCCCACTGCGTCGACGATCCCCAACCCGGTCACTCCCACCGGAACAGGGCAGCGGAGATGGCGAACCCGAGCACCGCCGTCACGGCCATGCCGATCAGGGGTGTCGCCTCCAGTGGGGCACCCACCCACGCTGCGCCGAGGGACTGGACGGCACCACCGAACGGAAGCACCTCGCCGACCGTCTGCAACCCCTCTGGCAGGGAGCCCGGGCCACCGAACATGCCCCGAGCGCACCGAGAGCGAAGAACGCCACCAGGCCGATCGCCACGGCCGAGTTCGGCGTCGGAGCCACCGAGGCCACCACCATCCCGACGCTGTACATCGCCAGGCTGGCGAGGGTGAACGACCCGATCGCTGCCGCCAGATTCTCCGGTGGGCCTGCACCGAAGGCGAGCGCTGCCACGGCCAGGGCGATACCGATGCCGAGGGCCGCTTGGATCAGGCTGACCACCAGCTGCGCAACCAGGACCAGGGCGGGGGAGGCGGGCGTCACGGCGAGCCGGCGCAGAATGCCGGTGCGCCGGTAGTAGGCGAGGAAGCTCGGCATATTCACGATCGCGATCATCGCGATCACGATGGTCAGCGCCAGCGGCAGCACGAACACCTCCAGGGCGGTGCGACCGTTCTGCACCACCTGTTCGCCCGCGCTCGAGGCGCTCATCAGCAGGATGAGCAGCGGCAGCCCGAGCGGCACGATCAGGCCGGAGGTGTCGCGAGCGACCATCTTGGCCTCGCACACCACCAGCGTGCGCCAGGCGCGCAGACCTGGACGCTGAGCCTGGATCTCCGTCGTCATCGAACCTCCTCCGGTTCTTGCCCTGTGAGGGCAACGAAAGCCTCGTCGAGCGAGGAGACCCCCGCTCGATCAGTGAGACCTTGCGGCGTGTCGAGTGCTTCCACCTGCCCAGCCACGAACAGCGCCACCCGGTCGCAGAGCGCCTCCACCTCCTCCATGGCGTGACTGACGAGCAGTACGGTCACGCCGCCCGCCCGCAGGTTCTCGATCGTCCGCCACATCTCGCGCCTGGCGCGAGGATCCAGCCCGGTGGTCAGCTCGTCCAGGATCACCACCCGTGGCCTCCCGACCAGAGCGAGCGCGATCGAGAGCCGCTGCTGCTGCCCACCAGAGAGCTTCTCGAACCGGGTGGTGGCCTGCTCGGTGAGGCCGACCTGCTTGATCAACTCGCCGGTGGGCACCGGGCGTGGGTACAAGCTCGAGTAGAGGCCGACCAGCTCGGTGACGGTCAGCGACCCGTGCAGGGCCGATGACTGCAGCTGCACTCCCAGCACCTGCCGGACCTCCCCACGATCGACCGCAGGGTCCAGTCCGAGCACCCGCACCTGCCCCGCATCGGGCCGGCGCAGGCCGGCGATCATCTCCACCGTGGTGGTCTTTCCTGCCCCGTTGGTCCCGAGGATTCCGAACACCTCGCCCCGGTGGACGCCCAGACTGATCCCGGCCACCGCCGTCGTGCTGCCGTAGCGCTTGTGCAGATCGATCGCCTCGATCGCCAGGTCATGAGAAGTCATATCTGAACGCTAGGGAACCGATCGCTCGTGCACAGGTGCCGGTGGTCACCACTGCGACCCATGACTTCTGGCACGGGTGCCAGACGCAGCCTCGCCCGTACGCTGAGGGGATGCGGCGGATGGGGTCGGACGAGTGGGCGGGCCTGGTGATGCTCGCTGTCGCCGTCGGTGTCTCGCTACCCGTCCTGCTTGGTGCTGTGCCTACTGATATCGGGCGCGGCGCCTGGACCGGGATATTGATCGCGTTCGTACTCTGCCTGCTGCTCGCCGTGATCGCCCTCGGTCCCCGGAGCCGCTACCTGGCGCTCACCGGGGCAGTACTCTCCTCGTGGGCGCTCGTCCTCGCGGTCGGCGCTTCGGGGCTGGTGGCCGTGATCCTCGTGGTCGTGGCTGCGGTGAGCGCGTATCTGGTGCCTGTTCGGGTGGTCGCCGGCATCGTCGTCGCCAATACCGTGGTGCTCTGGATCGCACATCTGCCGGTGGAGGCGTTCGGTGAGCCGCTCGCGATGGTCGGCTTCTATCTGCTGATCCAGATCGCTTCTGTGCTCAGCTCCCTTGCCCTCATTCGGGAGCAGCGGATGCGCCGCGATCTGGCACATGCGCACGTGGAGCTGCAGACGGCTGCCGTACTGATGGAACAGTCGGCACGATCGGCCGAACGGCTGCGGATCTCCCGAGACCTGCACGACCTGATCGGGCACCAGCTCACCGTGCTCACGCTGGAGCTCGAGGCCGCGCGGCACCTCCCGGGGGAGCGCTCCCGCGAGCACATCGACCGCGCCGACTCGGTGGCACGGGACCTCCTCGCCGACGTGCGGCACACCGTCTCCGAGCTGCGCGAGGCACCGTCTGATCTTCCGGCGGCGGTGCACCGGATGGTCGCCGACATCCCCGGCCTGAACGTACGCCTCGACCTCGAAGCCGATGTCAGGCTTGACGAGGAACGCAGTGCCGCGGTCCTGCGAGCCGTCCAGGAGATCGTCACCAACACGCTCCGGCACGCCGAGGCGAGCACCCTGACGATCCAGATCGCCCGCCACGGGCAGGAGGTGGTCCTGACCGGGGTCGACGACGGCCGTGGGGCCGACCGCCCCACCTGGGGCAACGGGCTGCGCGGAATGGCCGAACGCCTGACCGACCTGGGCGGCAGGCTCGACATCGATGGCGCCCGCGGCTTCACCGTCACCGTCCGGGTTCCGGCCACATGACGCGCGTCGTGGTGGTCGACGACCAGGCGCTGGTGCGCCAGGGAATCCGGACGTTGCTGACGATCGCCGAGGTCGACGTCGTCGGGGAGGCCGACGATGGTGCACGGGCCGTGGAGGTGGTGGCCGCCACCGGCCCCGACGTGGTGCTGCTGGACCTGCGGATGCCGGGCCGGGACGGTATCTGGGTGCTGGAAGAGTTGCGGGCGCGCGGCGTGGACGTTGCCGTGCTGGTGCTGACCACTTTCGACGACGACACCCTGGTGCTCCAGGCTCTGGCGGCCGGGGCGCGCGGTTACCTGCTCAAGGACGTCACCGTGGAGCAACTCACCGATGCGGTACGCACCCTCGCCGACGGCGGAACGCTGGTCTCCCCGTCACTCACCGACCGGATGCTGCGGGCCATCCGCTCCGGACCGGTGCCGCAGAGTGTGCAGAATGCCGTGGTCGAGGACCTCACCGCCCGTGAACTCGAGGTCTTGCGGCTCGTGGCCGAGGGGCACAGCAACCGCCAGATCGCGGGCACACTCCACCTGGCCGAGGGCACGGTGAAGAATCACGTCTCCACGGTGCTGGTCAAGCTCGGCGCGAGGGATCGCACCAATGCTGTGCTGCGCGCCCTGCACCACGGCATCCTGCGATAGCGTCCTCATCATGAGGACGCAGGTGGTGCTGCTGCGCGGGGTGAACGTACAGGGCACGACGATGACGATGGCCGACCTGCGCGCCACCCTGGACGCGGCCGGATTCCCAGGCGCGCGGACCGTGCTCGCCAGCGGCAACGTGATTCTCGCCGACGACCGGCCCGGGGAACAGATCCGTGAGCTGGTGGAGGTCGCTCTGCGGGACCGGTTCGGCTATGACGCCTGGGTGCAGGTGGTCGAGCAGGACGAGCTGGCCCGGATCGCCGCCGACTACCCGTTCGACACCGACGAGTCCACGCACCATCCGTACGTGGTGTTCTGCCGGGACGCCGGCGCGCTCGCGGCGCTGCAGGAGACGGTCCACGGCCCGCCGGAGCGGGCCGACGACGTGGAGCGGGTTGCTGCAGGGGAGCGGGTGCTCTACTGGGAGACCCCCAAGGGGCGCAGCCTGGACACGCCGATCGCCAAGGTGCTGGCACGGAAGCGGTTCAAGGCGGACACCACCACCCGCAACCTGCGCACCGTCCGCAAGCTCCTCAACTGAGCCACCGGCGGATCAGGAGCTGGGGGAGCGGGAGTCCCACCAGTCCAGCACCCGGCGGGCGTAGAACGTCAGCCACTTGGACGATTCACCAGCCGGAACATCGATCTCGAACCACATCCGGCCCGGGTGTCGACCCGCCTGCACCCAGGTGCCGTCCGGTTGCTCGGCCGCCCGGATCATTTCGATCGCCTCGGCCATCCGCGGGTCCGGCCCGCGCTCCTCGGCGAGGCAGACCGCACGGAAGTAGTCACATCCGCGGAGCACGTTGTAGGACCACCGCAGCGGATACCGGAACCGGGTGACCCAGTCGCCGACCGGTTCACCCGTGCTCAATCGCCGGAACAGGTTCCGCGTGAGCAGGTACTCCTCACCGGCATGCCGGGCGTCCCGGAGCGCATCAGCGCCGCCCGTGGTGTTCTCCCACTCGAGGATCCCGACCAGGCTGTTCAAGGTGGAGTGGAAGGAGGACCGGGTCGAGCCTTCCACCCACTCACAATTCCAGCCGCCGTCGGGCAACTGCCGGGCGACGAACCACTCCGCGACCGGCGTGACATCCACTCCGAGCCAGGCGCCGTTGGCGAGCGTGAAAGCGTTGATGCAGGCATCCACCTCACCGCCCCAGTAGGGCAGGTCGTCGTACTCCCAGCGGCTGTTCGCCGCCAACCGGTCAGCGGTGTCGCCGAGTGCCGACGGCGGAACTCCCCACTCCCGGAGTGCGTTCAGACTCCATGTGGTCGCCGTCCACGGCTGCCCCTCGGCGTCGAACAGCTCACTGGAGAAGTCGGCCGGGAAGTATGCCCCGCCGGCCCACTGGCCGTCGGCGTCCTGGTGGGCCAGCAGTCGGGCACCGAAACCCTCGGCCGCCACGCGAGCGCGGGTCGCCTGCCAGACCCGCTCCGGCTCGCCGGCGAGATCGCGCTCCACCTGCCAGCGCAGCGCCGGGTCGGAGTCGAGCAGCCAGTCGGTCAGGGACGACGCCGTCATGGGCGCTCAGCGTACTCAGCCCCAGCGCGACGGCAAGGGCTGAGTACGCGGCGATGCTCCGCCGTCAGGACTTGCGGTTGTAGATGAACATCGAGATCGGGCCGAACACGGCCACCAGCACCACGCAGTAGATCAGCACGGTCACCAGCGAACCGGCGTCGTAGACCCCGGTCATCAGCTCGCGGACGGAGGTGACCACCACCGAGACCGGGTTGACCTCCACGACGCTCTCCAGCCAGCTGGGCATCGTCGTCGGGTCGACGAAGATGTTCGAGGCGAACGTCAGTGGCATCAGGATGAACATGGAGATCCCCATCGCCGCCTGCTCGCTGCGCACGGACAGGGACACCACCGTCCAGATCCAGGAGACGGCGAACGAGAACACCAGCAGCAGCACGAACGCGGCCACCACACCGGGCAGACCGCCGTCGGGACGGAAACCCATCACAAACCCGACCGCCAGGATGATGATCCCGGCGAGGGTGTAGCGCACCTGGTCCCCGAGCAACGCACCCACCAGCTGGGCGGGCCGCCACGTGGGCAGCGAGCGGAACCGGTCGAAGACACCCTTGGAGATGTCCTTGTTCAGGGTCAGACCCGTGTACATCGTGATCATGATCAGTGTCTGCACGAAGATCCCCGGGATCAACCACTGCACGTACTCGCCCACCGAGCCGGCCAGTGCACCACCGAAGATGTAGGTGAACATCACGGTCATCATGATCGGGAAGACCGTCACATCGAAGAGTTGCTCCGGGACGTGCTTGATCTTCAGCAGCGCACGCCAGCCGTAGGTGAGGGAGGCGCTCACCGGTCCGGCCCGATGCGGGCGGTCGGCTGCGCTGACCAGGATCTTGCGGATCTTCTCCGGTTCCGCGCTGGCCTCGACGGTCCGGGTGGACGTGGTGGCGGTCATCAGGCGTTCACCTTCTCGTCGTCATTGCTGGTGCCCGAACCAGCAGAGTCCTCGGGGTCGTCATCGGTGCGCTTACCGGTCAGGGCCAGGAAGACCTCGTCGAGACTGGGGTGCCCGAGCGCGAACGTCTCGATCTCGATCTCCGCCTGCTCCAGCGCGGTCAGGGCCTCGGCAGCGCGGGAGTTCTCGTTCAGCCGCACCAGCAGGGACGCGTTGTCGGCCTCCCGAGTGACCTCGGCGTGGATCGTGGTGCCGAGGATGTCGGCAGCCAGCTCGCGCTGGGCGGGGTCGGAGACCCGCACCTTCAACGCCCCGGACCCGACCTGCGCCTTGAGCTGGCCCGGTGTCCCTTCGGCGATCACCTTCCCGTGGTCGATCACGGCGAGCCGGTCGGCCAGCTGGTCCGCCTCCTCCAGGTACTGCGTGGTCAGCAGCACCGTGGTGCCGGATGCCACCAGCGTGCGGATGATGTCCCACACCTGGTTCCGGCTCCTCGGGTCGATCCCGGTGGTCGGTTCGTCGAGGAAGATCAGTTCCGGGGTCACCAGCAGCGAGCCGGCGATGTCCAGGCGGCGGCGCATCCCGCCGGAGTACTTCTTCACCTGCCGGTTCGCGGCGTCCGACAGCCCGAATGCCTCCAGCAGCTCCATGCCTCGTGCACGGGCAGGCCGGGTCCGGAAGCCGAGCAGCTTGGCCAGCAGGATGAGGTTCTCGATCCCGGTCAGGTCCTCGTCCAGCGAGGCGAACTGGCCGGTGAGGGCGATCTTGCTGCGGATCGTCGCCGGCTCGGCGAAGACGTCGTGCCCGAGCACGTGCGCGTGTCCGGCGTCCGGGCGCAGCAGCGTGGCGAGCATGCGGATCGCGGTGGTCTTGCCGGCGCCGTTGGGTCCGAGGACGCCGTAGACACCTCCGCGTTTGATCGCCAGGTCGATGCCGTCGACGGCGACATTGTCGCCGAACTTCTTCACCAGCCCTTCGGTATGGATGGCGAGCTGGTCCGTGGGGGTGGTCACGGGGGTCCTCTCTGTTGGTCCGCGGGTGGCGGTTTTCTGACGGCGGGTCGTCTCGTTTCCATCTTCGATGGGGGAGCAGGTGTCGTCCAACCGTTTTCACCGTAGGCGGACGGTCTGACATTCCGGCCATGGCCTACGTCGGGTGCCTGTGGCCCGGGTCAGCCGGCGGCCATGACGCCGACGTGCCTGGTGGTGGTGTATGGGCTGAACGCGGCCACCGCAGGCTGTGTCGCGCCTAGGTATATACAAGTAAGAGTTTGCGCAAGTAAGAGTTTTCTGTACTGTGAGGGCATGCGCTCGTCACTGGCCCATGTGGACCCGGCTCTCGACGCCGCGTTTGCCGCTCTCGCTGACCCGGTGCGCCGGAGGCTGGTGAATCGCCTGGCTGCGGGCGCGGCCACCGTGAAGGAACTGGCCGAGCCGTTCGCGCTCACGCCACAGGCGATCTCACACCACGTGGCGGTCCTGCGCCGGGCAGGCTTGGTCGACCAGTCTCGTGACGGAACGCGCCGGCCGTGTCGGCTCAACGTCAGGGAGCTCGATCGATTGAGTACGTGGATCGACGATCAGCGCCGCGAGTGGAACGACCGGCTCGATGCGCTTGAAGCGCATCTTGAGCATTCGAAGGAGGGACAGTGACCGCGAGCACGACGCAGTTTCGCGATGGCGAGCTGATCGCCGAGCGTCGCCTACGAGCGACACCTGAACAAGTCTGGGAGGCGTTCACACGGCCGGCGAGTCTCGCAGCGTTCTGGGGTGGCACCCACGCTATGGTGCCGCCGGAGTCGGTGGAGGTGAACCTTCGCGCTGGAGGAGGATTCGCTCTCGATACCCAAGCGCCGGACGGCTCCAGACATCGACTCCGTTTCCTCTACCGACGGCTTGCCGCACCACAGGAGATGGTCTTCGACGAGCCACTGACCGGGATCAGGACGACCATCACGTTGCGTGGTGTGGGTGAAGACACGTGCGTCAGTGTCCATCAACGGGAGCTGCCACACGAGCTTCAGACTGAGCGTGCCGCCGAAGGCCTCGCCTCGACGTTGGACGCCCTGGCGACGTACCTCGAGATCACGCATCTACCCCGATAGCCACGCACACGCATCAGGAGCACGGAAGAGTTCATATGGATCAATTGCTCAGAGTCCATTGCTTCAACCTCTCGCGCGACGGATTCGGCGCCGGTGAGAACCAGTCCCTGGAGCGGCCGTTCGGCCATGCCGACCCCGGCGACATGTTCGCCTGGGCAGGGGCCACGGCCAGTTGGCCGAACCGGACCGACCCCGGCGGAACCCGCGGTCTTGACGATTACTTCACTCGCGACTTCGCTCGGAACATCGGTGCCGAGATCATGGGGCGCAACAAGTTCGGACCGCAGCGTGGGCCGTGGCGGGACCGCCAATGGCGCGGCTGGTGGGGCGACGAGCCGCCCTTCCACACCCCGGTGTTCGTGCTCACTCATCACGAGCGGCCGTCGTTCACCCTCTCCGACACCACCTTCCACTTCCTGGATGCTGGGCCCGAAGAAGCGCTGGAACGGGCCAAGGCTGCGGCCAAAGGCAAGGACGTCCGATTGGGGGGTGGCGCAACAACCATCCGCCAGTTCCTCGACGCCGATCTGGTCGACACGATGCACATTGCGGTTTCGGACGTCGAACTCGGATCGGGCGTCCGACTATGGCAGTCACCCGAGGAGTTGCTCGACCGATTCCACCTCGAGGTGGTGCCGAGCCCAAGTGGTGTGAGGCACCACCTGTTCTGGAGGCGGTGAGCACCCGATACCAGGACAGCGTGGCCCGGCCTCCCCTGAATGTCCCGGCAGGGCCGTCGCTGCGCTCCTCCTCGTCCTGCGGGTGCACAGCTCCTTCGTCGCTGGTGCCCCCGGCAGGGCCGTCGCTGCGCTCCTCCTCGTCCTGTGGGTGCACAGCTCCTTCGTCGCTGGTGCCCCCGGCAGGGCCGTCGCTGCGCTCCTCCTCGTCCTGTGGGTGCACAGCTCCTTCGTCGCTGGTGCCCCCGGCAGGGCCGTCGCTGCGCTCCTCCTCGTCCTGTGGGTGCACAGCTCCTTCGTCGCTGGTGCCCCCGGCAGGACTCGAACCTGCAACCTACGGATTAGAAGGCCGTTGCTCTATCCATTGAGCTACGGGGGCGTCCACCTAGGATATCGGCGTGGTTCATGCACCGGTTCGCAGCGCCGTCAACGATCATGGGGTGAGCAAGAGTTGGCCCAGCGACCTCCGAGACGGCAGGGTAGTCACGTGACCCCGACCCCCGCGACTCCGCCGCACGATCCGAGCACGGAGGACCACGGCGCGCCGGAGGAGACCGCCGAGCACATCCAGTCCGATCTCGACGGGCCCGTGCCCATGGTCGAGGTGATCGAGCACCTGCTCGACAACCTGGATACCGCCTCGCTGCCCCTCGAGGTGCCCGGTGTGGCGGAGTGCCGCGTGCAGCGTGACCGGCTCGCCACCCAGGTGCGCCACCACCTGCTGCCCCGGCTGAAGCAGGTCGCGGCGCCGGTGATCGTCGTGGTCGGTGGGTCCACCGGGGCCGGCAAATCCACCATCGTCAACTCGGTGGTCGGCCGGGAGGTCACTGAGGCCGGGGTGCTGCGCCCCACCACCCGAGAACCCATCCTCGTGGTGCACCCGCTCGATGCCGAGCTGATGGACACCCACCCGGTGACCGAGGTGGCTCGGGTGAATCCGAGCGAGGACGTCCCCCGGGGTATGGCGCTCCTCGACGCGCCCGACCTGGACTCGGTGCACGCCGGGAACCGGAGCCTGGCCGATGAGCTCGTGGAGCTCGCGGACCTGTGGGTGTTCGTCACCACCGGCTCCCGCTACGGCGACGCTGTGCCGTGGACCCGGCTGCAGGCCGCCTCCGAACGAGGCGTGTCCCTCTCGGTAATCCTCAACCGCGTGGATCCCGAGGCGCTCGCCACCGTGCGCAGGGACCTGTTCGAGCGCCTGGAAGCCCAAGGGTTCGGCTCGGTGCCGTTCTTCGTCATCCCCGACGTCGGCCCGCTCGAGGGGGCGCTACCGGACCATCGGATCCGGGAGTTCACGCAATGGCTCACCGTGCTCGGGGCGAAGAGCCAGTCGCGCAGTGTGATCGCGCGGACCGTGCGCGGAGCGTGGCCGGCTCTCCGCCAGGACGTGCAGGCAGTGGCCGTGGCGATGGAGGACCAGCGTCGCACCAACCTCTCCCTGCGCAATCAGCTCAACGCGGCCACCGCGGCCTCCGCCGACCAGGTCAGGACGGACTTGACCTCCGGCGCTGCCGCGACCGGCGCCCCGACCACCGCATGGCTCGCCGGTGCGAGCAGCGGTGGCATTCTCTCCCCACTGGTGGCCGCCCCGGCCAACCTGTTCGAGTCGTGGCGGGTCCGCCGCGCCAACGCCGCTCGCCTGGAGTCGGTGCGGTCGCTGCGCGAAGTGGCCATCAACGCCGCCCGCACCCTGATCCATGAGGCCGGCGAGCGCGCTGAGCGCGCCCTGCGGACGGCGGCCGAGGAGTCCCCGGCAGGGTGTCAGGTGACCGAGGCCGTCGCACCCGCCACGTGCACGGCCGGCCGAGCCGAGCGCCTGGCCATGCTGTTCTCCGAATGGGACGACGTGGTGGCCGAACTGTGCGCCACGCTCACCTTCACCGCCGACGACGCCGGGCTGGACGAGGCAGGCAAGGTCGCCCTGGTGGAGGCGGCCGCCGTCGGCCTGGACGGCGCCTCCCGTGCCGTGACGCGTATGCTCGGCGAGCGAGGGGCCGCCGTCGTCGCTCGACTGAACGAGGATCTGGGATCCTGGGCGCACGTCGCTGTCGTGGCTGAGGCGGAACCGTTCATCGCCGCCCTGGAGGACCTCGGGGTGGACGAGCAAGCCGCACGTAGCCTGCGACTGCGTGCCTCAGAGTTGAAGGGATACTTGTGAGCGAGACTCTCGCCGAGCTCGACACCGCGCGCCCGGCCGACGGTGTGGGAGTCAAGCTCGGCCAACGGGTGGACGAGATCTCCGATGCCCTGGACATCGCCGGTGATCGTGTCCCGGCCGACGTGGTCTCCGTGGCGCGCGAGGATCTCGCACGGGTCACGCGTCGCCTCGAGCTCGGCGTCGACTACACGGTCGTGGCGCTCGTGGGAGGAACCGGCTCCGGCAAGTCCAGTCTCTTCAACGCCGTCTCTCACCTGCAGTTCGCCGATGTCGGGGTGATCCGCCCCACGACCTCCCGTGCGGCCGCATGCGTGTGGGGGAGCAAGGCGACCGCCCTGCTCGACTTCCTGCAGGTGGTCCCGGACCGGCGGATCCAGCGGGAATCAGCACTGGACGGCGACTCCGAGGACGCCTTGTCCGGGCTGGTGCTCCTGGACCTGCCCGACCACGACTCGGTGGAGTCCGGGCACGCCGAGCAGGTGAACCGCCTGCTCCCGCTCATCGACCTGCTCATCTGGGTCGTCGACCCGCAGAAGTACGCCGACAACGTCCTGCACGAGAAGTACCTGCGCGCTCTCGCTGCCCGTCATGAGGCGATGATCGTGGTGATCAATCAGGTGGACACGCTGCCGGAGTCCGCCCACGAACGAGTCCGTGACGACGTGCGGAGGCTGCTCGTCGACGACGGCCTGGCCGACGTGCGGATCGAGCTGGTCTCCGCACGTGAGGGCACTGGTGTGGATGGTCTGCGCGAGGCGCTCGCGGACGTGATCGCCGGCGAATCGGTCGCCGCACGCACTGCCCGCGCTGAGGTCGGTGCGATTACCAGGCGTCTCGCCGAGCACCTCGGCACCGAGGACAACTCCCCGCCCACAGCACCCGCCGCCGCCGAGCAGCTTGCGGTCGCCTCTGGGGTTCCATCGGTGGCTGAGTCGGTGCGGACTGCGGTCAGCTCACCGCGCCCGATCGCGCTGGCACCGGTGCAGGAGCCCGCCAACAGCCGGGTGCAGGCGATCCGCGACCGGTGGATCGCCGACGCGACGACCGGGATGCCCGGACCGTGGAAGGAGTCCGTGCTGGCCGACGTGCCGAGCGCTGCCGACTTCAGCGCCCACGTTTGGCGTGCGCTCTCCGGCAGCACGCTGCCCTCGGGACGGGACCAGGGTGCGGCCACGTTCCGCATCCTCGGGCTCGTTGCCGGTGGCCTCGCACTGGGACTGCTGATCGCGGCCGGGGCAGTGTGGTCCGTATCCGGGGTCGCTGCCGCGTCGCTCGCCGGAGCAGCCCTCGCGCAGGTGTTCGTGTTGATCGCCTTCCTGGTGGCGGCACGCCGCCGCCGGCGGGCCACGGGAGACCAGCGCGCCGAGGACTACCTGAAGAGAACGACGGCGGCCCTCGCCCAGGTGGTCAGCGAGGACCTGGTCGAGCCCACCGCTGCTCCGCTGGCCGAGCACGCTCAGGTCCGCCGAGGGGTGCACGGGTAGCACCCCGGTCGGCGCCCGTGCTGCGAGGTGGGGCCTCGCCATGCAGGGCTCGCTCCACAGGTGCATCGCCGATGACTCGGTGTCCACAGCCCGTCCTTGACGCGCCGACGCCTCAATGCCCGAGCGCCCACGCTGAAGTCGTGCACCGGAGAGTCCGGTGCACGAGGACGCAAGGAGCGCACGATGGCCAACGAGGTCGATGTGACAGTTCGCGGGTACGTGGGGCACAACCCGACCCTGAACCAGCGGGAGGGGCGCCAGCCCTTCCTGCGCTTGAACGTGGCGAGCACGCCGCGGATCCGGGACCGCGACGGGGAGTGGAGCGACGGTACGACGCAGTGGTTCTCGGTGAAGTTCTTCGGCGACTTCGCCGAGAACGTGGCCGGGAGCGTGCGCAAGGGCGACGCTGTGCTGGTGCGCGGACGCCTCGAGCACGAGGAGTATCTCTCCCGCGACGGTGAGCCACGGTGGAGCGCAGTCATCGTCGCCCACGCCTTCGGCCCCGACCTGCACTTCGCCGAAGCGAACGTGCGTCGGGTCACCCGCAGGTCAGCGGCCGACGAGGATGACGGCCTCGCGGCGGACGGCGTCGACGTCTCCGGCCTGGAGGAGGTCCCCGAGGATGCCGATGGTACGCAGGATCTGAATTCCGACGACGACCACTCCGAGGACGGCTATCTGGTGGAGCAGATCGGCGCATGAACGGGTGGCTCGGCCACAGGTACACCTGGGGGCCTCAAGGGCCGTAGTCTGGGTGGTTGATCCGCCCCTACCTTCTTGGGAGAACTGTGGCCGAGTACATCTACTCGATGGTGAAGGCGCGTAAGGCGCACGGTGACAAGGTCATCCTCGATGACGTGTCGATGTCGTTCCTGCCGGGTGCCAAGATCGGCATGGTGGGACCGAATGGTGCCGGGAAGTCCACGATCCTGAAGATCATGGCCGGTATGGACACCCCCTCCAACGGTGAGGCACGGCTCTCGCCGGGCTACTCCGTCGGCATCCTGTTGCAGGAGCCGCCGTTGAACGAGGAGAAGACCGTCCTGGGCAACGTCGAGGAAGGCGTCGGGGCGATCAAGGGCAAGATCGACCGGTTCAACGAGATCGGCGCCCTGATGGCCGAACCGGACGCCGACTTCGATGCGTTGATGGCGGAGATGGGCAGCCTGCAGGCGGAGATCGACGCCGCGGATGCGTGGGACCTGGACTCCCAGCTCGAGCAGGCGATGGATGCCCTGCAGCTTCCACCCGGGGACGCGGAGGTCACGCACCTCTCCGGTGGTGAACGACGTCGTGTCGCGCTCGCCAAGCTGCTGCTGGAGCAGCCCGACCTGCTGCTGCTCGACGAGCCGACCAACCACCTGGACGCCGAGTCGGTCCAGTGGCTCGAGCAGCACCTGGCCAAGTACCCCGGCGCCGTCATCGCCGTGACGCACGACCGGTACTTCCTGGACCACGTGGCGGGATGGATCGCCGAGGTCGACCGTGGCCGGCTCTACCCTTACGAAGGCAACTATTCGACCTACCTGGAGAAGAAGGCCGCGCGTCTGGACATCCAAGGGAAGAAGGATGCCAAGCTGGCCAGGCGTCTCAAGGACGAGCTCGACTGGGTGCGTTCCTCGGCCAAGGGGCGGCAAGCCAAGTCCAAGGCCCGTCTGGCCCGGTACGAGGAGATGGCCGCCGAGGCCGAGCGCACCCGCAAGCTTGACTTCGAAGAGATCCAGGTTCCGCCTGGTCCTCGCCTGGGCTCGGTGGTCATCGAGGCCAAGGATCTGGAGAAGGGCTTCGACGACCGTCAGCTCATCGATGGCCTGAGCTTCACCCTCCCACGCAACGGCATTGTCGGCGTGATCGGTCCGAACGGTGTGGGTAAGACCACCCTGTTCAAGACGATCGTGGGCCTGGAACCGTTGGACGCCGGCGAGCTCAAGGTGGGCGAGACGGTCGACATCTCCTATGTCGACCAGGCCCGCGGCGGGATCGACCCCAAGAAGACGCTCTGGGAGGTCGTCTCCGACGGACACGACTTCATCCAGGTCGGCAACGTGGAGATCCCCTCGCGCGCCTATGTCTCTCAGTTCGGATTCAAGGGCCCCGACCAGCAGAAGCCCGCCGGAGTGCTCTCCGGTGGTGAGCGTAACCGCCTGAACCTGGCGCTCACCCTGAAGCAGGGCGGCAACCTGCTGCTGCTGGACGAGCCCACGAACGACCTCGACGTGGAAACGCTCGGCAGCCTGGAGAACGCGCTGCTGAACTTCCCCGGTTCTGCCGTGGTCATCTCCCACGACCGGTGGTTCCTGGACCGCGTCGCCACCCACATCCTCGCCTACGAGGGGACGGATGAGAACCCGGCCAACTGGTACTGGTTCGAGGGCAACTTCGCCGACTACGAGGCCAACAAGGTCGAGCGGCTCGGTCCGGAGGCAGCCCGGCCGCACCGGGTTACCTACCGCAAGCTCACCCGGGACTGACCCGCGTGCCTCGGGTACGCGTGCCGGTGCCGATGCGGTGGTCGGACCTGGACGCCTACGGACATGTCAACAATGCCGCGATGCTGACTCTCTTGGAGGAGGCACGGATCGCGACGTTCTGGTCCGACGGAGGGTCGGCCGCGGGCACGAAGGTGCTCACGGCCGGCCCGACCGCTACCAGCTTCACCCTGGTGGCGCGGCAGGAGATCGAGTACCTGGCGCCACTGGACTACAGCCAGGAGCCAGTCGCTGTCGACCTGTGGATCGGCCGGATCGGCGGTGCCAGCCTCGAGGTCTGTTATGAGCTGCGCTCACCCGCTGGGACGCTCTGTGCCAAGGCGGCCACGTCGATCGTGATGGTGGAGGCGGCCTCCGGCCGGCCGCGCCGACTCACCGAGGACGAACGCACGGCGCTCGAGTCCCTGCTGGAGGACCCGATCGAGTTCCGCCGCCGCTAGTCGACGCACAACATCGAACGGGTCGGTCCCCGCGGGGACCGACCCGTTCTGTGTCGCTACCGGATCAGCGCAGCGGGGTGAAGTCCCGGCTGGCGATGTGCTCCGGCCGCGGCGTGGGTGCCGCGTACGGGTCCTCGAGCGTGTTCTCGACGGAGTTGAACACCATGAACACGTTGGAGCGGGGGAACGGGGTGATGTTGTTCCCCGACCCGTGCATGATGTTGGAGTCGAACCAGAGCGCGGACCCGGCCGGACCGGTGAACTGATCGATCCCGTACCGGTGTGCCATCTCAGTGACAGCCTCCTGGCTCGGCACACCTACCGTCTGCTCCTTCAGCGACGAGGAGTGGTTGTCGGCTGGGGTCTCGCCAACGCCCGGAGCGTACGTCCTGTGCGATCCGGGCATCACCATGAGCCCGCCGTTGTACGGGTAGTTCGGCGTGAGCGCGATCGAGCAACTCACCGCTCGCGGGGCGGGCATGCCGTCCTCGGCGTGCCAGGTCTCGAAGTCCGAGTGCCAGTAGAAGCCGCTACCCTTGAACCCCGGCATGTAGTTCACCCGGGTCTGGTGCAGGTAGACGTCCGAGCCGAGCAGTTGCCGTGCCCGGTCCAGCACTCGTGGATCCCGGCTGAGCGCGTCGATCGCCTCACTGAGGGCGGTCACCTCGAAGACCGAGCGCACCGCGCCGGTGGACTTCTCGGTGATCACGCGCGGGTCTCCGGCCAGGCTCTGGTCGGCGGAGAGCCGGCGCAGCTCAGCCGAGTACAGGTCCACCTCGCTGGGCGTGATGAAGTTCTCCAGGATGGTGAACCCGCGCTGCTCATGCGCCTCGAGAGCGGCGGCGTCGAACGGGCCATCGGCCTCGGAGCCCCAGACGGTGGGGTGCTCACGCTCGATCGCAGGTCCGGGAACCTCGCCCGTGCGGGTCGGATACAGATCCTGCTGGATGGTTGTGGTGGTCATCGGTGAATTCCCTTCTCCCGGCTCGCGCCGGGTGTCGTGAACTTTCCTTGCCCGCTCAGCGCGGGCCCACCAACGACGAAAGCTGCGACTCTCCACTCAGATCACGTGGATCCGAGCGGGGATGTCGCAGCCCTCGCGGGAGGAATCAGGCCTCCTCTGTGACCAGCGGGTAGACCCCGTTCTCGTCGTGCACCTCCCGACCGGTCACCGGAGGGTTGAACACACACACCGTACGCATATCGGTGCGCGGAAGTACACGGTGCTTGTCGTGATTGTTGAGCAGGTAGATCGAACCCGGCTTGAGCTCGTGCACCTCGTCGGTGGCCAGATCCACGATCTGCCCCTCACCCTCGACGATGAACACCGCTTCGATGTGGTTGGCGTACCAGAACTCGTTCTCGGTCCCCGCGTACAGGGTGGTCTCGTGCACCGAGAAGCCGGCCCCCTCCTTGGCGAGGATGATTCGCTTGCTGCGCCAGTTCGGGGTCTTGATGTCGGCGTCAGTGTCGTTGATCTCGTCGATGGAGCGAACGAGCATGGGGCATCTACCTTTCGACTCAGGTGGTGGTGGCCGGTGGTCGGCCGGAACTGGAGGGGAGTGGCTCAGCCGGCCAGGACCGCCGCGACCGAGTCGCGGATGATGTCCAGGCCCCGGTTCAGCTCGTCCTCGGTGAGGGTCAGCGGCGGCAGCAGCTTGATCACCTCGTCGTTCGGGCCCGAGGTCTCGATCAGCAGACCCCGGTTGAAGGCCTCCTTGGCCACGGCGCCGGCGTTGGCCGCCTCGCCGAACTGCAGGCCACGGGCCAGTCCACGGCCCTTGGAGATCAGACCGGCATCGGGGTACTGGGCAACGAGGGCGTTGAACGCACCCTCGATGATCAGACCCTTCGCCTTGGTCGACTTCTCGAGCTCGTCGTCGGACCAGTACTGGCGGATCGACTCGCTGGCGGTCACGAACGCAGGAGCGAAACCACGGAAGGTGCCGTTGTGCTCGCCCGGCTCGAAGACGTCGTACTCCGGCCGCACCAGGGTGAGCGCGAGCGGGAGCCCGTAGCCACTGATCGACTTCGAGAGGGTGATGATGTCCGGCACGATGCCGGCCTCCTCGAAGCTGAAGAAGCCTCCGGTGCGGCCGCAGCCCATCTGGATGTCGTCCACGATGAGCAGGATGCCGTGCTTCTTGCACAGCTCGGCGAGGGTCCGCAGCCATTCGGCGCGGGCGCTGTTGATGCCCCCCTCACCCTGCACGGTCTCCACGATCACGGCTGCCGGCTCGTTCAGACCGGAGCCCGCATCCTCGAGCAGCCGCTCGAGGTACATGAAGTCGGCCACGTCACCGTCGAAGTAGTCGTCGTACGGCATCGGGGTGGCGTGCACCAGCGGGATACCGGCACCGCCGCGCTTCATCGAGTTCCCGGTCACCGACAGCGCGCCGAGCGTCATCCCGTGGAAGGCGTTGGTGAAGTTCACGATCGCTTCGCGGCCGGTGATCTTCCGGGCGAGCTTCAGGGCGGCTTCAACGGCGTTCGTGCCGCCAGGACCAGGGAACATCACCCGGTGGTCGAGGCCGCGGGGGCGCAGGATCTGCTCGGTGAAGGTGGTGAGGAACTCGTTGCGGGCGGTGGTGAGCATGTCGAGAGAGTGCACCACGCGGTCATCGCTGATGTAGTCCAGCAGCACCTTCTTCATCAGCGGGTTGTTGTGCCCGTAGTTGAGGCTGCCCGCACCGGCGAAGAAGTCGAGGTAGGCCTGGCCGTCCTCGGTGAACATCTCGGCACCCTTGGCCCTGTCGAACACCGCGGGCCAGGAGCGAGAGTAGCTCCGAACGTCGGATTCGAGCGCCGTCGTATCGTTCGTCATCAGACTCATGCCATTCTTTCGTGGTCGCGGCTGGGAACAGCCTCAGGGTGGTCAGGAAGTCGTCGGAGGGTGCTGCGCGGGCTCAGGGAGCCTGCAATCCTCGGATCTCGAGGCGCGGCTCTCCGGCGTGGTCGTCGGGGAAGTCGGTAGCCCGCAGGCCCTCGGTCCAGGTCAGCTCGCCACCGCGGCGGCGAGCGATCGCAGCGAACAATGCGCGAGAAGCATCGTTGGTCTCCTCGACCGTCGCCTCCAGCACAGTCACGTCAGGGTTGGTGTCGAGGAGGTCGTGCAACATCCGGCCGGCGACTCCCCGGCCACGAGCCCGGGAACTCACCGCGACCTGCCAGACGAACAGGTGGTCGGGGCGGTCCTGCGGGCGGTATCCGAGCACGTACCCGACGGGCTCGGAGCCGAGGAGAGCCAGCCGGCAACTCGCGGAGAAGTCCCCAGCGAGGATCAGGTAGGCGTACGAAGAATTCAGATCCAGCCCGCACTCGCGGGCGAGTTCCCACATCGCACCACCGTCGGCAACGGTGGTGCTGCGGATGCTCAGATCGTCACGGGTCGGCGTCGGAGTGGTCGAGTCTGCACTTGTCGGCTTCGGCATACGGCTTTCTACGGTAGCCACTCCGCGGGGCGATGGGAACCTCGGATCCTGCTGCACACAGGTTCCCACGGCCCGACGACGTCCCGATCTCCGGCATGGTGATGCGGAAAGGTCACCCCTGGAGGAGACCTCGGTCACGCCGGCCCAATTCGGTCCGAATAGTGAGACTCTCTGCCGATGAAGCGCCGAATCGCGCGGAAGTGAGGCCTCCATCACACTGTCGATAAGGTGGGTCGGTGAGATTACGCAGCAGCAGCAGCAGCGGCGCCGCCAACCGCCCGAACCTCCGGAGACGTCGATGATGGGGGCCCTGCGTCGGGCGGTGCACGCGGTCCTGCTCCCCGGGTTCTCCGGCACCGAGGTGCCCGGCTGGGTGTCCGGCGCCGACGGCCTGGCCGGTGTGTTGTTGTTCGCCCAGAACACCCCTGACCTGGCCACCACCGCGCGACTGACCGCGGATCTGCGTCGGCAGCATCCGGACCTGCTGGTGGCCATCGATGAAGAGGGCGGGAACGTCACCCGGCTCCAGGCGGACACTGGCTCGTTGCTCCCAGCCCCGGCGGCACTAGGAGCGGTGGACGATGCGGACCTCACCGAGGCGTGCGCGCGTGCGATGGGGGGACTGATCGCCGCGTGCGGGATCGATCTGACCTTCGCCCCGGTGCTTGACGTCGCCGCTCGTGATGACAATCCGGTGATCGGTGCCCGCGCGTTCGGCGGGGATCCCGACCTGGTGTCCCGGCATGGCCGGGCCGTGGTGCGGGGGCTACGCAGCGCCGGAGTCCTCAGCGGCGGCAAGCACTTCCCCGGACACGGCGACACCAACGTCGACTCGCACCTGGCGCTGCCCCGGCTCGACGTGTCCGAGCAGATTCTGCAAGCACGCGATCTGCCGCCGTTCCACGCCGCGATCGCTGAGGGCATCGACACCCTGATGGTGGGCCACCTGATGGTGCCCGCGCTCGACACCGAAGCACCTGCCTCGCTCTCGACGGCGATCCTCGCCCGGGCGCGCGAGCTCGGCTTCACCGGTCCGTTGGTCACCGACGCCCTGGACATGCAGGCGGTCGCCGCCGACGGGGTCGGCGCCGCCTGCGTGCGCGCGCTCGCCGCAGGGGCGGACCTGCTCTGCCTGGGCTCCACGGCCGAGATCGCCGACGACGGAGCGCACTTTGCCCAGGTCGTCGCCACGGTCGAGGCTGCTGTGCGGGAAGGGCGCCTCAGCGAGGCACGACTGCAGGAGGCCGCCGCCCGGGTCGCCTCGCTGCGCCGACGTGGCCCGGCCGCCCCGGTGCCGGACCTGGAGACGGCGCGGGCCGCCGTCGAGACGATCGGAGCCGACGCAGCGCGCCGGGCGGTACGAACCCGAGGCGACGTGCAGCTACAGCCGGGGGACGTCGTCATCGACCTGGTCTCGCGTTGGGATCAGGCCGCAGGTGCTCGGTCCGGTCCGGTGACGGACCAGCTGATCGAGGCGTGCGCCCTGGCGCGGGTGGAGCCAGGCGAGGTCGTGGCGGTCCCGACCGGGCGCCGACTCGCCGTCGTCTCCCGCGAACCGGACGCGCGCCTGGCTCAGGTGCTCGCCGCCCACCCCGACGCCGTCCTGGTGCACGTCGGGGTGGCAGGCGCGGCACCGGAGCACCCGCACCTCGTGTTCACCGGCGGTATCGGGCTCGCCAGCGCCCGCGCCGCCGCGCAGACCTGCCGACTCGCCACTGGAGGAGAGCGTCCATGACCACCGAGCCGAACGAGCTCCCGGTGCAGGTCCGTTCCCGCACCGAGGATCGCAACCCACGTACCGAAGCGATCGACACTGAAGACGCCGCAGGCATCGTGCGGCTCATCACCTCCGAGGACGCGGCTGTCGCTGGTGCCGTGGCCGCGGCCGGTGACCGGATCGCAGCACTCGTGGAGCTCGGCGTGCACGCGTTGGCCGGTGGTGGACGGGTGATCTACGCCGGGTCCGGAACGTCCGGCCGGCTCGCCGTGCTGGACGCCGTCGAACTGCTCCCCACCTACCGGGTGGGCGAGGATCAGGTGACGGCGTTCCTCGCCGGTGGAGGTGAGGCGATGACCCGACCGGTGGAGGGTGCCGAGGACGACCCGGCGGCCGGTGCGTGCGCAGTGGCTGACGTGACCGGTGCTGACCTCGTGATCGGCCTTGCCGCCAGCGGCCGGACACCGTACGTGCGGGGCGCCTTGGTGGCTGCTGCGGAGCGGGGTGCGCGCACCGGGCTGATCGCGTGCAACCCCGGTGCCGAGCTGGCCACCCTGGTGGACGTGGCCGTGCTCGTGGACACCGGTCCCGAGGTGATCACCGGCAGCACCCGGATGAAGGCAGGAACCGCACAGAAGCTGGTGCTGAACACTTTCTCCACGGCCGTGATGGTGCGCTTGGGCAAGACGTACTCGAACCTGATGATCGACGTGCTGCCCACCAACGAGAAGCTGCACGGGCGGATCGTGCGGATGCTGGAGCAGGCCACCGGACGCTCGGCGCAGGAATGCGGGGCGGTGCTGGCCGAGGCGGAGGACCCGCGCACCGCGCTGGTCTGCCTTCTCGCCGACGTGGGCGTGGCGCAGGCGCGAGATGCGCTGGCCGACAACCCGCCGGATCCCGCCCGCAACGAGGATCCGTCGGGGATCCGGTCGGCGGTGATTGCAGCCCGGACGTAGCTCAGACGCCTGACCGGGGAACCCGGAGCATTCCTTCCTGCGCGATGCTGGCCACCAGCTCGCCGCCGCGGCTGAACACCTTCGCGGTGCCGAGCCCGCGACCTCCGCGGGCCGACGGGGAGGACTGGACGTAGAGCAGCCACTCGCCGGCGTCGACGTCCCGGTGCCACCACATGGCGTGGTCGAGGCTGGCCACGCTCGCCTCCCGGGTCATCCAGGACAGGCCGTGCCGACGCATGATCGGTTCCAGCATCACCTGGTCGCACGCGTAGGTGAGCATGGCGCGCTGCCGCAGCTGGTCACCGGGGATCGGGGCACGGGACCGCATCCACAGGCACTGCCGGTCGGTCTGCTCCGCGACCGGCCCGGTGAACAGGTTTCCGGCCGTGTGTCGCAGATCGAAGGCGCCGTTGCGGTAGAAGAACTGCGCCACCGGGTGGTCCAGCGAGTTGAACAGCTCCACCGAGCTGGGGAGTGACTCCGGGTCCGGAACGTCCGGCATCTCGTCGGCGTGCTCCAGGCCCTCCTGCTCCTCCTGGAAGGAGGTGATCATGGACAGGATCGGCACCCCGGACTGCAGTGCATGGGTGCGTCGGGCACTGAACGAGCGACCGTCCCGCAGGCGCTCGACGGCGAAGGTGATCGGTTCGTCCAGGGCACCCGGTCGAAGGAAGTAGCCGTGCACGGAGTGGGGGAGGCGGGCGTCGGCGACGGTGCGTCCGGCCGCCAGCAGCGACTGGGCGAGGACCTGCCCGCCGTACACGCGCCCGTGCAGCTGCGGGAGGGACGTACCGACGAAGGTGTCGGTCTCGGTCTGCTCCAGCTCGAGGGCGGCCAGGACGGCCGCGAGGGGCTCCGGTCCGTCACCCTGGGGGAGCGAGGCTGTCGGCTCGGACATGGTTACTCCTCGTCGAAGGTGTTCACCATGGAGTACGCGGCGCGCTCCAGGTAGTCCCACAGGGTCGCGTGATACGCCGGCGCCAGCCCCGCCTCGTCCACGGCCACCCGCATGTGCGCCAACCAGCGGTCACGGGCGGCGGGGCTCACCCGGAACGGGGCGTGCCGCATCCGCAACCGGGGGTGCCCCCGGGTGTCGGAGTAGGTCGTCGGGCCACCCCAGTACTGCTCGAGGAACATCCGCAACCGGTCCTCGGCCGGCCCCAGGTCCTCCTCGGGGTACATCGGGCGGAGCAGCTCGTCCTCGGCGACCAGTTCGTAGAACCGGTGCACGATGGCGCGGAACGTCTCCTCGCCGCCGATGGCCGCGTAGAAGGTGGCCTGCTGGTCGTTGCCGGGTGTACCGGCGCTGCGCAGACCCAGGGTGGGTCGCCGTCCGGCATTGCTCGCGGGATGGGTGCTCACCTGCCCAGACTAGGCGGTCCGGGGCCGGTCCCGGTGCCGGGCAGCAGCGTCCGGGCTCAGAGGGCGAGGTCGGCCAGCACCGGGAGGGCCTCTCGCACCGCCCTGCGCGCTCCCTCGGCACTCTCCGCCGCCACGGCCAACCCGGCGGCCGTGCGGCACTCATCGACGGTCACCGCACCGAGCAGCGCCGCCACGTCACCGAGTGCCCGCGGCGTCATGGACAGGCTCGTCACCCCGAGGCCCACCAGCACTGCGGCCAGCGCCGGATCAGCCGCTGCCTCACCACACACGCCGACCGGGCGGCCTTGCGCCCGCCCTCCAGCACAGGTGAGCTGGATGAGCTGGAGCACAGCCGGATCCCACGGCGTGGAGAGGGGGGCCAGGGCGCCCAGCAGGCGGTCGGCGGCCAACGTGTACTGGACCAGGTCGTTGGTGCCGATGGAGGCGAACGCTGCCCGCGCCAGCATCGGCCCAGCCAGCAGGGCCGCGCTCGGGACCTCCACCATCACACCCGCTGTGCGTAACCCGTGCGCCTCGCATGCGGCGACGAACGACTCCGCCTCCTCCACGCGGCTCACCATCGGCGCCATCACCCACACATCCGCCTGATGGGCGTCGGCGGCGGAGGCGATCGCAGCGAGCTGGTGGTTCAGCACGTCCGGGTTGTGCCACGCGGTGCGGTACCCCCGCACACCGAGCGCGGGGTTCACCTCGTCGCTGTCGGTGAGGAACGGCATCGGCTTGTCCGCACCGGCGTCCAGGGTGCGGATCACCACCTTCTTGCCGCCGAATGCGTCGAGCACCGCCGAGTAGGCCTCCACCTGCTCGTCGATGGTCGGTTCGTCGTCGCGGTCCAGGAAGCAGAACTCGGTCCGGAACAAGCCCACCCCTTCGGCCCCGGAGGCCGCAGCAGGACCGGCCTCGGCCACCTCACCCACATTGGCCAGCAGCTCCACCCGATGACCGTCCTTGGTGGCACCCGGGGGTGTGAACGTGCGCGCGGTGGCCCGCTCGCGGGCCGCCTCGACCGCCTCGGGCGAGGGGTTCAGGTACACCCGGCCGGCGCCGCCGTCGACCAGCACCACCTCGTCCACGACGATCCGGTCCAGCGACTCGCCCACACCGACCACGGCGGGGATCCCGATGGCCCGGGCGAGGATCGCGGTGTGTGAGGTGGGGCCACCCTCCTCGGTCACCAGGGCGCGCACCACACGCGGGTCGAGCTGCGCCGTATCCGCCGGAGCCAGGTCCCGGGCGATCAGGATGAACGGTTCCTCCCGTGCGGGCACCCCCGGGGTGGGAGCGCCGAGCAGGTGGGCAACGATCCGATCGCGGACGTCGATGACGTCCCGCGCGCGCTCGGCGAGGTATCCGCCGAGGGACTCGAACTGGTCGGCCACCGCTCCGGCGGCCTCCCACACGGCACGCTCCGGGCTCAGCCGGATCTCGCGAACCCGTCGCTGGGCGTCCTTGACCAGGGTGGGGTCCTGGGCGATCTGCGAGGTGGCGGCCAGCACGTCCCGCGCTGTTCCCTCGGTGGTCTGGGCGCGGGCGGCGAGATCCTGTGCCACCGCGGTGGCGGCGCTGGCGATCGCGGAGCACGCGGTGTCCGCATCGGTAGAGCTGCGTCGGCGCGGCGGCTCCCCAGCCCCGGTGGTCATGCGTACGGCCGGTCCTGCGGCCCGTCCGGGGGATACGCCCGCCCCGGTGACGACGTTCTGGTCGCCTTGCGTCATTGCTCGCCTCCGGCTCGTCGGTTGCCGTTCATTCTGCTGGTGGGCACCGGTGGGGTCTACGCGGTTGTAGAGTGGGATGTATCACAAGCGGCATGGAGGAGTGGACGTGAGCAAGGCCGAAGACATCCTGGCGGCACTGGGTGGCGACTCGAACGTGGTCGACCTGGAGCCGTGCATCACACGTCTTCGCGTCGAGGTGACCGATCCGGCGCTGGTGGACGAGGACAACTTGCGCTCGAACGGTGCGTTCGGTGTCGTACGGTCCGGTCGGGTGGTGCAGGTGGTGGTCGGCCCGGAGGCGGACGACCTGGCCGCCGAGATCGAGGGGCTCCGCCCGAGTTCCTGACCGCCGACGACCCCCGCTTCAACGGTCGCGACGGCGGAGTCTCTGGCAGGATCGTGGGTGGCGGTTGTTGAGGGCCGCCGCACCGACCGATGGGGAGCGTTGAACCACGCCGTGACAGAGCAGAGCAATGACGCCTTGAGCGCCGACCTGCGCCGGCTTGCCGCTGCCCATGGGGTGGCGAGCGACTTCTGGGACTTCCACGGTGACCGTCGCGAGGTCTCACCCGCGACGGTCCGTGCCGTGCTGGCCGCGATGGGCGTGTCGGCCGACACGCCCGAGAACGTCGCAGCAGCCCTGGATGAGGCCGACCTCGCGCCGTGGCGGCGCACCCTTCCTCCGTGTGTGGTCGTGCGTAGCGGCACCGCGGGCTCGGTCGCCGTGCACGTGCCGGACGGGGCGGAGGTGCGGGCGCGGGTGGTGCTGGACGGGGGCGCTGCTCGCACCCTGACCCAGCAGGACGACTGGGTCGAGCCGCGGGACGTCGACGGGAAGCGGATCGGTCGCGCCTCGTTCGAGATCCCGGACGACCTGCCCCTGGGGTGGCACGAGATCGTCGCCGAGGTCGGTGATGTCGGGGCTCTCGCGGACGGTCGTGCCCGGGCTCCGCTCGCGGTCACCCCGGCCACGCTGGAGCTCCCGGAGCTGCGGGACCAGCTGGGCGGTCGTGCGTGGGGCCTGATGGCGCAGCTGTACTCGGTGCGATCGGCACGCTCGTGGGGGATCGGCGACTTCGCTGACCTGACCGAGCTGACCGGGCTGGCCGGCGAAGTGGGAGCGGACTTCCTGCTGATCAACCCGGTGCACGCCGCCGAGCCGAGCCCGCCGGTCACGCCCTCGCCGTACCTGCCCGTGACGCGCCGGTTCGTCAGTCCGCTCTACATCCGCCCGGAGGAGATCCGAGAGGCGGCGTACCTGCCGAACACCCAGCGCACCCTGCTGGAGTGGGCGGCAGAGTCGGTGCAGCAGATGAATCTCGACTCCGGACCGTTGGACCGGGACGCTGCCTGGCAGGAGAAGAAGTCCGCGTTGGAGACCATCTACGCGGCCGGGCGCTCGCGATCGCGCCAGCGCGAGCTCGACCGCTTCCGTGCCGAGCACGGCCAAGGCCTGGAGGACTTCGCCCTCTGGTGCGCCGTGAAAGAGACCTACGGCGACGATGAGCGACCCTGGCCGCTCACCGAGGACGCCACTCCGGCGGCACTGACCGCGCTGCGCCGCGAGCTCGCCGACCGGGTGAACTTCCACTGCTGGTTGCAGTGGATCGCGGACGAGCAACTGGCCCGCGCCCAGCGGATCGCCCGCGCGTCGGGAATGCGGGTCGGGGTGATGCAGGATCTCGCCGTGGGTGTGCATCCGGCAGGCGCCGACTCGTGGTCGATGCGGCACGTGCTCGCCCGTGGGATCTGTGTGGGCGCCCCACCGGACATGTACAACCAGCAGGGGCAGAACTGGTCGCAGCCACCATGGCGACCGGACGCGCTGGCCGAAGCCGGGTACGCACCGCTGCGGGACCTGGTGCGGACCGTGCTGCGGCATGCCGGCGCGATCCGCGTCGACCACATCATCGGTCTGTTCCGGCTGTGGTGGATCCCTGATGGCGCAGGTGCCGACGAGGGCACCTATGTGACCTATGACCACGAGGCGATGGTGGGAGTGCTGGCGCTGGAGGCCCACCTGGCGGGCGCCGTCGTGATCGGGGAGGACCTGGGCACCGTTGAGCCCTGGGTGCGCGACTACCTCAGCGAGCGCGGTGTGCTCGGCACCTCGGTGCTCTGGTTCGAGCAGGCCGACGGCCGCCCACTGCCCGCCGAGGACTACCGCGAGCTGGTGCTGGCCACGGTCACGACCCACGACTTGCCGCCGACCGCCGGGTACCTGGCCGAGGAGCACGTCGATCTCCGTGAACGCCTCGGCCTGCTCACCGAACCGGCCGCCCAGGTGCGCCTGGCTGCCAGGGTCGAGCGGGAACGGATGCTGGACGCCATGCGCGAGCGGTTCCTGCTGCCATCGGATCCCACCGAGCGGCAGATCGTCGAGGCGTTGCACCGCTACATCGCCCAGACGCCGTCGGTGCTCGTCGGTGTCTCGCTGGCCGACGCAGTGGGGGAGCGGCGCGCACAGAACCAGCCGGGCACCGACACCGAGTACCCGAACTGGAAGATCCCGCTCGCCGACGGCGGTGAGCAGGTGGTGCTCGTGGAGGACCTGCCCGGGAATGCCCGGTTCGCGTCGTTGGTTACCGCGATCACCCACGAGCTGGCCGAACGGGCCTGAACAGCGATGACTCTGCATGTGAGCGCTCCCGTGGCCGGAGCGGTGCTGCCGCTGAGCGAGGTACCGGACCCGGTCTTCGCCCAGGAGATCGTCGGGCCCGGGGCCGCCATCGATCCTGCTGCCGGCCCGGACGTGGTGGATGTGGTGGCGCCGGTGCAGGGGCGCATCCTCAAGCTGCACCCGCACGCCTTTGTGGTGGTGAGCGGGTCCGGGCAGGGTGTGCTCGTCCACCTCGGCATCGACACGGTGCAGCTGGCCGGTGCCGGGTTCACCCTGCACGTGGCCGAGGGGGACCAGGTGGAGGTCGGGCAGCGGATGGTCACCTTCTCGCCCCGGGAGATTGCCGACGGCGGCCGCTCGCCCGTGTGCCCAGTGGTCGCCTTGGACGCCACGTCCGGTCAGGTTCGCGTCGTGGGAGCCGGTGTGCTGGACACCGGCGATCCGCTGCTGGAGTGGAAACCGTGACGAACCTGTAACTCCGTATCAATGACAGCCTCGACGCGGCTAGATACATTGGAGTACAAGTTGAGTCGGCCGATGGCGGAGACCCCGCATTGGCGGCCCAAAGTCCAGCAGCGTTCCTCCAGCGAAGAAGGCACGACGTGTCAGCACCACTCCTTGAGGTCGAGGGAATCAGCAAGAGTTTTCCCGGCGTCCGCGCACTCCATGACGTGCAGTTCCACCTCGCCGCCGGCGAGGTCCTCGTGCTCGTCGGCGAGAACGGCGCCGGCAAGTCGACCCTGATGAAGATCCTCTCCGGGATCTACCAGCGTGATACCGGCGCGATCCGAGTGGACGGCGAACCGGTCGAGATCTCCGGGCCTGCGATCGCGCAGCAACTCGGGATCAGCATCATCCACCAGGAGATGAACCTGATGGCCGACCTGACCGTGGCGCAGAACATCTTCATCGGTCGTGAACCCCGCGTGGCTGGGGTGCTGAACGAGCGTGCCCTGAACGCTCAGACGGGCGAACTGCTGGAGCAGCTGGGGATCGGCCTTGACCCGCGTGCGCGGGTCGGAGATCTCACCGTCGCCACTCAGCAGATGGTCGAGATCGCCAAGGCGCTCTCGTTCAATGCTCGAGTGCTGATCATGGACGAGCCCACCAGTGCCCTCACGGACACTGAGGTGGAGACCCTGTTCGGCCTCATCGAGAGCCTCAAAGAGGGCGGCACCGGGATCATCTACATCTCGCACCGGATGGAGGAGCTGAAGCGGCTCGCGGATCGCGTCACCGTGCTGCGCGACGGTGAGTACATCGGTGACCTGGAGCGTGCCGAGATCGACGTGCCAACCATCATCGAGATGATGGTCGGTCGCCAGATCGACGAGGGCGCCCGGCCTGTCTCGAGCGAGCACGCCCGCGACGAGGTGGTGCTCGACGTGCAGGGCCTGTCTACCAAGGCGTTGCTCGACGACGTCTCCTTCCAGCTGCACCGGGGCGAGATCCTCGGCTTCGCCGGGCTGATGGGCGCCGGCCGCACCGAGACGGCCCGTGCGATCATCGGCGCGGACCCGCGCTCCGCCGGAACGATCACGGTGCACGGGCGGCAGGTCCACATCTCTCAACCCGCCGACGCGGTCCGGCACGGCATCGGCTACCTCTCCGAGGACCGCAAGGCGTACGGGCTGATGCTTGAGCAGGACGTCTCTTTCAACACCGTGCTGGCGTCGATGAAGAATTTCACCGGCCCCTTGGGGTACTTCTTCGACGGGAAGGCGCGCCGGGTCGCGCAGACCTTCGTCGATCGCCTGCGAACGAAGACCCCCTCCACGTCGCAGCAGGTGAAACTGCTCTCGGGCGGCAACCAGCAGAAGGTGGTCATCGCCAAGTGGCTCGCCCGCGACTGCGACATCCTCATCTTCGACGAACCCACCCGTGGGATCGACGTCGGCGCCAAGGAGGAGATCTACCGGCTCCTGCAGGGCCTGGCCGCGGACGGCAAGTCCATCATCGTCATCTCCAGCGAACTGCCGGAGGTTCTCCGGCTCTCCCACCGGATCGTGGTGATGGCCGAGGGCCGGATCACCGGCACGCTCGCCAACGAGGACGCCAGCCAGGCCACGATCATGGACTACGCCACTCACCTGGCTGCGGATGTGACCGCCGCAGCCGATCACACGCGAGGAGCAGCATGACTGACAGCACGCAGGTCGCGGTAGAGGAGCAGGACACCGCTCGTACCGGCCATGGCGCCACTGTGCGAGCATGGCTGCAGCAGGGGCTCGCATTCGGCAGCCTCCTCGTGCTTGTGGTGTTCTTCGCCATCGCCAGCGACAATTTCTTCACCTGGTCCAACATCTCCGGTGTGCTGCTCGCCACCGCGGTGATCGGCATCCTGGCCCTGGGCACCACCTTCGTGATCACCACTGCCGGCATCGACCTCTCCATCGGCACCGGGATGACCCTGTGCGCGGTGATGACGGCGGTGGTCGCGGTGAACTGGGGCCTCGGTCTGGTTCCTGGAGTGCTCGCCGGCCTCGCGATGGGTGCTCTGATGGGCTTTGTCAACGGTGTGAACGTGGCGTATTTCAAGCTTCCGCCGTTCATCGCCACGCTGGCGATGATGCAGGTGGCGCAAGGTCTCGCGCTGGTCATCTCCGACGTCTCCCCGATCTACTTCTCGGAGATCCCGGCCTTCAAGAACATCGCGCTCGGGACGGCACTCGGTAGCCTGCCGAACGCGGTGCTCATCATGTTCGTCCTCGGTGGGATCGCCTATTTCATGCTCGGGAAGACCCAGTTCGGGCGCTTCACCGTGGCGATCGGGTCGAACGAGGAGGCCACCCGTCTTTCCGGCGTGAACACCCGCCGGTGGAAGGTGATCATCTACACCGTCGCCGGGATCTTCACCGGGATCGCCGGCGTGGTCATCGCCTCCCGGCTCGGGTCGGCCCAGCCCCAGCTCGGTGTCGGGTACGAGCTGCAGGCGATCGCCGCCGTCATCATCGGGGGCACCTCGCTCCTCGGCGGGCGCGGCACCATCGTCGGGACGCTGATTGGCGCCCTGATCATGAGTGTGCTGATCAACGGCCTGCGCATCATGTCCATCCAGACCGAGTGGCAATACGTCGTGCTGGGTGTGGTGATCGCGATTGCGGTGCTCGCCGACTCCTTGCGCAGTCGCAAGGGCAGATGAACGCCGGCACTGCCATCCACGCAGACTCGGGCGCCGGTTCCTGTGCAGGACCGGCCTCGTCGTCGACCACGCGTCGACCCCTAGCGGTACCTGCGGGTATCGGGCACAGTCCGCAATCCAGCGGCCGGACCTACCGGCCGGAGAGCTATGGAGGCCTTGTATGAAACTGACCAGGAAGAAGTTCGGCGTCGCCGCAGCTTTGGCTGCCGCGCTGGCCGTCGCGGGCTGCTCCGACAGCGGTGACGGTGGCACCACCGACGGCGGTGACGGAGGCGGTGACGCCGGAGGAGACGCCCTGCAGATCGCGCTCGTCTCGAAGGGCTTCCAGCACCAGTTCTGGCAGGCCGTCGAGCAGGGCGCCCAGGAGGCCGCCGACGAGCTCGACGTGGAAGTGACCTTCGAGGGACCGGCCGCCGAGACCGAGGTGGACGCTCAGCTGCAGATGCTGCAGGCTGCTATCGACCGGAGTCCGGACGCGATCGGCTATGCCGCTCTCGACCCGGAGGCGTGCGTGCCGTTGTACGAGGCGGCCGAAGCCGCCGAGATCCCGGTGGTCGAGTTCGACGCTGGCTGCGACAGTGACTACGGGCAGAACCTGGCCGCCACCGATGGTGTGGCCGCCGGCGCTATCGCCGCCGAGCACATGGCCGAGATCATCGGCGGTGAAGGGCAGGTCGGCATCGTCGGTCACAGCCAGATCAACTCCACCGGTGTCGAGCGCCGAGACGGGTTCGTCAACGAGATCGAGGAGAACTGGCCCGACATCGAGATCGTCGACATCCAGTACGGCGACGGTGACCACCTGCGTTCCTCCGACATCGCCAAGGCGATGATCGCGGCGAACCCGGACATCGCGGGCCTGTACGGCACCAACGAGGGCTCGGCGATCGGCATCGTGAACGCCGTCAACGAGCTCGGTCTGGCACCCGGGGAGATCACCATCGTCGGCTTCGACTCCGGCTCCGCCCAGGTGGGCGCGATCGAGAGCGGTGTGATGGCGGGTGCCATCACCCAGGACCCGATCGGCATCGGCCGCACCGTGGTGGAGAACGCCGTGGCCGCGATCAACGGGGAAGAGCTCGAGGAGTTCACCGACACCGGTTCCTACTGGTACGACTCCTCCAACCTGGAGGACCCGGAGATCGCCCCGCTGCTGTACGAGTGAGGGTGAGCTGAGGCACCACGAGCGCCAGCCCTCCGCGACCCGATCGCGGAGGGCTGGCGCTTCAGTGTGCCCAGGTGAGGAGCTCGCGCGGGTTCTGCACCAGGATCTGGTGCACCGCATCCGCGCCGATGCGTGCTTCCAGGCGTGGCAGATACCGACGGCCGAGGTAGGCGAGACCGGGCATCCCGCCGTAGGCCAGGTAGCGGGAGGCCCGCGCCACATCTGCGCCGAGCACGATCCGCGTGCCCCCAGCGGCGAGCACTGCCTCGGTGAGGTCGATCAGGGCCGCGTCACTGTGGTTGCGCGCACGGGCCGCGCCGTCATAGCCCAGATATGCCCCGCGCGCGATCAGCTCGACGTGCAATCCCGGATCGAGCAGCCGGTCCGCGTGCGCGAGCATCACCCGGTACGGGGCCACCCCGCACCGCACGAGCAGGTCGAGCAGCTCGTGCGCAGCAGTGCAGTGCTCCAGATGCACCATCACCGGCGCGCCCGTCTCGCGGTGCACTTCTCCCGCGGCCTCCAGGGTGCTCCGCTCGAATCCGGAGATGCTCCAGTACCCGATCCCGCACTTGATCAGCCCGGCCCGTACGTCGGCCCCCTGCGGGCCGACGGCCCGCTCGGTGGGGTGGGTGACGTCGTCGGAGATCGGCATCGCTTCGGTGAGGTCGCGCCGGAACAGGGCGGTACGCTTGGCGACGCTCACCGTGTGCATGGGGTGACCGGCAGGGTAGTGCGCCTCGCGGTGCACCCCGGTGGAGGCCACCACGGTGAGCCCGACGGCAGCGCTGATCCGAGCCACGTCGGCGGGCCGCCGGCCCAGGCCGATCGGGGTCGCGTCGATCATCGCGGTGAAGCCGCTCTCGACCAGGTCGGCTGCTTCGGCCTGGGACAGCTCCGGATCGTCCAGGTCGTCCCCGGGCAGCAGCGGTGAGACCTGGAACAGGTGCTCGTGCGTGTTCGTCGCGCCGAGCGTGGCCGGGTCGACGTCGCCCAGCACGGTACGGATGGTTCCGGCGGTCCCGTTCGTCATGGCCTCAGCGTGCCTCGTGCGCCGCCCGGGAGAGCTCGGCCACCAGCTCCGGCGTCATCGGCACGCCGAAGACCTCACCGATCACCTGGGTCCAGCCGTGGATGAAGTAGCGCCACCCGTCCACCACCGTCAATGCCCGGGTTTCCTCCTGGGCCTGCGCCTGGGCGAGGAACTCGAGGCTGCCGCGGTAGTTGAACTCCCACACGGAACCACCCTCGGGGAAGGCAGCGCCGTCCGGGACCGGTGAGCCGGGCCGATCCTTGCCCAACCCGGAGGCGTTCACCACCAGGCTCCCGGGCGCGGCGGAGGCGAGCACGGTCGCCGTCGTCTCCGCCGACGCGACCCGCAGGTCCAGCAGGTCGCCCGGGGTACCGCGGGTGGCGTGCACCTGAGCCAGGTGCTCCAGACGTTCGGCACTGGTGTCGGTCACCACGATGCGGCGTGGAGCGTCGCTGCGCTCGGCCAGGGCCCAGGTCAGCGCCAGGCCGGCGCCTCCGGCGCCCAGCACGACGGCGTCCCGCACTGAGGAGAAGCCGTCACCCGGCCAGAACTCCTCCAGGGCGAGCCGCGCGGTCAGCGGGTCCTTGGCGTGCCCGAGCAGCTGTCCGTCTCGCTTGGAGATGCTCGAGATCTCCCCGCACGCCCGGGCGAAGTCGTCGAGGTCGTCGAACAGGTCGGCAGCGGCTGCGTGCAGGCGTACCTTGTGCGTGGTCACCAGGGCGCCGAGATGACCGGGGTCCGCGGCGATCTCGGTCACCAATTCCCGGTACGCCTGGATGGAGGCGTCCATCGGCAGGTCGTGGCCCTCGAGATGGCGGGTGGGCAGGCCCAGCAGGTCCGCCCACACCGGGAAGATCCGCATGATCGACGACTCCGCCGTGGAGACGCCCACGAAGCCCATGTGTCCGGACGTGCTGGTCATCACCTGCTCCGTTCTGTGTGCCCCTCGTCGGGGTCGAAGGTGTTGAGGGGGTGCGGCGGGACCGTGCCGGTCAGCACAGCGAGGGTGTTGTCGACGGCCATCGTGCCCATCGCGTCCACGGCCTCGACGGTCTGGGCGCCCACGTGGGCCGTGACGGTCACCTGGTTCGCGAGTGCGGGGTCCAGCAGGGGCGAGGCGGTCGCGGCGGTGTCTCCCACGAGGGAGTCCGCGGCGTAGGCGCGCACCCGCCCGTCCCGCAGGGCCGCGGCGAGGGCGGGCTCATCCACCAGGTCGGCCCTGGCCGTGTTCACCAGCACCATCGGCCCGGGCACCGTAGCCAGCCACGCGGCGTCGACCAGGGTCTGACCGCCAGGAGCGTGCAGTGAGAGCACGTCGCACCGGGTGGCCATCTCCTCGAACGTGCAGGACTGCGCATCAGCGCTGGTCAGTTCATTGAGGTCGCTGTCGGTGAGGAATGGGTCGACGACGAGCACTCGGGAGCCGAAACCGCTGAGCCGGTCGGCCACACCGCGGCCGATCCGGCCGAAGCCGACGATCCCGACCGTCGCGGTGCCCAGTTGGCTGCCGCGGTCGGTCCGCCAGTCCCCGCCCCGCACCCGTCGGTCGCTCGCCGCGGTTCCCCGCAGAGCCGCGAGCATGAGACCGACGGCATGGTCGGCCACGGCGGCGGAGTTCGCGCCCGGGGTGTTGGTGACCGTGATCCCGCGTGCAGTGGCCGCTTCGATATCCACCGACTCCGCACCGACGCCATAACGCGCCACCACGCGCAGGTGCGGGGCGGCATCCAGGTGCGCGGCGGTGACGGGGCCGGTGCCGGCGATCCACGCGTCCGCGTGGGCGAGGTGGCCGGTGAGGGCGTCCAGGTCGTGGTCGCTACCGGCGCGGACGATCCGGTGCCCGGCGGCGGTGAGCTCGTCCGCAAGGGCACGGTTCCCGGAGCCGAAGGACCGGCTGGTGACGAGGATGGTTGCCATCAGCGTGCTTCCTTTCCCCACGGGGCCAGCTGCGCGTAGGCGGCCTCGAACCTGCCCAGGCGCTCGCGGTACTCGCCGTGTCGGGTCCCGTGCGGCGTGAACTCCGCGGTCACCGTGGACAGCCTCGCGGCGACGTCGAAGTCGTCGGCCAGGCCGAGCCCGACGGCACCGACCACAGCGGCGCCAAGGCTGTTCGCCTCTTCCACCACGGTGTGTCGACGTACCGGCACGCCCCACACGTCGGCCAGGATCTGCAACCAGGTATCGCTCGCCGCGCCGCCCCCGACAGCGTCGATGCTCTCGATCGTGGCACCGGCGGTGCGGAACGCCTCGAGGCACACGGCGAGGTTGAACGCGACTCCTTCGAGCACAGCGCGCACCAGGTGCTCCCGGCCGTGGTGGCGACCCAGGCCGATGAAGGCACCGCGCGCGTCCGGGTCCCAGCGCGGGGAGCGTTCGCCGAGCAGGTAGGGCAGGAAGTACAGGTCACCGGTGGGGTGGGAGGTATCGGCGGCGGCGACCAGGTCGGTCAGCGTCCGCCCCGACGGGGTGGGGGAGAGCACCTCGTTGATCCACTGCACCGATGCGCCGGCCGATTGCATGGTGGCGGTGGGCACGTACCGGCCCGGCACCACGTGGTCGAAGGTGAAGGTACGCATGCTCGGGTCGAGCACGGGCGTGTCGGCGGCGAACGAGATCCAGCTGGACGTGCCCAGGCATACGTACGCGCCGTCGTCGGGCCCGCACACTGCGGCACCGACGGCGGCGATCGGACCGTCACCTCCGCCCATCACCACCCGGGTGCCGGCCGGCAAGCCGGTCGCGGTCGCGGCCGAGGCGGTGAGCGTGCCCACGACCTCGGTCGAGGACACGATCTCGGGGAAGAGTGCGGCGTCCAGACCGGCTGCCTCGAGCACTGCGGCCGACCAGGTGCCGGCACGCTGGTCGTAGGCGTTCGTCGCGGACGCGTCGCTGGGGTCAGTGGCCAACCGTCCGGTGAGGCGATGCACCACGAAGTCCTTCGCCACACAGAAATGACGGACCCGGGCGAAGACGTCCGGCTCGTTGTCGCGCACCCACATCACCTTCGCGACCGAGTAGGTCGGGTTCAGGCGATGCCCGAGCAGCGCGTAGGCCTCCTGAGCGCCGATCCGCTCGATGAGCTGGTCGGTCTGCGCACCCGCCCTCGTGTCGGCCCAGATGATCGCCGGGCGGACGGGCTCGTACTGCTCGTCCAGCAGCACGGCGCCCATCATCTGGCCGCTCACCACGAGCCCGCTGATGGCGTCCGGCGCCGTGCCGGTGGACGTCAGCAGGGACCGGGTTGCCTCGACGACGGCGCGCTCCCAGTCCCGGGGGTCCTGCTCCGCCAGCCCGCCCTCGCCGAAGTGTGCGGGGTAGCCGACGGTGACGCTGCTGAGCATCCGACCGTCGTCGGCGTGCAGGGATGCCTTATTGCCGGTGGTGCCGAGGTCGTGCGCGATGAGCATGTCAGCCGCCGTAGGGCCGCAACTCGAAGGCATCGCCGGTGCGGTAGGCGCGCGCGCCCATCCCGTGCTCCAGCACCCAGCCATAATCATGCCCGGCGCTGCCCGGGTAGACCGCGAGGAAAGAGTAGGCATCGTCGCCGACGTTGACCGAGCGGTGCGCCCAGCCCGGTGGGATGTAACCGATGGTGCCCGGGGTCATGTCGAGCCACCGGTGCTCGTCGCCGTCGAACATCAGCAGCCCGCCGGTGCCGTGCAGGGCTAGATAGATCTCGCCTTGCGGGTCCGGGTGTTGGTGCCCCTTGGTCATCCACAGCTCGCCACCGGTGGCACCGGCGGAGATCGTGGTGATCGACTGCGGCAGCTCCCGCGGCGTCTCCGGAACCGGTGAGGACTGCACCCGGTACACCACCGGGTCGCCGTCGGCAACGGCTGCCTCCCAGGCGGCGTGGTCGAGGAACAGGCCCTCCAGGTCACTCATCCGCCGTTCCAGGGTCGGACCCTCGGGGTCAGCGTGGCGGCGTCATGGTCGAAGGTGATGGCGAACGGGGCCAGCGGGGTGGGGGCGAAATCAGGCACGGGGGCTCCTCGCAATGGTGACGTGCTCGTCGTCGAGCGGCTCCTGTCACCGTACCTGTAATTACAGGCTGTTGCTAGCGTTTCAGTGCGTTCCGGAGGTGTGCAAGATCGTGCTGCGCGGCTCGCTGGCCCGCAGCTCGAACTCGAAGCGGCTGCGATCACCGCGGTGCAGGGCACGGAAGTACTCGATCGGCCGCCCGGCTGCGTCGAATGTCACCGAGCCCAGGCTGAGCACCGCCTTGCTCGGGCCGGTGCCGAGCAGCTGCCCCTCACGCGCGTCCGTGACCGTCGCCTCGACGGACCGGACTCCCGACGTGGGGCGCACGCCGCGCTCGCCGAGGGCGGCGTACAGGGACGATTCGGTGAAGTCGACCTCGGCGACCAGTTCACCGATGGATTCGGGCATCCAGGTGATGGTCAACGACCACGGCTCATCATCGACGAAGCGCAACCGCTCGAGCACCACCACGGGGGTACCGGGGGCGCACAGCAGATGGTCGGCCACATCGGTATCGGCGGGCACGGTCTCCAGGCGCAGCACTCGGCTGCGCACCTGGCCGCCACGTGCGGTGACCTCCTCGTGCAGACCGGTGAGCCGATGGGCCAGGGCCTCCGCGGTTTTGCCCCGTGCCACGAAGGTGCCCTTGCCCTTCACCCGGGTGATCATGCCGTCGTGCTCGAGCTGGCCGAGAGCCTGGCGCACGACCGTGCGCGACACGCCGTACATCTCGCACATCTGCATCTCGCCGGGCAGCCGGTCACCGGGACCGAGGGACTCGGAGTCGATGGTGGCCAGGATCGCGCGACGGAGCTGGTCGTACATCGGCAGGGCGGACTCACGGGTGATGGCTGAGCTGCGGTCACTCATCAGTAGTCGACTCCGGCGATCAGGGCCACGTTCGCGTATGGCGTGTACTCGCCGGTCCGGACGAACGCGCGCGCCCCGGTCGAGCGCTGTTTGTACTGCACGTGCGGGATCAGTTGGACCTCGATGCCGTGCGGGTCCAACCGGTCCTGGACGGCGCGCAGCATCTGCGGGCTCACCTCGGCCACCTCGGCAGGCATCACTGCCCCTTCGATGACAATCTCGGCGAGGATCACGTCCAGCACGTCCAGGAACGGAGGCTGGCCTTGGCGGTAGGCGAGGTCGACCCGTTCCGCACGGGGTGGGATCGGCAGCCCGGCGTCGGCGACGAACAGTTCGTCGGTGTGGCCCAGCTCGGAGATGAT
Organism: Ruania alba; assembly: GCF_900105765.1. Lineage (NCBI taxonomy): Bacteria > Bacillati > Actinomycetota > Actinomycetes > Micrococcales > Ruaniaceae > Ruania > Ruania alba. The sequence goes on from NZ_FNTX01000001.1 coordinate 777,991, forward strand.
CCGGCTCAGCTGCGGGTGGATGGTGGTGCGGCTCTTGCGCATCAGATCTCCCTGTTCTGTCGGTCCAGGAGGGCGTCGACCTCGCTCGCCGCCGGCAGGCTGGGTGAGGCGCCGCGCTTGGTGACGGCCAGAGCGCCGGCCGCGGCCGCTCGTCGGATTGCAGTGTCCCGGTCGTGTCCTGCCGCGATCGCCGCCGCGAGGTGCCCCGCGAATGCGTCGCCGGCAGCGGTGGTGTCCACCACCTCCACCCGGATCGGTGGGTGCAGGCGGGTCTCGTCGGCGCTCACCAGGACGCTTCCGGCGCCGGCGAGGGTGATCAGGGCGGCGCCGACCCCACGGTCGACGAACCATCGCCCGGCAGCTTCGGCGGACTCAGGGCCATTGACCTCGATGCCGGTGAGGAGGGCGGCCTCGGTCTCGTTCGGTGTCACCAGGTTGACCAATGGCCAGATGTCCTCGGGCAGTGGTTGTGCGGGAGCAGGATCGAGCACCACGGTCAGGCCCTCGGCGTGCGCGCGCCGGATGGCGTGCAGGGTCAGCGCGATCGGTATCTCCAGCTGGGTCAGCAGCACGGCACTGCTGGCGGCGTGCTCGGTGAAGGCCTGGTCGATCTGCGCGGTGTCCAGGGCGGCGTTCGCCAGCGGAACCATCACGATGTCGTTCTCACCCGAGGCGTCCACCCGGATGTGCGCCACCCCGGTCTGGCCCGGGACGGAGCGGACGTGGCTGATGTCCACGCCGGCGTCCCGTAGACCGTCGGTGACCAGGTGCTGGAACAGGTCCGAGCCGACGCATCCGACCATCCGTGCGGCCGCCCCGGCGCGGCCGGCAGCCACGGCCTGATTCGCACCCTTGCCCCCCAGGACCAAGGTGAACGCATCGCCGAGGAAAGTCTCCCCAGGGCGTGGCAGTCTGCTGGAGAAGGTCGTGACGTCCGCCGTGATCGAGCCGACGATGAGCACACCGCCCTGGGCCGCCGGTGTCGGGTTCTCGGTCATCTGGCTCCTCGCGGGATGGTCGTCGTTGACTGGGGCATGCACCTGTCATTACATTACCCGGGCCTGGCCCCATCCCCCACCCCGTCCCCCACCCCGTGAGAGGGAATCCATGAGCGCACCGCGCCTGTACGTCGACTCCGCCGACCCGGAGGCCGCCGCCCCGTTGCTCGCCAGTTCACTGGTGTACGGCGTGACGACGAACCCCACGATCCTCGACCGTGCCGGCCGCACGGCCGGGGAGATCCCCACGCTGTACGAGACCTGGGCCGCTGCCGGTGCGCGGGAGATCTACTTCCAGGCCTGGGGTGGCGCCGAGGACCTGCTTGAGCAACGTGCTCGGGACATCCTCGCCCTGGGGGACTTGGCCGTGGTGAAGGTACCCGCCACCCGGGCGGGCTTCGCCGTCGGGGCCCGTTTGGCGCGGGAGGGCGCACCGGTGCTGCTGACCGCGGTGACCACCCCCGCGCAGGCGCTGGCCGCCGTCAGTGTGGGCATCCGATACCTGGCGGCCTACCTGGGCCGGATGCGGGACGCGGGTTTCGACGCGCTCACCGAGATCGCCCGGATGCAGGCCATCTGCGCCGGCACCGACACGAACGTGCTCGCGGCCAGCCTGCGCACCCCCGAGGACGCGGTCGCGCTCGCGGAGGCAGGGGTGCCGTACGTGACCGCGGCGCCGGAGATCCTCTGGGGCATGCTCGACCACGAGGCTACCGACGCCGCGGCAGCCGCCTTCGAGGCGGCCGATTCCGTCCAGTAGCGGCAGTTCAGCCGGCCGCGCGATCGGCCTCCTGGGCCGTCAGGGCCCGTCGCGCCGAGTCCCGGTTCTCCACGATCAGCCTGCGCAACGCGGGTGCGCGGTCGCCGAGCTCGGCCAGGAAGGCATCGGTCCGGGCGAGGAGATCCACCCCGGTGGAGCCGTCGATGTCAGCCAGGCGGGCCGGGTACAGGCCGATCACGATGTTCTGCGCGATCTCGTTCGTGCGCTCGGCCCAGATCGTCTCGATCGAGGCGAAGTAGCGCTCCACGAACGGGGCGAGCAGGGCACGTCCTGACGCGCCCACCCGGCTGAAGCCGCCGATCAGTGCACCCTGCACCGCGTTCGGCAGCTCACCGTCCTCCACGACTGACGCCCACACGGCCTCCTTGGCCTCCGCCGTCGGCAAGGACGCACGAGCAGCGGCTGCGGCGCGCCGGCCGGCCGCAGTGGAGTCGCGCTGCTCCTCGGCGGCGATCTCTTCCGCACCCGCACCGCCGGCCGCGGCAAGGCCTCCGAGGAGGTCCCACCGCAGGTCGGTGTCCACGGTCAGCCCGGCCAGGGTTCGCTCGCCGGAGAGCAAACCGCGCAGCACGTCCTGGTGCGCGGCGGTGCTCGCCCGTGCGGCGAACGCCTTCACGAGCTGAAGCTGACTGTCCGAGTCCGGCGCGGCCTGCTCCACGAGGGCCCAGAGCCGGTCCGCCACGTCGGAGCCGACCCGTTCCTGAGCGGCAGGGTCGGTGTAGAAGGACACGGCGGTGCCGAGCTGGCGCAACAGCACCAGCAGCACGGTGGAGTCGGTTTCGGCGCCGATGTTCTCGAGCACCAGGTCGATGAACCGGCGTGCCGGCCACTCGCCGTCGCGCGTCATGTCCCACGCGGCGCTGAGCACCAGCGCCCGGGGGAGAGAGTCGGTGAAGGACCTCAGGTGCGCGGTCGCCGTCGCCAGGGACTCGGGGTCCAGCCGGATCTTGGCATAGGCGAGGTCGTCGTCGTTGACCAGGATGAGCTGCGGGCGGAGGATCCCCACGAAGTCCGGGACGGGGGTGACCGCTCCGTCGACGTCCAGCTCGGCCCGGTGGGTCCGGACCAGGGTGCCCTCGGCGTCCACGTTGTAGCCACCGACGGCGATGCGGTGCGGACGCAGCACCGGGTGTGCCTCGGGCGCCTCCTGAGTGATCTGGAAGGAGGTGATCCGTCCCGTGGAGTCGACCTCGACGGCGGGGCGCAGCAGGGTGACGCCGGCCTCCTCGAGCCACAGGGACGACCAGGCGCTCAGGTCTCGTCCGCTGGTCGCCTCCAGCTCCACGAGCAGGTCCCGCAGCTCAGTGTTGCCCCGCGCGTGCTTGCGGAAGTAGCGCTGCACGCCGGCGAGGAACTTCTCCTGCCCCACCCACGCGACGAGCTGCCTCAGCACCGAAGCGCCTTTGGCGTAGGTGATGCCGTCGAAGTTCACCTCCACGTCCTCGAGGTCGTTGATCTCGGCCACGATCGGGTGGGTGGACGGCAGCTGGTCCTGCCGGTACGCCCAGGACTTCTCCAGCGAGTTGAACGTCGTCCATGCCTGCGTCCACCGGGTCGCCTCGGCGGTGGCGAGGGTGGAGGCATACTCGGCGAAAGACTCGTTCAGCCACAGGTCGTTCCACCAGCGCATCGTCACCAGGTCGCCGAACCACATGTGGGCCAGCTCGTGCAGGATCGTCACCGCGCGACGCTCCACCGTCGCCTCGGCCACCTTGGAGCGGAAGACGTAGTTCTCCACGAAGGTGACGCAGCCGGCGTTCTCCATCGCTCCGGCGTTGAACTCGGGGACGAAGAGCTGGTCGTACTTGCCGAACGGGTAGGCCATGTCGAACGCCTGCTCGTAGAAGGCGAACCCGGCGCGGGTGATGTCGAGGATGTTCTCCGCATCAAGATGGTCAGCGAGCGAGGCCCGGCAGAACACGCCCAGCGGAATGGTCCGACCGTCGCGGGAGGTGAGCTCGCCGTCGACCCGGTGGTAGGGCCCGGCGACCAGTGCGGTGACGTAGCAGGGCAGCACTCCGGTGGGGTCGAAGGCCCAGGTCGCTGTGCCGTCGTGGGCTCGGGTCGGCTCGGGAGTGGGGGCGTTCGAGACCACCTGCCAGTGCTCCGGGGCGGTCACCGTGAACTGGAAGGTGGCCTTGAGGTCGGGCTGCTCGAAAACGGCGAACATGCGGCGGGTGTCAGCCACCTCGAACTGGGAGTAGAGGTACACCTCCCCGTCCACCGGGTCCACGAACCGGTGCAGACCTTCACCGGTGTTCATGTAGGCGCAGTCGGCCACGACGCGCAGCGTGTTCTCGCCCGCGAGGTCGGTGAGCTGGATACGGGAGTCGGTGAACACGTGTGCCGGGTCCAGGGCCACCCCGTTGAGCTCGATCTCGTGCACGCCAGGCGCGATCAGGTCGATGAACGTGCTCGCGCCTGGCGTGGCGGTGAAGTGCACCTGTGTGACTGAGCGGTACGTCTGCTCGGAGCCGGTGAGGTCCAGCTGCACCTGGTAGGTGGTGGGCTGCACGACCGCTGCACGATCGGCGGCTTCGCTGCGGGTGAGATTCTCTCCGGGCACGGACGTGGCTCCTTAGATCTGGTGGATCGACGGTGATTCCCGGCGGTGGGCCGTGCGCATGATCCTGCCATCAACACCCGCGACCAGGGGAGCTGCGCCCTGGGCCGTAGGGTGGGCACATGATCGATCAACGGTGGATCTTTCGCGACGATGTCGAGGCGACGGTGGCAGGAGAGGGCGTCACGCGACGGGTGCTCGCCTACGACCAGAACGTGATGTGTGTGGAGAACAGCTTCGAGGCCGGGGCGGTCGGGCCACTGCACCATCACCCGCACACGCAGATCACCTATGTGGTCAGCGGCGTCTTCGAGTTCGAGATCGACGGAGTCGTCAAGACCGTCACCGCTGGCGACTCGATGCTCAAGTCCAGCAACGTCGAGCACGGGTGCGTCTGCCGCGAGGCGGGGGTGCTGCTCGACCTGTTCACCCCGATGCGGGAGGATTTCGTCTGAGCGCGCCCTGATCGGCTGGCGCCCTTGGTGGGAGCGCGGCGTAGAGCACCATGTCGCGACGCACGCCGTTGATCTCCTGGTGTGAGCGGAGCAGACCCTCCCGCAGGTAGCCGGCACGTTCGGCGGTCCGGATGGAGGCGACGTTCCACGGTTCGATGTACAGCTCGATGCGGTGCAGGCCTGGGACGGTCCAGGCAAAGGCGGTCAGAGCGACTAGTGCGTCCGTGGCGTATCCGCGTCCGCGACATTGCGGCGAGATCGCGTAGCCGCCTACGGCCCGGCCGCTGTCGAGGGCTCGCAGAGAGAGGCCGGCATTGCCGACCGCACGATCGGTGTGCCTGTCGGCCACGGCGAACGAGTAGCCCGTCCCTCGCTTGGCCCGAGAGAGCTGGCGTGAGATCCACGCCGCCGCCCCGTCGCCGTCGACCTGAGCGGGCACGGACCCGATGGTGGGGATGTAGGAGTCGGCGGCGAGCTCCGCCACCAGGTGGGCGTCGTTCGCACTCAAGGGGCGCAGCAGGACAGAACCGGCGGAGGGCGCCTCAGACGGCCACGCGAGACTCATCCGCCCATCGTGTCAGCCGCCCGCCGGCCGGCGGAATGTCGGACGCCTGTTCTCGGTTGGCGACAATGGACCTGTCTCGACCTGACGAAGGAGATTCCGTGAGCACTGCCACCCAGACCGCTACCGACTCGACCGAGGCTGCGGGCACCGACGTCGCCGACTTCTGGTTCGACCCGGCGTGCCCCTGGGCATGGATGACCTCCCGGTGGATCACCGAGGTGGAGAAGGTCCGCGACATCACGGTGCGCTGGCACATCATGAGCCTCTCGGTACTCAACGAAGGGCGCGAGGAGTTGCCGGAGAACTACAAGGCCATGCTCGCCAAGGGCTGGGGCCCGGTCCGGGTGATCAACGCGGCCCGGGTGCTGCACGGTGAGGAATGGGTCAAGCCGCTCTACGACGCGATCGGCACCCGGTTCCACCCGGGCGGTCGTGGCGACGAGCGGCACGAGGTGCTCGTGGAGGCGCTCGCCGAGGTCGGCCTGCCGGCGGAGCTGATCGATTTCGAAGATTCCGACGAGCACGATGAGTCGCTGCGCGCCTCGCACGCCGAAGGAATCTCCCTGGTGGGCGAGGACGTCGGCACCCCGGTGGTGGCGTTCAACGGCACCGCGTTCTTCGGTCCGGTGATCACGCCCGCGCCGAAGGGCGAGGAGGCCGGCAAGCTGTGGGACGGTGTGGTGGCCGTGGCGAGCTACCCCGGCTTCTACGAGATCAAGCGCACCCGGACCCAGGGGCCGATCTTCGACTGATTCGGCGTCATGTGCCGAGACCGCTACCGTAGTGGGGCACAAGACGGCGAACGACGGAGGATCGATGGCTCAGCGAGGCGGACTGGGGCCTGGCGCGATCGCGCTGATCGTGCTCGACTCGCTCCTGATCATCGCTCTGGTGGTCATCCTGGTGACCTGGCCGGACAGCGGCACACCGGACGGGTCGCGGTCGGAGGACGAGGCCACGGCCGCCGAGGAAGCGGCTGGCGACGCTGACAGCGATGCGAGCGAAGAGTCCACCGAGGGTGAGACGGACGCCGCCGAGGTGGAGGTGCCCGAGGACGCTCTCGACGTGGCCGACTTCGTGCTGCCGAGCGGCAACATCTGGTGCGAGATCACCGGTGACGCCGCGACCTGCGTGATCGAGTCTTTCGGGTTCTCACCCCCGTCGATCGACGACTGTGCGGCCGCCGAGTCTGGTTACCGCTGGCGGGTGACAGCTGACGGCGCCACACCGGTCTGTGGCGAGGCCCCCAACCAGCCCGGCGATCTCACCGAGCTCGGCTACGGCGAGGCAACGGCCGTGGGCGACTTCCTCTGCGAGAGCACGGAGGACGGGGCGATCTGCCGTTCCATCAGCACCGGGTCCGGGTTCCAGATCGCCCGGGGCGGCACCCGCACCTTCTGATCCACCACACCCAATCTCAGTCGGTGAGATGGTGCGTCGGTGCTCCCTGGAGGCACGCGCGATGTGGTGGAGTACTTCTCATGTTCTCTGTCGACCCCGTCACCACCGGTGCGCGGGTCGAGCACGCCCTGATGTGGGCACCGGTGCGAATGCCGGGGCGGATGCGCTGTTCGGACAGCGCCGCGATGTGCGACTGCTGTCGCTCTCGCTGATCCCGCCCGGCACGTCACCCCTCACCACATCAGGAGCACGATCATGGCCGTTACCACCGGCACCGCCTGGGATGTCATCCTTTCCGCCCGCCCCGTCGCACCCGAGCCGGGCAGCACCGCACTCAGCGTCCGGGCCACCTATCAGCAAGCTCTCTACGAGCGCGCCCTGCTGGTGGACCTGCGCGCCGAACAGACGCGCCGTGACGGCGCCGTTCACCCCGATCTGGCAGCAGTGACGGTCAGCCCGCAGGAGCTGGTCTCGTGGTTGGTAAACAACCCGGACACGCGCCCGGTGGTGCTGCTCAGTGAGGACGGTGAGCAGGCCCGGGAGGCGGCCGAGACGCTGGGTGAGCTGGGGCTCGCCCAGGTGAGCTACGCCGTCGGGGGTTTCCACGCCTGGCTGCAGGCCGGCCTGCCGGCCCGGTCGGCCGCCTAGCGCGACCGACCGGACCCGTTCGTTACCAGATCCTCACCCGCTCGGCCGGGTCCAGCCACAGCCCGTCGCCCGGCTGCACGTCGAACGCGTCGACGAACTCGTCCAGGTTCCGCACGGTGGCGTTGCACCGGATCTCGTCGGGGGAGTGTGGGTCGATCGAGAGCAGCCGCACCGCCTCCTCGTCCCGAGCCTTCATCCGCCAGCAGCGTGCCCACGCGGTGAACAGCCGCTGCAGGTCCTCGGCGGTGACCTCCTCGCCGCGGCGCTCCTTGGCGATCCGGTACGCCTTGATCCCGATCCCGAGGCCCCCGAGGTCGCCGATGTTCTCGCCGACTGTCAGGGCGCCGTTGACGGTGTGATTCTCGTCCAGCTGGGCGGGGGAGAGCAGGTCATACTGGGCGATCAGGGCCTGGGTGCGGGTGTCGAACTCCGCACGATCGGACTCGGTCCACCAGTCGCGCAACCGACCCGTGCCGTCGAACCGGCTGCCCTGATCATCGAACCCGTGCCCGATCTCGTGCCCGATCACCGCACCGATCGCGCCATAGTTCGTGGCGTCGTCGGCGTCGGCGTCGAAGAACGGTGGTTGGAGGATCGCGGCCGGGAACACGATCTCGTTCATCGACGGGTTGTAGTAGGCGTTCACCGTCTGCGGGGACATGAACCACTCGTCACGATCGATCGGTCCGCCGAGCTTGTTCAACTCGTAGTCGGTCTCGAAAGCCTGCGCGGCGCGGACATTGCCGAGCAGGTCGTCCGAGCTCACCTGCAGGCCGGAGTAGTCCCGCCACTTGTCCGGGTAGCCGATCTTCGGGGTGAACGCGGCGAGCTTCTCCAGGGCCAACTCCTGAGTAGCCGGGCTCATCCAGTCCAGCGTGGAGATGGACCGGCGGTATGCCTCCACCAGGTCGGCGACGAGGATGTCCATCGCCTCCTTGTGCGCGGGCGGGAAGTGCCGCGCCACGTACAGCTTGCCGACGGCCTCACCGAGCACGCCCTGGACGAGCGTGACGCCACGCTTCCAGCGTTCCCGGATCTCCGGAGCACCGGTGAGCGTGCGGCCGACGAAATCGAAGTTCTCCTCCACGATCTCGCTGCCCAGGTACGGCGCGCGCCCGCGGATCACCCGCCAGGTCAACCACAGTCGCCACACCTCCACGCTCTCGGACTCCCAGGCCCGGGACAGCTCGGCGAGGAAGTCGGGCTGGCGGACCACCACCTCGGCCAGCGCCTCCTCCGACGCACCCAGGGACTCGGCCCAGGCCCGCCAGTCGAAGCTCGGTGCCAGCTCGACGAGCTCGTCGAAGCTCATCCGGTTGTACGTGGCCTGCGCATCCCGGCACCGCACCTGGTCCCAGTGCCCGCCGGCCAGGCGCGTCTCCAGCGCCATCACCCGCTCGGCGGCGGCGTGCGCCTCTACCTCGCTCACCACACCAGCGAGCGCGAGCATCGCGGCCACGTGCGGGACGTAGGCGGCCCGGACGTTCGCGTGCTCGTCCTTGCGGTAGTACGCCTCGTCCGGCATGCCGAGGCCGGCCTGTTCCAGGTAGACGATGTAGCGGGTCGGGTCGTCGGAGTCGACGTCCACGAACGGCGCCACTGCGCCGCCCACCCCGGTGCGCTGGAGGGTGCCGAGGGCCCGAGCCAGTTGCGCTCGGGTGTGCGCCGCCGTCACGAGCTCCAGATCGGCAGCCAACGGCAGCGTGCCCAGCCCGTCCACGCGCTCGGTGGCCATGAACGAGGCATAGACGGCAGCGATCTTGGCGGCCTCGGCTCCCGCCGGGTCGTCCTCGGGACGTCCGCTGCTTCGGTGATGAGCGTGCGCACCTGTTCCTCGGCCTGGTCGTGGAGCTGGTGGAAGGTGCCGTCCCGGCCCCGATCGGCGGGAATCTCGTGACTGGCCAACCAGGCACCGTTGACGTGGCGGAAGAGGTCGTCCTGCGGGCGGACTCCGTGGTCCATCGCGGCGGCGTCGGTATCGGAGAGAGTGCTCATGCCCCGAACATACCTGCGCCGGAACACCCGTCGTGCGGCACAATGTCGGCCATGCGAATTCACGTTGCCGCCGACCATGCCGGATTCGAGCTGAAGGCTGCGCTCATCGAGCATCTGCGCGCGAGCGGCCACGACATCACCGACCACGGTGCTGTTGCCTACGACGCCTTGGACGACTATCCGCCGGTGTGCCTTGCCGCCGGTGAGGCTGTGGTGGCCGATGCCGGATCGCTCGGTGTGGTGATCGGAGGCAGCGGCAACGGCGAGCAGATCGCCGCGAACAAGGTGACCGGGGTACGTGCGGCCCTGGCCTGGAACGTGGAGACCGCGCGCCTGGGCCGGCAGCACAACGATGCCAACGTGGTCGCCGTCGGGGCTCGCATGCACAGCACCTCCGAGGCCCTGGCGATCGTGGACGCCTTCGTCGCCGAGCCGTTCTCGGGCAACGAGCGTCACCAGCGCCGGATCGACCAGATGGCCGCGTACGAGACTCGCTGAGTTCCTCAGGCCGGGGGTAGCGGGTTCCGCTGGTGCCAGCGGCCGGTGAGGGCGGCCACGGCCACGTGCAGCGGGATCAGAACCACCACGATCACCGGCAACCACAGGCACAGCAGCACTTCGGCCCCGACCACGACGGCGGTGGCCAGCACGGTGATCAGGAGCCGGATCTCGTGGGTGCGCTCGCGGAGCCGGACGGCGTTCTCACGCGCCACCTCGCCGACGCGGGTGTCGGTGGCGAGCAGACGGCGCAGGCGGAGCTCGGCGATCACCTCGGCGCCCGCCGCGCCGGCGAACCAGCCGGCGGCGACGGCCAGTGCCCAGGGCAGCGGGATCAGCCCGGCCGGGGCGAGCAGAGCCAGGCCGAGCGCGACCAGCGGGGTGAGCGCGGCACCGGTCAGCACCGAGACGAGCACAAAGCGACGCTCCTCGGGGTGGGACCGTGCGCCGGCGGGAACCCGGCGCCGTGCCAGGTCGACGGTGGCCGCTCCCATCCCCGCAGCGGTGGCCACCCCCCAGCCCAGTGCCGCTCCACCCGCGGCCAGCAGCAGCACGGGGTTGATGAGCAGCACTGCGGCCACGGCGAGGATCGCCACGGCGAGCCGGGTCGCCGCCACGGTCAGCAGCGTCTGTCGATAGGCCTCGACCACCGCCCGCTCGTCCACGTGCTCATGCTCGTGGGTGGCGTCGCAGTGCGGGCACAGGTACGTGTCGGGGGAGTCGGCGTCGGCCGGGGAGGTGTCCGTCATGTCATGGGAGATCATAGGTGGGTGCGAGAGGTGGCTGAGGACTACGTGGAGGTCGTGCTCGACCTGGTGCAGCGGATCCCGCCTGGGCGCGCCACCACCTACGGCGTGCTTGCCGAGGCGGCGAGGGAGCGCACCGGGAAAGGGAGTGCGCGCACCGTCGGCACGGTGATGGCGCAGTACGGCGGCGGGGTGCCCTGGTGGCGCGTGGTCACGGCGAGTGGCGCGGCTGCCGAGCGGGTGGCCGGCCGGGCGATCGAGCTGCTCCGCTCCGAGGGGGTGGCGATGACGCGGCACGACCCGCCACGGGTTGACCTCACCGAGGCGGGCTGGGAGCCGTGGGAGGACGGGTCTCAGATGTAGATGGCCGGGTCCAGGTAGTAGGCCGGATCGACGGAGTCCTCGGCCCCGGCTACCTTGCGGGTCTGGCCCGGGACACCGACCACCACGGAATCATCCTGAACGTCCTTGACCACCACGGCGTTCGCGCCGATCCGGACGTCGTCGCCGATCGTGATCGGACCCAGCACCTTGGCGCCGGCCCCGATCACCACCCGGTCGCCGATGGTGGGGTGGCGCTTGCCCTTGCTCATCGAGCGGCCGCCGAGGGTGGAGCCGTGGAACATCAGGACGTCGTCGCCCACCTCGGCGGTCTCGCCGATCACCACGCCCATCCCGTGATCAATGAAGAAGCGCCTACCCAGCACGGCGCCGGGGTGGATCTCCACCCCGGTGACGGCGCGCGCCAGCTGGGAGATCAACCGTGCTGGCAGGCGCAGGAGCAGACTCGTGTGCCACAGCCGGTTCGCCAGTCGATGCAGCCAGAGGGCGTGCACGCCGGGGTAGAGCAGCGCGACCTCGAGACCGGTCCGGGCCGCGGGGTCGCGACGCCGGGCGGTCTCGAGGTCCTCTGCGATCAGCTCACGCAGCCGCAGGTGCTTGGTGGGGCTCACGCGTGAGTCACTCCGCCAGGTCGGCGTACAGAATGGTGGACAGGTAGCGCTCACCGAAGGACGGGATGATCACCACGATGGTCTTGCCCGCGTTCTCCGGGCGCTGGGCCACCTGAGTGGCCGCGTGCAGCGCCGCACCGGAGGAGATCCCCACGAGCAGGCCCTCTTCGCGGGCCGCGCGGCGCGCCACCTGCACGGCGGTCTCGGCGTTGACGTCGATGACCTCGTCGTAGACGGAGGTGTCCAGGATCTCCGGCACGAAGTTGGCGCCGATGCCCTGGATCTTGTGCGGGCCGGGTGCACCGCCGTTGAGGATCGCGGACTCTTCCGGCTCCACGGCGATGATCTGGATGTCCGGCTTGCGCTCCTTGAGCACCTGGCCCACACCGGTGATGGTGCCGCCGGTGCCGATGCCGGCCACCACGATGTCGACGTTGCCGTCGGTGTCGGCCCAGATCTCCTCGGCCGTGGTCTTGCGGTGGATCTCCGGGTTCGCCTCGTTCGCGAACTGGCGGGCCAGCACAGCGCCCGGGCGCTCAGCAGCGATCTCCTCGGCGCGGTTCACCGCACCCTTCATCCCCTCCGAGCCCGGGGTGAGCACCAGCTCGGCACCGAAGGCGCGCAGCAGCATCTTGCGCTCGTTGGACATGGTCTCGGGCATGGTGAGCACGACGTCGTAGCCCCGAGCCGCGCCCACGAAAGCCAGCGCGATACCCGTGTTGCCGCTGGTGGCCTCCACGATGGTGCCGCCGGCGGGCAGTTGCCCGGACGCCTCGGCGGCGTCGACGATGGCAACGCCGATACGGTCCTTGACGCTGTTCGCCGGGTTGTAGAACTCGAGCTTGGCGAGCACCGTGGCGTCGGCGCCATCGGTGACCTTGTTGACGCGGACCAGCGGGGTGTTGCCGATCAGCGCAGTGGCATTGTCGTAGATGCGGGCCATGGTGTCTCGTCCTTCGTTGGCTTGTCGGATGGCGAGCGGACGCCGACAGGCCGAACGGCCGGCCTGCCGGACGGCGTGGCCCCACCTGGCTGGGAGCCGTACGCGTCACGCTCGCTCATCCTCGCAGTCGTGGCCAGAGGCCCAGGCTCCCGACGGCGACCGTCCCACTATGCGGTCACGTCACCCGGGCGTAGGGTGGGTGGGGCCTTGAGGGATTCGTCACACTCGCCTCGACCAGCCCCGTGACCTGGGGGTCTGCGCGGCCGGTGGAGCGGCGTCGGGTAGGCGTGGCGTGCCGAATGTGGGTATCATCTCCGGGGCGCACCGTGGCTCGCCTGTGGTGCTGCGCGGACGACGCGTTCGAGTCACTGGGTACATCGGGCCTGCGATCCGCACCGTTGTCGTGAGATGCGAGAGCGCGGCGATGAGCACCCAGTGACCACCAACCACCCGGCAATCGCGTGAGCAGAAGTAGGTAGGAAGCGAAACATGAAGAAGGACATCCACCCGGAGTACGGGCCGGTCGTGTTCCGAGACATCTCCGCGAACTTCGCGATCCTGACGAAGTCGACGATCTCGTCGGAGAACACGGTCGAGTGGGAGGACGGCAACACCTATCCGGTGGTCGACGTCGACATCTCCTCCGAGTCGCACCCCTTCTACACGGGTAAGCAGAAGATCATGGACACCGCGGGCCGTGTGGAGAAGTTCCGCCAGCGGTACGCGAAGGCCGGCGACAAGGCCTGAGTCGTGAGGCCCCGGTCCGCCGGTGCCACCCGTACGTCCCGCAGCAGCCTGCTCGCGGGGAGAGAACCAGCACAGAAGGGGAGGTAGGGCCCATGGCAGTTCCCAAGCGCAAGATGTCGCGCAGCAACACTCGCTCGCGTCGTTCGCAGTGGAAGACCAAGGCGGCTGACCTCGTCCCGGTCCGCTCCGGTGGGCGCGAGGTCAAGGTGCCGCGGCGCCTGGCGCGCGCCGTCGAGCGCGGCCTGGTCGACGTCGAGAGCTGAGCGTCGACACCTGAACCGCAGATCGAAGCGGCCGTCCCCATGGGGGCGGCCGTTTCGTCGTGCGGGGCTGCGAGACACCTATCGGGGAGGTGCCCATTCGCGAGGCACCCATCGGCGAGGCGCCCACACGTCGCATTGGAACGGGGTTTGGTCACTCGAACGGGGTTTCGTGCGCGCGGAAGTCCGTTCGTATGGCGGAAGTCCGTTCCAATGGATCGCAGACGCACTGTCGATCGCGGCCGCCGCCCGCTCGGGCGACCGGCTCTGCTCATGGTCGGGATGACAGGATTTGAACCTGCGACCTTCCGCTCCCAAAGCGGACGCGCTACCAACCTGCGCCACATCCCGGTGCGACCAGGGTGACGGCCGCAGAGATGAGTCTACGGCGTCAGGTGGGGTGTTCTTGTCCCGGGCAGTCCGCTCGAGCGGGTAGGCTAGGTGGCGCCTCGCGGGTGTAGCTCAATGGTAGAGCCTCTGCCTTCCAAGCAGATGGTGCGGGTTCGATTCCCGTCACCCGCTCCATTCGTGTGAATTGTCCGAGCGGCCCCATCGCCGTGGCGTTCTCGGCCTGTCCGACCGTGCCGTACGATGGGTGGCTGCGTCTATTCCCGCATGCCGCTGCCGATTCTGCGGCTGGTGGACGCACCCAGTCCTTGCCCGCGGGCCTTCCCGGCGTGGCACGAGCAATCATGAGTGGAGAGCACGTAGTGAAGAGCGACGTCGAGAACCTCGAGCCCACGCGGGCGAAGCTGACCGTGGAGGTGCCTCTGGCCGAGCTTCAGCCGAGCGTGGACCACGCGTACTCCCAGATCGCCACCCAGGTGAACATCCCTGGCTTCCGCCGTGGCAAGGTGCCGCCCCGGATCATCGACCAGCGGGTCGGTAAGGGTGCCGTCATGGAGCAGGCCATCAACGAAGCCTTGCCCGGCCTGTACCGCCAGGCGGTCACCGAGGCCGAGCTCAAGCCGCTTGGTCAGCCGCAGGTCGAGGTCACCGCGGTGCCGGGAGTCAGCGACGACGCCGAGAACCTGATCTTCACGGCGGAGCTCGACGTCCGCCCCGAGTTCGAGCTTCCTGAGCTCGACGGCCTCAGCATCACCGTGGAGAGCAGCGACGTCACCGATGACGACGTCGAAGAGCGCCTTACCTCGCTGCGCGAGCGTCACGCCACGCTCGTCGGGGTGGACCGTGCAGCCGTCGACGGCGACTTCGTCACCCTCGACCTCAAGGCCGCCATCGGTGACGAGGAGATCGACTCGGTCTCCGGCGTGTCCTACCAGATTGGCTCCGGCAACATGCTGGAAGGGATGGACGAGGCGCTCATCGGTCTCTCCGCCGATGAGACGGCGACCTTCACCGCACCGCTCGCCGGGGGTGACCGCGCCGGCCAGGAGGCTGAGGTCACCGTGACCCCGACCGCCGTCAAGGTGCAGGAGCTGCCCGAGGTGGACGACGAGTTCGCCCAGACCGCCTCCGAGTTCGACACCGTGGACGAGTTGCGCGAGAGCCTGCGCAGCCAGGTGGCCGACGACAAGGAGAACAACCGGGCTGTCGCCGCACGCGACCAGCTCCTCGAGCAG
This sequence comes from Ruania alba, assembly GCF_900105765.1. Lineage (NCBI taxonomy): Bacteria > Bacillati > Actinomycetota > Actinomycetes > Micrococcales > Ruaniaceae > Ruania > Ruania alba. The sequence continues at coordinate 793,127 of NZ_FNTX01000001.1, forward strand.
CTCCTCGAGGCCACCGACTTCCCGCTGCCCTCCGGCGTCATCGAGTCCGAGGTGCACCAGCACCTGGAGAACGAGGGGCGCCTGGAGGACGACGAGCACCGCGCCGAGGTCACCGAGGAGACGAAGACGGCGCTCAAGCGTCAGCTTGTGCTCGACACCCTCGCCGAGAAGGTGTCAGTGTCCGTCGGGCAGAACGAGCTGCTGGAGTTCCTGCTCCGCACCGCACAGCAGTACCAGCAGGACCCGAACGAGTTCATCCAGCAGGCCGACCAGAACGGCCAGATCCCGCTGTTCGTGGCCGAGCTGACCAGGAACAAGTCCCTGGCCGTGGCGCTGCGCCAGGTGAAGGTGGTCGACCCGGCCGGCGAGGCCGTCGACCTGACCGCCTACATCGGCTCGGACGAGGAAGACGCCGTCCAGGCAGCGATGGCCGAGGCCGAGGCAGCCGGTGTCGAGGTGGCCGATGTGGACACCGAGGCATCTGAGGACGCTGAGTCCGCCGAGAGCAGCGAGTCCGCCGAGAGTGCTGAGTCCTCCGAGTCCGCCGATTCACCCGAGGACGCTGACGAGGCTGAGAAAGCCTGATCGTCAGACGTGACAGGAGAAGCCCCCGCACCACCCGTGGTGCGGGGGTTTCCTCGTCTCGTGCGCCATCAGCGAAATAGGCCCGGTGGCGGGCAGGTCTGACGCCGCAGCAGCGTTAGTGTCATCGCAGACCCCGACCACGACCCGACGATCAGGAGCAGGCACGTGAGCGACTACCCGCAGGCCGCCAGCAGCGACACCCCAGGGTTCGCACTGGGCGACCACATCTACAACCGTCTCCTCCGGGAACGGATCATCTGGCTCGGTTCCGAGGTCCGGGACGAGAACGCGAACCAGATCTGTGCACAGATGCTGCTGCTGGCTGCCGAGGACCAGGAGAAGGACATCTCGCTGTACATCAACTCCCCGGGCGGCTCGGTCACCGCGGGGATGGCGATCTACGACACCATGCAGTACGTGAAGCCGGACGTCGCGACCGTGGCGATGGGGATGGCGGCCTCGATGGGGCAGTTCCTGCTCGCCTCCGGCGCGAAGGGGAAGCGGTATGCCACCCCGCACGCCCGCGTGATGATGCACCAGCCGTCCGGCGGTATCGGTGGCACGGCCTCGGACATCAAGATCAATGCCGAACTCATCCTGCACATGAAGCGCGTGATGGCCGAACTGACGGCCGAGCAGACCGGGCGCACCGTGGAGGAGATCAACCGCGACGCTGACCGGGACCGGTGGTTCACCGCCGACCAGGCCCTCGAGTACGGCTTCATCGACCACGTCGTGACCGACTCGGACGCCGTTACGGCCGCCCAGTCCTGACCGTCGGTCCACCACTGACAAGGAGCGAGAAAGACGTGAACTTTTCCCCCCAAGCCTTCGGTGGCCGGGCCCCGCAGTCCCCGGGCGCGCGCTACGTGCTTCCCCAGTTCGAGGAGCGCACCGCCTACGGGTTCAAGCGCCAGGACCCCTACACCAAGCTCTTCGAGGACCGCATCATCTTCCTCGGTGTGCAGGTGGACGATGCCTCGGCCGACGACATCATGGCCCAGCTCCTGGTGCTGGAGAGCCAGGACCCGGATCAGGACATCATCCTGTACATCAACTCCCCGGGCGGCTCGTTCACCGCGATGACCGCGATCTACGACACCATGCAGTACATCCGGCCGCAGATCCAGACTGTCTGCCTCGGCCAGGCGGCCTCCGCCGCCGCCGTGCTGCTCGCCGCCGGCACTCCCGGTAAGCGCCTCGCGCTGCCGAACGCCCGCGTGCTGATCCACCAGCCGGCACTCGAGGGCGGGTTCGGTCAGGCCTCGGACATCGAGATCCACGCCAACGAGGTGATGCGCATGCGCGAGTGGCTCGAGACCACGATCGCCGGGCACAGCGGCACCGAGGTGGAGAAGGTCCGACGCGACATCGAGCGGGACAAGATCCTCTCTGCTCAGCAGGCGCTCGAGTACGGCCTGGTCGACCAGGTGCTGGACAGCCGCAAGGCCCAGGCGCTTCCTGCAGGCAAGAACTGATCAGAGATCGCTCTGGCGGCCCGTCGCGTGGACGACACGCGGCGGGCCGCTGCGATATCCACGTGACGCGCCCCGTATCGTGGACAGTGGTCGGTGACGATCCGGATACACGGGTGGTCGCCCACGCATCGATAGCGCAGAATGAACACGACGACCGTGCGGTCGGCCCCACGACGGCAGAGAGGTGAGGAGAGATGGCGCGAGTAGGTGAAGGCGCCGATCTGCTCAAGTGCTCCTTCTGCGGGAAGAGCCAGAAGCAGGTCGTCAAGCTCATCGCAGGTCCCGGTGTGTACATCTGTGACGAGTGCATCGACCTGTGCAACGAGATCATCGAGGAAGAGCTCGCCGAGGCGAACGAGCTGGGTCTGGTCGACCTGCCGAAGCCGCGCGAGATCTTCGACTTCCTCGAGGAGTACATCATCGGCCAGGAGGACGCCAAGAAGTCCCTCGCCGTCGCGGTGTACAACCACTACAAGCGAGTGCAAGCCGGCCCCTCTGCGGCCTCGACCACCGGCGACGACGCTGACGTCGAACTGTCGAAGTCGAACATCCTGCTCATCGGCCCCACCGGCTGCGGGAAGACCTACCTCGCCCAGACCCTGGCGAAGATGCTGAACGTCCCGTTCGCGCTCGCCGATGCCACCGCGCTCACCGAGGCCGGCTACGTGGGTGAGGACGTCGAGAACATCCTGCTCAAGCTCATCCAGGCCGCCGACTTCGACGTGAAGAAGGCCGAGACCGGGATCATCTACATCGACGAGATCGACAAGATCGCCCGCAAGAGCGAGAACCCGTCGATCACCCGCGACGTCTCCGGCGAGGGAGTGCAGCAGGCGCTGCTGAAGATCCTCGAAGGTACGCAGGCGTCTGTGCCGCCCCAGGGGGGCCGCAAGCACCCGCACCAGGAGTTCATCACGATCGACACCTCGAACGTGCTGTTCATCGTGGCCGGTGCGTTCGCAGGTCTGGACGAGATCATCACCAGTCGCTCCGGTCGGCGCGGAATCGGATTCGGCGCTCCCTTGCGCGACGCCGAGCAGGCCGATGTGATCGGCGACGTGATGCCCGAGGATCTGCTCAAGTTCGGACTCATCCCGGAGTTCATCGGCCGGCTTCCCGTGCTGACCACGGTGACGCCGTTGGACGCCCCCGCGCTCACTCGCATCCTCACCGAGCCGAAGAACGCGCTGATCAAGCAGTACGAGCGCATGTTCGAGATCGACGGCGTGGAGCTGGAGTTCACCGAGGACGCCATCGAGGCCGTCGCCGAGCAGGCGATCTTGCGCGGCACCGGCGCTCGTGGCCTGCGCGCCATCATGGAGGAGGTGCTCCAGCCGGTGATGTTCGACGTGCCCAGCCGCGAGGACATCGCCCGCGTGGTCATCACCCGCGAGGTCGTGCTCGAGAACGTGAACCCGACCCTGGTGCCACGGGATGCGTCCCGGCCGAAGCGATCTCCGCGGGAGAAGAGCGCCTGACCTCGCCGTAGCGTGGCCGCTGCGGTCGCGAGCCTCCGGGTGAGCAGGCACAGTGGGAGAGGACCAGCACCCGAGAAGGAAGTGGTGGTTCCGCATGCAACTGCCAGCCCTGACGTGGCCGACTGGGGCACCGGTCCTGACCGTGATTCTCGACGCCACACGTTCCGAGGGCGCGCACAACGACGTGATCCTGGACCGCTGGGCGGATCTGCGCCGTTCGTGCGACCTGCAGGGAGTGGATGAGGTACCGAGCACGGATGCCGAGGCGGTCACCGACGCATTGGAGCGGCCCACCTGGGCCGCCGGCCCGCACGGGCGGGTACTCGTGGCGGCGTCCGGACGCATCCTGCTCGACCGGGTCCTGCCCGAGCCGCCTGCCGTGGGCCGTGCCGTGGTCGCCGATCGGCCGCACGCCTTCGCTCTCGCGCGCGTCGCCGACGCCGCCGTCCAGTACCTGCTGATCGAGTCCGATCGCGCCGGTGCACGCCTGTCGCTGCGCGAGGCGTCAGCCGCCGCGGCGGACCACATGATCGAGGTGCAGGAGGTGGACGGCGGGCACGAGGACCTGACGAAGGTACGCCCCGGCGGAATGCTGGCCCGGGACCGCGTGGACAATCGCGCCGAGGACTCCTGGGAGCGCAACGCAGAGGCCGTGGCCGCCGAGGTCGACCGGATCGTCGCCGATCGGCGACCTGATCTCGTATTGCTCACCGGTGACGTTCGCTCGTGCCCGTTGGTGACTGCGGCGCTCGACGCGCACGCTCGAGAGGTGCTCGTGGAGGTCCCCGGGGGTTCGCGTTCCGAGGGCGTGAACGCGCGGGCGTTCGCCGCAGCCGTCGACGATGCCGTGGCCGACTTCCGCGCCAGGCGTCGCGAGGTGGTGGTCGCTCGGTTCCGCCAGGAGGTGGGCCGTGACGGTGAGGCCGTGTTGGGCATCGCCGATGCGCTCGATGTGCTCCGCCGAGGCCAGGTCGCGGAGCTGGTCCTGGACGCCGGGACAGTGGGCCCGCCGAGCCGATTGTCGGAGCGCACCCTCTGGATCGGCGCGGATGCGCTGACCCTGGGCACAACGCCGGACGAGCTCGCCGACCTAGGTGTGTCGGACGCCAGCGAAGTGCGTGCCGATCTCGCCATCGGTCGAGCGGTGCTCGACCAGGCCGCCGGCATCACCATCACCGACCTGCAGGACGTGCCGGACGGGCTCGGAGCCGTGCTGCGGTGGAGCGATGCCGCGACCCCGGCCGAGACAGCCTTCAGCCAGAGCGGCGACACCGCACGTGCCCGAGGTGCCGTCTGAGCACAGCAGTGGACGCCGCGGACACCTCGGGCACGTGAGGCCTTAGGATGGGCGACCATGAGCGAGGCGACCGGTACCGGATCCACAGAGCTACCGGAGCAGTTGCTCAGCCTGCGGGGGAGCATCGACAACATCGATGCCGCGCTCATCCACCTGCTGGCGGAGCGATTCAAGTGCACTCAAGCGGTGGGGCGCCTCAAAGCGCATCAGGGCCTTCCGCCGTCGGACCTCTCACGCGAGGAGCAGCAGATCGCACGACTGCGCTCGCTGGCTGAGGATGCCGGGCTCGACCCCGTCTTCGCCGAGAAGTTCCTGGCGTTCATCATCGCCGAGGTCATCCGGCACCACGAGGACATCGCGTCCGAACGACCGGAGCGGGCCGAACACGCCTGACCTCTCACACAGGCGGCGCGGCCCCTGTGCGATAAACCTTACGGCTGCGTAACTGCCCGGACCCGTCCGCCGAACACGCCCTCCCTAGCGTCGTACCCACTGATCGGTACGTCACCAGGAGAGGCCACATGTCTGTACCCGCGCCGTCGTCCGTCACCGACGAACCCACCGCCACCGCCGCACCGGCCGGTTCGGCCACCACCGCGCAGCGCCGGACCCGCCGGTGGATCGAGCACTGGGACCCCGAGGACCATGCGTCCTGGGAGGGCGGCGGCCGACGGGTTGCTCGCCGGAACCTGTGGATCTCCATCCTCGCCGAGTTTCTCGGGTTCGGGGTCTGGGCGTTGTGGTCGATCGTGGTGCCGCAGCTCGCCTCGGCCGGTTTCACCCTCACCGTGGACCAGCAGTTCTGGCTGATCGCGGTGCCCAGTCTGGTCGGCGCCACCCTGCGCATCCCGTACACCTTCGCCGTCCCGATCTTCGGCGGCCGGAACTGGACGATCGTCTCCGCGCTCCTGCTGCTCCTGCCGACGGCGGCCCTCGCCTTCGCGGTGCAGCGTCCCGATCTGCCGTTCGAGACGCTCCTGCTCATCGCCGCGCTCGCCGGCGTGGGCGGGGGGAACTTTGCCTCGTCCATGGCCAACATCTCCTTCTTCTACCCGGAGAAGGAGAAGGGGCGCGCACTGGGGATGAACGCCGCCGGGGGCAATGTGGGCACGGCGGCTGTGCAACTCGCTGTTCCGCTGGTGATCGTGGCCGGAGCAGGAGTGGCCCTAGAGCGAGCCGGGCTGATGTTCATCCCGCTGGCAATCCTGGCCGCGTTCCTCGCCTGGCGGTTCATGGACAACCTGGGCACTGCCAAGGCCGACGTGCGCTCCTTCGCCGTGGCCGCCCGGAAGAAGCACACCTGGATCATCTCCTTCCTCTACATCGGCACCTTCGGCTCGTTCATCGGCTACTCGGGTGCCTTCCCCATGTTGATGCAGGGCGAGTTCCCGGAGATGACCCTCTCGATCGCGTTCGTCGGGGCCCTGGTCGGCTCCGTGGCTCGCCCGCTCGGCGGGATCATCGCCGACAAGGTCGGTGGGGCGTGGGTGTCGATCGTCTCCTATGCGGTGATGGCCCTCGGCGCGATCGGGGTGATCCATGCCCTGGAAGGTCACCAGTTCGGCCTCTTCTTCGCCTCCTTCATGGTGCTGTTCATCGCCTCCGGGGTGGGGAACGGCTCGATCTATCGGATGATCCCGGCGGTGTTCCGGGCCGAGGCCAGCACCTCCGAAGACGCCTCACGCGCCCGCCGTGCCGCGGCGGGATGCATCGGTATCGCCGGAGCCGTCGGTGCGTTCGGCGGGTTCCTCATTCCCCGCGGGTTCGCCGTCTCGACCGACCTGGCCGGCTCGCTGGTGCCCGCCTTGTGGCTGTTCATCGGTTGCTATGGGGCGATGGCGATCGTCACGTGGGCCGTGTACCTGCGCCGCGGTTCGGCGATCTCCGCCGCCGGCATCTGAGGGCCCGATGAGCACTGCGACGCACTGCCCGTACTGCGCGCTGCAGTGCGGGATGAACCTGGATCCTGCTGAGGGCACGACCGGTGTCTCGGTGACCCCTCGGCAGTTCCCCACCAACGCCGGGGGCCTGTGCCAGAAGGGCTGGACCAGCGCCGAACTGCTGCGTACCCCGGACCGGATCACCACGCCGCTGCTGCGCGGCCGCGACGGCGAGCTGCATCCGGTCGGCTGGGACGAAGCCCTGGCCACGATCACCGACCGGGTGCAGCGGATCCAGGCCGAGCACGGCCACGACGCGGTGGCCGTGTTCGGTGGCGGTGGTCTCACCAACGAGAAGGCCTACACCCTCGGCAAGTTCGCCCGGACCGTGCTGCGCACCCCGAACATCGACTACAACGGCCGCTTCTGCATGTCCAGTGCCGCGGCGGCGACCAACCGTGCGCTCGGCATGGATCGTGGTCTGCCGTTCCCGCTGACCGACCTGTCCGGTGCCGATGTGGTGGTGCTGCTCGGGTCGAACCTCGCCGAGACGATGCCCCCGGCCGTGCAGCACCTCGCACCGGTCCGTGACCGTGGTGGGCTCGTGGTGGTCGATCCACGCAGGAGCAGGACGGCGGCCCTCACCGGTGAGCCCGGTGGCACCCAGGGAGAGGGGAGCCAGGGCGTCCACGTCCAACCGGTCCCGGGCACCGACCTGGTGGTACTGCTCGCTGTGACGCACGTGGTGATCGCCGAGAACCTCCTGGACCAGGACTACCTGGCCGAGCGCACCACCGGGTTCGAGGAGGTCCGCAGATCGGTCGCCCCCTGGTGGCCCGAACGGGCCGAGACGGTCTGCGGAGTGCCGGCGGGCACCCTACGCCGCCTGGCCCGGATGCTCGCCGCCGCATCACCCGCCCGAGGCGGTCGGGGCGCCTACCTGCTCACCGGGCGGGGAGTCGAGCAGTCCACCCAGGGCACCGCCACGGTCACCGCCACGATCAACCTCTCCTTAGTGCTGGGACTCCCGGGCCGGACGGGCAGCGGATATGGGGCGATCACCGGCCAGGGCAACGGCCAGGGCGGCCGGGAGCACGGCCAGAAGGCCGACCAGCTCCCCGGCTATCGCTCGATCACCGACCCCGCCGCCCGTGCGCACGTCGCCGCCGTCTGGGGCGTTGACGAGGCGACCATCCCGGGGCCCGGGCGGCCCGCCGTCGAGCTGCTCACCTCGCTCGGCCGACCCGCCACGGACGAGGTGCCCGGTGGGCCGCGAGCCCTGTTCGTGCACGGGGCGAACGTGGTGGTGAGTGCCCCGAACGTGCACCGGGTGGCCGAGGCGCTGCGGCGGTTGGACCTGCTGGTGGTGTGCGACTTCGTGCCCTCGGAGACGGCGTTGCTGGCGGACGTGGTGCTCCCGGTGACCCAGTGGGCCGAGGAGGAGGGCACGATGACCTCCCTGGAAGGCCGGGTGATTCGGCGCCGTCGGGCGGTGGACCCATCGGGCCGGGCCCGCTCGGAGCTGTGGATCCTCGCCGAGCTGGCGCGGCGGTTCGGCTCAGTGGTCCGTTTCGATACGGACCCGGCCGAGGTGTTCGACGAGCTCGCCCGCGCCTCGGCCGGGGGAGTGGCGGACTACTCCGGACTCAGTCACGCCCGGTTGGATGCCGACGAGGCCGCGAAGGGCCCGGGCTATTTCTGGCCGGTACCTGCTGGAGATCATCCCGGTACCCCGCGGCCGTTCCAGGACCGGTTCCCGAGCGTGGACGGGCGCGCCCGGATGGTCCCGGTGGACCACTACGGGCCTGCGGACGATGTGCGGCCCGACGCACCGGTGTACCTGGTCACCGGCCGGGTGCTGCAGCACTACCAGTCGGGAGCCCAGACCCGCCGGGTGGCGGAACTGAACCGGATCGCGGCCGAAGCGCACGTGGAGCTACACCCGCTGCTGGCCACCCGGTTGGGCATCGACGACGGTTCCCTGATCCGACTGCGCACCTCCCGTGGGGAGGCGCTCGCCCGCGCGCGCTGGTCGGAGTCCATCCGCACCGACACGGTCTTCATGCCGTTCCATTTCAGCGGCACCGGGAGCGTCAATCTCCTCACCAGCGACGCCACCGACCCGATCTCCGGGATGCCCGAGTTCAAGGTGTGCGCCACCGATCTCCGACCGGCAGGAGCAGTGCGATGAACGCCCCACGCCGGATCGTCGTCGTCGGCCACGGGATGGTCGGCTCCCGGTTCGCCGACGACCTGATCGCCCGCGCCGACCCAGGCAGCGTCACCGTGCAGGTGCTGGGTGCCGAGGAGTACGAGCCCTACAACCGGGTGCTGCTCAGCGAGGTGGTGGCCGGCCGCGCTGACCTGAGCTCGCTCACCTTGCCCACCACGGCGTCCGAGGCGCTGCAGGTGCGCCGTGGAACCACGGTGCGTTCGATCGACCTCGGTGCTCGGCAGGTGCGAATCGACGGCGGCCGATACCCCTACGACCACCTCGTCCTGGCGACCGGTTCGGCCGCCCGGGTCCCCGTCATCGACGGCCTGCATCCGGACCTGCCGGCCGGGGTGCATGCCCTGCGCACGCTCGACGACGCCCGCGAGATCGTGGCGGCCACCGCCAACGCGCGGCGGGCGACAGTCATCGGAGCAGGAGTGCTCGGACTCGAGGCGGCCTGCGGGCTGATCCGCCGCGGGCTCGAGGTGACCGTGCTGCACACCGGGACCGGGCCGATGGACCGCCAGCTCGACCCGTCCGCCGCTGCCGTGGTCACCGGTGAGCTACGCCGGCTTGGCGCCCGGGTGATCACCGGAGCACGCACGACGGCGGTCCGCACCCAGGGTGGGCACCTCACCGGAGTGGTCGCTCGCCTGGGCGAGGGGGAGGAGCACGTGCCCACCGACCTGCTGGTGCTTGCCTGTGGGACAGAGCCGGAGACGAGGCTCGCCCGGCAGGCCGGTCTGCCGGTGGATCGCGGAGTGCTGGTCGGGCCGGACCTGACCAGCCCTGCCGATCCTCGCGTGCATGCGATCGGGGACTGCGCCCAGCCGCCCGAGGGTGGGACCGGGCTGATCGCTCAGGGATGGGACCAGGCCCGCCGGCTCGCGGAGATCCTCACCGGACAGGAGCATCTGCCTCCCGCGGCCTGGCCCGACGGCGGAGAACGCCCCAGCATGGCACTCCGGCTCAGCCTCGCCGTGGTGTCCCGCCCGGCCCCGGCCCCAGAGCCCCACCAGACCCCGGTACCTGCGGCCGGCACGGACGTGGTGCGGCTCAAGGCAGCAGGGCTGGACGTGGTCACCATGGGCCGGTCCGACGACGGCAGCACACCGGGGGCGCGCACCGTCACCCTCTCCGACCCTGACGACGGACGGCACCTGGCCGCGACCGTGTGCGAGGGCGTGCTCGTGGCTGCCACCTGCGTCGGCGCTGCGGATGTGGGCGCCGATCTGGTCGCGAGCTACACCCGCCGGCTGCCGGTGCCCGCTGATCCTGCTCATCTGCTGCTGCGCCCGCTCACTCACGCGCCCGCGCCGGCGGCCGACCCGTCCCGGATGCCCGAGAGCACCACCGTGTGCACGTGCAACGGCGTCAGCAAGGGCGACATCGTGTCGGCCTGGGGCGGCGGCGCTCGGACCATCGAGGACATCGCACGCACGACGCGGGCCACCACCGGCTGCGGTGGCTGCACGGACGCCGTCTGCGGTCTCGCCCAGTGGCTCGCGGAGTGCGAGCCTGCGGCCAGTCCGGCCGTCTCTCACGGCGAACGAGCCGACGGTGAGAAAGCCGTGACGGCGGCGCAACGCACCGCGCACACGTGCGAAATCGCCGCCGAATAGCGTGCACAGACATAGCCGATGGATCCGAGAGGACCGACGTGATCGACCCCCAGGAGCGCACCTCATGACCGGAGCCACGCAGAGGCACCTCGTCGTCGTCGGAGGCGGCATGGTGGCCCAGCGCCTCGTGGAGGCGCTCGTCGCGCGGGACACCGCAGAGACCTGGCGCGTCTCGGTGTTCGCCGAGGAACCGCTGAAGCCGTACGACCGCGTTGCACTGACGTCCTACTTCTCCGCGCGTGACGCCGACGAGCTCACCCTCGGTGACCCAGCACTGTGGGACGACCCGAGAGTGAGCCTGCACCGCGACCGCGGGATCATCGAGATCGACCGCGAGGCCAAGCAGGTGACCGACCGGCTCGGTCAGGTGTGGGACTACGACGAGCTGGTCCTCGCCACCGGCTCCAGCGCCGCGATGCCACCGATCCTGGGCAACGACCTGCCGGGCGTATTCGTCTACCGGACCATCGATGACGTCGCCGCACTGCGCGGCTGGGTGGAGGCCAAGCGAGCCGATGGTGCGGGTGCCCGCTTCGATCGTCCAGTGCGGGGCGCCGTCATCGGCGGTGGTCTGCTCGGACTGGAGGCCGCCGGGGCACTCAAGGCCCTCGACGCCCAGGCCACGGTGATCCAGTTCGGCACCCACCTGATGGACGCCCAGATCGACCTCGGCGGCGGTCAGGCGCTGACCCGACTCATCAACGATCTGGGCATCGCGGTGCGCACCGACACCGCGACCCAGCAGATGCGTCCTTCGAAGCGCACCGGTCACGTCGGCCGGCTCGACTTTGCCGACGGTGGCCGACTCGATGTGGACGTCGTGGTGGTGGCCACCGGGGTGCGGCCACGCGACGAGCTTGCCCGCGCGGCCGGGCTGCCGATCGGCGAGCGTGGCGGCGTCGTGGTCGATCTGGCGTGCCACACCGAGGACCCGCACGTCTGGGCGGTCGGCGAGGTCGCATGCATCGAGGGGCGATGCATCGGGCTGGTCGCCCCCGGGTACGCGATGGCCGAAGTGGTCGCCGACCGGCTGCTCGGTGGCGACGCCACCTTCCCCGGCGCGGACACCGCCACCAAGCTGAAGCTGCAAGGGGTGGACGTGGCCAGCTTCGGGGATGCTTTCGGACGCACCGAGGGTGCGATGGAGGTGGTCTTCGCAGACCCGGTGGCCGGGATCTACAAGAAGCTGGTGCTATCCGACGACGGCCGCACGTTGCTTGGCGGAGTGTTCGTCGGCGATGCATCGCCGTATGCCAGCTTGCGTCCGCTGCTCGGCTCCGAGCTGCCGGGGGACCCGTCCGCATATCTGGTGCCCGACGGTGGCGGGGGCGGTGGTCTCGCCGGCCTGGAGCTGCCCGACGACGCGGCCGTGTGCTCGTGCAACAACGTCTTGGCCGGCACCATCCGGGGTGCGGTGACAGAGCACGGGTGCACGGACCTGGCTGGGGTGAAGGGATGCACGAAGGCCGGCACCAGTTGCGGCTCCTGCCTGCCCCTGGTCAAGAAGATCACCACTACCGAGCTCGAGAAGGCCGGCGTGGAGGTCTCCGACGCGCTCTGCGAGCACTTCGAGCTCTCGCGTGCGCAGCTCTTCGACGCCGTCCGGGTGGCGGACCTGCACACCTTCAGCGAGATCATCGACCGGTTCGGCCACATCACCGACCCGACCGCCGGCCCGGGGCGCGGGTGCGACATCTGCAAACCGGTGATCGGCTCGATCCTCGCCTCGCTCGGCAACGGGCACATCCTCGAGGGTGAGCAGGCCACCCTGCAGGACACCAACGACCACGTGATGGCGAACATGCAGAAGGACGGCACCTACTCCGTGGTGCCGCGTATCCCGGGTGGCGAGATCACCCCGGACGGACTTCTCGTGATCGGCCAGGTGGCGAAGGACTTCGGCCTCTACACGAAGATCACCGGCGGGCAGCGGATCGACATGTTCGGTGCGCGGATCGAGCAGCTGCCCCAGATCTGGAAGCGGTTGGTCGAGCGCGGGTTCGAGTCCGGGCACGCCTACGGCAAGTCGTTACGCACCGTGAAATCCTGTGTGGGTTCCACCTGGTGCCGGTACGGGGTACAGGACTCGGTCGCGATGGCCGTGGAGCTGGAGCTGCGGTACCGAGGGCTGCGGTCACCGCACAAGCTCAAGCTCGGCGTCTCCGGGTGCGCCCGCGAGTGCGCGGAGGCGCGGGGCAAGGATGTCGGCGTGATCGCCACCGACAAGGGCTGGAACGTCTATGTGGGCGGCAACGGCGGGTTTACCCCGCGGCACGCGAAGCTGCTCGCCGAGGACCTCAGCTCCGAGGAGCTGATTCGCACGATCGACCGGTTCCTCATGTACTACATCCGCACCGCGGACCGGCTGCAACGCACAGCGCCGTGGATCGAGGACGTCGAGGGCGGCCTCGACGGGGTGCGCGACGTGATCATGTCCGACAGTCTCGGTATCGCGGCGGACCTGGACGCGGCGATGGCCGAGCACGTGGGCGCCTACCGGGACGAGTGGGCGGCCGTGCTCGAGGACCCGGAGAAGTTGCGTCGGTTCGGCTCCTTCGTGAACGCTCCCGAGACGCCCGACCCTGACCTGGCCTACGTCAATGAACGCGGCCAGATCCGCCCGGCGACCCCCGCCGAACGGGACGAGGAGGCTGCGGACCTGATCCGCCCGGTCGTGATTGCCGGCGCCACCTTGGAGGTACGTTCATGAGCGAGACCACGACTGCATCAGGGACCTGGAACGCCGTGTGCAGCCTTGAGGAGCTGACGGTCGAACGCGGCGCCGCCGCCCTGGTGGACGGCGTGCAGATGGCGCTATTCCGCATGCCCGACGACGCGGTGTACGCCGTGGCACAGCGGGACCCGTTCAGTGGGTCGAACGTGATGTCCCGCGGGATCGTCGGCACCCGGCAGGGGGAGCCCACGGTGGCCGGGCCGCTGTACAAGCAGGTCTTCTCCCTGCGCACCGGCGCCTGCCTGGAGCGCGCCGGGTACGAGCCGGTCGACGGGGACGGCGATCTGCCCACCTGGCCTGTCCAGGTGGTGGACGCTGAAGTGCGGGTGCAGACTTCTCACACCCGACAGGCGCAGGATGTGAAGTCATGACTTCCCTGTTCGGCCTCGATCTGGCGGGGCGCACCGTGCTGATCGCCGGTGGCGGCCCCGTCGCGGCGCGGCGTGCCCAGACGTTGTTCGACGACGGCGCCCGGCTGTGTGTGGTGGCACCCTATGTGTGCGAGGACCTCGCCGACCTGCTGCTGATCGCCCCCGACCGCACCGACTGGCACGAACGCGAGGTGGCCGAGACGGATCTGGACGGCGCGTGGTTGGTGCTCGCCGCGACCGACTCCGCGCGGGCGAACAGCGAGGTGGCCGGCTGGGCCGAGGCCCGCCGGATCTTCTGCATCAACGCCGGCGCCGCGGATCAGGGCACGGCCCGGACACCAGCGACGACCCGGTCCGGCGACCTGCTCGTGGGTGTGGTCACCGACGTCTCGCGCAGCACCGCCGGCGCCGACCCGCGCCGGGTCGCCGCCGTGCGGGACCAGATCGGTGACCTGCTGCGAGCCGGGAGCGATCAACGCCGGCACCGCCCGGCCCATGGTCAGGTGACGCTCGTGGGCGGGGGACCGGGCGCCGTCGACCTGCTCACCGTGCGCGGACGGCGCGCGATCGCGGAGGCGGACGTGGTGGTGGCCGACCGGCTCGGACCGGTGGATGTGCTCAGTGACCTCGCCCCCGGGGTGGAGGTCATCAACGTGGGCAAGACGCCGGGGCACCACCCGGTGCCGCAGCACGAGATCAACCACATCCTCGTGGAGCAGGCGCAGCGGGGCCGGCAGGTGGTGCGACTCAAGGGCGGCGACCCGTTTGTGTTCGGCCGTGGCGGCGAAGAGATGATCGCGTGCCGCGAGGCCGGGGTGCCGGTGCACGTGGTGCCTGGGATCTCCAGCGCACTCTCGGTGCCCGCACTGGCCGGGATCCCGCTCACGCACCGCGGCACGTCCGTCTCGTTCCACGTGACCAGCGGGCATGACGGACTCGATTCCTCGGCGCTGGTGGCCGTGGCCGAGCGCAGCGCCACCTTGGTGATCCTGATGGGCGTGTCCAAGCTGGCGTCGATCACTGACCAGGCGCTCGCGGCAGGGGCCGCCCCGGAGACGCCGGCTGCGGTGATCGAACGGGGATCGACACCGACCGAGCGGATCACTCGCAGCACGCTGGGCGATCTGACCGAGGACGCGCACCGCCTCGGGATCGCGGCGCCGGCCATCATCGTGATCGGTGATGTGGCCGCCGACGATCGGCTCGGGCCCACATGAGCGGTGCGGGCACGGACGGACGCGCTCAGCTCCAGCAGGTGATGGCAGGGTGTACGGTGCTACTCACCGCCGACCGGCGCAAAGGCGAGCTGGCGGCGGCCCTTTCCCGGCGGGGTGCCGAGATCCGGCACGCTCCCGCCCTGAGCATCACCTCGCACGTGGACGACGATCAGCTGATCGTCGACACCCAGGCGCTCATCGAGCACCGGCCGGACGTGGTGGTGGTGACCACCGGGATCGGGTTCCGTGGCTGGATCGAGGCCGCCGATGCGCAGGGGCTGGCCGACCCGTTGCTGGAGGTACTGGCGCGCTCGCGGATCGTGGCCCGGGGACCGAAAGCGCGCGGGGCGATCCAGGCAGCCGGATTGACGGCGGACTGGGTGGCTGAATCGGAGACGTCGGCGGAGATCGCCGATGTGCTGCTCGGTGAGGGGGTGGCGGGGCTTCGGGTGGCGGTGCAGCATCACGGTGCCGGTGCGGATGGTCTGGACGTGGTGTTCGCCGAGGCCGGGGCGCAGGTGCGCAGCCTGGTGGTGTACCGGTGGGGTCCGCCGCCGGACCCGGAGGCCTTGCGGGCCTCGGTGTATGCGGCAGCCGCGGGGGAGATCGATGCGGTCGTGTTTACGTCCGCTCCCGGCGCCGAGGCGTGGCTCGCCGCTGCCGAGAACGAAGGCGTCGGCGATGCCGTGGTGGCCAGGTTCCGGGACTGGTCGATGGTGCCGGCTGCGGTAGGGCCGGTGACGGCGAAGCCGTTGGAGCATCGCAGTGTCTCACCGCTGCAGCCGGAGCGGGGCAGGCTCGGCGCCCTGGTGCGCACGCTCGTGGCCCACTACGAGCACGCGGAGACGGTGGCGCTGAGTACACCGGTGGGCATCCTGCAGATCCGCTCCCGGGTGGCGGTGCTGGACGGACAGGTGCTGCCGCTCTCACCGAGCGGGATCGCCGTGCTGCGACTGTTGGCCGCCTCGGCCGGTGGCGTCGTCTCCCGGGAAGCGGTGCTGGCAGTGCTGCCGGGAGAGTCGAATGACCCGCACGCGGCTGAGGTCGCGATCGCCCGGCTGCGTGAGGCTGCCGGCAAGGGCCTGATCAAGACCGTGGTCAAGCGCGGTTACCGGCTCGAGGTATCGACGAACTGACGAGGCGGCCCGTGTTCGCACGCGTCGGTCAGAGCAGGTTCATCAACGCGAAAGCGATGGAACCGACGACCATGGCGATGACGACGATCGCCGCTACCAGCGTTCGTGTGTGCCCTCGGCGCATCCGTCGCTCCCTCTCATTGTCGTCCGGACTCTTCTGGCACCGTATCGCGAGCCTGCAGGTTCGATCGATCGGAACGTGCTGGGCGACTGGCCGTCGCAGCGCTCGCGAGTAGAGCGGCAATCCCGGTACCCAGTGCAATCCCGGACACGACGTCCTCGACCGGGTCGATCATCGCTCGCGTAGTGACAGCCTGACCGGCTATGTCCCAGCGGCAGGTGAGTTCGACAGGCAGGGCGCGCAGCTGCGCCTCACGCAAGTGGGTGTAGGGCGACCCCTCGAGATCCGATGGCACGGTGTCAGCACGCTCCTGACACAACAGGTCGGGGCCGACCTTGAGTGCGGAGCCGTAGGACATGAGGCTGATGACACCGCCGAGCGCGATCATGCACGCCCCCACGATGCGAAGAACTCGCTGCATGTGCCGGCCCCCCGGGTGGCAATCTCTCTGGGTGCTGGACTCGTTGTGATCCCACCGTATGTGGTTTACCGCCCATGTCCCCGTGACTACCGGCGGCCCTAGACACGCCGACGTCCCCGCCGAGATCGACCTCGGCGGGGTGTGGGGCGGGGTAGTCAGAAGGGCGGAGGGTCGGCGGCGGTCGGGATGGCCTCGGCGCGCCCGCGCGCTGCCTCGACCGACGCATCGGTCGCCTGGGCGAGCAGCGTGTTCAGCGACGGGTGTGCGCGCTCGCGCGAGTCTGCCCCGGAGCGCGCTCGTGGCCAGGACGGTGGGTCCGGTCGGTCTCGATGGACGGTATGGCTGCATGGTTGCCCGCGGACCGGGACACCGAACGTGCCCCGACCGTCCACCAGCAGCTGATCTCCCGACGGTGAGGTCCACAGGTATGTGCCCGGGGTGACCATCACGTACGCCCAGCTGTCATGCGTCTTCGCCCGATGATGGCGGCGGCACAGCGGGGCCAGGTTGCACCCACAGGTCGCTCCGCCGTCCTCGAACGGGACGATGTGGTCGAGATCGCAGCGACGCGCCTGTCGGGTGCACGAGGGGAACACACATTGTGGGTCGCGCGTGATGACCTGCTCGCGCAGCGAGGTGGGGATCTCGTAGCTCTCGGTCGGGGAGTGGCCGGCGATGTCGACCACCGGCCGGACCAGGACTCGCGTGCCCGGTGTGCCGCACCAGGAGCGGATTTGCTCGGCCGTGACAGGGGAGCGTGTGTTCTCGCACCGGCCCACGGCCGCGTCACCCCTCCCGGCGAAGGTCGCGCCCAGCGCCTCCGCGCTCAGGTGCACGATGAGCTGAACTCGTCGCCCTGCGGCGGAGGGGTAGCTCGACGGATGCTCCGAGGTGTGGCCGTCAGTCTCGTCCGCCCCGGCAGGGATCGGCAGCGTCAACTCCCGACGCGCGATCTCACCGACGGCCCGTGCCCTCCGCGCATCGAGACTCTCCGCCGATCCGCACGCCCGCAGCTGCGCGGCGCTCGCGGACACCGCCGCGTCCAGGTCGATCGCATCGGCGGTGTCGAGCTCTCCTTCGACCGTGGTCGTGCTGCGTGACCCGGGCAGATCGCCGCCGTCACCCAGATGGATATCGAAACGCAGGTGCTCAGCAGCATCGCGTCGACGGGCCTCGGCGGCCTCCGGGTCGAACCGGTCCAGAGCGGCATCAACCGCCCGCTGCACCTGGGCCCCGGAACAGGACCCGATGACAGAGGCGAGCTGGGAGTCCAGCCAGGCTGCGCCGTCGGCAGGCACGATCCTCGTGCTGCGGGCGACGTCTCGCGCCCGCCACAACCGCACCTGCCCGGCGAGCACCCGCTCCCACAGCCTCGGCAGCCGGAACGCCAGCTCGGTCACCTCACCCACGTAGCCTCGCGCTGCGTCCGGCGACATGGCCAGCGTCGCGGCCAGCTCGCAGAACGCCAGGTCCCACACCAGCGGCGCCCCTGGCCCGGCCAGCCGCATCGGAGCCTGCATGCCGGCCAGTGCGGGCCGCACCACCGGCTCGTCCACGTCGATCACGTGGCCGACGTACGCCTCGGTGCGGGCATCGTCCACGCGGTGCCCGGTGACCCAGTTGACCACCAACCGTGCCGACTCCACCTCCCACGCCGTGGCTGCCTCCCGCGCCCGGCGCAGCGACGTCAGCACACCCTCACGCGGGGCGCGGGGCCCGCGCGGGCCCTCCGCCACCGGGATCCAGGGAGCTGTCGTCGTCATGTTCGCCAGTCTTCCACCAGGGTGTGACATTGGCTCTGACCTGCGACGATGCGCCGTCGCGGTGCCCGGTAGCGAGCTGCCCCGCATCGCCAGGCAGCGCCAGAGCACCACCTCCTATGCTGGGACGCATGGTGCAGGTGCGGGACGCCGTCGGCGAGGACGTGCCGGCCATCTGCGCCTTCGGTGAGGCGCACATCCCACCGCACTACACGCCCCTGATCGGGGCGGAGGCCGCACACACGCAGGTCCGTACCTGGTGGAGCCCGGAGCACGTGCGAGACGCCGTGGCCCGCCGGACCATTGTGGTGGCCGAGGAGGCCGGTGCCGTCGTCGGGGTGGCGCAGTGCGGCCGCTACGGGGCCGATACCGTCATCTACAAGCTCTACGTGCACCCCGACCTGCGCGGCCGCGGGATCGGCCCGGACCTCGTCGCGGCCCTCGAGGCACGACTACCGGACGGCACCGGGAGACTCTGGATCGAGCACTTCGCCGCGAACACCCGCGCTGCCGCGTTCTACGACCGGGAGGGCTTCGTGGTCGATCACGTCGACGAGGACCCATCCGCAATCCCAGCGCTCGCCGTGGTGTGGCGGGTCCGCCCGGTGCGGAAGAACCCCGGCGCACCGAGCGTTGCACCGCACATCACCCGCCGATCGTGAAGGACGTGAGATGCTGCCGCTGACCCTGGGCTATAAGGCCTCTGCTGAGCAGTTCGCCCCCAGAGAGCTGGTGGAGCTGGCCGTCGCCGCTGAGGCGCACGGGATGGAATCGGTGGCGGTGAGCGACCACTTCCAGCCCTGGCGGCACGACGGTGGGCACGCCCCGTTCTCGCTCGCCTGGATGGCCGCCGTCGGGGAACGCACCGAGCGGATCAGGATCGGCACCTCGGTGATGACCCCGACCTTCCGGTACAACCCCGCCGTGCTCGCCCAGGCCTTCGCGACGATGGGGGTGCTCTACCCGGGCCGCATCATGCTCGGCGTCGGTTCCGGTGAGGCACTGAACGAGATCGCGACCGGTTTCGCCGGTGCCGGTGAGCAGCAGTGGCCCGAGTTCAAGGAACGCTTCGCCCGGCTGCGCGAGGCGGTCCGGCTGATGCGTGCCCTGTGGGCGGGGGACCGGGTGGACTTCGAGGGGGAGTACTACTCCACGCACGGGGCGAGCATCTACGACAAGCCCGACGGCGGGATCCCCGTCTACATCGCCGCCGGCGGTCCGATGGTGGCCCGGTACGCCGGCCGCGCCGGCGACGGCTTCATCTGCACCTCCGGCAAGGGGATGGACCTCTACACCGAGAAGCTCCTCCCGTCCGTGGCCGAGGGAGCCGGCAAGGCCGAGCGCGACCCTGAGCAGATCGACCGGATGATCGAGATCAAGATCTCCTACGACACCGACCCCGATCTGGCGCTGGAGAACACCCGGTTCTGGTCCCCGCTGTCCCTGAGCGCCGAGCAGAAGCACTCCATCAACGACCCCATCGAGATGGAGCGCGCTGCCGATGCGTTGCCGATCGAGCAGATCGCGAAGCGATGGATCGTCGCCTCCGACCCGGACGACGCCGTCGAGCAGGTGCTCGCCTACCGCCGCGCCGGGTTCAATCACCTCGTCTTCCACGCCCCCGGACATGACCAGCGCCGGTTCCTGGAACTGTTCGAGCGAGACCTCGCGCCGCGGTTGCGGGCGGCCGGCTGACTCAGTCGGCGAGACGCCTGTGACACTCCCGTCACATGGCCGATCCCGTGTGGAAACCTCGGGCACTTACGGTGAACCATCACCCCACCCCGAGGATCACGATGACAGACCAGCTTCCCGCTCCCGCGCACCCGCCGGTGCTGCTGGCCTGCTCGCACGGGACGTCCTCGGTGGCCGGGCAACAGTCGATCGCCGCACTCGTGGACGTGGTGGCTCAGCGGCGACCGGACGTGCAGGTGGCGGCTGCCTTCGTCGACGTGCAGGCCCCGGACGTGCCGAGCAGCCTGGATGCCCTCGGCATGAGCCCTGTGCGGGTCGTGCCGTTGCTGCTCTCGGCCGGGTACCACGTGCACGTCGACCTTGCCGAGGCTGTCGAGGGCCGGGAGCACGCGCAGGTCACCGGGGCGCTCGGGCCGGACTCCCGCCTCGTACGGCTCCTGGTGCGCCGGCTGCGGGATGCCGGTCTGGCTGAGGATGATGAGGTGGTCCTCGCGGCCGCCGGGTCCTCGAATGCCGATGCTGTGGCCGACTGCCTCCAGGTGGGGGACGAGCTCGGGGCGGCCCTGGGCCGTCGGGTCACCACCGCGTTCCTCTCCGCGGCACGGCCGCGACTTCCCGACGGCGTCGCCCAGGCCCGTCGTCGCCTCACCTCGGGTCGGGGCCGGGTGGTGGTGGCCACGTACCTGCTCGCCCCCGGGTACTTCGCCGACCTGGCCGCCGCGTGCGGGGCCGACGTGGTCACCCCGCCGCTGCTGGTCGAGACCGAGCCGCCCGCACGTGAGCTCGTGGACGTGGTGCTGGATCGCTATGGTGAGGGATGACTGCCTCAGCGAAGGTCGCCTAGGCCGTGGGAGGGGTGGCCCTCGTCGGTTTCGTGATCCTGCTCGTGCTCGGCCACCCATTGCTTGCAGCCGCGGTGTGCGGCCTCGCGTGGCTGGTACTGGCGCTGCTCTATGCCCTCGGCCTGTTCGACGACCAGTTCACAAGGGAGTTCTCCTACGAGCGGCAGAAGCGCAGTGGGGCTGTGATAATGCTGGGTGGCGTGGGAATGCTGGCCGTCGGCGGAATCCTGCTGCTCGCATGGCCAGGCACTCTCGCGGAGACTCTGCTCGCGTTCGGTCCGGGACTAGCTCTGAGCGGGGGATGGATGTTCTCTCATTCACGTTCAGAACTCGCCAGGCGACAACCAGCTTCCGGGCCTGAGCGCTGAGCGTCACCCCACCGTCAGCACGATCTTCCCCGTGGTGCGCCCCGACTCGATCGCAGTGTGCGCCGCGACCGCGTCGGTCCAGGGGAGCACCTGATCGATTACTACCTCGAACCGTTCCTCGGCGATGAGCGCGGCCACCTGCTCCAGCACGTGCCAGGAACGGCCCTCGGACCCGTCGGAGACGACTGCCTCGGTGTCGCCGGAGAAGTCGGCGATCGTCACCACCCGCGCCGGATCGCCGGTGAGCTCGATCAACTCTGCCGCTGAGCCCTTCCCGGCGAGGTCCGCTGCCACGACGTCCGCATTGTCCACCAGGTCACGCACCCGATCGCTTAGGCCCGGTCCGTAGGTGGTCGGCTGGGCGCCGAGCCGGCGCACCAGCTCGTGCTTGCCTTCCGACGCCGTTCCGACCACGGTCAGCCCGCGCAGCACGGCCAACTGCACCAGCGCCGTCCCGACCCCACCGGAGGCCCCGTCGACCACGAGCACCTGCCCGTCCCGGGCGTCGAGCCGGTCCAGGATCCGCATCGCGGTCTCGGCCACTGTCACCACGGCGGCCCCCTGCTCCCACGTCACGCCGTCGGGAAGGTGCGCGAACGCCGTCAGGGTGCTGCGCTCCGCCGTCACTGATGTGCCGGCGCCGAACACGCGGTCGCCGACGGCGTAGCCCTGCACCCCCGCGCCCACCTCGTCCACCACACCGGCGGCGTCGAACCCGGGGATCCGTGGCGCCCGCAGCCGCCGCCCCTCCGGGGCGAACGCACCGGAGCGCAGCGTCGCATCGATCGGGTTCACCGCCACCGCGCCGGTGGCGATCCGTACCTCGCCCGGTCCCGCATGCGGCTCCTCGGCCTCACCCAGGGTGAGGACCTCCGGTCCGCCGAACTCGCTGTACTGCAGGGCGCGCATGGTGCTCCGATTGGTCGTGATCTAGCGGGGCTGCTTTGGCTCCGGGGGCAGCAGGTCACCGCGGACTTGTACGCCCGCAGCGCCGTCGGTGGCCTCAGCGAGCGTCAGGTCACCGTTCACCCGGCCGGCGGCCCGCAGGTCCGCTACCACCGCTGCGAGCAACTCACGCTGACCGGCCGGGAGCACCAGCTCGGCGCTCGCGAAGGGCGCACGCTGGGAGACCTTCGCCTCGGACTTCACCTTCCGCAGCGCTGCCAGTGCGGTCCCGGCCGCCGGAAGCAGGGCAGGGTCGCCATCGGCGGCGGCCTCGCGAAGCAGATCCGAGGTCGGCCAGGCCGCGCGGTGCACCGACCCCTCCCGCCACCAGGACCAGACCTCTTCGGTGGCGAACGGGAGGAACGGGGCAAACAACCGGAGCAGGGTGTCCAGGGAGAGCCAGAGTGCCGCGCGGGCGCTCGCGATCGCCTCGGGCGTCACCCCGGCGGCCTCCCCACCGTAGGCGCGGTCCTTGACCAGCTCGAGGTAGTCGTCGGTGAACGTCCAGAAGAACGACTCGGTGTTCTCCAGCGCGCGAGCGTGATCGAACGCCTCGAAACCAGCAGTAGCGGTCTCCACCACGTCTGCCAGCGTCGCGAGCAGCGCGCGGTCGATCGGTTCCGTCACGGCCGCCGGGTCCAACGTCACCGGATCGTCACCGGCGAAGGAGAGCGCGAACTTGCTCGCGTTCAGCAGCTTGATCGCCAACCGGCGGCCGATCTTCATCTGGCCCTCGTCGAAGGCAGTGTCAGCGCCGAGCCGCGCCGAGGCGGACCAGTAGCGCACCGCGTCCGAACCGTGCTGCTCCAACAGGCCCAGCGGCGTCACGACGTTGCCCTTGGACTTCGACATCTTCTTCCGGTCCGGGTCCAGGATCCAGCCGGAGATCGCCGCATGGCGCCACGGCAACGAGTCGTGCTCGGCGTTCGCGCGCACCACGGTGGAGAACAGCCAGGTGCGGATGATGTCGTGCCCCTGCGGGCGAATGTCGTAGGGGAAGACCTTGGCGAAGAATTCCGGATCCCGCTCCCACCGGCCCGCGAGCTGGGGGGTCAGGGACGAGGTGGCCCAGGTGTCGAGCACGTCCGGGTCGCCCACGAAGCCCCCCGGCACGCCGCGCTGCTCGACCGTGTAGCCCTCGGGCACGTCGGTGGACGGGTCGATCGGGAGCCGATCCTCGGCCGGCACCAGGGGATCGTCGTAGCGCACCTCACCGGATTCGTCGAGGCGGTACCAGACCGGGAACGGCACCCCGAAGAACCGCTGCCGGGAGAGCAGCCAGTCACCGGCCAGGCCGTCCACCCAGTTCTCGTACCGGGATTCCATGTACCCCGGGTGCCACTCGAGCTCCTTGCCGCGCTTGATCAGCGCCTCCCGCAGGTCGCTGTCGCGGCCACCGTTGCGGGCGTACCACTGACGTGAGGAGACGATCTCCAGTGGCTTGTCGCCCCGCTCGTAGAACTTCACCGGGTGCGAGATCTTACGGGGCTCACCGTGCAGGTCGCCCGAGGCGGTGAGCAACTCCACCATCGTCTTCTGCGCGGAGAAGACGGTGAGCCCGACCAGCTCGGCATAGGCGGCCCGACCGCTCTCGGAGACGATGGCCTCCGGCGGGTCCGCGAGGATCCGGCCGTCCCGCCCGACGATCGTGCGCGTCGGCAGGTTCAGCTCACGCCACCAGGTCACGTCCGTGGTGTCCCCGAAGGTGCAGATCATCGCGATGCCCGCGCCCTTCTCCGGGTCGGCGAGCCCGTGCGCCAGCACCGGCACCTCCACCCCGAAAACCGGGGACGTGACCGAGGTGCCGAACAGTGGCTGGTACCGCTCGTCGTCGGGATGGGCGACCAGGGCGACGCACGCGGCCACCAGCTCCGGGCGGGTGGTCTCGATGAACACCGGCCCGTCTGGCCCGTGGAAAGAGATCCGGTGATAGGCGCCCTCCCGCTCCCGGTCCTCCAGCTCGGCCTGGGCCACGGCGGTCTGGAAGGTGACGTCCCACAGGGTGGGAGCCTCGATCTGATAGGCCTCTCCGCGCGCGAGCTGGCGCAGGAACGCGCGCTGCGAGGTCTGCTGCGAGGTCGGTGAGATGGTCTGGTAGGTCTGCGCCCAGTCCACGCTCAGGCCCAGGTAGCGGAAGACCTGCTCGAAGCTCTTCTCGTCCTCGGCAGCCAGGGTCAGGCACAGCTCCACGAAGTTCTGCCGGGAGATCGGCGTCGGCCGGTGCTTCTTCGGCACGTCTCCGGCGAACGGCGGGGTGAAACCGGGCTCGTAGGCCAGCGTGGTGTCCACCTGGACGCCGTAGTAGTTCTGCACGCGGCGTTCGGTCGGCAGGCCGTTGTCGTCCCACCCCATCGGGTAGAACACCTCACGGCCCCGCATCCGCTGGTAGCGGGCGAGGCAGTCGGTGTGCGTGTACGAGAAGACGTGGCCGATGTGCAGCGAGCCGGACGCCGTCGGGGGTGGGGTGTCGATGGAGAACACCTGCTCGCGAGGAGCGTCCCCGTCGAAGGCATACGTGCCGTGCTCGCCCCAGAGCTGCGACCAGCGGTCTTCGAGTCCGTCGAGCGAGGGCTTCTCCGGTACCTGCGCGACCGGGCGGACGGGCTCGATCGGGGCGCTGGCTCGGTTTGTGGTCTGCTCGCTCATGGTGCCCGATCATCCCAGATCGGCGGACCCGGGTGCTAATCCAATCCCGCCCCGCGGCACCGCCTCACTCGCGCACAGAACCCTCGAGCATCCCCGCGATCACGTGCCGCTGTAGCACCAGGTAGACGATCACCACCGGCAATGCCACCAGCACCGCGGCCGCCGCCAGCAGGGAGGTGGCCTGCACGTGCTGACCTTGGAAGAGTGCCAGCGCCAACGGGGCCGTGCGGAAGTCACCGTTCGGGCTCATCACCAGCGGGATGAGGAACTCGTTCCAGGTCCACAGGAACACCAGCACCGTCATCGTCACGATCGCCGGCCGCCCGATCGGCACCAGGATCGACCACAGCACCCGGCGCTCGCTGGCACCATCCAGCGTGGCCGCCTCGATCAGCGACCTCGGTGCGGTGCGGAAGTAGGTGCGCATCCAGTAGGCGCCGAACGCGATCGACTGCGCCGCCTGGGGGAGGGCCACCGCCCAGAGCGTGTTCGTCAGCCCCAGGGTGCGCAGGTCGTAGAACAGCGGCACCACGATGGCCTCCGCCGGCACCATGATCCCGAGCAGGAACAGCCCGAACACCAGCGTGGACCCGCGGAAGACGATCGCCCCGAGCGCATACCCGGCGAGCACCGCGCACGGCAGTGCGATCGCCAGTACCGTGGACGAGACGAGCACCGATGTGCCCAGGTACTGCGAGAACTCACCCTCCACCCACGCCTGAGCGTAGTTCGACGGCTGCAGACCGCTCTGGCTGCTGCCCGGTTGCAGCGACGTGACCAGGATGAGCACGATCGGCGCCAGTGCCGCCAGCGCCGCCACGATGAGCACCGCGTAGTTCATGGCCCGTTCGGCCCGGGAGACGATCACTGCGGCTCCCTCCCGATGCGGTTCACCACGAGGTTGATGGCGAACACCAGGGCGGTGAGGGTGACGGCGATCGCCGCCGCCGAACCGACCTCACCGGTGCGGAACGCCCGTTGGAAGACCTCGTAGGCGGGCACCGTGGTGGAGTTGCCCGGGCCGCCGCTGGTGGTCACGTAAACCAGATCGAAGGTCTTCAGCGCCGCCACGATCGTCAAGGTCAGGGCCACGGCGATCTCTCCGCGCACGCTGGGCAGCGTGATCGCGACGAACTCCCGCACGGCACTCGCCCCATCCAACCGGGCCGCCTCGTACAGCTCGTTCGGTACCCGGCTCATCCCGGCCAGCAGCAGTACGGTCACCAGACCGGTCTGCACCCAGGTGCCCACCAGGCCCACAGCGGGCAGGGTCCACGTGTAGTCACCCAGCCAGGCGCGCGTGAGCGCGTCCAGCCCGACGGCGTCCAGCACCCTGTTCAGCGGGCCGTCGGGTGCGTAGATCTGCCGCCAGGCCACGGCCACCACCACCATGGCGATCACCTGGGGCACGAACACCACGGTGCGGAACAGGCTCAGCCCACGCACCCGCCCCCTGCGCAGCACCGCGGCCGTGACCAGCCCGAGCACCAGGGGCAGCAGCGCGAAGAACGCGATCAGCACCAGGGCGTGCCCGAACGCTGCCCGCAGGTCCGGGTCGGCGAGCAGATCGGCGTAGTTCGCCAGACCCACGAACTCCGACGCCCCCAACCCGTCCCAGGCGAACAGGGAGAACTGCGCCGAGCGCAGCAACGGGAACAGCAGGAACGCGCCGTAGACCAGCAGGGCCGGGGCCAGGTACAGCCACGGGCGGTACCAGGGGTGCCGCCGCTTCACCTCAGCCGCCCGAGGTGAAGGCGGCGTAATCCTCCTCCAGGGTGGCCATGGCCTGCTCGGGGTCGGCCTGCCCCCCGATCAGATCCTGCAAAGTGGCACCCAGGGTGTCGCCCATCGTGGGCGTGGCCCAGTCCAAGTACGGCAACAGGTCACCATTCTCGGTGACCTCACCGAAGGCGGCGTAGATGTCGGCATTCACCCCGGACTCCGGGGCGAGCTCGGCGGTCCGGTTCACCGGCATGTTGCCGGTCTCGGCGAGCACCTCCATCGCCTCGTCGCTGGTGATGAAGTCGATGTACCCGGCGGCGGCGTCGGCGTTCGGGCTCTGCTCGGTCACCGCGAACGGTAGCCCGGTGCCTCCGGTGGTCGCGGGGTCCCCTCCGCAGTGGTCGGCACCACGAAGCCGACGTCGTCACCCATCGCTGCCTCCAGGTCGGCCGCCAGCCAGGAGCCGCCGATCAGGAACACGCCGTCCCCGTCGGCGAAGGCCGACCAGGCAGCGTCGTAGTCGGTGCCGTTCGGGCCCTCGTTGAAGTAGCCCGACTCGGACCACTCGATCAGCTCGGCGGCCGCGGCGACGTTGCCCTCACTGGTCCAGGAGGCACCCGCATTGCCCATCCCGAGCGCACGGATCTCCTCGGCCGGGACGTGCTGCGCCTGGATCGGGCCGAAGACGTGGCCGGCCGGCCAGCCCTCGATGTTGCCGAGCTGGACCGGGGTGAGCCCGGCGTCTGCGGCATCGGCGAGCATGCCGGTGAACGCCTCCCAGTCGGCGCCCAGGAGCTCGTCCTCGCCGGCTACCTGCTCGAGGGCGGAACGGGAGTAGAACACCCCGACCACCTCGCCGACCTGCGGGAGACCGTACAGCGACCCCGAACCGAACGTGACGCCGTCGGGGGAGTAGCTCGAGACGGCCAGCACATCCTCACTGAACCGGTCCGCCCAGCCGTACGCCTCGGCGTACGGCCCCAGGTCGCGCAGCAGCCCGGCCGAGACGAACGCGCCCATCGTGCCGCGAGAGTTGTTCGCCTGCACCACGTCGGGAGCGTCGTTGCCGGTGAGGGCACCACGCAGGGTGGTCTCCAGGTCGTCGAAGGACTGCGAGTTCCGGTTGATGGTGATGTTCGGGTACGCCTCCTCGAAGGCGGCGTTGAGCTGGCTCATCTGCTCGTCCTGGCCGCCGCGGGTCTCCTGGTCCCATACGGTCAGGGTCACCTCGCCGAGGGAGGCCAGGTCAGTGCTGACCTCGGCGGTGTCGCCGGAGCCGGTGGGCTCCTCCTCCCCGGTTCCTGTGCCTGGGGCGCAGGCGGCGAGCGCGAGCGCCGTCGCCAGCGTGACGGTCGTGGCGGTGAGCAGACGGCGACGTCGTGACGTCATGACTGTCCTTCTTCCTGACGGTAGGTCGTGGGCGGGGTGAGGTCGGGGGCGACCCGGTCGGCGTCGGAGAACCGGGCGATGGTGGCCTCGGCGCGCCGGACCCGCCGCGTCGACGCCCCCGCCAGGCATCCCTCGAGGAAACCGTACGCCTGCGCCGTCTCGGTGGCATCGGGCTCGCCGGCAGCGGCGCGGGTACTCACGTCCCGCCACCAGTCCGCGATGTCCCCCCACCCCGGTGCGGCCAGGGATCCGCCGAACTGCTGCACGGCGAGCGAGGAGCACAGGGCACCGAAGCGCAGCCGCTGGTCCAGCGGCCACGCCCGCAAGGTTCCGAGCACCAACGACGCGGCGAAGACGTCCCCGGCGCCGGTCGGGTCGATCGCCGCCACCCGGAGCGAGGGGATGTGGGCCTCCTCGCCGGTGCTCGCATCGATCGCCAGCACGCCGTCCTGACCGCAGGTGACCACCGCGAGAGGGACGTACTCGGCGAGCGCGTGCAGGGCGGCCTGCGGGGTGTCGGTGCGGGTGTAGCCCATCGCCTCCTGTGCGTTCGGGGTGAACGCGTGGCAGCCGTCCAGGTCGGTGAGGATGCGGCGGTCCCACTCCTGGGCCGGGTCCCATCCGGCATCGGCGAACACGAGCGCGCCATCGGCGGCGGCGGTGCGCCACCAGCTCGCCTCGCGCACGTCCGGGTCGCCGAGGTCGGCGAGCACCGCGTGGGTGGCCGGCGGCGGATCGAGCAGTGACGCGACCGGGTCGGGCAACGGGTGGCCGTGGGTGACCATGCTGCGGTCATCGTCCATCGCCAGGGAGACCGTGACCGGGGTGTGCCAGGCGTGGAACCGGCGCGACCGGCTCAGGTCCACCCGTTCCTGGTCCCGCAGCACCTGCCACATCCAGTCCCCGTACAGGTCGTCCCCGAACCCGGCGGCCAGGCCCGTGCACAGGCCGAGACGGGAGGTGGCGACGGCGAGGTTCGCGATCCCGCCGGGGGAGGAGCCCATCCCGTGCGTCCACACCTCGGTGCCCGGTGTGGGCGGTTGATCGAACCCGGTGAAGACCACGTCGAAGAACACCGTGCCGGCGAGGAGGACGTCGAAGGGACGGGAGTCCGGGGCGGAAGCGTGCATCATGATGGTTCCCGAGTCTGCCACCCCGCCTAGACTTGCTCGATCATGACCTTCCAGATCCCCGAGAACCTGCACGTGGACTGCGCTCCGATCGCCTGGTTGCTGGGCACCTGGCGCGGTCACGGTGACGGTCACTACCCGACGATCGAGCACTTCCGATTCGGCCAGGAACTGACCTTCCAGCAGGACGGTCGCCCGTTCTTCCACTACCTGGCCCGGTCGTGGATCGTCGACGACACCGGGGCGAAGGTCCGCGATGCCGCCCAGGAGACCGGCTTCCTCCGCGCCCGGCCCGGCGGCAGGGTCGAGTGGGTGATGGCGCACCTGACCGGATTCGCCGAGACCTGGCACGGCGAGGCCGAGGACGGCACGCTGGAGGTGGCGACCGATACCGTCGCCCGCACGGAGTCGGCGAAGGACTACACCGGCGGCAGGCGGACCTACCGCAACCTCGAGGGCGACCTGGTCCACAGCTACGACATGGCCGCGATGGGGCAGCCGTTGCAGCCGCATCTGCGGGCGATGCTGCAGCGCGTCTGACGGTGCAGGCCAGCGGACTGGTGAGCGGATCCGGTGGGATACGTTGAGGGCCATGAAGCTGGTGATCCTCGGTGGTGGCGGGTTCCGCGTGCCGCTCGTCTACTCCGCGGTGCTCGCAGCCCGTCATCGGGTGCCGATCACCGAGGTGGTGCTCTTCGACGCCGACGCCTCCCGACTCGCCGTGATGCACCGGGTGGTGACCGGTCAGGCCGAGGCCGCCGACGGCGGAGCTCACCCGGGCGGGCATACCGTCCGGGTGCGTGCCACCACCGACCTGGACGACGCCGTGGCCGGCGCCGACGTGGTCTTCGCCGCCATCCGAGTGGGCGGCACCCGTGGCCGCATCCTCGACGAGCGGGTGGCACTGGAGCGGGGCCTGCTCGGCCAGGAGACCATCGGGCCCGGCGGTCTGGCGTACGCCCTGCGGACCCTGCCGATGATGGAGCATGTGGCGGCGCGGATCGCCGCACTCGCACCGCAGGCGTGGACGATCAACTTCACCAACCCGGCCGGTCTGATCACCGAGGCGATGCGCACCCACCTGGGGGACCGGGTGGTCGGCATCTGCGACACCCCGATCGGGCTGGTGCGCCGGGTGGGCCGGGTGCTCGGGGTGGACCCGCTCGCGGACTCGGCACAGGTGGACTACCTCGGCCTGAACCACCTCGGCTGGCTGCACGGGCTGCACGTCGACGGGGTGGACCGGCTGCCCGCGCTGCTCGCCGACGACGGCCTGCTCGGGCAGATCGAGGAGGCCCGCACCCTCGGCCTGGACTGGGTACGTGCCCGGGGAGCGCTGCCGAACGAGTACCTCTACTACTACGACTATCCCCGGGAGGCGACCGCCCGGATCGCCGGTGCGCAGCACACCCGGGGCGAATTCCTGGACGACCAGCAGCAGCGGTTCTATGCCGAAGCAGCCGAGGCCGAGGACCCGCGCGCCGTGTGGTCGGCCACCCTGGCCGAGCGGGAAGCGACGTACATGGCCGAGGCCAGGGAGGGCGAACGCGAGGAGGACGACGCGACGGGCGGGTATCACGAGGTCGCCGTGGACCTGATGGCGGCCCTGCTCGCCGGTGAGCGGCACCGGATGATCCTTGACGTCGCCAACGCCGGGATCATCCCCACGCTGCCCGACGACGCGGTGATCGAGGTGCCGTGCACGGTGGACGGCACCGGTATTCACCCCGAGGTGCCGGCCACCCCGCTCGCCCTCGACGAACTGGCCCTGGTCACCGCTGTCAAGGCCGCGGACCGGGGCATCATCGCCGCCGCCCGGTCCGGCTCCCGGCAGCAGGCGTGGCGCGCGTTCGCCGTGCACCCGCTGGTGGACTCGGCCGCCGTGGCGCGTGACCTGGTGGATGCCTACATCGACGCCCACCCGACCATCGCGGCCGTCCTTTCCGAGGCGTGACCGCCCGGCCGTCTAGGGTGGCGCCATGGTGACGATCGGCTACGCGGCTGCACTCGAGCAGCTGCACCCGCGGGACGCCGTCGAACTCGCGCAGACCGCGGAACGCCACGGTTTCACCGGCGTGATGGCCACGGACGTGATGCAACCGTGGGTGCCTGCCCAGGGGCAGGCGGCCTTCGTGTGGAACGTGCTGACCGCCGTCGCCGAACGCACCCAGGGCGACATCGGGCCCGGGGTGAGCGTGCCGACGTTCCGGTGGCACCCGGCGGTGCTCGCGCAGGCGAGCGCCACCCTGGCGGCGATGTACCCGGGCCGGCACTGGCTCGGCATCGGCTCCGGGGAGGCGATCAACGAGCACGTGGTGGGCCGCTACTGGCCGGAGGCGCCGGAGCGGATCAACCGCATGTTCGAGGCGATCGAGATCATCACCAAGCTGTTCACCAGCTCCCTGGCGGGCAAGGACCACAAGCACTCCGGGGAGTACTTCAGCCTGGAGTCCACGCGGCTGTGGACCATGCCCGAGACGCCACCGGAGATCCTGGTCGCCACCGCCGGTCCAGTCACCGCGCGCCGCGCCGGACGCAACGCCGACGGGCTGATCACGATGGGCGGCACGAACGAGAAGGTAGGCCAGCTGTTCGGCCGGTTCGCCGCCGGTGCCAAGGACGCCGGCAAGGATCCTGATGCCATGCCGAGGGTGATCCGGCTGCACCTGAGCTGGGCGCGCACCGACGCCGAGGCCGCGCGCAACGCAGTGACCGAGTGGCCGAACGGGGCGATGAAGTTCTCCAAGGCGGACCTGCGCTCACCCTTCGAGGTGGCTCAGATCGCGAAGCTGGTGCGCCCGGGCGATTTCGCCGGTGCGATGGTGGTCTCGGCCGACCCCGACGAGCACCTGCGTGAGATCCAGCGCTACGTCGATCTGGGTGCCAGCCGGATCTACCTGCACAATGTGGGTCGCAACCAGGACGAGTTCCTGCGCGTGTTCGGCTCCGACGTTCTTCCCAAGGTGGTTCATTGATGTTGCTCGCCCAAGCCCCCGACGGCCTGCCCGAGGTCACCTCCTCGACCGATCTCGCCGCAGCGCTCACCCCGGTGCTCGGCGGTCTGGTCTGGCCGGACGGATCCACGGGCCTGGCCGAGGGTGACATCGTGGTGGTGGCCTCGAAGGTGGTGGCCAAGGCCGAGGGCCGGTTGCGCAAGGCCGCCGACCGGGATGCCGCGATCGACGACGAGACCGTGCGGGTGGTGGCCACCCGGGAGTACCCGGACGGGTCCACGCTGAAGATCGTCGAGAACCGTCAGGGCCTGGTGATGGCCGCCGCCGGGGTGGACGCCTCGAACGTGCTGCCCGGCACCGTGCTGCTGCTGCCCGAAGACTCCGACGAGTCCGCACGCGTGCTGCGTCGTGGGCTGAACGCCCGGCTCGGGGTGCGGCCCGGGGTGCTGGTGACCGACTCGGTGGGCCGGCCCTGGCGACGTGGGATCGCCGACATCACCATCGGTGCCGCCGGACTGGACGTCCTGCAGGACCTGCGCAACCAGCGCGACGGCAACGGGCGCGAGCTGCGCGCCACGGTGATCGCCGTGGCCGACGAGATCGCGGCGGCCGCGGACCTGGTGCGCGGCAAGACGGGCGGGCGACCGGTCGCCGTCGTGCGTGGCCTGGGCCACCTGGTCACCGTCGAGGACGGCGAGGGCGCCCACGTGGCCATCCGCCCGCCCGAGGAGGACCTCTTCCGCACCGGCAGGTGAGCTGCCGGTGCGGAACGCACGCTCAGGCGTCGATCGAGTGCCGCCCCTTGCGTGGCGCGGCCGACTCCCCGGCGGCGTCTGCCTCGGCGAGGGAGCGGACTAGCTTGTCGCCCTCCACGTCCAGGTTCGGCAGGATCCGCTCCAGCCAGCGCGGCAGCCACCACGCCTTCTCCCCGGCGATCGCCATCACCGCGGGGATGAGGGTCATCCGCACCACGAAGGCGTCGAACAGGATCCCGATCGCCAGGGCGAACCCGATCTGCTTGATCATCGCGTCGTGGGCGAAGATGAACCCGGCGAACACCGAGACCATGATGATCGCGGCGGCCACCACCACGCGGGCGGCGAGCTGGTAGCCGTGCACCACGCCCTTGACGCCCGGGTGGCCGTGCACGTGCGACTCACGCATCGAGGAGACCAGGAACACCTGGTAGTCCATCGCGAGCCCGTACAGGATCCCGGTGATGATGATCGGCAGGAAGCTGAGCAGTGGGCCCGGGGTGTCGAACCCGAACAGCTCCTTCGCCCAGCCCCACTGGAACACGGCCGTGGTGGCCCCGAGCGTGGCGGCGATGCTCAGCACGAAGCCGAGGGTCGCCGTCAGTGGCACGAAGACTGACCGGAAGACCAGTAGCAGGATGATCAGGGAGAGCACCACGATCACCACGAGGTAGGGGATCAGGGCGTCGGAGAGCACCTCGGACATGTCGATGTTGATCGCCGTCACGCCGGTGACGCCGAGGTCGATTCCCGTGAGGTCCAGCTCGCGCAGATCCTCCACCAGGGCGGAGGTGGACGCGGCGTTCGGCCCGTCGACCGGAACCACCGTGAGGGTGAGCAGCTCGCCGTTCTCGGACTGCCCCGACGGGATCACGGCGCTCACGTTGTCCAGGGCGAGCAGGTCGTCCTTGAGTGTGCCGATCGCCTCGGGATCGAGACCATCGGACTCGGCCACCACCAGCAGCGGGGCGTTGAAGCCTTCCCCGAACCCGTCGCTGATCGCGTCGTAGCTCTGCCGCTCGGGGGTGTCCACGTTCGCGGTACCCGCCGAGGGGAGGTTCAGCTGCATGCTCGCGAAGGGCACCGCGATCACGCCCAGCACGAGCACGACGGCGGCCGTCACCAGTGCCTTGCGTCGCACCAGTGCGCCGGCCCAGCGGGTGGCCAGGCTCGGACGCTCCAGCTCCTCGGTGTCCGCCTCGCCGGCGCGAGTGCGCTGCTTGGCGGGCACCAGCCGCTCCCCGACGAAGCCGAGGATCGCCGGCAGCAGGGTGAGTGCGACGGTGACGGCGATCGCCACGGTGGCCGCGGCGATCAGGGCCATGATGGTGAGGAACTCCACGCCCACCACGGACAGGCCGGTGAGTGCGACGATCACGGTGAGACCGGCGAAGAAGACCGCGCTCCCGGCTGTACCGACGGCCCGACCGGTGGCCTCGTAGGCGCTCAGCCCTTGGTCCAGCACCAGGCGGCGGGCGCGGTTCAGGATGAACAACGCATAGTCGATCCCGACGGCTAGGCCGATCATCAGTGCCAGGACCGGCGTGACCGACGTCATCGCGATCATGCTGGAGAGGGCGTACGCGGTGCCCACGCCCACACCGACGCCAACGAGCGCCGTGATCAGCGGCAACCCGGCCACCACGAGCGAGCCAAGCGTGATGAGGAGCACGATCGCGGCCACGACCAGGCCGACGATCTCGTTGCTGCCGATCGGGGACTCGAACGACTGCGTCAGGCTCTCCGAGGGGAGCACGGTCAACCCGGCGCTCTCGGCGGACTCGGCAGCGTCGACGATCTCGTCGGTCGCGCCCTCGGGGAGCTCGAGCACCTGATCGGTGAGCTGGACGGTGAGCATCGCGAGGCTGCCGTCGGCCGAGGTGATCACACCCGGCACGGGGGTCTCGCCGTCCAGGAGGGGGATCAGTTCGAGGTCACCGGCCGGGCTGAACGCCTCGGCCATCGCCTGCATGGCGGCAGCCTCCTCCTGCGACATCTCGCTGGGGTCGGCCTGCTCGACGTCGTCGGTGATGACGATCTCGTTGTCGTTGATCTGGGCGACCGCATCGGCGATCGCGGCCGCGGCCTCGGGGTCATCGACGCGGGCGCCGTCCTCGGCGGTGAACACGATGCTCGCCGAGGCGCCGGAGGCGTCCGGCATCTCCTCAGCGAGTTGGTCGAGCACTCCCTGGGCGGGGGTGCCGTCGATCCGGAACTCCGTGGATGTCTGCGGCGGGTTGAGCGCGAGCGCGATCCCGACAGCCGCGAGCACGGCGACCCAGGCGACGAGCACACGCCACTTCGCGCGGTAGGCGAAGCGGCCCAGACGGTAGAGCAGGGTGGACACAGGTGATCCCTTTCAGCGGGTGAGGCTCAGTGGGGTGGTCAGGGGTGGGGGACCGGCACCATCAGGCGGCGATCCCGTGGGTGAGGAAGGTCAGGATCTGCTCGACCAGCGCGTCGGTGCTCAGGGCACCCTCGATCGGTCCGTCGATCTCGGTCACCGCGATCTCACGCTGGATCACGGCGGCGACGGCGGAGACCACCACGCCCGGGACCAGGCGAGCCAAGAGCGGGTCGAGCGCGCCGAACTCCGGGCGGGCGAGCATCGCGGCGGCGTGCTGGCGGGCGTCCTCTTCGACCTGGCGAGCCAGCGGTACCAGAGCCGGGTGGGCGACCGCGAGGTCGCCGAACCGGCGGAACAGGCTGATCACGTCGGGGGCGAGCAGCGCGCGGGTGATCTGCGCGATCGTGGAGAGCAGGCCGGAGCGTCCGACGGGCTCACGCGCCCCGGGCGTGGCCCCCGGACGGACCAGGCTGGCGAGGGTTTCGTGCACCTTCATCGCCACCACGTGGCTGACCGCCTCCTCCTTGGAGGTGAAGTGGTTGAAGAAGGTGCGTCGCGCCACATCGGTGGCTTCGGCGAGCTCATCCACGGTGAAGCCGTCGAGCCCTCGCTCGCTGGCGAGTTCGAAGGCGGTTCGGGCGAACCGGGCTCGGGTCTCGGCCCGCTTGCGCTCCCGGAGGCCTTCGGTGTCGGGCGGCATCATGGGTCCACTCTCACACGCGATTTGCACTCAGTGCAATTCTGCACTTTGTGCAATGAGTCACAGGTGCGAGCCACGTGATCTTCGCGAGAAGATAGGGCGATGAGCATCATTCCTCCCGTGGCAGGTCCCTCGGACGCCGGCGAGCCCGTTCGGCAGAGCTACAGCGGGCTGTATCTCGCCGCGCCCCGTGAGCGCGTGCTCGAAGCCCTTGCCGGGCTCGGATTCACCGGCTGGGTCGGCCCCCAGGAGGACCGCTGGGTGGTGGCTGTGGCGGCCAACCCCCGCGGTTCCGTGGCCTCGAACCGTCGCACCATCGACGCCGTGACCGAGGAGAGCGCTGCGGCACTGGACGCCGTGGTGCTGGCCGTGGAGGTGGACCGCGAGCAACGGCTACGACTGCTCGCCCGCCGTGGCGCCGAGGAACTGGTGCGCTACGACTCCGACCCGCCCGAAGAGGACGGCTCGCAGGAGACCGAGATCGTCCTGGACGAGTTCGGTGAGCCAATGATGACCGGGTTCGAGGAACCGGACCACGACGACATGGCCGAGACACTGCTGGACCTGTGCGAGACCACCGACGAGGTGGACGACCCGGAGGCGATCACCAGCCCGGTCACCGAGTCGGCCGACGAGACCCTCGCCGACATCCTGGCCGAAGAGCTGGGGGAGAGCACCAGCGAGTCCGAGCGGCTGAAGGCCGTGCTGCGCCGGCTCAGCCTGCCGCGCTGGGTCGTCGCTTCTGCCTCCTTGCCGAAGCGGGTTCCCGGCGGACCCGACAAGAACGAGTTCACCTATCTCGGCCGGGGCAAGCAGGGCGCATCCGGCCGGTTCGCGGCGGCGTGGACGAACCGGGTGCGCAAGAAGGCCAAGGACCCCGAGCAGCGGCGCTGAACCTACAGCAGCGGGCCGAACGGTTTGATCAGCTGTTCCAAGGCGCGAGTGATCGGCCGGCGCTTGTTCCATTGGGCCAACGTGAGCCGGCTGGCGTTGGTGAGATCGGTGGCGAACACCTGCTCCATGTGCTCGGCGAGCTCATCGTCGAAGATCTCCAGGTTCACCTCGAAGTTCCCGGTCATCGACATCCGGTCGATGTTCGCCGTTCCGATCGTGGACCACCGCCCGTCCACCGTCATCGTCTTGGCGTGCACCATGGCGCCGCGGAACAGCCACAGCTCCACCCCGGCTTCGAGGAGCTGGGTGTAGTAGGTGCGGGCCGCCCAGTCGGCGATCACATGGTTGGAGACCTTGGGCACGAGCACCCGCACCGTGACCCCGCGCTCGGCTGCGTTGATCAGGGCGCCGAGGATCTCCCGGTCCGGGATGAAGTACGCCTGCGTGATGTAGATGTGGTGCTGGGCACGGTCCATCGCCTGCAGGTAGAGCGCCCGGATCGGGAACAGCATCCGGCTCGGTGCGTTCTCCGCACCGCGGATGCGCGCCTCCCATTCGCCCGCTCCGCGATCCTGGAGCCGGGGGTGGCGCTTCTTCTTTCGGTTCTCGTTCCAGAAGTCCACGAACGAGTCCTCGAGCTCCCACACCGACGGACCGGCGAGGCGTGCGTGGGTGTCCCGCCATTGCGTGGCGTACAGGGAACCGATGTTGTATCCGCCCACATACCCGACGGCGCTGTCCACGATGAGTAGCTTGCGGTGGTCACGGCCGGTCTTGCGCACGTTCATGGTGAGCAGACCCGGTCGGAAGAAGGGGAACCACAGCACGTGCAGCGTGGGCAGCTCGGGCATCTGCTTGAACCGCGGGTCCACCACCAGGTTTCCCCACGAGTCGACCACGAGATAGACCTCGACCCCGCGCTCAGCCGCGGCGATCAGTTCGTCCTTGAATGCCTGGCCGATCTCATCCGACTTCCAGATGAAGGTCTCGAAGTAGATCACCCGCTCGGCCGCCCGGATAGAGGCGAGCATCGCGTCGTAGACGTGCTGGCCGAAGGTGTAGACCGTCACCTCCGATCCGGCGACTGCCAACGTGCGCGGCGCAGTGCGGGGAAACTCCCCACCGGGAGGGTCGCGCCGCTTGCGAACCCGGTCGACCGTCACCACGATCGCGATCGCCGCTCCGTGCACCGCCGCCGCGATCGCGAGCCACCATGCCAGCGCACGGCGGCCGCGGCGGATCAGCTCACCCACCCTTGACATGACGTCACCGTACCTGCCTCCTGCCACGTGAGGTCAGGGTCCGGCGCCGCGCCACCGGCCGTGCGGGTACTCGATGGACACCGAGTGTCCGCAATTGCGGGTATATCTCGCGAATTGAGCGAGAAGTTCCGCACTCGCGTCAGAGGGGGGTGAGGATGAGGGCTCGGCCGGTGCTGGCCTCGACCCACTCCGCCCGCACTCCGTACACGGCGGCGATCAGCTCGGGCGTGAGCACCTCCCGCGGCGGTCCGGCCGCGGCCACCTCCCCGTGTGCGAGCACCAGGACCTGGTCGCACACCTGCTCCGCGTGGGCGAGATCGTGCAGGGCCATCAGGACGCCCGTCCCGTGCCCGGCCACCTCCCGGACCAAGGCGAGCATGGCGAGCTGGGCGGCGACGTCGAGGTGGTTCGTCGGTTCGTCCAGCAGCAGCAGACGCGGCTGCTGCGCCAGCGCGCGGGCCAGCTGGACCCGCTGCCGCTCCCCGCCGGAGAGTGTGCCGAAGTCCCGATCGGCCAGGTGCGTGGCACCGGCCCGGTCCAGGCACGTCTGCGCCAGCTCCAGATCGTCAGGGGAGTCGCCCCCGAACGCCGACCGATGCGGGATGCGCCCGAGCAGCACCACCTCGCGAGCGGTGAGTGCGACCTCGGTGTGCGCCTCTTGCTCCACCAACGCCAGGGTGCGGGCGCGCCGCCGGCGGCTCATCGCGCGCGCGTCCCGCCCGTCCAGCCGCAGCTGCCCGGCACTGGGCGGCAGGGCACCGATGACGAGCCGCAGCAGGGTGGACTTGCCCGAGCCGTTCGGGCCGAGCACCCCGGTCACCTCACCCGCCCGCAGGCTCAGCCCGACATCGCGGAGCAGCTGCGCCGAGTCCACCTGGTAGCCGAGGCCTTCGGCCCACAGGTCCGCGACCGTCACGTCCGCCGTCCGCGTACTCATGAGGTGCTCCGGTTCCGCAGCAGCAACCAGGCGAACACGGGCGCCCCGATCGCCGCGGTGAGGATTCCCACCGGTACCTCGGAGGGGTCGAAGAACGACCGCGCACCGGTATCGGCCCACACCAGGAAGACAGCACCGCCCAGTGCTGCCAGAGGCAGCAACCGCACGTGGCGGGCGCCCACGAGCAGGCGCACCACGTGCGGCAGCACCAGACCCACGAACCCGATCGACCCGCTCACGCTCACCAGCGCGCCGGTGAGCAACGCCGTCAGGGTCAGCAGCAGCCAGCGGGTGCGTGGCACGTGCACGCCGAGGGAGGCGGCAGCCGTGTCCCCGAACGCGAAGGCGTCCAGGCTGCGCCCGTACGCCAGCAGCACCACGCCGATAGCCACGACGGCGGACCCTGCGATGGCCACCGACGTCCAGGTGGCCGAGGCCAGGGATCCCATCAGCCAGGTGATGATCTCCCGGTAGGAGTCACCCTGGGCGGTGGAGAAGATCACGAAGGAGACTCCCGCTGCGCATGCCTGCGCCACGGCGATCCCGGCGAGGATGGTCCGCCCCGGGGTGAGCCGGCCCCCGATCCCCGCCAGGGAGAGCGTGGCACCCAGGGCGAGGAGGGCGCCGGCGAAGGCGGCCAGCGGCAGTGCGACGGCCACCCCGAGCAGCAGCACCGCGACGGCGCCGAGGGCGGCCCCGGAGGAGACGCCCAGCAGGTAGGGGTCGGCGAGCGGGTTCCGGGTGATCGCCTGCATCACGGCCCCGCACAGTGCCAGGCCTGCCCCCACGGACGCGGCGGTGAGCAGCCGGGGTGCGCGGCCCTGCCAGACGATCGCGTCCCGGATCACCGTGAGCGGGTTCTCCGGCACGGCGACCGGCACGCCACGGTCGGCGAGCCAGGTGAGGACGTGATGCCAGGCGCTGCCGAGCACCTCCGCCGGAGTGATGGCAGCCGGGCCGATCGTCAAGGCCACCAGCATCGAGCCGACCAGCACCAGCGCGCCCGTTGCCAGCCACGTCCCGAGCACCCCGCGCCGAGGCGGGTCACCTGGCGCGGGCGAGGGGCCGCCGTCGGGAGTCGACGAACGGCTGGGGGCGGGCTGACTGCGCCGCACGGCGGAGGTGGTCACGACACCGATGCCTCCAGCTCGGCCAGCTGGGTGGCGAGGTCGGCGACGGCCGGCACGCTGCGTACGCCCGCTTCGCTGGCGGGGAACGGCACGATCAGGTAGCGGCTCTCCTGCACGGCGGGCAGCACGGCGGTGGTCGGGGTGGATTCGAGCACCTCGATCTTGTGCTCGGCGGTGTTCCAGGCGGAGTCCACCAGCACGATCACGTCCGGGTTCTGCTCGGCGACGGCCTCCCAGGAGACCGACGCCCACGTCTCGGCGGTCTCGCCCATGATGTTGGTCAGCCCGACGGTCTCCATCAGCAGCTGCGGGGCGCCGATCCCGGCGCCCACGAACGGGGTGTCGGACCCGGAGGAGTACCACAGGGCGCTCAGGCCCGCCTCGGATGCATCGACCTCGGCGAGCTCGGCCTGCTGGCTCTGTACCAGCTCGGCTGCCTCGTCCGGTGCGCCGAGCAGCGCACCCGCTTCGGTGATCGAGTCGAAGACGTGGTCGAAGGTGAGCGGGTTCGGCTGGTACCCCTCGCCCTGGCAGGCGGCGGGGGAGACGTAGGTGGCGATGCCCAGCTCCTGCAGATCGCCTCGCTCCCCGGCGTCGTCGGCGGAGAAGTTCGACTCCCACCCCGCGAACACGAAGTCCGGCTCGGTCTCCAGCACCACCTCCTCCGACGGTGCCCGTTCGGCGAGCACCGGCAGGTCCGTGGCGGCATCGGCGAGATCCTCCGGCACCGGGCCGTCGGAGAACGCGGTCCCCACCAGACGGTCCCCGAGGCCGAGGGCGAGGACCATCTCGGTGGAGGTGGACTTGATGGTGACGATCCGCTCGGGCGCCTCGGTGACGGTGACCTCGGTGCCGCAGTTGTCCACGGTGACGGGATAGCCGGCGGAATCGGGAGAGGCTTCGGCAGAGCCATCTTCCTCAGGCGCGGGCGACGCCTCGCCGGCACAGGCCGTGAGGGCAAGGGCGAGCGGGATGGCGCACGCCAGGGCGGCGCGGCGGGGCAGCGGCACGAGGAACTCCAGGTTCAACTGAGGTGGAGGTGGCGCGCGGGACCCTCCGGCCAGATCCGGCCGGTCGACCGCGGGGCAGATCGGCCCCGGGGTGTCCGTGTGTGCAGTGTATCGAACGCCCGACGGCGGTCAGCTGCCCGGTCCTTCGATCGTCACCTCGACCTCATCACCGTCGTCCGTGGTCACGGTGGCCGTGTCGCTGAGTTGCACGGCGTCCGGGAACCACACGAGGAACCAGCCCTCCATCACACTGGCTTCGGCAAAGCTGCCGTTCTCGGTGTGGAGTTCGACCGCGTCGACGTCCTCACCCACCGTGCCGAGGAAGACCGTCATCGCACCGTGGTCGGGCGAGGGAGCCCACGGCTCACCCGTGAACGCCGAGTAGACACCGGTGCTGTCCGAGGGTTGGGGCGGGGCGCTCGTGCCAGGGTCGAAACTCTCGATGTGCGGGCGATATCCCAGGTCGGACCCCGGGTCCGGAAGCAGCACGCAGTACTGATAGGCACCAGCCTCGGAGGCTGAGAGGAGTATCTGGTGCTCGCCGCGTCGCTCGGCGAGCACGGGCGTGACCTCTGGCGCGTCCTGGTCCTCCGGCGCACCGAAGAACTGGTCCGGACAGATACTGGTGATCTCGTCCATCTCGGCGGGCCGCAGTTCGGTCGGCACCGGCGACCAGTCCGCGTACGCGGGCGCTCCGCCGTCGTCGGTCAAGGTGACGACGCCGACGGCCAGCAGAGCCGCGGCGGCCGCACCGGCCAGCATTCGGCGCGCGGCGACCGGGGGCTGCCTCGGGGTGAGCTCGGCGACCTCGTCCGCCGTGGCGGCGCTCGCGGCGATCCGGGCATTCACCTGGTTCAGGAGCGCCCGGGACTCTGCTTCGTCGACAGGGGGAACGTCCGGCTTCAGCGAACGCACGGCACGCAGCAGCGTGGAGTCGTCAGCCATGGTGTCCCCCCTTCTGTGTGGTGCGGTTCAGTAGGTGCAGCAGCCGCCGCCGAGCCCGGAACAACCGGACAGCGAAGGCCGACTTCGTGGTGCCCAGCACGGTGGCTGCCTGGTCGTTGCTGAGTTCCTCCCACGCCACGAGCGAGATGACCTCCTGCTCGGCGGGGGTGAGTCGGTTCCACGCATCGGCCAAGTCCTGACGGTTCGCGATCGACGTGGCCAGGTCGGTCTGTGGTTCCTCGGGTTGCTGGTCGATCCGGACCTTGAGCAAGAGCTGGCGGTTCTGGGCTCGCAGGTGGTTGCGCAGCACGTTGCGCGCCACCCCGAACAGCCACGGGCGCGCGTCCACGGGCACATCGTCAATCCGACGCCATGCCACCACGAACGTCTCGGCCACAATGTCCTCGGCCTCCGCCTCTGTGCGGCGGCGGATGAAGGCCAGCAACTCACGGTGATTCTCCCAGTAGAGAGTCTCGAACCGCCCCTCCGGGCCGGCCTTCATCCACCTCCTCCCCGTCCCTTACACCTAGACATGTCCGGCACCCAGGGGGTGATTACACACGACTTTTGTGTCACGATCAGATCACGCAGTGAGGCGACCCTCAGTCCGGCGTGGCTTCGTGCGTTCCC
Source organism: Ruania alba (assembly GCF_900105765.1). Classification (NCBI taxonomy): domain Bacteria; kingdom Bacillati; phylum Actinomycetota; class Actinomycetes; order Micrococcales; family Ruaniaceae; genus Ruania; species Ruania alba. Next base: position 835,743 of record NZ_FNTX01000001.1, read on the forward strand.
CCAGCCCTCGACGCAAGGCCAGTTCATGTATCGCTTCGCACAAATCAGATCCCGGGCCATCCTCGCCGCCTCGCTCAGCGTGGCGCTTGCTGCGGTGGCGTTCCATGTCGGGAGCACCTCACCTGCTCGAGCCGATGTGCCCGTGTCGGGTGATGCGCCCGGGGACGAGGCGCCGACAGACTCCTCCACGGTTGCGGAGTGGGAAGCCTGGGCCGAGGCGCTCGAGATCGAGGCGAACACCACGGACTGGGCAGCAGACTCGGCTGCCCGGGGGTGTGAGCTCGTCTCGATCGACATCAGGCACACCACTGTGCCAGAGAGCGAAGGGGCACCGGACGGGCTTACCGTGCCGATCGTGGAACGGACCGAGGACTGCACCGCGCCCGCCACGTTGTCTCAGCAGGACGCCCCGCAGAGTCGTACCGACTCCAGCTTGTCCACCGCTGCCTCCGCCTGTGCGAGCACGTCCGGTCCCGGCAGGATCTGCCTGAGCCGCTCCGGCAGTTACGTCACGTCCTCGTTCACCTACTACGGGTCCTCGAGCCCGAACGGGTTCATCCGGATCTACAAGCGGTCCAGCTCCTCCGGCTGCGGGACCGGTAGCACCCTCGCCACCGGGTCGCACTACACCTACTCCTACGGTGAGACACACAGTGTCTCCGCCTATGCCGGGTACGGGAACTACTCCGCCTCGTTCTGGCGCAAGCTCAGCTGGGGGCACACCAACTGGGGCACGGTCTGCGACACTCTCTGACACTCCCGCACTCGTGACACGATGAGTGCATGAGCATGCAGCCGCGCGCCGTGGTGACCGGCGCATCCACCGGAATCGGTGCCGCCACGGTGCGGGCACTGCGGGGGCGAGGGTACGCCGTCGTGGCCACGGCGCGCCGGGAAGAGCGCCTGCGGGCGCTTGCCGAGGAAACCGGGTGCGACACGGTGGCCGCCGATCTCACTGAGCCCGACGACGTCGCTCGCCTCGCCGAGCATGTGCGAGCTGGGGGCGGCCTGACCGCGCTGGTGAACAACGCTGGCGGCGCTCGCGGGGCGGACCCGGTCGAACGTGGGGACATCGATGACTGGGAGGAGATGTACCGGATCAACGTGCTCTCCACCCTGCGGGTGACGCAGGCGCTGCTGCCTGCGCTGCGGGCCGGCGGAGGCGGGGACGTGCTGGTGCTCACCTCGACCGCCGCGCACGACACCTACCCTGGCGGTGGCGGCTATGTCGCGGCCAAGCACGCCGAGCGGGTCATCGCGAACACGTTGCGCCTCGAGCTGGGCGGCGAACCGATCCGGGTGATCGAGATCGCCCCCGGGATGGTGCGCACCGAGGAGTTCTCGCTGAATCGGCTCGGCGATGCCGGTGCGGCGGACGCGGTCTACGACGGGGTGCAGAACCCGCTCACCGCCGACGACATCGCCGACGCGATCACGTGGACGCTCACCCGCCCCCGGCACGTGAACATCGACTCGATGCTGATTCGGCCGGTGGCGCAGTCGTCCAACACGCAGGTGGCGCGGCACGTCGGACTGTAGCGGCCTGCGGTCAGCGGCCGGCCACCACGTCCAGCGCCATCGCCGGGTCGTCCGTGCAGAGGGCATCGATGCCGCGGTCCCTCAGCTCGCGGGTGCGCTCGCGGGAGTTGACGGTCCATACCCAGGCCGCCAGACCGCTGGCCTGGATGGCGTCGATGTCGTCGGCGGTGAGGTGACGTTCCCACACGGAGACGCCACCGGCTCCGTGCTGCGTCGCGAAGGCGATCGCCTCCTCGAGGGGCCCGATCCGGTCCAGCATCGCGCGCACCGCCGTCTCGGCTTCGGGGCGGGCGGACCGCACCTGTTCCAGCAGTACCGCCTCGTTGCCGGCGTGGCCCAGGCTGAGCGGGTAGGCCACCAGCCCTGGCACCAGCTCGGTCAGATGGGCGAGCGCTTCCCAATGACCTCCCGAGGCGAACCAGCGCACCTGCGGATGCTGCGCCGTCACCCGGGCTACCGCATCGACGGCGGCTGGGTCCTTGATCTCGACGTTCACCTGAGCGTCCGCACCCACCAGGTCAAGCACCTCGGCGAGGGTAGGGACGTGTTCGCCCGAGCCGGCATCAGTGCGAGCCAACTCCGCCTCGGTGTGAGCGTTGACCGCGCCCGTGCCGGAGGTGGTCCGGTCCAGGGTGTCGTCGTGGATCACCACGGGGACACCGTCGGCGCTCAGGTGCACGTCCAGCTCGATGCCGTCCACCCCGAGCTCGATGGCGCGGTCGAAGGCCGCCAGGGTGTTCTCCGGTTGTTCGGCACTGGCTCCGCGATGGGCGTAGATCTGCACGCTGGGTCCCCTCCAGGTCGGTGGCGGCGAAAGTGGTCCGTGCCACCACGCTAGGTCGACCGGGTGCCGGTCAGGTGAACGTGGCACGAACAATCATGGCCGGCGCGGGGCGGAGCTGAAATCCCGGTGACCGAACGCTGTGATGTCGCTACTGTCGGCGGATGGACCCCGCCTGCACACCTGCTCTGACGGCGCTCTGGCCGCCCGCCGGTCTGACCGTGCGGGCCGGGGACCTGGAGCTGCGCTACCTCGACGACGAGTTGCTGGTTGACCTGGCCGAGCTGGCCTCCCGCGGTGTGCATGCCCCGGAGGCGATGCCGTTCGTGGTGCCCTGGACCCGAGGGACTCCCGAGGAGATCGCTCGCAGCGTACTGCGCTACCAGTGGCAGACGCGGGCATCGATGAGCCCGGACGCCTGGGGTCTGGAACTGGCTGTGCTGCATCAGGGACGCCCGGTGGGGATCCAGGCGGTCGGCGGGAAGGATGTGCCCACCACTCGGGTGGTCGGCACCGGATCCTGGGTCGGCCGGGAGCACCAAGGGCAGGGCATCGGTACCCGGATGCGGGCGCTGGTGCTGCACCTGGCCTTCGACGGGTTTGGCGCGCAGGTCGCCCGGACCGAGGCGTGGGTGGACAACCCAGCCTCCAACGCCGTCTCCCGCAAGCTCGGGTACCGCGAGAACGGCCTCATCCGTGAGGCCCGGGAAGGGACCGCCGTCGAGCACCGTGCCTACCGGCTCGAGCGAGCCGACTGGGAGGCGCACCGGGTCGCCCACCCCAAGGTGCACCCGGGCGAGGTGACCTACCAGGGACTGGACGCCGTCAGGGAGTTCCTGCACCTCCCCTGACCGCCGAGCGCAACCTGGTGCGGCGTTTCCCGCCGGAAATGCCGCACCAGGTTGCGCTCGCACGCGGTGGAGCGGGGGCGGTCGTGGCATCCTGAGCGTGCGGGCGATCCCCGCACCACCCAAGGAGAGTCGATGACGATTCTGACCACCGCCGCGGACCCGGCGAGCGACGAGTTCACCACCAACGAGTCGGCGCAGCGTGCTCTCGCGGCCGAGCTGACCGACCGCCTCGCCACGGTGGCACGTGGGGGCCCGGAGCAATCCCGGCAGCGGCACATCGACCGGGGCAAGCTGTTGCCCCGGGACCGGATCACTGCGCTGCTCGATCCGGGCAGCCCGTTCCTGGAGATCGCCCCGCTCGCCGCCTGGGACCTCTACGACGGCGAGTGCCCCGGTGCGGGAGTGATCGCCGGGATCGGGATGGTGCGCGGCCGGCACGTGCTGGTGATCGCCAACGACGCCACTGTCAAGGGCGGCACCTACTACCCGCTGACGGTGAAGAAGCACCTGCGCGCGCAGCAGATCGCGCTCGAGAACCACCTCCCGTGCCTGTACCTGGTGGACTCCGGCGGCGCCTACCTGCCGATGCAGGACGAGGTGTTCCCGGACGAGCAGCACTTCGGGCGCATCTTCGCCAACCAGGCCCGGATGTCCGCGGCCGGGATCCCCCAGCTGGCCGCGGTGCTCGGCTCCTGCACCGCCGGTGGCGCCTACGTGCCGGCGATGAGCGACGAGACGGTCATCGTGCGTGGCCAGGGCACCATCTTCCTCGGCGGCCCGCCGCTGGTGAAGGCCGCGATCGGGGAGGAGGTCAGCGCGGAGGAGCTCGGCGGCGGCGACCTGCACGCACGCACCTCCGGGGTGGTGGACCATCTCGCGGACAGCGACGAGCACGCATTGGGCATCCTGCGGGACATCGTGGGCACCCTTCCGCCGGCGCCCCCACCGGTGTGGGAGGTGACCGAGGCACGCGCGCCGGCGGTCGACGAGACCACGCTGTACGGCGCGGTCCCGGCCGACGTGGCCGCCCCGGCCGACCCGCGGGAGGTCATCGCCCGGATCATCGACGCCTCCGAGCTGCACGAGTTCAAGGCCGGCTACGGCACCACCCTGGTCACCGGGATCGCCCGGATCCACGGGCACCCGGTCGGCATCCTCGCCAACGACGGCGTGCTGCTCAGCGAGTCCGCCCTGAAGGGCGCCCACTTCATCGAGCTGTGCGACCAGCGCGGCATCCCGCTGCTGTTCCTGCAGAACATCTCCGGCTTCATGGTCGGCCGGGACGCCGAGGCAGGTGGGATCGCCAAGCACGGGGCGAAGATGGTCACCGCAGTGGCCACCACCCGGGTGCCCAAGCTCACCGTGGTGACCGGCGGATCCTTCGGCGCCGGGAACTACTCCATGTGCGGTCGGGCGTACGGGCCCCGGTTCCTGTGGATGTGGCCCGGCGCGCGGATCTCGGTGATGGGCGGCTCCCAGGCGGCGGCGGTGCTCACCACCGTCCGGGCAGATCAGGCGGCCGCACGGGGTGAGGAGTGGGCCGCTGAGGATCGGGAGGCGTTCGCGGCGCCGATCCGGGAGCAGTACGAGCGACAGGGCAACCCGTACTACGCCACCGCACGGCTCTGGGACGACGGCGTGATAGACCCCGCGCAGACCCGCACCGTGCTCGGCCTTGCCCTGGGCGTATGCTCCCGCACCCGACTCGGCGAGCCGGGCTTCGGCCTGTTCCGGATGTGAGCGCCATGTTCACCCGCGTGCTGATCGCCAACCGGGGCGAGATCGCCGTCCGGATCGCCCACACTCTGCGCCGCCTCGGGGTCACCTCGATCGCGGTGTACTCCGATGCCGACGACGGCGCCCCGCACGTGTGGGCTGCTGACGTCGCCGTACATATCGGCCCGGCCCGGGCGAGCGAGTCCTACCTGAACGTGCCCGCGATCATCGATGCGGCCCGGCGCACCGGAGCGGAGGCGGTGCACCCCGGGTACGGCTTCCTCAGCGAGAGCACCGAGCTGGCACGCGCCTGCGCCGACGCCGGGCTGATGTTCATCGGCCCCGGAGTGGAAGCCCTGGACGTGATGGGCAGCAAGATCCGCGCCAAGGAACGGGTGGCCGGGGCCGGGGTGCCGGTGATCGAGGGAGCTACCGAGAACGGGACGGGAGCCGGCTCGGACCGGGAGCTGCTCGACGCTGCGGCCGAGATCGGTGCGCCGCTGCTGGTGAAACCCTCCGCCGGGGGCGGTGGGAAGGGGATGCAGGTGGTGCGCGACCTGGCCGAGCTCCCCGAGGCGCTCGCGGCCGCCCGGCGCGTCGCACAGGCCGCCTTCGGCGACGACCGGCTGCTGCTGGAACGGTTCGTGGACGCGCCGCGGCACATCGAGGTGCAGGTGCTCGCCGACCACCACGGCAGCGTGATCACGCTGGGGGAGCGGGAGTGCTCGCTGCAGCGACGCCACCAGAAGGTGATCGAGGAGGCACCCTCGCCGCTGCTCGACGAGGCGACGCGCGAGCGGATCTGCGCGGCCGCCGAGGAGGTGGCCCGGAGCGTGGACTACCGGGGTGCCGGCACTGTGGAGTTCCTGGTGCCGGCCCAGCGACCCGGTCACTTCGCCTTCATGGAGATGAACACCCGGCTGCAGGTGGAACACCCCGTCACCGAGGCCGTCACCGGGGTGGACCTGGTGGAGTGGCAGCTCCGGGTCGCCGCCGGGGAGCGGCTGGACCCTGCGCTGGGGCAGGCACCGGCGAGCGGGTGGGCGATGGAGGCGCGGGTCTACGCCGAGCGCCCCGAGGCGGGTTTCCTGCCGGCGGCCGGGACCGCCCAGGTGGTGCAGTGGCCGGACGGGGCCCGGGTGGACCACGCACTGGAGCCGGGGACCGCCGTCGGCACGGACTACGACCCGATGCTGGCCAAGGTGATTGCCCACGGTGCCACGCGGGGGAGGCCCTGGCGCAGTTGGACCGGGCTCTGGCGGAGACCGTGATCCTGGGGCTGCACACCAATGTCGACTACCTGCGGGCGGTGCTGGCCGCGCCCGAGGTGCTCGCGGGGACGGCCGACACGACGCTGCTGGACCGAATCGGCGGTGCGAGCGGTGAGCAGGGGGACAGTGAGCAGAGGCTCCCCGGGGCGCTGATCGCGGCCGCACTCACCCGGCATGCACAGGCCTGGACCGACGACTTGTGGCACCAGCCGTCCGGGTGGCGGTTGGGCCGGGCGGAGCCCGTGGAGTACACCTACTCCTCGGGTGACCAGGTGCACCGAGTGCTGGTCACCGGACCTCCCACCGCGGCTCGGGTGGAGGGAGCCGCGACTATCGACGGTCCTGAGCACAGTGATGCCAGATTCGGCACCATCAGCCAGAGCGCCGTCGATAGTTGCAGCCACCAGCTCCGGCTCGACGGCGTGGTGCGGCGGGTGTGGGTGTGGGAGGGCACCGACGGGACCTGGGTGCGTCTGAATGGCCGGACGACGGTCCTCACCCGGCCCCGGGACGCACCTGCTGCCTCGGGACCTGGGGCAGTGAGCGGGCCCGAGCTGCGCACACCGATGCCCGGCACCGTCGTCGCCGTGCACGTCCATCCAGGCGCACCGGTGGAGCCCGGGGACCTGGTGGTCACCGTCGAGGCGATGAAGATGGAGCACCAGATCCGCGCAGCCAGCGCCGGTACTATCAGCCTTGACGTCGCCGTCGGTGACCTGGTCCGGACCGACCAGGTGCTCGGCGTGGTCAGCGGCCCGGAGAGTCCACAAGACACCGCCGAGCCGAGCGCAGTGATCCACAAGATCTGACGAAGGAGTCACGCTCATGCCCTACGGATTCACGCCCGAGCACCTCGCTCTGGCCGAGAAGGTCCGCACCTTCGCCGACACGGTCGTGCGGCCCGCGGCCTACGAGTACGACACGCGGCGTGAGCTGCCGCAGGCGATCATCGCCGAGATGGGCGCGATGGGCCTGTTCGGTCTCGCGCTTCCGCCCGAGTACGGCGGCAGCGGCCCGGACTACACTGCCTTCTGCCTCGCCGTGGAGCAGATCGCCCGGGTGGACCAGAGCCTCGCGGTGACCCTCGAGGCCGGGATCGGGCTCGGGGCGGTGCCGGTGCTCCGGTTCGGCACTGAGGAGCAGAAGCGCACCTGGCTGCCCAGCCTGGCCCGCGGCGAGGCGCTTGCCGCCTTCGGGCTCACCGAGGCCGACGCTGGGTCCGATGCCAGTGGCACCCGCACCACCGCCGACCTGATCGACGGGCACTGGGTGATCAATGGCACCAAGCAGTTCATCACCAACTCCGGGACGGCGATCACCACCCTGATCACGGTCACCGCGGTGACCGGGGAACGCACCCGGGAGGACGGCACCCGTGCCCCGGAGCTCTCGGCATTCCTGGTCCCCGTGCCCACTCCGGGCCTGGAGGTCGGCCCCGCCTACGACAAGGTCGGCTGGCACACCTCGGACACCCACCCGCTCACCTTCACCGACGTACTCATCCCCGAGGCGAACCTGCTCGGCGAGCGGGGCCGTGGCTACGCCAACGCCGTCACCTGCCTGGACGAGGGCCGGATCGCCTTCGCGGCGCTGTGCACCGGAGCCGCCCAGGGCTGCCTGGAGGAAGCGTTGCGGCACAGCCAGGAACGCGAGGTCTTCGGGCGCACCCTGGGCTCGAACCAGCACGTGGCGTTCATGGTGGCGCGGATGCAGGCGCGGGTGCACACGGCGCGTCTGGCCTGGGTGGAGGCGGCACGCCTGATGGAGGTGGGGGAGAGGTTCAAGATGGCGGCCTCGCTGGCCAAGCTGGTCGGCGCGGAGTCCGCGGTGGCGAACGCTCACGACGCGTCCCAGATCTTCGGCGGCTACGGTTTCCTCAACGAGAACCTCGTGGCCCGGCACTACCGGGACGCGAAGGTGCTCGAGGTCGGTGAAGGCACCACAGAGGTTCAGCTCGGGGTGATCGCGCGGGAGCTAGGCCTCACCGAGACCGGGATGCGCCGGACCTGACCGCCGAGAGGAACGAGGAGCCACGATGGGGCCGTCTCAGCCCGAGCAGAAGGGGTCGCCGCCGTTGCGCGAGGAGGTGCAACGGGGCCGTTACCTGGACGAGCTCGAGCTGGACGTGCGATACCGGCACGCACCTGGCCGCACCATCACCGAGGCCGACGACGTCCTGTTCACCACCGCCACGATGAACCCGCAGGCGCTGCACCTGGATGCCGCCTGGTGCGCCACCCAACCGTTCGGCCGACCGCTGGTGAACTCCATGTTCACCCTCGCGACGCTGGTGGGTCTGTCCGTCGGGCACCTTACCCAGGGCACCACGGTGGCGAACCTGGGGTTCGAGGAGGTGCACTTCCCCGCCCCCATGTTCCACGGCGACACCCTCTATGCCGAGACCGTGGTGCTGAGCACCCGGCCGTCGGCGAGCCGGCCCGGGCAGGGGATCGCCCGGCTGGAGCACACCGGCCGGAACCAGGACGGCACCGTCGTGGCCGTGGCCGTGCGCTCGGCCCTGATGTGGACCCGGGCTGGTCACGAGCGGCACGCCCACGACGACTCGCGAGAGGACACCTGATGACCGCGATCCCAGGGCCCGCCCTGCTGTTCTGCCCGGCCAACCGTGCCGATCGGTACCACAAGGCAGCGGGACGGGCCGACGGAGTGATCCTCGACCTCGAGGACGCCGTCGCCGCCGCTGAGCGGGACGCAGCCCGGGAGTCCATCGCCGCCCACCCGCTGGACCCGGATCGCACCCTGGTGCGGGTGAACCCGGCCGGCACCGCCGATCATGAGCAAGACGTGGCCGCCGTACGTCGGGCCGGCTACACCCGGGTGATGCTCGCCAAGGCGTCCGGCCCCGGCGACCTTGACGCTCTGCACGATCTGGAGGTGGTGGTGCTCTGTGAGACGGCACGCGGGGTACTCGCCGCACCCGAGCTGGCTGCCATGGATGCGGTGGTGGCCCTGATGTGGGGCGCCGAAGACCTGATGGCCTCCCTCGGCGGCACCTCCAGCCGCTTCTCCGTCTCCACCTCCGGCGTCGCGGCGCCCTACCGCCCCGTCACCCGGCATGCTCGCTCGCGGATCCTGCTGGCCGCCGGTGCCTACGGCAAGGCCGCGATCGACGCCGTACACCTCGACCTCGACGACCACGTGGGCCTGCGCGCCGAGGCGGAGGACGCGGCGGCCTCCGGGTTCGCCGCCACCGCCTGCCTGCACCCGGACCAGGTGCCGGTGGTGCGGGAGGCCTACCGGCCGGACGCGGCCCGGGTGCGGTGGGCCGAGGAGGTGCTCGCGGCCGCCCCCGACGGCGGGGGTGTGCACCGGCTCGGGCGCCAGATGATCGACGAACCCCTGCTCGCCCAGGCGCGCGCCGTGCTGCGCCGCGCCGGAAAGGAGCCCATGTGACCCGGTTGCGATTGACCACAGTGAATCTGTCCTCGCCCCACCCCCGCGAGTTGGGCGAGTTCTACGCCCGGTTGTTGGGGTGGGAGATTGCCCGCGCCGAGGAGACCGATGTGTATCTGCGCAACCCCGACGGCGGAGTGCACCTGTCCATCCAACTCGAGCACGTCTACACGCCTCCGGTCTGGCCCTCGACGCCGGGTGAGCAGGAGATGATGATCCACCTGGAGATCCAGGTGGACGACCTCACCGGTGGCCTCGAGCACGCCCTGGCCAGCGGTGCGAGGCTCGCCGACTGGCAACCGCAGGACGACGTGCGGGTCTGCCTCGATCCGCACGGTCACCCGTTCTGTCTGTGGACCTGACAGCATCGTCGCGCACCTAAGGTGAGGGCATGGAATCCGAAGAACGACTGGCCGTCTTCCTCGACTACGAGAACCTCGCTCTCGGTGCGCGCGAGCACCTGGGTGGGATGGCGTTCGACTTCGGGCCGATCGCCGATGCGCTCGCGATCCGCGGCCGCGTCGTGGTGCGTCGTGCCTACGCGGACTGGTCCTACTTCGACGAGGACCGGCGCTCGCTGACCCGCCATCAGGTGGAACTGATCGAGATGCCGCAGCGGATGGGGGCTTCGCGCAAGAACGCCGCGGACATCAAGATGGTCGTCGACGCGATCGAGATGGCCTTCGAACGTGACTACATCTCCACCTTCGTGATGTGCACCGGGGACAGCGACTTCTCCCCGCTGGTGCACAAGTTGCGCGAGCTCAACAAGCGGGTGATCGGTGTGGGTGTGGAGAAGTCCACCTCCCGGCTGCTCCCGGCCGCCTGCGACGAGTTCCTGTTCTATGACCGCCTCGAGGGTGTCGAGGTGCCGGAGGACGGCGAACCCACCGAGCGGCGTGGTCGCGGCCGTCGCGGAGCTCAGGGTGGCACGAAGAGTTCCGGCGAGCCGAGCCGGCAGGCTCCCGTCCCACCGCCGGCCGTCGCGGCGGAACCGCCACCGAGCCCACCCGAGGCAGCAGGCGAGGACGAGCCAGTCCCGGCCGACGACGCCGGTTCGCTCGAGGTGCTCGTGGCTCAGACCCTGGCCGGGCTGCAGTCCTCCACCGGCGGCAGCGTCACGGCCTCGGTGCTCAAGCGCACTCTGCTCCGCAAGGACCCGACATTCAGCGAGTCCGACCACGGGTTCCGCACCTTCGGCGATGTGCTGCGTCACCTCGCCGAGCGAGGGTCGGTGGAGCTGGCCAGCGGCCCGGCGGCCGGGGATCCTGAGGTGTCCGTGCCCGCGCACGGTGAACGGGAGGACGCGTTCGCGCTGCTGCGTGCCGTCGTCACGGAGGCCGACGGCCCGGTGGCCCTGTCCAGCTTGAAGAACCGGCTCCGGAAACGGCGCCCCGACTTCAGCGAGAAGGCGCTCGGGTACCGCAACTTCCTGCAGTTCTGCAAGGATGCCTCCGCCGGTGCCGTGGACCTGCGCTGGGACGAGGACGCTGAGGACTACCTGCTGAGCGCATGAGCGGCCCCGTGCGTGACGACCGTGCGGTGGTACCGCCCGAGTGGCCGGTGGGCCTGCGCGCACTGCTCGGCATGGCGGGGTTCGGTCCGGGCCCTGCGGAGGTTCGGGCAGTTGTCGACGGGCGCGTCGTGGTCATCACCGGTGCCTCGCGGGGCGTGGGCGAGCGGGTCGCGATCCGGCTCGGTGCCGTGGGTGCCCACGTCGTGCTGCTTGCCCGGGGTGAGGACGTGGACACCGTGGCCGAGCGGGTGCGTGCACATGGCGGAACGGCCACCGCCTATCGGCTCGACCTGCGCGACACCGCCGCCGCCAGCAGTACAGCCGACCGGATCCTTGCCGACCAGGGCACCCCCGCCGTCGTGATCTCCAACGCCGGGCACAGCATCCGGCGCCGGTTCGCGGAGTACTCCGACAGATTCCACGACGTGCACCGCCTGATGGGGGTGAACGCGCTCGGCCCGATCGCGTTGCTCCTCCCGCTCCTCCGGGAGATGACGGCGGCCGGTTCCGGGCACCTTGTCTCGGTCGCCTCGGCCAGTGTGGACGTCCCCAGCCCTGGGTACTCGGCCTACGCGGGCAGCAAGTCCGCCTTCGAGGCGTGGCTGCGGGCGCTCGCTCCGGAGCTGGGCGCCGACGGCGTCGCGACCACCTCCATCCACCTCCCGCTGGTACACACGGCGATGAGCGCACCGACCGCTGCCCATGCGCACGCACCCGGCCTGACCGCCGACGGCGCCGCCGCCCTGGTGTGCCGGGCGATCGTCGACCGGCCGCGACTGATCTCACCGTGGTGGTCCCGGCTCGGCGGGCTGCTCAGCGGCCTGGTGCCGGCGGCATCGGACCGCCTGCTCGGCTCGGCAGTGCTCCGCGACCGGTGGTGACCGGCTAGGGTCCGGAGCATGCCGCAGCAGGACGCCACCGAGGCGCAGGTCTCGCGATCGCGACGGTACCTGCTTCCCGAGGCGGTCGGGCTGCTGCGAGCGGTCCGTCCGAGACCGCGGGATGTGTCCGCTCTCGGTGCGCTGCTCCGGGGCGGTGCCACTCTGGCCGACGTGGGCCTGTGGGCAGTCCGGAGGGCGGCCGGGCGACCGGTCCTGATCGACGATGACGGGGTGCTCACCGGTGCGGACCTGAACGTGGCGGTGCACCGGCTGATGGCGGCGATCGGGGATTCGCCCGGGCGCGCGGTGGCGTGCCTGGGTGACCACCGTGGCCTGGTGGCCACGATCATCGCCGCCGGCGCCCTCGGGATCGACCTGACCCTGCTGAGCCCGCGGGCCGGAGAGCAGGCCCGACGGCGGGTGCTGAGTGGCGATGTCGGGCTCGTCCTCCACGACGGTCCGGCACGCCCGGACATCACACAGCGCCAGATCGACGTGCGCGCGGTGCTGCAGCGGCCCGCGGGCCCCGTGCCGGCTGCCCGCCGCACCAGGATCCCGGCGCTCGTGCTGCACAGCTCCGGCAGCAGCGGTGCGCCCCACCCCCGCACCGAGCGCCGCGTGGGCTGGGCGCAACTTCCCACCGTCGTCTCCCTCGCAGCCGCCCTCGGCGCACGGCGGGGCGAGCCGATGCTGGTGGCGGCACCGTTGAGCCACGGTCACGGGCTCTCCGCGCTCGCGGCCGGGCTGCTGGTGGGGGCACCTGTGCTCCTCGGCGCCTCCCGGCATGCCGACCACGGCCTGGCCTCGATCGCAGCTCACCGGGTCGGTACCTGGGTGGGCCTGCCCACCCAGCTGGCCGACCTGATGACGCAGGCCGGCGGCGCCCACCTGCCCTTGCGACGGATCGTGGTGGGGTCGGCACCGCTCTCGGCCATGGTGGTGGAGCAGGTCCGGTCCACGGTGGGGGAGGTGCTGGTGAACTACTACGGCACCACCGAGTCCGGGACGGTCACCATCGCCCGGCCCGCCGATCTCGCCGCCGACCCGGCGACCGTGGGACGCCCGGCCACCGGGGTGACTATCCGGATCCAGGACCCGGCCGGGTGGGTGCTCCCGCGCGGCGAGACCGGTGCGGTCCTGGTGCGCTCACCCTGGCGCGCAGCGGGGGAGCGGCCCTGGATCCGGACCGGCGACCTGGGACGGCTCGACGCGGCCGGGAGGCTGACGCTCGCGGGTCGAGAGGACGGCACCGTCATTGTCGGCGGGCACCGGGTCACCCTCGCCGCTGTGGCCGACTGGCTGGAACGCCAGATGGCTGTCGACCGTGCCGAGGTGACCGCAGTGCCGCACCCGCGCCTCGGTGAGGTGGTGCACGCCCGGATCGCCGGCGACGTCGACCTGCATGAGCTGCACACCCGCGCCCGCACCGAGCTCGGAGACGCGGCGGCCCCGCGGGAGATACGGGCGTGGTGACCATGCACTTCCCGGCCCTGGTGGAGCGGCTGGTGCGCGAGCAGCGCCCCAGCTGGCTCGTCTATGACGGCCGGCACGACCCGTACCGACAGCAACTCAAGGCCGCCTTCCCGCGCGTTGGTCCCGAGGCGAGCTGCAACGACGCATGGCACCTGAACGCCGTCGGCGGATCCTGGCTGGTGGCCTACGGGAGCGCGCCCGCACGCCAGCGCGAGCACCACGCCACCGAGGCGGAAGCCTGCCAGGCCATGTATGAGCGAGTGGTCGCGGCGGGGGAGACGCCCGTGACGGCCATCGGGCCGGGCGCTCTGCCGGAACCGGTACGGGCGTTCATCGCCCAGCTCGGTGCCACCCCACGCGATACCCGTCTCGGGGACGTGCATGTGGCAGTCGACGGGGACATGGCCCACCGCATCGTGGTCACCGATACCGGATACGGTCTGGACTATCCATCGGTGCGACCACCCGCAGCCGGCCGTGCTCGCCTGCGAAGCGCCGAGCTGGAGGACGTGTGCCGGTTGCTGGTGGTCGAGCTCACCGCACGCCTGCGGCCGTGGGCGCCCGGGGAATCGCGGTGGGGTTTGCCGCTGAGGCTTTCCGATACCGAGCGGGTCCAGCGCTTGGCCGACCACCCGGTGGAACGGGTGATCAATGCTTGCATGGGCGAGCGTCCGCACGAGGTGCTGGAGGAGATCGGACAGCCTGCCGCCGTGCACCTGCTGGACGAGAGACTCCGGGCTCTAGGGAGCGGCCCGGGTTGGATCCTTCTTCCCACCGGTGGTCCCGACGGCGTCAGGTTCACCGATCGGAGCGTGGACTACGTGCTCGCCCGGGACGCCGGCGAGTACGTCATTTCCCACCGCCGGGAGCGCGCGAACGGTGACCACGAGATACTGCGCGTCGCAAACATCGACGAGGCGCGTACGCGGCTGGCCGAGCTGCTGACGTAGCCGGGCGGGAATCGACTGGCTCGGTACCGGACACCTCAGGCTAGACTGGCGGCACAGGCACCGACCCGGCCATCACCGGTGAGCCTCCGGAAGAACAGCCCCGCTCCCCGGTGGGGCTCAGTAGAACCGGACGGGTAGGCCCGTCACAGCCCGGAACGAAGTGGTCGCGTGCGCCGACTCGGCGTCCGTGGCAAACGAGGTGGTACCGCGGGTCGCACCCGTTCGGGTGCGGATCGTCCTCGGCAGGATCGAGCCGAAGGACCGCGCAGATGACCACCGAGCGCAACGAGTTGCACTTCCCGCGCCACACCCAGGCCGCCGGTGTGCAGCCTTCCCCCAGCCTGCCTGCCGTCGAAGAGCAGGTACTGGCGTACTGGAAGGACGACGGCACCTTCGCCGCGTCCATCGAGAACCGGCCGGCCGGGCAGGACGGGGAGAACGAGTTCGTCTTCTACGACGGGCCCCCGTTCGCGAACGGCCTGCCGCACTACGGGCACTTGCTCACCGGGTACGTCAAGGACGTCGTCCCCCGGTTCCAGACCATGCTCGGCAAGCGGGTGGAGCGCCGGTTCGGGTGGGACACCCATGGACTGCCCGCCGAGCTGGAGGCCGAGCGGATCCTCGGCATCACCGACAAGACCCAGATCGAGGAGATGGGGCTCGAGGCGTTCAACAAAGAGTGCCGGGAGTCGGTGCTGCGCTACACGAAGGAGTGGGAGGAGTACGTCACCCGGCAGGCCCGGTGGGTGGACTTCGAGAACGACTACAAGACGCTCGACCTTTCCTACATGGAGTCGGTGATCTGGGCGTTCAAGGAGCTCTACGACAAGGGCCTGGCCTACGAGGGCTACCGGGTGCTGCCGTACTGCTGGCGGGACGAGACCCCGCTGTCCAACCACGAGCTGCGGATGGACGACGACACCTACCGGATGCGCCAGGACCCGGCCATCACGGTCGGGTTCCGGCTCGAGGTGACGGGCCCTGCGGTTCCGGGCGAGACGGTCGAGGCACTCACCGGCGCGCACCTGCTCATCTGGACCACCACGCCCTGGACGGTGCCGGCCAACCTGGCGACCGCCGTCCACCCCGAGGTGAGCTACGCCGTCGTGGCCGACGGCGATGGGCACCGGTTCGTGCTCGCCGAGGCACGGCTGGGCGCCTATGCGCGGGAGCTGGGCGAGGAGCCGCAGGTGCTGGCCACCCTCCCCGGCGCCCAGCTCGCCGGGAGCCGGTATGCCCCGCCCTTCGCATACTTCGCCGGCCGGGAGAACGCCCACCAGGTGCTGCTGGCCGACTACGTCACCACCGACGACGGCACCGGCATCGTGCACATCGCTCCCGCCTACGGTGAGGAGGACAAGGTCGTCACCGACGCCGCCGGGATCGAGCCGGCCACCCCGGTGGACTCCGCCGGCAAGTTCGATACAGAAGTGCCCGACTACGCCGGAGTCAACGTCTTCGACGCCAACCCGCAGATCATCAAGGACCTGAAGGCCGGCAGCGGCGGGGCGCAAGGACAGGGTGCGGTGCTGCTGCGCCACGAGACCTACGACCACTCCTACCCGCACTGCTGGCGGTGCAAGAACCCGCTCATCTACCGGGCGGTCTCCTCCTGGTTCGTGAAGGTGACCGAGTTCCGGGACCGGATGGTCGAGCTGAACGATGAGATCACCTGGGTGCCCGAGCACATCAAGGATGGCCAGTTCGGCAAGTGGCTCGCAGGCGCGCGGGACTGGTCCATCTCCAGGAACCGGTACTGGGGCACCCCCATCCCGGTGTGGGTGAGCGACGATCCGGATTACCCGCGGATCGACGTGTACGGCTCGCTGGCCGACCTCGAGGCCGACTTCGGGGTGCAGGTGACGGACCTGCACCGCCCGTTCATCGACGAGCTCACCCGCGCCAACCCGGATGATCCCACCGGGAAGTCGACCATGCGCCGCATCCCGGACGTTTTCGACGTGTGGTTCGACTCCGGGTCGATGCCGTTCGCACAGGTGCACTACCCGTTCCAGAACGCCGACTGGTTCGAGAACCACTACCCGGGTGACTTCATCGTGGAGTACATCGGGCAGACCCGCGGCTGGTTCTACACGCTGCACGTGCTCGCCACCGCGCTGTTCGACCGACCGGCGTTCCGCACCTGCGTCTCGCACGGCATCATCCTCGGCGACGACGGACGCAAGGCGAGCAAGTCGCTGCGCAACTTCCCGGACCCGATGGAGATGTTTCACCAGCACGGATCGGACGCAGTGCGCCTGTCCCTGATGGGCTCGCCGGTGCTGCGCGGCGGCAACCTGGTGGTGGCCGAGGAATCGATCCGCGACCAGGTCCGCCAGCTGCTGCTGCCGGTGTGGAACACCTGGTACTTCTTCGGGTTGTACGCCAACACCTGCAATGACGGCGCAGGGATCGACGTGCGTGCGCCCCGGCCTGAGGAGGTTCCGGATCTGGACGACATGGACCGGTACGTGCTGGCGCGCACCCGGTCGTTGGTCGAGGCGGTCCGGGCTGATCTGGAGACCTACGAGATCGCGGGTGCGGTCGGCCGGCTCCGGGAACACCTGGACATGCTCACCAACTGGTACGTCCGTACCTCACGGCAGCGCTTCTGGGACGAGGACGAGGGTGCGTACCAGACCCTGTACACCGTCCTCGAGGTGCTGCTGCGGGTGATGGCACCACTGGCGCCGATGATCACCGAGGAGGTGTGGCGAGGCCTCACCGGTGGCCGCAGCGTGCACCTGACCGACTGGCCGGTGCCGGGGGCCCCGGCCGAGGATGACCCGACGGCGGCTGCCCTGCTGGCCGATGACGAGCTGGTGACGGCGATGGACGCCGTCCGGGACGTCGTCTCCGTGACGCACGGGTTGCGCAAGGCGAACCAGCTGCGGGTCCGCCAGCCGCTGCGCAGCGTCCGGGTGGCCGTGGCCGACCCGGACCGGCTCGCCCCGTTCACCGAGCTGGTGGCCGAGGAGGTCAACGTCAAGGACGTGGCCGTGCTCGACCTCGCCGACGGCGCCGCCGCTGAGTACGGGGTGTACACCAAACTCACCGTGAACGCCCGTGCCGCCGGGCCACGGCTCGGCAAGGACGTGCAGCGTGCGATCGCCGGTGCCCGAAGCGGTGCCTGGGAGCAGGACGGCGACCAGGTGAGCGTGGACGGCATCGCCCTCGAGGAGGGTGAGTTCACGCTCACCACCGAGATCGAGGACCGGTTCGGGGACACCATCGCCGCGGGTGTGCTGCCCGGCGGCGGGTTCGTGGTGCTCGACCTGGAGCTGGACGACGAGCTCATCGGCGACGGGTACGCCCGGGACGTGGTGCGGCAGGTGCAGGATGCGCGTAAGAACGCCGGTCTGCACGTCTCCGACCGGATCACCCTCGCCCTCGGGGTACCCGGGCAGTGGGCGCAGGCGGTCGTGGACCGGAAGGAGTTCATCGCTGCTGAGACGCTGGCGGTGGACGTGCACGTGGACGCGGCACCGGTGATGGGTGAGGACGACCGGGTGGTCGGGATCGATCTGAGCAAGGAGGACTCACCGTGAGCGACGAGCAGGGCAGGTCCTTACCGGACACCTCGGGGATCCGCACCGGCGGGGCGGCCGACGGCGAGCCGGACCAGAGCGCGACCGCTCCGGCAGGCGGGACCGAGGCGGAGGAGCAGGCCAAGGCCATCTACGCCGAGATCCTCTCCCGGGCGCCGGAGCACAAGATTTCGCCGACGATCGACCGGGTGGCGGCGTTGGTGGACCTGCTCGGCAACCCGCAGCACTCCTACCGGGCGATCCACCTGACCGGCACCAACGGGAAGACGTCCACGGCGAGGATGGTGGAGCGGCTGCTCCGTGAGATGGGGCTGCGTACCGGCCGGTTCACCTCGCCGCACCTGCACAACGTGCGGGAGCGGATCGCGATCGACGGTGAGCCGATCTCTGCGACCGCATTCGTGGAGGTCTGGCACGACATCGAGCCCTACGTGCAGATCGTGGACGCGCAGCTGGAGGAGAAGGGGCACCCGCGGCTGAACTTCTTCGAGGTGCTGGCTGCGTTCGCCTTCGCCGCTTTCGCCGATGCCCCGGTCGATGTGGCCGTGGTGGAGGTCGGAC
Source organism: Ruania alba (assembly GCF_900105765.1). Taxonomy (NCBI): domain Bacteria; kingdom Bacillati; phylum Actinomycetota; class Actinomycetes; order Micrococcales; family Ruaniaceae; genus Ruania; species Ruania alba. The sequence goes on from NZ_FNTX01000001.1 coordinate 854,244, forward strand.
TCGGCGGGGAGTGGGACTCCACGAACGTGATCGACGGCGACGTCGCCGTGCTGACACCCATCGCCCGCGACCACGAGAAGTGGCTTGGTCACTCGCTCGAGGAGATCGCGACGGTCAAGTCGGGCATCATCAAACAGCTCGACCCGCCGGCCGTGGTGGTGACCGCCGAGCAGGACGACGAGGTGGCTGCCGTGATCGCACGGCGGGCCGTGGAACGCGGGGCCCGGCTGGTCGCCCAGGGGTACGACATCGAAGTAGCAGAACGCACCATGGCCGTCGGCGGGCAACTCGTGAACCTGCGGGGCACCGGTGGGTTGTACACCGACATCTTCCTGCCGCTGCACGGTCCGCACCAGGCGCAGAACGCGCTGATCGCCCTGACGGCAGTGGAGCAGTTCCTCGGGGGCGGGGCCCTCGGGGCGGAGGTCGTCGAGGCCGCATTCGGCGATGCCACCTCGCCCGGACGGATGGAACTGGTGCGGTCCAGCCCTGCCGTCCTGGTGGACGCCGCACACAACCCGGCCGGAGCCGGTGTGCTCGTGCAGGCGCTGGACGAGGCGTTCGCGTTCACCCGTCTGGTGGGTGTGGTGGGCGTGATGGAGGAGAAGGACGCCGAGGGGATCCTCTCGGTGCTCGAGCCGGTGCTGGACGAGGTGGTGATCACCCAGTCCACCTCCATGCGATCGATGGATGCCGATGACCTTGCCGAGATCGCTCGGGACGTCTTCGACCCCGACCAGGTGCACGTGCAGGCGAGCCTGCCGAACGCGATCTCGGTCGCTGCCGACCTGGCAGAGCAGGGGGAGCGGGACCAGATCGCCTCCGGCACAGGGGTGCTCGTGACAGGGTCGGTGATCCTCGCGGCCGAGGCACGAGCCGTGTTCGGCAAGGACAAGCCACCGCGGAGGCCTGGGCGTTCCTCGACGTCCTGATTCGTTGTCCCCAGCGACACACCCGATGTCCGCCCATCCACACCCCTTCCTGCTGGTGTTGCCGGCGTTCCGCCTCGTGCACTGGAGTAGCGGGCAGAGAGGGAGCACACTGGAAGGGTGATCGGGGTGGACCTGGGCACATGGGTGTCGATCGGTAGCCTGCTGGCTGTAGCGGTGGGTCTGTTCGCCGCGCTCAACTCCAGTAACAAGCGGCTGCGGTCAGAGGTGAAGGGCGACATCGCTCGGTTGGATCAGAACCTGACCGTCACACGGTCAGAGTTGAAGGGCGACATTGCGGAGTTGCGCACAGAGCTCAAGGGCGACATTGCGGAGTTGCGCACAGAGCTCAAGGGCGACATTGCGGAGTTGCGCACAGAGCTCAAGGGCGACATTGCGGAGCTGCGCACAGAGCTCAAGGGCGATCTTTCCCGACTTGATGAGCGTGTCTACGCGTTGGCGGCGGGCCTGCGGCCGCAACTTGTCCCTGAAGGAGGACCGGAGCGGGAACACCGGTCCGGCTGAGACCCGGGTGCCGGTGGGCATAGGGTGAACGTGTGAAGGTCCTCGTCACCGGCGGAGCCGGGTACCTCGGGTCCGTGACGGCGACCGCCTTGGAGCAGGCCGGGCACCTTCCGGTGATCCTCGACTCGTTGCTGACTGGGCCACGTAGCTTCACCCGCGGCCGGGTCTTCTACGAGGGGGATGTGGCCGACCGCGCGTTGCTGCGGCGCATCCTGGCTGAGCATCCCGACATCGGCGTCACCGTGCACATGGCGGCCCGGGCGAGTGTGCCCGACTCGGTGGCCGACCCGGTGGCCTACTACCGCGACAACGTGGCCAAGTCCGTGGAACTGTTCGACTGTCTCACCGCGGCCGGCCACCCCCGGGTGCTGTTCTCCTCGTCGGCTGCCGTGTACGCGGCGGCACCGACGTTCGAGGTCAGTGAGACCTCACCGGTTGCTCCCGGTTCGCCCTATGCGCGGACCAAGCTGATGGTCGAGCAGATCCTGCAGGATCTCGCGGCTGCCACCGACCTGCGTGGGGTGATCCTGCGCTACTTCAACCCGGTGGGCTCGGACCCGGATCTGCGCAGCGGTATCCATGCGGCCGAGCCCACGCACGTGCTCGGTCAGCTGATCCGCACGGCACGGGGGGAACAGGACCACTTCACCCTCACCGGTACCGACCTGCCCACCCGGGACGGCACCGGTCTGCGGGACTACGTACACGCCTGGGATCTCGCCCGCGCTCATGTACGGGCGGTGGAGCGATTCGATCAGGTGCTCACCGCCGTCGGGGAGAACACCGTGGTCCTCAACATCGGCACCGGCACCGGCGTGACCGTGCGGGAGCTGCACGCCGCCGTCGAGCGGGTGGCCGGGGCGGTCGTCCCACTGCGGGAGGCACCGGCACGGCCGGGGGACGCCGTCGGCGCCTATGCACGCGTCGACCGTGCCCATGAGCTGCTCGGCTGGCAGGCCGAGCTCACCCTCGACGAGGCGATCGCGTCGTCCCTGGCGTGGGCCGAGCGCCGGACCGACCTGCTTCGTGCCCGTCCCCGCGACGACGGATGATCCGGTTCCGTACGGAGACCGCCCTCGACGCGGCTCCGGCCGCCGCCTTCGACGCGTCGCTCGACATCGGTGCCCACCTGGCCTCGATGGCTGCGAGCGAGGAGACTGCTGTGGCCGGGGTGACGTCGGGCAACATCGGCCTGGGCGAGACGGTCACCTGGCGCGCGCGGCACTTCGGCCTGTGGTGGACGATGACCAGCACGATCACCCAGCTGGATCGTCCGGTCTCCTTCACCGATGAACAGGTCCGTGGCCCGTTCGCCCAGTTCCGGCACGTGCACCGGTTCGAACCACGGCCCGACGGCGGAACGACGATGACTGACGACGTCACCTTCATCGCCCCGTTCGGGGCACTGGGTCGGGTGGCCGAGCGAGCCGTCCTCGGGCGGTACGTGCGCAGGCTGATCGAGTCGCGCAACGAGTGGTTGCGGCGGTACCTGGATCAGTGAACAGGCGTGGACGGTCCAGATCGGCGTAGCACACCGGCGACGAAGGCGATCTGCCCGACGTGCTGCAGGTCCTCGGCGAGCACGCTCACCAGGCGCACCCCGAGCGTGACCGGCGGGTCCCACGTGTCGTCGACCACCTGGTCGAGGTCGGCCTCGTCGAGCTGGCTCAGGTAGCCCTGGGTGGCCGCATGCACGGCATCGTGATAGCCGAGCAGGTCGGCCGCCGGCACATCACGCACCTGCGCCACCTGCTCGCTGGTGTGCCCGTACCCGTGCTCGGCCGGGTCGAACGGCAGCCCGAAGCGCTCGGCCCAGCCGCCGGCGAGCCATTGCTGCTGTACCCCCGCCACCGCGGCCACGTGGTCGTCCTGCACCCGGGTGAGGTGCCAGGCGAGCCAGGCGATCGTGTTCGCGTCGGGATCCAGCCGGCCGATCAGGTGCTCCGGGGCGAGGCCGGGCGAACCGCCGAGGACACCATGCAGCTCCTCGGCGACCCGGCCGAAACCGTCGATCAGGATCGAACTGACGCTGCTCATCCGTGGCCCCGGGTCAGGCCAGACCGGTCTCGGCGAGCCAGTCGGTCGCGATGGTTGCCGGGTCCAGCTCTTCTTCCTGGCTCCGGACGTTCAACGCGATCAGTTCCTCGGTCGTCAGAGCCGCACTCACCGGGTCCAGTGCCGCGGCCAGGTCCTCGGCGAGCTCTGCGTCCACGAGCGGGATGACGTTCTGCGCGAGGATCATGTTCTCCGGGTCCTCGAGCGTGACGAACTCCCCGGAGGCCAGGTCCGGGTCGGCGGTGTAGATGTCACCCATGGTGATGGTGCCATCGCGGATGGCGTCCTTGGTGAGCGGGCCGCCGCTGTCACCGATCGTGACGAAGGAGACCTCCACCCCGTAGAACTCTGCGAGCCCGTCCGGCCCGTACGGGCGGGACTCGAGCTCGATGTTGCCGCCGATCGTGATGTCCCCGTCGTAGTCGGCGAGATCGGCCAGGGAGGTGATCTGGTTCGACTCGGAGAACTCCGCGGTCACGTTGTAGGAGTCGGCATCCTGAGCCTCGGCGTACTCGAGAACCGTGAGTCCGTCCGGGAGCGCATCGGGCAGCGCGGCAGCCACGTCCTCGGGGCTGCGCGCCTCGGTCTCGGCGTCGTAGAACTGCAGCAGGTTCCCCGAGTACTCGGGGAGCACGTCCACCTCGTCGCCCTCCATCGCGGCGAGATAACTGTCCCGCTGGCCGATCTGGAACTGCCGATCCACCTCGAAGCCCTCACTCTCCAGCACCTGGGCATAGATCTCGGCGATGATCTCGTTGGAGTAGTACGCCTGGGAACCGACCACCACCGTGGACGGGTCGACCGGGGCTTCATCGCCGGTGTCGAGCGGGTCGGAGGACCCACCACACGCCGCGATCAGGGTCAGCGCGGATGCGGCGGCGAGGCCGCCGAGCATTCGGCGCGGGAACTGGAGGGTGGGCGTTGTCATGACGTTCCTTCCTGAGGGTGCGTTCTGGCAACAACGGGTGTGCTGGTCACATTCCGGGGGCGTCGACGCGCGCTGCGTCCCGCCAGCCACTCGGCCAGCGAGAAGAGCGCATCGAGAACGAGCGCGAGGGCCACGATCACCAGGGCTCCACCGAGCATCTCCTCGTAGCTGTTCAGATTGATGCCGCGCAGGATGTAGGTGCCGAGCCCGCCGAGACCCACATACGCAGCCAATACGGCGGTGGACACGATCTGCAGAGTGGCGCTGCGCAGACCGCCGATCAGCAGCGCCAGCCCGATCGGGGCCTCCACACGCAGCAGGATCTGCCACTCGGTCATCCCCATGGCACGGGCGGCGTCCACGACGTCATCATCGACCGACTCGATCCCGGCGTAGGCGCCGGCCAGGACGGAGGGCACGCCGAGCACCACGAAAACGACGGTCGCGGCCACCGGAGCCTGCCCGATCCCGACGATGAGGGTGAGCAGGGTGAGCAGACCGAGCGAGGGGAGCGCTCGCGCCGCACCCGAGAACGCCACTGCCACCTGCTTGCCGCGCCCGGTGTGCCCGATGGCGTAGCCGATGGGGATGGCGATCGCGGCCGCGATGGCCACGGCGATCGCGGAGTACAGGATGTGTTCGCCCAACCGGGAAGCGATCGCGTTCGCGCCCTCGTGCTGCTCGGGAGCCAGCAACCAGGCGATGGCCTCGAGGAAGAGGGTCATCGGGCCACCTCCGCCCCGGTGCGGCCCTGGCTGCGGGGTTTGCGGGACCAGGGCATCAGCCGGCGGCCGAGGAGGACGAGCAGCCCGTCCAGCACGAGCGCCGTCACCACCGTCATGACGATCCCGGTGAGGATCTCCACAGGAATGTTGCGCTGCAGCCCGTCAGTGAACAGGAACCCGAGTGACCGGATGCCCACCAGCACGCCGACCGTGACCAGGCTCACGGTGCTCACCGCGACCACACGCAGCCCGGCCAGCAGTACCGGGCCGGCGAGCGGAAGATCAACCGCCCAGAACCGGCGCCACCCGTCGTAGCCCATCGCGACAGCGGCCTGGCGCACCTGGATGTCCACCGAGGCGAAGGCGTCCGAGGCGAACCGGGTCATCAGCGCGACGGCATAGATCGTCAGCGCAACGATCAGGTTCGCCCGGCTCAGGAACCCGATGCCCAGCAGCGGCGGGAGCAACACGAACAGCGCCAGCGACGGGATCGTGTAGAGCAGTCCCACCAAGGAGAGCATCGGGCCGCGCAGCCACTTCTGCCGCCAGGCGATCTGCCCCAACGGGATCGCGATCACGAAGCCTGCGACGATCGGGAGCAGGCTGAGCCAGAGGTGCTCGAGCGTGAGTTCGAGGATGAGATCGAGGCTGCCGGAGAGCCACGTCATGAGGGCGTCGCGTCCTCGGAGAGCACACCCGCCGGCCGGCCGTTGCCGTCGACCACCACGCAAGCGCCCTCGCGCTGCTCCAGGCGGAGCGCGCGCCGGCCGCGATCGGCTCCGATGAAGTCCGCCACGAACTCGCTCGCCGGGGCCGCGAGGATGTCGGTGGGGCTGCCCTGCTGGGCGATCACCCCGCCACGCTCCAGGATGACCACCTGGTCGCCGAGCAGGAACGCCTCCTCGATGTCGTGCGTCACGAAGACCACGGTCTTGCCGAGAGCGCCCTGCAGTCGGAACAGCTCGTTCTGCAGGTCTGCCCGCACGATCGGGTCCACCGCGCCGAACGGCTCGTCCATCAGCAAGATGTTCGGGTCCACGGCCAGTCCCCGGGCCACTCCCACCCGCTGTTGCTGGCCGCCGGAGAGCTGGCTCGGGTAGCGCTCGGCGAGGTCCCGGTCCAGGCCCACCGTGTCCATCAAGGACAGGCCCAGCTCTGCCGCCTCCGACCGTGACATCCCGTTCAGCCGCGGCACCGTCACGATGTTCTCCAGCACCCGTCGGTGTGGCAGCAGTCCGGCGCTCTGCATCACGTACCCGATGCGCCGCCGCAGCGCCACCGGGTTCAGGTCAGCGACATTCTCGGCATCGATGCTGACCGTTCCGGAGGTGGGCTCCACCATCCGGTTGATCATCCGGAGCAGGGTCGTCTTCCCGGAGCCGGAGGAACCCACCAGCACGGTGACCTGGTGGGAGGGGATCACCAGATCCACACCACTGACGGCGAGTGTGCCGTCCTCGAACTGCTTGGTGACCTGCTCGAACTCGATCACGAGGTCGTCCTGTTCGTCGGTGGGCTGGTGTTCTGGCTCACAGGCATGGACTCGAGCGTAGTCTGGGCCGGTGACATCGGCTCGAAGTTGACCACCTTTTCCAACCGTGGGGAGTTTCGCGATGAGCACTTGGGACGTGCTGGTGATTGGTGCCGGAGCTGTCGGTGAGAACGTCGCCGGACAGGTCGTGGCCGGTGGCCTGAGTGCGGTGATCGTCGAGTCCGAGCTCGTCGGTGGGGAGTGCTCCTACTGGGCGTGCATGCCGTCCAAGGCACTACTCCGCTCCGGCGCCGTGCGCCGAGCTGCCGCCCACGTACGAGGTTCCGGGGTACACCAGGCGGAGGCACCGCCAGTGGTGGATCGGTCTGAGGTGCTCGCGCGGCGGAACACGTTCACCAGCGGCTGGGACGATGCCGGTCAGGTGACATGGCTGGAGAACACCGGCATCGACCTCGTGCGCGGACGTGGCCGGCTCACCGGCGAGCGTACGGTCGAGGTGACCACCACCGACGGCACCGTCCAGCTGGAGGCGCGGCACGCCGTCGTGATCTGCACCGGCAGCGATGCTGCGGTGCCGGCCGCGCTCGCCCCGGCCGCTCCATGGACCTCCCGCGAGGCCACCAGCGCCGAGGAGATCCCCGAACGCCTTGCCATTGTCGGCGGAGGAGTGGTCGGCGTAGAGATGGCGACGGCGTACCGGGACCTGGGTGCCGCCGTCACCCTCCTGGTACGGGGCCGGGTGCTCCCCGGTGCCGAGCCGTTCGCCGGTGACCTCGTGGCCGGGACGTTGCGCGAGACGGGCGTGGACGTGCGCACCGGGGTGAGTGTCACAGAAGCGGTGCGGGACGCCGTCACCGGGACGGTACGCCTGAGCTGTGACGACGGTCAGGTGGTGGTCGCGGACGAGGTGCTGGCCGCCACGGGGCGCCGCCCCCGCACCGACGACATAGGTCTGTCCGTCGTCGGTCGCAGCGATGGCGAGTGGCTGGACGTCGACGACACGATGCGGGTGTCCGGGTCCGGCTGGCTGTACGCCGTCGGTGACGTGAACCACCGGGCCTTGCTCACCCACCAGGGCAAATACCAGGCGCGCGCCGCTGGGGACGCGATCGTCGCCCGGGCGCACGGGCAGGGGGTGGCCGATCACGCCTGGGGCGCCCACGCCGCCACCGCCGACCATGAAGCTGTTCCGCAGGTCGCGTTCAGCGACCCGGAGGTGGCGAGCGTGGGCCTGACCGCTGCCGCGGCTGAGGACGCCGGATACCCCGTGCGGGTGGTGGACTACGAGCTCGGCTCGGTCGCCGGTGCGGCACTGCATGCGGACGGGTACACCGGCACGGCGCGGATGGTGGTGGACACGGAGCGGCAGGTGATCCTCGGGGTGACGTTCGCCGGCCCGGACGTGGCCGAACTGCTGCACGCAGCCACGATCGCCGTGGTGGGGCAGGTGCCGATCGATCGGCTCTGGCACGCGGTGCCGTCCTATCCGACGATCAGCGAGGTGTGGCTGCGGCTGCTGGAGACCTACGGGCGGCCCTGACCGGAGGCTGCTCCCGCGTCCGGCCAGCATGAGGTCGCCGCACGGGCCAAGATGGGAGGTGGGCTAGGCAACGGTGGTGGTCAAGGTCCAGAGTTGTCCTGCAGACCCCACTCATGTCCGTCCACGACGGGTCGCCGCTCACGGCGCACAAGCGAAGGAGCACCGGAATGAAGAAGCTGATCAACGATCCGCAGGCAGTCGTCGCCGAGACGGTCGACGGCTTCGCCGCCGCCCACGCCGATCTGGTGGTCTCCAGCGGCGATCCGGAGACACTGTTCGTCTCCCGTGCCGGCGGTGCCGTCGCCGGGAAGGTAGGCCTGGTCAGCGGCGGCGGGAGCGGGCACGAGCCGCTGCACGCCGGTTTCGTCGGCCGCGGCATGCTGGATGCCGCCGTGCCCGGAGCGGTGTTCACCTCGCCCACGCCGGACCCCATCATGGCTGCCACGAAGGCCGCCGACGGCGGTGCGGGTGTGCTGCACATCGTGAAGAACTACACCGGGGACGTGCTCAACTTCGAGACGGCCGCCGAACTCGCCGAGCTCGAGGACATCACCGTCAAGACGGTCGTCGTCAACGATGACGTGGCCGTGCAGGACTCCCTGTTCACCGCCGGCCGTCGCGGGGTCGCGGGCACGGTCCTGGTGGAGAAGATCGCCGGCGCCGCCGCCGAGCGCGGGGACGATCTGGACTCCGTGGCGGCGATCGCGACCAGGGTCAACGAGAACGTCCGCTCGATGGGAGTGGCCCTCACCGCGTGCACCGTGCCGCACGCCGGGAAGCCGTCTTTCGACCTGGACGACGACGAGATCGAGATCGGCATCGGGATCCACGGCGAACCCGGGCGCGAGCGCATCCCGTCCGCGTCCGCCGACGAGATCACCGAACAGCTCCTGACGGCGGTCGCCGGCGACCTGCAGGTGGCGTCCGGTGACCGTGTGGTCCTGCTGGTGAACGGTATGGGCGGCACGCCGGCTTCCGAGCTGTACATCGTCTACCGGAAGGCGCGTGCGCTGCTCGAGGAGCGTGGTGCTGAGGTGACTCGCTCCCTGGTGGGCAACTACGTGACCTCGCTGGAGATGCAGGGGGCCTCGATCACGGTGCTGCGCCTGGACGAGGAGCTGCTCGCCCTGTACGACGCCCCGGTGCACACCCCGGCGCTCACCTGGGGGGCGTGACGTGTCGGACCTGCTTAATGTGGCATGGGCGCGCGCCTGGGTGCAGGCGAGTGCCGCCGTCGTGGGTAAGAACCGGATGGCGCTGATCGACCTGGATCGGGCGATCGGCGACGGCGACCACGGGGAGAACCTGGACCGCGGGTTCACGGCCGTGCTCGCCAAGCTCGAAGCCGCCGAGACCGCCACCATCGGCGACGTCTTCGCGCTGGTGGCGAAGACGTTGATGTCCACGGTGGGTGGCGCCGCCGGGCCGCTGTACGGCACCGCCTACCTGCGCGCAGCGAAGGCGGCACCGGCCGAGACGGTGGATGCGGCCGGAGTGGCCGACATCCTGGAGGCCGCCGTCGGTGGCATCGTCGCGCGGGGCAAGGCCGAGCTCGAGGACGCGACCATGGTGGATGCCTGGTCGCCGGCCGCCGAGGCCGCACGCGAGGTGGCAACTTCCGGCGGAAGCGCACGAGCGGCGCTCGCAGCAGCGGCCACCGCGGCGCGGACCGGCGCCGCGGCCACGGAGCCGCTGATCGCTCGCAAGGGTCGGGCCAGCTACCTGGGCGCACGATCGCAAGGTCACCGAGATCCGGGGGCGGAGTCCAGCGCGTTGCTGCTCCAGGCAGCTGTCGAGGCGGCGGAGGCGTCCCATGGCTGAACCCACCACGGCGCTGCTGCTCGTCTCCCACTCCGCTGCGCTCGCGGCGGGAACGGCCGAGGTTGCTGCGCAGATGGCCCCGGACGTCGCGATCCGGGCGGCCGGTGGCACCGACGACGGCCGGATCGGTACCAGCTACGACCTGGTGGAGCAGGCAGTGACCGGGCTGCTCGACGAGGGTGGCGGTGCCGTGGTGCTGCTCACCGACCTCGGATCGGCTGCACTGACCGCCGAGTCCGTGCTGGAGATGGCCGACGACGACCGCCTCCTGCTCGCCGACGCCCCGTTCGTCGAGGGAGCGGTCGCCGCCGCCGTGGCTGCGCAGGGTGGTGCGACAGGGCTGGCCGTTCGTGCGGCCGCGGAAGAGGCCGCGACCTCGTTCGGCCCGGTCGATCGTGAGGATGAGCCGCCGCCTCTGGAGACTGCTGCCCCATCGCAGCCGGCGGCCGAGGCCCTCACCCGCACGCTCGTGCTGCGCAACCGGCTCGGCCTCCACGCTCGCCCAGCAGCGATGCTCGCTCGCAAGGTGGGGGAGTTCGACGCGGATGTCCAGCTCAACGGCATCGATGCTGCCAGCATCCTGGCCATCATGGGGCTCGGACTCACTGCTGGGGCCGAGCTTCAGGTGGAGGCGACCGGCCCACAGGCGGCCGAGGCGCTGGATGCCATCGAGGCGGACGTCGAGGCGGGCTTCGGCGAGGAGTAACCCGACCACTCCTGCACGCGGGTGGCCTCAGTGTCGCGATCACGCGAGATCGCGACACTGAGGCCACCCGCGTCGGTGCGTGACGCAGATCACCGCTGGTGGGACGCGATGCGCTGGATCAAAGATTGCACGCCGTGCAAAAATGCATGTCATGCAGAATGAGTTCGGGCTCCGGGAACGGAAGAAGATCGCGCGACGCGACGCGCTCATCGACGCCACCCACGAGCTGATCCGCGAGCACGGGCTCGACAACGTGACCGTCGAGGCTATCTGTGAGCGCGTGGGCGTCTCCGTGCGCACGTTCTTCAACTACTTCGAGTCCAAGCTGCACGCCGCCCTCGGGGCCACGCCGTTCAGCCTGGACGCGGAGTTCTGCGCCACGTACACCGCGGGCGGACCCTCCGGTGACTTCGCGGCCGATACTCGCGACCTGCTCGACCAGGTCCTGGAACGGCCGATGCCCTCCAAGGAGCGCATCATGGCCGTGATCGAGATCATCAAGGCCGAACCCACGCTGGTGACCCGGCACATGGCGATCTTCGAGTCGGCCGTGAAGGAGATCGAGGCGCTGATCCGGCAGCGCCTCGATGCACCGGACGGCGACTTCCGCCCGGAGATGTACGCGATGACCGTCTTCCACCTGGCCCGCTGGGCGACCTCTCTCTGGCACGACGCCGGGGGAGTCGGGCATCCGCGCGATCACATCGGCGGCGCCTACAGCGACCTGCGCGCCCTGATCACCTGACGATCTCCACCCACGGCGACCGACCGCCGTCGGGCCCTCCGCTCTGCGGCGCCGCACCCGGCGCTCCCGCCCCGAACGCAAGGAACTCACGCATGGCAACCACCACCGCCCCACCGGCGGACCAGCCGACGATCGTGCTGACCAAGCGCACCGTCTGGCTGATCTTCGCTGCCCTGATGGCCGGGATGTTCATGGCATCACTGGACCAGTCCATCTTGGGCACCGCGATGCCCACCATCGTGGGCGAGCTCAGCGGAGTGGAGCACCAGGGCTGGCTCATCACCGCGTACATCCTCGCCGTGGCCATCGCCATGCCCCTGTACGGCAAGTTCGGCGACATCTGGGGACGGCGGTGGCCGTTCCTGATCGCCATCGGCTTGTTCACCATCGCCTCGGTCGGTGCCGGGTTCTCCGGCAGCTTCGGCGCCCTGGTGTTCTGGCGTGGCGTGCAGGGTCTGGGCGGTGGTGGCCTGATGATCCTCTCGCAGGCGATCATCGCCGACATCGTCCCTGCCCGGGAGCGCGGCAAGTACATGGGCCCGATGGGTGCACTGTTCGGCATCTCCGCCGTGCTCGGCCCGCTGCTCGGCGGCCTGTTCACCGATCATGCCGACTGGCGGTGGTGCTTCTGGCTGAACGTGCCGATCGGATTGATCGCCATGGTCATCGCCTGGCGCACGCTGCGCCTGCCCAGCCACCGCCCCACGAAGCGGGTGGACGTTCTCGGCATCATCCTGCTCAGTCTCGGCACCTCCGGCATCGTGCTGGCCACGAGCTGGGAGTCCTGGTCCGGCAGTGCCGGCTATGACTGGTCCGACCCCGGGCTGCTCGCCCTGGTGATCGGAACCCTCGCGACCATCGGGGCCTTCATCCTGGTGGAGCGCCGTGCACAGGACCCGCTCCTGCCGCTGCACCTGTTCAAGATCCGCACCTTCTCCATCGCCTCCGCGGTCGGTCTGGTGATCGGGATGAGCATGTTCGCCGCACTGGGCTTCCTGCCCACCTTCCTGCAGATGTCCACCGGCACCGGTGTGACCCAGTCCGGACTGTTGATGCTGCCGATGATGGCCGGGCTGATGCTCACCTCGATCGCCTCCGGTTTCGCGATCGTGCGCATGGGGCGGTATCGCATCTTCCCGATCGTCGGGATGGCGATCGCGACTGCGGGACTGATCTGGCTGACCCGGCTCACCGGAGACATCTCCCTGTGGCTGTACTCGGCGATGATCTTCGTGCTCGGCGCCGGACTCGGCCTGGTGATGCAGACGATCGTGCTCGCTGTGCAGAACTCCGTGGACCCCCGGGAGATCGGTACCGCCACGAGTGCGAACAACTTCATCCGGGAGATCGGCGCGGCCGTGGGAACCGCGCTGTTCAGCACGATCTTCACCTCGCGGTTGGTGGACAATCTCACCGACGGGTTCGCCGACGCCGGTGTGCCGCCGGGCGCGGGCGGCGACCTCGGGGTGGACTCACTCACCCCGCAGGCCGTGAACGAGATGCCGGGGCCGATCAAGCAGATCGTGGTGGACTCCTACGCCGATGCGCTGGCCCCGAGCTTCTGGTACCTGGTGCCGCTGCTTGCGGCCGGTTTCCTGCTCACGCTCCTGCTCAAGGAGGTCACGCTGTCCGACACAGCGGGAATGGTGGCTCGTGGTGAGGCCGTGGCGGACCCGGCAGCCTCCGACGGCGGCCCCTCGCAGCAGGAGGGTGCCCTCGCCCCGGTCGGGGCTCGCCTCTCCGAGGAAGACGCGGCCGCCGGCGGCGGCGAGCTGGACTCGGGCGGGCCTGGCGCGGACGGGCCGGACTTGAGCGGGCCGGACTCGGACGGGCCGGGCACTACCCTGGACCGGTGACTTCTTCATCCTCGGGCGCGGCAGCCCCGAAGCCGCCGCGCCCGGCCCGGCCGCTCTTCTGCACCAGTGTGCTCTGGCTCGAGGTGCTGCTCGTGCTGTTCATCGTGCTGGTCGGGTACGGCCTCCGGGTGGCGGAGCCCGCGTTGATCCTCGGCGTCGGTGCGGTGATGACGGTGCTGTGCTCCGTCGCAGCGCGGATGCAGCGCACGCGCACCGGACTGGTGCTCGGCTCGATCGCGCAGGTGTTGTTCCTGCTCGGTGGTCTGGTGATCCCCGCGATGTGGTTCATCGGCGGGATCTTCGCGGTGGTGTGGATCATCGCGGTCTGGCTGGGCTCCAGGATCGACCGGGAGCGCGCGGAACGTCGTCGCGAGGCAGCTGCGTAGTAGTCCCGGGTGGCTCGCGGGCCCGTTACGCTCGGAGCCATGAGTGAGAACATCGAGCGCACCCTGGTCCTGGTCAAGCCGGACGGCGTCCGTCGCGGACTGAGCGGAGAGATCCTGCGCCGCATCGAGGCCAAGGGCTACACCCTGGTGAACCTGCAGTTGAGGGCAGCCGACGATGCCCTGTTGGCCGCCCATTACGCCGAGCACGAGGGCAAGCCGTTCTATGCGCCGCTGGTGGACTTCATGAAGTCCGGCCCGGTGCTCGCGGCCGTCGTGGAGGGTCACCGGGTGATCGAGGGGTTCCGCACGCTGGCGGGGACCACCGACCCGACGGCGGCGCTGCCGGGGACCATCCGCGGTGACCTGGGCCGGGACTGGGGGCTGCAGGTGCAGCAGAACCTGGTGCACGGGTCCGATTCGCCGGAGAGCGCCGAGCGTGAGATCGGGCTCTGGTTCCCGCAGGCCTGATCGCACACGACCTGTGCAGTCAAACTCTTCCTCGGCTCACCGTTTGTTCTAACAAAGTTTGACAAGAACCGGTCATACGGTGGGACGATAGGCGCGGCGTGAGGGCGGTTCGACCCCGGACCGCACCCGCCGTCGTCGAGGCCGGGAGGAAGTATGAGCGCGCGTAGCGTCGAGCACGTCATCAAGGGGGAGCGTCGCAGCACCGACGGCCCCGCTATCGAGATCACCGATCCGGCCACCGGTGAGGTGATCGCCGTCGCGAGCACGGCCGATGCGGCCGTACTCGAGGAGACGGTGGCGGCGGCCACCCGGGCGTATGAATCCTGGTCGCAGATGTCGCTGTCGAAGCGGTCGGCCGTGCTGTTCTCCTTCCGGCACCTGGTGGCCACGCGTCGGGACGAGCTCGCCCGGCTCATCTCGGCCGAGCACGGCAAGACGTTCGACGACGCTCAGGGTGAGATCACCCGTGGCCTGGAGAACATCGACTACGCGTGCGGGATCGGACACCACCTGCAGGGCTCCTACGCCGACCAGGTCTCCACCGGGGTGGATGTCTACTCCTACCGCGAGGCGCTCGGCGTGGTCGCCGGTATCACGCCCTTCAACTTCCCGGTCATGGTGCCACTGTGGATGGCCCCGATCGCGATCGCGGCCGGGAACTCCTTCATCCTCAAGCCTTCCGAGCGCGACCCGTCCGCCTCGCTGCTGCTGGCCGACCTGTGGGCCGAGGCCGGCCTGCCGGCGGGCGTGTTCAGCGTGCTGCACGGCGGCGCGGACCTGGTGAACGCCATCCTGGACCACCCCGACATCGCCGCCGTCTCGTTCGTGGGGTCCACCCCGATCGCCAAGCACGTCTACCAGCGCGCCAGCGCCAACGGGAAGCGGGTCCAGGCTCTCGGTGGGGCGAAGAACCACGCCGTGATCATGCCCGACGCCGATATCACCGAGGCCGCCGATCATCTCGTGGCGGCCGGGTTCGGTTCCGCCGGCCAGCGGTGCATGGCGATCTCGGCAGTGGTCGCCGTGGGCACCCCCGAGGAGACGTCCCCGCTGGTCAAGGCGATCGCCGAGCGCGGTAGGGAGGTCGTGGTCGGCCCATCCACCGACCCACGCTCGGAGATGGGCCCGGTGATCACCCCCCAGGCCGCCGAGCGGATCCGCTCCATCGTCGCCACCGCTGAGAGCGAGGGGGCACAGATCGTGCTGGACGGGCGCGACCTCACCGTCCCCGGGTACGAGGGAGGCAACTTCGTCGGCCCCACCCTGGTGGACAACGTGCCCGTCACCTCGACCGCCTACACCGAAGAGATCTTCGGCCCGGTGCTGGTCGTGATCCACGCGGCCGATCTCGACGAAGCCCTCGAGATCGTCAATGCCAACCCGTACGGCAATGGCGCGGCCATCTTCACCAGTTCCGGCGGTGCCGCGCGGCGGTTCCAGCGCGGCGTGCAGGCCGGGATGGTCGGCGTCAACGTCCCGATCCCGGTGCCGGCCGGCTCGTTCTCCTTCGGGGGTCGCAAGGACTCCCTGTTCGGGGACACTCACATCTACGGTCGCGAGGGCCTGAACTTCTACACCCGCGCCAAGGCTGTCACCAGCAGATGGCCCAGCAGCGCAGCGCGCCCGGCCGCCAGCCTCGCCTTCCCCTCGGAGAACGACTCATGATCACTCTCGCGAACGCCCCCGTCTCCTACGGCGTGTTCGAGATGGACGCCGAGGAAGGCGTGGAGCTGCCCGGTGCCGACGAGCTCGCCTCGATGATCGCCGCCGCCGGATACCGCGGGATCGACTCCGGACCGATCGGCATGCTCGGCCGCGGCGAGGAGCTGCGGGATCGGCTGCGCCGGCACGGACTCGCCCTGGCCGGCGGCTTCGTGAACCTGCCGCTGTCCGACGCCGACGCGTTCGCCGCCACGTTGCCCGAGTACCGCGACGCGATGGCGTTCTTCGCCGAGGGCGCCGAGCTGCACCCGGACACCCCACCGCGGCCCACCCTTGCCGACGCCGGTTCAGACGCACGGCGGGCCAACCCCGGTGGGGGAGCGGGCCTGAGCCTGGACGCCCACGGGTGGGACACGCTGGCACGCAACGTGTCCTCCGCCGTCGAGATCGCTGCCGAGTACGGCCTGCGGCCCACCTTCCATCACCACGCGTGCACGCATGTGGAGACGCCCGACGAGATCGACGAGCTGCTCGCCCGTACCGAGATCGGCCTCACCTTCGACACCGGGCACCTCATCATCGGCGGTGGTGACCCGCTCGAGGGCCTGCGTCGGTGGTCGGGGCGGATCGACCACCTGCACATCAAGGACGTGCGCACCGCGGTGCTGGCCGACGTGGTGGCCCGCAAGGCCGGCATGCGCCAGGTGTGGACCGAGGGTGCCTTCGTCCCGCTCGGCACCGGTGACCTGGACGTGGCCGCCGTGATGGAGCAGATCCTCAGCAGTGGTTTCGAGGGCTGGCTCGTGGTGGAGCAGGACGTGATCCCCCAGGTCGGCGACGAGCCAGGCCAGCCACAAGCGCACCAGGTCCTCAACCGGGACGCCCTCACCCCGTGGTTCGGCACGGAGAGCGCAGCATGAGTCGGATCCGGATCGGTGTGCTCGGCCTCGGTGCCGTCACCCAGAGTGTGCATCTGCCGTTGCTGGCCCGGCGCTGGGACCTGTACGAGATCGCTGCCGTCGCGGACCTCTCGGCCGAGCGGACCGCCTCCGTGGCGGGTCGATACGGCGTGCCCGGGCGATTCACCTCCCGCGCCGAGCTGCTCACCGCGCACGCCGACGGATCCTGCCCGCTGGACGCGGTACTGGTGGCCACCACCGGCACCCACGGGGCGGACGTGGTGGCCCTCGCGGAGGCAGGGATCGCGGTGTTCTGCGAGAAGCCGCTCGCGCTCGCCGAGAGCGAGGTGGATGCGATCGAGGCGAGCGGAGCACGGGTCCAGCTCGGGTACATGAAGGAGTACGACCCGGCCACCGCAGGCGCAGCACGTGCGCTGGCCGGTCGCACGGTGCGAGCGGTCACCGTGGAGATCCTGCACCCCTCCAGCGGTGCCCAGCTCGAGTTCGCTCGTCTGCTTCCACCGGCCACCGACGTCGATCCCGCCGCTCTCGCCGAGGCGATCGCCCCCACCGGGGCAGCCCTGGATGCGGCGGTCGGCGCGGACCTGGACGCCCGCTGGCGCACGCTCTACGAAGGTGTGCTGATCGGCTCGATCGTGCACGACATCTCTCTGCTGCGTCACCTCGGCCACCCGATCGAGGCCGTGGAGTCCGCGACCACGTGGGGCGCCCAGGCGCCGGACCCTGGCTCGGTGGAGGTCATCGGCACGCTTTCCGGTGGCGCCCGGTTGCACCTGGGCTGGCACTACCTGCCCGAGCACCCGGACTACCGGGAGACCGTCACGTTCCACCACGACGGCGGCAGCGTCAGTCTGGTCTTCACTGTTCCCTATCTGCTGAACGCACCCACCGTTCTCACGGTCACCAGTCGTGGTGAGGACGGCGGGGAGGTCCGCAGTGAGCATCGTGCCCCGCAGCAGGAAGCGTTCGAGAACGAGCTGACGGCGTTCCACCTGTTCGTCACCGAGGGGGCGGCACCTGCCTCGGCTGCCCCGCAGGGCCGGGCCGATCTCGTGGTGGCTCAGCAGATCCTGGCCCGTCTCGGCCAGCGGCACGGTTTCACCCCGGGCGGGGAGACCGCCGCCCGCTGACCCCGCCCCTGCCCCTGCCGCACTCGTCGTGCGTCCAGTGCGGTCAGGGCAGGCGTCGTGCGAGATTCCCGACGGCGTCCCTGTCGTCGCCCTGATGCGTGTCGTCGCGTGGTGGTGAGCTCCGGACGTGCACGCTCGTGTCCGGCTCCCGGCCGGCCGTGTGTGCGGGTTCGGAACCAGCGGACTGGACGCGGGGCTCGACAGCGCCGCCAGAGAGCGCACTCGACGATCAGCGAGTGCGGCGAATCTCGCGAATATCTCACGACATGAGCGAAATCGGCCGCACTCGCGTGGGGTGGTGCGGTTGGCTCTGGCGGCACCGCTGTGACACGCAGGCGGCGGCCGCACCCGTGGGAGGATGTCCGGCGTGACTGAGCGACGCATCGCCTACCAGGGAGAACCCGGCGCCAACTCCGACATCGTGTGCCGGCAGCACTATCCGGACGCCCGCCCGGTGCCGTGCGCCTCGTTCGAGGACGTCTTCGCGGCCGTCGAGAACGGCGACGCCGAGCTGGCGATGATCCCGATCGACAATTCGCTGGCCGGGCGGGTGGCGGACATCCACCACTTCCTGCCCACCTCCGGGCTGCACATCGTGGCCGAGCACTTCCTGCGAATCCGGTTCATGCTGATGGGCCTGCCCGGCAGCACCATGGACTCCATCGCCACTGTGCACTCGCACGTGCACGCCCTCGGGCAGTGCCGCCGGATCATCCGCTCCCACGGGCTCGAGCCGATCATCTCCGGTGACACTGCCGGTGCAGCCCGGGAGGTCGCCGAGGCCGGGGATCCGACTCAGGCAGCGATCGCCCCGCCACTGGCCGCCGAGATCTACGGCCTGCAGGTACTCGCCTCCGACGTGGAGGACGAGGAGCACAACACCACCCGGTTCGTGGTGCTCTCCCCGGAGCCCGCCCACGTCGAGGCAGGCAACGGACCGACCGTGACGACGTTCGTGTTCCGGGTGCGCAACCTCCCCGCCGCGCTGTACAAGGCGCTGGGCGGGTTCGCCACGAACGGGGTGAACATGACGAAACTGGAGAGCTACATGGTCGGCGGCGAGTTCGTCGCCACCCAGTTCCTCGCCGAGGTGGACGGCCACCCGGACGACCTCCCGGTGCGGCGTGCGCTGGAGGAACTCGCCTTCTTCACCCGCGAGGTGACCATCCTCGGGGTGTACCCGGCGGACCCGTACCGCTTGGAGGTCGGTGGCCCCGCCTGAGCGTCAGGTCGCGCCGGGCGCTCGACGGGTCCACCATGGCAGTGCGGCACTCACACCGAACTGCGAGGAGGAGCGATGAGCACTCGACCCGGTACGGACTCGTGGCGTGACGCCGGACTGATCGCCCCCGATGGGAGTGAGGTCGAGGCCGACGAGCCGACCGACCTGGTGGGAGAGTCGGAGGAGCGTGAACCGGCCGGCATCGGTGAGGACTACCACCCGCACACCGCCCGCCCCGACCTGACCGGAACAGCGGCCGAGGGCGACGTGGCCGATCAGGCCGTCGTCGTCCCGGGCGACGACGACCCGGACGAGGAGTTCTGACCGGCGTCACACCCGGCTGGGCTCGGTCTCGATCAAGGCCGTGGAGGCGGCGTCGAAGAGCAGTGTGCGACGCGGCGGTGCCACCACCCACCCGCGTGCGCCAGGCTCGGGCTCGTCGTCCTCGTCGACGACCACCTGCAGGCGTTCCGCCCCGGCGTGCGCGGTCACCAGGGTGGTGGCACCCAGACTCTCGGTGACGGTCACCTCCGCGGCGATCCCTCCGCCGTCGGCAGGGGGCTCGGCCGACCAGCCCAGGTACTCCGGCCTGGCACCCCACACCACCTCGGTCCCCTCCGCCGGTGCCACACCCGGCGGGAGGGGCACCGGCGAAGTCTCAGCCCGGTCCAGGCGCACACCGCCGTCGGAGATCGTGCCCGGCAGCAGGTTCATCGGCGTGGAACCGATGAACGAGGCCACGAAGGTGGTGGCCGGCCGGCGGAACACCTCCCGTGGGTCACCCACCTGCTGCAGCTGGCCGTCCCGCATGACGGCGATCCGGTCCGCCAGTGCGAGTGCCTCGGCCTGGTCATGGGTCACGAAGACAGTCGTCACGCCGAGCTCGCGCTGCAGCTCCTTGAGGAAGGTGCGCGCCTCCAGCCGGAGCCGAGCGTCCAGGTTGGACAACGGTTCGTCCAGGAGCAGCACGTCCGGCCGGGTCGCCACCGCACGGGCGAGCGCCACCCGCTGCTGCTGACCTCCGGAGAGCTGCCCAGGCCGCCGGCCCATCAGACCGTCGAGGGAGAGCCCGGTGCCCACCTCCTCGGCAGTGCCGCGCCGGGCGGTACGGCGCACCCGGCGGATCTTCAGCGGGTAGGCGATGTTGTCCGCGACGTCCATGTGTGGGAACAGGGCGTAGTCCTGGAACACCATCGCCACACCCCGCTCCCCGGGTTCGGTGTCGGTGACGTCCCGATCGCCGATGTGCAGCCGGCCCTCGGTGATCGACTCCAGGCCTGCCACGGAGCGCAGCAGCGTGGTCTTCCCACAACCGGAGGGACCCAGGAGCGCGAAGAACTCGCCGTCGCGCACCTCCAGGTCCACCCCGTCCACCCCGCGTACGCCGCCGGGATACTCCTTCACGAGCGCGGTCGATGTGATGGCTGCCATCAGGACTTGATCCCTCCGTGGAAGCGGAAGCCGAAGCGGCGGTTGACGAGGAAGTACATGCCGATCACGGGCACGGAGAACACCAGCGCGAAGGCGGAGAGGAGCCGCAGGTTCGGCTGCCCGCCCTCGGTGTAAAAGGTGTACATCAGCACCGCGGCGGGCTGCAGGTCCGGGCTGCGCAGCAGCAGGAAGGGCACCAGGAAGTTCCCCCACACCTGCACCACTGCCCAGACGGCCACGAAGGCCAGGCCGGGGCGCGCCGTCGGGACCACCACGTGCCAGAGGATCTGCAGAGGGCTCGCCCCGTACAGGCGGGCCGACTCCTCGTACGACTTCGGGATGGAGTCCATGAAGTCCTTGAGGATGAAGATCACCGTCGGCAGCACCCCACCGCCGATCACCAGGATGACGCCCAGGTGGGTGTCGATCAGGCCGATCTGGGTGATCAGCTGGAAGGTCGGCACCATGGCAGCCGTCCCGGTGACGATCGAGCTGAGCAGCAGCAGGGCGTAGAGCAGACCATCCCGGCCCGGGATCCGCACCCGGGAGAGGGCGTACGCGGCCAGCGAGCCGAGGGTGAGCACCAGCGCCATCGTGCCGACGCCGAGCAGGATGGAGTTGCCCAGCGCTCCGAGTGCGTACCGGTTCTCGGCGATGGTGGCGAAGTTCGCGAGCGTCCAGTCGGGCCAGGCGACGCGCAGGCTCGGGTCGGCGTCGAACGGGGCGGTCACCAGCCACAGCATCGGGACGGCGAAGAACACCACCACCAGACCAAGACCGACGACGAGCAGCACCCGGGAGAGGTAGTGCCGCACAGGGGCGGGCATGCGGTGCACGCGTTGGGGTGCCGGACCGGCTCCGTCGGGACTCCTCATCGCTTGCTCCCTCCCTCAGCCGCACGCGCCACTCGGAGGTAGCCGAGCGCGATCACCAGGTTGATGGTCAGCATGATCAGCGAGATCGCCGCACCCATGCCGAGCTGACCTCCGGGGATCGCGGTGGTGTAGATGTAGGCGGCGAGGATCTCGCTCTCCCCACGAGGCCCGCCGGCGGTGAGCAGGTACGGGGTGAACGTGTTGAACGTCCACAGCGTGATCAGCAGCGTGTTCGTGAGCAGATGACCGCGGATGTTCGGCAGCACCACGTCCCGCAGCTGGGCCCACCCGCCGGCCCCCACCATCCGGGCGCTCTCCAGCTGCGAGGGCGGGACGGCCGCCAGGGCGGAGGAGAACAGCAGCATCGAGAATGCCGTCCCCACCCACACGTTGAACACGATGATGCTCGCCATCGGGTGGTCGATCAGCCATGCGGCCCCCTCGGTGCCGAGCATCGCGTTCAGGCTGCCTCCGCGTCGGTCCAGCAGCGCCAACCACAGGAAGGACGCCACCGAGGCGGGGATCACCCAGGCGGCGAGCACGAGCGTCTCCACCACGGTGCGCACCGCGCGGGGGGCGCGGCGCAACGCCCAGGCGATCGAGAACCCGAGCAGGGTCTGGCCGACGACGCCGCTGAGCAGCACGAAGATCAGGGTGAGCCAGAGGGAGCGCCAGAAGTCCGGGTCGCTCAGCGCGGTGGCGTAGTTCTCCAGGCCGACGAACTCCGGTTCAGCGGCCGCCAGCCCGGTGAGCCGGTAGTTCGTGAGCCCGAGGTAGAGCGTCCACACTGCCGGGAACACCAGGAACAGCCCGATCACTGCCAGGGCTGGGGCCACGAACGCACCGGCGCGCCAACGGCCCAGTCCGGCCACATCGTCGGCGCGCCGAGTGCGCGCCTCACTCATTCCGTACGGCGTCCTCACCCACGATGCCGGCCAGATCATCCGCGTAGGTGGCCAACGCCTCGTCCACCGGCTCCCCGGCCACGACGGCGTCGCTCGCCTCCTGCAGTGCGACGGAGACCTGGGGGTAGGCCGCCAGCCCTGGACGGTAGGCGGTGATCGGCAGGACCTGCTCGGAGACGAAGGTGAGCATCGGATCGTCGGCGAGCGCCTCGGCGTTGACGTCCTCCCTCGGGGAGATCCGCACACTGCCCTCGTTCGCCGTCTGGTAGGCCTCCGCGGAATTCATGAAGGCGAGCAGCTCCCACGCCAGCTCCGGGTTCTCACTGTTCGGGTTCAGCACGCGACCGGTCCCGCCGGACATGGAGACGAAGTCCTGCCCGTTCACTCCCGCCCCGGGCGTCATCGCCGGGATCAGTGCGTACCCGACCACCTCGTCCCGGTTCTCCATCGGCGCGGTGCCTACCCCCTCGGCAGGGTTGATCACCGAGCGCCAGAAGTAGTCGCCCTCGAGCAGGATGCCGATCTCCCCGGCGGCGAAGGCGGCGAAGGAGTTGTCCCGGCCGGCGGCTTCCACCTGCAGCACCGGGTCCCCGAGCTCGGAATCGACGTAGATCGTGCGGTACAGGTCCAGGACCTGGCGCAGCTCGTCGGTGGCGCCGATCCACTGGTCGTTCTCGTAGACCTGGGCGCCGGTGCCGACCAGCATCGGCAGCACACCCTGCATCGTGGTGGCCTCACCCATCGCCACCCCGGCATTCAGCTGGAGCGGGATCACCCCGTCCAGCTCGTCGAGGGCACGGGCGGCGTCGAGGATCTCGGCCCAGCTGGTGGGTTGCCAGTCCTCAGGAAGGCCCGCCTCGGCGAACAGATCACGGTTGTAGTAGAGCACCCGACCGTCGGCGCCCTGGGGCACCCCGTACCGCTCACCGTTGAACGCGAGCGCCCCCTGCACCGCCTCGGGAATCTGCTCCCATCCGTCCCACTCGTCCACGGCGGTGCCACCGACCGCGCTGAGTGGCTGGATGTAGCCGGCTTCGGCGAACTCGCCCACCCAGATGCCGTCCATGCCGATGATGTCGGCGCCGCCCCCGGACTGCAGGTCCAGCGAGATCTTCGTCTTGTAGTCCTCGTCGTCGACGCCTTGCGGGTCGAACTCGACCGTGACGTCCTGCCCCTGCTCGGCCATCATCGCCTCGAACTCGGGGATCACCCAGGTCTCGATCCAGTCCGCCTCGTTCGCGTTCTTGCCGCCCGAGATGGCGTTGGTGGTGAGGGTCAGGGTGACCGCACCACCGTCCGTCGACCCGTTGTCCCCATCGGTGCCGCCGTCACCGCTGTTGCACGCGCTGAGCAGCAGGGCTGTGGCCGCCACCCCGGCGATCGCCGCCGCTTGTCGCTTCCTCATGGTGTCTGCCCTTCATCGTCGATGATCGTGGCCGAGACCCTCGTGGGTGGAAACAGGCTGTCGTCCGCACACGGTGCCCCCTGGCAGTGATGCTATCCACGTGGGTACGCGCCGCACCAGGGTTCGGCGCCCCGCGGCGCGGGTCTTCCGCGGACCGGATGGGGACCCTCTAGGCTGACGCTGTGCACCTGAAGACGCTGACGCTGCGAGGATTCAAGTCCTTCGCGTCAGCGACCACGCTCCGGCTCGAACCGGGCATCACCTGCGTGGTGGGTCCGAACGGGTCCGGCAAGTCCAATGTGGTGGACGCGCTCTCGTGGGTGATGGGGGAGCAGGGCGCGAAGTCGCTGCGCGGTGGCGCGATGGCGGATGTGATCTTCGCTGGCACCTCCTCCCGCCCGCCCCTGGGCCGCGCTGAGGTGTCGCTGACCATCGACAACGCTGACGGCGCCCTACCGATCGAGTACAGCGAGGTCACCATCTCGCGCACCCTGTTCCGCAACGGGGGATCGGAGTACGCGATCAACGGCGCCTCCTGCCGGTTGCTGGACATCCAGGACCTGCTCTCCGACTCCGGGCTTGGCCGGGAGATGCACGTGATCGTCGGCCAGGGCCGACTCGACGCAGTCCTGCAGGCCACTGCGGAGGAACGGCGCGGCTTCATCGAAGAGGCCGCCGGCGTGCTCAAGCACCGCAAGCGTAAGGACAAGGCCCTGCGCAAGCTCGAGGCGATGGCCGGCAACCTGGCCCGGGTGAGCGATCTGACGTCGGAGATCCGCCGACAGCTCGGCCCGCTCGCCAAGCAGGCCGACGTGGCGCGCCGGGCGCAGGTGGTGCAGGTGGACCTGCGCGACGCCAAGGCTCGCCTGCTCGCCGACGACCTGGTCCAGCTCACCTCCTCCCTCGCCCAGGAGATCGCCGACGAGACAGCGCTGCGCGAAGAGCGCGACACCGTGGAGGCGGCTCAACAGGAGGCGCGCACGCGCCTCACCCGGCTCGAGGCCGAGGCGGCGGCTGCGGCACCGTTCCTGTCCGAGGCCACCGAGATGTGGTATCGGCTCTCCTCCCTGCGGGAACGTCTTCGCGGGACGCACACGCTGGCCGGGGAGCGGTGCCGGCTGCTCGGCGCCCCCGAGGCACCGGACGAGCAGCGCAACGACCGCGACCCCGCGGACCTGGACGCTCAGGCCCAGCGTGCCCGGGATGCCGAGGCCGAGTTGGCCACCGAGGCGCAGAAGGCCCGCGACGACCTCGAGGCCGCCGTCACCGAACGCAGCTACGCCGAGCAGAAGGCTGCCGACGCGGAGAAGGCGCTCGCCTCCGTGCACCGCGGCGTGGCCGATCGCCGCGAGGGTCTGGCTCGGCTGACCGGCCAGGTGGCCGCGACGCGCGGGAAGGTGGAGGCCGCCGAGGCCGAGCTGGAGCGACTGCGGCGCGACCTGGCGTCGGCTCAGGAGCGTGCCGACAAAGCCCGCCGCGAGTTCACGGCGCTGGAACAGCAAGCGGTGGGTGCCACCGAAGGTGAGGAAGACCTCGACGCCGCCCACGAGAAGGCACTCGCCGCCCTCGAGCACGCTCAGGCACGGGTGAGCGAGCTCACGGAGGCTGAACGAGAGGCCGACGGCGCCAAGGCCACCTGGACCGCGCGTCGGGATGCGCTCGAGCTCTCCCTGACCCGGAAGGACGGCACCGGCACGGTTCTGGAGTCCGACCTGGCCGGCGTGCTCGGACCGGTCGCCGACCTGCTCACGGTCGAGCCTGGGTACGAGACAGCGCTGGCCGCAGCACTGGGACCGCTCGCCGATGCCGCTGCCATGGAGTCGGTGGACGTCGCCGTGGACGCGCTGCGACACGTGCGCACCGAGGACGCCGGGCAGGCCCGTCTCCTGCTCGCTCACGACGCACCGGGGCAGGAGAATCTCGAGCCGCCACCCGAGGGTGCCCGGTGGGCGGTGGACCTGGTGCGACCGGCCGAGTCGGTGCGGGGCGCCGTCGCGCTCCTGCTCGACGGCGTGCTCGTGGTGGACGACCTGGGCGCCGCCCGGAAGGTGCGGGCCCAGTGGGCCGAACGGCCAGGAACGACGGAGTTGGTGACGGTCACCCTGGACGGTGATGTGATCGGCCCGGCACACGCCAGGGGCGGGAGCACCGGGGGCCGAGCGTGCTGGAACTGCACGCCGCCCGGGACGAGGCGGAGAGCGAGCTGACGGCGGCCGTCCAGCGAGCCGAACAGACCCGATTCGCTCTGGGACCGGCCCGCGAGGCTGTCGAGGGGGCGCAGGCCGAGGCGGATCGCACCCTCGATGCGTTGCACGACTCCGACGCCCAGCTCGCCGCCGTGTCGGAGAAGCTCGGTCAGCACGGCGCCGCGATGCGTGCCGCGTCTGCCGAGACCGAGCGGATCGCTCCGGCGATCGAGAGGGCCGAGCAGACACGCGCGGACCAGGCCGAGGCGCTCGCTGAGATCGCCGAACGCCTGGAGATCGCGCAGCGGGAGCCGGACGAGGCGGCGACCGATCTGACCGGCGCCACCAGTGAACGCGACGAGGCCACGGCCGCGGCCACGGCCGCGCGTGCTCGGGAGACTGATGCTCGCCTGGTGCTGCGCACCGTGGAGGAGCGGGTACGCGCCATCTCCGGGCGCGCGGAGTCCCTCGAGCGTGCCGCGAAGGCCGAGCGGGAGGCCCGGGAGGCAGCCGCCCGCCGGGCGCACCGCCGGGCGGAGCAGGCTGAGGTGGCGGCCGCTGTGCGGGCCGGTGCCGAGCGCGCGCTGGCGGTGATCGAGCACTCCCTCTCGCTGGCGGCGACGCGCCGACAGGCGGCCGAGGACGAGCGCGCTCGACGCGACGAGGCGCTCACCGAGGTCCGTGCCGAACTCGACGCGCTCGCCACCCGGCACTCCGAGCTCACTGATGTGGTGCACCGCGACGAGGTGGCCCGGGCGCAGCAGAAACTGCGGATCGAGCAGTTCGAGCAGCGGTCGGTGGAGGAGCTCGGACTCGATCCTGAGATCCTCGTGACCGAGTACGGGCCGGACCAGCTCGTGCCGCCAGTGCCGGCCCCTGGCTCCGACGACGAGGACTCACAGGACCTCCCAGAGGCCCGACCCTATGTACGGGCCGAGCAAGAGAAGCGCCTTCGTGCCGCTGAGCGCGCCCTGAAGCTGCTCGGCCGCGTGAACCCCTTGGCGCTGGAGGAACATGCCGCGTTGGAGGAGCGCCATCGCTTCCTCACCGAGCAGCTCGCCGATCTGAAGAAGTCCCGCGCCGACCTGCTGGACATCATCGCCGAGATCGATGAACGGGTGGAGCATGTCTTCACGTCGGCGTTCCAGGACACCGCCACCCAGTTCGAGCGAGTCTTCTCCCGGTTGTTCCCCGGCGGCGAGGGGCGGCTGGTGCTCACCGACCCCAGTGACATGCTCACCACCGGGATCGAGGTCGAGGCACGCCCGCCCGGAAAGAAGGTCAAGCGGCTCTCCCTCCTCTCCGGTGGCGAGCGCTCGCTCACCGCGGTGGCGCTCCTGGTGGCCATCTTCAAGGCACGCCCGAGCCCCTTCTACGTGATGGACGAGGTCGAGGCCGCGCTCGACGACGTCAACCTCGGGCGTCTGCTGGAGATCTTCACCGAGCTGCGCAGTGATTCGCAGCTGATCGTCGTCACGCACCAGAAGCGCACTATGGAGATCGCCGACGCGCTGTACGGCGTGACGATGCGCGGTGACGGCGTCACCGCCCTGATCAGCCAACGTATCCAGGACCGTGCCGAGGAATCGGCCTGAGACCGGTTTGGCGCGGCAGTGGCTGTTCCGTGGCACAGTGATGACCCACCCGAGGGCAGTGGCGGAGGTCACGATCACGATCGGATCTCGACGTCGGCGAGTTGCCACACGAAGAGGCCCCGTATGCGCATACTCGGAGAGTGATCGGAGCCCTCATCGCTTTCTTCGCGGCCATCGTCGCCGCGGGTGCCGTCCTGCTCGCCCTGGTGAGTCGTCGGGTGCCTGAGGAAGGGCTGGGGCGTTGGCTCCGGGAGTCCTTCGCGGGCAGCCGCGCCGACGATGCGGAGAGCGAGTCGGGCGTGTCCGATTCCCGGAACGAGACCAGCTCTGGTCCGATCCACGTCGGCGACCTGATGGGCCTGGGTGAGGACGGACCTGCCTATCACCGGCCGGTCGATCTGAGGACCGTGGTCCGGGGACGTCCCCGCTGAGGGAGCCTGCCGCGCGGCTGAGATGATTCGCCGCACGCGTGCGCGGTGGGCCAGACTGGGCCCGTGGAACTTCTTGCTGACATCTGGCTCTATCTCGTCCTTGCTGCGGTCGGCCTCGCTGGCGGCCTCGTCGGGCTGCTGCGACTGCGATCCGGTCGCCGGACCGACGAACTCGATACTGACGAGTCGGTGCCCGACTCGTTCGGTGCAGCCGGAGCAACCTCGACCGCGGTCGATGACGCGGAGACGGCGCCCGGCACCGACGCAGGCGTTGCTGCTGCTGACACGGTCGAGGCCGACCACAGCGCCGCCGAACCCGCACCAGTGCTGGACCGTCCTGAGCCGGCCGCCGGCCGGATGGTCCGACTGCGCGAGCGATTGGCCCGCTCCGGTGGCCTGGGTCAGACCCTGCTCGGGCTGCTCTCCCGTGGTGACCTCTCCGAGGAGGACTGGGAGGAGATCGAAGAGACGCTGCTGCTGGCCGACATCGGATCGGGGCCGACGGATGAGTTGATCACCGCGTTGCGCACCCGCGTGAAGGTGCTCGGCACGAGCGACCCGGACCAGGTTCGCGGACTCCTCCGGGAGGAGCTGCTCACGCTGGTCGATCCGACGATGGACCGCCGCCTGGCCGTCAGTCCGGTCACCGGTGATGACGGTGAGCCACACCCCGCCACCATCTTGATGGTCGGCGTGAACGGGACCGGGAAGACCACCACCGTCGGCAAGCTGGCCCGGCTGCTCGTGGCCGAGGACCGCGACGTGCTGCTCGGCGCGGCCGACACCTTCCGGGCCGCCGCCGCCGAGCAGCTGAGCACGTGGGGCGAACGGGTCGGGGTGCCCGTGGTGCGGGCCGACCGCGAGGGTGCCGACCCGGCGTCGGTGGCCTTCGAAGCGGTCAAGAGTGGTCGCGATGCCGGGGTGGACACGGTGCTCGTGGACACGGCGGGGCGTCTGCAGAACAAGGCGGGACTGATGGACGAGCTCGGCAAGATCCGCCGGGTGGTCGCGAAGAACGCCCCGGTGGCTGAGGTGCTGCTGGTGCTGGACGCCACCACCGGTCAGAACGGGATGCGCCAGGCGCAGGTCTTTGCCGAGGCGGTCGACGTGACCGGCATCGTGCTCACCAAGCTCGACGGGACCGCCAAGGGTGGGATCGTCGTCGCCGTGCAGCGCGAGCTCGGGGTCCCGGTGAAGTTCGTGGGCCTGGGGGAGGGCCCGGACGATCTCGCGCCGTTCGACCCGGAGGGCTTCGTCGACGCCTTGGTCGCCTGATCGTGAGCCGGCCACCTGTGGAGATTCACTGCTCGACATGCGAGACGGTGCGGCCCACGAAACATGACGTTCACACCCACAGCGGATCCGTCACGCTGCCGTAACGCCCGGGGGTCCGTTCGGAAACGCGGGCACAGCAGAGTCTTTCCCAGACCGGCCGCCCGAGCCGGTGCTGGGAGAGATCTGCATGGAACCCTTTATCGACACGGGTATCACCGCATGGATGCTCGTATCGGCATCCCTCGTGCTGCTGATGACCCCCGGTCTCGCGCTGTTCTACGGTGGGATGACCCGATCCAAGTCCGTCCTGAACATGATGATGATGTGTTTCGGGGCGCTCGCCCTGATCGGCGTCATCTACCCGTTGTGGGGCTGGTCCATGTCCTACGGCGCATCGATCGGTGGCATCGTCGGCAACCCTTTCGACCAGTTCGGCCTCGGGGGCTCGTTCGACCCGATCGCGGTGCTCGATGAGGAGACGGGCGCCTCGATGCCCACCATGGTCGACGTCGGATTCCAGGCGACCTTCGCCATCATCACGGTCGCGCTCATCGCCGGCGCGATCGCCGATCGCGTGAAGTTCTCCACGTGGATGGTCTTCGCCGGGGCGTGGACCACGCTCGCGTTCTTCCCGATGGCGCACATGGTCTGGAGCGGTGGCCTGCTCTCCGACGACGGCCCGTTCGCTGGGATCGCGGCGCCCGTCGACTTCGCCGGGGGCACCGTGGTGCACATCAATGCCGGTGTGGCGGGCCTGGTGCTCGCGCTCATCGTCGGCAAGCGCAAGGGCTTCGGCAAGGACCCGATGCGTCCGCACAACCTGCCCCTGGTGATGCTCGGTGCGGCGCTGCTGTGGTTCGGCTGGTTCGGCTTCAACGCCGGGTCCGCGTACGGCGCCGATGAGGTGGCCGGACTGGCCTGGGTGAACACCACCACGGCCGCGGCCGCAGCAGTCCTCGGCTGGCTGCTCACCGAGAAGATCAAGTACGGCAAGGCCACCTCCCTGGGTGCCGCTTCGGGCATCGTGGCAGGCCTGGTCGCCATCACCCCCGCCGCCGGCGCACTGACCCCGGTCACCTCCATCGTGCTGGGCGCCGTGGCCGGAGTGCTGTGCGCCTTGGCCGTGGGCCTGAAGCACAAGCTCGGCTACGACGACTCGCTCGACGTCGTCGGCGTCCACCTCGTCGGTGGGCTGGTCGGCACTGTGCTGATCGGATTCCTCGCCAGCGACGGTGGCCTGTTCTTCGGCGGCGGGCTCAACCTGCTGGTCGTCCAGATCATCATCGCGCTCGTGGCGGTGATCTTCTCCGGTGTCATCACCCTCGTACTGGGGCTCGCCCTGAAGTCGACCATGGGATGGCGGGTGCCGGAGGAGGATGAGGTGCGCGGCATCGACCTGTCCGAGCACGCCGAGAGTGCCTACGAGGAGATCAACTCATGAAGCTCATCACTGCAGTGATCCAGCCGCACAAGCTGGACGATGTCAAGTCGGCGCTGTCCGCCGCCGGAGTGCGAGGTCTGACCGTCAGCGAAGCAACCGGATACGGCCGCCAGAAGGGCCACACCGAGGTCTACCGAGGTGCCGAGTACACCGTGGACCTGGTTCCCAAGGTGCGCGTGGAGGTGCTCGTCGAGGACGGCGACGCCACCACCCTGGCCGGGGTGGTCGTGGAGGCGGCCCAGTCCGGCAAGATCGGCGACGGCAAGGTGTGGGTCTCCCCGGTCGAGGACGTGATCCGGGTGCGCACCGGAGCCAACGGACCGGACGCCCTGTAACCCCAGATGGTCAGTGCACCGACCGGGCAGCAGGAGGCCCCGCAGCCCGCGCTGCGGGGCCTCCGCTCCGCCCGCCTCCAGATCCCGCCCGACGGCGGAGGTCGCCCGTACCGGGAACGCCTCGCCGATCTCACCGACACCGCCTTGTCACACCTGTGGCTGCAGGCCACCGAGGCCGCCGGGGTGCACCCCACCACGGCAGTGGCGCTGACCGCCGTCGGGTCTCACGGCCGGCGGGACGCCGGTCCGGCGAGCGACCTCGATCTGATGCTCGTGCATGACGGACACTCGCACAGCGCTGCCCAGATCAGTGCGTTGGCCGAGGGCCTGTGGTATCCGATCTGGGACTCCGGTCTCGATCTGGACCACTCCGTGCGCACCCTGGCCGAGTGCCGGCATGTGGCGTCCGCGGACCTGCCGGCCGCCGTCGGGCTGCTCGACGTACGCTGCGTGGCCGGTGACGGCGGTGTGCTGCACCTGGCCCGCTCGGCCGTGCTCGCGGACTGGCGCGCCACCGCCCGCCGGCGGCTGCCCGAGCTGATCTCTTCCACCAGGGAGCGTGCCGAGCGGCACGGTGAGCTCGCCTACCTGATCGAGCCCGACCTGAAGGAGGCTCGCGGAGGGATCAGGGACGCCGTCGTGCTCCGTGCGCTCGCCGCCACCTGGCTCACCGACCGCCCGCACGGGAACGTCGACGCGGCCTACGAGCACCTCCTCGGCGTCCGTGACGTCCTCGCTCTGGTGACCGGACGGCACACCAACCGATTGCTGCGGGTGCACGGCGACGAGGTGGCCGACCACCTCGGTCACGCCCACCCGGACGACCTGCTCGCCGCCCTGGCCCAGTCCGGGCGAGTCATCTCGCACGCCCTGGACACCACGATCCGGCACGCCCGCCAGGCCCTGCGCAAGCCCTCTCTCACGTTGCGCCCGACACTGGTTCGTGGTCGCCGCCGGCCGCCACGCCTGCGGCAGGTCGCGGAGAACCTGGTCGAGCACGACGGCGAGCTGGTGCTGGGCGTGGACGCCCGGCCGCAGGTCGATCCTGAGCTCGCCCTGCGGGCGGCCGCCACCGCGGCGCGCAGCAAGCTCCCGCTCTCACCGGTGACCGTGGCCTCGTTGCAGGCCACCCCGGACCTGCCCATACCGTGGCCGGCCTCGGCCCGTGAGCACCTGCTCACCCTGCTCCGCACCGGGGACGCGCAGGTGTCGCTCTGGGAAGCACTCGACCTCGCCGGGGTAGTGACGCGCTGGTTCCCCGAGTGGGCGGCCGTACGCAACCGTCCGCAGCGCAGCCCGGTGCACGTGTACACGGTGGACCGGCACCTGGTGCAGACAGTGGCGAACGTGCAGACCGTTCCCAAGGGGCTGCCGGGCCGTGATCTGTTGTTGTGGGCTGCGCTCTTCCACGACATCGGCAAGGTCGCGGGCACGGTGGACCACAGCGTGACCGGGGCCCAGATCGCCGAGAGGCTGCTCGCCCGGGTGGGGCTGGCCGATCGGGAACGCGCGGACGTGCTCACCCTGATCCGGCACCATCTATTGCTCGCCGAGACCGCCACCAGCGAGGACGTCGAGGACGTCGAGGTGGTGCGCCGGGTCGCTCGCGCGCTGGACGGCCGCGCCGATCTGGTGCGGCTGCTGCGTGAGCTGAGCGAGGCGGATGCACGGGCGGCCGGGCCCAAGGCGTGGACCGCGTGGCGGGCACAACTGGTGAACGCGTTGACGGCAAACGTGCTGGCTGAGTGCTCCCGAACGTGACCGGTGCCGGTGAGCGGATATCCTCGAAGGAGAACGCTCATCCGCTCTGCCTAAGGAATACCGCGTGTTCGCAAGTCTCTCCGATCGGCTCTCCGCCACCTTCTCCTCGCTCCGCGGCAAGGGGCGGCTCTCCGAGGCGGACATCTCCGCGACTGTCGCCGAGATCCGCCGTGCCCTGCTCGATGCCGACGTGGCGGTCCCAGCGGTGCGCGCGTTCACGGCGGCTGTGCGCGAGCGGGCGGCCTCGGCGGAGGTGTCGTCCTCTCTCAACCCGGCGCAGCAGATCGTCAAGATCGTGCACGAGCAGCTCATCGAGATCCTCGGCGGCGCCTCCCGCGAGCTGAATCTGGCCAAGCGGCCACCGACGGTCATCATGCTGGCCGGTCTGCAGGGTGCGGGAAAGACGACCCTTGCCGGAAAGCTGGGCTCGTGGCTGAAGGAGCAGGGTCACGCCCCGCTCCTGGTCGCCTCGGACCTGCAACGACCGAACGCCGTCAACCAGCTCGAGGTCGTTGGTAGGCAGGCGGGTGTCTCGGTCTGGGCACCTGAGCGAGGAAATGGCGTCGGTGACCCGGTGCAGGTGGCCCGATCCGGTGTGGAGCACGCACGGGAGAAGCTCTACGACGTGGTGGTGGTCGACACCGCCGGTCGGCTCGGTGTGGACGCCGAGATGATGCAGCAGGCCGCCGATATCCGGGACGCCGTCAGCCCGGACGAGATCCTGTTCGTGCTGGACGCGATGATCGGTCAGGATGCCGTCACCACGGCGCAGGCGTTCGCCGACGGCGTGGGCTTCACCGGAGTGGTGCTCTCCAAGCTCGACGGTGACGCCCGCGGCGGTGCCGCCCTCTCGGTGCGCACCGTCACCGGAGCGCCCGTCCTGTTCGCCTCCACCGGTGAGAAGCTGCGCGACTTCGAGCGCTTCCACCCGGACCGGATGGCCTCGCGCATCCTCGACATGGGTGACGTGCTCACCCTCATCGAGCAGGCCGAGAAGGCGTTCGACGAGGACCAGGCCGCCGACCTCGCGAACAAGATGGCCGGTGACGGCGACTTCACGCTGCAGGACTTCCTGCAGCAGATGCAGCAACTGAAGAAGCTCGGCCCGATGAAGAAGATGCTCGAGATGCTCCCCGGGATGGGGCAGATGCGCGAGCAGTTGGAGAACTTCGACGAGTCCGAGGTCACCCGCATCGAGGCCATGGTGCAGTCGATGACACCGGCCGAGCGGTCGAACCCCAAGATCATCAACGGCTCGCGCCGCTCCCGGATCGCGCGTGGTTCGGGAACCACGGTCACCGAGATCAATGGTCTCCTGGAGCGGTTCGAACAGGCGAAGACCATGATGCGTTCGATGGCGGCCAGCGGCGGACGCGGGATGCCGGGCATGCCAGGGGCCGGCGGCATGCCGGGGATGGGTGGCCTGCCCGGCGGCGGGAAGAAGTCCCGCGGGAAGATGGCCCCACCGCCGAAGCGGAAGAAGGGCAAGTCCGGCAACCCCGCGAAACGGGCACAGCAGGAGCGCGAGCTCGCCCAGCGAGCTGCCCAGAAAGAGAACGCCGGCCAGAGCGCGAGCGGCTCTGCCTTTGGTGTGGGGGCCGCGAAGGACGAGCCGGTCGACCCCGCCTCGCTGGACCTCCCCCCGGGCTTCGAGAAGTTCCTGGGTCGCTGACGAGCGTGCCGGAGACCTACCGTCTCACCGGACCGGTGCTCACCGGTCCCGGTCAGGAGTGCGGTGGTGTGTGGGTGCACGAGGGGCGGCTGACCTTCGCCGATCCTGGAGCCGCTGAGGAGATCCGCGGGTGGGTGCTGCCGGGCCTGGTGGACGTGCACTGCCACATCGGCCTGGGACCGGACGGACCGGTGGACCGGGGCGTGGCGCTGGATCAGGCGAGGCAAGACCTGCGCGCGGGCACGCTGCTGGTCCGGGACGCCGGTTCTCCGGCGGACACGCGGTGGCTCGACCAGGTACCGGACGCGCCGGAGATCATCCGGGCGGGACACCACCTCGCCCGGCCCAAGCGCTACCTGCGCCACTATGCCCGCGAGCTCGACGACGTGGCCGAGCTACCGGAGGCGATGGCCGAGGAGGCGCGCCGCGGCGACGGGTGGGTCAAGCTCGTCGGCGACTGGATCGACCGGGCCAGGGGAGCAGACGCCGACCTCGAACCGCTCTGGCCCCGGGACCAGCTGGTGGCCGGGGTGGCTGCCGCACACGCTGAGGGTGCCCGGGTCACCGTGCACACCTTCGCCACGGAGACGCTCGAGGACCTGTTCGAGGCCGGAGTGGACTGCATCGAGCACGGCACCGGGATGACTCCGGCGCACATCGACCGCGCCGCCGAGGCCGGCATCGCGGTGGTTCCGACGATGCTGCAGGTGGCCAACTTCGCGTCGATCGCGGCACAGGGCGAGGTGAAGTTTCCGCGTTTCGCGGGCCGGATGCGGACCATGTTCGCCCGGCGTGAGCAGCACGTGCGCGACCTGCACGAGGCGGGGGTGCGTTTGCTGCTGGGTACCGACGCGGGCGGCACCATCGGGCACGGCCGACTCGCCGACGAGGCCCGTGCGTTGGTCGACGCAGGGATACCGACAGCCGACGTGGTGGCAGCCGCCACCTGGTCGGCACGGGAGTTCCTGGGCCGGCCAGGAATCTTCGAGGGGGCGCCCGCCGATGTGGTGATCTACCCCGCGGATCCGCGCCAGGAGATCGGCGTGCTCGCGCACCCTCGCGCGGTCGTCCGCGCCGGCCGCCGCCTCAGCTGACCTCGCGCCCGCCGGCACCGGGATGGTTCGACGGCGGCAAGGATTCGACGCAGCGGCCCACTTGACGCATGTCTAGTTCTCTGGTTCATTAGTCGAGTAACGAACCAAAGAACGGAGGTCGTCGTGTTCGACGGACGCGACCCGATCTACCTGCAGATCGCCGACCAGATCCGTAGCGATGTCGTCGCAGGGCGACTCCACGAGGGGGACCAGGTGATGTCTACCACCCAGTACGCCCAGACGTACCGCATCAACCCCGCCACCGCGGCGAAGGCGTTCACCGAGCTGGTCGACGACGGGGTGCTCTACAAGCAGCGTGGCGTCGGCATGTTCGTGGCTGAGGGGGCGAGCGAGCGGCTGCGTGCCTCCCGGCGCGCCACCTTCGTCGACGAGCGGCTCGTCCCGGTGCTGCGTGAGGCGCACGAGCTGGGCATGCAGACCGACGACCTCATCGCACAGATCCGGAAGGTGTTTCCATGAGGGACGCGACCGAGGCCGGGCTTGCCGTCGACCTCGACCACGTGGGTGCGAGCTACGGACGCACCGAGGCGCTGGACGGAGTCAGTGCCACGATCCCGAAGGGGTCGATCACCGGGCTGCTCGGCCGGAACGGCTCCGGCAAGACCACCCTGCTCTCGTTGCTGGCGTCACTACGGCGCCCCAGTTTCGGGCGTGTCCTGGTCGACGGGCGGGATCCGTTCGAGGACGAGGCGCTGATGGAGCAGGTCTGCCTCGTCCGGGAGTCCGGTGACGTGCTGCCCGAGGAGCGCATCGCGGTGAACCTTCGGTATGCCGCCTCGGCGCGCCCGAACTGGGACGAGGACCTGGCCGGCCGGCTCCTCGACGTCTTCGAGCTGCGCGCGCGGGACACGGTGAACCAGCTCTCCCGCGGGAAACGCTCCGCCCTCGGCGTCGTCGTCGGTCTTGCCTCCCGGGCGCCCCTGACCATGCTCGACGAGGTGCACCTGGGCATGGATGCGCCGTCCCGGTACGCGTTCTACGACGCGCTGCTCGAGGACTATCTCGCCCATCCGCGCACCATCGTTGTCTCCAGCCACCTGATCGATGAGCTGGACCGGATGCTCGAGCACGTCATCATCCTGCACCAAGGTCGCACATTGGTGGCCACCGACGTGGAACGTCTCCGGGCGCGGGGTGTGAGCCTCACCGGCCGGACGGCGGAGGTCACCGCGCTGGTCCGCGATGAACCATCGCTGGAGGTGCTCTCCGAGCGCAGCCTCGGCCCCACCACGGAGGTGACCGTCATCGACCGGGCGCCCGCCGGGCCGGACCCGGACACTCTCGCGCGACTGCGCGGCAGCGGTGTCGAGATCGGGCCGGTGGGCCTGCAGGACCTGTTCGTCCACCTGACCGCCTCATCGGAGACCGTCTCATGAACCGCTCGTCCACTTCCTCCGACATCACCGGTCTCACCGGCGGCGCGATGCGCCTCGCCGGGCGGCCGAACCCGGCCCTGCCGCAATGGTGGCGCACGATGCGCTGGATGCTCGGCATGCAGGCCTATCTCGCCGTGTGGTTCTGGGGTGTCATCCTGGTGCTCGAGGCCGCGGCGCTGCTGATCTTCGGCCGCCTGGACGCGGTCACGATGTCCTATCTCCAGTTTGCCGTGCACGGGACGCTGTGGTTCCCCTTCGCGATGATGATCACCATCACTGCGGCGCAGCTGACCGTGCACGTCGCTGCCGGGATGACCCGGAGGTCCTTCGCCGTGGCGGCGGTCGGCACTGCGGCCGTCATGGCTCTCGGGTACGGGATCGTGCTCGCGGGAGGCATGGTCGCCGAGGGGGCGCTCTACCAGGCCATGGACTGGCCGCACGTGCACGTGGCGAACATGGAGACGTCCGGGAACGGGTTCCTCGAACCGTGGACCCACGGTTTCGCCACCTCGGCCGTGATGTACGCCGTCCGCACTTTCTCCGGAGCCGTGGCCGGTCTTCTCGTCGGGATCGGCTACTACCGGTACGGCCCCTGGCGCGGGACCGCCCTCCTCCCGCTGACCGCGCTGCCGGCGCTGCTGGGCCAGGACGCGATCGTCGACCTGC
The DNA here is from genome assembly GCF_900105765.1 of Ruania alba. NCBI lineage: Bacteria > Bacillati > Actinomycetota > Actinomycetes > Micrococcales > Ruaniaceae > Ruania > Ruania alba. Next base: position 891,823 of record NZ_FNTX01000001.1, read on the forward strand.
TCGGCGGGGCCGTCGGCTGGCATCCGCTCACCCTCGCGCTGCTCGGTCTCGTGCTGCCCCTGCTCGGTGCTCTGGCGTACCGCCGACTGACCCGTTCGGTGCCGATCCGAACGATGGGAGGAACCTGAGATGACCCTCGCAGAACCTGTGATCGAGATCGCCGGCCTGCACAAGTCCTATGGCAGCACTCGCGCTGTGGACGGGATCGACCTGATGATCCGGCGTGGCGAGATCTTCGGCATTCTCGGACCCAACGGTGCCGGCAAGACCACCACGGTCGAGCTGCTCGCGGGGCTACGTGATGCCGATGCCGGCACCATCACCGTGCTGGGGACCGACCCGCAGCGTGACCCGGCCGTACTCCGCGAACGGCTCGGTATTCAGCTGCAGGCATCCCGGTTGCCGGCGAAGATCCGCGTGCGAGAAGCTCTCGAGCTCTACGCCTCGTTCTACGCCGACCCAGCCGACCCTCAGGACCTGATGGACCAGCTAGGGCTCACCGAGAAGGCCGACTCGGGTTTCGCGTCGCTCTCGGGTGGTCAGCAACAGCGCCTGTCGATCGCCCTGGCTCTCATCGGCAATCCCGAGATCGCGATCCTCGACGAGCTCACCACCGGCCTGGATCCGCAGGCCCGCCGGGAGACCTGGTCGCTGATCGAACAGGTCCGTGATCGCGGTGTCACCATCGTGCTCGTCACCCATTTCATGGACGAGGCGGAACGCCTCGCCGATCGGCTGGCGATCATCGACGCCGGCCGTGTGGTCGCCGAGGGCAGCCCCGCAGACCTCACCGCCCTACCGGAGGACCGCCGTCGGTTCCGGATGCGCCTCCCCAGCGTGGGTGACCTCGATCCGACGGTCGTCCAGCTCAACCAGCTGCCCGAGGTGCGCTCCGTCGAGCGCACGGGCGACGAGATCGAGGTCGTCGGGAGCCGCCGGGCGCTCCCGGCTGTGGTGCTCGCCCTGGCCGATCGCGACGTCGTCCCGGAGGAGGTCCGCACGCTCACCCGGTCGCTCGAGGACGTCTTCGTCGAGCTGACCGCCATCCACCCTCAGGAGGTCTAGGTGTCCGTTCTCGATCCGACCCGCCCGGCGCGCATCGTCCCCCGCGGCTCCAGGCAGCTGCTGCGCACTGAGACGAAGCTGTTCCTGCGCGATCCGGGCTCGGTCTTCTTCGCCCTCGTGTTCCCGGCGCTCGTCCTGCTCGGGGTCGGCCTCGTCATTCCCGGGATGGACGAGGTGATCACCGATCCCGGACCGCTGCAGGGCCAGCCCACGATCGTGGTGATGCTTCCCGCCGTGCTCGCCACGGCGATCGCCACACCGGCCCTGACGACTGTGCCGGTGACGCTCGCGACCTACCGGGAACAGGGCATCCTGACACGGCTGTCCACCACTCCGATGCGCCCGCAGGGTGTGCTCGCGGCGCACCTGACGATCGGGGTGACCACGTTCCTGGTGGCCATCGCCCTTGCTCTCACCGTCGGTGCGGCGGTCTTCGGGCTCCCGAGGATGGGACACCTGCCGGCCACGGTGGGCGGCATCGTCCTCGCCGCCGTGGCCGTCTTCGGCCTGGGCCTGATCATCGCCGCACGCGCCACGAAGGGCAGCACCGCCCAGGCGTTCGGGATGCTGCTGTACTTCCCGATGCTGTTCTTCGCGGGCCTGTGGACCCCGCGCCCGATCATGCCCGACGCCGTCGCTGCAGTGGCCACGTGGACGCCACTGGGTGCGGCGAGCCAGGCCATCGAGGAGGCCTGGTTCACCGGCCAGGTGCCATGGCTCCCGCTCGGCGTGCTGTGCGGCTATGCCGTGGTCACCGTCGTGGTGGCGGTGCGGCTGTTCCGCTGGCGCTGATCATCACCCCAGCGGGCGGGGCCGGTCGTTCCAGTACCCCTGTGCGTGCACTCGCCTGCGCGCGATCCCGGCGGCGGTGAGCTCCTCCCGCAGTCGCGCCACGTGCTGGCTCTCGGTGGCCGACCACGCGTAGAACCTGTCACCGAGCTCGCGTGCCGCCGCACCGTGCGCCCCGACCCACGCGTGCACCGCGGCCACCAGAGCGGCGCCGCCGGCCTGGCGGGGCTCCCGGTGCACGATCTCGACGGAACGCCCCGGCCCCGTGCACACCTCCCGCACCCAGTCGATGTCGCCGAGGTCGCCCGTCTCAAGCACGATCTCGGCCCGGACGCTGGACGGCAATGCCGACGCGATGCCCGCGATCGCGGGGAAGGCGGTCTCGTCGCCGGCGAGCAGCACACGGGTGGCGCTGCCCGGGCGCCACTGCACCCCGTGGCCCTGGCCCCGGTCAAGCCGGTGGTCCGGTGCGGAGAGGAACAGCGTCTCACCCGCACGGGTGCTCTGGGCCCACCGACTGGCCGGCCCAGGGCTGGCATGGCAGTACATGTCCAGGTCCAGCTCGGCTCGCTCCGGGCGGGAGGCGGAGACGGTATAGCTGCGGAGCACGGGCCGCCGGTCGGCGGCGACAGCGCGCCAACGGCGCCGCCAGCTGTGTTCGGGCTGGCCCGCCAGCAGCTCCTCCGGCCAGCCGTGCCCGGCCACCGGGAGCAGGATCTTCAGGCGCTGGTCGAGTCCGCGCGGGGTCACGTGGTGCAGGCCGGACCCGGCGAGCCGGATCCGCAGGAAGGCAGGGGAGAGGCGCTCGACGGCGTCCACACGGGTCTCGAAGAGGACGTTCGGGGAGTGCTGGAACGGGCTGGCCATCGTGGCGAGAGGCTACCGCGACGGGCGGCCGGCAACCCGGTGGCACCGTGGATGGGCGAGTGTCGTGGCGTACCGTCGGTGAGCGACATCACGTGCCAGCACCGACCGCGGCACCGGTCGAAGTAGAGACTGCACCCTGGCATCTGGCAGAATGACCCGCTGTACCCGCGTGTGTCCGGCCCTCTCACCGAACAGCTCGCGTGTCCCGAGTCAGGCTGATCACCCCGCCCCACGGGTCGGTCGGCATGCTCACCCCACACGAACCAGGAGTGACCACCACTGTGGCCGTCAAGATCCGTCTGAAGCGCCTCGGCAAGATCCGTGCGCCGTTCTACCGTGTCGTCGTCGCCGATTCCCGTAAGAAGCGCGACGGACGCGTGATCGAGGAGATCGGTAAGTACCACCCCACCGAGGAGCCCTCGCTGATCGACATCGACGGCGAGCGCGCTCGTTACTGGCTCGGTGTCGGCGCGCAGCCGTCCGAGCAGGTGCTCGCGCTGCTGAAGGTGACCGGTGACTGGCAGACCTTCAAGGGCCTTCCGGGCGCCGAGGGCACTCTGCAGACCAAGGGCGATGGAGCCGACGCCGCCGCGGAGGCCGTGAAGGCCGCCGAGGCCGACGCCGAGCTCCGCAAGGCCAAGGCTGCCGAGGCCAAGGAAGCGGCTGCCAAGGAGGCTGAGGCCCCCGCCGAGGAGCCTGCTGCTGAGGAGCCGGCCGCCGAGGAGCCAGCCGCTGAAGATCCTGCTGCGGAGGCCAAGGCCGACGCCGACACGAGCGAGGCCTGATCACCACCATGCTGGCCGACTCGCTCGAGCACCTGGTCCGCGGCATCGTGGACAACCCCGACGACGTCCGAGTCTCCGCGAAGACTCTCCGGCGCGGTGAGCTGCTTGAGGTGCGGGTGAATCCCAGCGACCTCGGCCGCGTGATCGGCCGGTCGGGTCGGACCGCGAAGTCGTTGCGCACCGTGATCGGTGCGCTCTCCACCGACGGGCCGGTCCGGGTGGACGTCGTGGACGTCGACCGCCGGTGACATCGCCTTCAGGCCCGCCCCGCACGTCGGGGCGGGCCTGAGGTATGTCTGTGCCCAGAAGTCCCGGGGCCGGCATCCTCACAGCCACCCACGCCACAGCGTGAGACGCGACGGCTACGACCGTCAGGGGTCGCCGTCGTGGGCCAAGATGGAAAGGTGACCGAGCCTGTGAACTCCTTCGACCCACCTCGCCTCGTGCGGATCGCCACCGTCGGTGCCCCGCACGGTTTGCGTGGGGACGTCCGGGTGAGCGTGCATACCGACGACCCGCACGGGCGGCTCGCTGTCGGTGCACGGCTGACGACAGGGGACACCAGGACGCGTGAGTTCGTCGTGGCCGCGCTACGCCATCAGCAGCAGCACGTCTACGTCCGCTTCGAGGGGGTCGCCGACCGGACTGCCGCTGAGGAACTGCGAGGTCTGGAGCTGTACGCCCCGCCGAGTGAGGATGAGCCAGGCGCGTGGTACCCGCATCAGCTCGCCGGACTGCGTGCGGAGCGGCCCGACGGGCGGCTGCTCGGCGCCGTCGAGGGGATTCAGCACCTGCCGGCGCACGACGTTCTGGTGCTCCGAGAAGCGACCGGTGAGCGCACCCTCGTCCCGTTCGTCAGCGAGATCGTGCCGACGGTCGACGTCCCGGGCGGGCGCGTGGTGATCGACCCACCGTTCGGGCTGCTCGCCGCCGAGCAGGAGGGCACGCGGTGACCGGGCGCATCGACATCGTCTCGATCTTCCCCGGCTACCTGGCACCGCTGGAGCTCTCCTTGGTGGGTAAAGCGCGCCAGGACGGGCTGCTCGACGTCACCGTGCATGACCTGCGGGACTGGACCAGCGATAGGCATCGGACCGTGGACGACACTCCGTTCGGCGGTGGCGCCGGAATGGTGATGCGACCGGACGTCTGGGGCCACGCTTTGGACGAGGTGCTCGGCGAGCAGGACACGCCAGCGGGGCAGTCTCTGCTGATCCCCACCCCGGCCGGGGAGCGGTTCACCCAGGCGATGGCGGAGGAGCTCGCGCTGCAGGTGTGCGCGGGCGGGCAGCTCGCGATCGCGTGCGGTCGCTACGAGGGGATCGACGCGCGCGTCGCGGAGCACTACGCCGAGCAGGAGCACGTCACCGTCCGAGAGGTCTCCATCGGCGACTATGTGCTCAATGGCGGCGAGGTGGCAGCCTTGGTGATCACCGAGGCGGTCGCGCGGCTGCTGCCCGGGGTGATCGGCAACCCGCAGTCCCTGGTGGAGGAGTCGCACGGGTCGGCGGGTCTCCTCGAGTACCCCGTCTACACGAAACCACCGTCCTGGCGCGGCCTGGAGGTGCCTGAGGTGTTGCGCTCGGGAGACCACGGCCGGATTGGTACGTGGCGCCGCTCCCGCGCCGTCGAACGCACCGCCCGACGGCGTCCCGACCTGCTGGTGCGGCACGCGCCGCCCCAGGTGCGCCTCGCCAAGGGCGTGGACGCCGAAGCAGTCGCCGACGTGGCCGCACGGACCTTCGCGCTGGCCTGCCCACCGGACCTGCCCGCTGCGGACGCGGAAGCGTTCGTGGCCGAGCACCTGGATGCCGTGGCGCTGCGTCGGGCACTGCGGGCACGTGACCGGGTGCTGCTCGTGGCCGAGGTGGCCGGGGCCGTGGTCGGGTACTCGATGCTCGCGCTGGGGCACCCGGAGGCCGCCGACGTGCGCGCCGTCGTCTCCGAGGACGCAGGAGCCGAGCTGAGCAAGTGCTACGTCCTACCTGAGCACCACCGCAGCCCTGTCGCGGCGGAACTGATGACGGCCACACTGGCTGAGGCGCAACGACGCGGCGTCCAGTCGGTCTGGCTCGGAGTGAACCAGGCCAACGAACGCGCTCAACGCTTCTACCGCAAGCACGGATTCGCACGGGTGGGCGCGCGACGTTTCACCGTGGGCACGCGCGTAGAGGCGGACTACGTGATGGAACGCACACTCGCGCCGCAGATTTCTCCCGGGCGCCGCGCTGTGGCAGACTAGGCCCTCGCGTGCGGGCTCTGCGATGCCTCTGCCACAGGGGAGCGTCGATCATCAGCCCAGGCACGCCCCATCGAGACTCGGCGGCCTGAGCCGCCCGGATCAGCGCGGGTGACCTGTGGCAGCCGCGGGAAGGCAAAGCATGAACACCCTGGACGCTGTCGACGCCGCTTCGTTGCGCACTGACATCCCCTCCTTCCGTGCCGGCGACACCTTGAAGGTGCACGTCAAGGTCGTGGAAGGGAACCGCTCCCGTATTCAGGTCTTCCAGGGCGTCGTGATCGCGCGTTCCGGTGCCGGCGTTCGTGAGACCTTCATCATTCGCAAGGTCTCCTTCGGCGTCGGTGTGGAGCGCACCTTCCCGCTGCACTCCCCGGTGATCGACCACATCGAGGTCGCCAGCCGAGGCATCGTGCGCCGCGCGAAGCTGTACTACCTGCGCGACCGTCACGGCAAGGCCGCGAAGATCCGCGAGCGTCGCGAGACCCCCTCCGCCTGAGCCGCATCGCCGGGGCCCGTCAGGGTCCCGGCGAGCGTGATCGCGGGCCCGGCCCGCTCGAGGAGAACGGGGCCATATGGGTACTGAAGGCGATGCGGGGGACACCTCCGCTGATGAGAGCGTCCCCGACGACGGTGCCGGGGACGCCGCGGAGCAGTCCGGTGAGGACCGGTCGGCACCGACGCGCCGACGCCACCCCGTGGTGACCTTCGTGCGCGAGAGTGTGGTGGTGCTGGTTTCAGCGCTCGTGCTCTCCTTGGTGGTCAAGTCCTTCCTCGCCCAGGCCTTCTACATTCCGAGCGAGTCCATGGAGCACACCCTCGAGGTGGGCGACCGACTGGTCGTGAACAAGCTGGCCCCGGACGTGATGGACCTCGAGCGCGGTGACGTCGTCGTCTTTCTCGACCCCGGTGGGTGGTTGGACGTCCCACCGCAGGAGTTGTCCCAGTTCGAACAGGTGCTCACCTGGATCGGTGTGCTGCCCGAGCACGCTGACGAGCATGTGATCAAACGTGTCATCGGGCTGCCGGGCGATCACGTGGTCTGCTGCAGCGATGACGGCCTCGTCACCGTCAACGACGTTCCGATCACCGAACCGTACGTCGCCGACGGTGCCGCGCCCAGCGAGCAGGAGTTCGACGTGACGGTGCCTGCGGGCCATCTGTACGTGCTGGGCGACAACCGGCCGCGGTCGAAGGATTCGCGCTACAACGGCGGTTCGGTCGGCGGAGGGTTCGTCCCGGTCCGTAACGTGGTGGGTACCGCATTCGTGATCACTTGGCCCCTGGAACGCATCACATGGTTGACCGACCCCGACGAGACGTTCGCCGACGTCCCCGATCCGTCGTGACCGCACGGCCGCCGGGACGGCAGGCTGAGCGTGAGCTGCTCGAGCACTACCCGCTGGTGGCGGGGATGGACGAGGTCGGTCGCGGTGCGCTTGCCGGGCCGGTTTCTGTCGGCGTCGCCGTGGTGGATGCGGGCACGGGGCGGATCCCGGCGGGTCTGCGGGACTCGAAGCTGCTGCGGCCGGCGGCCCGGGAACGACTGCAGGCGCCGATCCGGCGATGGGCGGTGGCCAGCGCTGTGGGCCACGCCAGCCCCGCCGAGATCGACCGGGTCGGGATCATTGCCGCGCTGCGGTTGGCCGGGACTCGAGCATTGGCCGCGCTCGCCGAGGCCGGCTGCGCACCGGGTGTGGTCCTGCTGGACGGCTCCCACGACTGGCTGACCACGCCGCCGCATCTACCGCAGCCGGAGCGAGGCACCCCGCCGGTGCGTACCCAGGTCAAAGCGGACCTGCGATGCGCCGTCGTGGCAGCAGCGAGCGTGCTCGCCAAGTGTGAACGGGACGCGATGCTCGTGGACGCTCACGAATCGTTCCCGGTGTACGGGTGGGCGGGGAACAAGGGCTACTCAGCCCCCGACCACCTGGATGCTCTGGCCGAGCATGGTGCCTGTCCGATGCACCGGCGCAGCTGGTCCCTGCCGACCGGCCCCCGGCCGGTCGCTGCGGAGCTGCCCTTCGACGAGCTCGAGCCTGAGGCTCCGGTCGATCCGGGCGTGGAGGGCACGTCGGGTCCCGTCCGGCACGCCGAAGAGGGCATGATGGAACGGTGAGCAGCGAGGATCTGGAGAACTACGAGACCGACATGGAGCTCGCGCTCTACCGCGAGTACCGCGACGTTGTCAGCCTCTTCTCCTACGTGGTGGAGACCGAACGGCGCTTCTATCTGGCCAACCATGTGGACCTGCAGGTGCGGTCGGCCGGTGGCGAGGTCTTCTTCGAACTGACCCTCGGTGATGCGTGGGTCTGGGACGTGTACCGCTCGGCCCGGTTCGTGAAGTCGGTGCGGGTGGTGACCTTCAAGGACGTCAACGTCGAGGAGCTGGCCAAACCTGACCTGGAGCTTCCCGGCTGATCGGTCGGGCCGCAGACCGGCCGTGGCAGGTGCGGGTCGTAGCCTGATACGTCGCCCGTCCACAGGGACGCCGCGATGGTGCGGTATCCACAGCACCCCGGCCGGGCCCGGTCGTCCCTGCCTCCGCCGCCACAGGATGGTGGCTCGGAGGTGGTCGCAATGGCGGCGAAGGATGAGCTGGGACGCGTCGGAGAGGACGTGGCCGCGGACTGGTTGACGCGATCCGGCATGGAGGTGCTGGACCGGAACTGGCGGTGCCGCGAGGGCGAGATCGACCTGGTAGCCCGGGACGGCGATGACCTGGTCGTGGTCGAGGTGAAGACCAGGAGGACCCTGACCTTCGGGCACCCGGCCGAGGCTGTGACCGCGGCGAAGCTGCGCCGGCTCCGCACGCTGGCTGCCCGGTGGCTGGCCGCTCACGAGGTCCACCCAGCAGGTCTGCGTCTGGACGTCGTGGCGATCTGGCGGCCGGACGGCGCCCCCACCCGGGTGCAGCACCTGCGAGGGGTGGGTTGATGGGCACGGCCGGCGGCACCGGTTCCAGGGGCCTGGGCAGGACGACCTCTGTCGCACTGGTGGGCCTGGCGGGGCACCTCGTGGAGGTGGAGTCGATGCTGACCTCCGGTCTGCCGCACGTGCAGGTGATCGGTCTGCCGGACACATCGCTGGGTGAGGCACGTGAACGGGTGCGGGCCGCCGTCGTGGCCAGCGGGATGACCTGGCCGATGAGCCGGTTGGTGATCAGCCTACGACCGGCCTCGCTCCCGAAGGCGGGATCGGTGCACGATCTTGCGATCGCGGTGGCGGTCTTGGCGTCGGCCGGGGCGTGCCATCCAGGTCGGCCGGCCGCAGCAGTGCACCTGGGCGAGCTCGGCCTGGACGGGCGCGTGCACCCCGTCCAGGGGATCCTGCCCGCGGTGGCGGCCGCCGTCGCGCAGGGGCGCCCCGAGGTGGTGGTTCCGGCCGCCAATGCCGACGAGGCGAGGCTGGTGCCGGGCGCCGTGGTCACCCCGGTGCGCCACCTGGCCGAGCTCGCAGCGCACTACGGCGTGACTGATGCGGTGGTGCCCCGATTGCCCGCGTCCGCTGAGAGACCTGCCCTACGCGTCGAGCCGGCGCCACCGGACCTGGTCGATGTGCTCGGGCAACCGGAGGCACGGCACGCGCTCGAGGTTGCCGCGGCCGGTGGCCATCACCTGCTCATGGTCGGCCCGCCGGGAGCAGGGAAGACGATGCTCGCTGCGCGCCTTCCGGGACTGTTGCCCGATCTCTCCGAGAACGAGGCGGTGGAGGTCACCTCGGTGCATTCGGTGGCCGGCACGTTCGACCCGGCTGCCGGCCTGATCCGGCGGCCCCCGTTCGAGGATCCGCACCACACCACCACGCAGGTGGCGCTCGTCGGCGGTGGGAGTGGGGTACCGCGCCCGGGAGCGATCTCTCGCGCACATCGCGGGGTCCTCTTGCTCGACGAGGCTCCAGAATTTGGGCAACGGGTGCTGGAGAGCCTGCGCCAGCCTCTGGAACAGGGACAGCTGGTGATCGCTCGCTCCCGGGGCACTGCGAGGTTCCCGGCGCGCTTCCAGCTCGTGCTGGCAGCCAACCCCTGCCCGTGCGGACGAGCGGTGGGACGGGGGATCGAGTGCACCTGCAGTGCGCTGGCGATGCGCCGCTATGCGGCGCGGTTGTCGGGGCCGCTGCTGGACCGGATCGATATCCAGATGGAGGTGGGCCCGGTGACGCGCGCCCAGCTGGCGGCCGGAGAACCGGGGGAGCGGACCGCAGTGGTTGCGCAGCGGGTGCTGCGTGCGCGGGAGCGACAAGCCCACCGGTGGCGTCACCACGGGTGGCGGACCAACGCCGAGGCACCGGGGCGCCTGTTGCGCGAAGCCGCCCGTGCTGCCGATCCTCGCGCGTTGGCCACGCTCGAGCGGGCACTGGAGCGCGGAGTGCTCACCTTGCGCGGGTTGGACCGGATCGTGCGCGTGGCTTGGACGTTGGCCGACCTGGCCGAGCAGGAGAAGCCCGGGCAGGACGAGATCGGCGCCGCACTGGCGCTGCGCACGAGGGGGCAGCATGGCTGAGCGGTGGGCATTCGACGTCGACGACGAGGTCCAGGCCCGGGCAGCATGGAGCCGGATCGCCGAGCCGCGGGACCGTGCCGCCGGGGTGGTGGTGGCCGGTCTCGGCGCTGCTCAGGCACTACGGTGGCTGGCCGGGGCAGCACGGGGCCGTGGCACGGGGGCAGCACTCGGTGCGGTCGCCGGGCTCGACCCGGTGCTCACCCCGGCGCACTGGTCCGCTGCTCTCGCTCGCTGGTCCTCCCGGCTCGTGGGTCTCGATCCGCGACGTGAGCTGCAGGTGATCACGCGGTTGGGCGGACGCGTCCTGATCCCCGGTGCACCGGAGTGGCCGCCGACGCTGGACGATCTCGGGGTGGATCGGCCGCACTGCTTGTGGGTGCTCGGAGACCACAGGGCACTCCATCGCCCCGCGACTGCGCTCGTGGGAGCCAGGGCGAGCACGGGCTACGGGGAGCAGGTCGCTGCCGACCTTGCTGCAGGACTGGTCGACCACGGCCGCGGCGTCGTCTCCGGTGGAGCGTTCGGGATCGATGCCGTGGCGCACCGCGCCACGATGGCAGTACGTGGGGTCCCGGTAGCGGTGATGGCCGGCGGCCTGGACCGGTTCTATCCGGCCGGGAACGCGCGACTCCTCGCTGAGGTAGCGCGCCGCGGGGCGGTGGTGAGCGAGGCGCCGCCCGGAACCTCGCCGATGCGGCAACGCTTCCTGTCCCGGAACCGGTTGATCGCGGCGCTGGCCGAGGCCACGGTCGTGGTCGAGGCCTCCTGGCGCTCCGGGGCGCTGAGCACGGCACATCACGCGCTCACCATGGGGCGGGCGGTGGGTGCCGTCCCGGGTCCGGTCACATCGGTGGCGTCGGCCGGGTGCCACCGGCTGCTGCGGGAGGGGGCCGAGTGCATCACCGACGCTCGCGAGGCCGTGCAGCTGGCGGCGCCGATCGGCACGACGGATGAGGTGGCACCGAGCGTTCCGCCGGGGCTGCTCGACGATCTGGACGAGGAACAGGCACAGGTGCTGGATGCGTTGCCGGCCCGGGCCGCTGCCGACCTCGACGCGCTGGTCCGCTCCAGTGGTGTGGCCGAGGCTCGGGTGCGCAGCGCCCTCGGATATCTCGAGCTCGCTGGGCGAGTCTGCCGGGACGGACCCCGATGGCGCCGGGCAGCGGGCTGAGCGACGTCGTCGCCCGGACCACCGCCCGGCGCCTTCGGATCAGGTGCCGGCGATGCCCGTCGTGGAGATCGACTTGATGATCTGGCGCTGGAAAAACATGAACAGCACGATCAACGGCAGTGCGGCCAGTACAGCCTGGGCCATGTTCGCGGCGTACTGAATGCCGTAGGCACTGATCACCGTCTGCAGCCCCACCGGGAGCGTCATCAGCTCGGACTTGTTGATCACGATGAACGGCCAGAGGAAGTTGTTCCACGCCCCGATGAACACGAAGATCGAGACGGCGCCCAGGATCGGTCGGGAGAGCGGGAGCACGATCTGCACGAGGATGCGCATCCTGCTGGCACCGTCGACAAGAGCGGCCTCCTCCAGCGCACGGGGGATCTGGTCGAAGAACTTCTTCAGGATGAACACCATCGGGGCGGCGATCACCTGCGGGAGGATCACACCCCAGTAGGTGTCCACCATGTTGAAGACCAGCATCTGCTGGAACAGCGGAACGATCAGGATCTGTCCGGGGATCATGATCGAGGCGATGATCACGGCGAGCAGCGCCTTGCTGCCGGCGAAGTCGAACCGAGACAGCGCGTACCCGGCCAGTGCCGAGATCACCACCGTGATGAGCGTGACCGCCGATGCGGTGAGCAGCGAGTTCCACGCCCAGCGCGGCACCAGACCGGCGCTGAGAGTGGTGGCGTAGGCATCCAGCACCCACCCGCTCTCGGGCAGCAACGTGATCGGGAAGGCCGCAGCCTCCCCTTCGGTCTTGAACGAGGTGATGGCCGCCCACACCACCGGGATGAGCCACATCACCGCCAGGATCGCCAGGATGACGAGTGCGACGATGCGTCCGGTGGTCATCGGCCGCCGTCGTCGCGTACGTGCCGCGGCCCGGGGACGGGCCCGCGTGGTTGCGGGGGCGGGGATCGTTGCGCTGGTCATGACTTCACACTCCGACGCGAGATGGCCACCGTGTAAGCCACGGAGATGGCGATGATGATGAAGAAGAAGATGTAGCTGATAGCAGAGGCGTAGCCGAGCCGGTAGCCGGTGAAGCCAGCCTCGTAGACGTATTGCAGGATCGGGCGAGTGGCGCCTGCGGGTCCACCACCGGTCATCTGGTAGATCTGATCGAAGATCTTCAGTGACGCCAAGATCTGCAGCACCACCACCAGCACCGTGGTGGGCGCGAGTTGCGGCAGCGTGATGTGGGTGAACTTGCGCCATGTGCCGGCGCCGTCGAGCGAGGCCGCTTCGTAGAGCTGGTCCGGGATGGCCTGCAGAGCGGCCAGGTAGAGCAGGAAGTTGAATCCGATCGTCCACCACACGGTGGCGATGACCACGCCGTGCATGGCCCAGTTCTCGTCGTTGAGCCACTGGACCGGCTCGAGCCCGACCCACCCGATCATGGTGTTGAGCAGACCGAGCTGCGGATTGAAGATCCACTTCCAGAACAGCGAGATCACCGTGGAGGCCAGCAGGTACGGCAGGAAGAAGCTGAGCCGCCAGAACCACTGGCCCGGCAGGCCCACGTTCACCAGGACGGCGAGAGCCAGTGCGATCACCACGAGCGGGATCGAGGAGAGCACCGTGAACCAGAGGGTGTTCCCCAGCGAGGACCACACCTCGGGGTCGGCGAACGCCTCGACGTAGTTGTCCACCCCGACCCAGCCGGTGTTCGCGCCGGTGAGGGTCAGCCCGGTGAAACTCATGTACAGGCCGTAGATCGTCGGCCAGACCAGGAACAGGATGAAGAAGAACAGGAATGGGCTGCAGTAGAGCCACCCGCGCAGGTTCTCCGCGCGATGCCGCAGGCGCAGGCCTTCGCGAGTGACGGATTCTGTTGGGGTTGCCGAGCGGGGAGCTCGGACCGGAGTTGCGCTCATTGGTGAGTCCTCCTCAGACCGGGCTCGGCTTGGCGAGCAGGGCGTTGATGCGGTCGACGAACCCATTCCAGCCGTCCAGCGGCGACACGCTGCGCGCGAAGACGTTCTGGATGTACTCGCCGAAGTACTTGTGGAAGTCGCCACCGGACCCGGAGAACCACGCCGGCGGGTCGTACACCAGGAACTCAGTGGCGTCCGCATAATGCGACTGGGGAACCAGGTCGTCGTAGGCGGGACTCTGCACCACCGGGGAGTAGGCGGGGATGTGCCCGGCATCGGCCCAGGCGAGGGAGCCCTTGAGCGTCTCGGCCACGAACTGGTGCACCCACCGTCGCTTCTCCTCGTCCGGATTGCTCTGGTGCGGAAGGATGAATGCGTGCGAGTCCGCGTAGGCGCTGGGCTGGCCGAAGACGGCGGGAATCACCGTCATGTCGAACGGCACCCCGGCCGCGCGGTAGTTGCCGGTCTCCCACACGCCGCCGAAGAACATCCCGGCACTGCCGGTGATGAACTCGGAGATGGCGGTACCGCCGTCGTGGCTGTCGTTGCCGAGCTCGCCGTCGATCAGGGAGAGGATCCACTCCAGCGTGGCGATCGCCGTCTCCTCGTCGTACTGCATCGTGCCGCCCACGGGGAGCTCGATCGTCGCTCCGGTCTGGGTGTAGTAGGTGTAGAACATCCGCCACATGTTCGAGCCATCACCCAGGTAGCCGAATGCCAGGCCGTGCCCACCGTCGGTGGCGGCGCCGAGCTCGCGAGCGAGGTCACGGAACTCCTCGGGCTCACTGACGTCCACGAGCAGCCCGTCCGAGCCGAGCGCTCCGGCGCGCTCGGCGATCTCGGTGTTGTAGTAGAGCACGAACGGGTGAGAGTCCAGGGCGATCGCGGTGAGGGTACCGTCGAAGACGTTCTTGTCCCAGATCAGCTCGGGGAAGTCCTCCTGCGTCACGCCGAACTCGGCCAACAGGTCGCCGTCCCACGGGTCGAGCAGGCCACCCGGGGCGTATCCCGGCACCCGCGCGGCGTGCATGATCGCCAGGTCGGGGGCACGTCCACCGGCTGAGGCCATCGCGAGCTTGGTGTAGTACGGCGAGCCCCATGCCAGTACGGTCTGGGTGACGTCGACATTCTCGTGCGCGGCGTTGAAGTCGTCCACCAGGCCGCCCATGGTGACTCCGTCTGGGCCGGAGAGCAGGTGCCAGTAGGCGATGGGCAGCGTCCCGGAGGCTGTTCCTGAGGCGGCGCAGGATCCGAGAGCCCCAGCGGCGGTCAGGCCTGCTGCGCCGGTCAGCAACGACCGGCGACTCAGGAGTGGTCCACCCCGTGGGGTGCGGGCAAGAGAGCTACGTTGCATGAACCCACGTCCTCGTGGTCAGCGATCGACGTCTTTCGTCGATCGGCGTGATCAGTACGTTCGGTTGTGACCCCCGTCACAATGTGTGGGCTACCGTAGCGCGGTGTGTTGTTAACGTCAACATCCGCTGAATCGCGCGAGAAGGGGCCTATTGACGGCGTCTCGCCGGCCAGTCCCGCGAGTCGCCGTCCGATGGTGTCGTGCCCGTGCCAGGCTTGAGCAATGGTGAGCCGTGCGGCGGGCGCCCCCGGAGAACGGGCCGGGGACGCAGGATTGCTGGAGGCGTTCGAGTCCTTCCTCGACGCCCAGCGAGGCCTGTCCGCACACACGGTGCGCGCGTATCGAGCAGACGTGCTCACCCTGCTGGCCAGCCTGCCGGCCGACGGTCGGCAGGTGCCGGCCACGGATCTGCAGCACCTCGATCTCACCGCACTGCGCAGCTGGCTTGCGGAGCAGTCGGGGCGGGGGTTGGCCCGTGCGACCTTGGCGCGCCGGGCGGCATCGGCACGCACCTTCACGGCCTGGGCGCACCGCACCGGACGCCTGGCCTCAGACCCAGGGCTGCGCCTGCTTGCACCCAAGCCGGACTCCGTGATCCCGGTCGTGCTGGAGGTCGACGAGGCCGCCGCGGTGCTGGAGACCGCACGTGCCATGACCGCTGACGGCGATGCCGGGCCGGCAGCGATCCGGGACTGGTGTGTGCTCGAACTGCTCTACGCCAGCGGTGTGCGAGTGGCTGAGCTGGTCGGGCTCGATGTGCACGATGTCAATCGCGCGGACCGGCTGATCCGTGTGCTCGGCAAGGGCGGGAAGGAGCGGATGGTCCCCTTCGGAGTGCCGGCCGGTCGTGCCCTGGAGTGCTGGCTCGAGGCGCGGGCCACGTGGCCGACCCGGGATGCCGACGCAGATGCCCTGTTCCTCGGGCAACGCGGCGGTCGCCTGGGGGCGCGGCAGGTCCGGGACATGGTGCACCGGATGACGGCGGTGGCCGGTGTCCGCGACCTGGCTCCGCACGGATTACGTCACTCCACCGCCACCCACCTGCTGGCGGGGGGCTCGGATCTGCGGTCGGTCCAGGAAGTGCTCGGGCACGCCTCCCTGTCGACCACGCAGCGCTATACGCACATCTCAGCGGACCGGCTCCGGTCGGCCTTCAGCCAGGCGCACCCGCGCGCCTAGTCCGACCGCGCCGCGGATCATCGGTGGTGATCGGATAGAGCCGGATCTGCACGGGCCCCGAGAGCAGTGTCAGGGGATCTAGGTAGTATCCGGCGCCCGCCCGTGCGCCCCAGTGCAAGCAGCCGGTGCAGTGCCCACCTGTGCTGACCGTTCCGATCAGGTCCCCGGCCACGACGGCGTCCCCCACCTCGACCGTGGGTGCGACTGGTTCGTAGGTTGTCCGTAGGCCACCCGGGTGCTCGAGCGAGACGACCGGGCGGTCGACAACTGCACCGGCGAACGCCACCACGGCGGTACCGCTGGCGAACACCGGCTGGCCCGTCTCGGCCGGGATATCGACGCCGCGGTGGCCGGCTGCCCATGGTGCCGGTGGGCGGTCGAAACCGCGACGGACAGCTTCTGCGGGGTCTTCCGGAACTGGTGCCAACGGCCATCGGTGTGTGACCGGAGGGCCTGCCTCGGTCGGTGTGGTTCCGCCGGTGCCGGAGTCGAGCGCACCCGTCGTTGCTGGTGGTGCACCGAGGATGACGGCGGTCGTCAGCGCCAGGAGCCCCGGCAGCTGTCCACGACGGAGGCGTGCATGCCTGCGCCGTGGACTGCGGGATTCAGGGCGCCGGGAAGGGGAATCAGAACGCAACGAGGTGGGCATGGGCCCAGCACATGACACGTCGCCGTGCTGTGGTGCGCCGGGCAGTGGGTCTTGTGGACCGGCGCGCATCCAGCCCCACGTGTGGACAGCCTCGTTCCGGGCGCGTCCGTCGCGTTCTGACGGTCAATGCCGAGGTGCCTATCGGGTACGATATGTCCCGCAGGTGGTGCGCCCTCGGGCAAGCCGCCTGACATCGCGCGCTCACTGACCGGCTGAACGTCGGGGTCGTGGTGCGAGGTCCGGAGAGATCCGGTGCCCGCGACCGTGAGCACCAGGAGAGAGGTGTGCACCGCACACCCGAATGACAACCGAAATCGTGCCCGGTTCGCTGGGCACCGAATGCGCGGGCAGTCGCCCGCGTCAGGAAGGACGAGCCATGGCCGTCGTCACCATGCGCCAGCTCCTCGAGAGCGGCGTCCACTTCGGGCACCAGACCCGTCGGTGGAACCCCAAGATGAAGCGCTTCATCTTCACCGAGCGCAACGGGATCTACATCATCGACCTGCAGCAGTCCCTGCAGGACATCGACCGTGCCTACGACTTCGTCAAGGAGACGGTCGCGCACGGCGGCACGATCCTGTTCGTCGGTACGAAGAAGCAGGCCCAGGAGGCCGTGGCCGAGCAGGCCACTCGCGTGGGGATGCCCTACGTCAACCAGCGTTGGCTGGGTGGCATGCTCACCAACTTCGGCACGGTCAGCAAGCGGCTCTCGCGCCTGAAGGAGCTCGAGGAGGTCGACTTCGACGACGTCGCAGCGAGCGCTTTCACGAAGAAGGAGCTGCTGATGCAGCGCCGCGAGCGCGACAAGCTGGCCCGCACCCTGGGCGGTATCCGCGACATGGCCAAGTTGCCGTCGGCCGTGTGGATCGTGGACACGAAGAAGGAGCACCTCGCGGTCGCCGAGGCGCGCAAGCTGAACATCCCGGTGGTGGCCATCCTGGACACCAACTGTGACCCGGACGAGGTCGACTACCCGATCCCGGGCAACGACGACGCGATCCGCGCCGTCACCCTGCTGACCCGGGTGATCGCCGACGGTGCGGCCGAGGGCCTGGTGGCCCGCCACGGCGGCGGCAGCGCGAACGCACCGGCCGACGCCGAGCCGCTCGCCGAGTGGGAGCGAGAGTTGCTCGCCGCACACGAGTCCGAGGGGGCCGAGAAGTCCGCCGGCGCGGAGGGCGCTGCCGCGACCGACGCACCCGCGACCGACGCGCCCGCTGCTGAGGCCCCGGCTGCTGAGGCTCCGGCTGCTGAGGCTCCGGCTGCTGAGGCTCCGGTTGCTGAGGCTCCGGCTGCTGAGGCTCCGGTTGCTGAGGCGCCCGCCGCTGAAGCCCCGGCTGACGAGACCCCGGCCGCCGAGGTCACCCCGACCGACGAGCCTGCCGGCGACAACGCCCAGGACTGACTCACCGACGGATCTTTCGAGAGGATCATTCATGGCGAACTACACCGCCGCTGACATCAAGACGCTCCGTGAGCGCACCGGTGCCGGCATGCTCGACGTCAAGAAGGCCCTGGACGAGGCGGACGGCGACCTGACCAAGGCGCAGGAAGTCATCCGCGTCAAGGGCCTCAAGGGTGTCAGCAAGCGCGAGAGCCGCTCTGCCTCGGACGGCCTTGTCGCCGTCAAGATCGTCGACGATGCCCAGGGGCAGGTCGGCGTGCTGGTCGAGGTGAACTCCGAGACCGACTTCGTCGCCAAGAACGACGTCTTCGTCACTCTTGCCGACCAGGTGGTCAGCACGGCTCTTGAGTCGGGCGGCACCGATGTCGAGCAGGTGCTCGCCGCTGAGGTGGACGGCCGCGCGCTCTCGTCCGTGGTCGACGACACGGCCGCGACCCTCGGTGAGAAGGTCGTGGTGCGTCGGCTCGCTCGCGTGAACGGGACCAAGGTCACCGAGTACCTGCACCGCACGAACAAGGACCTGCCGCCGCAGGTCGGCGTGCTGGTGGCCAGCGACGAGGCCGGAGCGGCAGTGGCGCGGGATGTGGCGATGCACATCGCGGCTTTCTCGCCCACGTTCCTCAGCCGCGACGACGTCCCGGCCGACAAGGTCGCCGACGAGCGTCGCATCGCCGAGGAGACCGCCCGGAACGAGGGCAAGCCGGAGCAGGCGATCCCGAAGATCATCGAGGGCCGTCTGAACGGCTTCTTCAAGGAGGTCGCACTCCTGGACCAGCCGTTCGCGAAGGACCCGAAGAAGACGGTCGGTCAGATCGTCTCCGAGGCCGGCGGAACCCTCACCGGTTTCGCTCGGTTCCGCGTCGGGGCCTGACCCGAGCAGCAGTGTGGCCCCGGCCCCGTGCGGGCCGGGGCCACACGCATACCCGGGCCCGGGAACATGGTTCTCCACGTACCATCACACCTGGGGACCACTCGCCCGTGACAACCACGGCGAGGCGATCCGTCCTGCTGCACACCGCCGTCGGTCCTTGACCTTGCTGGAGGAAGTTCTCGATGAGTACCACCCCCGTCCACCCACGTCGCGTCCTGCTCAAGCTCTCCGGTGAGGTCTTTGGCGGCGGCGCCGTCGGCCTTGATCCCGGGGTCGTCGCCTCCGTGGCACGAGAGATCGCCGAGGCGGTACACGATGGGGTGCAGGTGTCCGTCGTGGTCGGCGGGGGGAACTTCTTCCGTGGGGCCGAGCTCTCTCAGAGCGGGATGGACCGGGCCCGGGCGGACTACATGGGCATGCTCGGCACCGTGATGAACTGTCTGGCACTGCAGGACTTCCTGGAGAAGGCCGGGGTGAACACGCGGGTGCAGACCGCGATCACCATGGGGCAGGTCGCCGAGCCCTACATCCCGCTGCGGGCCATCCGGCACATGGAGAAGGGCCGTGCAGTGATCTTCGGGGCCGGCGCGGGGATGCCCTACTTCTCCACCGACACCGTCGCCATCCAGCGCGCCTTGGAGACCCATTGCGGCGAGGTCCTGGTCGGCAAGAACGGTGTGGACGGTGTGTACACGGCTGATCCCCGCGTCGATCCCGCGGCCACCCGGATCGACTACCTCACCTTCGACGAGGCCATCCAGAAGGACCTGCGAGTGGTCGACTCCACCGCCCTGGCGCTGTGCCGTGACAACGACCTGACCATGCGGGTGTTCGGGATGAACGACCCAGGGAACGTGGCCGGAGCGCTCAAGGGTGAGAAGATCGGAACCATCGTGACGTCTCAGCCCCGGCCGAGCGAGCCGAACCCGTCCCTGCAGAACAAGGAGCAAGCGTGATCGACGACACCCTCCTCGAAGCCGAGGAGAAGATGGAGAAGGCCGTAGAGGTCGCTCGGGAGGATCTCGCCGGGATCCGCACCGGGCGTGCGAACGCCGGGATGTTCACCAAGATCGAGGTGGACTACTACGGCGCGCCCACCCCGCTGCAACAGCTCGCCTCGATCACCATCCCCGAGGCGCGCACGGTGCTCATCGGCCCGTACGACAAGAGCGCGATGGCCGCCGTGGAGAAGGCGCTGCGGGAGTCCGACATCGGCGCCAACCCGAGCAACGACGGCAACGTGATCCGCGTCGTCCTGCCGCAGCTCACCGAGGAGCGGCGGCGTGACTACGTCAAGCTGGCCAAGTCCAAGGGGGAGGACGCGCGCGTGTCAGTGCGCAACATCCGCCGCCGGGCCAAGGAGGAGCTGGACCGGATCGCCAAGGACGGCGAGACGGGCGAGGACGAGGTGAACCGTGCCCAGGGCGAGCTCGACGCGCTCACCAAGAAGCACACCGACCTCGTCGACTCGTTGCTCGCCGGCAAGGAGAAGGAACTGCTCGAGGTCTGAGCGCTGACTGTGACTGAGCCCGAGACTCCTGACGCGCCGAACGATCCGCCAGCGGCGTCGACGCGGCGCGCCCAGCGGCGGGCCGAACGGTCTGCTCAGTTGGAGGCGGAGCTTGCGGCGCACACCTCGGCCCGGCGCGCTCGGACCATGGCGGTGACCGGACAGGTACCGATCGGCACCGTCGCGCTCCCGGCTGCACCTGCCACGACGCCGGAACCGCGACAACTGCTGGCAGGGGCATCCGCTGATCGACCCTCTCGTACGGGGAGGAACCTGCCGGTCGCGATTGCGGTGGGCCTGGGTCTTGGTGCGGTGCTGGTCCTGTCGCTGTTCCTGCGCAAGGAGGTCTTCCTCGGCCTCGCTGTCCTCGCCTGTGGCGTCGCTCTGTGGGAGCTGGATCGTGCGCTGCGCACGCGCGAGGTCCGGCTCCCGTTGCTTCCGTTGCTGGTGGGGACGGTCGGCATGCTCGTCTCGGCCTATTCGGCGGGGATCGAGGCGCTTCTGGTGGCGTTCCTCCTCACCGCTGGCGGTGTGTTCGTCTGGCGGGTGCTCGACGGCGGGGGAGTGGTGGCACTCCGGGAGGCGACCACGGGCATCTTCGCGGCCGCCTACATCCCGTTCCTGGCCGGGTTCCTCACCATCATGCTCTCCGCCGACGACGGTCCCTGGCGGGTGCTCCTGGTGATCGCCCTGGTGGTGGCCAACGATGTCGGCGGGTTCACCGCCGGGGTGCTGTTCGGGCGACACCCGATGGCT
The DNA here is from genome assembly GCF_900105765.1 of Ruania alba. Taxonomy (NCBI): domain Bacteria; kingdom Bacillati; phylum Actinomycetota; class Actinomycetes; order Micrococcales; family Ruaniaceae; genus Ruania; species Ruania alba. The sequence continues at coordinate 912,851 of NZ_FNTX01000001.1, forward strand.
CCGACGGTCAGCCCGAAGAAGTCCTGGGAAGGGGCTGCCGGTTCCCTGCTGCTCGCAGTCGCCGTCGGGGTGGGGTTCGCCGTGCTCCTGTTCGACCTGCCGTGGTGGACCGGGGCGCTCATCGGTGTGGGTGCAGTGCTCGGGGCGACGGCCGGCGACCTGGCCGAGTCGCTGCTGAAGCGGGACCTCGGTGTCAAGGACATGGGCACCACCCTGCCCGGGCACGGGGGAATCCTGGATCGGGTGGACTCGGTCCTGCTTGCCGCTCCCGTGGTGTTCGCCGTGCTGTTGGTGGTGCACCCGGCGTGAGGTGCCGACCCGTCTGGGAGGATGGAGCATCATGACGTCCCAACCGCAGGTTCTGCCGGGCCACGACCGTGGCGCCGGCGACCGACCGCAACTCTCCTTCGCCGTCCCCCGGCGCGGCAAGCCGCCGCGCCACCTGGCCGACCTCACCCTGGCAGAACGTGGTGAGGTGCTCCAGGAGATCGGACAGCCGGCGTACCGCGCGAAGCAGCTCTCCACCCATTACTTCGCTCGCCTGACACGCGACCCGGAGCAGATGACCGACATCCCGGCGGCGCAGCGTGCCGAGATGGCCGATCTGTTGCTGCCGGATCTGCTCACCGAGCACCGCCGGCTGGAGGCCGACGGCGGTTCGACCCTGAAGATGCTGTGGAACCTGTTCGACGGGGTCAAGGTCGAGTCGGTGCTGATGGGCTACTCCGAGCGGGCGACCTTGTGCGTGTCCAGTCAGGCCGGGTGTGGGATGGCGTGCCCCTTCTGCGCCACCGGTCAGCAGGGCCTCACCCGGAATCTGTCCACCGGGGAGATCATCGAGCAGGTTCGCCGCGCGGCGATCAGCTGTCAGCAGGGCGAGCTCGGCGACGGGCCGAGGCGGTTGACCAACGTGGTCTTCATGGGGATGGGCGAACCTCTCGCCAACTATCGGACCGTGATCAATGCCGTGAAGCGGATGGTCGCCCCCGCGCCCGAAGGCCTAGGGATGTCGGCCCGGCACATCACCGTCTCGACGGTGGGGCTGGTCCCGGCGATTCGGAAGATGACCGAGGAGGCCATCCCCGTCACGCTCGCCCTCTCCCTGCACGCACCGGATGACGAGCTCCGTTCCCAGCTGGTCCCGATCAACACCCGCTGGTCCGTGGGTGAGGCGCTGGATGCGGCGAAGGACTTCTTCGACACCACCGGCCGCCGGGTGAGCATCGAGTACGCCCTGATCAAGGACATGAACGACCACGCCTGGCGTGCGGACCTGCTGGCCGCCGAGTTGCTGCGCCGTGGATCGGGATGGGTGCACGTCAACCCGATCCCGCTGAACCCCACCCCGGGTTCGATCTGGACGGCGAGCGATAAGGCCGTGGAGGACGAGTTCGTGGCACGCTTGCGCTCGGCAGGTATCCCCACCACGGTGCGGGACACCCGCGGCAGTGATATCGACGGTGCGTGCGGTCAGCTCGCCGCCCAGGACTGACCGGCACGTTCGGCAGAGAGGATTCGCGATGGAGGGGCTGTTCCCGACCGTCAGCGGGTGGGCCAACGGATACGACCGCGACGAGGTGGACGAGTTCTTCACGCGTGCCCGCGCGGCCTACGAGGGCGACGGTGAGGCGATGGGGGCCGCGGACGTGCGTGGGGTGGCGTTCGACCTGTTGCGCGGTGGCTACGTGCCGTCCGCCGTGGACGCTGCACTGGACCGGCTGGAAGGCGCTTTCGTCCAACGCGAGCGCGCGGACTTCATCGCCGCCAATGGTCAGGAAGCCTGGATGGAGCAGGTGGCTGATCGCGCGACGACGTTGTATCCGCGCCTGGTGCGCCCGGCGGGCGAGCGGTTCGCCCCGCCCGAACGCGGCCGCGGCTATGCCGCCGACTCCGTGGACGAGGTGATGGACCGCCTGGTCGACTACTTCGACGAGGGGCGCGCTCTCAGCGCTACCGAGCTGCGACACGTCGCCTTCCCCCGGGCGTCCCGCTCGCGCGCATACGCCGAAGGTCCGGTCGACGCTTTCCTGGACCGCGCCGTCGACGTGCTCCTGGCTGTTGAATGAGCAGCACGCCATGAGGACCGTCTCCCTCCTAGGTTCGACCGGCTCGATCGGTACCCAGGCCATCGAGGTCGTCCGGGCCAACCCCGACCTGTTCCGCGTCACGGCGATCGCCGCCGGGGGCTCCGACCCTGGTCTGCTCGCCCGGCAGGCGGCTGAGCTCGCCGTGGAGCACGTGGCCGTGGCCCGTGCGGATGCTGAGACTCTCCACGAGGTCCGGGCGGCGCTCCGAGCCGCCGCAGACGAGGCAGGACGCCCGGGCTGGGCACCCGAGCTGACCGCCGGCCCGGACGCCGTCGTCGACCTGGCCGGCCGCGGCGCCGATGTGGTGCTCAACGGCATCACGGGCAGCATCGGGCTGCGTCCCACCCTGGCCGCCCTCGCGGCCGGAGCCACCGTGGCCCTGGCGAACAAGGAGTCGCTGATCGTCGGCGGCCCGCTGGTGCAGGCTGCCGCCGCACCGGGGCAGATCGTGCCGGTGGACTCCGAGCACAGCGCCATCGCCCAGTGCCTGCGTGGCGGTCGGGCCGAGGAGGTGCGCCGGTTGGTGCTCACTGCCAGCGGGGGGCCCTTCCGCGGACGGAGCAGCGCCGAGCTCGCCGAGGTCACACCGGCGCAGGCGCTGCGCCACCCGAACTTCGCGATGGGCAAGGTGATCACCACCAACTCCGCCACCCTGGTGAACAAGGGGTTGGAGGTGATCGAAGCGCACCTGCTGTTCGGGGTCCCCTTCGACAACATCGACGTGGTGGTGCACCCGCAGCAGCAGATCCACTCGATGGTGGAGTTCCATGACGGCTCCACGATCGCCCAGATGGGGCCCCCGCGGATGCTGGTGCCGATCGCGCTGGGGCTGTCCTGGCCGGACCGGCTGATCGACGTGGACAGTCCGTGCGACTGGTCCGCCGCCAGCACCTGGCAGTTCGAACCGCTCGACCACGACGCGTTTCCTGCGGTGCGCCTGGCCCAGCACGTCGGACGTGCCGGTGGCACGGCCCCCGCGGTCTACAACGCGGCGAACGAGGAAGCCGTCGAGGCCTTCCACGCCGGCGGGTTGCCCTTCCCGGGAATCGTGGACCTGGTCACCCGGGTGGTCGAGGAGCACGAGAGCGTCGCGACCGAGGGACTCACGGTGGCGGACGTGCTCGCGGCGGACTCCTGGGCCCGGGAGCGGGCACGCGAGGTGCTCGACCGGCCCTGACGCCGGGCAGGCCCGGGGCGGACCCTCCCAGTCCCGCGACGTACCCTGGCTTCATGGACTTCTGGTGGGGTGTGCTCGTCATCGCGTTCGGGCTGATCGTCTCGATCGCGCTGCACGAGATCGGGCACCTGGTCCCGGCGAAACTGTTCAAGGTCAAGGTCACCCAGTACTTCGTGGGCTTCGGACGGACCCTGTGGTCCACCCGCCGGGGCGATACCGAGTACGGCATCAAGATGCTCCCGCTGGGCGGGTACGTGCGGATGATCGGAATGTTCCCGCCGGCCCGCGAGCAGCTCAGCGACGACGCCCGCTACGAGGCGCACCAGCGCCGGCGCGGCCTGCGCGGCACGATCGAGGCGATCGTGGACGACACCCGCGAGGCGAGCGGTGCCGAGGTCGCCGACGAGATCCGCCCCGGCGATGGACGCAAGGCGTTCTACCAGCTGACCATGCCGCGCAAGCTCGCGGTGATGTTCGGTGGCCCGGTGATGAACCTGATCATCTCCACGGTGCTGTTCGCCGTGATCTTCACCGGGCTCGGGATCCCGACCTGGACGAATCGGGTCGCGGCAGTCTCCGAGTGTGTGCTGCCCGCGGGGGAGTCCCGCGAGTGCACGGCCGACGATCCGGTCGCACCGGCGGCCGAGGCAGGTCTGCTCGACGGTGACGAGGTGGTCTCCTGGGCCGGCCACCCCGTCGAGGACTGGGAGGATCTCACCGCGGCGATCGATGCCGGTGGTGCCACCGAGGTCGAGGTGGTGGTCCTCCGGGACGGCGACGAGGTCGCCCTGAGCGTCACCCCCACCCTGGTCGAGCGTCCGGTCACCGACGCCCAGGGCCAGACGGTGCTCACCGAGCAGCCGTTCGTCGGCATCAACGCGTCTCGAGAGCTGCAGCCGGAGCCGATCACGGCCGTGCCCGGGCATGTGTGGCAGGTGTTCACCGGAACGGTCGAGATCGTCCTCACCCTGCCCCAGCGCCTCGTCTCGATCGCCCAGTCCACCTTCGGCGGCACCGAACGTGATCCGAATGTGGTCGGGCTGATCGGCGTCGGGCGGATGGGCGGTGAGGTGACCAGCTCCGAGGCGCTGACCACGGCCGAGCAGTCTGCGGTGATGCTCAACATCCTCGCCTCGCTGAACATGGCGCTGTTCGTGTTCAACATGGTGCCGCTGCTGCCGCTGGACGGCGGCCACATCGCCGGGGCGCTGTTCGAGGGCATCCGCCGTCGGCTCGCAGCACTGACCGGGCGCAAGGATCCTGGTCCGGCCGATACGGCCAAGCTGATGCCGGTCACCTACGTCGTGGTGGTCCTGCTGGCCGGGATGAGCATCATGCTGGCCATCGCCGACATCGTGAATCCGGTCACGTTGTTCTGAGCAACGGAGGTGGTCGGCGCCGTGGTGGGCAGCGTTCGGTGGCCTCGGGTGTGATACTGGAACGGTGACTGTTCCGATCAATCTGGGCATGCCCGCCGTGAAGGAAGCCCCTCCGGTGCTGGCGCAGCGACGCACGACCCGCAAGATCCGGGTGGGGTCGGTGGACGTGGGAGGGGACGCACCGGTCTCGGTGCAGTCCATGACGACCACGCCGACCACGGACATCAACGCCACCCTGCAGCAGATCGCCGAGCTGACGGCGTCCGGATGCGACATCGTGCGCGTCGCCGTTCCCACGGCCGACGACGCGGCGGCCCTGCCGATCATCGCGAAGAAGTCGCAGATCCCGGTCATCGCGGACATCCATTTCCAGCCCAAGTACGTCTTCGCCGCGATCGACGCCGGCTGCGCCGCCGTGCGGGTGAACCCGGGCAACATCCGCAAGTTCGACGACCAGGTCGGCGAGATCGCCAAGGCCGCCGCAGATGCGGGAGTCTCCCTGCGGATCGGGGTCAATGCCGGGTCGCTGGACAAGCGCCTGCTGGCCAAGTACGGCAAACCGACCCCCGAAGCACTGGTGGAGTCCGCCGTCTGGGAAGCATCCCTGTTCGAGGAGCACGACTTCCACGACTTCAAGATCTCGGTCAAGCACAACGACCCGGTCGTCATGGTGCGCGCCTACGAGCTGCTCTCCGAGCGCGGCGACTGGCCACTGCACCTCGGGGTCACCGAGGCCGGCCCGGCGTTCCAGGGCACCATCAAGTCGGCCACCGCGTTCGGCGCTCTGCTCAGCCAGGGCATCGGTGACACGATCCGCGTCTCCCTGTCCGCCCCACCGGTGGAGGAGGTCAAGGTCGGCCTGCAGATCCTGCAGTCGCTGAACCTGCGTGAGCGCAAGCTCGAGATCGTCTCGTGCCCGTCCTGTGGGCGTGCCCAGGTGGATGTCTACACCCTCGCCGACGAGGTGACCGCAGGTCTGGAGGGGATGACCGTCCCGCTGCGGGTCGCCGTCATGGGCTGTGTGGTGAACGGCCCCGGGGAGGCCCGCGAGGCCGATCTCGGAGTGGCGTCGGGCAACGGCAAGGGCCAGATCTTCGTCAAGGGTGAAGTGATCAAGACGGTCCCGGAGGATCAGATCGTGGAGACGCTCATCGCCGAGGCCACCCGGATCGCCGAGAGCATGGGCGTGACGGACGGCTCCGGAGAGCCCGTCGTCACCGTCTCCTGATCCCGCGCCCACCCGATGCCCACCTGGCCCTGGCACCACGTCCGCACGGACCGGGGGCGCCGGCACGAGGCTGACTCCGGTGTGCTGGTCGCTGATGCCAGGTCCGCCGATCCCGGCCAGCTCGTCGCGTTCTGCCGGGAAGCGCCGGTGGACGCCGCGTTGCTCGGCGAGCACGTGGAAGCGCTCGAGCGGTACGCCTTCTACCGGGACCAAGTGCTCTGCGTCCGCACCTCCGCCGGCCTGGACGGGTTGTGCTGGACCGGTGGCAACGTGGTGCCCTACCGGGTGGCTGCCCATGCGTTCGCCCCGCTGGCCGAGGCGATCAGCCGCGGCCGCCGCCGCTACTCCTCGATCGTCGGCCCCGCCGACGACGTGCTCGGGCTCTGGTCCGAGCTGGCCCCGATGGCCGCAAGCCCGCGTGAGATCCGGCATGAGCAGCCCTCGATGATGATCGACCACGATCCGCTGGTGCCCGCCGAGGCCCGGGTGCGGGTCTGCACCGCCGAGGACATGCCGGTGCTGCTCCCGGCCTGCGTGGACATGTTCACCGAGGAGGTGGGCTACTCGCCGCTGCAGTCAGGTGGTGGGTACGAGCGCCGGATCGCATCCCTGGTCGACGGCGGCCGCTCGCTGGCGTGGATCGCCGAGACTGACGCTGGACCTCAGGTGATCTTCAAGGCCGAGATCGGCACGGTGGCCCTCGGGGTCGCCCAGGTGCAGGGGGTGTGGGTGCACCCGGAGCACCGCGGTCGGGGCCATGCGGCCGCCGGGATGGCGGCTGTGGTGCGACACGCGCGCGCACGCATCGCCCCGGTGGTCTCCCTGTACGTGAACTCCTACAACACGTCGGCGCTCGCGGCCTATCGCACGGTGGGCTTCCGGCAGGTGGGGACGTTCGCGACCGTGCTGTTCTGACTCAGCGCAGCAGCTTCGACATCCGCCGGTCCGCGAGCACCTTGCCGTCGGTCTGACAGGTGGCGCAGTACTGCAGCGAGGAATCCGCGAAGGACACCTCGTGCACCGTGTCCCCGCACGCCGGACAGTCCTGGCCGGTGCGACCGTGCACTCGCATCCCCGCGCGTTTGGCATCCTTGAGCTGGGCGGCCGGTTTCCCGGAGGCCACCTCGATCGCCCCGGTGAGCACGCTGCGGATCGCCTCCTGCAGCCGGGCCACCTCGTCGGCATCCAGGCGCGCGCTGATCGCGAACGGGCTGATCCGCGCGACGTGCAGGATCTCGTCGCTATAGGCGTTGCCGATCCCGGCGATCACGGACTGGTCCCGGAGCACTCCCTTCACCTGATGACGGCCATCGGCGAGGATCGAGGTGAGGGACGCCGTCGTGAACTCCTCGCTCAGCGGATCAGGACCGAGCGAGGCAACTTGTGGCACCTCCTCGGCGTCCCGGACGACGTGCACGGCGAGCCGTTTTCTGGTGCCCGCCTCGGTCAGGTCGAACGCGGAGCCGTCGGAGAGCAGCACCCGCACGGCGATCGGTGACTTCCCAGGTCTCGGGACGCTGGTGGGCGCCTGGTCGTACCAGCGCACCCAGCCAGCACGGGAGAGGTGGACAACCAGATGGAGCTCAGGTTCAGACGCCTCGTCACCTGCGCTCCCGGGCGAGGTGACGACGTCCAGCCACTTTCCGTGCCGATCCACCTCGGTCACGGTGCGGCCGATGAGCGCCTGCGGTGGCGGATCGTAGGTCTTGAGCGCTCCGATCCCGGCCACGTGCACACCGGTGATCGACGTACCGGCCATCCGGCCGGAGAGGAACGAGGCCAGTCCGGCCACCTCGGGCATCTCGGGCATGGCTCCCAGTCTGGCGCACCGGAGGGCTCGCGGCCAGGGCCCGGGAGGGCCGGGGAGGCCGTTAGACTCGCCGCGTGCTGATGCGGATGTCGACATTGTTCCTGCGGACCCTGCGAGAGGACCCGGCCGAGGCCGAGGTGGCGAGCCACAAGTTGCTCGTGCGCGCCGGGTACATCCGGCGAGCCGCCCCGGGGATCTACTCCTGGCTGCCGCTGGGCCTGAAGGTGCTCGCCAAGATCGAGGCTGTGGTCCGGGACGAGATGGATGCGATCGGGGCGCAGGAGGTGCATTTTCCGGCCCTGCTGCCGCGTGAGCCCTATGAGGCGACCGGTCGATGGACCGACTACGGGCCGAACGTGTTCCGGCTCAAGGACCGCAAGGAGGCCGACTACCTGCTCGCGCCCACGCACGAGGAGATGTTCACCCTGCTGGTGCGGGACCTGTACTCCTCGTACAAGGATCTGCCGGCGATGTTGTACCAAGTGCAGACGAAGTATCGCGACGAGGCCCGTCCGCGGGCCGGACTGATCCGCGGCCGGGAGTTCATCATGAAGGACTCCTACTCCTTCGACATCGACGAGGCCGGCCTCGACGCCTCCTACCTCAAGCACCGGGAGGCCTACCGGCGCATCTTCGACCGGCTCGGGCTCGACTACGTGATCGTGGCCGCCGAGGCCGGCGCGATGGGCGGATCCCGCTCGGAGGAGTTCCTGCACCCGTGCGAGATCGGGGAGGACACCTTCGTGCGCTCCGCGGGCGGGTACGCCGCGAACGTGGAAGCCGTCGCCACCCCCGTGCCACCGGAGCAGGACGCCTCCGGCATCGGCCCGGCGCACGTGGAGGACACGCCCGACACGCCCACCATCGAGACACTGGTGGCCGCCGCCAATCAGATCGCGCCGCGGCAGGACCAGCCGTGGACGGCGGCCGACACGCTGAAGAACGTGGTGGTCGCCCTGGTCTCACCGACCGGTGAGCGGGAGCTGCTCGTGGTGGGTCTGCCCGGTGACCGGCAGGTGGATGCCAAGCGGCTCGAGGCCGCCGTCTTCCCGGCCGAGGTGGACCAGACCACCGAGGCCGACTTCGCCGCGCACCCGGAGCTGGTGCCCGGCTACATCGGTCCGCAGGTGCTCGGCCCGAACGGCGCCCCCCGCGGTGAGAACGCCGGCGGTGCGGTGCGATACCTGCTCGACCCGCGCGTGGTCCCCGGCACAGCCTGGGTCACCGGCGCGAACGAGGCAGGCAAGCACGTCTTCGACCTCGTGGCCGGCCGGGACTTCACCGCCGACGGCGTGATCGACGTGGCCGAGGTGCGCGAGGGCGACGAGGCACCCGACGGGTCGGGACCGCTGGAGCTGGCCCGCGGCATCGAAATCGGGCACATCTTCGCGCTCGGACAGAAGTACGCGAAGGCGCTCGAGCTCTCCGTGCTCGACTCCAACGGCAAGGCCGTCACGGTGACCATGGGCTCCTACGGGCTCGGTGTCACGCGGGTGCTCGCCGCGATCGCGGAGTCGACCAGCGACGAGAAGGGCCTGGCCTGGCCCGTCACGGTGGCGCCGGCGCACGTGCACGTGCTTGCCACCGGTAAGGACGAGGCCGTGTTCAGCACCGCCGAGCAGATCGCCACCGAGCTCACCTCCACCGGCGTCGAGGTGCTCTACGACGACCGCGTCAAGGTCTCCGCCGGGGTGAAGTTCGCCGACTCCGAGCTGCTCGGCGTGCCGTATGCCCTCGTGGTCGGTCGTGGCCTGGCCGAGGGTGTGGTCGAGGTGCGTCACCGGGCCACAGGAGAGCGGGAAGAGCTCGCCCCGGCCGACGCCGCGCCCCGGCTCCGGGAGCTGCTCAGCGAGGCCGGGCTCGGCTGACCTCCAGCGGTCAGCCGTCCCAGCCGGGCAGCGGGGCTGTCACGGCCTCGGGTGCGTGGCGTGCGGCCGCCCGGGCGTGCTCCAGAATCCCGGCACGGTCGGCCGCATCGGCCGGAGCGAGCTGAGCCAGCCACCCGGTCACCAGGTCGCCGCGCCACGCCTCCACCGTCTCCTCCAGATCCGTCCCGGCCCCGACGGCGTAGCTCGCCTCCCGCGGGTCGGTGCCGGAGTCGTCGATACCGGCAGCAATCGCGACCTGTTCGGCGAGGTCGCGCATCTGTGCAGCGGTGCGGGCAGCCCGGTCCTGCGCGTTGCCGCTGCTGCGCGCTGCGAGGAGTTCACCGGCGTACCCGAGCGCGTCCAGGGTGCGGCACAGGCCGGTGGCGCTCGCTCCCAAGGTGGCGGGTGTGCGGGGCTCGGCAGCCGGGACCGGGTCGGCGACGCCGAGCTGGTCGGCGAGCCGGGACGCGGAGCCGTCCCGGTTCAGCACGATCGCTGCCAGGAGCGCGGCCAGGTCTGATCCCACGTCCGGGCTGGCGATGGCCTCCCTGGCGGCCTCCGAGCTGGCCGTGAGTGCGGTGAGGACATCCTCGGCCGTCCCGGGCCCGTCCGCGTTCGAGCCGGGCGTCTCAGCGGCGTCGGTCTCCGCCGGCCGCGGCGGCGGCTCCCAGACGCCTCCCAGGGCCTCGAGCTGCACCTGCGCATCACCGGCGACGTCCTCCAGCAGTGCGGTGAGGTCCGCATCCTCGGCGGTGATCGATCGGGCCAGTTCCGCCAGCTCCGCCGTCGCGAGTGCGGACGCCTGCCGGATCCGTTCGGACTGCTCGGGGCTCGGTATCGGCGCGGGCGGTGTGTCCAGACGCACGGAGCATGCCCCGGTCAGCAGAACGAGAGCGGTGGTCAGAACTCCGACGAGCAGGCGCGTGGGGCGGGTGCGGACGGTCACGCGTCGATCGTGCCATGTCAGAACCTCTGTGGTCTGCCGCGCAGACCACTACGCTGTGGTGTTCACCGTGAACTACAACTGCACAAGGAGTGTCGTGATGAGCCCCTCACCCGGATCGGACGCCCTCAGCGCCCAGGTACACGAGGTCCTCGAACCGGTCGTCGCCGATGCCGGCCTGTTCCTCGAGGGAGTCCAGATCTCTGGTGCCGCGAGACGGCGCGTCGTCCGCGTGACGGTGGACCTGCCGGACGGCCCCGGCGGTGTGACCTCGGACTCACTCGCGCAGGTGTCCCAGGCCGTGTCCGCCCAGTTGGACGAGGCCGAGGACCTGCTCGCCGGGTCCTACCTGCTTGAGGTCACCACCCCCGGCGTGAGCCGTCCGCTGACCGAACCGCGCCATTTCCGCCGTGCCGAGGGACGCTTGGTCACCGTCGCCACCACCGGTGATCAGGTCAGTGGCCGCGTGCTCGGCGTGACCGACGGCGAGCTCACGCTGGCCACTGGATCCGGTACCGTCAGCCTGCCCCTGTCGGACGTCGAGCGTGGTCGCATCGACGTGGAGTTGAATCGCGCCGGCGACGCGCAGGACTGAGAGGAACGCCCAATGGACATCGACATGGCAACACTGCGGTTGATCGAGCGGGAGCGAGACATCTCGCTCGACACCCTGGTCGGTGCGATCGAGCAGGCGCTGCTGTCCGCGTACCACCGCACCGAGGGTGCCATGGCTCATGCGCGGGTGGAGCTGGACCGTGCCACCGGGCACGTGACCGTCTTCGCCCGCGAGGTACTGCCCGCGCCCCCCGTGGACGAACCAGCCGCGGACGCCGACGAGGTAGAGCCGACCCCGGACATCGAGACGGAAGCGCCCACGGCGGGGGAGGCCCCGAGTGATCTCAGCCACGGTGTCGCGGTCTCACCCGGCCCGCGGCTGGGCCCGGAGTACGACGACACGCCGGCCAACTTCGGCAGGATCGCCACCTCCACAGCACGGCAGGTGATCATGCAGCGGCTGAGGGACGCCGAAGATGACCAGGTCCTCGGTCAGTTCCGCGGCAAGGAGGGCGACGTCGTTGCCGGCGTGATCCAGCAGGGTCGCGACCCGCGCACGGTGCTGATCGAGATCGGCGGTGTGGAGGCGGTGCTCCCGGCGCACGAGCAAGTTCCCACCGAGACCTATGTCCACGGTGAGCGCATCCGTGCCTACGTGCTCGAAGTCACCCGCGGTTTCAAGGGGCCCTCCATCACGGTCTCGCGTACCCACCCGAACCTCGTCAAGCGGCTGTTCGCTCACGAGGTGCCAGAAGTCGCGGACGGCAGCGTCGAAGTCATGGCGCTGGCACGTGAATCCGGGCACCGCACGAAGATGGCCGTGCGCTCCACCGTGGCCGGGCTCGGCGCGAAGGGCGCCTGCATCGGGCCGATGGGCCAGCGCGTCCGGGCCGTGATGGCCGAGCTCCGCGGCGAGAAGATCGACATCGTCGACTACAGCGAGGACCCGGCCACCTTCGTGGCCAACGCCCTGTCCCCGGCGCGGGTGAGCAGCGTGGAAGTGGTGGACGCCGCGGCCCGGGCCGCACGCGTGATCGTGCCGGACTACCAGCTCTCCCTCGCGATCGGGAAAGAGGGGCAGAATGCGAGGCTCGCGGCACGCCTGACCGGCTGGCGGATCGACATCCGGCCGGACACCGCACCGGAGTCCGCAGGGGCCGGGACGACGGCGACGCCGGAAGCGCCGTAGTATAGTTTTCTGTTGGGTCACGAACCCGGACCATCTTTCCTCTCACCACCTCGGTGAGGTGCGGTCGAAGAACCCCGGAGGGCCAGTACGTCATGAGCCTCTCCGGTGGTCCTGTTCGCACGTGTGTCGGATGCCGGGTACGTACCTCACGGTCCAGCTTGGTGCGTCTGGTGACGGATCCGGCGAGTACCGAGGCCGGCATGGTCTCAGTGGTCGTTGATCCATCGACGAGCGCACTGGGCCGGGGAGCTTGGGTGCATCCGCACCCGGACTGCCTGGATCGTGCCATCACCCGCCGAGCGATCGCTCGGGCACTTCGAGTACCGGTCAGTGCCGAGTACTCCCGTGTGGTGGAGTGGTTCGACCAGAACACCGCATGAACCGTTGATCATCGAAACAAGAGAGCGGGTCTTCAAGCCGATGGGCACCCGATGAGCACCCTGCGATGAACACGCACCGCTAACGACGGTCCGACCCCTGCCTCGGGACGGACCGAGACAGGAGAGTTGTGGCAAAAGTCCGCGTCCACGAGCTCGCGAAAGAGCTCGGCGTCGACAGTAAGACCGTCCTGGCGAAGCTGAACGAACTCGGTGAGTTCGTGAAGTCCGCTTCGTCCACTATCGAGCCGCCCGTGCAGCGACGGCTCCGGGAGGCGTTCCCGGACGCCCCCGCCGACGGCGGAGACTCCGCCCCGGCCAAGCCTGCTCCCAAGAAGCCAGCCCCCTCAGCCAAGCCTGCTGCTCCGGCTCCTGCCGAGCCGCAGCGCGAGGAGCCGGCCGAGAAGCCTGCCGAACCGGCGCAGGCCGAGAAGCCTGCCGAACCGGCGCAGGCCGAGAAGCCCGCGGAGCCCCCGCAGGCTGAGGAGCCGGCAGCACCGACGCCGGCCCAGACCTCTCGTGCGCCGAAGCCGTCGGCCACACCGACACCGGCAGACGCCGCGTCCGCGGCGCCGTCGTCGGACAAGCCAGCACCCAAGCCCGGGGCCCGTCCGGGCCCGAAGCCGGGCGCACGCCCCGGCAACAACCCGTTCGCGTCGTCCCAGGGGATGCCGCGCCCGGGAGGCGGCCGCTCAGGTGGCCGTGGTGAGCGCTCCGCAGGCCCGGGGGCGCCACGACCGGGCAACAACCCGTTCGCGTCGTCCCAGGGGATGCCGCGCCCGGGCGGCTCCGGCGGTTCTGCCGGTCCGCGCCCGGGAGCAGCCGGTGGTCGCACCGGTGAGCGTTCCGGCGCTCCGCGCGGGGAGCGTTCTGACGCCGGGCCCCGTCCCGGCGGGGTGCGTCCCACGCCGGGCATGATGCCCGGCCGCAGCTCTGTCGGTCGCCCGGGCGCCCCTGCCCGTGGTGGCGGTGGTGGCGGTGGTGGCCGTGGCGGTCGCGGTGGCGGCCCCGGCGGTGGCGGCCCTGGTGGTGGCGGCGGCGGTTTCGGTGGTCGTCCTGGTGGTCGTCCCGGCGGCGGTGGCCGCGGTGGCCGTGGTGGTACCCAGGGTGCGTTCGGTCGCGCCGGGGGACGCCCGGTCCGAGGCCGGAAGTCGAAGCGGGCCAAGCGCCAAGAGTTCGAGCAGCAGTCCGCACCGTCCATCGGTGGCGTCCAGGTTCCCCGTGGTGACGGCAAGACCGTCATCCGGATCCGCGCGGGTGCCTCCCTGGCTGACTTCGCGGACCGCATCGACGCCGACGCAGCGAGCCTGGTGACCGTGCTGTTCCACCTCGGTGAGATGGCCACGGCCACGCAGTCGCTGGACGAGGACACGTTCCAGGCGCTGGGTGTCGAGCTCGGCTACGTGATCGAGATCGTCTCCCCGGAGGAGGAGGACCGCGAGCTGCTCGAGTCCTTCGACATCGATCTGGCGGCCGAAGAGGAAGCCGAGACCGACGAGGACCGCACGGCTCGTCCGCCGGTCGTGACCGTGATGGGTCACGTCGACCACGGAAAGACCCGGCTGCTGGACGCCATCCGCAGCACGGACGTCGTGGGTGGCGAAGCAGGCGGGATCACCCAGCACATCGGTGCTTACCAGGTGCACGCCCAGCACGAGGACGTCGAGCGGGCCATCACCTTCATCGACACCCCCGGTCACGAGGCCTTCACGGCCATGCGTGCTCGTGGTGCCGACGTCACGGACATCGCGATCCTCGTGGTGGCCGCCGACGACGGAGTGATGCCGCAGACGATCGAGGCGCTGAACCACGCACAGGCCGCGAACGTTCCGGTCGTGGTCGCGGTGAACAAGGTGGACAAGCCGGACTCGAACCCGGCCAAGATCCGCCAGCAGCTCACCGAGTACGACCTGGTGGCCGAGGAGTACGGCGGCGAGACCATGTTCGTGGATGTTTCCGCCATTCAGAGCAAGGGCATCGACCAGCTCCTCGAAGCGGTCCTGCTCACCGCGGACGCTGCACTCGAGCTGCGTGCCAACCCGGACAAGGACGCACGCGGTGTGGCCATCGAGGCGAACCTGGACAAGGGGCGCGGCGCCGTCGCGACCGTACTCGTGCAGTCCGGGACGCTCCATGTGGGCGACGCGATCGTGGCCGGAACGGCCCACGGGCGGGTGCGGGCCATGTTCGACGAGCACGGCAACTCCGTGCCCGAGGCGGGACCGGCATACCCGGTTCAGGTCTTGGGTCTGGCATCGGTGCCGCGCGCTGGGGACACCTTCCTGGTGGCTCCGGATGACCGCACGGCTCGCCAGATCGCGGACAAGCGGGAAGCCGCCGAGCGTGCGGCAACCCTGGCCAAGCGGCGCAAGCGCATGTCGCTGGAGGAGTTCACCCAGGCTCTCGAGCAGGGCAAGGTGGACCACCTCAATCTCGTCATCAAGGGTGACGTGTCCGGTGCCGTGGAGGCGCTCGAGGACGCACTGCTCAAGGTGGACGTGGGCGAGGAGGTCGCACTGCGGATCATCCACCGCGGCGTGGGTGCCATCACGCAGAACGACGTGAACCTGGCGACGGTGGACAACGCCGTCATCATCGGCTTCAACGTGCGACCGGCGGAGCGGGTCACCGAACTGGCCGATCGCGAAGGTGTCGAGATCAAGTACTACTCGGTCATCTACCAGGCGATCGACGAGGTCGAGGCAGCGCTCAAGGGCATGCTCAAGCCGGAGTACGAGGAGGTCCAGCTGGGCACCGCGGAGATCCGTCAGGTGTTCCGGTCCTCCAAGGTCGGCAACATCGCCGGTTCGATCGTGCGTTCGGGCACCATCCGCCGGAACTCCAAGGCACGCCTGCTCCGCGACGGGGTTGTCATCTCCGACAACCTCAACGTCGACTCGCTGCGGCGAGAGAAGGACGACGTCACGGAGGTTCGCGAGGGCTTCGAGTGCGGTATCGGACTCGGCGCCAAGGACATCAGCGAGGGCGACGTGATCGAGACCTTCGAGATGCGCGAGAAGCCGCGCGCCTGACGCGGCTCATCGAACGCGGGTCGGGTGGCAGCATGAGCTGTCGCCCGGCCCGCGTCGTGCGCTCATCCACGCCGGATCACCCGGCGCTCGAGGCATGCCCGTGAGCTCGAGGTGAGATGCTGGGTACCAGGAACTACAGACGAGGACACGAACATGGCCGACACAGCGCGAGCCCGGAAGCTGGCCGATGCGATCCAGGAGATCGTGGCGATCATGCTGGACACCCGGATCAAGGATCCCCGCCTGGGGTTCGTGACCGTCACCGATGTGCGGGTGACCGGTGACCTGCAGCACGCGACGATCTTCTACACGGTGCTCGGCGACGACGAGGAGCGCACCGGTACCGCAGCCGCGCTCGCTTCGGCGAAGGGGATGATCCGTTCCGAGGTCGGCAAGCGCACCGGAGTGCGCCTCACCCCCACACTGGAGTTCGTCCCGGACGCGATCCCGGAGACGGCGGCGCACCTGGAAGAAGCCCTGCGCAGCGCTGCCGAGCGGGACGCCGAGCTCGCCAGGATGCGGGAGAATGCCCACTATGCCGGTGAGGCGGATCCGTACCGCAAACCGGGTGAGCAGGACACCGGCGACGACGTGGCAGAACCCGCCCAGGAAGCGGCCGAGGAGGACACCGAACGCGGATGAGCGACGGGTTCCTCCTGATCGACAAAGCCCAGGGCTGGACCAGCCACGACGTGGTCGCCCGGTCCCGGCGCCTCTTGCACACCCGCAAGATCGGGCATGCCGGCACTCTCGATCCGATGGCGACCGGACTCCTGGTCCTCGGTGTGGGCCGGGCCACCCGGTTGCTCACCTATCTCGTGGGCGCCGACAAGCAGTACACGACCACCATGCGGCTCGGCCAGGCGACGGTGACCGACGACGCCGAGGGCGAGGTGACAGCGGCATCAGGCGTCGATGACGCCGAGAGCATCCAGGCCCGGCTCGAGGACGCTGTCGCGGAGCTGACCGGTCCGATTCAGCAGGTGCCCAGCTCGGTCAGTGCGATCAAGGTGGACGGCAAGCGGTCCTACGCACGGGTGCGCGGCGGTGAGCAGGTCGAGCTCTCCGCCCGACCGGTGACCGTGCACGCCTTCGACGTGCACGACGTCCGCGAGGCGAGGGCCGCTGACGGGACGGCCGTGCTCGACGTGGATGCCGCCGTCACCTGCTCCTCAGGCACCTACATCCGGGCACTGGCCCGTGACCTGGGCACCGCACTCGGCACCGGTGGCCACCTGACGGCGCTGCGTCGCACCCGCGTCGGACCGTTCGACGTCTCGCGCGCCGAGCCGCTCGAGGCGCACACCGCCGCACTGGATATGACCGATGTGACCGATGTGCTCCGCGCGGCCTTCCGGGTGCGCACCCTGTCCGAGGAGGAGACCCGAGAGATCAGATTCGGGCGTCGTATCGGTGCCACCGGAACCGATGCCGTGGTGGCCGCGTTGGCCCCGGACGGTCACGGTGTCGCCCTGCTGCAGGATGCCGAGGACCGGGCGCGACCGGTTCTGGTGCTTGATCCCGCCTGACGAGGAGTACCCGCAGGCGAGACTAGGCTGGTTCGCATGTCTACTCCTGCCGCTCCCGTCGACCTTCGAGACCTGGGCCGTAGTGGCCTCTCGGTCAGCCCGATCACTCTCGGCACCTCGAGCCTGGGCCGGGACGTCTCCCCGGGCGCGGCGGCCGAGCCGGAGGCGGTGAGCCTGGCCGCCGCGATGCTGCACGGCCCGTACGCCGTGGTGGACACCTCGAACGTCTACGCGGGCGGGCACAGCGAACGGGTGCTGGGGCTGGCACTGGCCGACACCGGCATCGCTCCGGGACGCCAGATCGTCACCAAGGTGGACGCCGATCCCGAGACTGGCGTGTTCGACCGGGACCGGGTGCTGCGTTCCTTCGAGGAGAGCCTGACCCGGCTCGGGATCGACCGGGTGGGCCTGCTGCACCTGCACGACCCCTACGGCGTGCCCTTCGAGGACGCCATGGGCCCCGGGGGTGCCGTCGAGGGTCTGCTGGAGCTGCGCGAGAGCGGGGCGGTGGACGCGATCGGGATCGCCGCCGGCAAGGTATCGGTGGTGAGCCGGTACGTGGCCAGCGACTGCTTCGACGTGCTGCTCACGCACAACCGCTACACCTTGCTGGAACGACGGGCGACCGTGCTCCTCGAGGCCGCCAAGGAACGAGGGATGGGCGTGTTCAACGCCGCGCCATTCGGCGGTGCACTGCTCGCGCGTGGTTCCGCAAGCGGTGCGACCTACGCCTACCGGGAGACGCCCGCCGAGGTCCTCGAGCGGGTGCGTCTGCTCGAGGAGATCTGTGCACGCCACGGCGTCGAGCTCGCGACGGCGGCCCTGCACTTCTCGTTGCGTTCCCCGCTGGTCGACTCCACCGTGGTGGGCATCTCCCGGCCAGAGCGCATCGCAGACCTGGAGGCGCGCCGTCAGCACGCCGTCCCCGACGAACTGTGGGCGGACATCGACGCTCTGGGTCCGCCACCGGCGGCTGTCGCCGACTGAGCGACGGGTTTCACCGATCGTCGTGCTCAGTGGCACCCTGGGACGGCACAGTTCCCCAGTCGGGGCGGGCAGAAGGGGAGGACACGAGTGGAGCGGTGGTACGGGATCGACACGGTCCCCGCCGACCTGACCGGCAGCGTGGTCACGATCGGGAACTTCGACGGCGTCCATCTCGGACACCGGGCGGTGCTCGCTGATGTGGTCGACACGGCTCACACGTACGGGGCGCGATCGGTCGCCGTCACCTTCGACCCGCACCCGGCGGCTGTGCACCGGCCGGACTCGGCTCCCGAACTGCTCACCGGCCTCACCGACCGGCTCGACCTGATCGCCGAGACCGGTATCGATGCGTGCCTGGTGATCTCCTACTCGGAGTCGTTCGCTGCGCAGTCGCCGAAGGAGTTCGTGCGGCACTGCCTGGTGGACGTGCTCCGGGTGCGATGCGTCGTGGTCGGTGAGGACGTCCGGTTCGGGCAGGGCAACAGCGGGGACCGGAGCACGATGGCTGAGCTGGGGGAGCGGCTGGGCTTCGATGTGCGCCTGGTGCGGGACGTCACTGCCGCCGACGAGCGCCGCTGGTCCTCGACCTGGGTGCGTGAACTGCTCGCCGCCGGTGACTGTGCCGGCGCCGCTGCTGTGCTGGGCCGCCCGCACCGGATGCGTGGACTGGTGGTGCACGGGCAGGCCCGCGGCCGTGAACTGGGATTTCCGACGGCGAACCTCGCCACCGATGCCAGCGGAACCGTTCCGGCCGACGGCGTGTATGCCGGCTGGCTGCTGCGCGATCCCGCCCGGGTAGGGCCGGGGGAGGCGGTGCGCCGGCCGGCAGCGATCTCGATCGGGACCAACCCGACCTTCGACGGCACCGTGCGTCAGGTCGAGGCGCATGTGCTGGGGCGGCGTGATCTGGATCTCTACGACGAGCAGGTCGTCGTGGAGTTCGTTCGCCGGCTGCGCCCCACCGTGCGCTTCGACGGGATCGAGGCGCTGGTGGAGCAGATGCGTGCCGATGTGCTCGAGGCTGCTGACGTGCTGGAGGTACCGCGACCGGAGCAGCTCCCCGCCGTGCAGTGACCGCGGGAGCGTGCGGCGGTGATATCCTGCTTAAGCCGTCAGATCGGCCGCGGATGCGTCATGCCCGGGTGGACATGCCCCGGTGCTCCGCGCAACGAACACACGAAGGAGAACCGTTGGCCCTGGAGCCGGAAGTCAAGAAGCAGATCATTGCCGAGTACGCCACGCACGAGGGCGACACCGGCTCCCCTGAGGTCCAGATTGCGCTGCTCTCGCGGCGGATCCGGGACCTGACCGAGCACTTCAAGGAGCACAAGCACGACCACCACTCGCGTCGTGGCCTGCTCCTGCTGGTCGGCCAGCGTCGTCGACTGCTGGGCTACCTGCGCAGCGTCGACATCGCGCGCTACCGTGCGCTGATCGAGCGCCTCGGCATTCGCCGCTGAACAACGACCGGCTCGGGCCTCTCGGCCCGGGCCGGTCGTTCGTCCAGGGGACATGCCACAACTGCATATCGAACAACCATTTCCGGGTTCGTTGGTCCTCGGTAGTGGCTTCCGGACAATGGGTCCGTGGGCCTCGATCGATGACCGCCGGGCCTTCACGAACGCACATGAAGGAGGGCACCCATGGAGGGTCCCGAGATCCAGTTCGCCGAAGCCGTCATCGACAATGGCTCCTTCGGCACCCGCACGGTCCGGTTCGAGACCGGACGCATCGCCAAGCAGGCGTCCGGCTCCGCCGTCGCCTACCTCGACGAGGACACGATGCTGCTGTCGACCACCACGGCCGGCAAGCACCCCAAGGACCACTTCGACTTCTTCCCGCTCACGGTGGACGTCGAAGAACGTCAGTACGCCGCTGGGAAGATCCCCGGCTCGTTCTTCCGCCGCGAGGGTCGCCCGTCCACCGAGGCGATCCTGGCCTGCCGCCTGATCGACCGTCCGCTGCGTCCGCTCTTCGTCAAGGGCCTGCGCAACGAGGTCCAGGTCGTCGAGACCGTCCTGGCGATCCACCCGGACGAGGCCTACGACGTGCTGGCCATCAACGCGGCCTCGATGTCCACCCAGCTCTCCGGCCTGCCGTTCTCCGGTCCGGTCGGCGCCACCCGGATCGCCCTCGTGGACGGTCAGTGGGTCGCCTTCCCGCGCTACAGCGAGCTGGAGCGCGCCGTGTTCTCCATGGTCGTCGCCGGTCGCATCGTGACCGCTGACGACGGCTCCGAGGACGTCGCCATCGCGATGATCGAGGCCGAGGCCACCGACAACGCCTGGACGCTCATCACCGAGCAGGGCGTGGGCGCCCCCACCGAGGACGTCGTGGCCGAGGGCCTCGAGGCCTCCAAGGCCTCCATCCGCGCGCTCGCGAAGGCGCAGATCGCCCTCGCCGGCCAGGCGGCCAAGGAGGTCCAGGAGTTCCCACTGTTCCCGGACTACGCGGCCGACGCCTTCGACGCCGTCGAGGCCGAGACGGCCACCAAGCTCGCCGACGCGCTCGCGATCGCGGGCAAGGCCGAGCGCGAGGCGCGCATCGACGAGATCAAGGACGCCATGCTCGGCGCCCTGCAGGACGGTTTCGACGGTCGCGAGAAGGAGCTGTCCGCAGCCTTCCGCCAGGTCACCAAGACCCTCATCCGCAAGCGCATCATCACCGACGGCTTCCGTATCGACGGCCGTGGTCTGCGCGACATCCGGCCCCTGTCGGCCGAGGTGGAGGTGCTGCCCCGGGTGCATGGCTCGGCCATCTTCGAGCGTGGTGAGACGCAGATCATGGGCGTCACCACGCTGAACATGCTGAAGATGGAGCAGCAGCTGGACACGCTGTCGCCGCAGACGCGCAAGCGGTACATGCACAACTACAACTTCCCGCCCTACTCCACCGGTGAGACCGGCCGGGTGGGCAGCCCCAAGCGTCGCGAGATCGGCCACGGTGCGCTCGCCGAGCGGGCCATCATGCCCGTGCTGCCCTCGCGTGAGGAGTTCCCGTACGCGATCCGTCAGGTCTCCGAGGCTCTCGGCTCGAACGGTTCCACCTCGATGGGCTCGGTCTGCGCCTCCACGCTGGCACTCCTGAACGCCGGTGTGCCGCTGCGCGCTCCGGTCGCCGGAATCGCCATGGGACTCGTCTCGGACACCATCGACGGTGAGACCCGCTATGCGGCGCTCACCGACATCCTCGGTGCTGAGGACGCCTTCGGAGACATGGACTTCAAGGTGGCCGGCACCCGGGAGTTCATCACCGCGATCCAGCTCGACACCAAGCTCGACGGGATCCCGGCGCACGTGCTGACCAGTGCGCTCACGCAGGCCCGCGAAGCCCGCCTCCACATCCTGGATGTGATGGCCGAGGCCATCGACACCCCGGACGAGATGGCGGTCACGGCTCCTCGGGTGATCACCGTCCAGGTCCCGGTGGCAAAGATCGGTGAGGTCATCGGCCCGAAGGGCAAGATGATCAACCAGATCCAGGAGGACACCGGCGCCGACATCTCCATCGAGGACGACGGCACCGTGTTCATCGGAGCCACCGACGGCCCGTCGGCCGAGGCGGCGCGGCAGGCGATCAACGCGATCGCGAACCCGCAGATGCCCGAGGTCGGGGAGCACTTCATCGGCACGGTCGTCAAGATCATGTCCTTCGGCGCATTCGTCTCGCTCTCCCCGGGCAAGGACGGTCTGCTGCACATCACCCAGGTGCGTCGCCTCGTCGGCGGCAAGCGTGTGGAGAGCGTGGAGGACGTGCTCTCGGTCGGCCAGAAGATCGAGGTGGAGCTCGCCGAGATCGATGATCGCGGGAAGCTCTCCCTGCACGCGGTGATCGAGGAGGACCAGCAGGACTCCGCCGACGCCGAGGGTCAGCCTGCCGACGCAGCGAACTGAGCTGAGGTACTCCAGACGGGACGGTGCACGGATGCCTGAGTTGATCCTGGGCCCGGCGGGAACGCCGGGCACGGAGCTCACCGTGGAGACCGATGCGGGCGCCCTGGTGCGCCGGTCGGTGCTCCCCGGTGGTATCCGGGTGCTGACCGAGGCGATGCCCGGTCAGCGCTCCGTCGCCATCGGAGCCTGGGTGGCCGTCGGTTCTCGTGACGAGACCGACGGCCACCACGGCTCGACGCACTTCCTTGAGCATCTGCTGTTCAAGGGAACCCCCAGCCGGGACGCGATGGCGATCGCGTCAGCCTTCGACGGCGTCGGCGGGGAAGCGAACGCTGCCACGGGCAAGGAACACACCTGCTACTTCGCCCGGGTGCTGGATGTTGACCTGCCGATGGCAGGAGAGGTGATCCTCGACATGGTCACCTCGGCCACTCTGGATGTCGAGGAGTTCGCTGCCGAGCGCGAGGTCATCCTCGAAGAGCTCGCGATGAACGAGGACGACCCGGGCGATGTCGCCCAGGAGCGGTTCGCCACGCAGGTGTTCGGCGCCCATGCGCTGGGCCGTCCGATCGGCGGTACACCGGAGACGATCCGGGCCGTTCCGCGCGACGCCGTCAACGAGCACTACCAGCGCACGTACGTTCCCGGTGAGCTGGTGGTGACGGCCGCCGGAAGCGTCGATCACGACGCACTCTGCGCCCAGGTTCTCGAGGCAGTCCGGGCAGGCGGGTGGGAGCTCGATGCGGACGCCAGCCCGGCGCCGCGCCGCGAAGCCAGCGCGCTTGCCGCGCTGGAGGGATTCCCGACCGAAGGGTCGACGCAGATCGTGCATCGGGTCACCGAGCAGGCGAACGTGCTTCTCGGTGGTCTCGGGCTGCCGGCCGGCGACGATCGCCGGTTCGTGCTGGCCGTGCTGAACGCCGTGCTCGGGGGGTCGATGAGCTCCCGGCTCTTCCAGGAGATCCGAGAGAAGCGGGGGCTCGCCTACGCCGTCTTCTCCTTCTCGGGCGGCTTCGCCGATGCGGGGATGTTCGGCTTGTATGCCGGCTGCGCCCCGGGGAAGGTCGAACAGGTCGTGGACCTCCTCGAGGACCAGTGGCGAGTGCTCGCCGCCGAGCCGATCGAACCTGACGAACTGGAGCGAGGCATCGGGCAGGTGTGCGGGCAGCTGGTGCTCGGGCTGGAGGACACCGGGTCCCGGATGTCGCGGCTCGGCCGGATCGAGATCAGTACCGGTGAGCTGCTTACCGTCACCGAGACGCTGGACCGGGTCCGCGCTGTCACCGCCGGACAGGTCCGGGACCTCGCCGCCGAGTTGCGTGCCCAGCCGCGCCACCTCACGGTGGTGGGACCGTTCGCCGACCACGAGGTACACGGCGCCGCCCAGTTCGAGAAAGGAATCGTCCATGTCTGAGAGCCCACGGACTCGTGTGGCCGTGCTCGGCGCTGCCGGCCGGATGGGCTCGTGCGTGTGTGACGCCGTCACCGGTGCCGATGATCTGGACCTGGTCGCACGGCTCGACGTCGGGGACGATGTCGCCGCCTTGGCAGGACGTGCCGACGTCGCGGTGGACTTCACGGTTCCGTCGGCCACTGAGGCCAACGTGCATGCGCTCATCGATGCCGGCGTGCACCCCGTGGTCGGCACCACCGGGTGGGACGAGTCCGCACGGCAACGGGTTCGGGACCATCTCGGTGAGGTGGACGGTCTGGGCGGGTTGATCGCGCCGAACTTCGCCCTCTCGGCCGTGCTGGCGATGCGTTTCGCTGCTCAGGCCGCTGCCTACTTCGAGTCGGTGGAGATCATCGAGCTGCACCATCCGGCGAAGGTGGATGCGCCGTCGGGCACTGCCGTGCACACCGCTCAGGCCGTCGCCCGGGCCAGGCAGGGCATGCCGGCCGCTCCCGATGCGACCGAGACGAGCCTGGAGGGCGCTCGTGGCGCCCTGGTGGACGGCGTCCCGGTGCATGCAGTGCGCCTTCGAGGGCTGGTGGCGCACGAGGAGATCCTGCTCGGCAATCCCGGAGAGCAGCTCACGATCCGCACCGACAGCTTCGACCGGTCCTCCTTCATGCCCGGCGTGCTGCTCGCCGTCAGGACGGTGCGCTCCCGACCTGGACTGACCGTGGGCCTGGACGGCTACCTCGACCTCAGCGTCTGAACTACCATCACGCCATGACCATCGAGTCCGCGGTGGAGCAGGACTTCGCCGCGATCATCGCTCCCTACCGTCGGGAGATCTTCTCGCACTGCTACCGCATGATGGGGTCCGTGCACGAGGCGGAGGACCTGGTTCAGGAGACCCTCCTGCGTGCCTGGAAGGGGTACGCCGGATTCACTGGTGCTTCCTCGGTGCGCACCTGGATCCACCGGATCGCCACGAACACCTGTCTGACGGCGTTGGAGTCCCGGCAGAAGCGCCCGTTGCCGACCGGGCTGGGCGCACCGGCCTCGGGACCTGACGACCTGGTCGAGGCCGACATGATGTGGCTGGAACCTGCGCCTGACGCCGTGTTGGACAGCCGCAGCGATCCCGGCACGCTGGCGGAGTGGCGCGAGTCCGTCCGCCTCGCGTTCATCGCGGCCCTGCAGCACCTCCCGCCCAGGCAGCGGGCTGTCCTCGTGCTACGGGACGTGCTCTCCTGGCGCGCGGCGGAGGTTGCCGAGGCCACCGGCGTCACCGTGGCGACCGTGAACAGTCTGCTGCAGCGCGCCCGTCGGACGATCGCCGACCTCGCACCCACCCGTGAGGCGCTCGTGGAACCGGCTTCCCCGGACGAGCGGGCGGTGCTCGACCGGTTCGTGGCCGGCTTCGAGAACTATGACGTGGATGGTCTCGTCGAGCTCTTCACCGACAGCACCGTCTGGGAGATGCCACCGTTCCAGGGCTGGTACCAGGGCGCTCAGACCATCGGCGCTCTGATCGCCAGGAACTGCCCGGCCACCGGACCGGGGGAGATGGTGCTCGTGCCCACCCGCGCCAACGGACAACCAGCGTTCGGCGTCTACATGCGTGGTGAGGACGGTGTGCACCGCCGGTTCCACCTGCAGGTGGTCGACGTCGACGGTGATCGGATCGCGCACGTGGTGGCGTTCTTCGACACCACCTTGTTCGACACCTTCGGGCTGCCCGCTGAGCTGGACCGGCGCTGACGGCCGGTCCGAGCCGATCAGAGCAGGGCCGACCACGCCGCTTCGTGCACGCGGGACTCGGCCACCTCGAGCACACGCCGCACCCCGATCGGTTCGAGGCCGGCAGAGGAGAGGAAGTCCTCCCGTGCGCTGTCTCCCTCGATCGCCCAGGCGCGTAGGTGCGTGGCACCGGTCACACGCAGGATGTCGGTACAGGCGGCGAGCAATCTCGAGCCGTGCCCGGCGCGCGCATGCTCCGGGTCCACCTCGAGGGCGACGATCTCGCCGGTCTCTCGGGTCTGTGGGGCCGGCGCGAGCGCGGCGAATCCGACGACCTTCGGTCCGTCGCAGGCGGTGAGCATCCGGTGCTTGGCCGACGGTGGCTCGTTGATGGCGCTGCGCCACGCGGCGGCGAACTGCTCCGGATCGAGCGCGTCGAGTGCTGACGGCGGAACGAGCCCGCCCAGTGCCGCTCGCCACGCCTGCACGTGCACCACCCCGAGCGTGGGTGCGTCTCCCGTGACGGAGGGCCGGACAGAGACGTCGGCCTGCAGGCCGTGCTGGTGTGCCATGCCTCCAGGGTAGGCACTGAGGCGGTAACGTCATCCCCATGTCCAGCACGTCGCGTCCCCCGCGTACCTTCGGTTCCGTCAGCGTCGCCATGGTGACGCCGATGAAGCCAGACGGCACGATCGATATTCCCGCCGCGCGCCGACTCGCCCGACACCTGGTGAACTCGGGCGCGGACGGCCTGGTGCTCAACGGCACCACTGGTGAGTCGCCGACGACCCACCAGCCGGAGAAGGACGAGTTCGTCGCCGCCGTGGTGGACGAGGTCGGTGCGGAGGCGATGATCATCGGCGGCGCCGGTTCGAACGACACCGCGCACGCTGTCCGGATCGCTGAGGCCGCCGAGCGCACCGGTGTGCACGGCATCCTCGTGGTGTCTCCGTACTACAACCGCCCCTCCCAGGAGGGGGTGTACCGGCACCTGCGTACGATCGTGGAGTCCACCAGCCTGCCCGCGATGCTCTACGACATCCCTGGCCGCACCGGAGTGGCGATCGGTGACGAGATCCTCGACCGGCTGGCCGAGCACCCACAGATCTATGCCGTCAAGGACGCCACCGGCAACGTCGCCCAGGGCTTCGACCGGATGCGCCGCACCGGGTTGGAGTACTACTCCGGGGACGACAACCTGAACCTCGCCTGGCTGGTGCACGGCGCCTCTGGCCTCGTCTCGGTGGTCGGCCACCTGGAAGCGGGGCGCTACGCCGAGATGGTGCGCGCTGTCGACAGCGGTGACCTGTACACCGCCCGGGACTTGTCCGCCTACCTTGCCCCCGTCGTCGAGTCCCTCATGGGCGGCGGCCAGGGTGCGGTGATGGCCAAGGCCGCCCTGCAGTTGCAGGGCCACCTCACGCACCGCTCGGTGCGCTCCCCGCTGGTGGAGGCCAATGCGGCCGAGATGGCCGACCTGCGCACCGCCCTGATCCTGCACGACCTACTTGAGGATGCCGATCGATGAGCCACCCCCACCCCGACCTCAAGCCTCCCGGGCCCCTGGCGCAGGGAGCGCTGCGCATCGTTCCCCTCGGAGGGCTCGGTGAGGTCGGGCGGAACATGGCGGTGCTGGAGTTCGCCGGCCGTCTGCTGGTGATCGACTGCGGCGTGCTCTTCCCCGAGGACCACCAGCCCGGGGTCGACCTGATCCTGCCGGACTTCAGCTACATCGAGGACCGGATGGACCAGGTCGAGGCCATCGTGCTCACGCACGGTCACGAGGATCACATCGGTGCTGTCCCGTACCTCCTGCGATTGCGCAAGGACATCCCGATCGTGGGCTCCAAGCTGTCGCTCGCCTTCATCGCCGCCAAGCTCAAGGAGCACCGGATCAAGCCGGTGCTGCGTGAGGTGGCCGAGGGGCAGAGGCAGAAGGTCGGGCCGTTCGACCTGGAGTTCGTGGCGGTGAACCACTCGATCCCGGACGCTCTGGCCGTCGCGGTACGTACGCCGGCAGGGATGGTGCTGCACACCGGCGACTTCAAGATGGATCAGCTTCCGCTGGACTCGCGCATCACCGATCTCCGCGCTTTTGCCCGCCTCGGCGAAGAGGGCGTGGACCTGTTCATGACCGACTCCACGAACGCCGAGGTGCCGGGGTTCACCACCTCCGAGCGGGACATCGGTCCGGTGCTGGACGGCGTCTTCGCCCAGGCCGAGGGCCGGATCGTGGTGGCCTCGTTCTCCTCGCACGTGCACCGCGTGCAGCAGGTGCTCGATGCCGCCCATGCCCACGGTCGCCGAGTGGCGCTGGTGGGCCGGTCCATGGTGCGGAACATGACGATCGCCTCCGAACTGGGCTACCTCAAGGTGCCGGACGGGGTGCTGATCGACGTCAAGAAGATCGACGACCTGCCCGAGGACCGGATGGTCCTGATGTGCACGGGCTCCCAGGGGGAGCCGATGGCGGCGCTCTCCCGGATCGCGAACCGCGACCATCGGGTCTCGGTGGGTCCGGGCGACACGGTGATCCTCGCGTCCTCCCTGATCCCCGGCAACGAGAACGCGGTGTTCCGGATCATCAACGGGCTGATCCGCCTCGGGGCCAAGGTGGTGCACCAGGCCAATGCGCGCGTGCACGTCTCTGGGCATGCGTCGGCCGGTGAGCTGCTCTACTGCTACAACATCGTGCGTCCGAAGAACGTGATGCCGGTGCACGGTGAGGTCCGGCACTTGGTAGCGAACGGGGCGCTCGCGGTGAAGACGGGCGTCCCGCCGGAGCGGGTGGTGCTTGCCGAGGACGGCGTGGTGGTCGATCTCGTGGACGGGAAGGCCAGGATCGCCGGCGCGGTCCCGTGCGGGTACGTCTATGTGGATGGATCCTCCGTCGGCGGGGTGACCGAGGCCGAGCTCAAGGACCGTCGCATCCTCGGTGAAGAAGGGTTCATCTCGATCTTCGCCGTGGTCGACTCCTCCACCGGCGCCGTGGTGGCCGGACCCGAGCTGCATGTGCGTGGCGTGGCCGAGGGGGAGGACAAGCTGGCCGAGATCGTGCCGGAGATCACCAAGGCGTTGAAGGAAGCCGCCGAGGGTGGCAACGCCGATACGCATCAGATGCAGCAGGTGGTGCGCCGGGTGGTCGGTCGCTATGCCTCGAGCCGGCTGCGGCGGCGGCCGATGATCATCCCGGTGGTCGTGGAGTCCTGATCTGTTGATCAGCTGGTGCCCGTCCTGAGGTCGTGCGCGGCGGTGCCGAGCAGCGCGGCCCGGTAGCGCTGGTCCTGCTCGTCGGCGTCGCCCGGCAGCAGGCCGGCCAGCTCGAGCCCGACCAGGCCGTGCACGAGCGCCCAGAGCCGCAGCGCTTCGGTCTCGACGTGCGCGTCGTCGGTGTCCGGGTGCACCCGGGCGACCGCGGTCACGAGCACCCTGAACGTGGGGTGCGCGGTGCTATCGGTCCCGGAGCGTAGGGTGCCGGGACCGAACAGCACCCGGTAGAAGTGCGGGTCGGCGAGGGCACTGCGCCGATATGCCAGCCCCAACTCGAAGAGGTCGGCCGACGGATCGTCGCTCGGTGCCACGGACTGCAGGTGTTCCGCGAACCGCGTGAAGCCCTCGTCCACCACAGCGTGCACGAGCTCGTCCCGCCCGCCGAAGAGCGTGTACACGGCGGCTGTGGTGGTCTCCGCGGCGCCGGCGAGCTGCCGCAGCGAGAACCTGTCGGCGCCATGGGTGGAGATCAGCCGCGAGGCATGGTCGAGCAGGCGTCGTCGAACGGCGTCGTCGTACTGGCGAGGTCTGGCCACACCGACGAGGGTACCCCTTGACAAGGGTTCTCACACGCTGTTTGCTAACAGTGTTAGGAAACAGCGGACCGCGAACGAAGGATGTGCCGTGCTGACCCTTTCCACCGATGCCCAGACCACCGCGGGAATCGTGCTGCTCGCCGCGGTGACGGTGACCTCCGGCGGCGCCTTCCTCGCCCGCGTCGCTAGCGGCGGGGTCCCGGCGACGGAGTTCCAACGGTCCTTCTACCGCGCCGGGCATGGCCACGCGGGCATCCTGATCGTCTTCGGTCTGGTGTGCCTGCTGCTGGCCGAGTCGACGGCGCTCACCGGGTTCTGGCTCTGGCTCGCCCGGTCCGGGGTGCTGGTCGCCGCGATCGTGATGCCGGCCGGCTTCTTCTTCTCTGCGATGGGATCAGGGCGAACCTCGCCGAACCGCTGGGTGTTCCTGATCGTGGCCGGCGGCGCTGTGCTGGTCGCCGGACTGGTCACGCTCGCAATCGGCCTGCTCGCCTGAGTCACGATCGGTGAGCAGGCTCGCCTTCGCCCACCCGCGGCACCTTTCACCGGTTGTGCGCGTGTCAGTCCCGCAGGTTCCGCCGTCGACCTGGTTGAGTGGCTTGCGACAGGCCTGTCTCGGCATGCCTGATTGAGGAGGGACGACTCACATCATGGCGACCCGTACGACTTCCCCCGCACGGTCCGCCGCACCAGGACGCAAGAAGAGCGCGAGCGCCACCAAGGCGAACGCGTCGCGTTCTCGCGGAAAGAGCACGGCACCACCCAAGCCACCGCTGCCGATCCGGATCGTGCGGGGCCTGTGGATGGGCACGGCGCATGTGGTCGGCGGGACCGCCCGCTCGATCGGATCCGGTGCCAAGGGACTCGACCCTGCCCACCGGCGGGACGGGCTCGCCTTCCTGCTCCTCGCGCTTGCCGTGATCGTCGCCGTCCGGGAGTGGTTCGGTCTCTCCGGGGACGCCGGTGACTGGGTGCACGCCGCTGCTGCCGGCGGGGTGGGCCTGCTGTCCGTGGTGATCCCACTGATCCTGGTCTTCCTCGCCATCCGGCTGATGCGGCATCCGGACCGCGGAGAGGTGAACGGCCGCATCACCATCGGGTTGAGCGCGATCGTGGTCTCGGTGTGTGGCCTGGTGCACGTGGCGTCGGGACTGCCCGCGCCACCGGACTGGTTCGACGTGTTCGCCGCCGGTGGCCTCATCGGGTGGGTCGCGGCCAATCCGATCTCGGCAGCCCTGACGATCTGGGTCACGATCCCGCTGCTGGTGCTGCTCGGGTTCTTCGGACTGCTGGTGGTCACGGCCACTCCGGTGGCAGCGATCCCGCGACGCTTCCGGCAAGGTCTGGACTGGATCACCGGGCAGGACGTCGATGCCGAGGTGAACGATGATGCGAGCCACGACAGTGAGGTCGCGCCCGCTGACGGTGATGATCTGGCCGCCACGGCGGTGAGCAAGCGCCGCAAACGAGCCCGCAAGGCTGGCGCCGAACCTGCCGTGGAGCCGGGTGCGTTCCACGGCGACGAGGCGTTCGAGCAGGCTGCTGAGCTTGCCCCTGACGACGCAGCACCGGCCCCGAGGCCTGGTCGCGGTGCGGCACCAGCGGCACCGCCGGAGGCTTCGGCGGAGCCGGCACCCGAGGAACTGGCTGCCCCGCCGACGGAGGCACTGCCGGCCCGGGCGGAACAGCTCGTGCTCGACCCTGGCATGACCTATACGCTTCCGGGCGACGAGACGCTGCTCCAGGGACCACCGCACAAGACCCGGTCCGCAGCGAACGACCGCGTGGTCGAGGCACTCACCGCGGTGCTCACCGACTTCGGCGTGAACGCCGAAGTGACCGGGTTCACCCGCGGTCCCACGGTCACGCGCTACGAGGTGGAGCTCGGCGCCGGCGTGAAGGTGGAACGGGTCACCGCGCTGAGCAAGAACATCGCCTATGCGGTGGCGTCGGCGGACGTGCGGATCCTCTCTCCGATCCCGGGCAAGAAGGCCATCGGTATCGAGATCCCGAACGCGGACCGCGAGACGGTGGCCCTGGGCGATGTGCTGCGTTCCGGACCGGCGCGGCGCACCGAGCACCCGATGGTGATGGGTGTGGGTAAGGATGTCGAGGGCGGCTACGTGGTGGCGAACTTGGCGAAGATGCCGCACATGCTCGTGGCTGGTGCCACTGGTGCCGGTAAGTCCTCGTTCGTGAACTCGATGATCACCTCGATCATGATGCGTGCCACTCCGGAGGAGGTCCGGATGGTGCTGGTGGACCCGAAGCGGGTCGAACTCACGATCTACGAGGGCATTCCGCACCTGATCACACCAATCATCACCAACCCGAAGAAGGCAGCCGAGGCCCTCGAATGGGTCGTTCGGGAGATGGACACCCGGTACGACGATCTGGCGACCTACGGGTACAAGCACATCGATGACTTCAACCAGGGGGTGCGTAGCGGCAAGGTGAAGCCGCTGCCGGGTAGCGAACGCACGATCACCCCCTACCCGTACCTGCTGGTGATCGTGGACGAGCTCGCCGACCTGATGATGGTGGCACCGCGTGACGTGGAGGCCTCCATCCAGCGGATCACTCAGCTCGCGCGCGCTGCGGGGATCCACCTGGTGCTCGCCACCCAGCGCCCCAGCGTCGATGTGGTGACCGGTCTGATCAAGGCGAACGTTCCCTCACGGCTGGCGTTCGCGACCTCCTCGCTTGCGGACTCGCGCGTGGTGCTCGATCAGCCCGGCGCCGAGAAGCTCATCGGACAGGGTGACGCGCTGTTCCTCCCGATGGGTGCGGCCAAGCCCATGCGTGTGCAGGGTGCCTGGGTCACCGAGTCCGAGGTGCACGCCGTGGTCGACCACGTCAAGGCTCAGCTCAAGCCGAACTATCGCGAGGACGTGGTGGTTCCGCAGGTGAAGAAGCAGGTGGACGAGGACATCGGCGACGACCTCGACCTGCTCCTGCAGGCGGCCGAGCTCGTGGTGACCACACAGTTCGGATCCACCTCGATGCTGCAGCGCAAGCTGCGTGTCGGGTTCGCCAAGGCGGGTCGCCTGATGGACCTGCTGGAGTCGCGGGAGATCGTCGGCCCCTCGGAGGGATCCAAGGCGCGCGACGTGATGGTGCAACCGGACGATCTGCCCGCGACATTGGCCACCTTGCGAGGCGAGACTCCGCCGGCCGACGCCGCCGGGTCCGCCGACGCCGCCGGGTCCGCCGAGAGTGAGCCTGCCGCTGCCGCGGGCGGTGGTGTCGTCTACGACGACGCCCACTACAGCGGGTCCCGTGGTGCGTTCGGCGACAGTGACGACTACGGCAGCGCCTATGCCGACGATGACGCCGAGGAGTCCGAGTCCGAGGACGCCTGGGCGCTCACCGACCGCCGGTGAGACGGGCCGGCTCGGGGAGCCCGAGCCGGCCGCGCAACGTGTCCGGACCATCGCCGGTGTCTAGCGCGCCCCGCCGTTGCAGCTCCGGCACGACGCCTGAGACGAACTCCTCCAACGAGGTCGGGAACAGCGCCGAGGAGATGACAAACCCGTCTGCCGCCCCGGTCTCGACGAGCTCGCAGAGATAGTCGGCCACCGTGGCCGGGCTCCCGGTGGGTTGTGGCTTGAGTTGGCTCATCGCTTGCCGAGCGGCGAGTCCGCGCACGGACAGCCCCTCCGCACGGCACGCCCGGAGCATCATGTCCTCGAAGCCGGTACTGCCGGTCGCGCCGCGGTGGGCGGTGAGGAACTGCGCCGCGTCGGCGTCCGGGTCCAGTGCGGACGGATCGGCATGCATGAGGCGGGCCAGCATGGTGAGGATCTCGTCGCCGTCGAGCAGCGACTCGAGCTCGACCAGGCGCCCTGCCGCACTCGCGTCGCTGGCCCCCAGGATCGGCTGCACCGCAGGCAGGATGCGGATCCCGTCCGGGTCGCGGCCCAGGTGCGCGGCTCGTTCACGCAGCTCGAGGCGCGTCGCGCGCATCGCCTCAGCGGTGTCAGCGACGACGAACACCAGCTCCGCCCAGGTGGCAGCGAACTCACGGCCCCGTGGCGAGGCTCCGGCCTGCATGAGGACCGGCCGACCCTGCGGGCTGCGCGGCAGGGTGAGCGGACCTCGACTGGGCAGGTCGTCGGCGATCCGATGGATGCGGGTCGGGTCGGCGAACGTGCGCGTGCTGGGGTCCAGGACGAGCGCGTCAGCGTCCCAGCCCTCCCAGAGCTGCAGCGCGGTGCGCACGACGAGGTCGGCGTGGTTGTACCTGTCTTCCTTGCCGGGGATCGACTCCCGACCGAGGTTGCGCGCTTCCGCGTCGGTCGTGGAGGTGACGATGTTCCACGCCATCCGACCGCCGGAGAGGTGGTCCAGGCTGAGCAGCGTGCGCGCGAGCAGATAGGGCGGAACGAAGGTGGTGGAGATGGTCGCTCCGAGACCGAGCCGGGTGGTCGCTGTGGCTGCGACCGCAGCGATCGTGGTCGGGTCCAGGGCGATGGTGCCCTTGCCACCGGTGCGCACGGTGGTGTCGTAGGCGCCGTGGTGGTCCTCCGGGATCGCCAGGATGTCCGGCATGAACATCATGTCGAAGCACCCTCGTTCCAAGGTGCGGGCGAGATCGGCGTAGAAGCGTGCCTGTAGCCAGTCGGTCCGGCTCAACGGGTGGCGCCAGTTCTCGGCGTACTGGCTGGTGGGCGGATTCACCATGGCCACCAGGTGCATGGGTCTCACGATCGCGGTACCACCTCGGGTTCGGGGCCGGTCGCCGCGGGGGGATCGTGACGCTCCGGGAACGTCGCGCCCGTGGACTCGGCCATCACCTCCTGCACCCCGTCGAGCCGGGAGCTGAGCTCGCTGGGGGAGAGAGTGAGCCCGTCCGGCTCTGCACCGCTGGTGAGGGAGCGCAGTGGGTAGACATGTTGTCCGCCCTCGCGGTCGACGGTCATCGGTGACCACTCCATCCCGGTCACGCGGGCGGGGCCATCGGCACGCTTGACGACGGTCGCGGTGAGGAACAGGCCGGTGGCCGTCTGCGGGACGCAACAATCGTCGTCCTGGTTGGAGATGAAGTTCCCCAACGAGTAGGCGACCCACATCCCGGAACCGTCAGGACCGCCGTCGAGTAGGGCGAACGGTTGCGGTACGTGCGGGTGCGTGCCGATCACCAGGTCCACCTGCCCGGACTCGGCCAGCGCAGCGGCGAGCGAGCGCTGGTCCGCATTGGGGCTGTGCTGGTACTCCTCACCCCAGTGCAGGGTGGCGACCACCAGGTCGGCGCCCGCCTCGCGTGCGGTCCGAGCCTGGGCGATCAGAGCCTCGGCGTCCAGGAGAGTGACGGCCCATGGCGCGTCGGCCGGGATCGGCAGGCCGTTCGTGCCATAGGTGCCGCCGACCTGCGCGACGGTGATCTGCTGCCCGGCTCGTTCCAGCCGGTACAGCTGCGGCGTGTCGGCCTCGCCGCGGCTGCGCGCGGTCCCCGCGTGGCCGAGGCCGGCCTCGTCGAAGACGTCCAGCGTGTGGGTGAGGTTGTCCAGTCCGCGGTCCAGGGAGTGGTTGGTGCCGGTGGAGCAGCCGTCCCAGCCGAGCTCCGCGAGGGTGCCGGGCAGCTCGCCCGGTGCTCCGAACAGCGGATACCCGCTGGGCTCCTCGCCAGGAAGCGCGAGGGGTACCTCCATGTTGCACAGGGCGAGGTCTGCTCCGGAGCTCCAGGCCCGCGTAGCCTCGAGCATCGGGGTGAAGTCATAGCCGTCGTCGGTGCGGGCGGTCTCGATCGGTGCGTCGTGCGGAAGCACGTCGCCGGCGGCGCCGATGGTGAAGATTGCCTCATCGTCTGCCGGGTCCGACGGATCCGCTTCGGGCGAAGTGGTCGGCGTGGCTGGTGATGTGCTGGATACCGTACTGCTCGGCGGTGCGCTCGGCTCGGCACCGGGGCCGGTCCGGTACACGTGCGTCGCCGCGCCGACGTAGGCCAGCAGCACCGTCGCGGTGAGGACGGCGGGCAGCACCCAGCTGTGCCGGCGGCGTGGTCGCATGGCTGGAGGGTAGTTGACCCTGCTGGGCAGTCTTCCGGCTGTCCACGGGTCGAGGGAGTGATGAGCCGATCGCCGCAGGTTCCCCTACCCTGGGTGGGTGACGAGCAACGCTGAGACGCCGTCGGCCCAGCCGGCCGCGCAGCTCTGGAACCTCCCGAATGTGCTCACGATGCTGCGGGTGGTGCTGGTCCCTGTGTTCGTCGTGCTGCTCTGGCAGGACTCGACCGCGGCCCGGTTGGGCGCCCTCGGTGTGTTCATCGCCGCGGCGATCACGGACAAGCTGGACGGATCGATCGCACGTAGCCGCGGGATCGTCACCAACTTCGGCAAGATCGCGGATCCGTTCGCAGACAAGCTGCTCACCGGGTCGGCGTTCGTGATGCTCTCCCTGCTCGGGGTGATTCCGTGGTGGGTGACGATCGTCATCCTGGTGCGGGAGATAGGCATCACCATCCTGCGGTTCGTGATGGTGCGACGTTCGGTGATGGCAGCCTCGAACGGTGGCAAGTTGAAGACAGTGCTCCAGGTGGTGGCCATCTGCCTGCTCCTGCTGTCTGCCACCGAGCTGTTCGGCCCCCCGCTCGGCGATGTCGTCCTGGTGACCGGGCTCGTGGTGGTGTACGCCGCCGCCGCGGTGACCGTGGTGACCGGCCTGGACTACTGCTGGCGCGCCTGGCGGATCGTGCACGACCACCAGCCATGACCGCTGCCCGAGTGATCGCCCGGGCCCGCGCCCTCGGGCGGACGGTGGCAGTGGCAGAGTCCCTCACGGCCGGCGCCGTCGCGGCACGTCTGGCGGAACCGCCAGGTGCCTCGGATGCGCTCCTCGGGGCAGTCGTGGCGTACGCGACGAGGGTGAAGCGTGAGCTTCTCGGGGTGGACGGCGAGCTCCTCGCCACCCACGGCCCGGTGCACCCCGAGGTCGCTTGGCAGATGGCCGACGGCGTCCGTCGCCTTCTCGGCTCAGACGTCGGGGTGGCCACCACGGGGGTTGCCGGGCCTGGACCGGCCGACGGGCACCCGGCCGGGACGGTGTACGTGGCTGCCGTGGCCGGCGGTCAGAACGGCGTCCCGGTGCGAGGACAGGTGCGTGGGTACCGACTTGCCGGCACACGCCCGCTGGTGCGCACCGCGACCTGCGGGCTGGCTCTTGCCGCGCTTGTTGCCGTCTTGGAATCTGATCGTGATGTGTGAGGCGTTCCACACGGCGATCCACCCCCTAGGCTGGTGGGGACGGAACAGATCGACCGGTACGCGCGTTGTACACGGTGATGATGGATATGAAGCACGACGGTGTCAGCACACCGGGGTACGGTAAGACACCAATGATGACGGCAGAGCGAGAGGAGGGACGCACCATGGTGGTTCTACGACGAGAGATCGGTGATGTCCTTCGTGGCGCTCGCCAGGGGCAGGGACGAACCCTGCGTGAGGTCTCCTCGGCCGCGCGCGTCTCGCTCGGATACCTCTCCGAGGTGGAACGCGGTCAGAAGGAAGCCTCCTCGGAGTTGCTCTCCTCCATCTGCGAGGCACTGAACATTCCGCTCTCGGTGGTGTTGCGTGAGGTCTCCGACCGCGTCGCACTCGCTGAAGGCATCGCGATCCCGGACACGATCCCGGCAGACTTCGTCAGCCAGTTCGGCCAGGAGGATCTGGCGACAGTCTGACCCGGCATCAGCCGGACAGCAGGCGACGAGAGGCACCGCCCATCGGCGGTGCCTCTCGCACGTTCGCCGGCCATTCCGGCTGCGTTCGCCGATTACTCCGGCTGACAGGCGGGGCAGTGGAAAGCGGGTCGTTCGTAGGGCGCCGCTCCGACCGGTGCGACGGCGATCGTTCCGCCACAGCGGGGGCACGCCAGGCCGGTGCGTCCGTGCACGTGCGTGGGCTGGTCACGGATCCCGGTCGCGGTGAGCGTGGGTGCGTCCGCGGAGCGGCGCATCAAGGTCGCAGCGGTGGTGAAGACGGCGTGCACGTCACCCACGTCGCAGGCCGGCCGCCACGGGCTGATCCGGTGCCGCCACAGGGTCTCCGCGAGATAGATCGTGCCGATCCCGGCGGCCACGCTCTGATCGAGCAGGACTGCGCCGATCGGACGTTCTCCCTGAGTCCGGCAGTTCCGCACTGCTTGGTCGATATCGACCTCATCTGCCATCAGGTTCGGGCCGAGACGACGTAGCAACGTGGGTTCGTCGCGGGTCGCGATCAGGTCCACCATGCCGAGGTGGTCACCGACGCAGGTCCAGGCGCGGGTGGCGATGACCGCACGGATCATCGGGCGTCGCAGTGGTTCCGGGGGTGTGAGTGTGCGCCGCACCAGCCATCGTCCGTCCATCCGCAGATGCGTGCGCAGGGTGCGACCGTCGTCGATTCGGGTGAGCAGATGTTTGCCGTAGCAGATCGTCCCGAGGCTGCGGCGTCCCACCAGGTCGGCGCCGGAGACATCGGGCCACCGCACGTCTGCACGGATCAACGGGCCGCCTGCCAATGCCGCAGTGAGTCGGCGTGCGACCCGCAGCAGCACATCACCCTCTGGCATCGGTCAACGCCGCCGAATCCGCAGGCCGCTCGGGGTGGCCAGGAAGCCCGCGTCCAGCAGAGCCTGCGCTGCCGGTGAGCTCGAACCGAGCGCGGCAGCGCCGTCGACCTTCGTCACGGTGAACCTGCCGAGCGCGCCCGCGGTGGCCATCCGCACCAGTTCCGCTGCGGCGGCGTCGAGCAGATCGATCTCCTCGGTGAAGCTCAGCACCGAACGCGCACCCCGTTCCAGGTACAGCACGGGTGCACCGTTGACGAGGACCACACTCGCCCCGACCTTGCGCCCCGGCCGGTGCGCGGAGGACGCCTCGGCCAGTCCGACCGGGTCGGGCCAGGACAGTGCAGCACCGTAGGGGTTGGCCGGGTCGGTCGCGGCGAGCAGGAGCGTGGTGCCGGGTGTCGCGGTCCCTGATGCCGTGCCGGCTGTGGAACGCAGCCGCTCGACGGCGTCAGGCAGTGCGAACTGGGCGGCTCCGAGGCCCTCCACGAAGTAGCCGCGGCGCACCTGGCCGCTTTCCTCCAGGGACGCCAGCGCGCGGTAGGCGGTACTGAACCCGCCCGGAACGGCCAGGCTCGCACTCCCTCGGGTGACCAGCCCGTCCCGGTCGAGCAGTGCCAGGGCGGCGATCGTGGCGCGCCGGGAGGTCTGAGCACGTGCCGGCACGGCGGACCACCGGCCCACCGCCGTGTCGGGTACCGGTGGTGCCGGCCGGGTGGCGCGCAGTGATCGTCCACGCGGCCGCGCACGTCTGGTGCTGCGCGTCCCAGGCCGTGGCTTGGCGCCCAGCCGAGCACGCAGCGGGGCGAGGCTGTCGTTCGTCGCGCCGGCGTCCCACACGCAGTCCCACAGGGCCGTCAGGATCTCCTCGGCCGACGGCGGCCCGTCCGGTGCGTGGGCCCCTTCGACGTCCGGGGTGGCGAGCTCGTGCCAATCGTCGCGCACTGCGGTGACCACGTCACGGAAGAACAGCCCGCCCCCGCGGGAGAGCACCTCCAGCACCCTCCGATGCACCGGGGTGGTCACCGGTTCCTTGATCGACGGCGCGAGATCGGCGACCGCGTCCGCAGGTAACAGGGCCACCAGACCGTCGGCACCCGGGCCGGAGCCGGCACCCACCCACACCACCTCACCAGAGGTGGTGAGCTCGTCGAGCATCTCCGGGGCGTAGTCGCTCACCCGGGCGGGGAGGACCAGGGACTCCCACGCGGATGCGGCGACCGGCGTACCGGCGAGCTGGTCGATCACTGTCAGCACGCCGTCGGCCCCTCGCAGCGAACGCACCTGGTGCCAGCGAGGCAGGGCGACCCCGAGCCGTTCCGGCGGGACGGCCTCCACCTCGGCACGCAGCGCCGCCAGGGAACGGCGGCGGATCCGGCGCAGCACGTCGGCGTCGCAGTAGTCCGGACCGGCCATCGCGCGACTGACCGGCGAGTGGGATTCCTGGGGGCGGAGCGTTCCGGCGGTGAGCGCGCCGCGACGGACCAGCTCGGTCAGGACCGGGTGTACCGCAGCGATGCCGATGCCGTACCACTCCGCCAGTTCTCCGGCACGGAACGGCCCATGCGTGCGGGCGTACCGTCGCACGAGGTCCTCCAACGCCCGGGGTACGGGGTCGGTGAGCGCCTCCGGCAGCCCGGTCGGGAGGGCGACACCCAGAGCGTCACGGAGACGGCCTGCGTCCTCGAGCACGGCCCAACGTGCCTCGCCGGCCACCCGCACAGGCAGCACCCGACGGGTCTGGTGCAGCGAGGTCAGCCAATCCGGCACGGCACCGGCGTCGGTGGCACGCAGGGCGAGCGACTCTGCGCCGATCGGGCCCAGCCGCCGAATCAGGTCGAGCAGCCCCTCCGGATCGCGGACCCGGGCGGCGTCGGTGCGCCATCCCACCTCGGCCTCGACGGAATCCAGCGCGTCCGGGTCGAGCAGGTCGGCGATCTCGGCGCCGTCGCCGAGCAGGTCGGCGAGCAGATCGGCGTCCAGGGTCAGGGCAGCAGCCCGGCGCTCCGCCAACGGGGTGTCTTCTCCGTAGAGGAACTGCGCCACGTAACCGAACAGCAACGACTGGGCGAACGGCGAGGGAGTTGGCGTGCTCACCTCCACCACGTGCACCTCACGACCGCGCACAGCGCGCATCAGTTCCACCAGCGCGGCTACGTCATAGTCGTCCTGCAGGCACTCGCGCACGGCTTCGAGCACCACGGGGAAGTCACCGTAGTCAGCAGCCACCGCCAGCAGCTGCGCGCTGCGCTGGCGCTGCTGCCACAACGGCTGCCGGCGGTCCGGGCGGCGCGGCGGCAGCAGCAAGGAGCGGGCAGCAGCCTCCCGGAACCGAGCGGCGAAGTGTGCTGAACCTGACAAGGCAGCGAGGGCGTCGGACTCGAGACGGTCAGGGTCGAGGAGTAGGTCGTCGAGAGTGAGGTCGCCGCTACCGCCTTCGTCCCGGGCGCGCGTGAGGAGGTCCTCGGCGCCGGCGCCACCGACCGGACCGTAGGTATCCGCCTCCAACGCCCATCCCGCATCGGTGTCCGGCAGGCGCAGCACGATGCCGTCGTCGGCGTGCATGGCAGCGACGTCCATCCCGAACCGCTCCCGCAGCCGTGCGGTGAGGATCAGCGCCCACGGGGCGTGCACCTCGGCACCGTAGGGGGAGTGGATGACCACCCGCCAGTCGCCGAGCTCGTCCCGGAAGCGTTCCACCACGAGGGTGCGATCGGTGCTGAGGCGCCCGGTGGCTTCCTCCTGGTCGCGCAGGTAGGCGAGCAGGTTCTCGGCGGCCCAGTCGTCCAGGCCCCATTCGGCCACCGACGAGGTGCTCATCCCGCTCTCGGACACCTCGCGCATCATGGCGCCGATCGCTCGGCCGAGCTCGGCTGGGCGGCCGGGGCGGTCTCCCTTCCAGAACGGCAGGCGCCCGGGTAGCCCAGGGGCGGGGGAGACGAGCACCCGGTCCGGG
This sequence comes from Ruania alba, assembly GCF_900105765.1. Taxonomy (NCBI): domain Bacteria; kingdom Bacillati; phylum Actinomycetota; class Actinomycetes; order Micrococcales; family Ruaniaceae; genus Ruania; species Ruania alba. Next base: position 953,344 of record NZ_FNTX01000001.1, read on the forward strand.
GTGATGTCCTCGATCCGCCACGTGCTCGAGCCCAGCGTGAAGGTGTCGCCGACCCGCGACTCGTACACCATCTCCTCATCGAGTTCCCCGACGCGTTTCCCGCCACGTGCCGACGTCTGCTCGCCGACCACGTACACCCCGTAGAGGCCCCGATCAGGGATGGTGCCCCCGCTGGTGGCGGCGAGGCGGAGCGCACCGGGGCGCCCGGTCACTGTGCCGGCGACCCGGTCCCAGGTCAGCCGAGGGCGCAGCTCGGCGAACTCCTCGCTGGGGTACCGTCCGGAGAGCATGTCGAGCACCGCCGTCAGGACTCGATCGGAGAGACCCTCGAACGGGGCAGCGCGGCGCACGACGGTGGCCAGCGCATCAACCTCCCACGTCTGCTGCGCACACATGGCGACGATCTGCTGGGCGAGCACGTCCAGCGGGTTGGCCGGCAGCTGCACCTCTTCGATCGCTCCGTCGCGCGCCCGGACGGCGGTGGTTGCCGCGGCGAGGAGATCACCGCGATGGGTGGGGAGCACCACCCCATGGGAGAGCGCACCGACCTGATGCCCGGCGCGACCGATCCGTTGCAACGCGCTGGCGACCGACGGCGGGGCGCCGACCTGAACCACCAGGTCCACTGCGCCCATGTCGATCCCGAGCTCCAGCGAGCTGGTGGCGACGACCGCGGGCAGCGTCCCGTTCTTCAGGGCCGTCTCGGTCGCGGTGCGTTCGTCCCGGCTCATCGACCCGTGGTGCGGGCGGGCGATGATGGCCTCGGGGGGCAGGTCGGGCGGCTCAGGGAGGGACGTGCCCGACTGGGCGGGAACTTCTGCGGCCCAGGCCGACCCAGGATCAAGATCACCGCCGAGGCCGAGCCGTTCGGCATGGCACTCGTTGATGCGTGCCGCGAGTCGTTCGGCGCCGCGCCGTGAGTTCGTGAACACGATGGTGGAGGTGTGGCTCGTGATCAGGTCGACCACGCGTTCGGTCACGTGCGGCCAGATCGACCCGCCGTTGCCCGTACCCGTGCGGGGGCGCCCCTCGGGAACCATCCCGGCGGCATCACCGCTGAGGTTGGGTCCGGTGGTGGATGCCGCCCCGGCGGACCCGGGCAGGTCGGCGAGGTCCGGGACCGGGACCACCACGTCGATCCGCAGCTCCTTGGACACGTGCGGCTGGACCACCCGCACCTGCCGGCCGCCGTCCTCGAGCGCGCGGGTACCGCACAGGTAGGCGGCGACGGTCTGGGCGGGCCGGACCGTCGCCGAGAGTCCGATCCGCTGTGCCGGGCGGTCCAGGAGTGCATCGAGGCGTTCCAACGAGAGCGCCAGGTGCGCTCCACGCTTGTTCCCCGCGAGGGCGTGCACCTCGTCGATGATCACTGCTTCCACGCCGCGCAGCCCCTCCCGTGCGGAGGAGGTGAGTATGAGGAAGAGCGACTCGGGTGTGGTGATCAGGATGTCCGGCGGCCTGGTCGCGAAGGAGCGGCGCTCGGCAGCGGGGGTGTCGCCGGTGCGCACACCGACCTGGACATCGTTGACCGGGGTGCCGGTGGCCGTCGCGGCCTGGGTGACGCCGACCAGCGGGGAGCGCAGGTTGCGTTCGACATCCGCCGCCAGTGCTTTCAACGGAGAGACATACAGCACCCGGCACCGGCGCGCCCGCTCACTCGGCTGTTCGGCGGTGAGCAGCCGGTCCAGGGCGGAGAGGAACGCGGCGAGCGTCTTCCCCGACCCGGTCGGCGCCACGACGAGGGCGTGTTCTCCGGAGGAGATCGCCTCCCACGCGCCCACCTGGGCGTCGGTGGGGGCGGCGAAGGCACTGGCGAACCAGGCACGGGTCGGTTCGCTGAACCTGGTGAGTACCGCCGGTGTGGTCACGTTCCTCATTGTGCCGCGTGGTACTGACATCGTCGGCCGGGAGATACCTCGGATCGGAACGGCCACGCGCCGTCGAGGGCCTCTGCGATCATGTGGGTCATGTCGCGGCTGGAGGTGTGGGAGGAACGGACCGAATGGTGGCTGGTCGCGGCAGCACTGGTGTTTCTGGGTGCCTATGCGACCCCGATCATCTGGCCCCAGATCCCCGCGGACGTGACCCGCACGTGCCACGTGGTCGTGCTGATCACCTGGGTGATCTTCTGGATCGACTATGCCGTGCGTCTGGGCCTGGCGGAGGACCGCTCCCGGTTCGTGCGCCGCAACGTCATCGATCTCGTGGCACTCGCCGTCCCGATGTTCCGGCCCTTGAGGCTGCTCGTCCTGCTCAACCTCATCACGGTGCTCAACCGAGTCGGTCTGCACACCATGCGTGGGCGAGTGGCGACGTACACGGGGTTCGGTTCGCTCGTGATGATCCTCGTTGCCGGGCTGGCGATTACCGATGCGGAGCGGGGTGCGCCAGGGTCCATGATCGGCAGCTTCGGGGACGGTCTGTGGTGGGCGGCTGTCACGGTCACCACGGTGGGCTACGGCGACATCTTTCCGGTGACGGCGGCCGGCCGGGTGATCGCTGCTGTGCTGATGGTCGGGGGGATCGCGCTGCTCGGTGTGGTGACGGCGACGCTGGCGTCCTGGCTGGTGGAGCGGGTGAGTACCGAGAACGAGCGGGTCGAGACGGCGACCCGTGCCCAGGTGGAGGCGCTCGCCGACGAGGTGCGTGCGCTGCGAGCCGAGCTGGCAACACGGTCCGAACCGCCGCCGGGGTGACCGTAGGCTGGTGGGCGTGAAGCACTCCGAGTTCCGCGCCGCGATGCAGGACATCTTTGGCGCGTATGCCGCATCGCTTGCCGAGGATCTGGTGCTGGCTCCGCTGGGGAGCCGGACTGCGAACCAGGCGCTCGCGGACGGCGAGTCCCCCGGGCGGGTGTGGGCCGCGATCTGTGAGGTCAACGAGCTGCCCGAGTCGGTGCGCTGGCATCACCGGCAGGCCCAGCACAAGCGCTGAGCGACGAGCGTTCAGCGCTGGCGCCGAGTTGCTGGTCCCACTGACGAGTTGCCGGTCAACACCCCCGGGTTGCGGGTCCGTGCCCCGGGTTGTGGGCCCTCGACGGACCGGAGCATCTCAGGAACTGGCCCTCAGAAGGGTGGCTCGAGTTCCTGATCGCCGCTGGCCGAGGACCATCCCTCGTGCATCACGATCGCGTCGCCACGACCACCTCCCGCATCCTCATATCGGCCACGGTCAGCCGGACCGACCATCACGATCGGTCGCATGGGAGTGCAGTGACTGAGCAGTCGGGTCGATCCGTCGCGCTCGCGCCGATAGCGATGGCCGCTCGGGGTGCGCCACTCGAACACACCAGGCTCCACCTGGGTCACGCCGAAGTCACCGTGGGTCTTGATCAGATGGTCGCGGGTGCACAACGGCGCCAGATTGGTGACGCTGGTGGATCCACCCCGGCGATATCGCTCCGGGTCGCGCCACTCGTCGGTGTGATCGAGCTGACAGGAACTTGCTCGATGCTCGCACCCCGGCCGGACGCAGGTTCGGTCGCGGGTGCGCACATGCTCGGCGATCGCTGTGGTGGGTCGGTACCGGGTACGGCCCACGTTCAGCACGGTCCCGGTCACAGGATCGGTGACCACGCGCCGCCAGGTACCACCGGCGGCCAACGCACGGGCCGCCGTCGGGGTGATCGGGCCGTATCCGGCGAGGATCGGTGCGGACGCGGCAGACCGGGCGGGACCATCGGAGGCCTCGGTGTCGCCCCCAGGATCCGGTGGGATCAGGTCGGCCAGGCTCACCTGCACCTGGATCTCCGGCCGCCGACCATTCTCTGTCGCGAGGGGCAGCCCGACCTCGGCCGGACCGAGGCGTCCCGTCGCCAAAGCGTGCCCACCCACGGTGGCCAGGCAGTCGAAGCGGAGCTGGTCCAGAGTTCGGTTGTCACCACGTGCTTTCGCGCCGCGCGCCGCGGCATCCAGCGCCAGGTCAAGCGTGAGCACATCGGCGGCCGGACCCTCGATCCGGAGCGAGGCGACGCCGTCGGAATGCGCGCGGGGCCGTGAGACGTGACGGTCCTGCCTTCTACGGCTCGCACGCCTCTCCGCCTCGGCTGGATCGACATCCACCAGTGCGGCGGCGACATCGTCGCGCACCTGGCGCGCCGTGCGCTCCGGCGCGCGGGGAGCACCTGCTCCTCCACCAGTTCGGCCACCTGCCACGCCACGCCGTCCAGCCCGTCGACGATCGCTGCGGCGCGCGGTAGGTCGATGAGACCAGCGGTGAGGGCATCACCGGTGCCGGTCAGCACAGTGGTCAGGGCACGAGAACGGCGCACCATGGTCTGTGCCTGGCCGCGGGGACGTCGCAGACGCAGGGACAACTCGTCGCCGGCCACATCGGCGGGTCCGCGGGTGTGATCGGCGAGATCGGGCGGCGTCATCTCCAGCTGCTCGGCGAGTGCCGCCGTCGCCTGCAGCTGGAGACCTTGCACGTGAGAGATCACTCGTTCGGCCGCGGCGACCACTTCCACGAGGGTCGTGGGGTCCAGCTCGAACAACGGGAGGCGCTGCAGCTGCGTCAGCAGGTGGGTGTCGACCACCGAGCCGGCGAGGCGTGCGTCGAGCGGGAGCCGAGCGAACTCGTCCAGCACGTCGTTGAACCGGACCTCCACCTGAGAGTGGCGCGCGCGAAGGGCCGACCGGTCACCCCCTGCCGGCTCGAACTCCTCGCGCTCCTCGTTCATGTCCAACACACTATGGGCGACCACCGACATTGCCGCAGAACGTTGCAATCCCGGGAAATCATTGGTCCGACCCGGTGCGGGCATGGCATCGTCTCGCAGGTGACTCCTGTCGACGATCGCCGCACCGCCGTCGCCGTCCGCCCCGAGCGGGCCGATGAGCGTGCCGCCGTCCTCGACGTCGTCCGGCAGGCGTTCGAGCATGCGCAAGCGGGGGAGGGAGATCGAGTCGCCGAGCTGGATCGTGCGCTCGCGATGGCCTGCACGGGAGCCGGCAGCCTCGACGCGATCAGCCTCGTAGCTGAGACCGGCGGGGCCGTGGTCGGCCAGGTCCGGCTCACTGGTGCGTGGGTGGACGCCCCGAGCCGGCTCGTCGAGGTGTGGGTGCTCAGCCCGCTCGCTGTACTCCCGACGGCGCAGGGGCGTGGGATCGGTTCGGAACTGGTGCGCGCCGCGCTCGCCGCTGGGGCGGAGGCGGGGCGTGGGCTGGTGTTCCTCGAGGGGCATCCCGGGTTCTACCCACGCCTCGGGTTCGAGCGCGCCAGCGCACTCGGATTCACAGCGCCGTCGGTGCGAATCCCGGACGTGGCATTCCAGGTGGCGCGCCTGCCCGGATATGAGGGCTGGATGAGCGGCGCCCTGGTATACCCGGACGTGTTCTGGCGCCACGACGCTGTCGGGTTGCGCTGAGTTGCGGCGGTAGTGGTGTGCACAGACCGGCGGCGGTGACCCCTCCCGTCACCGCCGCCGGGGTTTTGTGGACCGGACTCAGCCGGTGCCTGTCTCCTCCGGTGCGGACTGGTCGTCGGTGGCCTCGGATCGCTCCGGTTCGCCCGTGGAATCCTCGGTGGTCTCCGGCGCCGCGTCGGAGCCGGCGGAGGGTGCGTCACCATCCGGCAGGGGAGTGAGCGATGGCAACGGCCACTGGGGTTGCCGTACGTCAGTCTCGTCCCAGCTCCACGAGCCATCCGGTTCCGGGATCAGCCGGGCGGGTGCGATCGTTCGGTACGGAAACACGTTCAGCGCAGAACCGTCGTCCAGCGCCGCGAGCGGCACCCCCGAGATCGGAGTGCCGGCCCCGTCTTCCGCCCAGCTCTCCCAGTCGCCACCTTCGGGCTGGAGAATGATCGGATTCCCATCCTGGTCGACGATCTGAGCTGCTTCGATGGGCTGGCCGTCCGTGCCGTACACGAACAGGTTGTCGACACGCTCGCCGTCGACGACCACGCCTGATGAGGCCAGCTGCTCGGCCGCAGCGGTCCCGTCGTCATAGCCCATCTCGTAGGTGGCAGACCGTAGTGCGGAGTCGTGGATGCTGGCGGCTCGCTGGATCCCGGTCAGTACCGGCAACGCGACCAGGAGCGCGAAGACGCTCGCCGCGTACCCTGTCCAGCGCAGGCCGGGTCCACGCCCGATCGCGCCGCGTCCCCACTGCACGCTCAGCACCACGAAGCCGATGAGCAGCAGCCAGAACAGGTTGCCGTCAGGAAAGACCTCCCATGCCTGGCCGAGCAGCAGGCTTGCTACCTGGAAGAGCAGCCACCCCCGCAGAACCCACCACACAGGCCGCAGATCACGGACCATGGGTCCGATCGCCGTCAGGATCTTGTGACGTGCGACGAAGGCGGACCACCTCCCCTGCAGCGAGCGGCCGCCGTCGGCGATCGCCTGGGCGAGCGTGCGACGCCCTGAGCGGCCTGGTTCCGGTGGCGCGATGCCGGCCGCGTCGCGCATCTCGGCGGCGTACGCACCCGGGTCGCCGAACCGTCGTGCCATGTCGGCCGGACTCATCCGCGCCAGCTCCTCCGGCGACAACCGGTCGGCGAGGGAGTCGGTCAGGTCGGCCTCCAGGCCGCCGGTGAGCTCGTCGAGGGTCTCGGGCTGCAGATCGTTCAGGTGCTCGCGCACCGCACGGGCGTAGGCCCCGACGGCGTTCGTCGCCCCGGTCTCGGTGGTGTCGGTGGTCGTGGACATCAGGATGCCTCCGCCAGGTCGAGAAGATCGGTCATCGTGCGTTCGAACTCGCGCCACTGCTTGGACTGGAGCTCCAACGACGCTCGTCCTTGAGCCGTGATTCCGTAGTACTTGCGGTGCGGCCCCTCCTCAGAGGGGACGACGTAGCTGGTGAGCGCTCCAGAGGCGTACAGCCGGCGCAGCGTCCCGTAGACGGAGGCGTCTCCGACGTCGGTGAGGCCGCTGGCGCGCAGGCGGCGCAGCACGTCGTAGCCGTACCCGTCCTCGCGGGAGACGACGGCGAGCACCGCGACGTCGAGCACTCCTCTCAACAGTTGTGTGGTGTCCATCCGAGCCCCTTCGTTCGTGGGGAGCGGTCCCGCGCCGATTCCCCTTCTGTCCTCCGCACACTACAACGCGTAGCGCAGTAGTGCGCAGAGAACAGGGATAGATGTTCCGGCGTGTCGGGCGTGCCGTGCACGAATCGAACAACCGTTCGTTTAGTCTGTGCACAGACGCAAGGACGGTGCCGCGTCGTCCACAGCCAGTGGGCGAGGCGAACCGGATGTCGGTGGTCGGACATAGCCTGCGTTCGAGGTTGCCGCCCGGAGAGGGCGGGTCCCTGAAAAGACCAGTCCCATCCGAGAACGAGGCGGATCGCCGCCCATCAGACGAAGAAGGTGAACCATGGCTGCTCCAGCAGCAGATCGCAGCAAGGCTCTCGACGCCGCGCTCGCGCAGATCGATCGGAACTTCGGCAAGGGCTCGGTGATGCGCCTCGGGGACGACACCCGCCCCCCGGTCGCGGTGATTCCCACCGGATCCATCGCACTGGATGTCGCACTCGGCGTCGGTGGCCTGCCCCGCGGACGAGTCATCGAGGTCTATGGTCCGGAGTCCTCCGGTAAGACCACGGTTGCCCTGCACGCGGTGGCGAACGCCCAGAAGAACGGCGGGATCGCCGCCTTCATCGATGCCGAGCACGCGCTCGACCCCGAGTACGCGAAGAAGCTCGGCGTGGACACCGACGCGCTCCTGGTCTCCCAGCCGGACACCGGTGAGCAGGCGCTCGAGATCATGGACATGCTGATCCGCTCCGGCGCGCTGGACATCATCGTGATCGACTCCGTGGCGGCGCTCGTGCCGAAGGCGGAGATCGAGGGTGAGATGGGCGACAGCCACGTCGGCCTGCAGGCACGGCTGATGTCGCAGGCGCTGCGCAAGATCAGCGGTGCACTGAGTTCCTCGGGCACGACGGCGATCTTCATCAACCAGCTTCGCGAGAAGATCGGGGTGTTCTTCGGTTCGCCGGAGACCACCACCGGCGGTAAGGCGCTGAAGTTCTATGCCTCGGTTCGTATGGACATCCGCCGTATCGAGACGCTCAAGGAGGGGACCGACTCGGTCGGTAACCGAACCCGGGTGAAGGTGGTCAAGAACAAGATGGCCCCGCCGTTCAAGCAGGCCGAGTTCGACATCATCTACGGCGTGGGAATCTCCCGCGAGGGCAGCCTCATCGATCTCGGCGTCGAGCACGGCATCGTCCGTAAGTCCGGCGCCTGGTACACCTACGAGGGCGATCAGCTCGGGCAGGGCAAGGAGAACTCGCGCCGCTTCCTTAAGGACAATCCTGAGCTGGCCGTGGAGATCGAAGAGAAGATCAAGACCAAGCTCGGCATCGGTGTGAAGTTGGAGGCCGTTCCGGAGGTCGGAGAGGCCGCGGAAGCGATCGACTTCTAGGACTCTGGTCGAGCCGCTCTGGCGGCAGGTCGCGACTTGTCCGCACCGCCGTCGATTCCTGACGGCGGTGCGGGTGTTCTCGAAGGCCGTGCCGACCGCTCGAGAGTGGTCGAGGTGAGTGAGGTGGATCAGTGATGAACAACGCCCGACGGCGGTCCTCCCGGGTGCAGGAGCCGCCCGAGACGGGTGCGGCTGCTGTGGATGCCGAGCCTGCCCCGGAGGAGGTAGCGCGCACGATCGCACTGCGCAAGCTGAACGCAGCGCCACAGTCGCGTGCGCAGCTCGCCGAGGCCATGGCGAAGCGAGACGTCCCTGGCCCGATCATCGAGAAGGTGCTCGACCGGTTCTCCGAGGTCGGGCTCGTCGACGATGCTGCCTACGCAGAGATGCTGGTGCGGAGCAAGCACAACGAACGGGGCCTGGCGCGCCGAGCGCTCGCCCAGGAACTGCGCCGCAAGGGGATCGAGGGCGATGTTGCCGACGCGGCCCTGGAGACGGTGCAGCCCGAGGACGAGCACGAGCGGGCGCGTGAGCTGGTCCGGCGCAAGGCACGTAGCACTACCGGCCTGGACCATCAGAAGCGACGGCGACGGTTGGTGAGCATGCTTGCCCGGAAGGGGTACGGGCCGTCGGTGGCGCTCGGAGCGGTCGATGACGTACTGGCGAGCGGAGGCACGGGCGCCGACGATCCCGATCTCTTCGGGCCTGAGGACTTCTTGGATGCGCCCTGACAGCCGCCGAGACCCGGACGCGTGCGGGCTTAGCCCTAACCGCCTGTGGCCTCCCCGCGAGTGTCCGCCGTACCGGCCAGGCCGGTGGTGATGCCGACCCCGGGGGCCTGCTTGCCGGCGGTGCCCGTTCGCCCACCGATCCGGCGGGCCAATCGCCCAGCGAGCCATGACAACACGATGTTGATCACGATGAACATCACGGCCGCGACGGCAAAGGCCTGCAGGATGGGGAATGGAGCGTCGGACCCGATGAGTCGAGCCGAGCGGAGCAGTTCGGGATAGGTGATGATGTAGCCCAGTGCCGTGTCCTTGAGGATCACCACGAACTGGCTGATCAGGGACGGCAGCATCGCGATCAGCGCCTGGGGCAGCTCGACGGAGCGCAGTGACTGACCGCGTGTCATGCCGATCGCCAGGGCTGCCTCACCCTGGCCCTTGGCCAGTCCGTGCACACCGGAACGCACCAGCTCGGCGATGATCGAGCCGTTGTAGAGAGTCAGCCCGATCACCACGCCGAAGAGCGGCGCATCCTCGGGCGTGATGTTCAGCACGAGCGCCGCGGTGAACCAGCCGGCGATCATCATGATGAGCACGGGAACGGCCCGGAAGAACTCCACGATGAGGCTGCAGAAGCCGCGGATCAGTGGGTTCGAGGCCAGCCGTCCGACACCGAACAGCAGGCCGAAGACCATGGCGAGTACGATCGAATACGCCGCCGCGGTCAACGTGTTCTGCAGTCCGGGCAGGAAGTAGAACTGCCACGTGTCGGGCTCGATCATCACGGCCCATTTGGCTGCGTCGAACTGGCCCTTCTCCGCCATCTGGACGATTGCCCAGGCCAGGATTCCGAGGACAAGGATCGTCCCTGCGATGTTGCCGTAGACGATATTGCGCCGCGCCTTGGGACCGGGGGCGTCGAACAGGACTGATTGCGCGCTCATCGTGACACCGCCAGACGCCGGGAGAGGTAGGTGGTCAGGAGGCCGACGGGGACCACGATGATCACGAACCCGGCCGCGATCGTGAGGAAGATGGGGACGACGTAGTTCGCGTCGTTCTCGATCATCTCGGCCATCAGCACTGCGACTTCATTGTTGGAGGCTGCTGCGGCGACGGTGCTGTTCTTGATCAGTGCGATGAGGGTGTTGCCGAGCGGTGCGATGGCCCCACGGAATGCCTGCGGCAGGATCACCAGGCGCGCTGCAGGCAGGAACGATAGACCGATCGCGCGAGCAGCCTCGGCCTGCCCGACTGGCACCGTGTTCACGCCGGATCGGATCGACTCGGTCACGAACGAGGCGTGGTAAATCGTCAGCGCGAGCACGGCGAGCCAGAAGAAGTTCGTGGTGAAGTCGTCCGCGAACTGGACCCCCAGCTGCGGCCACAGCACCAGGATCCCGGATGCCATCACGATGGTCAGCGGGGTGTTCCGCACGAGGTTGACGTATCCCGCACCCGCCAGCTGCAACGACGGAACCGGAGAGATACGCATCATCGCCAGGACGGTGCCGAGCACGAACGCGAAGATGGCCGCGAAGAACGTCAGCTTGAGATTGACCCAGTAGGCGCCCGCGATGTCGTAGTTGGAGAGCACCTCGAGGAAGTCGCTCACCGGCACACCACCTTCACCTCTCTTGCGCCCCGCGTGCACGGGGCGCTTTGGCAGATCGGATGCCCGGGGGCGGGCCGGCAAGGCCCGCCCCCGAGCATCATCGGGTCAGGACGCGCAGCCGCGCATCTCCGGCGGGTTCAGATCAGCATTCGGGGTGTACCCGGTGCCTTCGGTGTTCGCGGTTACCGCTGCCTCCCAGGAGCCGTCGTCGATCATCGCCTGGATAGCGGCGTTGATGTCCTCACACAGGTCTGAGCCGTTGGGAAGGCCGACGCCGTAGTTCTCCTCGGAGAAGGGGCTGCCTGCGACCTGGAGGCTGCCGCTGCCCTCGGCCGCGGCGAGACCGGCCAGGATGATGTCATCGGTGGTGACGGCGTCCACCTGGCCGCCGGTGAGGAACTGGATGCACTCCGAGTACCCGGGCTGCTCGATGAGGTTTGCGCCCGCCGCGTACTCGTCCACCACGCGCTGGGCGGACGTGGACCCCGAGACCGAGCACAGGTTGAGGTCATCGAGTGACTCCGGACCGGTGATGGCGCCCTCGTCCTCGGACCGGATGAGCAGGTCCTGACCGGCCACGAAGTACGGGCCGGCGAAGTCCACGGCCTCGTCGCGCTCGTCGGTGATCGAGTAGGTGGCGAAGATCATGTCCACCTGGCCGTTCTGCAGCATGGTCTCGCGCTGGGCGGACGGCGCCTCGACGAACTCGATCTGGTCGGCGGAGTACCCGAGCTGCTCGGTCACGTAGTGCGCGACGTCGACGTCGAATCCGGTGTACTCGCCACCGTCCTGGTAGCCGAGCCCTGGCTGGTCGAACTTGATGCCGATGCGAAGGGTCTCGCCGTCGCCGCCGTCCTCTCCGCCGTCTTCTCCACCGTCGTCGGTCATCTCCTCGCCGCCGGTGTCTCCGGTGTCCTCCGGTGCGCCGGGTTCAGACGTTCCGCAGGCAGCAAGAGTAAGCGCCCCCACAGCGGCGAACGCCGCCAGCGCTACGCGTGTGCTCTTCATGATTCTCCTTAGGGTTGTGCGGGAGTGGTCGGCGAACCTGAGGGTTTCTCGAGGTCCGGCGTGGTCAGTGCGCCAGGATCTTGCCGAGGAAGTCCTGAGCGCGATGGCTCTGCGGGTTGGTGAAGAACGTCTCCGGATCGGCCTCTTCGACGATCTGTCCGTCCGCCATGAAGATCACCCGATCGGCGGCCTTGCGGGCGAAGCCCATCTCGTGGGTGACCACCACCATGGTCATCCCCTCCTTCGCGAGCCCCACCATCGTGTCCAGCACCTCGTTCACCATCTCGGGGTCCAGGGCGGACGTCGGTTCGTCGAACAAGAGCACCTTCGGCTCCATCGCCAGCGCACGTGCGATCGCGACACGCTGCTGCTGGCCACCGGAGAGCTGTGCGGGAAGCTTCTCGGCCTGGTTGGCCACCCCGACCCGGTCCAGCAACTCCATGGCGCGCTTCTTCGCTGTCGCCGGCTTCATCCGTTTGACCTTGATCGGCCCGAGCGTGACGTTCTCGAGGATCGTCTTGTGCGCGAACAGGTTGAAAGACTGGAACACCATGCCCACGTCGGCTCGCAGCCGTGCCAGGGCCTTGCCCTCATCGGGAAGAGCCACGCCGTCGAGAGTGATCGAGCCGGAGTCAATTGGTTCGAGGCGGTTGATCGCCCGGCACAGGGTCGACTTGCCGGAGCCTGACGGCCCGATCACGACCATCACCTCGCCCCGGTGCACGGTGACATCGATGTCCTTCAGGACGTGCAGCGCGCCGAAGTGCTTGTTCACGTTCTCCAGCACCACGAGCGGCTCACCGGAGTGCGCAGGGATCTCGCCGTCGGGTGTGATCGGGTTCACGGAACTGTCGGTCATAGACGCAACCTAACCTCATTATGTGACGCGAGCGAGGCACGCGAGTCACAGAACGGAAACGATCCGTCCACTTGATCCGCGACCGCGCGGACACCTCCCACTGTGCCCCAAAGATTCGTGGGCCGCGAGATGTCACGGTGAACACCGTAGAATCTCCCCGCGTGAGTACCGAACTGGATGGGCCACGCACCTACATGGTGCGCACGCTCGGCTGCCAGATGAACGTGCACGACTCCGAGCGGATGGCCGGCCTCCTCGAGGACGCTGGTTATGTGGCGGCTCAGACCCGTGGTGCCGGCTCCCTGATGGCCGAGGCTGCAGGAGCCGACGTCGTCGTGATCAACACCTGCGCCGTCCGGGAGAACGCCTCGGACCGCCTGTACGGCAACCTCGGCCAGCTCGCCAGCCTGAAGAAGACGAACCCCCACCTGCAGATCGCCGTCGGCGGCTGCCTGGCCCAGCAGGACAAGGGCGGCATCGTCGACCGTGCCCCCTGGGTGGACGTCGTCTTCGGCACCCACAACATCGACGTGCTGCCCGCGATGCTGGAACGTGCCCGGCACAACGAGACGGCGCAGGTGGAGCTGGAGGAGTCGCTGAAGACCTTCCCCTCCACGCTGCCCACCCGGCGGGAGAGCGCCTACGCGGCATGGGTGTCCATCTCGGTGGGGTGCAACAACACCTGCACGTTCTGCATCGTGCCGCACCTGCGCGGGAAAGAACGCGACCGCCGTCCTGGCGACGTCCTCGCCGAGGTAGAGGCCGTCGTCGCGCAGGGGGCCATCGAGGTGACCCTGCTCGGCCAGAACGTCAACTCCTACGGCGTGGGCTTCGGCGACCGTGGCGCCTTCGCCAAGCTGCTGCGCGCCACCGGCCGGATCGAGGGCCTGGAACGCATCCGGTTCACCTCCCCGCACCCGGCCGCCTTCACCGACGACGTGATCGACGCCATGGCCGACACCCCGAACGTGATGCCGCAGCTGCACATGCCGCTGCAGTCCGGCTCCGACCGGGTGCTGCGCGCGATGCGCCGCTCCTACCGCAGCGCGAAGTTCCTCGGCATCCTGGACCGGGTCCGCGAGGCGATTCCGCACGCCGCCATCACCACCGACATCATCGTCGGCTTCCCCGGGGAGACCGAGGAGGACTTCCAGGCCACCCTGGACGTCGTCGAGGCCTCCCGCTTCTCCAGCGCGTTCACCTTCCAGTACTCCCCGCGCCCGGGCACGCCCGCCGCCGACCTGCCCGATCAGGTGCCTGCCGATGTTGTGGCCGAACGGTATCGCCGGCTGGACGCCCTGCAGGAACGGATCTGCGAGGAGGAGAACGCCGCGCAGGTGGGCCGCACCGTGGACGTGCTGATCTCCGAGAGTGAAGGGCGCAAGGACACCGCGACGCAGCGCCTGTCCGGCCGTGCCGAGGACAACCGCCTCGTGCACGTCGGGCTCCCCGAGCACGTGGCCCACCTCCCGGAGGCCGAGCGCCCCCGCCCCGGTGACATGGTCACCGCCACCGTGACTCGCTCCGCGCCGTACCACCTGATCGCTGATTCCGGTCTGGACGGCGGCACCTTCGCGGTGCGCCGCACTCGTGCCGGGGACGCGTGGCAGGCGCGGAAGGAGGGCGGCCACAGCCACGCCCCTGCTGGAGGGCCCGACGGCGCAGCTGCTGCAGGTGGACCGGTCACCCTCGGTATGCCCTCGCTCCGGCGCTGAGCGGTGCCAGAGTTCGTGCCGTCCCCTGTCCGCGATGCCGAAGAGCCGCCCGTGGTGGCCGTGGTCGGCCCCACCGCCACCGGGAAGTCCGACCTCGCGCTCGACCTCGCCGCGGCGCTGGACGCAGAGATCATCAACGCCGACGCCATGCAGCTCTACCGCGGCATGGACATCGGCACCGCGAAACTGTCTGTGCACCAGCGCCGCGGGATCGCGCACCACCAGCTCGACGTGCTGGAGGTGACCGAGGAGGCCAGCGTCGCCACCTATCAATCCCACGCCCGCGCGGACCTGCGGGCGTGCCGGGAGCGAGGCTGCGCCGTCGTGGTGGTCGGCGGTTCCGGCCTGTACGTGCGAGCCCTGCTGGACCGAATCGATTTCCCCGGTACCGACCCCGACGTGCGCGCCGCCTGGGAGGAACGCGCCGCCGCAGAGGGCCCTGGCCTGCTGCACGAGGAGCTCGCCCGGCGCGACCCGGAGGCCGCGGCGCGGATCGACCGGGCCAACACTCGCCGGATCGTGCGCGCCCTGGAGGTCATCGAGATCACCGGACGTCCGTTCTCGGCCAACCTGCCCGACCACACCTACGAGATTCCCGCCACCCAGATCGGCCTCGACCTGCCCGCCGATGAGCTCGATGCCCGGATCGAGTGGCGGGCGCAGCAGATGTTCGCTGACGGCCTGGCCGCCGAGACCGAGCTTCTCCTCGACGAGGGCCTGGAGGAGGGGCGTACCGCCTCCCGCGCCGTCGGCTATGCCCAGGCCATCGCCTGGCTCCGCGGTGAGATCACCGAGGCCGACGCGATCGAGAGTACGGCGCTGGCCACCCGGCAGCTTGCCAGGCGGCAGCGCAAGTGGTTCCGTCGCGACCCGCGCCTCACCTGGCTCGACCCCTCCCACACCCGGGACCGGCAGGAGCTGCTCGCGCGGGCACGTACGCTCGTGGGGTGAGTGAGACGACGACCGCAACTGAGCCCGCCATGGCGGCCGACCCACCCGCCCTGCCGCGCACCCTGATCAAGGGTCACGGCACCGGGAACGACTTCCTGCTCTGGGCGGACCCGGACAGTGCGCACGACCTGACCGACGCCCAGGTCGCCTCCCTCACCGACCGGCACACCGGGCTCGGCGCCGACGGCGTGATCCGGGCCGTTCCCATCGCCCAGGCACCCGAGCAGCACATGGCCGCCGGGTCGGCGGCCGGGGCCCAGTGGTTCATGGACTACCGCAACGCGGACGGCTCGCTCGCCGAGATGTGCGGCAACGGCATCCGCGTCTTCACCGCCTTCCTGCGCCGTGAAGAACTGATCGACCTGCCCGACGGTGGCACCATCCCGGTCGCGACCCGCGCCGGGGTCCTGCAGGTGCGCCGCGAGGGTGAGGACTACGCCGTCGACATGGGGGTCTGGTCCGCACCCGGTGGGCCGGAGGCACTCAGCGAGGGATTCGACGTCTCCGTGGTGGTGCACGGGCTGTCCGAGCAGCGCCCGGGCCTGCGCCTGGAACTGCCGAACCCGCACACGGTGGTGGCGGTGGAAGCACCCGAGGAGCTCGACGAGCTGGACCTGACCCACGCCCCCGGGGTGGACCCGGCGCCGGAGCACGGCACCAACGTGGAGTTCGTGATGCCGCTCGGCGAGCGGGAGATCGAGGAGTATCACGCCGCTGCTCCGGACGGGCCGCCCACCACGCGACGCATCGGTGTGGTCCGGATGCGGGTGCACGAACGTGGCGTGGGGGAGACGCTCTCCTGCGGCACCGGCGCCTGCGCGGCTGCGCTCGCGGTACGCACCTGGTTCGGCGCCGGCGCGCCCGACGAGTGGCAGGTGCTGGTGCCCGGCGGGGCGCTCCGGGTGCGGATGCTGGCGGAGCAGCACGTGGAGCTCGCCGGACCGGCCGAGCTGGTTGGTCAGATCTCGCTGCTCTGATGGGCGCCGGTGACCACAAGCACCCGATAGCCCTTCACGCTCGTCAGCCGGACCACGTCCATCTCGAGCGTCTCTGCAATCCACCGCTGCAGCGAGTCCGAGCCCAGGTTCTTCTGCACCACCAGGTGAGCCTGCGCGCCGGGACGCAGCCGCGGTAGCCATGTGCGCAGGATCTCGTGCAGCGCCGCCTTCCCGATCCGGATCGGCGGGTTCGACCAGAGCGCATCCAGCCGCAGCTGAGATTCCGTTTCCAGCAGCGCAGCCGGCTCCCACGCCTCCAGGGCAAGACCGGCCGCAGCGGCGTTCTCCCGGGTGAGTTCCAGGGCACGCTCGTTCACGTCCACAGCCAGCACCCGAGCGGCCGGGCTGGCCTGCGCCAGCGCCAGGGAGATCGGGCCCCAGCCGCATCCCAGGTCGAGCAGATTTCCCGACGGCGGAGGCTCGCCCACGGTATCCAGCAGCACCCTGGTGCCAGGGTCCAGCCGGTCCCCGGAGAAGACGCCCCGGTCCACCTGGACGTCCACCCGGGTGCCACGCAGGGTCACGGTGAGCGTCCGCCGTCGGGCAGGACCCTCCGGGGAGGTGAAGTAGTGACTCACGACCGCCCACCCTAGCGCCGCCCCCACCTGCGCGAGTGCGGTGCATCTCGCTCACGTGCTGAGATATGGCCGAGATCGCGCGCACTCGACGTGGCACGAGTGCGGCCTGTGCTCTGGGTGAAATCCCTTGGAACCGATGTGCGGTGCGTGGGATCGTGGATCATCATTCCCGCTCGAGAGGACACCATGACCGCACCTTCCGCCCGTACGACGCCCGAAGAGCCCGAAGCCTCCACCGAGGACCGAGCCCAGGACGTCGTCGCCCGAATCCTGGCGAGGGCGGGAACGGCCATCCAGACCGGCGAGGACGAGCACACTTCCCACGACGGCGACCAGCTCGACCTGGACGAACGTGCCGCGCTGCGCAGGGTCGCCGGACTGTCCACCGAGCTCGAAGACGTCACCGAGGTCGAATACCGCCAGCTGCGGCTGGAGCGTGTGGTGCTGGTCGGCCTGTGGACCCGAGGGACCGCCGAGAACGCGGAGGTCTCGCTCCGGGAGCTCGCCGCTCTGGCCGAGACGGCCGGCTCGGAGGTGCTCGATGGCATGCTGCAGCGCCGCTCCGCACCCGACCCCGGCACCTACATCGGCTCGGGCAAGGCGGAAGAGCTCGCAGCGGTCGTGAAGAGCACCGGCGCTGACACTGTGATCGTCGACTCCGAACTCGCCCCGTCGCAGCGGCGCGCGTTGGAGGATGTCATCAAGGTCAAGGTCATCGACCGGACCGCGCTGATCCTCGACATCTTCGCTCAGCACGCCAAGTCCCGGGAGGGCAAGGCTCAGGTGGAGCTTGCCCAGCTTGAGTACCTGCTCCCGCGTCTGCGTGGGTGGGGTGAGTCGATGTCCCGGCAGGCTGGTGGTCGTGCCGCCGGCGGTGAGGGAATCGGCTCCCGTGGTCCTGGTGAGACGAAGATCGAGCTGGACCGGCGCCGGATTCGTACCCGGATGGCGAAGTTGCGCCGTCAGATCACCCAAATGGCACCCGGCCGCGCTGCCCGGCGCAGCTCGCGCAGGACCGGGGCCGTCCCGTCGGTGGCGATCGCCGGGTACACCAACGCGGGGAAGTCCTCGCTGCTGAACCGCCTCACCGGTGCCGGCGTGCTTGTGCAGAACGCGCTCTTCGCCACCCTGGACCCCACGGTCCGGCGGGCGGAGACGCAGGACGGCCGGCTCTACACGTTGGCCGACACCGTGGGATTTGTCCGCAACCTGCCCACCCAGCTCGTCGAGGCGTTCCGCTCCACGCTCGAGGAGGTGGGCGAGTCCGATGTGATCCTGCACGTGGTCGACGCCTCCCACCCGGACCCCGAGGGGCAGCTCACCGCCGTGCGGGACGTGCTGCGCGACATCGACGGTGTCAAGGACATCCCGGAGATCATCGCCCTGAACAAGGCCGACCTCGCCGAGCCCGAGACGATCGCACGGCTGCGCACCCGTGAACCAGGCGCGATCGCCGTCTCCGCGCGTACCGGCGCGGGTCTGGCCGAGCTGCAGGAGCGCATCGCCGAACTGCTGCCCCGGCCCGCCGTGGATGTGGACCTCGTGGTGCCCTACTCCCGCGGTGACCTGCTGCACCGGGCGCACACCTCCGGCGAGGTGATCAGCATCGACCACCTCGCCGAGGGCACGCGCCTGGTGGCCCGGGTGGACGAGGCACTCGCCAACGATCTCGGTTCCGCCGAGCACCGCAGGTCCGGCTAACAGAGCTCCTCGCGCACGGGCGTCCACATCCCGGGGCGCGTTGCCCGCACCAGGGGTGCGGACGCGCTAACGTCGTCGGGTGCCTGCCGACGCTCCCACCGCCGCCGAGGCGGACGACCATCCGATCGACGACGTCCTTGACGCGGTCGTGGCCTCGATGGGTGGGTCGCGGCGTGAGGGGCAGCACCAGATGGCCAGGACCGTGGCCGACACGCTCGACGACGGTGCGCACCTGCTGGTGCAGGCCGGGACCGGTACCGGAAAGTCGCTCGCGTACCTGGTACCCACCCTCATGCACGCCGTCAACCGGGGGCAACGAGCGATCGTCTCCACCGCCACGCTGGCGCTGCAGCGTCAGGTGATCGGGCATGACCTCCCACTGGTGGCCGACATCCTCGCCGAGCGCCTGCCCCGACCACCGGAAGTAGCCCTCCTCAAGGGATGGCACAACTACGTGTGCAAGCACAAGCTCGCCGGTGGGTACCCGCCCGACGACGAAGGTGCGCTGTTCTCGGCGAGCGAGGCTGCGCCGTCGGCGGCTGAGGAGCACCCGGGCGAGCAGGCCGAGGACGCCTCCCTCGGCGCCCAGGTGGTGCGGCTGCGGGAATGGGCCGAAGAGACCGACACCGGGGACAGGGACGACCTCGTGCCCGGCGTGAGCGACCGCGCGTGGCGGCAGGTCTCGATCACCTCGATGGAATGCCTCGGCCAGAAGTGCCCGCTGCTCGCCGAGTGCTTCCCCGAGCACGCACGTGCCACCGCCCGCGAGGCGGACCTCGTGGTGACCAATCACGCCATGCTCGGTATCGCCGCCTCCGGCTCGCCGAAGGTGCTGCCCGAGCACGAGATCCTCCTGGTGGACGAGGCGCACGAGCTCTCCGACCGAGTCACGGCGCAGGCCACGGTGGAGCTGTCCGCGGCCGTGGTGGAACGCACCGCCCGGATCGCGCGACGCCACGGTGGCGTGCAGCTCGCGCCCTTGGACGACGCGGCTGCCGAGCTGCGCACGTTGCTCATGCAGGTCCCCGAGGGACGGCTGCGGATGGGACTGCCCGAGGAGCTGACTGCCGCCGTGCGCACCATCGCCGATGCCACGCGCGAGGGGATGAGCGCGATGAAGGGCGAGACCAAGCCCGGGGGAGACGCCGGCGGGGTCAACATGGCCAAGAGCGCGCTCCTGGTGCTCTTCGAAGTGGCCGACCGGCTGCTCTCGGACCGGGTGCGGGAGAACGTCGACGTGCTCTGGTGCGAACGCGGCCGGCGACCGGGTGAGGGATCTCGGTTGATGGTGGCGCCCCTGAACGTGGCCGGGCCCATCACCGGCGAACTGCTCGCCGGACGGTCGGCCGTGCTCACTTCGGCCACCCTGGCGCTCGGCGGGACGTTCGATGCCACGGCGGGCGCACTGGGCCTGGCTGCAGGCACCTACCGCTCGGAGATCGTCTCCTCCCCGTTCGACTACGGACGGCAGGGGATCCTCTACGTGGCCAAGCACCTCCCGCCCCCGGGCGGGACGGGACCGACGAGCGCGTGCTGGACGAGATCGCCGAACTGGTCACCGCCTCCGGCGGCGGCGCGCTGGGGCTGTTCTCCTCACGCCGCGGTGCGCAGGCGGCAGCGGAAGCCATGCGGGAGCGGCTGGACACCCCGATCCTGCTGCAGGGGGAGGACGTGCTGCCGACGCTGGTGCGTGAGTTCGCGGCCGACCCGGCAGCGTCCCTGTTCGGCACCCTCTCCCTGTGGCAGGGCGTGGATGTACCGGGTCAGTCGTGCCGGCTGGTGCTGATCGACCGGATCCCGTTCCCGCGCCCCGACGACCCGATCAAGGCGGCCCGCACCGAGGTGGTCGGCAAGTCGGGCGGGAACGGCTTCATGGCGATCTCGGCCACCCACGCCGCCCTGCTCCTCGCCCAGGGCGCCGGACGCCTCATCCGGTCCACCACCGACCGAGGGGTGGTGGCCGTGCTGGACCCACGGCTGCGCACGGCCCGCTACGGAACCTTCCTGGCCGCGAGCCTGCCGCCCCTGTGGCCGACCACCGACACACACGTGGTGCGCGCCGCCCTCACCCGTCTCGCCGAAAGCTGAATCGGGCCGGGAGTGGACCGAAGACTCAGAGCGAGCGAAGCACGCTCACGACCCGGCCGAGAATCTCCGCGTCGGTCCCGTCGATCGGTGAGTAGGCGTCATTGGCGGGGAGCAACCAGAGGGCGTCGGTCGTGCGCTTGAAGGTCTTCACCGTGGCCTCACCGTCGATCATCGCCGCCACGATCTCGCCGTTCTCGGCCACCGCCTGCTGCCGGACCACCACCCAGTCGCCGTCACAGATTGCCGCATCGATCATCGAGTCACCGACGACCTTGAGCAGGAAGAGCTCACCCTCGCCGACGAGCTGCCGGGGGAGCGGGAAGACATCCTCGACCGCCTGCTCGGCCAGGATCGGTCCACCGGCGGCAATGCGGCCCACCACCGGCACGTAGGTGGCTGAGACGTCGCTCTGCTCACCGTCGTGCATGGTGAAGGTCCCAGGTTTGGCGGTCGCCTCCTGAGAGTCGTCCGGGTTGATGATCTCGATCGCTCGGGTCGAGACCGGGTCGCGGCGCAGGTACCCCTTCTGCTCGAGGATGTTCAGCTGGTACTTCACCGAGGACGGGCTCGCGAGACCCACGGCGGCCCCGATCTCGCGCATCGTCGGTGGGTACCCCTTCTTGTCGAGGCTCTGCTTGATCGACTTCATGATCAGGCGCTGGCGCGGGCTGAGCCCGTCCGGGCCGGGACGGTCCTTCGGATCGGTCGACTTCGCGCGGCTCACGGTGTCCTCCAAGGGGCCTCGGGCGTTGATATGACGCCAATGTCAGTGGTCGGTGATGTGCTCTGGCGTAGTGGTTCTCCCAGCCTAGAGGGGAGGGCCGCCACGTCAAAACATCTGTTCGACCAGCGTGTCGACATTGTCGCACATGCGTGCTACCTTCGAAACAGGTGTTCGACGAACGAGTGTTCTAGACCCGCATGACCGACCGAGAGGAGAGCTCAGATGAGCGCCTTGGCCCTTCCTGTTCCAGAGTTCCGTCCGAGCCCGGTGCGTCGCCGCCACCTCGTGGCGGTCCCGGACGTCACTCCTCAGCCGCTGTCCGTCCCCCGTGCGCCGGAGGCTCCTCTCGCTCCTGTCCGTCCCACCAGTGACCTGTCCGAGGCGGCCCCGTTGCGCCTCACGATGCGTGGCCGGGCCGTCCTCTCGGTGCTGGCACTCCTGGGTGCGGTGCTGGTGGGCTCGTTGGTCGGCCTCGCCTTCCCTGCGAACGAGGCGCCGCCGGCGGAGGTCGGGGTTGTCACCGTGGGGGCCGGGGAGAGTCTGTGGGTGATTGCCAGCGAGGTCGCGGAGCCCGGGCAGGACGTGCGCGTGGTCGTCGATCAGATCATGACGCTGAACGGACTTTCGGGCGCGACCGTGCACACCGGGCAGCAGCTCACCGTGCCGGCTGAAGGGTGATCGGCCCCGCGCCTCTGGTGACTGACCATCGGACGAGCGGCGTTCGGCGGCCCCGTCAGTAGCCGTCGTCGGACATACTTGCGCTGAAGGCGGCTCAGTGTCTACGGTTTTGCTACATCTAGTAGTTACACTGATGTGATTGCCGCAGATGTGGTGGCATCACGCGAGGAAAGGATCGGCGCCGACGTGCATTGTCCGTTCTGCCGTCACGGTGACTCGCGCGTGGTGGACTCACGGACCGCGGAGGACGGTGCCTCGATTCGCCGCCGCCGCCAGTGTCCCGAGTGCTCGCGGCGATTCACCACGGTGGAGACGACGAGCCTGAGCGTGATGAAGCGTTCGGGTGCGGTCGAGCCGTTCAGCAGGGACAAGATCATCTCGGGTGTGCGCAAGGCGTGCCAGGGGCGCCCTGTCTCCGAGGATGATCTCGCGTTGCTCGCACAGCAGGTCGAGGAAGCCGTCCGTGCCACCGGTGTGGCCGAGGTGGACGCGCACGAGATCGGGTTGACGATACTCGGCCCATTACGTGCCCTCGACGAGGTCGCCTACCTGCGGTTCGCGAGCGTGTACCAGGGCTTCTGCTCTCTGGAGGACTTCGAGGCCGCCATCACGGCGTTGCGCGAGGATCGCGCCGAACGGGACGAAGCCGAGTCCCTCACCTAGACGGCCGTCGGTGGTCCGGGAGGGGAAGCCCGGACCACCGACGGCGATCGCCGCACGGCGCTCCCGTGGACGGCAGCGGCCCGGTCGCCTTACAGGTCGCTGGAGCGATCCGCCCAGATGTTCACACCGCCCTCCTGGGCGTGCCGGTCGATCGCAGCGAGCTCGTCCGCGCCGAACTCGAGGTGTGCCAGTGCACCGAGTGTGTCGTCGAGTTGGGCCACGCTCGAGGCTCCGACCAGGGCCGTGGTGATGCGTGGGTCCCGCAGCACCCACGCGACTGCCATCTGGGCCAAGGTCTGGCCCCGGTCATCAGCCAGGTCCGTCAAGGCGCGGATGCGCCGCAGGTTCTCCTCGGTGAGGAACGAGGTGCGCAACGGTCCGTCCTTGGCCGCCCGGGACTCCTCGGGGACACCGGAGAGGTAGCGATCGG
Organism: Ruania alba; assembly: GCF_900105765.1. Taxonomy (NCBI): domain Bacteria; kingdom Bacillati; phylum Actinomycetota; class Actinomycetes; order Micrococcales; family Ruaniaceae; genus Ruania; species Ruania alba. Next base: position 976,448 of record NZ_FNTX01000001.1, read on the forward strand.
TGAGCATGCCCTGGGCGAGCGGCGAGAAGACCACCGCTCCCATCCCGACCTCGCCGAGCACGTCGAGCAGGGATTCGCCGGAGTCATCCGGGTCCTCGATCCACCGGTTGATCAGCGAGTACGAGGGCTGGTGCACCACAAGGTCGAGGCCGACCTCGGCGGCCGCGGCGACCGCCTCCCGGGTGCGCGTGGCGGAGTAGGAGGAGATCCCCGCGTAGTGCGCGCGTCCGGAGTCCACGGCCGTCTTCAGTGCGCCCATGGTCTCGTGCAACGGTGTGGTGGGGTCGAACCGGTGGGAGTAGAAGATGTCCACGGCGTCCACCCCCATCCGTCGTAGGGACGCGTCCAGGGAGCTGAGCAGGTACTTGCGGGATCCGCCCTCGCCGTAAGGGCCCGGCCACATCCGGTAGCCGGCCTTCGTGGTGACCACCAGCTCGTCCCGGTAGGGCGCCAGGTCGGTAGCGAGCAGGCGGCCGAACACCTCTTCGGCCCTGCCGCGAGGTGGCCCGTAATTATTGGCGAGGTCGAACTGGGTGATCCCTCGGTCGAAGGCTCCCAGCACGATCTCGCGCTGGGTCTGCGCGGGTGTGGAATCTCCGAAGTTCTGCCACAGGCCGAGCGAGATGAGCGGGAGATCCAGACCGGAACGTCCCGAGCGGCGCATCGGCATCGTGTCGTAGCGAGAGTCGGCTGCCTGGTAGAGCGAGGTCATACCTGCGATGCTAAATGCCTGGCGCGTGCCCGGAGCATCCGGGCACAGTGGTCTCACGTCCGGCAGGCGCACCTGTCCGGGCAGGACCCATCCTCACGGCAGCCTCGTGAGGGCCATGACGTCACCGAGAGTGGCGAGGTGAGGAGTCGATGATGACGCAGCAATCAGGCGCAGACCGTACGTCGGAGCAGGACGAGCAGATCTCCGACGCCAAGGCGAAGATGCGGGAGGCCCTCGAACGCAAGGCCGAGCGTGAGCACCCCACCGCCCAGGGCCACCGCAACACCGGGGCAGTGCACGGGTCCGAGGTGGACGGCCCCGGCGGGCGCCGGGTGTTCCGGCGCAAGTCCGTCTAGTCGTCCGCGTGCGGGCTCAGCGCACGCACCCGGATCGTGGCGTCCATCTGCTCGATCTCCCGCAGCGTGCCGATCGGGAGGTCACCTCCGATGTCGGTGACCACGTACCCGACGGACCCGGACGTGCTCAGGACCTGACTCTCAATGTTCACACCCTCGTCTGAGAGGGCGTTGTTCACGTGGGCGAGCACCCCGGGCACGTTGTGGTGCAGGTGCGCGATCCGATGCGCTCCGTCGCTGGGGCGGTCCAGGATCAGTGACGGAAGATTCACGCTCAGCGCGGTCGCCCCGTTGTCCAGGTAGTCGCGCAGCTTCGAGGCCACGAACACGCCGATGTCCTGCTGGGCTTCCTCGGTGGATCCCCCGACGTGTGGGGTGAGGATCACGTTGGGCAGGTCACGTAGCTCGGAGTCGAACGGGTCGCCCTGGCTTTTCGGCTCCTGGGGGAACACGTCCACGGCGGCTCCGGCCACCCGGCCGTCCAGGATCTGCTGGCGTAGAGCCGCGTAGTCCACCAGGAAGCCACGGGAGAGGTTGAGGAAGATCGCTCCCGGCTTCATCCGGGCGAACTTTGCGGCCCCGAACATCCCGGCGTTCCCGCCGCGACCGTCCACGTGCAGAGTGACCACGTCGGCCTCTTCGAGCAGTGTGTCCAGGCTCGGCATCCGCTTGGCGTTGCCGAGAGCCAGCTTCTCGGCGCTGTCGAAGAAGATCACGCGCATCCCGAGTGCCTCGGCCACCACGGAGAGCTGGGTCCCGATGTTGCCGTAACCGACGATGCCGAGGGTGCGGCCGCGTACCTCGTGCGCACCGCTCGCGGACTTGTCCCAGACGCCCCCGTGCAGGGACTTGTCCTTCTCGGTGAGACGACGGGTGAGGGCGATGATCTCGGCGAGTGCGAGCTCCACCACGGATCGAGTGTTCGAGAACGGGGCGTTGAAGGCAGCCACACCGGCGTTCGCGGCAGCGGTGAGGTCGATCTGGTTGGTGCCGATGCAGAAGGCGCCCACGGCCAGAAGATCCGGCGCGTTCTCGATCACCCGAGAGGTCAGTTGCGTCTTCGAGCGCAGGCCGAGCACCTGGACGCCATCGAGGGCTTCGATCAGCTCGTCCTCGTCGAGGGCGCCAGGGCGAGTGGCGACCTCGAATCCGGAGTTGCGAAGCAGATCGCTGCCGAGCGAGTGGATGTTTTCCAGGAGGAGTGCCTTGACCACGGCCCTATCGTGCTCCCGACAGCGCGAGATTCACAATCGCTCTCAGGTGCTGGACGCTTCGATGCCCGGCGGCAGCGGTTCGGCATGCACGACGTGCAGGCGCTGGGTGGGGCGGGTCATGGCCACGTACAGGTCGCCCGGGCGTCCGGCATCGGCGAGGATCTGGCTTGGCTCGGCCAGGACCACCACGTCGAACTCGAGCCCCTTGCTCGCGCCCGGGTCGAGCACGACGACCTGATCGGTGAGGTTCACTGCACCGCCGACACCCACGGCCTGGGCGACCTCCTCGCGGAGCCCCGTCGGCACGATCACGGCGAGCCGGCCGCCGTCGGCTCTCTCCCGCTCCTGGCGTACCACGGCCACCAGGCCCTCCACCAGGGAGTCGGTCGATGTCACCACGACGGCGTCCGGCACCTCACGTGCCGACGTCACCGGGGTCGGGGGATGGGCGGGATCCACGGCCTGCATCATCCGGCGGGCAGTGCTCATCACGTCCGCCGGCGTCCGATAGTTCACCGTCAGGGTCGCTGTCCGGTGCCGTCCGCGCAACGGCCGGTCCAGCATGGCCTCCCAGCTGCTCGCACCCGCGAGGCTGGACGTCTGGGAGACGTCGCCGACGACGGTCATCGAGCGGGTGGGGTTGCGTCGCAGCAGGGCACGCCACGCCATCGCGGAGAGTTCCTGGGCTTCGTCCACCACGATGTGCCCGTACGTCCACGCCCGGTCGGCCATGGCGCGTTCGGCCGTGGAGAGCCGTGGTCCGGAACCGGCGAACCGGTCCGCCACCATCTCCGCGTCCACCATCCCGTCGCCGTGCCCCGACTGAGCGAGCATCTCGCGGGCGTAGGCCACCTCGGACTCGCGGTGCGAGGCCTCGGTGCGCGCGCGGGCGCGCTCGGCCTCGTCGTCCTCGCCGATCCGGTCCGCCAGCTCGTCCAACAGGGGGACGTCGGACGGCGTCCACGGCGTGCCACGGTCGCGGCGGAGGGCGGAACGCTCGGCGGCGGTGAGGCGTCCGGCCACCTCGGCCAGACGATGCGGCTTGGCGTAGAGGTCCTCGAGCAGGCCGGTCGCGGTCAGCGGCATCCAGCACAAGTTCAGCGCCACGCGGACGTCCCGTGAGCTGCGCAGGTCCTCGATGATGTCGGCCCGGTCATCGTCGCCGACCCCCGGGACCTTCTCGGCGTACTGGCGCACCAGCGCACTGAGCATGTGGCGCACGAACGTCACGCGGGCCACGTTGTGCGGTGCGCGGCTGCGGCGCGCACGCTCCTGCGCCTCCCGGATGTCGTCGGGCAGCAAGCGCAACCGCACGGAGCCCACCATCAGGTCCTGCTCCGGCAGCACGCGTTGGCGCGCCTTGATCGCGCTGGTGAGGATCCGGCTCCACACGGCGCGCCCCTTGAGCTCGGCGATGTGCGGTTCCTCCGTGCCGGTCGCCTCGATACCGGGAATGAGATCGGCGATCGTGGTCGCGACCACGCCGGTCTCACCGAGTGAGGGCAGCACCTTCTCGATGTACCGCAGGAACACCCGGCTCGGACCCACCAGGAGCACACCGGAACGTTCGATCCGTTCCCGGTGGGCGTACAGCAGGAAGGCAGCGCGGTGCAGCGCTACCGCCGTCTTTCCGGTGCCCGGCCCGCCTTCAACGATGAGCACACCGTCCAGGCCAGACCGGATGACGGCGTCCTGCTCCGCCTGGATGGTCGCCACGATGTCGCCCATCCGCCCGGTGCGCTGGGCGTTCAGCGCGGCGAGCAGCGCACCCTCGCCGGAGAGCACCACGTCGGTGTCGCCCACCGCGTCCAGGTCGAGCACGTCGTCCTCGATCCCGACGACGGTCCTGTCCTTGGTCTGCAGGTGTCGCCGGAGGACGACGTCACCTGGGGTGGCCGCCGTGGCTTGGTAGAACGCCCGGGCCGCCGGTGCTCGCCAGTCCGTGAGCATCGGGACGTGCTCGGGGTCGGACAGGCCGAGGCGCCCCACATACCGCCGCTCGCCGCTGTTCAGGTCGAGCCGTCCGAACACGAGCCGTTCCTCGACGGCGTTCAGCTGAGCCAGGCGGTCCTCGTACAGGGTGGCGAAGGCGTCCCGTTCAGAACGGTTCTGATGACTGCCCGTGGCGCCGGCGCGGCGGATGGCCGCCAGCCGGTCGCGGGTATGGTCACGCAACTCATCCAGGCGACCGTAGACCCCGTCCAGATATGCTTGTTCGAATTCGTGGGTCGCCGCCGAATCAGGTATCGCTCGGGAGTCGGGCACCCCATCGCTCGAGGCCACGGATTGGCTCTCCCTACCTGTTCGGCGTCAGAAGCGAAGATCTATTATCCACGCCGGACATGGACGGTGCGTCGCTCGCGGGCGTGGTTTCGCTCCCGGGAGAAGTGGGAATCTGTGCGGTGGCGGCGAGTGTTGTCCACTGGTGAGCCCTGAGACGATGTCTGGCGAGATGAGGAAGAGAATGAACGACCCGCGGGATCTGTACCGCATCGCCGACGAGGCGCCCGAGCTGCGCGACGGCGAGGCGCCCGTGCTCGTGCACGCTCTGAGCGGTTCGATCGACGCCGGGCACGCCGGCAGTCTGCTCGCTCGCCACCTGAGCGAGAAGTTGCCGACGCGCCGATTGCTCGAGTTCGATATCGACCTGCTCCTGGACTACCGCTCCCGCCGCCCGGTGATGACCTTCGCGGAAGGTACCTGGGTCGAGTATGAGCAGCCTGAGCTCGTCATCGACCTGGTGCGTGACGATGACGGCGTCGCGATGCTGCTGATGCACGGGCTCGAGCCGGACCTGCAGTGGGAACGCTTCGTGAGCGCGGTCCGGTCCGTGATCGAGGAGTACGGTGTCGAGCTGACGATCGGCGTGCACGGGATTCCGATGGGGGTGCCGCACACCCGCCCCCTCACGGTGACCGCCCACGCCACCCGGGACGAGCTCATCGAGGCCTATCCGAACTACTTCTCCCGGGTGCAGGTCCCTGGCAGTGCCGCGGCGCTGCTGGAGCTGCGGCTGGGGCAGGAGGGGCGCGACGCCCTGGGGTTCGCCGTCAATGTTCCGCACTATCTAGCCCAGACCGAGTACCCGCAGGCCGCCGCCGAGCTGGTCCGGCAGATCACCAATGTCTCCGGGATGAGCCTCCCGATCGGAGATCTGGAGGCCTCCGGCACGCAGGTGCGGGCCGAGGTGGATCGACAGGTGGCCGAGTCCGAGGAAGTCTCCGCCGTGGTGCAGGCACTCGAGCGGCAGTACGACTCATTCGTCGAGGCGAACGGTGCTGCAGGGGCGGGAGCGATCGAGCAGGTGCAGTCGGGCCTGGACGAGCTCCCGAGCGCGGACGAATTGGCCGCGCAGTTCGAAGCGTTCCTGGCTGGTCGAGAGGATGAACCACCGGCACCGTGAGCGTCGGCGCCTGCCCTGCGGCGCGTACGAGGTATCCGGTGAGCGAGACGCATCAGCGTTGGTGGTGGCGTCCAGGCGAGGTGCCGTGCCAGACTTATCTGCGTTGCAGGCGTTTCACTTACGTACGACCCGGGGCACGCACAAACCGGTGCAGGTCTCACGGACGGCTGACGGAGACCTCCGCCGGTCGGACGCATTGGCGTGGGGCGAAGCATTGCGGCACCACCCGAGCGGGCACAGGGTCCGCTCATCCAAGTCCCCGGAAGGACATGCACGACATGGCACAAGGAACCGTCAAGTGGTTCAACGCGGAGAAGGGCTACGGCTTCATCGCCCAGGACGGTGGCGGCGACGACGTCTTCGTTCACTACTCCGCCATTCAGTCCGACGGCTACCGCACCCTCGACGAGGCGCAGCGGGTCGAGTTCGAGATCACGCAGGGCCCGAAGGGTCCGCAGGCGGAGAGCGTTCGCGCTGTCTGAACCCTCACTGACATCACGGCCCGTGTCCCGCTCGTCGGGGTGCGGGCCGTGACGTTTCTCGGGCACCGCCTATGACGGATCGGAAGGCTCGGGTGGCGCCGGCGGGTCCTCGAAGGGGGCGAAGGTTCCGACGAACTCCTCCACCTGGCGCCCGGAGAGGAACGAGGTCGGCATTGGCAGCGTGCGCATGCGCCGGTCCAGCGCTCGCCCCGGAAGCGGTACCTGAGCACCGAGCACGACGACATTGCCGTAGCGGCGCCCTTTCAGTACCCCGGGTTCGGCGATCACGGCCACGTGGGTGAACACCTCCGCCACGGTGGCAACCTCGCGGCGGGCGTCCTCCAGCGGCGGGCGATCTGCGGTGTTGAGGAGGTAGAGGCCCTCGGGGGCCAGCGTGGTGGCCACCGCTCTGGTGAACTCCACCGTACGCACGTGGGGCGGTGGGACTCGGCCGGAGAACACGTCCCGGACGACCACGTCCTTGCTGGCCGGGTGGATGCTCTCGATCGCCGCACGTGCGTCGGCCACTCGGATCCGGAGAGAGGGCGAGCGCGGAAGATCGAACCATGCGCGCACGTACTCGGCGAGCCGCGCGTCGATCTCGACGGCGATCTGCCGTGCTCCGGGCCACGTCGCGTGGACAGCGCGGGGGAGTGCGCACCCGGCCGCACCCAGGTGCACGGCACGTGGCGCCGCGTCATCGGAGAAGACCTCCTCCAGGACCGCGAGCATCTGTTGCATGTACTCGAACAACAATCGCCGTGGATCGGCCAGGTCCAGATGGGAGCTCTCGGCCCCGTCCAGCAGGAGCATCACGCCGTCCGGGTCGGCAGTGTCGGTGGTCAGCTCTACGGTGGCGAATGAGGTCGGGAGCGGACCGATCGGCAGCGATCGTCCCTCGCGAGGTCGGCGGCCGGCGCGGCGAGATGACGAGCGGCGGGGCATAGCCGAGACGGTATCGCGACCCGACGGTCGCCCTTGACAAGGTCGAACGCACGTTCGATAATGAGGAACCGGTTCGACCGGGAACGGACAGGAGGTCGCCATGATGAGGACGACAGCACAGCAACAGTTGCGTCGCGCCGAGATCGAGCTCGGGCAGGTCGAGACTCATGGCGATCCGCGCACCGCGTTCCTGCATGCGCACATGGCTGCGCTACGCGCGGGGGCCGCTGTGCTCGCGCTGCACCCGGCACCGCTCCCGCACCGCCGGCGGCGGTCCGTGCGCAGCGTCTGGGAGCAGCTCGCTGAGTGCGGGGCGCAGTGGGAACCGTGGGCGGCGTACTTCGCCCAGGGTGCGGCGATTCGTGCGGCGATCGAGACAGATCGTGACGTCGATCTCACCCCGGACCGAGTGACCGAGACGGTCGCAGCTGCCACGGACTTCGTCGAGTCCGTCACGCGAGCCGTGCGGGACTCCTCGCCCATGGCAGGGGCGCTCGCGTCATGAGTCGAGCCCCACGCAGCGCGTCGGCGCGGCGCGACTGGGGTGCGGACGACTCCGAGTCGCCGATCCTGCACGTGGACATGGATGCCTTCTTCGCCTCCGTAGAACTGATCGATCGGCCGGAGCTGCGAGGCAAGCCGGTGATCGTGGGGGGCCGACAACGTGGGGTGGTCTTGGCGGCCACCTACGAGGCGCGCGCCAGTGGAGTGCACTCGGCGATGCCGATGACCCGTGCGCGCGTGCTGTGTCCTCAGGCCATCGTGATACCCCCGGATCACACCCGGTACCGGGAGGTGTCCCGGGCCGTGATGAGGATCCTTGGTGACATCACGCCGGTGATCGAGCCGCTGGGCATCGACGAGGCGTTCCTGGACGTCTCCGGTGCTCGTCGGCGTCTCGGGCCACCCAGCATGATCGGGCAACGGCTGCGAGAACGGATCGCCGCTGAGCTACGCGTTCCGGCCTCCGTGGGGATCGCCTCGACCAAGTTTGTCGCGAAGCTCGCCTCGAGCCATGCCAAACCTGACGGGCTCTTGCTCATCCCGTCCGGGGCGACCCTGGCGTTCCTGCACTCCCTCCCCGTCGGCGCGCTCTGGGGGTGGGCGAACGCACGGCCGAACAGCTGGGGCGCCTCGCCATCCGGACGGTCGAGGAACTCGCGAATACGCCGCCGGACACGTTGCAGGCGGCGATCGGGCGGTCGGCCGGTCGCCGCCTGATGGATCTGGCGTGGGGGCGAGATCCGCGTGCGGTCGAGCCGGTACGGCGGGAGAAGTCCATCGGCCACGAGCAGACGTTCGCCGAGAACCTGACTGATCCCGCTGACCTGGCGGCAGTGCTGTTGGATCAGGCGCACCGGTGTGCCGCACGACTGCGTGCCGGGGAGGTCTTCGCCGCCGGAGTGGCGATCAAGGTGCGGTACGCGGACTTCACCACGTTGACCCGATCTCACGTGCTGGACACCCCGACCGACGTCGCGCACGAGATCTATCTGGCCGCCCGTGATCTGCTGGCCGGGGTGAAGGTCCCGTCCGGGGGCGTCCGCTTGCTCGGCGTGCGGTGCGAGTCACTCAGCGACGCCGCCAGCACTGCTGTTCAGGTTCGTCTCGATGATTCCGGTCCAGAACGACGTGACGCCGAGGTCGCGATGGACCGGATTCGACAGCGATATGGATCGAGTTCGCTCACGGCTGGGTCTTTGGTGTCGGTCCCAACTACCGCGATCGCCCGCGGCGACTTATCCTGAGAGGGACACACCCTGCAGGTGGGGTGACCTGGAACCGATCGGGAGGTGACATGCCTCTCTCCGAGTACGAGCAGCGCGTGCTGGAGCAGATGGAGCAGCAACTGCGCTCCGACGACCCCAAACTGGCCAACGCGATCTCTGGCGCGGCGGTGCGGCGGCCCCGGAATGTTGTGCTCGGCACGCTCCTCGGCCTTGCCGGCGTCGGCATGCTGGTGGGCGGCGTGGCCGCGAACATCCTAGTGCTGAGCATCGTCGGCTTTCTTGCGATGTTCGGTGGTGTGATGCTCGCCATCTCACGCCCGCGCACGCAACCCAGCGACGAGGCGACGCCAGACAATGTACGGCCGATGCGACGCAAGTCGGACGGCTCGTTCATGACGAGGCTCGAGGAGCGCTGGGACAAGCGCCGGGACGAGAGCTAGGTGCTAGTCCTCTCCATCCGGTCCACGGCGTAGGCCCCGTTCGATCTCGCGTACCCACGTCGTCACCTGCGACCGGGTCGGCTCCGTGGGGGCGGCCCGGTACCTGCGTGCCTCGACGGCGCGTGCCAACGCGTGCAGCGCTGCGCTGCCCGAGGTGCTCATGAGATCGGTGCCTGCCCGCGCGTAGGACCGTGGGGTGCCGTCGGGTCGGGTCGGGACGCCGGCTCGGCTCAGACGATGCAGCACGTGCGTCCACGCAATCTCCACACCGCGGGCACCCATGCGTTCACGGCGCCGGAGGATGAGCGTGAGAGCGGTGGCGAGCCCGATCAGCAGCACCAGACCAGCCGCTGCCAGCTCGCGCCGGTCGTTCGCTGTGCTGTCGGCCGAGGCGGTGCCTTCGTCGTCCGTGGGCTCGTCCGTCTCCTCCGGTGCGTCGGTCGTCGACGGGGACTCGCTCGGGTCTTCCGACGCGGTTTCGGAGTCGGTGGGCTCGGTTGTGGGGGGAGTCTCGGGCGCCCAGTCCGGGCTCGTGCCGGTCTGTTGCTGCGGCGTCGGTTCGAACCGGACCCAACCCACCTCAGGAAAGAGGATCTGCGGCCACGCGTGTGCCGAGTGACTGCCGATCTCCCCACCGCCGTCGACGCTCTCGCCGGGGAGGTAGCCGATCGCGAGACGGGCGGGAAGGTCCAGGCTGCGCGCCAGCATCACCATGGTGGTCGCGAACTGGACGCAGTACCCGCGCCGGTCGTCGAGAAAGTCCCACACCGCGTCGGTGGTCCGGACGGCGGTGACTGACTCGGTGTAGGTGAACTCGTCCGGGTCTCGCAAGTAGTTCTGCAGGGCCAACGCCTCGTCATAGCCCGTCTCGGCGTCGGCGTCCGCCACGATGTCTCGTGCGAGGGCGGCGATCTCGTCGGCATAGCCGGTGTCCGGGACGGCGAGCCAAGAGGGATCACTGTCTTGCTCGCGTGGGTCGAGGTCGCGCAACCGGTTCGGGTCGAGATTGCGTGGATGGATCGTCACCTCGTAGCGGAGCGGTTCCCCGGGGCGGGTGCGGTCAACGACGAGCTCGTCCGTGTCCGGGTAGTAGGTGAGGTTCTCCGTGTCGTCGGCGGTCTGGACCGATCGCGGTTCGTCAGGAAGGAGGAGTCGATCCTGACGGAGGTCGAGCACCGTGATCTCGACCGTCCGGCTCAGGGCGCTCGAGGTGGGGGTCGGCCAGAGGATCTCATCGTCGGCGTCCACAGGGCTCGTCGTGCGCTCCGCGGTGCGATCCCAGGTGGAGCCGTCGAAGTCGGACAGCGTGTAGGCATGCAGGGGCCCGAGGTCTGCCGGTGCGGCTCCCGTATAGGTGATGACCGTCTCCTCCTGGGATCGCACCAGGTCATCGCGCAGGTCGAGCCCGAGCTCCAGTCGGGTCGCGCTGGCTGCTCCGAGCTCGGCCGGGCTGTGGATCCGGACGGGGTTGGGGATCCGCAGCAGAGCCGGTGCCGCCACCAGCGCCAGCACCAGGCACGCCACAGTGGTGACGACGACGCCTGGCCACCATGCGGGCGATCGGCGACGGTTCGTACCGGCCGGGCCGCGGTTCCCTCGGCCGGCGGTCCGCACGCGTTCCGGAGCGGCCGCGGTGGCGAGCACGGCGAGGAACGTCGCGCCGGTGACGACCAGCACACCCGTACTGACGCGGGCGTCGAGCAGCACGGGTATCGACCACAGGGGCAGAACCGGCACCATCGACCAGGCGGGTGCACGAGAGCCGACACCGACGAGCTCGGTCAGCAGGAACGCGAGGGTCGCCCCCGCGCTGACCAGCAGGCCGACGCCGGGATGATCAGCGATGGGTGGCAGGACCACCTGGGTGTGGGCGATCGCCGACTCGATGACCATGCGGAGATAGGCGATCGTGGTGCCGTCCGGGACCCCTGGGACCGCGGCGACGTCGAGTGTGTACCACCCGTGCAGGAACAGTGCCGCGACCACCGTGGCCACCAGGGTGGGGCCGAGGACCGAGCGCACCACTCGGCGCAGCGCCACCAGCACCGCGCTCGTCACCAGCAGCGTGCACGCCGTGGGAAGGATCCAGAGATCGGGCAGGACGAGCGTAGCGAGAGACCAGGTGCTCGCGATCACCAGTCCGGCCACAGCGAGGGTGCGCGCCGCCCCGATCATGGCATTGCCCCGAGCAATGTGGACCAGGTCTCGTCGGCGGGAGTCCCGGCCTCGACCGTATGCACCACCCATCCCGCGTCGGCGAGGCGTTCGACCACCTCGGGCGATCCGTCGACGACCAGTGCGAGGCGGTTCCCCGTCCAGGTCGTGAGGGTGCGGACGGTTTCTTGCGTCGGGGAGCGCAGGGCTGCGATCGCGAGTCCTCGATGCATGGGCTCCGGGTGAGGCGCGCCGAACCGTGCTCGGGCGAACAGGTCGAGCAGCTCGCCGGTGTCCCCGAGGCTCACCGTGCCGGAGCGCTCCGGGTCGCCTGGGTTGGCTCCATCGGTGTGCGTGCCGGGCACTGTCCAGGCCAACGTGAGGTGCAGTCGGTACCCCGCCTCGATCAGAGCCACGGAGAGCGAGGCGGTGGTGCTGACGAGCCACTCCGTGGGTGAGTCCGAGCGGGGGTCCTCCGCCGGTCCGAGATCGAGCACGATCGAGGCGGTGCGGTCCTGAGCGGGTTCGTCCTGGCGGGTGAGCAGCTCGCCGTGTCGTGCTGACGCGCGCCAGTGCACCCGGTGCATGTCGTCCCCCGGCTGGTACTCGCGCAGGGTGAGGTCATCCGGGGCGCGCTCCGGGCGGCCGTTCTCGGTGTGCACGGACTGATGGTCGGCCCACAGGCGGACCAGGGCGGAGACGTCGGCCACGACCGGCCAGACCAGCAGTTCGTCGGTGCCTCGTGCGGTGCTGCGACCGCGTGCCAGGATCAGCGGATCGGTGTGCACCAACGTGGCGGGCCCGAGCTCATAGGTGCCACGCATCGGCGGTCGGAGCGTATAACCGGACGCGTCGGTGCTGCCGCGGTGCAGGGCGCCCGGGATCCGTTCGCGCAGACTCGTCCACGCGTCCAGGGTCCCCGAGGTGATCTGCGGTGCTACCCGCACGGTGTCCCCAGCGGTGGGGCGCACAGGTGTGACCTGGCGCCGCAGGGATACCTGCTGGCCGTGTGCGCGTCGAACGATGAGCCAGGAAACGCTCACCAACGGTGTCATCAGCGCGAGGGCAGCCAGGGTGGCGATCACCGGCGATCGCATCGCCGTCGCCAGGAAGGCCAGCGCCAGGCCACTGAGCAGCAGGCCGGCACCGCGGGCAGTGGGGCGCATCACCGGTCAGCGGTGGGTCGGGATCGTGCGCGCGATCTCGGTGAGGACGTCCGCGGCCGAGGTATGGGCCAGCTTGGCCGCGCGGGTGAGTGCGATCCGATGACCCAGCACCGGGTGGATGAGTGACTGGACGTCGTCGGGCAGGGCATGATCGCGACCTGCCATCAGGGCGACCGCGCGGGCCAGGGCGACCAGGTGCAGCCCGGCGCGCGGGGAGGCGCCGAGTGCCAGTGCCGGGTGCGCTCGGGTGGCACGCACCAGATCGAGCACGTAGCCGAGCACAGGTTCGGCGACGTGTACCTGCTGGACCGCGGCCATCACCTCGTGCACGTCCGCCACGGCGAGTACGGGGCGAATCTGCTCGAGCGGGTTGTGGCTGCCGCCCGTGGCGAGCAGCTCGAGCTCGTGCTGCTGCGGCGGATAACCCACGGTGATCTGAGCCATGAACCGGTCCCGCTGGGCCTCGGGCAGGTGGTAGGTCCCCTCCATCTCCACCGGGTTCTGCGTGGCGATCACCATGAACGGACGGGGCAGTGCGTGCGTGGTGCCGTCCACGGTGACCTGGCGCTCAGCCATGCACTCCAGCAGTGCGGACTGAGTCTTCGGAGAGGCTCGGTTGATCTCGTCGCCGATCACCACGGTCGCGAAGACCGGACCGGGGTGGAAGTCGAAAGCTCCCGTCTCCTGGCGGTAGACGGTCACGCCCGTCAGGTCACCGGGCAGTAGGTCCGGGGTGAACTGGACGCGACCGACCGATCCCTCCACCGATGCTGCGAGTGCCTTGGCGAGCGTGGTCTTGCCGACGCCGGGCACATCCTCCAGGAGGAGGTGCCCCTCGGCGAGAAAGGTGGCGATCGTCGTCCGGACCGCATCGGGGCGGCCACGAACCACCTGCTGGAGGTTCTCCTCGAGACGCGCGATCGAGCGGGCGGCCCCGGTGATGTATCCCTGCTCGGTCATGGAGGCGAGCCTACGTGCCTCACCGGTCTCGTCCTGCCTGGTTCACCGAGCCGAGCCACGGTTCCGGTCTGATGCCGCACGCTTCCTCCACTTCGCTCCACCTGCTCTGACCTGCACTTCTACGGCTGGACAACGGATACACGCCGGTGTTGGCCATTGAAAGTGGAGTGAAGTGGAGTAATGTGGGGGCATCCGGAGGGTGTGGGAAGGAGGTGGACCGTGTTTCTCGGTACGTACGAGCCGCGACTGGACGACAAGGGCCGCCTGATCCTGCCCGCCAAGTTCCGAGAGCCGATGGCTGGGGGGATCGTGATCACCCGTGGCCAGGACCGGTGCCTGTACGCCTACCCCCGGGTCGAGTTCGAGCGAATCCTGGCGCGCATGCAGGACGCGTCGACGACCTCGAAGCGCAACCGGGACTACATGCGGGTCTTCCTCTCCGGCGCCTCCGACGAGATCCCGGACAAGCAGGGCCGGGTCACGATCACCTCAAACCTGCGCAACTACGCCGGTCTGAGCCGTGAACTCGCCGTGATCGGCGCCGGCACGAAGGTCGAGATCTGGGACCTGGCGTCCTGGAACGCCTACTTGGACGAGAACGAACAGGCCTTTGCCGACATCAGCGAGGAGGTGCTTCCCGGCCTCTAGCTCCCACCCACCACTGACAGCTCCCACCCACCACCCTGCTTGGTCTCTCACCGCAACTCTGACGCACTTCCCCGGCGCCAGAGCAGGCGGGGGGAGTCCTGGTCGGGTGGTGGAGGGCCACCCGACCATCTGCTTCACACCGGGCGAAGACCGCCCCTCCACTTCGCTCCACCACAGCACCGACGTCCCACTCACCAGAACCACCCGAGAACCAGGAAGGCCACGAGCGTGATGACATCGCAGGACCGGCACATCCCCGTGCTGGCCGAGCGGTGCCTTGACCTGCTCGAGCCAGCGTTGACCGGCGACGGCGCCGTCCTCATCGACGCGACACTCGGCCTCGGCGGACACGCCGAGGCCGCATTGCGTCGGTTCGAACGACTGCGCGTAATCGGGATCGACCGTGACCCCGCGGCCATCGCCGCGGCCACTGCTCGCCTCGCAGACTTCGGCGACCGGTTCCAGGCCGTGCACGCCGTCTACGACGAGATCGGCGAGGTGGCGGCCGCGCACAGCTCCGGGCACGGCACGCCTGGCACTGTTGACGGCATCCTGTTCGACCTCGGTGTCTCCTCCATGCAGCTCGACGAGACTGAACGGGGCTTCTCCTACGCACGCGACGCACCGCTCGACATGCGGATGGACCAGAGCAGCGGCCGGAGCGCTGCCGAGCTGATCGCGTCCGCGTCCGAGTCCGAACTGCGTCGTATCCTGCGCCACTACGGCGAGGAGAAGTTCGCCCCCCGGATCGCGGGCGCGATCGTTCGCACCCGTACCGAGCGACCGATCACGCGTACCGGCGAACTGGTGGAACTGGTGCGGGAGAACATCCCGCACGCCGCCCGGCGTACCGGCGGCAACCCGGCCAAGCGCACCTTCCAGGCCCTGCGGATCGCGGTGAACGCAGAGTTGGAGGTGCTCCAGCGCGCGCTCCCGGCCGCTCTCGGCGCGCTCGCCGTCGGGGGGCGCATCGTCGTCGAGTCCTACCAGTCGCTCGAGGACCGTCTGGTCAAACAAGCGTTGGCGGCCGAGGCACGCTCGAGCGCGCCGGTCGGTCTGCCGGTCACGCTGCCGCAGCACGAACCGTCCTTCCGCCTCCTCACCCGAGGAGCCGAGCTCGCCGACGACGCCGAACTCGCCCGCAACCCCCGATCCGCCTCGGTGCGCGTGCGCGCCGCCGAACGACTTCGTGAAGGGAGCCCCTCATGAGCGCTCTGCCGTTACGAGCCTTCCAGGCGCCTCCTGGTCGGGGAAGTGCCGCCGGATGGCGTCCGCGGTTGCGGCTGGTCCGGGCTCCTGAACCGGGCCGCAGCCGTGCACCGTTCATCGTCATGTGCCTGGGCATCCTCGGTGCCGCGTTGCTCGGGGTGCTCTTGCTGAACACCGCGATGGCCGCCACGTCCTACCAGATCCACGAGCAACGGATCGAACTGGCCCAGCTCACCGAGACGCAGCAGGGGCTGGCTCACGAGGCAGACCGGCGGGCGTCGCCCACCCAGCTGGAGCAGGCGGCCCGGAGAATTGGGATGGAACCGGCCGAGGACATGCGTTACCTGGTGCTCGAGGATCAGTCGATCCTGGGCGAGGGTGACGGACTGGTGAGCGAGGACTGAGGGGACAGGCGATGGCGACGAAGAACCAACGAGCCAATCCGTTCACCGCCGTCGGCACGCCAGAACGCCGCCAGGCAGTGCTGCTGGTGATGCTGCTGGTGGTGGTGCTGGCCTTCACTGCCCGGCTCGTCTACGTCCAGGTGTTCGCCGGGCCCGGCCTGGCCGCAGCGGCGGTGCGGGACCGTAGTTTCACCTATACCGAGCCTGCACTGCGCGGATCGATCGTGGACTCCGCCGGCACCGTGATGGCCGCCTCGGCTCAGACCTACCGGGTCGTGGTCAACCGGGACGCGATCCCTGCCTACCGCACCTGGGACGCCGACGGGGAGGTCACCGGGTACGGGGCGGCCGCTGCTGCGCGCGACCTCGCGCCGATCCTGGACAGGGACGTGAACACCCTCGGTGCCGAACTCGTCGGCGACGACAAGTACTCCATCCTGGCCCGCGATGTGGCCCCCGAGGTCTGGCGCGAGATCGCGGCCCTGGGGATCCCCGGTGTCTCCGCCGAGGAGACCTTCGAGCGGGTGTACCCCAACGGCAACACGGCCGGGCAGATTCTCGGCTGGGTGAACGCTGAAGGAGAAGGAGCTGCTGGCCTGGAGTCCACCCTGAACGACCGACTGCTCGGAACCGACGGCGAGTTCACCGTGGAGATCGGTGCCACCGGCCAGGTGATCCCGACGGGGCAGAACGCCTCCACCCCACCGGTACCCGGGTGCGATGTGCGGCTCACCGTCAATGCCGACCTGAACTGGCAGGCACAAACGGTTGTTGACGACGCCGTCGATCGATACGGCGCCGAGTGGGGCGCCGCCGTCGTGATCGATGTGGACACCGGCAGGATCCTCGCCCTCGCCGACTCCGACGTGGTGGACCCGAACGACCCCGGTGCCTCGCGCTACACCGGTTCGCACGCCGTCCAGGACGTCTACGATCCCGGCTCCACCGGCAAGGTGCTCACCGTGCTCTCGGCCCTGGAGGAGGGTGTGGTGACCCCGACCACGTCGGTCGAGGATCCCTACCGCCTCACCACGGAGAACGGGCAGACGTTCCGCGACCACACCGAGCACCCGGACCAGATGCTGACCACCACCGGGGTGCTTGCCGAGTCGGCGAACACCGGCACGGTGAACATTGGCTCCCGGATGAGCGATGAGACCCGGTACGAGTACATGCAGCGCCTCGGCTGGGGCGAGCGCACCGGGATGGGCATGCCGGGTGAGACTGCCGGCATCTTGCACCACTACGAGGACTGGGACGGCGCGATGCGCTACACCACGATGTTCGGCCAGGGAGTCTCGGTGAACTTGCTGCAGAACACCGCGGTGTTCTCCACCATCGCCAACGGCGGGGTCCGGATGCCGATGAGCATCGTGGACGGGTACGACTGCGCGGACGGGTACGACCAGGTCGACCCCGGTGACCCGGTGCAGGTGGTCTCCGAGGAGTCCTCGGACCAGATGATCCGCATGCTGGAGAGCGTCGTCACCGACGCCGGGACTGGCGAGAACGCAGCCATCGAGGGTTACCGCATCGCCGGCAAGACCGGCACCGCGCAGATGCCGGACGCGAACGGTGAGCTCACCCAGGTCGCTGCCTCTTTCGTGGGGATCGCTCCTGCCGACGACCCGCAGATCGCGGTCGGTGTGGTGATGTACAACCCGGACACCGGCATCTACGGCGGGACGATCGCCGCACCCGTCTTCCAAGAGATCACGGCCTTCACCCTGCAGTCCCTCGGTGTGCCGCCGAGCGACGAGGAAGCAGAGCCGTACCCGCTGCGGCCCGACGATGAGTGAGCCGAGCCAGAGGGCGGTAGATTTCGTGCCCATGAACGCCCCTGATGCGCCGGTGGCCAGAACCACGGCAGAGCTCGCCGATCTTTTCGAGCTGCAGGCTCACGGATCCGCGACGGCCACGGTGACCGGCGTCAGTCTGGACAACCGCGACGTCCGGCCGGGTGACCTGTTCGCCGCGCTGCCCGGTGCGCACACCCACGGTGCCGTCCACGCCTCGGCAGCTGTCGACGCCGGCGCCGTAGCGGTCCTCACCGACGAGGATGGTCTGCGCCGTCTGGCTGATCTCGCTGGTCGCGATGTGCCGGTCCTGGTGGCACCCGACGTGCGCGGCGTGCTCGGCGGCATCAGCGCTGCCGTCCAGGGCCAGCCCGCCCAGCGGCTCCGGACGTTCGGCATCACCGGGACGAACGGCAAGACCACCACCACGTACCTGCTCGAGCAGGTGCTCAGCCACCTCGGGCGGACCACGGGCCTGATCGGCACCGTGGAGCTCAAGGTGGCCGAGGAGCACACCCCCGCACGACTGACCACCCCCGAGTCCCCGCAGATCCAGGCGTTGCTCGCCCGGATGGTCGGAGCAGGCGTGCAGGATCTCGTGATGGAGGTCTCCTCGCACGCTCTGGCGCTGCACCGGGTGGACGGAATCGTCTACGACATGGTCGCTTTCACGCACCTGACGCCCGATCACCTGGACTTTCACGGCGGGATGGAGGGCTACTACCGCGCCAAGGCTTCCTTGTTCACGGCCGCCCGCGCTCGCCGCGGTGTGATCCTGGCCGACGACGAGTGGGGCCGCCGTCTCGCGGCGGAGGCAGAGATCCCGGTGGTCACCATCGGGTCGCAGACACCACCCACGCAGCCGGACCCGGACACCGACTGGTTGCTCACGATCATCGCCAGCCGTCCCGACCACACCACCTTCACCGTGACTCACCGGGACGGGCGGAGCCTGTCCACCGAGGTGTGGATGCCGGGTCGGTTCAACGCCGCGAACGCAGCGGTCGCCGTCGTGATGGCGATCGAGTCCGGGATCAGCATCGGTGACCTCCACCACGCCCTCGCCCACGGTCTACGGGGGAACGTCCCGGGCCGGATGGAGCGCGTGGCGGACCACCCGCGGTGCATCGTCGACTTCGCCCACAACACCGAAGCGCTCGATCTGGCGCTGAAGGCGTTGCGACCGACCACCAAGGGTCGCCTCTTCGTGGTTTTCGGTGCCACCGGCGAGCGGGACACCGCCAAGCGTGCGTTGATGGGGGAGGTGGCCGTCGCTCGTGCCGATGTGGTGGTGGTCACCGACGACGACCCGCACGATGAGGACCCGGCACAGATCCGTACGGCCGTGATGGTCGGTGCGCTGCGCGCTGTGCCGGCGGCACAACGGGCAGGGCGCACCGTCGACGTCTTCGAGGTGGCCCCGCGTGCGACCGCGATCCGACGGGCCGTGCAGTTCGCCGGTCCCTCCGACACCGTGCTGGTGGCCGGGCGCGGGCACGAGACCATCCAGGAGATCGCCGGAGTGGAGCACCACCTGGACGACCGGGACGAGGTGCGTGCCGCCCTGGACGGAGGAGCACGGTGATCCCTCTTTCACTGAACGATGTGGCCACCGTGACCGGTGGTCAGGTTCGATTTCCCGACGGCGCAGCACCCGAGGGTCGGGTGGCCGTCACCGGTGAGGTGGTCATCGACTCCCGCGCCTGCAAGCCTGGGAGCCTGTTCGTCGCCGTCGTGGGCGAGCGGGTGGACGGCCACGACTACCTGCAGGCTGCCGCCGATCGCGGCGCCGCCGCTGCCCTGGTGTCCCGCCCGGTCCCGGGCAGCCCGGTCCCCACCGTGCTTGTGCCCGACGTCCAGCTCGCACTCGCGGACCTGGCGCGGGAGGTGCTCGCGCGACTGCGCGCCGCCGGGGAGATCGTCGTGGTGGCGATCACCGGATCGGTGGGCAAGACCACCACGAAGGACCTGCTCGCGCAGCTGCTCACCCCGCTCGGTGACTTGATCGCCCCGGCAGGTTCGTTCAACAACGAGCTCGGGCTGCCCCTCACGGTGCTTCGGGCCACGCCGGACACCCGGGTGCTGGTGCTCGAGATGGGGGCCGACGCACCCGGCAACCTCACCTACCTGACCTCGATCGCTCCGCCGGATATCGCCGTCGTGCTTGCCGTCGGCACTGCCCACCTGGGTGGCTTCGGCAGCGTGGAGGGCATCGCCCGGGCGAAGTCCGAGCTCGTGCAAGGGTTGCGTCCCGACGGCGTCGCCGTGCTCAACGCCGACGACCCCCGTGTGACGCCGATGGCCGCGCTCTCCGCCGGCGCCCGGGTACAGACCTTCGGCCGGGACGGCTCCGGGGCGGACGTGCGCGCGGAGACGGTGCACGTCGACGCCTCCGGGCGGGCGTCGTTCACCTTGGACACCGGTGCCGCCCGAGTACCCGTGCAGCTCGCACTCGTCGGTGGCCACCATGTGAGCAATGCCCTCGCCGCCGCCTCGGTGGCCCTCACCCTGGGGCTCTCGGTCGACGATGTGGCGCAGCGGCTCGCCGACGCCGGGGCGCTCAGCCCGCACCGCATGCACGTGCGTGCATGGGGTGCGCGCACCGTGATCGACGATGCCTACAACGCGAACCCGGACTCGATGCGCGCCGCGCTGGACGCGCTCGGCGCGATCGCCGCCGGACGGCGTACCGTAGCGGTGCTCGGCGAGATGCGTGAGCTCGGTGCGATCACCGAGCGAGCGCACGAGGAGATCGGGAGGTACGCGTCCGAGCGCGCGGACCTGGTCGTGGTGATCGGTGCCGGCGCGGACGGTATCGCCCGGGGGGCGCGATCCGTCGGTGCGCAGGTACGCACCGTGACAGATGTGATGGATGCGGAGGAACTGCTGGTGACCGAGCTCGGGCCCGACGACGTCGTGCTGATCAAGTCGTCCAACTCGGCCGGGCTCGCCGTGCTGGCCGACCGGCTGGTCGACGCCGACGGACCGGCGGGAGACCCAGCGTGATCGCGATCCTTCTCTCCGGGGCGCTCGCACTGATCGTCTCGCTGCTCGGCACCCCGCTGTTCATCCGCTTCCTGGTGCACCGCAACTACGGGCAGTTCATCCGGCAGGACGGTCCGACCGCGCACTTCACCAAACGTGGCACGCCCACCATGGGGGGCGTCGTCATCATCGTGGCCACACTGGTGGCGTATGCGTTCGCGAATGTGGTGAGCGGGAACGTGCCCAGCGCCTCGGGTCTGCTGCTGCTGTTCCTGATGGTGGGGCTGGGAATCGTGGGGTTCCTTGACGATTTCATCAAGATCAGCCGGCAACGATCGCTCGGATTGAGCCCCACCTGGAAGATCATCGGGCAGGGTGTCATCGGCGTGGCGTTCTCCGTGCTAGTGCTGCAGTTCCCGAACGAGCGGTTCCGCACACCGGCAAGTACGCAGATCTCCTTCTCCCGTGATCTCGGCATCGATCTTGCGTTCGCTGGGGCGACGGTGGGGCTGATCCTGTTCGTGATCTGGGCGAACTTCCTGATCACTGCCTGGTCCAACGCCGTCAACCTCACCGACGGGCTGGACGGACTTGCCACGGGTGCCTCGATGTTCGTCTTCGGTGCTTATACGCTGATGACGTTCTTCCAGATGAACCAGAGTTGTCAGGTACTCGCCACCGTGGGTCCGAGCTGTTACGAGGTGCGCGATCCCAATGACCTGGCCATCGCCGCCGCGGCTATCGTGGGTGCCTGCTTCGGGTTCCTGTGGTGGAACGCGTCCCCGGCGAAGATCTTCATGGGCGACACCGGTGCCCTCGCCCTGGGTGGTGCCCTGGCCGGGATGACCATCCTCACCCGCACCGAGATCCTCGGTGCGATCATCGGCGGCCTGTTCGTGATCATCATCCTCTCCGACGTGATCCAGATCGGGTTCTTCAAGGCCACCGGACGGCGCGTGTTCAAGATGGCCCCGCTGCACCACCACTTCGAGCTGATGGGCTGGGGTGAGGTGACGATCGTGATCCGGTTCTGGATCATCGCCGCCCTATGCGCATCCCTGGGGCTGGGGATCTTCTATGCGGAGTGGATCGCTGGATGAGCGCAGGCACGGGGATCGACGAGCTGCGCGGACGCAACGTCCTGGTCGCCGGGCTCGGCGCTTCGGGGCGGTCCGCCGTCGAGGTGCTCACCGAGCTCGGGGCCCGGGTCACGGCTGTGGACGGACGTGACCTGCAGGACGTGCTGCCCCCGGGCGCCGATCTGCCGGCGGGGGTGCGGGTCATCACCGAGCCCGATCCGACGACGCTGGCCGAGAGGACCTGGGAGGATGCCCCGAGCCTGGTGGTCGCCTCGCCCGGGTGGCGCCCGACGACGCCGGTGCTCGCCGCTGCTGCCGCGCACGGGGTGCCGGTCTGGAGCGAGGTGGAGCTGGCCTGGCAGATCTGCCCCGCGACGGTGCGCTGGCTCACCCTGACTGGCACCAACGGGAAGACCACGACCGTGTCCATGCTGGCCGAGATGCTCACCGCACACGGTTGGCGTGCCCCGGCTGTCGGGAACGTCGGCACTCCGATCGCGACGACCGTGTTGGGCGCTCGCGGTGGTGACGGGCCCGGCCTCGATGCACTCGCGGTCGAACTGTCCAGCTTCCAGTTGCACCACACCCACTCCGTCTCGGCGATCGCCTCGGCCTGTCTGAACGTCGACGCCGACCACCTGGACTGGCACGGCTCGATGGACGACTACGTGGATGCCAAGGCACGCGTGCACCACCGCACGCAGCTGGCGTGCGTGTACAACGTGGCGGATCCGCGGACCCGGACCATGGTGGCTGAGGCAGACGTGGCCGAGGGTGCCCGCGCCGTCGGTTTCACCCTCGGTAGCCCAGGGGTGGGCGAGGTCGGTGTGGTCGAGGACGTGCTCGCCGACCGTGCGTTCGTGGCGAACCGGCAGACCCATGCGGCCGAGCTGGGCAGCCTGGCCGACCTGGCTCACCTCGGTTCCGGCGCTGAGGTCCCGCCACACATCGTGGCGAATGCGCTCGCCGCTGGTGCCCTGGCGCGAGCGGCCGGCGTGGAACCCGCGGCCGTGGCAGCAGGACTGCGTGCCTACACCCCGGGCGAGCACCGGATGCAGACGGTGGCCACCATCGACGGGGTGCGCTATGTCGACGACTCGAAGGCCACCAACGCGCACGCCGCCGCGGCGGCGCTCAGCGCGATGGAGCCGGGCCGGACCGTGTGGATCGCCGGTGGTCTGGCCAAGGGTGCCCGACTGGACGACCTTGTGGCCATGCACCGGGAGAAGTTGCGGGCCGCCGTCGTGATCGGTGTGGACCAGCGCCCCGTGCTGGACGCACTTGAGCGACACGCGCCCGGCCTCCCGCGCGAGGTGGTGCCTGCTGGCGACACTGAAGTCATGAGGACAGCAGTCGACGCCGCACATGCGCTGGCCCGCCCGGGTGACGTGGTGCTGCTCGCACCGGCCTGCGCGTCGATGGATCAGTTCCGCTCCTATGCCGCGCGCGGCGACGCGTTCGCGGCGGCGGTACGGGACCGCGAGTCATGAGCGCACCGGCGCCGCCGCGCCGATCCGGGGCCCGCACCGGCGGGAGGAGCTCGACGGGCACGAAAGGCAGGCCCACCCAGCCCGCCCCGCGGCGCCCGAGTACCCGCCGACCGGCCACGAAGGCCACGAAGGCCACGAAACGGTCACTTCCGTGGACTCAGAGCGCCGCCTGGCAGTCCCCGGTGACCAGTTACTACCTCATCGGCGGTGCCACGCTGCTGCTGCTCGCGTTCGGACTGATCATGGTGCTCTCCGCCTCCTCGATCCCGTCGCTGCGCGATGGCGGCTCCATCACCAGCGGATTCCAGAACCAGGCGCTCTATGCCCTGATCGCGCTCCCCGTGGCGTTCGGCATCTCCCGCATCCCGGTGTCGTGGATCCGATGGCTCGCGTGGCCGGCGATGCTCGGCGCCCTGGCGCTGCAGGGCCTGTTGTTCACGCCACTGGCTGTCGGTGAAGGTGGCAATACGGCGTGGGTGCATCTGCCCGGCGGCGTGGTGTTCCAACCCTCCGAGTTCGGCAAGTTCGGGCTCGCCCTCTGGCTCGGTGCTGTGCTCGCCACGAAGGGTCGGCTGCTGCGGCACTGGTCGCACGTGATCTTCCCAGGCCTGGTGGTCTCGGCGTTCTTCCTCGGCACCGTGGTCTACTCCGGTGACCTGGGTACGGCGCTGATCGTGATCGTGCTGGTAGCTGGGGCGCTCTGGGTGGCCGGTGTGCCGCTGTCCAAGTTCGTGGTTGCCGGGAGCGTCGTGCTTGCCGCCGTGGCGGCGCTGGTGATCGCCTCAGGCAACCGCACCGCTCGGGTGCTCGCCTTCCTGGGTATCGGCGAGGAGGTCGATCCGGAAGGACTCGGCTTGCAACCGCAACGCGCTCTCGAGGGGCTCGGGACCGGTGGCATCTCGGGGGTGGGCCTGGGAGCTTCCCGGGAGAAGTGGCTCTGGCTGCCTGCCGCCGAGGACGACTACATCTTCGCCATCATCGGTGAGGAGCTCGGGCTGCTCGGCTGCCTGCTGGTCCTTGCGCTCTTCGTGGTGCTCGCGATCGGCTTCAGCCGGGTGATCGCCCGGCACCCGAACCCGTTCGTGAAGATCACCACCGGGGCGATCGCCTGCTGGATCCTCGGCCAGGCCCTGGTGAACATCGGTGTGGTGATCGGGCTGCTCCCGGTGCTCGGCGTCCCGCTTCCGCTGCTGTCCAAGGGAGGCTCAGCCCTGGTGACGACGATCGGCGCGTTGGCCGTGGTGCTCGCCTTCGCACGTGACGAGCCGGGTGCCAAGGACGCGCTCGCCGCACGACGAGGCTCGATGCGCCGATCGCTGGCCGTGATCGCGCCGGGACGTAGCCGTGGCTGAACGCTTCGTCCTCGCCGGCGGTGGCTCCGCCGGCCACGTGAACCCGCTGCTCGCCACCGCGGCCGAGCTGCAGGCGCGCCGTCCGGACGCAGAACTGACCGTGCTCGGCACAGCCGAGGGGTTGGAGGCCGAGCTCGTGCCGGCCGCTGGTCACGAGCTCACCGTGATCGAGAAGGTCCCGATGCCGCGACGCCCGAATGCCGACGCGATCCGGTTCCCCGGGCGCTGGCGACGCGCCATCGCCACGGCGAGGGACGCCGTCGACGGGGCGGACGCCGTGGTGGGCTTCGGCGGCTATGTGGCCACCCCCGCCTACCTCGCGGCGCGACGGCTCGGCGTGCCGATCGTGATTCACGAGCAGAACGCCCTCCCAGGGCTGGCGAACCGGCTCGGTGCCCGGTGGGCACACGCGGTGGGGGTCACCTTCGCCGACACCCCGTTGCCCGGTGCGCAGTGGGTGGGCCTGCCGCTGCGCCCCGAGATCGCCGCACTGTTGGCCGAGCGGGGGCAGGATGCCACGGCGCGTGCCCGGACTGGGGCTCTCGCATGTGGGCTGGACCCGGACCGACTCACCGTGCTGGTCACGGGTGGCTCGCTCGGCGCGCTGCGGCTGAACACGCAGGTACCCACCGTGGCCGAGGATCTGGTCGCGGCCGGTGCCCAGGTGCTGCACGTGAGCGGCAACGGCAAGGTCGGCCAGGTCCGGCAGGCCCGATCAGCGATGCCGGACCACGTTCGGGCGCACTATCACGTGCGGGAGTATCTGACCGAGATGCACGAGGCGCTCGCCTGTGCCGACCTCATGATCGGCCGGTCCGGTGCCGGCACAGTGAGCGAGCTGGCCGCCCTGGGCATCCCTGCCGTCTACGTGCCGTTGCCCGTCGGCAACGGGGAGCAGCGCCGCAACGCCGCCGGAGTGGTCCACGCCGGCGGGGGGCTGCTGGTGGCCGACGACGCCCTCACCACGCCCTGGCTGCGTGAGCACGTGGTGGCGTTGCTCGTCGACCGTGAACGCCTCCAGGCGATGGGCACCGCGGCCGCCGAGGTGGGCGTGCGCGACGCGGCCGCACGCCTGGCCGACCTGGTGCTGGCGGCCGCCGACGGGCACCACCGATGAGAGTGCACTTCGTGGCCATCGGTGGCGCCGGGATGTCGGTGATCGCCGAGCTGATGCTGGCCGACGGCGTCACTGTCTCCGGTTCCGACCGGCAGGACTCCGCCGTGCTGCAACGCCTGCAGCGGCGTGGAGCCACGGTGCACGTGGGGCACGACGCCGCCCACGTGGCCGGTGCGGACCTGGTGGTGGTCTCCTCAGCGATCAGCGGAGACAACCCCGAGGTCACCGCGGCCCGCGCTGCCGGTATCGATGTGGTGCACCGGTCGGTGGCGCTGACCCGCGCCGCCGAGGGCAAGGACTTCGTGGCGGTGGCCGGAGCACACGGGAAGACCACCACCTCGGCAATGCTCGCCGTCGCGCTGCGCGAGGCCGGGCAGGACCCCGCGTTCGCGATCGGTGGTGCCGTGCTCGCGCTCGGCAGCGGTGCCCATGCAGGCACCGGTGAGGTGTTCGTGGCCGAGGCGGACGAGTCGGACGGGTCCTTCCTGAACTACTCGCCCCGGGTGGCCGTGGTGACGAACATCGAACCGGACCACCTGGATCACTACGGCACGGCTGACGCCTTCGAGGCAGCCTTCGAGGAGTTCGCCGACCGGGTGGTCCCGGGCGGGGTGGTGATCACCTGCGCCGACGATCCCGGCGCACGACGCTTCGCCGACCGGGCCCGGGCACGGGGCGTGCGAGTACGTACCTATGGCACCAGCAGCGCTGCGGATGTGCGCCTCACCGACGTGCACCTCACCCCTGGTGCGGCCACGGCACGCCTGCTCGCCGCCGAGGGGGAGCTCGCTCTGGAGCTCGCTGTACCGGGGGAGCACAACCTGCTCAATGCCACGGCGGCATGGTGCGCCGGCGTCGAGCTCGGTGTGGATCCGGCGGTGATGAGTCAGTCCCTTGCCGCGTTCACCGGGACGGCACGGCGGTTCGAGCTGCGCGGCGCGGCGGGGGGTGTGCGGGTGGTCGACGACTACGCCCACAACCCGACCAAGGTGGCCGCTGCCGTGCGGACCGGTCGCGGCGCGGTGGGTGCCGGCCGCTTGATCGTGCTGTTCCAACCGCATCTGTTCTCCCGCACCGAGACGTTTGCTGCCGAGTTCGCCGACGCGCTGGCCGGAGCGGACGAGGTGATCCTCACCGCGATCTACCCGGCGCGGGAGGAGCCCCGCCCCGGGGTGACCTCGGCGCTGATCTGCGACCTGCTGCCCGGGTCGCGCTACCTGGAGGATCACCGGGAAGCGGCCCACGCAGCAGCAGCGCTCGCCACCGAGGGCGACCTGGTGATGACGATCGGTGCCGGGGACGTGACCGTCCTCGGCGAGGTGATCCTGGACCGTCTCCGGGAGCGTGAGAGCTGATGCGGGCACCTGCTCAGCCGCGTGGGCGCGGGGCGCGCCCCTCGGACTCCGCAGCGTCCGGGCAAGCGACGGCGGCTCCACGCAGCACGACGGCCGTGGCCGGGCGACCGGCCTCCGCCCGCCCGCCCGCCAAGGAAGCGCGTGCCACGCAGAAGGAGCAGGGACGAGCAGCCCGCCGGGCCGACCGCGAGCAGCGGCGGGCGGAGCGGCAACAGCGGCGCGAGGTGGCGGCAGCGGAGAAGGACGCGCAACGGGGCCGTGGTGCCCAGCTCAGCGAGCGGATCGCGGAGCGACGCGCGGCCGTACGTCGGCTGCGGTGGCGCGCGATCGGCGCCACGATCGCGGCGATCGGCGTGCTCGCCGGCCTGGGGTGGGTGGCGTTCGCCTCGCCGGTCCTCACCGTGCATGCCGACGACGTGGACGTGTCCGGCACCTCGGACTACGTGCGGGAGGAACGCGTCCAGGAGATCGCCGCCATGGCGCACGACGTCCCGCTCGCTCGCGTGGACACGGCCGCGCTCGCCGAGGAGATCCGCGCCCTGGCCGCCGTCCGGGACGTCCAGGTTCGGCGAGCATGGCCGAACGGGCTGGCGGTGGTCCTGGAACCTCGGGTCCCGGTGGCCACCGTGTCCGACGGCGACCGGTACGCACTGCTGGACGCCGAGGCCGTGGTGATGGCCAGGCGAGACGATCCGGTGGAGGGGGTTCCCGAGGTCACCGTGCCGTTGCAGGATCCGGCCACGGCAGAATCGCTGACGGCGGTGCTCACCGTGCTGGCGGCACTGCCGGAGGATCTCCGTGCCGACGTGGCCAGCGCGGGCGCCGAGACGCCCTACCAGGTACGTCTGGAGCTCGCCGGTGGCGCTGAGGTGGTGTGGGGGAGTGCCGAGGAGAACGCGCTCAAGGTCGAGGTGCTACAGACACTCCGACAGGTGGAGGCGTCCGGGTACGACGTCTCCGCGCCGCGCTCTCCCATCACCACGGAGTGAACCGCATCGGCGCATCATCAGGTGGCCGATCCGGCGGAACGCACAGCTGAGACGACGCGCCGACGACACACCCCTCGATGTCGTTGCTCAATAGGGGTGGGGCACCTAGCGTCAGTGGTGAGAGAAAAATGACATAACTCTTACCCTCAGGTTGAGGGTGAGGGTTGAGGGTCCGACTTGAGGGTCACCCGAGCACGAGCACCGGACGAGAGGGATCGACGTGGCGGCACCGCAGAACTACCTGGCGGTCATCAAGGTGGTCGGGATCGGCGGTGGTGGCGTCAACGCCGTCAACCGCATGATCGAGGTCGGATTGAAGGGCGTGGAGTTCATCGCCGTCAATACCGATGCTCAGGCCCTGTTGATGAGCGACGCCGACGTCAAACTCGACGTCGGCCGAGAGTTGACTCGGGGGCTTGGCGCCGGCGCCGACCCTGAGGTCGGCAAGAAGGCGGCGGAGGATCACGCCGAAGAAATCGAGGAGGTCCTGCGCGGAGCCGACATGGTCTTCGTGACGGCCGGCGAGGGGGGTGGCACCGGGACCGGAGGTGCACCTGTCGTCGCCAAGATCGCGCGGTCCCTGGGTGCCCTGACGATCGGTGTGGTGACCCGTCCGTTCACCTTCGAGGGGCGCCGGCGCGGTGTGCAGGCAGACGCCGGCATCGAGTCGTTGCGCGAAGAGGTGGACACCCTCATCACGATCCCGAACGACCGCCTGCTCTCCATCAGTGACCGGAACGTCTCGGTGCTGGACGCGTTCAAGTCCGCCGACCAGGTGCTCCTCTCCGGTGTCCAGGGCATCACCGACCTGATCACCACCCCGGGCCTGATCAACCTCGACTTCGCCGACGTCAAGTCGGTGATGCAGGGCGCCGGGAGTGCCTTGATGGGGATCGGCTCGGCCCGAGGCGAGGACCGCGCGGTGCAGGCCTCCGAGCTGGCGATCTCCTCGCCGTTGCTGGAAGCGAGCATCGATGGTGCGCACGGTGTGCTGCTGTCCATCCAGGGCGGCAGCGATCTGGGTCTGTTCGAGATCCACGAAGCAGCCCGTCTGGTGCAGGAGGCCGCCCACCCGGAGGCCAACATCATCTTCGGTGCGGTCATCGACGACGCCCTCGGTGACGAGGTCCGGGTCACCGTGATCGCAGCCGGGTTCGACTCGGGAACGAACGTGACGCCGTCCAGCACGCAGGGGACACGGCAGGCCGCCACGTCCCAGCAGCCCCCGTCAGCAGCGGTGCGCACGGCGCAGCCCCCCGCCCAGGCCGAGCAGCCGCCCGCAGCGCCCGAACCGGCACCGCGGACCAGTGGGTCCGAGAATGGCGACCCGGCTCCGGCGCCGGCTCCCGAACCTGCGCCGGTGGCCGGTCAGAGTGGGCAGCCACCTGCGGCGAACCCGCTCGAGGTGCCCCGGGTGTTCGACGAGGAGCCGCGCAATCGACGCGAGGACGACCTGGACGTGCCCGACTTCCTCAAGTGAGGTGCTCCAGGCTGAGCTGGGGCCGGGTGCTCGCGGGCTGTTCACCACTCGCGCCGGTGGACGGAGCGAGGCGCCGTACCGCGGGCTGAACCTGGGAGCCGGTGTCGGTGACCGTCTCGACGATGTCGCACGCAATCGTGACGAGGTGGCCGCCGAGGTCGGCGCTCCTGTGGTGTACCTGCGGCAGGTGCACTTGGCCGACGTGATCGTGCGGTCCGAGCGTGCCGCTGCAGCCATCGCACTCGGGGAAGAACCGACGGCGGACGGTGTGGTGCTCACGTCTGCCGACCTGGCGGCCGCGGTGCTGGTGGCCGACTGTGTGCCGGTGTTGCTGGCGGCGGAGTCGGGGGCGGTGGCGGCGGTGCACGCGGGCCGCCGCGGACTGCTCGCCGGCATCGTGACGGCGGCGATCGGGGCGATGGCCGCCGTCGGGCACCCGGCGAGGTACGCCGCGATCGGTCCGTCGATCTGCGGTCAGTGCTACGAGGTACCGGCCGACCTGCGAGCGGAAGCGTCCGAGCGCATGCCGGCGCTTGCCGCGACGACGTCGTGGGGGACGCCTTCGCTGGATCTGCGCGCCGGGGTGCTCGGCGAGCTGGCCGCAGCCGACGTGCACGAGGTGGACCAGCACGCGGCGTGCACGCGGGAGGACCGACGGTTCTTCTCCTACCGCCGGGACGGCGTGACGGGTCGTTGTGCAGGTGTCGTGCGGCTGCGCTGACTCCGGACGGCTGCGACACGCCGCAAGGGGCTCCCGCTGACGGCGGGATGCCTGGTCTAGCGTCGTAGACAAGGATCGACCAGCCCCGGTTCGCCGGAACAAGACAAGGAGCAGGCATGGGAGCACTGCGCAAGACGATGCTGTATCTCGGCCTCTCCGAGGCCGACCAGGAGCGTGAGGACCAGTACCTCGGTGGCGAGTACGAGGACGGCTACGCCGAGATCGCCCACGACGACTACGACGAGCCCGCCCAGGAGGCTCAAGTGACCCCGATCAGCCAAGCCGCATCGCACGCCGGCCACAACCTGCGTCGCATCACCACGGTGCATCCGCGCACCTACACCGATGCCAAGGCGATCGGTGAGGCCTTCCGTGGTGGCACGCCGGTGATCATGAACCTCACCGACATGTCCGACGCCGAGGCCAAGCGGCTCGTGGATTTCTCAGCCGGTCTGATCTTCGGTCTGCACGGGAGCATCGAGCGTGTGACGAACAAGGTCTTCCTGCTCTCGCCTGCGACTGTCGAGGTGGCCAGCGAGCGCCAGGAGCCCGAGACGACCACCCGATTCTTCAACCAGAGCTGACGTGGGCTGGCTCTTCGGGCTTCTCTACCTCGTCGTCCTGCTCTACCTGGTGGCGCTGCTCGTCCGGATGGGCTTCGACTGGGTGAGTTATTTCGCGAGGGACTGGAAGCCTCGGGGGCTCGCGCTCATCGTGGCGGAGATGGTCTACACCCCCACTGACCCGCCGCTGAAGGCGCTCCGCCGCCTCATCCCGCCGCTACGCGTCGGGGGCATCGCACTCGATGTCGGGTTCATCATCGTCCTCGTGGGGTGCTGGATCCTGCTGTTCATCTTCGGAGGCCTCGCCACCGTGTGACGCGTAGAGTGACAACATCGGCTACGGTGATCTTCGCCGAACCCTTAACTTCCGAGCCTGCGACAACCGCTGGCCCGACCGACACAGACCGAGGTGACGAGAATGGCTCTGCTCACGGCAGACGACGTCCTCAACAAGAAGTTCCAGCCCACCAAGTTCCGTGAGGGGTACGACCAGGACGAGGTGGATGACTTCCTCGACGAGGTCGTCAACACCCTGCGGGTCGTCGGGGGCGAGAACGAGGAGCTGAAGGCGAAGCTCGAGGCAGCGGAGCAGCGGATCGCCGAGCTGTCCGGTGGTGCCGAGGCAGCGCCCGCACCGGCCGAGACACCCGCCGAGCAGACCACCCAGCTCGCCGCGGTCGGTGGTGAGCAGGAGGAGAGTGCTCCGGCCGAGCCCGAGGAAGCCGCCGAGGCGCCCGCTGAGACCACTGAGGCACCCGCCGAGGCGGCCGCGCCCGCCGAGCAGGCAGCGGAGACCACCACCACGGCTGCTGCAGCCTCCGGGACCGAGCCCGAGTCCGCGACCGGAATGCTCCAGCTGGCCCAGCGGCTGCACGACGAGTACGTCAACAACGGAAAGGCGGAGGCCGACCGGTTGGTCTCCGAGGCGCGTGTCGAGGGCGAGCGGGTCACCCGCGAGGCCGACGAGCAGCGCACCCGCACCCTCAGCCAGCTCGAGGGGGAGCGCTCGCTGCTGGAGCGCAAGATCGACGAGCTGCGGGTCTTCGAGCGTGACTACCGCACCCGCTTGAAGAGCTACCTCGAGGGTCTGCTCAGCGACGTCGAGGGCCGCGGGAGCATCGCCTCCCAGTACGCCTCCGGCGAGCAGAGCGACTCGCGCCGCCCGTAAGGCGCGCACACCACCGCAGGCGTTCGGCGGGTCCCCGCATTCGGGGGCCCGCCGTCGTCATGACTGAGAGGGCCGCCCATGGCAGGCGCACACGAGAAGCGGGACGGCGCGCAGACCGGTACCGATGACGGCACGCGTGAGCACCGCCATCGGCGTCTGCTGCGGGTGGTGCTGCTGCTGACCCTCGGTGTGCTGGTGCTGGACCAGGCCACCAAACAGTGGGCCCTGGCCACCATCGCCGAGGGTGAGTACCACCCACTCCTCGGGGATCTGCTCGGGGTGAGCCTCGTGTTCAACTCCGGGGCTGCGTTCTCCCTCGCGGAAGGCGCCACCTGGCTGTTCACGATCGCCGCCGTGGTCGTCGCTGTGGTCATCGTGAAGGTCGCGCGCCGCCTCGGCTCGCTCTCCTGGGCGATCGCACTGGGTGCGCTGCTGGGCGGCAATCTCGGCAACCTGGGTGACCGGCTGTTCCGAGACCCGGGCTTCGCCGTCGGGCACGTGGTGGACTTCATCAACTACGGCGGCTACTTCGTGGGCAATGTGGCAGACATCGCCATCGTGCTCTCCGCGGGTGCGATCGCGGTACTCAGCTTCCGCGGCATCGGTCTCAGCGGTGCCCGGTCCGGGGCGTCGGCCACACCCGCCGACACCGACGATGGTGAGCCCGCCGGGTCCGGCGACGACGAACCGGGCGACGAGCACGTGACGGAGGGCCGATCCGATGGCTGACGTGCGTTCCTTGCCGGTCCCGGACGGGCTCGCCGGTGAACGTGTGGACGCCGCACTGGCCCGGATGCTGGGGCTCAGCCGGACCAAGGCCGCTGAGCTGGCTGCCGACGGGCAGGTACTCCTGGACGGACGCGAACTGGGCAAGTCCGACCGTCTCGTGGCCGGCGGGTGGCTCGAGGTCACCCTGCCCGACCTCACCGCCGCACCTCCCGCGCCACCGGAGCCGGTGCCTGGGATGGCGATCCGCCTGGATGACGACGACGTGGTGGTGGTGGACAAGCCCGTCGGGGTGGCCGCGCACCCGAGCCCGGGATGGACCGGACCGACCGTGATCGGTGGACTGGCCGCCGCGGGTTACCGGATCTCGACCTCCGGCGCTGCCGAGCGTCAGGGCGTGGTGCACCGGCTCGACGTCGGCACCTCGGGCCTGATGGTGGTGGCCAAGAGCGAGCGTGCCTACACCCGGCTCAAGCGCGCGTTCAAGGAGCGCACCGTGGAGAAGGTGTACCACGCTGTCGTGCAGGGCCACCCGGACCCGACGACCGGAACCGTGGACGCCCCGATCGGCCGGCACCCGCAGCACGACTACAAGTGGGCGGTGGTCGCCGAGGGACGTCCGAGCGTGACGCACTACGAGACCCTCGAGGCGATGCGCAGCGCGACCCTGCTGGAGATCCACCTGGAGACCGGCCGCACACACCAGATCCGGGTGCACATGGCGGCGCTGAGGCACCCCTGCGCCGGTGACCTCACCTACGGAGCGGACCCGGTCCTGGCTGGTCGTCTCGGGCTGCAGCGCCAGTGGTTGCACGCCATGCGACTCGGGTTCACTCATCCCGGCACGGACTCGTGGGTCGAGGTGAGCAGCACCTATCCGGCCGACCTGCAGCACGCTCTGGACGGGCTGCGCGATGGCTGAGGTGCAGGTGGTGCGTGCCGGGCCGGAGGATCTGGCCCGGGTGCACGCGATCAGGTTCGAGGTGTTCGTCACCGAGCAGGGCGTGGCCGAGAGCGACGAGTTGGACGACCGGGACGGTGAACCAGGCACGGTGCACCTGCTGGCGGTCAGCACGGGCGACGGCGTCCGCTCGCCTGGGGGCTTCGAGGCGACCGAGGACCTGGGTACCGCTCGCCTGTTGGACGACGGTGGTGTGGCGCACGTCTCCCGGGTCGCTGTCCGCTCCGCCGCCCGCGGGCTCGGTGTGGGACGAGCGCTGATGGAGGCGCTCGAACGAGAGGCGCTTGCCGCGCACGCCGCCCGCGCACCCGATGGGGTGGTGCGGGTCGAGCTCTCCGCTCAGGAGACGGCGATCGCTTTCTACGCGGCACTCGGGTACGAGGTGGGCAGCGAGCGCTATACCGAAGCCGGTATCTGGCACCGCGACGCGGTGAAGCTGCTGCACGTCGACGGCAGCTGAGGAATGGACCTGTGGGCCCTTGCCGCGGCGCTCGGCTACTGTGCGCTCTCGGCAGTGGTCATGGTGCTGCCCGCTGAGGTCTATCTGCTCGGCGCTGCCTTGGTCGCCGATGTCCCTCCGGTGTGGCTGGCGGCAGCGGGTGCGACGGGGCAGGTGGCCGGAAAGATGCTCTCCTACCTGGTCGGCCGCGGTGTTCTGGACGTGGCGCGCTGGCGTGCCAAGCCGAACGCGCGGTGGGCCGATCGGATCCGTACCGTCGAGCAGTGGTGCGCGGCCCACACGTGGGGTCCGTCCGCCGTCACGCTGGTGAGTGCGTTCGCCGGTCTACCGCCGTATGCGCTGGTCGCCGTGCTGGCGGGGACGCTGCGCATGCGGTGGTGGCTGTTCGCCGGGCTGTCCCTGATCGGGCGGTTCCTGCGATTCTGGGCCGTGGTCGCTGTACCGGAGCTGCTGCCGGGAACGTTGTTCGGCATCTGAGGAGCGCAGGTCCGCACAGCCGTCATCCGGCTAGTGCCAACAGGCGTCGCATCGCCTCGGTGATCGTGGCCTCGGATTTCACGAACGTGAACCGCACCCAGGTGGCGAGGTTGTCGGTGACGGCGGAGCCGGCCGTGGTGAACGCCGTCGCCGGAACAGCGACGACACCGGCGAGCTCGGGCAGCCGCCGGCACAGGTGCGCGCCGGTGCGCACACCGGTGCCGGCCAGCGGCCCCTCCAGCAGTGGCCGCGCGTCGGCCATCACGAAGTAGGTGCCGGCGGCAGCCACCGGGGCGAAGCCCGCCTCGCGCAGGCCGCTGGTGAGCTGGTCGCGACGCCGCGCCAGCGACTCGCGTAGGCGGACGAGCCAGTCGGCCTCGGGGGAGTCGGACGTCTCCAGCCCGAGCGCCACCGCAACAGCCGGTTGGAACGGCGCCCCGCTGGTATAGGTGAGGAACTGCTTGACGGTACGGACCGCCTCGACAAGATCGGCCGGCCCGCTCACCCAGCCGATCTTCCACCCGGTCACCGAGAAGGACTTCCCGGCCGAGGAGATCGTCAGGGTGCGTTCGGCGGCCCCGGGCAAGGTCGCGATCGGGACGTGCGCCACACCGTCATAGGTGAGGTGCTCGTACACCTCGTCGGTGACCACGACGGCGTCATGCGCCTGCGCGAGGCGGGCCACCTCGGCCAGTTCGGCAGGGGTGAGGACAGCGCCGGTGGGGTTGTGCGGGCTGTTCAGCAAGATCACCCGGGTGCGATCGGTGACGGCGGCGCGCAGGCCGTCGAGATCCAGGCTGAATCCGTGCGTGCCGGGCACCAGTGCGGTCCGGGTGTGCCGGGCACCGGCGAGCGCGATCACCGCCGCGTAGGAGTCGTAGTACGGCTCCAGCGTCAGTACCTCGTCCCCGGGCCCGGCCAGTGCCAGGATTGCCGCGGCGATCGCCTCGGTGGCGCCAGTGGTCACCAGCACCTGATGGTCGGGGTCGAGCCTGAGGCCGTAGTGCCGCAGCTGGTGTGCGGCGATCTCCTCGCGTAGCGCGGGGATGCCCGGCCCCGGCGGGTACTGGTTGATCCCGTCGGTGATGGCGCGCGCAGCGGCGTCCGTCACGGCGCGCGGGCCCTGCTCGTCCGGGAATCCTTGCCCGAGGTTCACTGCCCCGGTCCGGGTGGCCAGACCTGTCATCTCCGCGAAGATCGTCGGGCGGGTGGTGCCGTTCGGGGTCAGCAGCCCGGCCGCCCGGGCGACCCCCTGCCAGGGCAGCTGCGGTGCGGGTGACGATGTGCTCATAGGTCCTCACGATCGCGGACGGGGCGGACGACCCGGTGTCGGTGGGGGCGCTTAGACTCATCGTATGGCTGATGATTTCGTCCACCTGCACGTGCACACCGAGTACTCGATGCTCGACGGAGCGGCCAGGTTGGACGATCTCTTCGCCGAGGCCCAGCGCCTGGGGCAGACTGCGCTGGCCACCACCGACCACGGCTACCTCTTCGGGGCCTACGACTTCTGGTCCAAGGCGCGCAAGTACGGGATCAAGCCGATCATCGGGGTCGAGGCCTATGTCACCCCGGGCACCAGCAGGTTCGACAAGACACGCGTGCGATGGGGCGAGGCCGACCAGGCCAGGGACGACGTCTCCGCCCGTGGTGCGTACACGCACATGACGATCCTGGCCAAGGACACCCCCGGGATGCACAACCTGTTCCGGATGAGCTCACTGGCGTCCCTGGAAGGCCAGCTGGGTAAGTGGCCCCGGATGGACCGCGAACTGTTGCAGACCTACTCCAAGGGCCTGATCGCCACCAGTGGGTGCCCCTCTGGTGAGGTTCAGGTCCGCCTGCGCCTGGGGCAGTACGAGGAAGCAGTCCGTGCTGCCGGGGAGCTGCAGGACATCTTCGGCAAGGAGAACTACTACATCGAGCTGATGGACCACGGGCTCGACATCGAACGCCGGGTCACCAAGGACCTGCTGCGGCTCGCCAAGGAGATCAACGCCCCCTTGCTGGCCACGAACGACCTGCACTACACCAAGCATGAGGATGCGCACGCGCATGAGGCCCTGTTGTGCGTGCAGTCCGGGTCCACGCTCGAAGAGCCCACTTACGATCAGGGTGGGAAGCGGTTCGCCTTCGGAGGCAGTGGCTACTACCTGAAGTCCGGGGCGGAGATGCGCGAGCTTTTCGCCGAGTTCCCCGAAGCGTGTGACAACACTCTCCGGGTGGCCGAGCAGTGCGAGGTGACCTTCACCGAGGAGGTCGGCAAGTACATGCCGCACTACCCGGTGCCCGAGGGAGAGGACGAGGTCTCCACCTTCGTCAAGGCAGTCGAGACCGGACTGCAGGAGCGGTACAACGGCGCGGTACCGGAGGCGTCCCGCAAGCAGGCCGAGTACGAGATCGGGGTGATCACCGGCAAGGGGTACGCCGGGTACTACCTCGTCGTCGCCGACTTCATCAACTGGGCTAAGGAGAACGGCATCCGGGTCGGCCCGGGCCGTGGCTCGGGTGCGGGCTCGATCGCGGCGTACGCGATGAGCATCACCGAGCTCGACCCGCTCGAGCACGGACTCATCTTCGAGCGGTTCCTCAATCCTGAGCGCGAGTCGATGCCGGACTTCGACATCGACTTCGACGAGCGCCGTCGCAGCGAGGTGATCCGGTACGTCAGCGACAAGTACGGCGAAGACAAGGTCACCTACATCGTCACCTACGGCACCATCAAGGCGAAGCAGGCCCTCAAGGATTCCGCCCGCGTGCTCGGCTACCCGTTCGCGATGGGAGAGAAACTCACCAAGGTGATGCCGGCGGCCGCGATGGGTAAGGACGTCTCCCTCGCGGGGATGTTCGACCCGGACGACAAGCGCTACGCCGAGGCGGACGAGTTCCGGTCGGTGGTCAACGCCGACCCGGACGCCAAGCGAGTGCTCGAGACCGCGCGCGGACTGGAGAACCTGAAGCGTCAGTGGGGTGTGCACGCGGCGGGTGTCGTCATCGCCAGCGAGCCGCTGCTGGACATCATCCCGATCATGCGCCGCGAGCAGGACGGTGCCGTGATCACCCAGGTGGACTTCCCGGCGGGGGAGGACCTCGGTCTGGTGAAGATGGACTTCCTCGGACTGCGCAACCTCACTATCCTCGACGACGCTCTCGACAACATCGTCGTCAACGGCAAGGACCCGGTGCGGGTGGAGGACCTCACCCTGGACGATCGGGCCACCTACGAACTGCTCGGCCGCGGGGAGACTCTCGGCTTGTTCCAGCTCGACGGCGGGGGGATGCGGTCCCTGCTGCGGATGATGAAGCCGGACAACTTCGAGGACATCTCCGCCGTCGGTGCGCTGTACCGCCCAGGCCCGATGGGCGCGAACTCGCACACCAACTACGCACTGCGCAAGAACGGCCAGCAGCCGATCACCCCGATCCACCCGGAGCTCGCCGAACCGCTGGACCCCGTCCTCGGAACCACCTACGGCCTGATCGTGTATCAGGAGCAGGTGATGGAGATCGCGCAGAAGCTGGCCGGGTACTCGCTCGGACAAGCCGACCTGCTCCGCCGCGCGATGGGGAAGAAGAAGAAGTCGGTGCTCGATGCGGAGTACTCCACCTTCGAGGCCGGGATGAAGGCGAACGGGTACTCCGCGAACGCGGTGAAGACCCTCTGGGAGATCCTGCTGCCGTTCTCCGACTACGCGTTCAACAAGGCGCACTCGGCGGCCTATGGTGTGGTCTCGTACTGGACCGCGTACCTCAAGGCCCACTATCCGGCCGAGTACATGGCCGCGCTGCTCACCTCGACCCGGGACGACAAGGACAAGTCCGCGCTGTACCTCGGTGAGTGCCGCCGGATGCGCATCACCGTGCTGCCGCCGGATGTGAACGCCTCAGCGGCGACGTTCACCCCGGTGGGGACCGACATCCGGTTCGGTCTGGCCGCGGTGCGCAACGTCGGGCAGAACGTGGTGGCGGCGATCGCGCAAGCCCGGGAGGAGAAGGGGGACTTCACCTCCTTCACCGACTTCCTGGAGAAGGTGCCCGCCGTCGTCTGCAACAAGCGCACCATCGAGTCCCTGATCAAGGCCGGTGCGTTCGACTCGCTGGGACACACCCGCCGCTCGCTGCTGATGATCCACGAGCAGGCCGTCGACGCCGTCATCGGGGTCAAGCGCAAGGAAGCCGAAGGACAGTTCGACCTGTTCGCCGGCCTCGGCGGGGACGATGAGGACGGGGCCGGCGCGGGGTTCTCGGTCGAGGTCCCGGACCTTCCCGAGTGGGACAAGAAGCAGAAGTTGGCGTTCGAGCGGGAGATGCTCGGGTTGTACGTCTCCGATCACCCGCTCTCCGGGATCGAGCACGTTCTTACCCAGGCGGCGGACGTCTCGCTCGCCACCCTCAGCACCGATGAGACGCGTTCGGACGGGTCCACGGTCACCATCGCGGGACTGATTACCTCCTTGCAGCGCAAGATGTCCAAGCAGGGCAACCCGTGGGCGGCCGTGACCATCGAGGACATGGAGGGCTCGGTCGAGGTGATGTTCTTCGGCGAGACCTACCTGGCCTACTCGACCGTGCTTGCCCAGGACCAGGTGGTCGTCGTCAAGGGCCGGATCCGGCGCCGGGACGAGACGCTCTCGTTGCAGGCGATGGAGGTCTCGTTGCCGGACGTCACCGTGGGGGAGTCCGCTCCGGTGACGGTGCGGATCCCGGAGTCACGGTGCAGCGAACCGGTGCTGCTGCAGCTCAAGAGCGTCCTGTCCACCCATCCGGGGGTCACCGAGGTGCATGTGCGACTCGACTCGCCCGGCCGTGCCACGGTGATGCGCCTGGAGGACGCGTTGCGGGTGGAGCGCACCCCCGCACTCTTCGGCGACCTGAAGGCGTTGCTTGGGCCGAACTGCCTCGTCTGAGCCGGCGCGGCGGTCGGTCAGCCGGCGCTGACGCGCAATTGACGTGCGCCGCCGGGGAGCAGCACGTCCACCTCGTCGCCGATGCTGAGTTGGCGTCCACGACGGGTCTCCGGCTCGCCGTTCACGCGCACGAACTCCTCCTCGAGGAGCATCCGCGCCATGGCGCCGTCGTCGGCGGCACCAGCGAGCTTGAGGAACTGCCCGAGCCGGATCATCTCATCGGTGATGGGGACGTCGTCGTAGGTCTGGCTCATCGGGCCATTATCGCCCTTCCGGATCGTGGTCGCCTCGGATCGGTGCCAGGCAGCGCTCTACACTCGTTCCTGTGATGCGCACGATCGATCTCCGTGGCCGCCGCCTGACCCCGTCCGAGCTGCGTGCCGTGCTCCCGCGCGCCGAGGTGAACATCGAGGTTGCGTCGCAGCGGGTACGACCGATTCTGGGCCGCGTGCGGTCCGAAGGTGCTGCGGCCCTGTCTGACCTGTCCGAGCGGTTCGACGGCGTCCGGCCGCACTCGTTGCGCGTGCCCGCGCCCGTGCTCGAGACCGCCCTCCAGGAGCTTCCGGCGGACGTCCGGTCCGCACTGGAGGAGGCGATTCGTCGTGCGCGCCTCGGCCACGAGGCGCAGGTGCCGAAACCGGCGACGACGTCCCTTGGCCCGGGGGCACAGGTGCGCCAGAAGTGGGTGCCCGTGCAGCGCGTCGGGCTGTACGTCCCGGGGGGCCTGGCCGCACTGGTCTCCTCCGTGGTGATGAACGTGGTCCCCGCACAGGCCGCGGGCGTGGGTTCGATCGCCGTGGCGAGTCCGCCGCAGAAGGACAACGACGGCTGGCCGGAGACGACGATCCTGGCGGCGTGCGCGTTGCTGGGTGTGGACGAGGTGTACGCGGCCGGTGGTGCTCAGGCGATCGGGATGTTTGCCTACGGCGTGGGTGACGGCGAGTCCGACGAGGCGAACTCGTGTGCCCCGGTGGACGTGGTGACCGGCCCCGGCAACATCTACGTCGCCGCGGCCAAGCGTGCGGTGCTCGGGGTGGTCGGGATCGACTCCGAGGCGGGTACCACTGAGATCGCCGTCCTCGCCGACGAGACGGCGGAGCCGGCTTTCGTCGCCGCCGACCTGATCTCCCAGGCTGAGCACGACCCGGCGGCCGGCTCGGTGCTGGTGACCGACTCACCGGCGCTCGCCGCGTCCGTCGACGAAGCGATCGGTGAACAGACGGACGTCGCCAAGCACCACCAGCGCATCCGGACGGCGCTCTCCGGTCCGCAGTCCGGTGTGGTGCTGGTCGACGACCTGGAGCACGGGATCGCCGTCGTGGACGCCTACGCGGCCGAGCACCTGGAGATCCACACCGCCGAGGCCGCGTCCGTGGCAGACCGGATCCAGAATGCCGGGGCGATCTTCGTCGGCCCGTATTCCCCGGTCCCGCTGGGGGATTACATCGCCGGGTCGAACCACGTGCTTCCCACCGGCGGCACGGCCCGCTTCGCCAGCGGGCTGGGTGTGCAGGCCTACCTGAAGTCGGTCCAGGTGATCGAGTACGACCGCACTGGCCTCGAGGAGGTCACCGACCAGCTCATCACGCTGGCCCACGCCGAGGACCTACCGGCGCACGGTGTGGCGGCACGGCTGCGCCGCACCCGCTGACCGGGGCGTCGGCGCCCTCGCCGGTTCTGCCCACCGAACCAGGGTGCGACTCAGGGCCCTCCCTGATGCCCCGCCCTGGGGCCAGGCCCTACCGTGAGAGTCATGACACGCTTCTTCGACTCCATCCGTCAGGTCGGCTTCCGCCGTGGGCCCAGCCGCATCGTTGGCGGGATCTGCGGCGGCCTTGCTGACAAGGCCGGGATCAGCGTCACCCTCGTCCGCGTCCTGGTGCTGCTCTCCTTCCTGCTGCCGGTCGTGGGCCTGGGCGCCTACCTGGTGGCGTGGATCCTCACCCCCTGGCAGAACGGCAGCATCCCGCTGGAGCGGTTCATCGATCGCCTGAGCGGCCGCGACACCCTCTGAGCGCCACCGGGAAGCACGTCCGCCCACCGGGCACGGCCACAGCACCACCAGCGACGCGCCTAAACTGAGCCCTGTGCCTGAACGCGTCGATCTCCGCTTACCTCTGCGCGCCGACCTCGTCGACGAGCAGCCCTACGGCGCACCCCAGCTGGACGTCGCGCATCTGCTGAATGTCAACGAGAACCCGTACGCGCCACCGGAGGCGGTGGTGCGCGACATTGCCGACTCCGTCGCCGCAGCCGCCACCACGTTGAACCGGTACCCGGACCGGGAGTTTCTGGATCTGCGCGCCGATCTGGCCGGCTATCTCGCCGGCGAGTCCGCTGCTGAGGGGCTGACGGCGCACCACATCTGGGCCGCGAACGGGTCCAACGAGGTGATGCTGCACCTGTTGCAGGCCTTCGGCGGCCCTGGGCGCACGGTGATGTCCTTTGCCCCGACCTACTCGATGTATCCCGAGTACGCCCGGGACAGTCTCACCGAGTGGGTGGCCGGTACGCGTCGAGCCGACCACACCCTCGATACGGGCGAGGTGATCGCACAGATCGAGAAGGTGCGTCCCGCCGTCGTGCTCCTCGCCAGCCCGAACAACCCCACCGGCACCGCCCTTCCGCTGGCGGACACCCGGGCGATCGCGCAGGCGTGCGCGAGCACCGGGCCCGGTGGTGCCGCCACGGTGCTGGTGATCGATGAGGCGTACGCGGAGTTCCGCCGCGACGGCACTCCCTCCGCGCTGACCGTGCTGGGCGAGTACCCGCATCTGGCGGTGGCGCGCACCATGTCCAAGGCGTTCGCGCTCGCGGGAGCCCGGGTGGGCTACCTGGCCGCCGCGCCGGAGCTGATCGACTGCCTGCGCATCGTGCGGTTGCCCTACCACCTGTCCGCCGTCACCCAGACGGTGGCGCGGGCGGCGCTGCGGCACACCGGCGCCCTGCAAGCCCAGGTGGCGCAACTGCGCGAGGAACGTGACGCCTGCGTGACCTGGTTGCGCGAGCAGGGATTCACCGTGGCGGACACGGACGCCAACTTTGCGCTGTTCGGCACGTTCGACGATCGCCACGCCGTCTGGCAGGGTCTGCTCCAGAAGGGTGTGCTGATCCGGGAGACTGGACCGGAAGGGTATCTGCGGGTCTCGATCGGGACCGCCGAGGACATGGCCGCGTTCCGCGGCGCACTGAAGGAGGTGACCGGCCGATGAGCCAGTCCGAACAGCGACGCCGCAGCGCCCGGATCGAGCGCAGCACGTCCGAGTCCAGCGTGGTTGTCGAGCTCGACCTCGACGGCACCGGAGCCGTGGACGTGTCCACCACCGTGCCGTTCTACGACCACATGCTCACCGCCCTGGGCAAGCACTCCCTGATCGATCTGACGGTCCGCGCCTCCGGTGACACTGACATCGACGCCCACCACACCGTGGAAGACACCGCGATCTGCCTCGGCCAGGCGCTGCGTGAGGCGCTCGGCGACAAGGCCGGGATCTCCCGGTTCGGTGACGCCCTGGTGCCGCTGGACGAGGCGCTCGCGCAGGCGGTCGTGGACGTCTCCGGGCGTCCGTACCTGGTGCACTCCGGCGAACCCGCCGGGCAGGAGTACCACCTGATCGGCGGCCACTTCACCGGTGCGCTCACCCGGCACGTGTTTGAAGCGCTCGCCTTCCACGCCGGGATCTGCCTGCACGTGCGCGTGCTGGCCGGCCGCGACCCGCACCACATCGTCGAGGCGCAGTTCAAGGCACTCGCTCGGGCGCTGCGGGCCGCCGTGGCCCCCGACCCCCGGGTGTCGGGGGTCCCGTCCACGAAGGGACTGT
This sequence comes from Ruania alba, assembly GCF_900105765.1. Lineage (NCBI taxonomy): Bacteria > Bacillati > Actinomycetota > Actinomycetes > Micrococcales > Ruaniaceae > Ruania > Ruania alba. Next base: position 1,019,718 of record NZ_FNTX01000001.1, read on the forward strand.
TGTGACCGGTCGCGAGGACGAGCCCGACGGCGCAGGCTCGTCCGAGGAGGGCACCGCGCCCGAGGACAACGCGTCGGAGTCCCACGACTTCGATCCGCAGGCCTTCGACGCTGCCTTCGCCGAGGCGTTCGGGGAGGCGGTGGAGCCGGAGCGGACCTTCCGCGCTACCGGCGACTCTGCTGCAGAACCCGAGCCGGCCCCCGCAGGTGCTGGGCCCGAGTCCCCGACGGACGAGCCCGCCCCGCGTCGGGTGGTGGCCGTGGTGCTCACCCCGATCGCCTCCGCCCCGGCGCTGGCGGGGTTGTGCGCGATCGCCAAGCTGGACGCTGACATTGTGCCCACTCGGTCCGGTGCCCTGGCGGTGCGCGTGATCGAGACGGCGGCGGATGACCCGAGCGAGCTCCTCGGCGGAGAGCCGGCCGAGGCGACCGAGCTGGCCACTGTCCTTTCCCGGACGGCCAAGGCGGGTGTGGTCCTGCTCACCGCACGCCTCGGGCAGGGGGATGAAGGGCTCACCGGCAGGATCAGTGGCCGCCAGTTCACCGCCGGTGCGTCGGGCGAGGAGGTGGCTGCCGGGCTGATCCTGGCCCACGCTGACGACGTGGTCGAGCAGATCCTGCTCGGCGTGACGCAGCCGCAGGACGCTCCGGGTCGATTAGCACCCAAGGAACTGGGACGTTGGCAGGCGGCCCGGCTGCTCGGCAAGGCGACACGGAGGAAGCGCCCGTGAGCTCGGTCGTGGTGCTCGACTACGGGTCCGGCAACGTCCGCTCGGCGGTGCGCGCCCTGGAGCGGGTCGGCGCCCAGGTCGAGCTGACCGCGGACCCGACGGCGGTCGCCGAGGCGGACGGCCTCGTCGTCCCCGGCGTGGGGGCGTTCGCCTCCGTGATGGACGGACTGCGCAGCGTGGGCGCTCCACGCATGATCGACCGCCGGCTCGCCGGGGGACGACCGGTACTGGGCATCTGCGTGGGGTTGCAGGTGTTGTTCACCTCGAGCAACGAGCACCGTGCCGATGGTCAGGACGGCAACGCCGGACTGGATGAGTGGTCGGGGGTGGTGGAGCGCCTGGAGGCGCCGGTCGTCCCGCACATGGGCTGGTCCACCGTGGAGCCGCCCGCCGGTAGCGCCCTGTTTGCGGGGATCGAGCACGAGCGGTTCTACTTCGTGCACTCCTACGCTGCCCGCAACGCGCCGGAGTTCGTGGCGGTGACGTGGTCCCAGCACGGGGACACCCGGTTCGTGGCCGCCGCCGAGAACGGCCCACTGCAGGCGACCCAGTTCCACCCCGAGAAGTCCGGCGACGCCGGCGCCGAGCTGCTGCGCAACTGGCTCGGCACCCTGCGCTGACCACCCCCATCCGTCCGGGCCGACGGCCCGTGTGAGAACCACCCACCGAGAGGACCCGCGTGACCACCCGCCTGCAGCTGCTCCCCGCCGTCGACGTGGCAGACGGCCAAGCCGTCCGCCTCGTCCAGGGCGAAGCCGGATCCGAGACCATCTACGGCGCCCCGATGGACGCCGCGCTCGCGTGGCAGACCGACGGGGCCGAGTGGATCCACCTGGTGGACCTGGACGCGGCGTTCGGTCGCGGATCCAACGCCGAGCTGCTGGCGGAGGTCGTCGGCCGGCTCGACGTCGACGTGGAGCTCTCCGGCGGGATCCGCGACGACGCCTCCCTCGAACGAGCCCTGGCCACCGGCTGCCGACGGGTGAACCTCGGGACCGCAGCCCTGGAGAACCCGGAGTGGACGGCGGGTGCGATCGCCCGCCACGGTGACCGGATCGCCGTCGGGCTGGACGTGCGCGGCACCACGCTGGCCGCACGCGGCTGGACCCGTGAGGGCGGCGACTTGTGGGAGGTGCTCGCTCGCCTGGACGCGGACGGGTGCTCGCGCTACGTGCTCACCGACGTCACCAAGGACGGCACGCTCAAGGGCCCGAACCTCGATCTGCTCCGTCAGGTGTGCGAGACCACCGCAGCGCCAGTGGTGGCCTCGGGCGGGGTATCCAGCCTGGCCGACCTGGAGGCGCTGCGCACCCTGACCGACGTCGGGGTCGAGGGAGCGATCGTGGGCAAGGCGCTCTACGCCGGTGCGTTCACCCTGCCCGAGGCGCTGGACGTCGCCGGGAGGCCGTGATCGGACCCGTCCCTGGTTCCGAGGGGGGTGGGCGCTCGCTCCCGCCCACCTCACCGTTTGCCGGTGACGACGGCGCAGCCCCCGAGGCGCTGGCGCTCGCACTGAGCATGGGGGAGCCGGCCGAGCGGGTGCGTGCCGTGGTGGGTGCGCTCGCCGGTGTCCGGGTGCTGGTCCCGGTGGTGGCCGAGCTCGAGGAGCGGGACGAGCTGGGCGTTCACGGGGTGGCGGGGGAGAAGTCCGCCTCTGCAGCCATGGTGACCGTGGAGGCACCCGACGGGCGTGCGGCGATCCCGGTGTTCAGCGGCATGGACACTCTCACCCGGTGGCGGGCAGACGCCCGGCCGATCCCCGTCGAAGGGCCGCGCGCCGCGCTGGCCGCCGCCTCGGATGCGGACGGGCTGCTGGTTCTCGATCCCGGCGGACCGGTCACCGTGCTGCTGCCTCGCCCTGCTGTCTGGGCGCTGGCGCAGCAGCGGGACTGGGTCCCCGCGGCGCAGGACCCGGACGTGGGGGATGCGGTGCAGCGCGCGGTCGGTGCGCTCGAGCAGGTCGCGGCTGTCCGTGTGGAACCGGGGGAGCGAGCCGAACTGCGCGTCGTGCTCGGGCTCGCACCGGGACTGGCTCGCGAGCAAGTCTCGGAGATCGTGACCCGGGCCGGGCAGGTGCTCGCGATGGAGGAGCTGGTTGCCGAACGGGTGGACTCGCTGGAGTTCCAGGTCCGACACGTCGAGGCGCCGCCCTCGTGATGCACATCGCATCCGGCGGCCCTGGAGGCCCGCGGCATGGAAGCGCACTGGCGTGCTAACCTGGAGACTGACCGATCGGTCTGGAGCATTGTGTGCGGGTTCGCCCGAACAGGATGGGCCGGGCCGGTATGCAAGTGGAGACTCTCCCACCCTTGCTCGACAGGACCGGTTCGCCGGTACGACAGAGCCCGGGTCCCAGGTCGAGAAGCATCCGTGTTTCTCCGTCGCACCCTGTGTGGCGCACCACCTGAGCCTCCGCGCGCATCTCGCCCGGGGGCTTTTTCCGTGGCAGCGGTGAAATTGACTTCAACTCAGGTGAGGAGCACCACATCAGCGAGCCCCGTATCAATGAGCGGATCCGCGTGGCCGAGGTGCGTCTGGTCGGACCAGGCGGCGAGCAAGTCGGTGTCGTGCGGGTCGAGGATGCGCTCCGGCTGGCCCAGGAGGCCGACCTCGACCTCGTCGAGGTAGCACCCGATGCCCGCCCACCCGTGTGCAAGCTCATGGACTTCGGAAAGTTCAAGTACGAGTCCGACATGAAGGCACGCGACGCGCGGCGTAACCAGGCGAACACGGTCCTCAAGGAGATTCGGTTCCGGCTGAAGATCGACCCGCACGACTATGGCACCAAGAAGGGCCACGTCGAGCGGTTCCTCAAGGGCGGCGACAAGGTCAAGGTGATGATCATGTTCCGTGGTCGGGAGCAGTCCCGCCCGGAGATGGGTATGCGGCTGCTTCAGCGTCTCGCTGACGATGTGGCCGAGCTCGGCCACGTGGAGAGTGTGCCCCGCCAGGACGGGCGCAACATGACCATGGTGCTCGGCCCGAACAAGAAGAAGTCCGAAGCCCGCAACGAGCAGCGCCGTCGCAAGAACTCCGCCGAGGACGCGACTACCGCGGGCTGAGCACGGCCTAACGAAGAAGGACGACACAGATATGCCGAAGAACAAGACGAACTCCGGTGCCAAGAAGCGCTTCCGGCTCACCGGGTCCGGGAAGGTCATGCGCGAGCGTGCCCGCCACGTCCACAAGTTCCAGGAGCGCAGCAGCCGTCAGGCTCGCCGCCTCGTGAACGACGTGGAGGTCGCCCCGGCCGACGCGAAGAAGATCAAGAAGCTGCTCGGCAAGTAACGCCGGCCCCCGAACGCAAGGAGTAAGACGTGGCACGCGTCAAGCGGGCGGTCAACGCCCACAAGAAGCGCAGGACTGTACTCGAGCGCGCCAGCGGTTACCGCGGCCAGCGCTCCCGGCTGTACCGCAAGGCCAAGGAGCAGGTGACGCACTCGTTCACCTACTCCTACCGCGACCGCAAGGCGAAGAAGGGCGACTTCCGTCGTCTGTGGATCCAGCGGATCAACGCTGCGGCGAGGGCCGAGGGCCTCACCTACAACCGCCTGATCCAGGGCCTCAAGGCTGCTGAGGTGGAGGTGGACCGTCGGGTGCTCGCCGACCTCGCCGTGAACGACGCCGCCGCCTTCAAGGCGCTCGTCGAGACCGCGAAGAAGGCGCTCCCTGAGGACGTCAACGCTCCGAAGAACTCGGCTGCCTGACGTTAGCCTCGCTGACCACGACGGCGCCCCTCCCGATCCGTTCGGGAGGGGCGCCTTCTCATGTGTCCCCCAGGTGGCTCAGCCGGTGGCTACGTCCGCCCACGGGTCGTTCTCGTCGACCCCGTGCATGACGGGCCGGATGACGGCGGCGACGGTTTCCCACTCGGACTCGTCGATCGCGCCGCCCGGGCAGCTGAACCGGAGGGCTAGTGTCTGGCTCGACTCCGACCCGTCATAGTCATGCACGGTCGTCACCCGGGCCAGAGCTCGGACGGCCTGGTCACCGCTCATCCAATCGGCGCTGACGAACATCAGCGTGCGGGCCGGGTCGTTGTCCTCCCCGGCGCCGCTGGTGACCAGCTCCAGGTCGGCGGTGCCGGGGTCGGCGGCGCCGTCGGCCGTGGCCATCGCGCGCACCTCGTCGACGGAGGCCGTGCGCACGTCCGGTGTGACGCCGGTGGAGGTCTCCCCGCGTGCCGCGAGGGTGCACCCGCCGTCGGCGACGAGGATGTCGCTCCAGTCGCTCGACAGCGACTCCAGCACATCGTCCCGCTGGTAGCCGGCAGGGGCCTCCAGCACCACCAGCGAGGGTGACTGGGTGTCGGTCTCGGCCGCGGTGGACTCGGGAGTCTGCGATGGAGTCGGCGATCCGTCGTCCCCCGACCCGGCGCCGGTGCAGGCCGTCAGCGCGAGAACCATGGCTGAGGTGGCCACCAGCCGGTGAGTCAGTGACCGTGCATCCATCGGTTCGCTCCATCCGGTTGACGTGGGGGCTGCCCCACACCCAGCCATGTCCGGCACGACCGCAGTGCTTACATCACGGGATGAGCTCTGACGGCGAGCAGGCCACGTGCCCGCACCGGGATGACACAGTGTCAGCGTGAGCGCATAGGGTGGATCTGTCTGGGCCCGAGCCCGCCTGCCCGACCGTTGCCACGAGAGGAACCCATGTCCGAGAACGACACGATGACGGCCTGCCCGGTCGCCCACGACGGCCTCCCGCACCCCACCCAGGGTGACCAGAACCGGCACTGGTGGCCGAACCGGCTGAACGTGAAGCTGCTGGCCAAGCACGCTGACGTGATCGACCCGATGGACGACGACTTCGACTACGCCGCCGAGTTCTCCAGCCTCGATCTCGCTGCGGTGAAGCAGGACATCGCCGCGGTGCTGACCGACTCGAAGGACTTCTGGCCGGCCGACTTCGGCCACTACGGCCCGCTGATGATCCGGATGGCCTGGCACTCCGCCGGCACCTACCGGGTCAGTGACGGTCGTGGTGGCGCCAGCCAGGGGCAGCAGCGGTTCGCGCCGCTGAACTCCTGGCCGGACAACGGCAACCTGGACAAGGCCCGCCGGGTGTTGTGGCCGGTGAAGAAGAAGTACGGCAAGAAGCTCTCCTGGGCCGACCTGATCGTTCTCGCCGGGAACGTGGCGCTGGAGTCGATGGGCTTTAGGCCCCTCGGCTTCGCCGGCGGCCGTGAGGACGTCTGGGAGCCCGAGGACGAGGCGTACTGGGGCACCGAGGTCGAGTGGCTCGGCAGCGACAAGCGCATCACCACCGACACCGGTGAGCGGGTGCTCGACCGCTCCCTCGGCGCCACCCACATGGGCCTGATCTACGTGAACCCGGAGGGTCCTGAGGGCGAACCGGACCCGGTCGCCGCCGCGCACGACATCCGCGTGACATTCCGCCGGATGGCGATGACCGACGAGGAGACCGCCGCCCTGATCGTCGGCGGGCACACCTTCGGCAAGACCCACGGTGCGCACCCGGACGACAAGCAGGGCCCCGAGCCCGAGGGTGCACCGCTGGAGGCCCAGGGTCTGGGCTGGACCAACGGGCACGGCACTGGCAAGGGCGGGGACAGCCTCACCTCTGGGATCGAGGTCACCTGGACGTCCACGCCCACCCGGTGGGGGAACGAGTTCCTGCAGAACCTCTACGGCTTCGAGTGGGAACTGTCGGCCAGCCCGGCCGGCAAGCACCAGTGGGTGGCCAAGGATGCTCCCGAGACCATCCCGGACGCCCACGCGGACGGCGTGAAGCACCGGCCCACGATGCTCACCACCGACCTGTCGATGCGGCTGGACCCCGGGTTCGAGGCGATCACCCGGCGGTGGCTGGACCACCCGGAGGAGCTGGAGGATGCGTTCGCGCGTGCCTGGTACAAGCTGACCCACCGGGACATGGGACCGATCCAGCGCTACCTCGGCCCGGAGGTGCCGGACGAGGTCTTCGCCTGGCAGGACCCGCTGCCCGACCGTGGCGACTACACGCTCAGCGACGCTGACGTGGCCGCCCTCAAGGAGCAGATCCTCGGCACCGGGCAGAGCATCTCCGCTCTGGTCAAGGCGGCCTGGGCCGCTGCCTCCACGCACCGCGTCAGTGACAAGCGTGGCGGGGCGAACGGCGCACGGATCGCCCTGGAACCGCAGAACGCCTGGGCAGTGAACGATCCGGATGAGCTGGCTGGTGTGCTGGATGCGCTGCGCGGTGTACAGGCCGGGTTCGGTCGGCCGGTGTCATTGGCCGACCTGGTCGTCCTGGCGGGTACGGCGGCGATCGAGAAGGCCGCCGCGGACGCCGGGACGCCGATCGGCGTGCCGTTCACGCCGGGCCGGGTGGACGCCACCCAGGAGCAGACCGATGTGGAGCAGTTCGGCTACCTCGAGCCGGTCACCGACGGTTTCCGCAACTGGATCGGCGAGCACGCCGACCTTCCGGCGGAGTACCACCTCATCGACCGGGCCAATCTGCTCTCGCTCAGCGCCCCCGAGATGACGGTGCTCATCGGTGGCCTGCGGGTGCTCGGCGCGAACAGTGGTGGTAGCCGGCATGGTGTGTTCACCGACCGTACGGGGCAGCTCACGAACGACTACTTCGTGAACCTCCTCGACCTCGGCCACACCTGGACGCCCCTGGACGGCGACGGACTGGGTACCACCACCTACGCGTGCACCGATGACGCCACCGGCGAGCAGAAGTGGACCGGAACACGGGTGGACTTGCTCTTCGGCTCGAACTCCGAACTGCGGGCCCTCGCCGAGGTGTACGCCGGTGATGACGCAGGTGAGAAGTTCGTCCGCGACTTCGTGGCCGCCTGGACCAAGGTGATGGACCTGGACCGCTACGACGTCTGATCGCAACACCGGCTGGGCAACGTTGTGGTCGGAAATCGGCCGAGAATCGGCCACAACGTTCCCCCGGCAGGACGGATTCGTCACCGGGCCCGAGAGCACGGGATACTGGCACGCGTGAGTGTCGAGGTGACCAACCCGAGGTCGGATCGGGTGCGCTCCGTGCGAGCACTGGCCCAGGCGTCGGCACGCTCGCGGCGGGATCAGTTCCTCGTCGAGGGCCCGCAAGGGGTCCGTGAGGCCGTTCGGTTCGCGGCGGACCAGGTGCGGGACGTCTACCTCACCGCGGAGGCCGCGGCGCGTCACCCGGAGATCGAGGACACCGCCCGCGCCGCCGGGCTCTACGTGCACCCGACCGCGCCGGAAGCGCTCAGCGCAATGAGCGAAGATGCCCAGGGCGTCCTGGCCGTACTGCAGCGCCGCAAGGTGAGCGTGACCGCCGCACTCGCCGGAGAGCCCCGACTGGTGGCCCTACTGCACCAGGTCCGCGATCCCGGCAACGCCGGCACCGTGATCCGTGCCGCCGACGCCGCCGGAGCCGACGGGTGCATCCTCAGCCACGGAAGCGTCGACGTGCATAACCCCAAGGTGGTGCGCTCGACCGTCGGATCCCTGTTCCACCTGCCCACCGCCACCGGCGCCGACCTCGCCGAGACGATCGCGACGGCCAGGGCCGCCGGGCTGCAGGTGCTCGCCGCCGACGGTGCCGGATCGCTGGACCTCGACGACGTCGCCGACAGTGCCGACAGCGCCGACAGTGCCGTCGACACCGAGGCCACCACCGCGGTGACGCTGGCCCGGCCCACCCTGTGGCTCTTCGGCAACGAGGCCCACGGCCTGGGCGAGGCCGAACGGGACCTGGCGGACGCCGTCGTGCGTATCCCGATCCACGGCCACGCCGAGTCCCTCAACCTCGCCATGGCGGCCACGATCTGCCTGTACACCTCCGCTCGCGCGCAACGGCGCGCGCACCGCTGAACCACCCACGACGACGGGAGATCCCTTGTCCGAGCACCTCACCGCGGCCCCCGACCAGGTCAGCAACCTCACCGAGCGCATCCTCGCGCGCGCCGGCGGCGACGACGGGCGGATCCTGATCGGCATCATCGGCGCCCCGGGCGCCGGGAAGTCCACCCTCACCGACGCCCTGCAGGGGGCGCTCGCCGCGCACGGGCTGACCTCCGCCGTCGTGGGAATGGACGGCTTCCATCTCGCCCAGAGCGAGCTGGAGCGCCTCGGCCGGGCCGACCGCAAGGGCGCCATCGACACCTTCGACGCACACGGATACGTGGCGCTGCTGCGCCGGTTGCATGACCAGCGGCCCGGCGACGGCGTGATCTACGCCCCACGCTACGTGCGCGGCGCGATCGAGGAGTCCATCGGCAGTGCGGTGCCGGTGACGGCCGACATCCGCGTGGTGCTCACCGAGGGCAACTACCTCCTCGCGGACACCCCACCGTGGGACGAGATCGGCGAGATTCTGGATGAGACCTGGTACCTGGCCACCGACCCGGTCGGCCGGCGCGACCGTCTGCTGACCCGGCACCTGGCCAACGGCAAGACCATGGAGCGCGCCCTCGCCTTCACCGACGGCTCCGACGCTCGCAACGCTGAGCTCATCGAGTCCACCGCACCCCGTGCCGACGTGCAGGTGGCCTGGCAGGAGGCCTGAGAGTCAGATCCCCAGGATCAGCTTCGCGATCGAGAAGTACAGCACCAACCCGGTCGTGTCGACGAAGGTGGAGATGAACGGCGCTGAGACGATCGCCGGGTCGATCCCGATCCGCCTGGCCACCAGCGGGATACACGCTCCTACCGTGGTGGCGAGCGAGCACACGCCCACCACCGTCAACGCCAGCACCGCGGCGATGTCCCACCCGGCGACCCAGGCGGCCGGGGCGATCCCCACCGCCGCGAGCGAGAACCCGAGCAGGGCCCCGGTGAGCAGCTCACGTCCGAGCACCCGCCACACGTCCGCGGTGCGGACGTCACCGACCGCCATCGACCGCACGATCGTGGTCGCCGCCTGCGACCCGGCGTTCCCACCCGTGCCGATCAGCAGGGGGATGAACAGCGCCAGCGCCACGACCGCATCTAGCTCGGCCTCGAAGTAGGACTGCACACCCACAGTCAGCGTGGCTGCCAGGATGAGCACGAACAGCCAGACGATCCGGGACCGCACCACGCTCAGCACTGGGGCGGACAGGTACGGACGGCGCAACGGCTCGGTACCACCCACGCGCGCGGCGTCCTCGTCGTCGGCCGCCTCCAGCACCCGCATCGCATCGTCCACGGTGAGGACGCCGAGCAGCCGGTCCTCGGTATCGACCACCGGGACGGCCACGTACCCACCGTCCCGGACCACGTTCGCGGCGTCCTCGGAGGAGTCGGTGGCGCGCACGGTCGCCGCGGGCACCATCAGGTCAGCCACCCGGGCTTCTGGATCGCTGACCAGCAGCCGGCGCAGCGAGACTACCCCGTGCACCCGGCGTCGCGGCCCGGTCACCGGGAGCACGTAGATCGTCTCCACCGACTCCGGCGCGTGGCGCACCCGGTCCAGGGCGGAGGCCACCGTGGTGTCCTCGTCGAGGGTGAGCACCTGCGGCGACATCCGGCGACCGGCGCTGTCTTCCGGGTAGCCGAGCAGCGCCATGGTCTGCGCCCGCTCGTCGGGGGAGAGGTCCTCGAGCAGGCGCGCGGCCACGCCGGCCGGCAGCTCGTCCAGCAACGGGGCCCGGTCGTCCGGGTCCAGGGCGGCGAACAATTCCGTGGTGGCCTCCTCCCGGAGACTGTCGACCACCTCGCGTTGCACCCGCGGGTCGAGATCCTCGAAGACGGCCACGGCGCGGTCCTTCTGGAGCAGCCGGAACTGGACTGCGCGCTCGGCACTGTCCAGCCGGCCGAACAACTCCACCAGCTCCGCGGTGCCCAGACCCTCGAGCCTGCGCCGTCGGCTCTGCAGCCCGTCGGCGCTGGGGTGTGCCTCGCTCATCGCGGCTCCTTCGAACGATCTGGTCCACGGCTCGCGAGGACGTCCTTCATCAGCTGCGGGGTGCGGCGCTGGCCCACCAGGGTGAGCCACTGCGACGCCGGGTACGCCAACCGGATGACGTAGTAGTTCAGATGCTCGATCACCGCGAACAGCCACACCCCGGCACTCAGCACCGCGGCGCCGACCGTCGACACCTGCCAGACCAGCACTCCCAGGCTCACTGCCAGCACGATCGGGTTGACCCACCGGAACGACGAGTAGAGCTCGGCCAGGCCCGCTGGCATCGCGTCGACGCCGACCCAGCGGCGGGCGAGCAGCCAGTAGATGCCCGCTTGGACCAGGATCAGCAGGAGCGGAACGATTGCCGCCGCGAGACCGAGCTGATCGTCCGGGGAGAACCTGTCCCGCAGCAGCAGGTAGCCGACAGCGAACGCCAGGGTTGCTGCCAACTCACCCGTGCCCAGGCGCAGATAGGCGGCGCGGCGCACGTCAAGGGGGAGCACCCGATCAGCCTACGGTCGACCGGTACGCTCGGGTGGATGAAACGGGGGAGATCAGGTCGGCGCCTCGTGTGGGCCTTGACGGCGGTCTTCACCGCGATCGGCCTTGTGGTCGGTGGCGCTCAGCCCGCACAGGCGAGCACCGGGGGATCCGCCCGCGCGCTGGCAGTGGACGCGGTGGTGGCCGACCTCGAGTGGGAGATCACCACCTCCGGTACTGCGGGAGCCTTCTCCGGGCTCGTGGATCGACTGGCCAACGCACCCGCGATCGACGGGGTCGAGGTGCGCGGTGTCGAGGCCGGCACACCAGCGAGCCCGGCCGGCGACGACGGGATGGCGGTCGGCCCGTACCAGGTGGGCAGCGTCGCGACCTTTCGCCAGGTCAACGCGCACACCGAACGAGTGGAGGATGCCGCACTCAGCGCACGTTCCGCCGTCGACGGGGGCAGCGTGCAGATGTTCGGCACGACGGTGCTCGATCTTCAGGCCGTCACGGCGTCGGTGGCCATGGCACCCGACGGGCCGGCGCGCGTGGAACGCAACGTCGCGGGCCTGGAGGTGTTCGGGCAGCGCGTCGGCGCCGACCCGGACGTGGACACCACCCTGGAGCTGACCAGTTCCGACCTGCTCGACGCACTCGAGGAGCAGTTTCCCGCACTCGGCACCACGGCCGAGTTGGTCGGCGCCGCAGTATCCGGTGGAGGTTCCATCCGGGTCGTCGCCACCGGACGTGACTCGACGACGCCCGACAGCGCCGAGGCCGTGGGTCTCCACCTGGCCATCAGTACCGACCTCAGCCTGCGTCTGTGCCTTCCGGACGGCAGCGGCGGCTGCACCGGGAGCGTGACCGTGAGCGCCGCCGCCACGGTGCTGGACGCGACTCTCGCCCACGTTGAGGTGGAACGTCCCGACGCCCTCCCCGGTGTCCCTGCGTGGCAGATCGCGATCGGCGCGGTGGCCACGCTGGTGCTGGTCGGTCTGCTGGTCTGGGCGATCCTGCAGAGCCTGCGGCGTCGCCGAGGAGAGCTCGAGCGATGAGACTGTTCGCGGCGCTGTGGCCGCCACCGGAGGTGCTTGACCACCTCGAGGGTGCGCTGGCAGGCGTGCTCGATCCCGCCTCGGGCGGCGGGCCGCCGGCGCTGCGGCGCACCTCGCGGGAAAACCTGCACGTCACGCTGGCGTTCTACGGGCAGGTGCCCGACGGCGCAGCCCCGGACGTGCGCGCGGCGCTCGCCGAGGAGGCCACCATCGCGGCACCGCTGCACCTGCACCTGGCCGGGTCGGGATCGTTCACCGACCGATCCCTCTGGGTGGGGATCGGTGGGGAAACACCGGAGCTGACCGACCTGATGCTCGCCTGTGCTCGTGCACCGTACGCGACGGAGGGACCGGTGCCGCGCCGCCCCCGCCCGCACCTGACAGTGGCCCGAGCCTCCAGGCGCGGGACGCCGGAAGGGCGCGGCCGCCGGCGACGCGAGCGCTCCGCTGCTGGACCCTCGGCGGTGGCAATCGCCGCCCGGGCGCTCGCGGTGTATCGAGGTCCGGACTGGATGGCTGAGGACATCTCGATCGTGGCCTCACACCTGGGGGAAGGTCCCGGGGGTGCGCCCCGGTACGAGGTGATCGACACCCTCCCGCTCGGCCTGTAGGGACGTCGGCGAGCTCACGGATGGTGGCACCTCGGTTGGCCGTCGGGGCGTCTGGGTGCCGCTCGTTGTCGCGTGTGCGGCGGGTGAGTGACGGATGGTGGCACCTCGTGACGAGGGGCTGATCCGTATGCACGCATAGGCACATGTACAAACCGACACTTGTGCTATGGTCATGAGGGTCGACCGAGGAGGGACGAATGAGCGCTGAACCCGCCCCCGAGCTCGATGTGGTGCTGAGAGGGTTGGCCGATGCGAATCGGCGAGCGATCCTGAACGTGATCCGCGGTGCGCCACGCCCCGTGGGTGCGATCGCCGAGGAAGTCGGTCTGTCCCAGCAGACGACGTCCCACCATCTCGGCGTGCTCCGCAGTGCTGGACTGGCGACCGGGACGCGGGATGGCACCAAACACCTGTACACGGTGAGTACCGACGGATTGGCGGCGGTGCAGTCCTACCTGGACGACTTCTGGCCGAGCAAGTTGTCTGCGCTGAAGGCGGTAGTCGAGCGCCACGAGGCTGAGCATGGCTGAGTACCAGACCTCGATCGAGATCGCGGCCCCACCGGAGGTGGTGTACGACTACCTGACCACCGACGACGGTATGACGGCGTGGATGGGCCAGCACGCCAACCTCGACCCGCGACCGGGCGGAACATTCGCCGTCGACATCGCCGGATACCTGATCCGGGGCCGGTACCTGCATACGGAACCACCCACCCGCGTCACTGTTTCGTGGGGTGTCGCCGGCAGCGAGGATCTGCCGGCGGGAGCGTCCACGGTCGAGTTCCGGCTCACCGCGATCGAGGGTGGCACGCGGGTCGACCTCACCCACTCCGATCTTCCCGACCCGGATGTGCCCGGGCACGCGGACGGCTGGCAGCACTTCCTGCCGCGGCTAGCGGTTGCCGCAACCGGCGGCGACGCAGGTCCAGATCGTTGGCGACCACTGAACACCGACCGACACGCACTGTCAGCACCCGAAGGAGGAGACCATGACTGGCACTGATGCTGAAGAGATCGTGCACGACTACCACCAGGCCTGGACCAGCGGCGACGTCGACCGCGCGATGACGCACGTGGCCGATGAGATCGTGTGTCGCGCACCTGGAATCGACCTCCGGGGCAAGGAAGCGTACCGGGAGTTCATCGCCTCTTTCGCGCCCTCGTTGACCGGGATCGCTGACATCGCTGCCTTTGCCGACGGTGACCGGGTCGCGCTGTTCTACTATCCGCAGACCGCGGCGACCAGCATCGCGCCGGCCGCGGAGTGCTTCACCCTGCGCGATGGCGTGATTACCGAGAGCGTGCTGCTCTTCGACCGGCTCTCCTTCGGTCCGCCCGAGGACGCGCAGTGACGGCACAGGAGGAGCTGATCGAGCGGCTCCGCACGGCGCTCGCGGGTGAAGCGTCGGTCCGTGAGGTGTCGATGTTCGGCGGCCGGTCGTTCATGGTGCACGAAGCGATGATCGTCAGTGCGCTCCAGGGCGGCGACCTCCTGGTCCGCGTGGATGCCCAGCAGCATGAGGAGCTCCTGGCGCGTCCGGGCGCCTCCCAGGCCGAGATGGGAGCCGGTCGGAGCATGGGGCGGGGGTGGCTCTCGCTCAGTGCCGACGTGATCTCGGACGAGCAGGGGCTGGTGTTCTGGCTCGACGCCGCCTTGACGCACAATCGGTCCACGGCACGAGCGTGACGCGCTCGAACAGGGCAGACTGAGCGGGTGGACCTGCCGATCTCGTTGCCCATCACGCCCATGCTCGCCAAGGCCGCGAAAGCGGTGCCCGCCGCCGATGCGGTCGCGGGCGGCTACAGCTACGAACCCAAGTGGGACGGGTTCCGCGGCATCCTGCTGCGCGACGGCGACGAGGTGGAGATCGCCTCGCGCGGGTCGAAGCCGCTCACCCGGTACTTCCCCGAGCTGGTCGAGGCGATCCGTGAGCACCTGCCCTCGCGATGCGCGATCGACGGTGAGATCGTGGTGCGTTCCGGCGAACCGGGAGCGCAGCGCCTGGACTGGGAGGCGTTGTCGCAGCGGATTCACCCGGCGGAGTCCCGGGTGCAGCGGCTCGCGGCCGAGACGCCGGCCGAGTTCGTGGCCTTCGACCTGCTCGCGCTCGAGGACGAGGACCTGATGGAGGTGCCTTTCGAGCAGCGACGCACCAGGTTGGCGGAGGTGCTCGGTGAACTCGCCACCGACGCCCCGATCCACCTCACCCGCGTCACCGACGACCAGGCCGTGGCCGAGGACTGGTTCGAGCGGTTCGAGGGCGCCGGCCTGGACGGGGTGATCGCCAAACCGAACAGGTCCGTCTACCAGCCCGGCAAGCGCACCATGATCAAGGTGAAGCACTCACGCACTGCCGAGGCGGTCGCCGTCGGGTATCGGGTGCACAAGTCCGGCCAGGGGGTGGGATCACTGCTGCTCGGGCTCTACACCGATGACGGGCAGCTCATCAACGTCGGCGGGATCGCCGCGTTCACGAACGCCCGGCGCTTGGAGCTGGTGGACGAGCTCGAGCCGTTCGTCCAGCGCGACGACGACGGCGATGCGGTGCGTGGCGAGACCGACCGGTCCCGGTTCAGCTCGAACAAGGACGTCAGCTTCGTCCGCCTCCGGCCCGAGCGCGTGGTGGAGGTGAAGTTCGACCAGCTCGAAGGGCACCGGTTCCGGCACGCGGTGACCTTCCTGCGCTGGCGCCCGGACCGGGACCCTGCCTCGTGCACCCTGGACCAGGTGGACCGCGCCATGGCCTACGACCTGGGCGAGGTCCTCACCCGGTAGGGCGGCTACTCCTCGACCCGGTTCCCGCGCTCGTCCCAGTGCTCGGCCACCTTCTTGCTCGGCTGCACGCGCGGCGGCTCGCCCGGCATCTTCGGGTACTCCGGAGGGAACGGCATCTCGTCCAGCCCGCTGGCGACGTCCTGCTCCCACATCCGCAGGGCCGGGCCGAGATCCCCGACGGCGTCGTCCAGTCCCGCCCACGCGTCGCCCTGGTCGTCCAGCAGCCCGGGTACCGTGCGGACGGTGAAGTCGGCGATGGCGATACTCTCCAGGTCCTCCCAGCGCACCGGCATCGAGACCGGTGCGCCCTCCAGTGGGCGGGGGGAGTAGGCGGAGGCGATGGTGCGGTCGCGGTTCGCCTGGTTGAAGTCGACGAAGATCTTGTCTCCCCGCTCTTCCTTCCACCACGCGGTGGTCACCAGCTCCGGGAGGCGCCGCTCCAGCTCCCTCGCGATGGCGATCACGCCGTGCCGCACGTCGAGGAACTCGTGCTCGGGCGCGATCCGGGCGTACACGTGCAGCCCGCGGCTGCCGGAGGTCTTCACCCACGGGGTGATGTCGAGTTCCCGCAGCAGCTCGCCCAACGCCTGCGCGGCGGTGACGATGTCGGCGAAGCTGCGACCGGGCTGTGGGTCCAGGTCGATCCGCAGCTCGTCCGGGTTGTCCGTGTTCGCGGTGCGCACCGGCCAGGGGTGGAAGGTGATGGTGTTCATCTGCACTGCCCACACGGCGGTCGCGATCTCGTCCACCACCAGCTGCGGGTGCTTCCGGCCCGAGGGGTAGGTGCACATCACCGTGCGGGTGTAGTCGGGGACGCCCCGTGGCGGGTTCTTGGAGAAGAACTCTTCTCCGCCCACCCCCTGCGGGAAGCGCTGCAGGGTCACCGGGCGGTCGCCGAGGGCCCGCAGGATCGGTTCACCCACCGCGGCCACGTACGAGGCGAGGTCCCACTTGGTGATCCCCGGCCAGATCTCGCGATCGGGACTGGAGATGCGAACCTCGCGGTCGCCGTCGGGGGCGGGAACGGTGAGCATCTGCGCTGTGGACGCCATACGCGTGACCATACCGGTCACTCGCCAACAAACGAGTGCCCGACTTCTCGCTCATATCTCAGAGAGTGAGCGAAAAGCCGGGCACTCGGCGGTCAGGGGGGGGCGGTCAGAGCGAGCGGTAGGCCTCGCCCAGGCGGCGCGCACCCTCGTCGATCTCGTCCGGGGTCACGCCGGAGTAGGCGAGCCGGATCGCGTTCTTGGAATCGTCGAGCAGGAAGTCGCTGCCCTTGACGATCTGCACGCCGCGAGCGGCAGCGGCGTCGAAGAGTGCGTCACCGTCCACCCCCTCGGGCAGGTTCACCCAGAGGAAGTAGCCGCCCTCGGGCTCGACGAACTGCGCGTCCGGCACGTGCTCGCGCAGACCCGCGCACAGGCGTTGGGCACGCTCGGCGAGCGCCGTCTTGACCGTCTCGATGGAGGACTCGAAGGAGCCGCCGCGGACGAACTCGTTCACGATGGACTGGGCCACCATGTTCGGGGAGATGTAGGTGCCGGTGGCGAGCTTGGCGATCTTCGCGATCAGCTCGGCGTCGCCCACCAGGTAGCCCACTCGGATGCCCGGGCACACCGTCTTGGAGAACGAGGAGGCATAGACCACCTCGCCACCCGTGGCCAGGGAGAGCATCGTCGGCTGCGGCTCACCCGAGAAGCGCAGCTCCACGTACGGGTCGTCCTCGAAGATCGTGAAGTTCTGCTCCCGCGCCAGCTCCACCAGGGTTCGGCGCTTGTCGCCGGAGAGGGAGTACCCGGCGGGGTTCTGGAAGTTCGGGATCAGGTGCGCCAGCGCCACCGGGTTGGCGCGCACGAGCTCGGTGAACGCGGCCACGTCCACGCCGTCCTCCTGCAGCGGGATCGCCTTGAGGTCGGCCGCCCGGCCCTTCAGGGAGAGCAGCGTGCGGTCGTAGGAGGGGCGCTCCACCACCACGGTGTCCCCGGCGGAGACGAGCGTCTCGAAGAGGAACGCGTCGGCCTGCATGGACCCGTTGGTGACGAGCACCTGGTCCTCGCTGACGCCGTGCCGGTCGGCGATCCAGGCGCGCAGCGGCTTGTAACCCACCGACGTGCCGTAGGCGAAGGACCCGGCGGGGTCGTTCGTGAACGCACGATCGGCGGCGGCGCGCAGGCCCTCGACGTCGATGATGTCGAGCGAGGGTGCGCCACGGGCAAAGGAAATCGGTGCAGGTTCGGTTGCCATGCGGCCCAGCCTAGTTGTGCTTCCACCCCGTTCGCAGGGTCGTCTCGGTCCGTGACGCACTAGCCTGTGCTGGTGTCTGAACCTACGCTGCGCCGGTCCACCCTCGTCCTGCCCGGCGAGCTCCCACAGACCGACCCGCTGCCACACCCGAACGAGCTGATCGAGTCCGGGTTCACCCTGGCCGGCGACCTGCCGCCGGCGATGCACGAGCGTGCCGCCCTGGACCGCCCGCGCTCGATGCACCCGAACCTCCAGCAGGACCGGTACCACCGGGACCTCAGCGATCTCACCCTGGAGACCGTGGTCCTGGAGAACGATCGCTACCGTGCCACCGTGGTGCCGAGCCTGGGCGGGCGGCTCTGGTCCCTGCAGGATGTGCGCACCGGGCGCGAGCTGCTCTACGCCAACGGCGCCCTGCAGCCGGCGAACCTGGCCCTGCGCAACGCATGGTTCGCCGGTGGGGTGGAGTGGAACATCGGCACCAAGGGCCACACCGCACACACGATGTCACCGCTGCACGCGGCTCAGGTGAACGGCCCCGACGGCGTCCCTCGCCTGCGCCTGTGGGAGTGGGACCGGCTGCGTGGTGTGGTCTTCCAGGTGGACCTGTGGCTGCCACCGGGGGGCGCGCTGCACGTGTATGTGCGCATCCAGAACCCGCAACCCGTGGCGGTGCCGATGTACTGGTGGTCCACGGCCGCCGTCACCGAGGCCGACGACGTCCGGGTGCTCGCCCCCGCTCGGTCCGCCTTTGCCACCGATGGTGACGGGCCGGTGCGGCGGGTGCCCGTGCCGGTGCACGACGGCTCCGACACCACCTGGTCGGTCCGCTCACCGGTGTCCGCGGACTACTTCTACGACATCGACGACGGCGAGCTGCCCTGGGTCGCGGCCGTCGCCGGGGACGGGCACGGCCTGCTCCAGGTCTCCACGAGTCGGCTGCGCGGACGGAAGCTGTTCTGCTGGGGCACCTCCACCGGCGGCGCCCAGTGGCAGGACTGGCTCAGCCCCACCGGTGGGGCGTACCTGGAGATCCAGGCCGGGCTGCTGCCCACCCAGTTCGAGCACGTTGCGATGCCGACCGGGGCGCACTGGGACTGGGTGGAGGTCTACGGCGATGCCGACGTGGACGCCCAGGTGGCGCACGGGCAGGACTGGACGGCCGCCGTCGGGCATGTGGGCGAGGCCGCCGCGCGGCTGCTGGCGGACCCGGACCGGACGCTCACCGATGCACGCGTGGTGGCGGACCAGGAGCCGGAGACGCACGTGAGTGCGGGGTCCGGTTGGGGTGCGTTGGAGCTGATGGCGGCCGGGCGTCCGGGCAGTACCCTCGGCGACATCTCCCCGGGCACCCCGTTCACGCGGGAGATGCTCACCGGCGAGGCCGCCGGATGGGTCGCGGTGCTGGAGGACGCGCCGGCCGCCCTCGACGGCGCCGACCCTGCCGTGCCGCCCGCGTCATACGTGACCGGTGCGCACTGGGAGAGCGCCCTGACCGACCTCGAGCCCGGGTGGGCGCGGGATTACCACCTGGGTGTGCTGACCCATGCGCGCGGCGCCCTGGACGAAGCCGAGGGGTGGTACCGCCGCTCCCTCGATCACATCGGCACTGCCTGGGCCCGGCGCGGGCTCGCGCTGCTGGCGGCTGAGCGGGGCGAACTGGTCCGCGCCCTCGAGCTGTTCCTCAGCGTCTGGCGGAGCGAGGGGGTAATGGGTTCTCCGGCGGAGTCGAGCCTGCTCGTCGAGACGATGACGGCGGCCCTCGCCGCGGATCGGCCCGGTGTGGCCCTGGAGGTTGCCGAGCAGGCGAGCAGGCGTGTGCGTGAGCGGGGACGGGTGCGACTGCTGCGCGCCCGGGCCGGTTGGCAGGTGGGGAACGATGTGGGCGCGGCACTCACCCGCACCCTGCTGCGGGAGGGGATCGAGGTGCCGGACCTGCGGGAGGGGGAGCTCGAGCTCTCCGACCTGTGGCTCGCCGCCTTCCCCGACGAGCCGGTGCCGGCCCGCTACGACTACCGGATGTTCTGACCGGCCCAGCCCAACGCCCCGGGGAATCGCACCGAGCGGCTGGCCACCTCCGCGCCCGCGGCGATGGCGTCGATCGGTGAGGCACCGTCGGCGACCGCGTGCGCCCAGGCGCCGTGCAGCACGTCACCGGCGCCGAGGGTGTCGACGATCTCGGCCGCGGGCACCGACGGCACCGGGATCTCGGACGTGCCTTCGTCGGTGCGCACCCGGATCGGTGCACCGCCCCGACTCTGCGCCACCAGCACTGGTCCGCGTGCTGCCACGGCCGCCAGCGGGTCGCTCTCGCCGGGCCAGGTGAAGTCGTCGGAGAGCAGTGCGGCGTTCACGTGCGGGAGCAGATCGACCAGTCCCAGCTTGTGCGACCCGCCGTCCAGCAGGGTGGGAATCCCGCGTCGTTGCCCTGCCGCGCAGAGGGCGAGTGAGGGCTCGATCAGGTGGCCGTCGACGAGCACCGCCCGGGCGCCGTCGAGGACCTGCTCCAGCTCGGGCTCGGACATGGGCGGCGGCGTGCTCGACCGGCTGAGGTTCGCAGACGCCACGGCGCGCTCGCCCGTTCCGGCCGTGACCAGCACCGTGGAGATCGGGGGAGCGGCGACGTGGGCGAGGTCATGCACGAGGACACCTCCCGCGGACAGCTCCGCGCGGGCGAGCTCGGCCAGCGGCCCGGAGCCCAGCGCCGTCACCAGGGTGGTCGGCGCGCCGAGTGCCGCAGCGGTGAGCGCCGCGTTGGCGGCTGGACCACCCACGGCGAGGCGGGCCTCGGTTGCCACGATCTTCTCGTTCGGCCCCGGCAGCCGGTCCACCACCTGGGTCACGTCCAGCGTGGTCAGACCGCAACAGACGACCCGGCCCGATCCGTCCTGCATCACGTTCCTCTCGGTGAACATGGCGCTGAGCCTCTCATCCCACCTCAGAATCGGCCCTACCTGACGCAGGCCTGGTCGACGGTGATGCGTAGAGCCATGCGCCTATCGCGCCCGGCTTGACGTATGACCGTCGATCGGGCCGCGACACTGTGGTGTTGGGGGAGGCGGGTGGGGGTGTGGCAGACTCCTGTCCATGCTCTCGCGCCGATTTATCCAGCCCGCCGGGCTGACACGCGCGCACTGAGCCGCGACGACTTGCCCTGGGCGGGCACCTCTAGACTCCTGCAGTGGTCCACTCGTCCGGAAGGTAGGCATGTCCACCCCTGAAGTTCCCTCCCCGCTCGACGCCGACGGCGTCGGCGCAGCACTCGAGGCCGCCCTGGCCGCCGTTGCCGATGCCAGCGACCTCGACGCATTGAAGGCCGCGCGCATCGCCCACACCGGCGACAAGAGCCCGCTCGCGCTCGCGAACCGTGAGATCGGCAGCCTCGATCCCGCTGACAAGGCCACCGCAGGCAAACTGCTCGGCCAGAGCCGCGGCCGCCTGAACAAGGCCATCGCGACCCGTCAGGCCGAGCTCGAGGCCGAGCGCGACGCCGAGGTGCTGCGCACCGAGGCGGTCGACGTGACCGTGCCGCCGCAGCGGATCCCGCGTGGTGCCCGCCACCCCTTGGACGTCGTGATGGACGAAGTGGCCGACTTCTTCGTCGGGATGGGCTGGGAGATCGCCGAGGGCCCCGAGCTCGAGCACGAGTGGTTCAACTTCGATGCCCTCAACTTCGGCCCGGACCACCCGGCCCGGCAGATGCAGGACACTTTCTTCGTCGCACCCTCGGACGGGAAGACGGCCGACGGTGTGCTCAACCCGGGGTCCCCGGACCACCTCGTCCTGCGCACGCACACCTCACCGGTGCAGGCACGCACCCTGCTCGAGCGCGACCTCCCGGTCTACATCGCATGCCCCGGTAAGGTGTTCCGCACCGACGAGCTGGACGCGACGCACACCCCCGTCTTCCACCAGGTGGAGGGACTCGCCGTCGACAAGGGCCTGACGATGGCGAACCTGACGGGCGTGCTGGACCACTTCGCGCGCGCCATGTTCGGGCCCGAGGCGAAGACCCGGCTGCGCCCGTCGTTCTTCCCGTTCACCGAACCGAGTGCCGAGATGGACCTGTGGTTCCCCGCCAAGAAGGGCGGCCCGGGCTGGATCGAGTGGGGCGGCTGCGGCATGGTCAACCCGAACGTGCTGCGCGCCTGCGGGGTGGACCCGGACGTCTACTCCGGGTTCGCCTTCGGGATGGGGATCGAGCGCACCCTGATGCTCCGGCACGGGATCGAGGACATGCACGACATCATCGAGGGCGATATTCGCTTCTCTCAGGAAGGAGTGCGCTGATGCCGCTCGTCCCGCTGCCGTGGCTGCGTGAGCACGTCGACGTTCCTGCCGGCACCACTGCCGAGCAGCTCGCCGCCGACCTGGTCCGGGTGGGCCTGGAGGAGGAGACGATCCACACCTCCGGCGTGACCGGCCCGCTCGTGGTCGGCCGCGTGCTCGCGGTGACGCCCGAGGAGCAGAAGAACGGCAAGACCATCAACTGGTGTCTGGTGGACGTGGGCGCCGAGCACGCCCCGGACACGGCCCCGGAGGGTGCCGACGAGGCTGCGACTGGTCTGGACTACCACCCACGCGGCATCGTCTGCGGTGCGCACAACTTCGCCCCCGGCGATTCTGTGGTCGTCGCTCTCTCCGGTGCCGTGCTGCCCGGCGACTTCGCCATCGCTTCCCGCAAGACCTACGGACACATCTCCGATGGGATGATCTGCTCATCCAAGGAGCTCGGCCTGGGGGAGGACCACGAGGGGATCATCGTCCTGGACGACCCGCCCGCACCCGGGACCGACGCCCTCACCCTCCTCGGTCTCGCCGAGGAGGTGATGGAGATCAACGTCACCCCGGACCGGGGCTACTGCTTCTCGATGCGCGGTATCGCCCGGGAGTACGCCCACTCCACCGGCGCCACGTTCACCGACCCCGGCCTGGTCACCCCGGCAGGGTCCGCCGCGCAGCCGCCGGCCGCCACCGACGACGGGTTCGCCATCGAACTCGCCGACGACGCCCCGATCCACGACGTGCCCGGCTGCGACCGGTTCGTCGCCCGGATCGTGCGTGGCATCGACCCCGCTGCCCCGACCCCGGACTGGATGGCTACCCGGCTGCGCCAGGCCGGAATGCGCCCGATCTCCCTGACGGTGGACGTCACCAACTACGTGATGCTCGACCTCGGACAGCCCCTGCACGCCTACGACCTGGCCAGTCTCGCCGCGCCCATCGTGGTGCGCCGAGCCCGCGCCGGTGAGAGGCTCATCACGCTGGACGATCAGAAGCGCACCTTGGACGCCGACGATCTGCTCATCACCGACTCACCGGACGGCACCGGCTCACGCATCCTCGGCCTGGCCGGCGTGATGGGCGGAGCGGAGACCGAGGTCGGCGAGGCCACGACGGACATCCTCATCGAGGCCGCGCACTTCGATCAGATCACCGTGGCCCGCACCGCCCGCCGCCACAAGCTGCCCAGCGAGGCCGCGAAGCGGTTCGAGCGCGGCGTGGACCCCGCTCTTCCGGCCGTGGCTGCCCAGCGAGTGGTGGACCTCCTCGTCGAGCTCGGTGGCGGAACCGACGACCCGGCGGTGACCGACGTGGATCAGACCACCGCTCCGGCGCCGATCGCCCTGGACGCCGCCCTGCCCGGACGGACCGCCGGTGTCGAGTACACGCCCGAGACCGTGGCGGACACGTTGCGGAACTTGGGCGCCGAGGTCGTGCCTGCCGCGGAGGAGTCCGACGGCGAGACCGGACGTCGCGCGCGCCGTGCCCCGACCCTCCAGGTCACCCCGCCCACCTGGCGGCCCGACCTGGGCACTCCCGCCGACTTGGTCGAGGAAGTGATCCGGCTCCAGGGCTATGACCAGGTGCCCTCCGTACTGCCCACCGCACCGCCGGGGCGTGGCCTGAGTGCTCGCCAGCGCTCCCGACGGCGGGTGGCCGACCTGCTCGCCGACGCCGGGCTCGTGCAGGTGCTCACCTACCCGTTCGTTGCCCCCGGTCGCCGGGATGAGCTCGGCTTGCCCGCCGAGGACTCCCGACGGCGGTCCGTACGCTTGGCGAACCCGCTCAGCGAGGCGCAGCCGCTGATGCGCACCAGCGTGCTGGAGACGCTGGTGGATGCCGCCGTGCGGAACATCGGCCGTGGTCTGACCGATGTGGCCGTGTATGAGCTCGGCCTGGTCACCCTCCCCGACGGCGGCACACACCTCTCCCCGCTGCCCGCGCTCGGGGTTCGCCCCACCGACGCCGACCTGGACGCCGTGCGTGCGGCCGTGCCGGACCAGCCGTTGCACCTGGCCGCCGTGCTCACCGGGAATGTGGTGCCGGCCTCGGTACACACCAGCGCACGTGCAGCGGACTACGCGGATGCGATTGACGTGGTGCACCGCGTGGCTGAGCTCCTGCGGGTGCCGCTGACCGTGACCGCCGATGCCGAGCGCGCGCCCTGGCACCCCGGCCGGTGCGCCCAGTTCAGCCTGACCGACGGCACGGTCGTCGGGTGGGCCGGTGAGCTCGCACCGAAGGTGACCCAGGCCCTCGACCTGCCGGCACGCACGGTCGCGCTGGAGATCACCCTCGGCGCCCTGCTGGACGCCGCGCCGGATGCGCCGACCCAGTTCCGGGCCATCTCCACCTTCCCGGCCGCCAAGGAGGACATCGCCCTGGTCGTGGCCGACGACGTCCCTGCCGCCGATCTGCTCGCCACCGTCCGTGAGGGCGCGGGTGAGCTGGCCGAGGAGGTGCGGCTGTTCGACTCCTACCGCGGCGAGTCCCTCGGTGCGGGACGGGTGTCCCTGGCGTTCTCGCTCCGTCTGCGTGCAGCCGACCGCACGCTGAAGGCGACGGACTCCGCACAGGTGCGGGACGCCGTCGTGGCGCTCGCGGGCCAGCGACACGGAGCCGAGCTGCGCAGCTGACGCACCCCGCCCGCCTGTCACCCGGCAGGCGGGCGGGGCGGCAATCTGAACACGAGTACTGCGGCAGAATGAACGCTTGGCTACAGCTCCCGGACGGCGTACGTCAGATGCGTCACCCTCGGGGAAGCCTCCGCACGAACTTGCTCCAGAGCGATACGTTCGGCGTCCACGCCCTCGAACAGGCGGATTCCGGTGCCGAACAGCACCGGTGATACGGCGATCGAGAACTCGTCGATCAGTCCGGCGTTCAGATACTGCAGGATCGTCGCGCCGCCGCCGGCGACGCGCACGTCCTGACCGCCGGCAGCCTCGCGGGCCAGGTCGAGCGCGGCCTCGATGCCGTTGTTGACGAAGTGGAAGATGGTTCCACCCGGCCGCTCCCAAGGGTCACGCTTCTCGCGGGTCACCACGACAACGGGCGTGTGGAACGGCGCCTCCTCCGGCCACGCGTACTCGCCGGCGTCGAACATCCGCTTGCCCATTACGTTCGCGCCGGTGCGCTGATAGGTCTCCCGCAGAATGTCGTTGTCGCGCCCTTCCTCGCCGCCCTGACCCAGCTTGAGGTTCTCGCGGAAGTGCCGCTGCCGGAAGACCCACTGCTGCAGTTCCATCCACTGCTTGCCCATCAGGTCCTCGGTGGACTCGGGGGCGATGAATCCGTCGAGCGACATCGATACGCTGAAGAACACCTTTCCGGCCATCAGTTCTCCGCCTGCCGTACGACCTCGACGATATAGGCGGCCAGGTTCCCCAAGGTCTGCCGGCCTCCTTCGACCGCGCCGTGCTGGGTGATCGCCTCATCGCGCAGTGCCGCGGTGGGGAAGACCGTGCGCATCTCGATCCGGGTCGCCGGGCCGTCGGGCGTGAAGGTCAGGACCGATTCGAAGGCGTTCGGGTCCTCGCGCGATTCGCCGTGGAGCAGCACGATCCGCTCCGGTGGGGTGATCTCGGTCCAGGTGATCCACTCGGCGTAATCGGTCCCGTCCGGTCCGTGCATCACGAAGTCCCACACGCCGCCGACGCGGAACTCGAACGCCCGCGTGGTGGTGGTGAACCCCTCGGGCCCCCACCACTGCGACAGGTGCCGCACCTCGCTGAAGGCCTCGAAGACCACCTCGCGTGGGGCATTGATCACCCGGGAGATCACGATCTCGCGGTCTGCCGTGGAGGACTGCGCCGGTGTTCCTCGTCCTGTCGTGCTCATCTGCTACTCCTGCCTGTGCTGTTTCAGGTCCTGGACGTACACGTCCAGGCGATCGAAGCTCTCGTTCCAGAACTGCTCGAATCCGCCGGTCCACTCGTGGACCGGTCGCAGTCCGCGGGCGTCGAGGCCGTAGAGGCGTTGTTTGCCGGCCCTGCGGTCTCGCACGAGTCCGACCTCTCGAAGCACCCGCAGGTGCTTGGACGCCCCCGGCTGGGTGATCCCTAGCTCCTGGGCCAGCTCGTTCACTGGGCGCTCACCGGTGCGCAGCAGGACCAGGATGTCCCGGCGCTGCGGCTCGGCGATCGCGTTGAAGACGTCCGACGTCGTCGCTGCGCGTGCCATGAGCACGATCATATGCCTATATAGGCATGCGTCAAGGGGGCGGCGAGGGATACGTCATCGTCCCCCGCAACCGGCTGCCGCGGCGTGCCTTCCTTATCGTTCGCCGGCCCGGCTTCCCGCGGCGCCTGGCTGCGGTACGAGCGCCACCGCGACGATCGCCAGCACCGCCAGCGTGATGAGGACCGGGGTCCGGGTGCCGAAGGAATCCACGGCCGCGCCGGCCAGCGTGGGCCCCACGGCCGAGCCGACGCCACGCGCCAGCGCGTACGCACCCAGCATCAGACCCACGGAGCGGGCGTCCACGAACTCCACCGTGTACACGCTCTCCATCGTGGAGAAGGTGCCCACCCCGATCCCAGCCAGCACCACGAAGGCGATGGCCGCCACCATCGACTCAGAGAATGGCAGGAGCAGCGCAGGCAGACCGAACAGCAGCAGGCACACCCGCACCACGAGCAGATGCGGCACGCGGTCGAGCACCCAGGGCAACGGCAGTCGCCCCGCGATCTGGAACGCCCCACGCGCCCCGGCCAGCGCCGACGCCACCCCGAGGGTGAGTCCGGCCTCCACCATCGCCGGCACCTGGAACAGCAGCAGCACCGACATCATCGCCCCGCCCAGCACACCGAGCGCGAGGAGGCGCCGCAGCCGGGCGTCCCGGATCGCATAGGCGAGGCCGCCGAGCAGGGTGCTCCCCGATCCGTCCGCCCCGCCGAGATGGCGGAGCAGCGTCGCCGCCCACAGCATCGCGGCAGCCACCAGGCACCCGGCCGCCATCATCGTGGGCCGCCAGCCCCACTGGGTCGCCGACCACGCCATCAACGGGAGGAACACTGTGCTGGCCAGCGCCCCGAACAGCGTGTTCCTCGTGATCCCGCGGGTGCGCCCGTCCGGAGCAACTCGGGCGATGATGGCGTGCGCCAGAGCGTAGTAGCCCACCGCCCCCACACAAGCCTGGGTGAGGATCGCCCCGGGGAGGAACACCGCGGGGCTGCTCGCCGAGGCGGCGACCGCGCTGGCTGCCACGGTGCACCCGGCCGCCACGATGAGCACCAGGTGCGGACCGAACCGGTCGCTGGCACGGCCGGCGAGCACCGACCCGACCCCCACCAGCAACAGCGCTACCCCGTAGGCGCTGGTGAGCGTGGTCTGGCTCCAGCCGGTCTCGCGTGCGATTGGCTCGATCAGGACCCCGTACCCGTAGTACCAGGTGCCGAACGAGCACAGCACCAGCAGGCCGAGCGCGAACGTCAGCCCGGCGCCGAGCCGGCTACTCACGGGTGATCACGGAACCAGCAAGACCTTCCCCGTGGTCTGGCGTCCCTCGAGCGCCTCGTGAGCGCGGGCGGCCTCGGCGAGGGGGTACCGGGCGCCGATCCGCACCTGCAGCTCGCCGCTGGCGACGGCCTCGAAGACCGCACCCGCGCGCCAGGCCAGCTCGGCCGGGTCAGCGATGTAGTCGAACAGCTTGGGTCGGGTGACCATGAGCGAGCCCGCCTGGTTCAGTCGCTGCAGGTCCACCGGCGGGACCTGCCCGCTCGCCCCGCCGAACAGCACCAGCAAACCCCGACGGCGCACGCTCGCCAGGCAGGCGTCGAAGGTGTCCTTCCCGACGCCGTCGTAGGCCACGTGCACGCCCGCACCGTCGGTCAGCTCCCGGACCCGGGCGGGAAGGCCGGTGGTCAGGTCGTCGAACTGGTCGTAGCGGATCACGTCGGAGGCCCCGGCCGCACGAGAGAGCTCGGCCTTGGCGTCGGAGGAAGTGGTGGTGATCACGCGAGCGCCACGTGCCACGGCGAGCTGGGTGAGCAGCAGGCCGACGCCGCCGGCACCGGCGGTGAGAAGGACAGTCTGGCCCGGCTCGAGGCGGGTGACACCGTCGACCAGCATGTGCGCGGTCATCCCCTGCAGGGGGATGGCGGCCGCGGTCTCGGCGTCCACGCCGTCGGGCACCGGGAGGGCATGGCCGGCGTCCACGAGCACCTGTGCGGCATAGCTGCCACTGGCGCTGGCGGTCCAGGCCACCCGGTCGCCGACGGCCACGGAGTCAACACCGTCGCCGAGCGCGGTCACCACACCGGCGCCTTCTCCGCCCGGGGTGAGCGGAAAGTCCATCGGGTACACCCCGGACCGGTGGTAGGTGTCGATGAAGTTGATCCCGATGGCCTCGGTGCGAACCAGCACCTGGCCGGGGCCCGGCTCGGGCGGTTCCACATCGAGGAGGGTCAGAGTCTCCGGTCCGCCCGGCTCCCGGGCCACGATCGCGTCCATGAGACCCAACGTACGCCGAAACCACGGCGAGACAGTGCCGGCGCCCGCGTGGGGGACATCCCTACCGGAGTGCCTTCTCCCGTGAATTCCGACGGTGCCGCACGACCAGCACCGCGACGACCGCGGCCAGCGCCAGCACGCCGACGGCGATCCATCCGGCGGTGCCGAGCGTGCGTGCCATCTCCGGTAGTGCGGTGCGGGCCGTCGCACCGGCACCCACCCAGAGGCCGGACCAGCTGGCCGCGCCGAGCAGCGAACCGAGCACGAAGCTGCGGTACGTCACGCCCGCCGCACCGGCGACCGCCGGCACCACCGTGCGCACCCCGGGCAGCAGTCGCGACCCGGCGATCGCCCAGGTGCCGTAGGTGCCCATCATCCGGGAGCCGGCGTCCCAGTGCCGCACCCCGATGCGTCGTACCAGGGCGCTCTCCCGCAGCGCCGGCCCCAGCTTGCGGCCGATCAGATAGCCCACATGGTCGCCCAGGCTCGCCCCGACGGCGACCACCCCCAGCGCCCAGGCGACGTCAGCTCCGGTGGTCGTGGCCGCGCCCAGGGCGAGCACCGCCGTCTCACCCGGGAACGCCAGCCCGAGGCCCAGCGCGGACTCGGCGAACGCGAACACCCCGCCCAGCAGGAGCAGCAACGGGCCGAACTGATCGGCGAGACCGGCGAGGAAGGCGTCCATAGTTGCCAGCCAACCGCCTGCAGATGTGCCACCACATCGGGTACCACCCGGATCTGACCCGGAACCTCAGGGCTCGAGACTCAGGGTAGGACGCTCAGTCCGGCGGACGGATGCCGTGGCCGTTCAGCCACTCCACCCAGTGCTGCGACCAGCCGGCCACCGCCCCGGTCTCCTCCAGCGCCAACCCGAGGCCGTGCCTCCCGTGCGGATACACGTGCGCCTCCACGTCCGCCCGGGCCGCCCGCCACGCTGAGACGGCGGCGAGGGTGTTCTCCACAGGGACGGCTGCGTCGTCGGATGTGTGCCACACGAACGCCGGGGGAGCGGCGGCATCCACCCGGTTCTCCACGCTCAGTGCGAGGGCCAGCGCTTCGGTGTGGTCCGCGCCGAGCAGGTTCAGCCGGGACCCCACATGGGTGCGCGCCACGAGGGAGAAGACGGGGTAGCCCATGGTCACCAGGTCGGGGCGGGCGAGGGTGTCGGGGTCGATGCCTTCGCGCTCGGCGAGCGCGGTGCGCTCGGCATCAGTGGCCGTGGCGGCTGTCCCGGCGAGGTGCCCACCGGCGGAGTAGCCGATCACCGCGATCGGGCCGTTGATCTCGCCATGCACCCCGGCGCGCAGGTCGGCCAGCGCCAGCAGCACCTGCTCGAGCGCTTCCGGGTACCGGGCCGGGGCCACCGGGTAGTCCAGGTGCCCGGCCGGGATGCCCCGCGCGGCGAGCCAGTCGGCCGTCCCGGGGCCCTCATGCTCGCTGCGGTGGGCGTATCCGCCACCGGCGAGCGCAAGGACGAACCCGCGACCACCGGAGGTCAACAGCTCGGGTGTGGCAGGAGACAGGACGAGCGGGACGCGGGCCACCTGATTCGGCATGCGCCGCAGCGTATCCTCAGCGCACACGGGGCGCCGAGAGCGTCCAGGACGTGGTGAGGAGGCGAACTCGTGCAGGTGGGAGCGGCAGTACGGACGGCTGCGGTGCCGGTGGGCACACCCATGTCCGGGTACGCCGGACGAGCCGGCCCGAGCCTGGGCGTGCACCAGGCCACCTCGGTGCGTGCGCTGGTGGTCGACGACGTCGCGATCGTGGCACTGGACGTGTGCGCGGTGCACATGCGCACCTCCGACCGGGTCGCGGCGGCGGTCCGCGGATGGGCAGGGACCTGCGTGGTCACCGCCACCCACACGCACGCCGGCCCGTGCGTCGCCTTCGGGCGGGTCGGTGGCCATGCTGCGCAGGCGCACGAGACCGTGGTGGAGGCGGCCATCGCCGCGGTGCGGGAGGCGGCGGGGGAGCGGGTACCGTGCGAGGTGACCGTGGCGCGAGCAACCGGCGTCGGCGTGGCGCGCAACCGCCGGCACCCTGACCGTCCCATCGACCCGCCCGTCTGGCGACTGACATTCCGGGCGCAGGATCGGGTGGTCGCCGACCTGATCAACTACCCGTGCCACCCGGTGGTGCTGGACGCCGCCAACCGGCTTATCGCCGCCGACTATCCGGGAGCCTTGCGCGACGAGGTCGAACGCGCGCACCCGGGTAGCGTGTGCCTCTTCCTCACCGGCGCGGCCGGCGACGTGAACACCGGCCACCCGGCAGAAGCGTCCTACACCGAGTCCGGTGCGGGGGAGCGGAGCCTAGCCGAGGCAGGCCGCGTCGGTCAGCGGATCGCCACGGCAGCGCTCGCCGCTGCGGAGCGGCAGGTGGACGTGCCGGCGGTCGCCCGCGTGACCCGTGTTCCGGTACGACTGCCGTTCGCCCGGCCGGACGCCGGCGAACGGGAGGCGCACGTGCGCATGTGGCGCACGCAGCAACGCACCGCCGACCCAGGACTGGCACGGGTGCTGCAGACCTGGATCGACTGGGCCGAGGCGGGCGTCCCGGACGACCCGGCCCCGTGGACGGGCCACGTCACCGCGGTCGACATCGGCGTCCCACTCGTCTTCCTCCCCGGTGAACCCTTCTTGGCCACCGCCGAGGCGATCGAGCGCGCCATCGGCGCACCGGTGCTCGTGGCCGGCTACGCCGACGACGTCCCCGGCTACCTGCCCCCGTCCCACGAGTACGCCCACGGTGGCTACGAGGTCCTCGATGCCCACCGGTACTACGCGATGCCGGCGCCGTTCGCGCCCGGCTGCGCGGAGCGGGTGGGTGATGCGGCTGTGGAGGCGATCTTGGCGGCGCAGCACTGATCGGCCGAACGGCCGAGCAGGATCGAACCGAATGACCGATGTGCCGGTCGCTGGCGCACCGCGACGATCGAGGCATGGTCTCCACCCCAGTCCCCACGAAGCTTCCCCGTGATCCCGCTCGCCGCAGGAACCGGCCCCAATGGCTGCTACCGGCCGGGCTGCTTTTCCTCGCCCTCGTCCCCGTGCTCGCCGGCGCCATGCGGATCACCGAGCTCGCGTCCGGCGCCACGGTCACCGCCGAGAACGCCCGCTTTGTCGACTCCCCGGTCCCTGTGGTCGCGCACATCGCCGGCTCCACCCTGTACCTGCTGCTCGGCGCGTTGCAGTTCGTGCCCACGCTCCGTCGTCGGCGCTGGCACCGGTTCGCCGGCCGGGTGCTGGTTCCTGCCGGTCTGGTGTCGGCCTTCTCCGGCATCTGGATGGCCGTCGCGTACGACCTACCGGCCAGCAACGGACCAGTCCTGGCAGTGATTCGCGTGGCCCTCGGTGCCGTGATGGCGGCTGGCCTCGTGATCGCGGTGGTCGCGATCCTGCGCCGGAACGTGCAACGACACCGCGCTTGGATGATCCGCTCCTATGTGATCGCTCTGGGGGCCGGCACCCAGGTGTTCACCTTCCTACCGTGGACGCTCGCGCTCGGTCAGCCGGGGACGGCCATGACCACAGTCCTGATGGCCGCCGGCTGGGGCATCAACATGGTGGTCGCCGAGATCGCCATCCGCCGTGGCCGGCGATGAGACGACCGTATGCTGGCGCGATGGGCTCCGCCGCGCGGTCGACGCCGCCGGGCACTCCACCGTCCCGCGGGTGGCGCGACTGGGTCCTGCTCCTCGGTGTGACCGCCGCGGTCGCCGCGGAGACGGCCCTGCGCACCGACGTCCCGCCCCAGTGGCCGTGGGCCGCGGTCCTGATCGCGGTCGCCGTCACCACGCTGTGGCGGCGCCGATTCCCGACGGCGATGCTCGCCACCGCGCTCGGTGTCGCCACGGCAGCCGGTCAGCTCATCGCGACCGACCTTGCCCTGGTCTCCTCGATCTACCTGCTCACCCTGGTGTACGCGGTACCACGATGGGGGAGGGGCCGGTCGATGGTCGCCGGCGGAGCGCTGATGCTCGTCGCCGTCCTGGTCCCGAGCCTCGTGGGCTCGGCCCCGTGGGCCGATGCGTGGGGATCGGCCGCCGTGGTCCTCGCCACCGGCGCCCTTGGCCTCGCGTTCCGGTGGCGGGCGGCATCCCGCGCGCGCGAGTTGGAACAGGTGCGGTTGCTCGAGGGCGAGCGGCTGGCGCGCGACCTGCACGACACCGTCGCCCACCACGTCTCCGCGATCGCCGTGCGCGCCCAGGCCGGTCGCGCGGTCGCGGCCACCGACAGCGCTGCCGCCACCGACGCCCTCCGCGTGATCGAGGACGAGGCATCCCGCGCCCTGGCCGAGATGCGCTCGATCGTGCGCATCCTCCGCCGCGACGACAATCCCGAGCTCGCCCCCGCACCGGGGATCGCCGACCTGAGTGCGCTCGCGGACGCCGGGGGAGCGGCGCCGGTGCAGGTGGAGGTCACCGGAGACACCTCAACAGTCCCGGCCCGGGTGAGTGCCGCCGTCTACCGGATCGCCCAGGAGGCGCTCACGAACGTACGCCGGCACGCCCGTGGCGCCACGCGCGCCCTCCTGCTGGTCCACATCGACGCGCTCGAGGTGACCGTGGAGATCAGCGACGACGGCAGTCCGGCGCACGCTCCGCCGTCGGGAGGGTACGGGATCGCCGGGATGACCGAACGGGCCACCATGCTGGGCGGACGCTGCACCGCCGGCCCCGGCCCTGACGGCGGCTGGATCGTCACGGTGACCCTTCCCCTGGCAGGATCACCGGGGTGAGCATCCGGGTGCTGGTAGCCGACGATCAGGAGATCGTCCGCACCGGGCTGCGGATGATCCTGGACGCCCAGCCCGGCATCGAGGTGATCGCCGAGGCCTCCGAGGGCGCCCAGGCCATTCGCCTCGCCCGCCAGGAGCGACCGGACGTGTGCCTGGTCGACATCCGGATGCCGGGCACGGACGGTCTCGAGGTCACCCGGCAGCTCGCCGGCCCGGGGGTATCCGACCCGATCCCGGTGGTGGTGATCACCACCTTCGACCTCGACGAGTACGTCTACACCGCACTGCGGAACGGCGCCCGCGGGTTCCTTCTCAAGAACGCCGGTCCCGTGCTGCTGAACGAGGCGGTACACGCGGCGGCGCGGGGCGACGCGCTCATCGACCCGGCGATCACCGTCCGGCTCATCAGTACCTTCGCCGGGGCCGCACCATCGCCCGCCCCGCCCGCAGCCCCGGCCAGCCCGCTCACCGCCCGCGAGGAGGAGGTGCTCGCCGCCGTCGCTCGCGGCCTCGGCAACACCGAGATCGCCCGCGAGCTGCACATCTCCCTGAGCACGGTGAAGACGCACCTCGGGAGCCTGATGACCAAGCTGGATGCCCGCAACCGGGTGGAGCTCGCCATCTGGGCCGCCGAGCGGGCCCGGTCACTCACTCAGCGATCCGGGTAGACCGCCGGTTCCTTCTCGTGCACGCGGCTCACCGAGTCCCGCCGCTCCAGCACCTCCTCGCGCAGGTCCTCCATGTCCCGCAGCACTCGCTTGCGGACCCGCTTGCTCAGCAGGTCCACGTACAGCCGCCCATTGGTGTGGTCGGTCTCGTGCTGGAAGCAGCGCGCCAGATATCCGTGGGCGGTCAGCTCCACCGGCGCCCCGGTGATGTCCACCCCGCGCACTCGCACGTCGAGCGGCCGGAACAGCTCCGCCCCCGGGCCGGGCACGGAGAGACAGCCCTCCTCGATCTCCTCGGTCTCAGCGCTGGTCACCTCCACCTCGGGGTTGGCCACGTGGCCCACATACCGGGTGCCGTCGGAGTCGGTGAGGTCATAGACGAACAGTCGTAGGTCCACGCCCACCTGATTCGCGGCCAGGCCCACCCCTTCGGCCACCAGCATCGTGGCGAACATGTCGTCCACCAGGCTGGCCAGCTCCTCGGTCCCGAACGCCGTCACGTCGGCGCAACGCTCATGCAGCACGGACTCACCGATCTCGGTGACCCGCAGCGCGCGCCCGCGCACGGCCTCCGGGGAATCTCGGGGTAGTCGTCGACCGCACTGCCCTGGACGATGGTGGTGCTCATGCTGTGCCCTTCTTGCACGCTCGCTCCGGTGCCTTGCTCCGGCACACCTCGTTCCTCGGCGTCCCTCCGCAGGGGCTCCTCACGCTCATGCCGAACATTCTTGCGTATTCCACCCCATGGTTGCGCTCGCTCGCACCACGCCATGTATAGTTATTCATATGACTGTATCGGTCGCGATCGCAGGTGCCAGTGGCTACGCGGGCGGAGAGACGCTGCGTCTGCTTCTTGCCCACCCCGAGGTAGAGGTCGGAGCGCTCACCGCGCACTCGAACGCCGGTGAACTCGTGGGCCGCCATCACCCGCATCTGCGCAGCGTGGCCGATCGCACCTTCGTGGCCACCACAGCCGAGAACCTGCGCGGGCACGACGTCGTCGTCCTCGGCCTCCCGCACGGCGCCTCCGGCACCATCGCGGCGGAGCTGGAAGCGGTCGGCCCCGGCAGTGCTACCCCTCTGATCCTGGACCTGGGTGCCGACCACCGGCTCACCGACGCCACCGACTGGGCTGCCTTCTACGGCAGCGAGCACGCGGGCAGCTGGCCCTACGGCATGCCCGAGCTGCTGCACGCCGGTGAGACTGCAGCGTCGTCGCAGCGTGGAGCGCTGAGCCAGGCCCGCCACATCGCGGTGCCCGGCTGCAACGTCACCGCCGTCACCCTCGGCATCCAGCCCGGCGTCGCGGCCGGTGTTCTCGACCCGAGCGATGTCGTCGCCGTCCTCTCGGTCGGCTACTCCGGCGCCGGCAAGGCGATGAAACCCCACCTCACGGCCGCCGAAGGGATCGGCTCGGCCGCACCGTACGCGGTCGCCGGCACGCACCGGCACGTCCCCGAGATCGAGCAGAACCTGCGCGTCGCGGGTGCCGGGGCAGCGGACGTTCACTGCTCTTTTACCCCAGTGCTGGTCCCGATGTCCCGTGGCATCCTCGCCACCACGACGGCGCCCCTCGCCCCCGGTGTCACGCCCGCCCAGGTGCGTCTCGCCTGGGAGCAGGCCTACGCCGGTGAGCAGTTCGTCCAGCTCCTCCCGGAGGGCCAATGGCCGACGACGGCCGCCACCCTGGGTGCGAATACCGCCTTGGTGCAGGTCGCCATCGATGACAGGGCCGGCAGAGTCGTGACCATCTGCGCCATCGACAACCTCGTCAAGGGCACTGCCGGCGCGGCCGTGCAGTCCATGAACCTCGCCCTCGGGCTCCCCGAAGGGATCGGCCTGACCACCGAAGGAGTGGCCCCGTGACAACGACAAGCCCTGCCGGCTTCCGCGCCGCCGGCGTCACTGCCGGCCTCAAGGCCTCCGGCACCCCGGACGTCGCCCTCGTCGTCAACGACGGGCCCACCAAGGTCGGTGCCGCCGTGTTCACCACCAACCGCGTGGTCGGTGCCCCGGTCTTGTGGTCCCGCCAGGTCGTCTCCGACGGCGTGGTCGAGGCCGTGCTGCTCAACTCCGGCGGCGCGAACGTGTGCACCGGGCCGGACGGCTTCGCCGACACCCACCACAGCGCCGAACGCGCCGCCGAGGCCCTCGGTGTCTCTGCGGCCGACGTCGTGGTCTGCTCCACCGGCCTCATCGGCGAACGGCTGCCGATGGACAAGCTCCTGCCGGGAATCAGCGCCGCCGCCGAGGCGCTGACCGCTGACAGCGGCCTGGACGCCGCCCAGGCGATCATGACCACCGACACGGTCCCGAAGACCACCCACATGGTCCGCGACGGGTGGAGCGTGGGCGGGATGGCCAAGGGTGCCGGCATGCTCGCCCCCGCCATGGCCACGATGCTGAGCGTCCTCACCACCGATGCGGTCGTCGATCCGGCCATCGCCCGGCGCGTGTTGCACGCCGCCACCTCGGTCACCTTCGACCGGGTCGACTCCGACGGGTGCATGTCCACCTCGGACACCGTGGTGCTGCTGGCCTCGGGGGCCTCCGGCGTCGAACCCTCCGAGGCCGAGCTGACCCAGGCGCTCACCGATGCGGCCGCTGATCTGTCCCGGCAGCTCGTCGCCGACGCCGAAGGCGCCTCGCACGACATCGCCGTCGAGGTCACCGGGGCCACCAGCACCGACGCCGCGCTCGCGGTCGCCCGCGCCGTCACCCGCTCCAACCTCGTCAAGGCCGCCGTCTTCGGCAACGACCCGAACTGGGGCCGCATCCTTGCCCAGGTGGGCACCGTGCCGGTCGAGGTGGCGCCGTTCGACGCCGATCAGGTGGACGTGTCCATCAACGGCGTGATGATCTGCCGCTCCGGCGCCGCCCACGCCGACCGCAGCCGGGTGGACCTCGCCGCTCAGCGCGAGGTACGGATCGTCATCGACCTGCACGCCGGCGACGCCACCGCCACCGTGTGGACCAACGACCTCACCCACGACTACGTCCACGAGAACAGCGCCTACTCCACATGAGCACCGAACCCGCAGACCCCACCGCCGAGACCTTCGTCTTCAACACCGAGACGGACCTGCGCCCCGGACAGAAGGCCGAGGTACTCATCCAAGCCCTGCCCTGGCTGGAACGCTTCGCCGGCGCCGTGGTGGTGATCAAGTTCGGCGGCAACGCCATGATCGACGCCGACCTAGAACGCGCCTTCGCCGAGGACATCCGGTTCTTCCGCTACGCCGGGCTCAAACCCGTCGTCGTGCACGGCGGTGGCCCGCAGATCTCGGCCATGCTGACCCGCCTCGGCATCGAGTCCGAGTTCCGCGGCGGGCTGCGGGTCACCACCCCGGAGACTATGGACGTGGTGCGCATGGTGCTCACCGGCAAGGTGCAGCGAGACCTGGTGAGCCGGCTGAACGCGTCCGAACCCCTCGCCGTCGGGATCTCCGGAGAGGACGGTGGCCTCTTTGCCGCCCGCAAGCGGCAGGCCGTGGTGGACGGCGAGCCGGTCGACGTCGGCCTTGTGGGCGACGTGATCGAGGTACACCCTCGCGCCGTCCAGGACCTGCTGGATGCCGGCCGCATCCCGGTGATCTCCACCATCGCCCCCGATATGGATAACCCCGGTGACGTGCTCAACGTGAACGCCGACACGGCCGCCGCCGCCCTGGCCACCGCCCTGGGGGCGCAGAAGCTGGTGGTGCTCACCGACGTCGAGGGCCTGTACGCGAACTGGCCGGACACCTCCTCCCTGGTCCGGCAGATCGGCGCCGAGCGCCTGGCCGCGATGCTGCCTACGCTCGCCTCGGGGATGGTGCCGAAGATGGAAGCGTGCCTGCGGGCCGTCTCCGGCGGTGTGCCGCAGGCGCACGTGATCGACGGGCGCCAGCCGCACTCGCTGCTGCTGGAGATCTTCACGACCGAAGGGGTGGGCACGATGGTCACGCCCACTGAGGAGGAAGCAGCATGAACGAGCTCAGCGAGATTGCCGGCGCAGGCCGCACCGACGCTCTCACCCAGGCCGAGTGGACCGGCCGCTACACCGGCGCCCTGATGAACACCTTCGGGGCCCCGCAGCGGGTGCTCACCCGCGGCGAAGGGTGCTACGTCTGGGACGCCGACGGCCAGCGCTACCTGGATCTGCTCGCCGGCATCGCCGTGAACAGCCTCGGCCACGCGCACCCCACGCTCACCGGGGCGATCTCGGCCCAGCTGGGCACCCTGGGGCACATCTCGAACTTCTTCGCCTCCCCGCTGCAGATCACCCTCGCCGAGCGCCTCGCCGCGCTCGTGGTCACCGGCCCACGCCCGACGGCGGCCCGCACCTTCTTCACCAACTCCGGCACCGAAGCACTCGAGGGTGCGTTCAAGCTGGCGCGCCGCCACGGCGGCGCCGACCGGCCACGCATCCTCGCCCTCGAGGGAGCCTTCCACGGGCGCACCATGGGCGCCCTGGCCCTGACGGCGAAGCAGGCCTACCGCGAGCCGTTCGAACCACTGCCCGGCGGGGTGGAGCACCTGCCGTTCGGCGACCTCGCCGCCCTCGAGGCCGCGTTCGCCACCGGGGGAGAGCAGGTGGCCGCCGTCGTCCTCGAGCCGTTGCAGGGTGAGGCCGGGGTGCGCCCATTGCCCACCGGCTACCTGGCCGCGGCGCGCGAGCTCACCGATGCCCACGGTGCCCTGCTGATCCTGGACGAGGTTCAGACCGGGATGGGGCGCACCGGGGCATGGATGGGCCACCACCACGACCACATCGG
This sequence comes from Ruania alba, assembly GCF_900105765.1. NCBI lineage: Bacteria > Bacillati > Actinomycetota > Actinomycetes > Micrococcales > Ruaniaceae > Ruania > Ruania alba. The sequence goes on from NZ_FNTX01000001.1 coordinate 1,058,367, forward strand.
CGCCGGCGTGGTCCCGGACGTGGTCACCCTGGCGAAGGGCCTCGGTGGCGGCTTCCCGATCGGCGCTGTCGTTGCGGTCACCGAGCGGGCAGCCAGCCTGTTCGGCCCGGGGCAGCACGGCACCACCTTCGGCGGCAACCCCGTGGCTGCCGCAGCCGCCCTGGCCACCATCCACGTGATCGAGCGGGACGGCCTGCTCAAGCGGGTCGGCAGCACAGGGAACGCGATCCGATCGGCGATCGAAAGGCTCGCCCATCCACTGATCGCCGGTGTCCGCGGCGAAGGGCTACTGCTCGCGGTCCAGCTCACCGACGAGATCGCGCCCGCCGCGGCCCGCGCCGCGCTGGAGGCCGGGTTCATCATCAACCCCGTCGCCCCCGACGCGCTGCGGCTGGCCCCACCGCTCATCCTGACGACCGAGCAGGCGACGTCCTTCACCGACGCCCTGCCCCACATCCTCGAGAAGGCGATGCAGTCATGACGACCATGCCCGACGCCACGACGAACCCCCGGCCGGCCGTACGCCACTTCCTGGCTGACGACGACCTCACGTCGGCTGAGCAGCGTGAGGTTCTCGAACTCGCCGCCGCGCTCAAGGCCGATCGCGCCGCAGGCGTCTACACGGTGACGCCCCTGGCAGGCCCGCAGCCGGTGGCGATCATCTTCGACAAGCCCACGCTACGGACTCAGGCGTCCTTCACCGCCGGGGTGGCCGAGCTCGGCGGCTATCCGATGCTCGTGGACGGCACGCTGGCTCAGGTCGGTGTGCGTGAGTCGGTGCCGGATACCGCCCGGGTGCTCGGCCGGATGACCTCGGCGATCGTCTGGCGCACCTACGCGCAGTCGGCGCTGGAGGAGATGGCCGCCCACGCTGGCGTCCCCGTGGTGAACGCCCTCACGGACGACTACCACCCATGCCAGATCCTCGCCGACCTGCTCACCATCGCCGAGCACACCGGCGGGTTCGCCGTCGACGGGCCGGCCCTGGCTGACCGGACCTTCGCCTACGTCGGCGACGGCGGGAACAACATGGCCCACTCCTACCTCCTCGGCGGAGCCCTTGCCGGCATGCACGTACGGATCGGAGCCCCCGAGGGGTACCTGCCTGACCCGGCCGTGGTGAAACGCGCCGGGGCGATCGCCGCCGGCACCGGCGGCTCGGTGACCGTCGTGGAAGAGGCGACGGCCGCCGTCACCGGGGCAGACGTGGTGGCCACGGACACCTGGGTGTCCATGGGCCAAGAGGACGAGAAGGACGAACGGGAGCGACCCTTCCTGCCGTTCCAGCTCAACGACGAGCTGCTCGCCGCCGCCGGGTCGAACGATGGCCCGGCGATCGTGCTCCATTGCCTGCCCGCCTACCGCGGCAAGGAGATCACTGATGCCGTGCTCGAAGGGTCCGCGTCCCGGGTCTGGGACGAGGCGGAGAACCGTCTGCATGCACAGAAGGCGATTCTCACCTGGTTGCTGGGGAAACGATGAGCATCCCCGCCACCAAGGCCGCCCGGCACGCCCTGATCCGTGAGGTGATCGCCGGCTCGCCGGTGCACTCGCAGGCGGAGCTGCAGACCAGGCTCGCCGACCGTGGCGTCACCGCCACCCAGGCCACCCTCTCCCGCGACCTGGACGAACTGCGTGCGTACAAGGTGCGTGGAGCAGACGGCAGCCAGCAGTACGCGCTGCCTCCGGAGGGGCCATTCGGGTACGGGGCTGCGGACACCGAACAGTTCGCCGTCCGCCTGGCGCGATTGTGCACCGAGCTGCTGGTGGCCACGGAGGTCTCCGGCAACCTGGTGGTGCTCCGCACCCCTCCGGGCGCGGCACAATTCTTGGCATCGGCGATCGACCACTCGGTCCTGCCCCCGGTGATCGGCACGATCGCCGGGGACGACACGGTGCTGGTCATCGCCGCGGAACCTGACGGTGGGACAGCCGTCGCCCAGCTCTTCCTGGATCTGGCCAGCGGCCGCGATCCCGATCGAGACACCACGACCCCTGAGGAGAACCAGTGAGCAAGGTACTGACGGAACTACCGGTCGGTGAGCGGGTGGGCATCGCCTTCTCCGGCGGACTGGACACCTCGGTCGCCGTGGCGTGGATGCGGCACCACGGAGCCGTCCCGTGCACCTACACCGCCGACATCGGCCAGTACGACGAGCCGGAGATCGACAAGGTCCCGGGCCGTGCGATCCAGTACGGCGCCGAGCTGTCTCGCATGGTCGACTGCAAGGCCGCACTGGTCGAGGAGGGGCTCGCCGCGCTCGCCTGCGGAGCGTTCCACATCCGCAGCGGCGGACGCGTCTACTTCAACACCACCCCGTTGGGCCGTGCCGTCACCGGCACCCTGCTGGTGCGCGCCATGCAGGCCGACGGCGTGGAGATCTGGGGTGACGGGTCCACCTTCAAGGGCAACGACATCGAACGGTTCTACCGCTACGGGCTGCTGGCCAACCCGAACCTGCGGATCTACAAGCCGTGGCTCGACCCGGCCTTCGTCACCGAGCTGGGTGGCCGGTCGGAGATGAGCGAGTGGCTCGTCGAGCACAACCTGCCCTACCGGGACAGCGCCGAGAAGGCCTACTCCACCGACGCCAACATCTGGGGTGCCACGCACGAGGCGAAGACCCTTGAGCACCTCGACGTCTCCCTGGAGACGGTGGACCCGATCATGGGCGTGAAGTTCTGGGACCCGACCGTGGCCATCGATACCGAGGACGTCACGATCGCGTTCGAGGGCGGACGTCCGGTGGCGATCAACGGCACCCGCTTCGACGACCCGGTCGCCCTGGTGCACGAGGCGAACACGATCGGTGGCCGGCACGGGCTGGGTATGTCGGACCAGATCGAGAACCGCATCATCGAGGCCAAGTCCCGTGGCATCTACGAGGCTCCCGGGATGGCGTTGCTGCACATCGCCTACGAGCGGCTGGTGGCAGCCATCCACAACGAGGACACCATCGCGAACTACCACGCCGACGGGCGGCGGTTGGGGCGGCTGTCCTACGAAGGTCGCTGGCTCGACCCGCAGGCGCTGATGATCCGCGAGTCGATCCAGCGGTGGATCGCCTCGGTCATCACCGGTGAGGTCACCCTGCGGCTGCGCCGCGGCGAGGACTACACGATCCTGAACACCGACGGACCCGACTTCTCCTACCACCCGGAGAAGCTGTCGATGGAGCGCACCGAGTCCGCAGCCTTCGGACCCACCGACCGGATCGGCCAGCTCACCATGCGCAACCTCGACATCGCCGATTCCCGCGCGAAGCTGGAGATGTACGCCCAGCAGCCGGTCGACCAGGGACAGGTGCTCGTGGAGAACGGGACACTGTTCGGTGAGCTCCCGACCGGTGGAGCCGAGACCATCTCGGCCAACCCGGCAGCCGCGAGCGACGACGAGAGCGCGCTCGAGCACGCCGCCTGGGAGTCGGGGTCCGACTGATGAGCGAGCACACCACCGGATCGGGATCGTTGTGGGGCGGCCGGTTCACCGGCGGACCCGCCGACGCCCTGGCGGCACTGAGCAAGTCCACGCACTTCGACTGGCGACTCGCCCGCCACGACATCGCCGGCTCGCGCGCGCACGCTCGTGTGCTGTACGGCGCCGGGCTCCTCGACGAGACCGAGCTGGACGGCATGCTGACGGCGCTGGACCAGCTGGACGCGGACGTGGCCTCCGGGGCGTTCGTCGCGGCGCTCGAGGACGAGGACGTGCACTCCGCCCTCGAGCGTGGGCTGATCGAGCGGGCCGGTCCGGCGCTCGGCGGCAAACTGCGCGCCGGCCGGTCCCGGAACGACCAGATCGCCACGCAGGTGCGGATGTACCTGCGTGAGCACGCCCGCCTGATCGCCGACGGCGTGCTGGACGTGGTGGACGCCCTGTGCGCCCAGGCTGAGGCGCACCCGGGGGCCGCAATGCCCGGCCGGACCCACCTGCAGCACGCCCAACCGGTCCTCCTGGCGCACCACCTGCTGGCGCACGCCTGGCCGTTGCTGCGGGACGTGGACCGACTGCGTGACTTCGATCGCAGGGCTGCGTACTCGCCGTACGGGTCCGGTGCGTTGGCGGGATCCTCGCTCGGGCTGGACCCGGCGGCCGTGGCGGCCGAGCTCGGCTTCGACGGGCCGGTGGAGAACTCCATCGACGGCACGGCCTCGCGTGACCTGGTGGCGGAGTTCGCCTTCGTGACCGCGATGATCGGTGTGGACCTCTCCCGGATCTCCGAGGAGGTGATCGTCTGGGCCACCAAGGAGTTCGGCTTCGTGACCCTGCACGACTCCTTCTCCACCGGGTCCTCGATCATGCCGCAGAAGAAGAACCCGGACGTCGCTGAGCTGGCTCGGGGGAAAGCAGGCCGCCTGATTGGTGACCTGACGGGTCTGCTCGCCACGCTCAAGGGCCTCCCGCTCGCCTACAACCGGGACCTGCAGGAGGACAAGGAGCCGGTGTTCGACGCCGTCGACACCCTCGCTCTGCTGCTCCCCGCGGTCTCCGGCATGGTCGCGACGCTGACCTTCCACACGGATCGACTGGCCGAGCTCGCCCCGCAGGGCTTCGCGCTCGCCACCGACGTGGCCGAGTGGCTGGTGCGTCAGGGAGTGCCGTTCCGGGAGGCGCACGAGATCGCCGGGGCTTGTGTGCGGGTGTGCGAGGAGCGCGACATCGAGCTCTGGGACCTCTCCGACGCGGACCTGGCCGGGATCAGCGCGCACCTGACCCCCGCGGTGCGTGAGGTGCTCAGCGTGGACGGGTCGCTGGCCTCCCGGGATGCCATCGGCGGAACCGCTCCGGTGCGGGTGGCCGAGCAGCTCGCTGCGGCACAGGCCCGTGCCGCGTCATTGCGCTGAGCCTGCAGCATGGTCGAGGTGAGCCCACCGGTGGAGACGGTGCGGGCCGTCGCTACGGCGGCCCGCACCACCGGTCCGCGCTGCGGAGCGTCCACCGTGGTGGCGATCGACGGACCCGCCGGTTCGGGCAAGACCACGCTGGCAGCCGCGGTTGCAGCGGAGCTGGAGGCTACGACCGTGCACATGGATGACCTCTATCTCGGCTGGTCCGGTCTGCGGGACTCCGCGGACCGGCTCCGACGCGAGATCCTGGCCAAGCTCTGGCTCGGTCGCGTGGGCCGGTACCGGCGCTACGACTGGCACGCCGAGGAACTGGCGGAGGAGCATGAGGTCCCTACTGACGGCGTCCTCGTGGTGGAGGGGGTCGGCTGCGTGCGCGCCAACACCCGCCCCTTCTTCAGCGTGATCGTCTGGGTAGAGGCCTCCGACGACGTCCGCCTCGCCCGGGGACTGGCGCGTGACGGCACGGCTGCGGAACCGCACTGGCGTGCCTGGATGGCCGAGGAGGCCACGCTCTTCGCCGAGGCAGGCACCGCCGCAGTCGCCGACCTGCGCGTGGACGCGTTCGGACGGTTGCGTCGGTGACTCAGGTGCACGAGCCCGGGTCGTTGGACCTGAGCGCGCCCTCGGTGGCGGTCGCTCCGATGCTGCTCGGCGCCACGCTGGCCACCGGCACGGGAGAGGATCGGGTGGCGGTGCGCATCGTCGAGGTGGAGGCCTATCTCGGTGGTGACGACCCTGGCTCGCACGCCTACCGTGGGCGTACTGCACGGAACGCGACCATGTTCGGCCCGCCCGGCCACGTGTATGTCTACCGGCATCTCGGGCTGCACCACTGCGTGAACCTGGTCTGCTCACCGGAGGGAACGGCCACGGCGGTGCTGCTGCGGGCCGCTGAAGTGATCCACGGCGCGGAGCTGGCGTGGCAGCGGCGGCTCGCCGCCGGTGTGTGCCGGCGCTCCGAGGATCTCGCCCGCGGCCCGGCCCGTCTCGCCGTCGCTCTTGGCCTCGTCCACGCTGACGACGGCGCTGACGTCGTTGTCCATCCGGGTGATCGTGCCCCGACCGGCCGATGCCCGGACGCGCGAGCCGCGACCAGGCAGAACCTGGTGCTGACACCTGCGTCAGGTCCGGTCGCAATACGTACCGGTCCCCGGGTCGGGGTCTCGGGAGTCGCCGGCACTGACGCCTATCCGTGGCGGTACTGGATCGACGGTGACCCGCACGTCTCAGACTTCCGGCCCGGGAGGGGCGCACCGTGAGTCGGCACCAGACCCCAGCGGAAGAACCGTTGGCACCCCTCGCCGTCGGTACGCTGGGGCGCGGACAGGGGAACACGCCCCTATCCCGTCACGCAGACGGAGCGTAGACAAGGTAGGTCATAGTGAACGACATCCTCGACGAGTTGCGCTGGCGCGGTCTGATCGCCCAGTCCACCGATCTCTCGGCTCTGGCCGAGGCGCTCTCGACGGGACCGGTCACCTATTACGCGGGCTTCGACCCCACGGGGCCGAGCCTGCACCACGGGCACCTTGTCCAGCTGATGCTGCTGCGGCACCTGCAGAACGCCGGACACCGGGCCATCGCACTCGTCGGCGGCGCTACCGGGATGATCGGGGACCCGCGGATGTCGGGGGAACGCACCCTGAACACCAAAGAGGTGGTGGCCGAGTGGACGGAGCGGTTGCACGCGCAGATCTCACGGTTCCTCGACTTCGAGGGTGAGAATCCGGCGCAGATGGTGAACAACCTGGACTGGACGGCGCCGCTCTCGGCGATCGACTTCCTGCGCGATGTGGGTAAGCACTACCGGCTCGGGACGATGCTGGCCAAGGACACGGTGGCACGGCGGCTGAACAGCGACGAGGGGATCAGCTTCACCGAGTTCAGCTACCAGATCCTGCAGGGGATGGACTTCCTCGAGCTGCACCGGCGATACGGGTGCACGTTGCAGACCGGTGGCAACGACCAGTGGGGCAACCTCCTCTCCGGGGTCGATCTGGTGCACAAGGCCGACGGCGTGTCCGTCCATGCCCTCACCACGCCGTTGATCACGAAGTCCGACGGCACCAAGTTCGGCAAGACCGAGGGCGGTGCGGTGTGGCTGGCACCGGACTTGATGAGCCCGTACGCGTTCTTCCAGTTCTGGCTGAACACCGCCGACGCGGACGTGGTGGATTACCTCAAGGTGTTCACCTTCCTCGACCGGGACACCATCATCGAGCTCGCCGAGCAGGTGGAGTCCGACCCGGCCGTGCGGAAGGCGAGGACGGCGCAACGCACCCTGGCCCGGGAGGTCACCACTGTCGTGCACGGCGCCGAGGCGACCGAGCGGGTGGAGGCGGCGTCCGCGGCATTGTTCGGTGGGGGAGACGCGGACGCTCTGCGCCACCTGGACGCCGGCACGCTCGCCGACGCCGTGGCTGAGGTCCCACGTGGGCAGATCACCATCGGGGAGACGACCATCGTCGATGCACTGGTGGCGGCCGGTCTGGAGAAGGGGCGGAACGCAGCACGCCGGGTGGTCGGTGACGGTGGTGCGTACCTGAACAACGAGAAGGTCACCGATACAGACCGTGTCATCGGTGACGACGACCTGCTCGCGGGCGACGTGGCACTGGTGCGCCGCGGCCGCCGGTCACTCGCCGTCGTGACGGGCTGAGTCGGCGCCGCACCGCTCATCGGGCCCGGTCGGCCAGGGGATCCCTGGGGGCCGGGCCCGCTCCCGTGCTGGCTCGATCAGATCACCGACGTGAGGCGTATCACCTCGACCGCGTCGGACCTCCCCAGGACGTCGGGTCAGACCTCGACGGAACTGCATCGTCGCAGGTCAGAGGGCATGGCGCAGACTGAACATGCGACCGAGCGGGCGGCTGCTGACGATTTGACCCCCGCCGCACAGGGCCGTAATGTTCTATCTCGTCGCCCCGCAGAGGGAGCAACGGACACCGACACGGTGGACGGTCCCGGCGAGGCATGATCGAAGGTAGCGCAAGCTGCACGATCACATCCGACAGTTCGGCCGTTCTCGGCAGGGCAGTCCAGCAGAGTCAGGTGCAGATCTGGCTCGGACAGCCAAGTTGACGAGGGCGAATCGGACCGAGTAGGGTGGAGCGGTTGCCCCGAGCAGGAAGCCCGGATCGGGATTCATGGCGGTGCGCGTTCGTTGTTTGAGAACTCAACAGTGTGTTTGTAAGTGATTGATGCCAGTTTTTTATTGGTTGGGTGTGCGCTCCTGCCTCGTTGGGGGTGTGCGCCTGGCTGGGATTTTTTTTTCGTATGGTTGTTGGTGCTTCTGGCCTTTGGGTTGGGGGCGCTGTTTCAGCTTTTTACGGAGAGTTTGATCCTGGCTCAGGACGAACGCTGGCGGCGTGCTTAACACATGCAAGTCGAACGATGAAGCGGTGCTTGCACCGTGGATTAGTGGCGAACGGGTGAGTAACACGTGAGTAACCTGCCCCTTTCTCTGGGATAAGCGCTGGAAACGGCGTCTAATACTGGATATTCAGGTCCTGCCGCATGGTGGGGTTTGGAAAGATTTTTTGGTGAGGGATGGGCTCGCGGCCTATCAGTTTGTTGGTGGGGTGATGGCCTACCAAGACGACGACGGGTAGCCGGCCTGAGAGGGTGACCGGCCACACTGGGACTGAGACACGGCCCAGACTCCTACGGGAGGCAGCAGTGGGGAATATTGCACAATGGGCGAAAGCCTGATGCAGCGACGCCGCGTGAGGGATGACGGCCTTCGGGTTGTAAACCTCTTTCAGTAGGGAAGAAGCTTTCGGGTGACGGTACCTGCAGAAGAAGCGCCGGCTAACTACGTGCCAGCAGCCGCGGTAATACGTAGGGCGCAAGCGTTGTCCGGAATTATTGGGCGTAAAGAGCTCGTAGGCGGTTTGTCGCGTCTGCTGTGAAAACGCGAGGCTCAACCTCGCGCCTGCAGTGGGTACGGGCAGACTAGAGTGTGGTAGGGGAGACTGGAATTCCTGGTGTAGCGGTGGAATGCGCAGATATCAGGAGGAACACCGATGGCGAAGGCAGGTCTCTGGGCCACTACTGACGCTGAGGAGCGAAAGCATGGGGAGCGAACAGGATTAGATACCCTGGTAGTCCATGCCGTAAACGTTGGGCACTAGGTGTGGGATCCATTCCACGGATTCCGTGCCGCAGCTAACGCATTAAGTGCCCCGCCTGGGGAGTACGGCCGCAAGGCTAAAACTCAAAGGAATTGACGGGGGCCCGCACAAGCGGCGGAGCATGCGGATTAATTCGATGCAACGCGAAGAACCTTACCAAGGCTTGACATATACGAGAACCCTGCAGAGATGTGGGGCTCTTTGGACACTCGTATACAGGTGGTGCATGGTTGTCGTCAGCTCGTGTCGTGAGATGTTGGGTTAAGTCCCGCAACGAGCGCAACCCTCGTCCTATGTTGCCAGCACGTGATGGTGGGGACTCATAGGAGACTGCCGGGGTCAACTCGGAGGAAGGTGGGGATGACGTCAAATCATCATGCCCCTTATGTCTTGGGCTTCACGCATGCTACAATGGCCGGTACAAAGGGCTGCGATACCGTAAGGTGGAGCGAATCCCATAAAGCCGGTCTCAGTTCGGATTGGGGTCTGCAACTCGACCCCATGAAGTCGGAGTCGCTAGTAATCGCAGATCAGCAACGCTGCGGTGAATACGTTCTCGGGCCTTGTACACACCGCCCGTCACGTCATGAAAGTCGGTAACACCCGAAGCCGGTGGCCCAACCCTTGTGGGGGGAGCTGTCGAAGGTGGGATTGGCGATTGGGACGAAGTCGTAACAAGGTAGCCGTACCGGAAGGTGCGGCTGGATCACCTCCTTTCTAAGGAGCAACTCTCATCTGTGTCATCCGCCGTGTGTGGGTGGTGTGGGTGGGCAGTGGCCATGCCCCGGGCGAGTGTTCTGGGGGTGGTGCTCATGGGTGGAACATCAATCACGTATCTTCTTGCTGGTCATGTACCTGTTGGTTCTCCTGTGTGGGGGCCTGGTGGTGGCTGTGGTGGGTGCGAACACACTGTTGGGTGTCTGAGGCAACGAACCCGTTGGGGTTGGTGGTCTTGATGCGGGCCCATGCGCTTGGCTGATCTGTTGGTTGGTCGGTGGTGGGGATCGTCGGTAGCTTGAGAACTGCACAGTGGACGCGAGCATCTTTGATTTTTTGTGGTCAAGTTTTTAAGAGCATTCGGTGGATGCCTTGGCACCAGGAGCCGAAGAAGGACGTAGTAGCTTGCGATAAGCCTCGGGGAGTTGGCAAACGAACTTTGATCCGAGGATTTCCGAATGGGGAAACCCGGCCGGGGTCATGCCCGGTTACCTGCACCTGAACACATAGGGTGTGTGGAGGGAACGTGGGGAAGTGAAACATCTCAGTACCCACAGGAAAAGATATTCCGAGAGTAGTGGCGAGCGAAATCGGATGAGGCCAAACCATGGGTGTGTGATAGCCGGCAGGCGTTGCACTTGTGGGGTTGTGGGACTCGTTGGCTGGTTCTGCCGAGCTGGCAAAGAGTAAAAAAGTCGCGTGATAGTCGAAGGATCTTGAATGGTCCAGCATAGAGGGTGTGACTCCCGTAGGCGAAATTGCGTGGCCTCTTGATGAGTATCCCAAGTAGCACGGGGCCCGAGAAATCCCGTGTGAATCTGCCAAGACCACTTGGTAAGCCTAAATACTACCTGGTGACCGATAGCGGACAAGTACCGTGAGGGAAAGGTGAAAAGTACCCCGGGAGGGGAGTGAAATAGTACCTGAAACCGAATGCTTACAATCCGTTGGAGCCTCCTTAGCAGGGGTGACAGCGTGCCTTTTGAAGAATGAGCCTGCGAGTTAGCGGTACGTGGCGAGGTTAACCCGTGTGGGGAAGCCGTAGCGAAAGCGAGTCCGAATAGGGCGATTGAGTCGCGTGCTCTAGACCCGAAGCGAAGTGATCTATCCATGGCCAGGTTGAAGCGCGGGTAAGACCGCGTGGAGGACCGAACCCACCTAGGTTGAAAACTGGGGGGATGAGCTGTGGATAGGGGTGAAAGGCCAATCAAACTTCGTGATAGCTGGTTCTCCCCGAAATGCATTTAGGTGCAGCGTCACGTGTTTCTTACCGGAGGTAGAGCTACTGGATGGCTGATGGGCCTCACCAGGTTACTGACGTCAACCAAACTCCGAATGCCGGTAAGTGAGAGCGTGGCAGTGAGACTGCGGGGGATAAGCTTCGTAGTCGAGAGGGAAACAGCCCAGACCACCAGCTAAGGCCCCTAAGCGTATGCTAAGTGGGAAAGGATGTGGAGTTGCACAGACAACCAGGAGGTTGGCTTAGAAGCAGCCACCCTTGAAAGAGTGCGTAATAGCTCACTGGTCAAGTGATTCTGCGCCGACAATGTAGCGGGGCTCAAGCATACCGCCGAAGCTGTGGCATTCACGCATTTACTTGGCTTGCCTCCTTGTGGGGTGGGTCCAGGTGTGTGGATGGGTAGGGGAGCGTCGTGTGGGGAGTGAAGCGGCGGAGTGATCCAGCCGTGGACGCCACACGAGTGAGAATGCAGGCATGAGTAGCGAAAGACGGGTGAGAAACCCGTCCGCCGAATGACCAAGGGTTCCAGGGCCAGGTTAATCCGCCCTGGGTAAGTCGGGACCTAAGGCGAGGCCGACAGGCGTAGTCGATGGACAAGCAGTTGATATTCTGCTACCGGCGAAGAACCGCCCATACCGAGCCCGGTGATGCTAAACGCCCGAAACTTCCTAGAGTCCCTTCGGGGAACGTGGGAGCGTAGCGCGTGACCCGAACCGGTAGTAGGTAAGCGTATTAACAGGGGTGACGCAGGAAGGTAGCCCAGCGTGTCTTATGGCTTGGCACGTCCAAGGTTGTAGGGCGAGGTATAGGCAAATCCGTACCTCATATAGCCTGAGAACTGATGGTGACAGCGAATGCTGGATGATTGGGTGATCCTATGCTGCCTAGAAAAACCTCGGCGCGAGGTTCTAGCCGCCCGTACCCTAAACCGACTCAGGTGGTCAGGTAGAGAATACTAAGGCGATCGAGTGAATCGTGGTTAAGGAACTCGGCAAAATGCCCCCGTAACTTCGGGAGAAGGGGGGCCTGATGCGTGATCCACCCTTTGCGGTGGGGATGCGTTGATGGCCGCAGAGACCAGAGAGAAGCGACTGTTTATCAAAAACACAGGTCCGTGCGAAGTCGCAAGACGATGTATACGGACTGACGCCTGCCCAGTGCTGGAAGGTTAAGAGGACGGGTTAGTTCCTTCGGGAGCGAAGCTCAGAATTTAAGCCCCAGTAAACGGCGGTGGTAACTATAACCATCCTAAGGTAGCGAAATTCCTTGTCGGGTAAGTTCCGACCTGCACGAATGGCGTAACGACTTCTCTGCTGTCTCAACCGCGAACTCGGCGAAATTGCACTACGAGTAAAGATGCTCGTTACGCGCAGCAGGACGGAAAGACCCCGGGACCTTTACTATAGCTTGGTATTGGTGTTCGGTACGGCTTGTGTAGGATAGGTGGGAGACTATGAAGCGCACGCGCCAGCGTGTGTGGAGTCAACGTTGAAATACCACTCTGGTCGTTCTGGATTCCTAACCTCGGTCCGTGATCCGGATCAGGGACAGTGCCTGGTGGGTAGTTTAACTGGGGCGGTTGCCTCCTAAAAAGTAACGGAGGCGCTCAAAGGTTCCCTCAGCCTGGTTGGCAATCAGGTGGCGAGTGTAAGTACACAAGGGAGCTTGACTGTGAGACGTACATGTCGAGCAGGGACGAAAGTCGGAACTAGTGACCCGACGGTGGCTCGTGGAAGCGCCGTCGCTCAACGGATAAAAGGTACCCCGGGGATAACAGGCTGATCCTGCCCAAGAGTCCATATCGACGGCATGGTTTGGCACCTCGATGTCGGCTCGTCGCATCCTGGGGCTGGAGTTGGTCCCAAGGGTTGGGCTGTTCGCCCATTAAAGCGGTACGCGAGCTGGGTTCAGAACGTCGTGAGACAGTTCGGTCCCTATCCGCTGCGCGCGTTGGAAATTTGAGAAGGGCTGTCCCTAGTACGAGAGGACCGGGACGGACTAACCTCTGGTGTGCCAGTTGTTCCGCCAGGAGCACGGCTGGTTAGCTACGTTGGGAAGGGATAACCGCTGAAAGCATCTAAGTGGGAAGCCTGCTTCAAGATGAGATTTCCATACACCCTCGAGGTGTGAGAGGCTCCCAGCTAGACCACTGGGTTGATAGGCCGGACGTGGAAGCACTGAAAGGTGTGAAGCTGACCGGTACTAATATGCCGATGACTTACCACAACACAAGTCAAAGAATTATTGTGCGCGTCCACTGTGCGGTTCCCGAGATACCGGGGAAAACACCCGCAACACACACCCACCGTGTGTGTGAATATCTCCATAGAGTTACGGCGGCCATAGCGAGGCGGGAAACGCCCGGTCCCATTCCGAACCCGGAAGCTAAGCCCCTCAGCGCCGATGGTACTGCACCCGCGAGGGTGTGGGAGAGTAGGACACCGCCGGACACCCATTCCAACAAGGGCCACCAGGCCGCCCCTCACACCAGGGGCGACGCCAGGTGGCCCTTGTTGCATTCCACCACCGGGTAGTATTCCCGGCGGTATCGTGAACAGTGAGGAGCACCCATGGCCGAGGAGCCCAAGGACGAGGAACGTCGTCGACGGCCCGACCGGGACGGCAGTGGCAGCGAGCGTCGCGGCTCGTACGGCCGTGGGAGTTCTGGTGCACCGCGGGGTGAGGGAGCGCGTGGCGGGCCCCGACGCGGGGGCGGTGCGTCGCGTGAAAGCGGGCGTGGGGGCGGCCCTCGGCGCGACGGATCGTCCGGGGGTGGCCATGAGCGTGCGCGCCGCGAGGGTGCCGATCGGACCAGGCGGCCCGCCCAGAGTCCCGGGAGCGACCAGCGTCGTCCCCTCCCGCGCGGTGAGTCGCGGCCGCCGCAGGATGATCGACCACAGGATCCGCCTCTGGACGACTCAGTGACATGGGATCAGCTCGATCGTGACGCCCGCGGCCGCCTCCGTACCTTGTCCAAGGACAACGCGGAGCGAGTGGGTCGACACCTGGTGATGGCCGGTGCACTGCTGGACACTGATCCTGAGACGGCGTATCTGCACGCCCTGGCTGCGTCACGACGAGCGGGACGGGTGGATGTCGTGCGGGAAGCCGTCGCCCTGACCGCCTATGCGACCGGACGGTACGCGGAGGCCCTTCGCGAGGTACGCACCGTCCGTCGGCTCAGTGGTGTCGATGGGATGCGTCCCATCGAGGCCGACTGTGAGCGTGGCTTGGGCCGGCCGGAACGTGCCCTTGCGCTAGCAGCTGCACCGGCGAGTCCTGCGATGACGCGAGAGGACCGGATCGAACTTGCGATCGTTGCCAGCGGCGCGCGCCTTGACCTGTCCCAGCCGGACGCTGCATTGCTGCTGTTGGAACAGCCCTTCGTCGCTGACGCCGGGGGTGAGATCGGAGAGCGGGTGGCCGAGGCCAAGGTCGAGGTTCTCCGGGCTCTCGGCCGTATTGGCGAGGCAGATGCACTCGCCGCGACCCTGCCTCAGCCGGACGAGTTCGCCGACGATGTGATCTTCGGTGAGATCGACGATCCCGAACGGGAAGAAGGTGCCCCATGACAGAAGCCACGCTGAGTGGGTCCGATCGGTCGTTGCAGGAAGCGTTCGACGTGGCGCTGCTCGACCTCGACGGTGTGGTCTATCGCGGCGCACACGGTGTGCCCCATGCCGCCCAAGCGGTTGACTCCGCGCGTGAGGGTGGGATGCGGACGATGTTCGTCACGAATAACGCCGCGCGCTCGCCACAGACAGTGGCTCGGCATCTCACCGACCTCGCCATCCCGACCGGCCCGGAAGAAGTCACGACGGCCGCGCAGGCAGCGGCGGCACTGGTGGCCTCCGAGGCCGACGCCGACACCCGGGTGCTGGTGATCGGCGGCGATGGGCTCCGCGAAGCGGTCCTCGCTGAGGGACTGGATGTCGTCGAGACCGCTGCGGACGCCCCCACGATCGTGGTTCAAGGATTTGCGCCGACGCTCGGGTGGCCGGATCTTGCCGAGGCGGTGTATGCGATCAGTGCGGGTGCCGACTTCGTCGCCTCGAACATCGACGCCACCCTCCCCACCGAACGTGGTATGGCGCCGGGAAACGGCTCGCTCGTCGCTGCAGTGGTGCACGCAACGGGCGTTCAGCCGCGCTCGACCGGCAAACCCCAGCCCGAAATCTTTCACCAGGCTGCTGAACGCTCCGGAGCCCGGCAGCCGCTGGTCGTGGGTGACCGGTTGAACACCGACCTCGCCGGAGCGCGAGCAGCGGGATATCCTGGACTGCACGTCCTCACTGGTGTCGACGGCATCGATGAGGTGCTCCGCGCCCGACCCGGCGAACGTCCCGAGTTCCTCGCCAGGGACCTGCGTGGCCTCGCCGAAAGCCACCCGCAGCCGTTCCGCGATGGCGAGCTGTGGCGCTGCCGCGACGCCAGCGTCAGCATCCGCGAGGGTCAGGTGGTGCTGCACCGGGATGGCGCCGAGTTGCTGCTGGGTGAGACCTCGGTACGCATGGACGAGTTTCGGGCGGCCGCCGCAGCCGCGTGGGATGCCAGCGACACGGCCGGAGTGGATACCGTGCTGAGCACCCCCGACCAGCCCGCGCAACTCGCTTCCGACTGAGCGGACTCCCAGCCAGGTAGCGTGGGGTCCAGGGAAGGAGGACGCGTGTCGACCACTGACGAGACCACTGAGGGCAACGACGAACTGGCGACGGCCCTGAGCGATCTGGAGCGCCTCGGCGACGAATCCCTCCCCGAACACGTCGAGGCGTTCGAGCGCGTCCACCACCTGCTCCAGAACCGGCTCGCCCAGGCCGAGCGCTGATGGCTCGACGCTCCCGGCTCGATGCCGAACTCGTACGGCGCGGCCTGGCCCGGTCACGTCAGCACGCCGCTGAACTGATCGACGCCGGCCGGGTGCTTCTTGACGGCAGCCCGGCCAGCAAGCCCGCCACCCAGCTCGACCCCGCGCGGCCCGTACGCGTGCTGGAGGCGTCCGACGGTAGGCCGGAGTATGCCTCCCGCGGGGGCCACAAGCTGGCCGGTGCGCTCGATGCCCTCGGTGTCGCCGCACCGACGGTGTCCGGACGGCGTGCCCTCGATGCCGGCGCCTCGACCGGCGGTTTCACCGATGTGTTGCTCCGGCGCGGCGCCGCCCACGTCATCGCTGTGGACGTCGGCTACGGCCAGCTCGCCTGGGCCCTGCGCACCGACGAGCGGGTGACGGTGATGGACCGCACGAACGTGCGCGCGCTCGAGCCCGCCCAGGTTGATCCCCCGTCGACCTCGTCGTCGGCGACCTCTCCTTCATCTCCTTGACCCTCGTGCTCCCGGCCCTGGTATCTGTGACCACCCCGCAGGCCGATCTGCTGCTCATGGTCAAGCCGCAGTTCGAGGTGGGCAAGGACCGGCTCGGGGCCGGCGGCGTCGTGCGGGATACTGTCCTGCACGCCGACGCTGTGCTTACCGTGGTCGACGCTGCAGCCGACCTGGGGCTGGCATTGCAGGCCGTGGTCGCCAGCCCACTGCCCGGTCCGAGCGGGAACGTGGAGTACTTCGTGCACCTCGCCGCAGACCGGCCGGCCGAGGAGGAGACGATCCGGACGATGGTGGCGAACGCGATCGCCGCAGGCCCCGCAGGAGACCCCCGATGACCCGCAACGTCCTCGTACTCACCCACCCGACACGGTCGGCGGCACAGCGAACCGCCGATCAGGTGGCCGCCGAACTGCGCGCACACGGCATGACACCGGTCACCGAGGAGGACGTCACCGCGACCGACGACATCGAGCTGGTGATCGTGCTCGGTGGTGACGGGACGATCCTGCGCGCTGCCGAGCTCGTCCGCGGGCGGGACATCCCACTCATCGGTATCAATCTCGGGCACGTGGGCTTCCTGGCCGAGTCGGAGGTGGACCGCGTCTCCCACGTGGTCTCCCGCGCTGCTGCGCGCGACTACGTGGTCGAAGAACGGATCACCCTGGACGTCAGTGTCACCCGGCCCGGCCGGAGCGAGCCCGAGCACAGCTGGGCCATCAACGACGTGAGCGTGGAGAAGGCCGAACGTGAGCGGATGGTCGAGGTAGCGATCGGGATCGATGATCGTGGCCTGTCGACCTTCGGCTGCGACGGTGTCGTGATGGCCACCCCCACCGGCTCCACCGCGTACGCCTTCTCCGCTGGCGGTCCGGTGGTGTGGCCAGACGTGGAGGCGATGCTGCTGGTCCCCATCAGTGCCCACAGCCTCTTCGCCCGTCCGCTCGTGGTCGGTCCTGAGTCACGGATGACGGTGGAGGTGCTCAGCCGCAGCTACACCTCGGCAGTGATCTGGTGCGACGGTCGCCGTCGGATCGATGCACCACCCGGGTCGCGGATCGACGTGGTCCGAGGTTCCGAGCGGGTGCGGCTGGCCCGCTTCAACCTGGCTCCGTTCACCGACCGGCTCGTGGGCAAGTTCAACCTGCCGGTCGCAGGCTGGCGGGGGGAGGACAAGACACCGTGATCGAGGAGATCCAGATCCGCGACCTCGGCGTGATCGAGTCGGCCAGGATCGAGCTGCACCCCGGTCTCACCGTGATCACCGGCGAGACCGGTGCGGGTAAGACCATGGTGCTCACCGGGCTCGGTCTGCTGCTCGGTGGGAAGGCAGATGCCGGCGCGATCCGCCCCGGGGCCGAGACGGCCTCCGTCGAAGGACGGTTTGCGCCGCCCGCTCACCACCCTGCGCTCGGCCTCGCCGCAGACGCGGGCGCCATGCTGGACGACGATGCCCTGCTCGTGGTGCGTACGTTGGCTTCGGGTCGATCGCGCGCCCACCTGGGTGGGCGTTCAGTCCCCCAGGGCCTACTCGGCGAGATCGGCGCGGAACTGGTGACCGTACACGGGCAGAGCGAGCAGATCCGGCTCCGCTCACCCGCTCACCAGCGCCAGGCGCTCGATGCCTTCGCCGGACCGGAGCACGGTCACCAGCTGGCGCGCTATACCCAGGCCCATGAACGCCGTCAGGACGCTCAACGATCGTTGGATCGCTGGGACAGCGATACCCAGGCCAGGGAAGCGGAGCTGGAACGGCTCGAGACAGCCCTCGAACGGTTCGACGCCCTCGAGCCCCGAGCCGGAGAGGACGCCGAACTGCGTGCCGAGGCGGAACGGCTCGGGAACGTCGAAGACCTGCGTACCGCGGCTGAGCGCGCGCATCTCGCACTCGGTGGTGGGGAGGACCCGGACGCCCCCGACGCCGCGCTGGCCCTGGTCGACCAGGCTCGCCGGGAGCTCGCCGGCGCGGCCGACCATGACGAGACGCTGGCCGAATGGAACGGACGGCTGGACACCGTCTCCTATCAGCTGTCCGACTTGTTGACCGAGATCAGCAGCTACACCACCGGACTGGAAGCCGATCCTGAGCGACTCGACCAGGTGCATACTCGTCGAGCGGCGCTCACCGAGCTCGCCCGCACCTACACCGACGCCGGCGACCTGCCGGCTTTGCTGGAGTTCGCCGAACACGCCCGGGAACGAGTCACCGCGCTCACCGCACCGGGTGCTGGCCGAGACGCCCTCGTCGCTGAGCTGGACGAGGTGGCCGCTGAGGAGGGCGAGGCTGCCGCTGCCGTCACCGACGGCCGCCGACGGGCTGCCCGCGAGATGGCCGAGGCGGTCGACGTCGAGCTCGCCGGGCTGGCCATGCCCGGAGCGCATCTGAGCGTCGGCCTGCACGAGCGTACCGAGCTCGGTCCGTGGGGTGCGGAGGACGTCGAGCTGCTGCTGGCCCCGCACCCGGGCGCACCACCGCGGCCCCTGGCCAAGGGCGCCTCCGGCGGTGAGCTCTCCCGGGTGATGCTCGCCCTCGAGGTCGCCATGGCCCGGCAGTTGGCGAGCACCACCGACGGTCGGCTCCCGACCTTCGTCTTCGACGAGGTGGACGCCGGGGTGGGCGGGCAGGCCGCCGTCGAGGTGGGACGGCGACTCGCCGAGCTCGCCCGACACACCCAGGTGATTGTGGTCACACACCTCGCCCAGGTTGCCGCCTTTGCCGATCGTCATCTCGTGGTCATGAAGACGTCAGCAGCGCATCAGGGCGGGGTCACCAACAGCGACATCCGGAAGGTGGAGGGCCCGGACCGGGAGTCGGAACTGGCCCGGATGCTCTCAGGCGATCCCACCTCGCACACTGCTTTGCGGCATGCCGCCGAGCTTCTCGAACGGCCAGTCGTGGGACGATGAGCGCGATGGTCTCTCTCTTGCGGCGACAACCACGGGACTCCGGCGCGTCCGACGACGCGCTCGTGCCGGTCCGTGTCGACCCGCGCACCAAGTCGCTCACGAAGCGACTGCGTCCGGACGAGATCGCCGTGATCGACCACGTGGACCTGGACCGCGTCTCCGCCGAGGCGCTCGTCGAGTGCCGACCGGCTGCCGTGCTCAACGCCGCCCCGTCGACCTCCGGTCGGTACCCGAACCTCGGCCCGCAGATCCTCGTCGAGGCAGGTGTCCCGCTGGTCGATGATCTCGGCCCCGATCTGATGCAGCTGCGTGAAGGCGCACGGGTACGCATCGAGGACGGCATCGTCTACGGCGAAGACGGTGCGGTGGTCGCCGAAGGCACCGTGCAGAGCGAGGACTCCGTGGCCGAGGCCATGGAAGAGGCCAAGGCAGGGCTCTCGGTCCAGCTCGAGGCGTTCGCTGCGAACACGATGGACTACATGAAACGCGAGCGGGAGCTACTCCTGGACGGCGTCGGTGTTCCGCGGGTTCGGACCGAGTTCGAGGGCCGGCACGTGCTGATCGTGGTGCGCGGGTACTCCTACAAGGAAGACCTGGCGATGCTTCGCTCCTACGTACGCGAGTACCGTCCGCTGCTGGTCGGCGTCGACGGGGGAGCGGACGCGATCCTGGAGGAAGGGTTGCGCCCCGACATGATCGTCGGGGACATGGACTCCGTCTCCGACAAGGCGCTGCGCAGTGGCGCCGAGATCGTGGTGCACGCCTACCGGGATGGCCGCGCACCGGGCCTGGAACGCGTGGAGCGACTCGGCGTGGAGCACGTCGATTTCCCCGCCACCGGCACCAGCGAGGACGTCGCCATGCTGCTCGCCGACGAGAAGGGAGCCTCCCTGATCGTCGCCGTCGGCACGCACGAGACGCTCGTGGAGTTCCTCGACAAGGGCCGCGCCGGAATGGCGAGCACTTTCCTGACGCGGCTGCGCGTCGGGGGCAAGCTCATCGACGCCAAGGGGGTCTCCCGGTTGTACCGGCACCGGATCTCCAACTGGCAGGTGACCGCCCTGATCCTGGCCGGCCTCGCCGCCCTCGGGGCCGCCGCGGCTGCCACCCCCGCCGGGCAGGCGTTCTTCGGCCTGCTGCTCGCCCGGTTCGACGATCTCTGGTCCTGGCTCCGGGACCTCCTCACCGGGCTCTTCTAGCGCCCGCGACGAGAAAGACGCCCTACGTGATCGACTTTCGCTACCACATCGTCTCCCTGATCTCGGTGTTCCTCGCGCTCGCCGTGGGCATCGTGCTGGGCGCCGGACCGCTGCGCGACTACATCGCCGACGAGCTCTCCGGCCAGGTCGACCAGCTCCGTGAGGAGAAGGACGTGCTGCGTACTGAGCTCGACAGCGCCCAGGCGGCGCTGCAGGACCGCAGCACCTTCCTCACCGAGGCGGCCCCGCAACTGTTCAATGGCGCCCTGGACGGTCGCACCGTGGCCATCGTGGAGCTTCCCGGCTCCGACCCGGACGTCTCCGGTGCGGTGCAGGCGCGCCTGGACCAGGCCGGGGCGACCGTCACCGGCACGATCGCCGTCACCGAGGCGTGGCTGGACCCGGCCGAGGTGGCCTTCAGGTCCGGGATCGCGGAGAACGTGGTCTCCTCGATGAACCCGGCCCCGGGCGACGCAGCCAGTGGTGACCTGGTCCTGGCGCAGGCGCTCGGCCAGGCCCTCACGCTCCGCGACCCGGAGAACCCGCAACAGCAGTCGAACGAGGCAGAGCAGATTCTCGAGCTGCTCAGGTCCAGTGAGCTGATCGGCGAGGGAGCAGCCGTGGACGGCCCCGCCTATGCCACCGTCGTGATTGCCCCGCAAGCCCCGACCGATCCGCTCACCGACGCGCAGGTGGAGGAACTCACCGCCGTCAACGATGCCAGCATCACGCTGGCCGAAGGGCTCGCCGAGACCGGTGAGGGCTCGCTCATCGCCGGAACCGACGGCGGCGCGGGCACTCTCCTCACGGCCTTGCGGGCCAACAGCGAGGCGGCTGACCGGGTCACCTCCGTCGACGCCGTAGGCACCATCACCGGCCAGGTCACCGTGCCGCTCGCACTCGCGGCCGAGATCGCCGACGACGGAGGCCACTTCGGTCTGTCCGAATCTGCCAACGCCGTGGTCCCGGACCGTCACGAGCTCCCCGCACCCGCCCCGGCCGAGTTCGCTCCCGGACCAGTGGAGACCGACGGATGAGCAGCCTCCGATGAGGCGCCCAGCGGTCATCGCTGCGGGCGCTGCAGCAGCAACCGTGGCGCTGCTGGTGCTCCGCCGGCTCCCTCCCGGTCGTGCTGAACGGTGGGAGCGCACGAACTATCGGCGTCGCACTGTCAGCCTCCTCGGTGGCCTTGCCACCGCCGGGTCCACCGTGGTCACCGGAGCCGTCGGCGCCGCGCTCAGCGGTTCCGCTCCCGGATCGGCCGCGGTCGGCACTGCTGTGGTGACCGCAACCGCGGGCGGTCTCGGCGCCGTCGATGATCTGGACCCCGATCCGGCGGCGGCGCGCGGGTTCCGTGGCCACCTCCGGGCGCTCGCGCAGGGACAACTGACCACAGGCGGACTGAAGCTGCTCGGGATCTCGGGCTCCGCCGTCGTGGCAGCCCTCCTCTTGGGCGCGGGGCGACGTGACGCCACCGGCCCGCCGCTGCCCTGGCGGGTGCTCGACGTGCTCACCAGCGGTGCCCTGATCGCCGGTACCGCCAACCTGGTGAACCTTTTCGACCTGCGCCCCGGCCGCGGGCTCAAGGCGACCGTCCTGATCGCGGCGCCGCTGACCGCAGTCGGGGGCCGGACGGGCACTCTCGCTGCTGCCGCCACCGGCGTCGTGGCAGGCGCCTGGCGCACCGATCTGGCCGAGGAGACCATGCTGGGCGACACCGGTGCGAACGCCCTGGGCGCTCTCGTCGGATGCGCACTCGCTGCTCATCCCCGCGCCGCCGTGCGGGCCGGTGCGTTGGGCGTCGTGGTGACGCTCGTGGCCGCGAGCGAGAAGGTGAGTTTCTCCGCCGTCATCGCCGACACTCCCGTGCTGCGGGAGATCGATGCCTGGGGTCGTCTGCCGTGAGGCTGCGCCGCCTGCTCGGTCCGGTGGCCGGGGCGGCGACCATGATCGCTGCCCTGACCATCGTTTCCCGGGTGCTCGGGTTCGGGCGCTGGCTGGTGCAGGCCGAGACCGTCGGCTCCGGTGCGGTCGGCGATGCCTACGCCTCGGCGAACCTGGTGCCCAACGTGCTCTACGAGGTGGTCGCCGGCGGCGCCCTGGCCGGTGCTGTCATCCCCCTGCTCGCGGGACCGATCGCCCGTGCGGCGGCAGCCGACGTGGACCGGATCTCCTCGGCACTGCTCACCTGGGCGATCATCGGGTTGCTTCCCGTGGCTGTGGCGTTGAGCGTCCTCGCTCGACCGCTCGCCGCCATGCTGCCGGAGGCGGCGGGGGCCGATCCCGGGGCGCAACTGGAGGCGACGACCCGATTCCTGCAGATCTTCGCTCCCCAGGTGGTGCTCTACGGCATTGGTGTGGTGCTCACCGGGGTGCTACAGGCGCATCGCAGATTCCTGGCACCGGTGCTCGCTCCGATCGCCTCTACCGCCGTGGTGATCGTGAGCTATCTGGTGTTCGGCGCGCTCGCGGACGGTCTCACGAGCCAGCCCGGTGAACTCTCCGACGCTGCGTTCGCGTGGCTGGCATGGGGAACGACCGCGGGAGTGGCCGCGCTCTCGTTGCCGCTGCTGGTGCCCGTGCGGCGGTGCGGGGTGCGGCTGCGCCCGATGCTGCGATTTCCTCCCGGTGTCGCCTCTCGAGCGCGCTCCCTGGCCCTGGCGGGCCTGGGGTCGTTGCTGGCCCAGCAGGCGTCCGTGGTGGCGGTGCTGTGGGCCTCTCGTGCTGGCGGTAGCGCAGGCACCATCGTGGTGTTCCAGTGGGCGCAAGCGGTGTACCTGCTTCCGTACGCGGTGCTCGCGGTACCCGTCGCCACAGCCGTGTTCCCTCGTCTGGCGGAGCTCGCCAGCAGCGACGCTCACCTGTTTCAGCGCACCACGTGGAGCGCCACGCGTGCCGTGCTGGCCGTGGCCATCCTCGGCACCGGGGTACTGGTGGCCGTGGCGCCGGCTGTGCAGCAGTTGTTCGCCCGCTGCGACGGGGCGGGGCAGTGCAATGACACGGCGGGAATGGCCCAGGGCCTGACGGCGATGGCGCCGGGCGTGATCGGGCTGTCGCTGATCTTCCTGATCAGTCGCGCGTTGTACAGCATGGACCGCAGCCGTGCTGCCGTCTCCGCGACGGCGCTCGGCTGGCTGGTAGTCACCGCCGGTGCGTTGCTCGGCGTGGCGTTGCTGGCACCCGGCGGGGGCCAGGGCCAGACGACGTTGCTCGTCCTCGGCCTCGCGCACACGGCAGGGATGACCGTGGCCGGAGTCGCACTGGTGGTGCTGCTCGCGTCCGCCATGCACACGCGGGTGCCCGCGAACCTGCTGCGCACCTGCGTGGTGGCCGGTGGCGGGGCGGTCGTGGGGGCGTTCGTCGGCCGGTGGGTGACCGGGACGATCCTCGAGCTCGCCGGTACCGGTGCCGTGGCGGCAGTGCTCGCTGGGCTCCTTGGTGCCATGCTGGCTGTCCTGGCGGTGGCCGGTGCGGTGCTGCTCGCAGACCGTGGGATCGTGAGAGTGCTGAGGAGGAGCCGTGCCTGACCATCGCATCGTGCAACTGACCGGATCCAGTGACGGCGGAGTCGGGCGGCACGCCCGGGAGCTGGCCGCGATGCTGTCAGCGGACCACCGGGTAATCCTGGCCGGGCCCCGAGGGGTCATCGCCGGCCTCGATCCGGAGTCGCGGGTGCACACCACGGTGGTCGACGTGCAGGACCGTCCGCGAATGAGCGATGCTCGAGCCGTGGCACGGATCCGGGCGATCGCCAAGGGAGCCGACGTGGTGCACGCGCACGGGTTGCGGGCCGGGGCCCTCGCCGCCCTCGCGCTGAGCACGCCCACCCCGGAGCGGACGGCGCTCGTGGTCACCCTGCACAACGCCGCCGTGGGAGGTCAGGGAGTGCGATCCGTGGCGGCCGGTCTGCTACGTGTGATCACCGCCCGGGCCGACGTGGTGCTCGGGGTGAGCGGCGACCTGGTGGCCGACGCGCTCGCCCATGGCGCCCGGCGTGCCGAGCGGGCACTGGTCCCGGCACCGGGACGTGAGCCGGCGCAGCCGCTCGGCGAGGCCGAACGGCGCGCTTTGGGCCTCGATCCGGGGCAGCCGATTGTGCTCACGGTGGCGCGGCTCGCGCCACAGAAGGGACTAGGCCTGCTCGCCGACGCCGCCGCGCTGCTCGCGGATCGGGTCCCCGAGGCGCGTTGGCTCGTGGCTGGGGGCGGGCCACTGATGGACGATCTGGCCGAGCAGGTGCTCGGCGAGGTGCTCCCGGTGACTCTGCTGGGACATCGCCCGGACGTGCCCTCCCTGTTCGCCGCGGCGGATGTCGTCGTCAGTACCAGCGCCTGGGAGGGCCAACCGATCAACCTGCAGGAGGCGCTCGCCGCCGGTGCCGCGGTGGTGGCGACCGATGTGGGTGGAACTCGCGAGGTGACCGGCGACGCGGCCCTGCTGGTGCCCTATGCCGACCCCGACGCGCTGACGACGGCCATCACGCGGGTGCTCAACGAACCCACGCTGGCTGCTGAGCTGCGGCAACGCTCGCTCTCCCGCGCGGCGGAACTACCCACTGCTGACGACGCGGCGGCGCAGCTCCTCGAGATCTACGCGACCGCGGCTCGCGGGTGATAGCGTAGAAGCCCGTGGTGATCACTTCGAACTCCGGGCCCCAGGGCAACGTCCCTCGACACATCTTCGTCACAGGTGGGGTCGCTTCCTCCCTCGGGAAAGGCCTGACGGCGTCCAGCCTCGGCCACCTGCTTCGTGGCCGCGGCCTCCGGGTGACCATGCAGAAGCTGGACCCGTATCTCAACGTCGATCCAGGCACGATGAACCCGTTCCAGCACGGGGAGGTCTTCGTCACTGAGGACGGTGCGGAGACCGACCTGGACATCGGTCACTACGAGCGCTTCCTCGACGTGAACCTGGATGCCGGTGCGAATGTGACCACTGGCGTCGTGTATTCGCACGTGATCGCCAAGGAACGGCGCGGGGAGTACCTGGGCGACACCGTGCAGGTCATCCCGCACATCACCGACGAGATCAAGCGACGGATGCGGGCCCAGGCGCACCCTGCCACCGGTGACGCGCCGGACGTGATCATCACCGAGGTCGGCGGCACCGTCGGTGACATCGAGTCCCAGCCATTCCTCGAGGCCGCGCGTCAGGTCCGTCAGGACATCGGCCGCGACAACGTCTTCTTCGTGCACGTCTCGCTGGTGCCCTACCTGGGCCCGAGCGGTGAGCTGAAGACCAAACCCACCCAGCACTCGGTGGCCGCACTGCGCAGCATCGGTATCCAGCCCGATGCGATCGTCTGCCGTGCGGACCGCGACATCCCCGAGGGAGTGAAGGCGAAGATCGCCTCGATGTGCGACGTGGACCGGGACGCCGTGATCACCTGCGTGGACGCCCCGAGCATCTACGACATCCCGAAGGTGGTCCACTCCGAGGGGCTGGACGCGTACGTGATCCGCCGCCTGGCGATCCCGTTCCGGGACGTGGACTGGGACACCTGGAATGTGCTGCTGGAGCGCGTGCACCACCCCGCGGACGAGGTGGAGATCGCCCTCGTCGGTAAGTACATCGACCTGCCGGACGCCTATCTCTCGGTCACCGAAGCGCTGCGCGCCGGCGGATTTCACACCAACACCCGCGTCCGGATCCGGTGGGTCCCCTCGGACGACTGCCAGACCCCGGAGGGGGCCCGCAAGGCGCTCGGCGGCGTGGACGGCGTGCTCGTCCCCGGCGGGTTCGGGGTGCGCGGCATCGAAGGCAAGCTCGGTGCGTTGCGGTGGGCCCGCGAGCAGCAGGTGCCCACCCTGGGAATCTGCCTCGGCCTGCAGTGCATGGTGATCGAGTACGCACGGACCGTACTCGGTCTGGAGGGTGCTTCCTCGACCGAGTTCGACGCGAACACGGCCGACCCGGTGGTGGCCACGATGTCCGAACAGCTGGCCTTCGTCGACGGCGAGGGGGATCTCGGCGGCACGATGCGCCTCGGCGCCTACGATGCTGTGCTGTCGCCCGGTTCCGTAGTGGCCGAGACCTACGGCGCCGAGCGGGTCAGCGAACGGCACCGGCACCGCTATGAGGTGAACAACTCCTACCGGGACGCGCTCGCCGAGGCTGGGTTGCAGATCAGCGGTCGTTCCCCGGACTCCTCGCTGGTGGAGTTCGTGGAGCTGGACCGCGACAAGCACCCGTACTACGTGGCCACCCAGGCACACCCGGAGTTCAAGTCCCGGCCCACGCGGGCGCACCCGCTGTTCGTCGGACTGGTGTCGGCGGCCCTGGACCGGCAGCGTGAGACCCGGCTGCTCGAGGTGGAGCCGACCGCGCGTGGCTGACTCCACCGCCCCCTCGGAGCCGGTGCAGGACCGGCGCACCGACCTGCCCACCTCGGCCGAAGAGACGCTGCACACCGGGTACGTGATGGACCTGGTGGCCGAGTCTGTGGACCTGGGTACCGGCGGGGAGGTGCGGCGCGAGTTCGTCCGCCATCCCGGCGCGGTCGCTGTGGTGGCCCTGGACGCCCAGGAGCGGGTGGCGTTGCTGCACCAGTACCGGCACCCGGTCCGCTCGTCCTTGTGGGAGGTACCGGCCGGGCTGCTGGACGTCCCGGGGGAGCCGCTGCAGGCAGCCGCGGCGCGCGAGCTGGCCGAGGAAGCGGACCTGCGGGCCGGGACGTGGCACACCCTGGTGGACTTCTACACCACGCCGGGTGGGAGCGACGAGCGCATCCGCATCTTCCTCGCCCGCGACCTCACCGAGGTGCCGGAGGCCGAACGCCACGACCGGGAGGCCGAAGAAATCGGGATGGAGCTGCGTTGGATCCCGCTCGCGGACGCGGTCGCCGCAGCCCTCGCCGGGCGGATGCACAACCCGAGCACCGTGACCGGGGTGCTCGCGGCGCACGCTGCGCACGCGGACTCCTGGTCGGCGTTGCGGCCCGCGGAGGCGCCATGGACCCCACCCTGGCACCGCGAGGAGCGCTAGCGCCGCCCTCGCGCTGACATCGCAGACACCGTGAACGCGGTGGTCGCGACGAGCAGTGCTGCGCCGAGCATGTGCAGGCCGACGAGGAGCTCGGGCAGCCCGGTGAAGTACTGCACATACCCGATCGCGCCCTGCGCGAGCGTGACGGCGACCAGCACCAGGGACCAACGACGCAGGCGCACTGCTGCGCCGAGATGCGTGCCGCCGTCGGCGGGAGGCCGGGCTCGGTGCACCAGCACCACGAACACGATCAGCAGCGCCAGGAACACCCACACCGACGTGCTGTGCAGGCGTGCCACCGCCACCGGGTCCACGGTGAACCGGTAACCCACCTCGTCGTCGCCGGAGTGCGGTCCGGCGCCGGTGACGATCATCCCGAGCACCACCACGACACCCACCAGCGCTGCCAGCACCCAACCGAGCACATGCACCGGCCGCGGGAGGACGGAGCGTGGGGTGCCGGGCCGGAACCAGCCGACCACCAGCCAGGCCGCGATCCACACCAGCACTGCCGAGATCAGGAAGTGCGAGCCCACCAGCGCGGGATGCAGCTCGAACCGGACGGTCATCCCGCCCAGCACGGCCTGCGCCACTGAGAGCACCAACGGTGCGACCGCGAGACGGCGATACCGGACCGTGGGCGTCGGGGTGGGCCCGTGCGCAGACCGGGCGGCCCACCCGACCAGCAGCGCCAGGACCAGCGCCACCAGCACGACGACCGCACCGAATACCCGGTTGCCGAACTCCACGTACGGGTGAATCGAGGTGGCCTCGTGGAACGCCGGACTGAACTCGCCCGGTTCGCAGTTCGGCCACGACGAGCAGCCCAGCCCGGACCCGGTCAGGCGCACCGCACCGCCGGTGACGATGATCGCGATCTGGGTGATCAGGTTCGCCACCACGACGATGCCGATGAGGCGACTCAGGGTCTGCGGGCGCACTCTCTTACGGTATCGGCGCCGCGCAGGCACCGGCGCCGCTGGGACCGGAGCACAGGTGTGATCAGTGCCACCGGAACCAGCGCGCGGTCGCAGCGGCGAACACCACAGTCCAGCCGGCCAGCACCGCCAGGGACACCCACGTGGTGGCGGTGATCGCGCCTGTGAGCGAGGACCGGAACGCCTCACCGAGCGCACCGGAGGGCAGGTACCGGGTGAAGCCGGTGGCCGGCAGCAGCACACCGCCACCGACCACCAGCAGCAGCCAGAGCAGGTTCGCTCCGGCGAGAACGGCCTCGGCCCGCAGCGTCCCCGCGAGCAGCAGCGCTAGGGAGGTGAAGCAGGCCGTGCCGAGCAGCACGGCCAGCAGAGCGGGTCCGACGCCCGCCAGAACTGGTTGCCAGCCCAGGACGAATGCGAGCGACCCGAGCACCGCCACCTGGACGACCTCCATGGCGAGCACCCCGACCACCTTCCCCCCGAGCAGGCCGGTGCGGCCCAGGGGAGTGGTGGCGAGCAGTCGCAGCGCGCCCGCGCGCCGGTCGAAGCCGGTGGAGATCGCCTGCGAGGTAAAGGCCGTCGACATCACCGCCAGCGCCAGTACGCCCGGAGCGGCCACGTCGACCGGGGCCAGCCCGCCGGCGTCCAGGCGGATGAGCGTGGTGCGCGCCAGTACCACCAGCACCAGCGCCGGCAGGATCAGGGTGAGCAGCAGCTGCTCGCCGTTGCGGAGCAGGTTGCGGAGTTCAAAGCCGGCGTGGGAGAGCACCCGGGTGACCCATGGACTGGCGCCGGCATGTGGGCGGGGGCGGGCCGCCGTCGGGCTGGTGCTCATCGCAGGCTCCGTCCGGTCAGCTCCAGGAACACGTCTTCGAGGGTGCGTGCGCCGACGGCGGACGGCCCGGTAGGGCTGTTCTGGTGCAGGTGGAGGCCGTGCCGGGTGGCGAGGTCCTCGACGTCGGCCCTCGCCTCCGGTGTGATCGTCCCGGTGAGGTGGATGGCGCCCGGGGCGGGGGTGCGGCTGTCCGGTGCCGTGTTCTTGGATGCGCTGCGTCGCGTCAGCTCGGGCACGCTGCCCTCGGCCAGGACCCGACCGTGGTCGATGATGACGACCCGGTCGGCCAGCTGGGCGGCCTCGTCCATCAAGTGGGTGCTCAGCACCACACTCACGCCGTCGGCACGCAGGCCCCGGACCAGGTCCCACACTGCCAGGCGTGCCTGCGGGTCCAGGCCGGCGCTCGGCTCGTCGAGGAACACCAGCTCGGGACGGCCCACCAGCGCGATCGCCAGGGCGAGACGCTGGCGTTGCCCACCGGAGAGACGACGAACGGAGGTGCGCGCGAACGGTGCGAGACCGAGCGCCTCGACGAGCTCATCGACGTCCCGTGGCTGGTCGTACAACCGGGCCACGTGGTGCAACAGCTCGACGGCGCGAGACATCACCGGGAGCCCGCCGTCCTGAACCATCACGCCGACTCTGGGCCGCAGCGCACCGGCGTCGGAGCGGGGATCGCGGCCGAGCACGCGCACCGTCCCGGCGTCCGGGCGCTGCAACCCTTCGCAGATCTCCATCGCGGTCGTCTTGCCGGCACCGTTGGGGCCGAGGACGGCCGTGATGGACCCTGCCGCGGCACGTAGCGAGAGTCCGGCGAGGGCACGGGTGGTGCCGAAGGACTTCTGGACGTCCGTCAGCTCGACACAGCAGGTCACGGCGGTCAAGCGTACGCGCTGACGGCGATGCGACGACCACCGTGGCCTACCTCACTAAGGCTCGCCTTGCTTGCGGTAGGTCATTTGAGCAACGAGAATGTTCACTAAATCAGATGTTGCGGGAACCCCCGCACGAGTCGAGCGGAGGTGAGCACCTGTGGACCACATGGAAGACAGTGAAGCCACCACGCGCGACCGGGTGCGTGACCTGATCATCGAGTTCGGGCCCATCACGGCGGCCGACATGGCCGACCGGTTGGACCTGACCTCGGCGGCCGTGCGTCGTCACCTGGCGCAGCTCGAGCGTGCCGGTCAGATCACCGTGCGGGAGGACACCACCTCCACCCCGCGCGGCCGAGGACGCCCGGCCAAGCGTTACATCGCCACACCGGCAGCACACCCGCAGGCGGGTGAGGCCTATGCCAGGCTCGCGGTGCTGGCGCTGCAGCAGCTCGGCGCGGAGGTCGGCCCGAGGCCGTGGAGGAGTTCGCGCGGTT
Organism: Ruania alba; assembly: GCF_900105765.1. Taxonomy (NCBI): domain Bacteria; kingdom Bacillati; phylum Actinomycetota; class Actinomycetes; order Micrococcales; family Ruaniaceae; genus Ruania; species Ruania alba. The sequence goes on from NZ_FNTX01000001.1 coordinate 1,088,856, forward strand.
GCGCGCCGACGAGCTCGTCCAGCGGTACCGGTCACTCGTCGACGCCGCCGGCCCCGACGTGCACGACCGCACCGAGGCGCTCGCGGAAGTGCTCAGCGAGGACGGGTACGCGGCCACCTCGCGCCCGATCGGCGCGACGGACACGATCGCCGTCCAGCTCTGCCAAGGGCACTGCCCGGTGCAGCAGATTGCCGCCCAGTTCCCGCAGCTGTGCGAAGCCGAGACCCAGGCGTTCTCCGACCTGCTCGGAGTGCACGTCCAACGACTGGCCACCCTTGCCGGTGGCGAGCACGTCTGTACCACCCACATCCCCGTGACGATCCCGACTCGCGCCGAAGGAATGAGAGTGCGCCCATGACAACCGAAACCACACCCACAGAGGCCACACAGGCCGCCCCGCTGACGCAGGACGAGACCATCGCCTCGATCGGCACCTACAACTACGGCTGGCACGACGCCGACGATGCCGGCGCGAACGCCGAGCGCGGGCTCTCCGAGGCCGTGGTGCGCAACATCTCCGACATGAAGGACGAGTCGGAGTGGATGCGCAAGAACAGGCTCAAGGGCCTGCGGCTGTTCGAGAAGAAGCCGATGCCGAACTGGGGTGCGGACCTCACCGGGATCGACTTCGACAACATCAAGTACTTCGTGCGCTCCACCGAGAAGCAGGCCCAGTCCTGGGAAGACCTGCCCACGGAGATCAAGGAAACCTACGACAAGCTCGGCATCCCCGAGGCGGAGAAGCAGCGCCTCGTGGCCGGCGTCGCCGCGCAGTACGAGTCCGAGGTGGTCTACCACCAGATCAACGAGGAGCTCGAGCGCCAGGGCGTGCTGTTCCTGGATACCGACACCGCGCTGCGTGAGCACCCGGAGATCTTCGAGGAGTACTTCGGCACCGTGATCCCGGCCGGAGACAACAAGTTCGCGGCACTGAACGCGGCGGTGTGGTCCGGTGGCTCCTTCGTGTACGTCCCGCCGGGTGTGCACGTGGAGATCCCGCTGCAGGCCTACTTCCGGATCAACACCGAGAACATGGGCCAGTTCGAGCGCACCCTGATCATCGCCGACGAAGGCTCCTCCGTGCACTACGTCGAGGGATGCACGGCGCCGATCTACACCTCGGACTCGCTGCACTCGGCGGTCGTCGAGATCATCGTGAAGAAGGACGCCAGCGTCCGGTACACGACGATCCAGAACTGGTCGAACAACGTGTACAACCTCGTCACCAAGCGCGCCACGGTCGAGACCGGCGGCACCATGGAGTGGATCGACGGCAACATCGGTTCCAAGGTCACCATGAAGTACCCGGCCGTGTACCTGATGGGTGAGCACGCTCGCGGTGAGACCCTCTCGATCGCGTTCGCCGGCGAAGGTCAGCACCAGGACACTGGCTCCAAGATGGTGCACATGGCGCCGCACACCTCCTCCTCGATCGTCTCCAAGTCGGTCGCCCGCGGAGGTGGACGGGCCTCCTACCGCGGCCTCGTGCAGGTGATGGACGGTGCCGCCGCGTCGAAGTCCAACGTGCTCTGTGACGCGCTGCTGGTGGACACCGTCTCCCGCTCGGACACCTACCCCTACGTCGACGTCCGCGAGGACGACGTGGAGATGGGCCACGAGGCCACCGTGTCCAAGGTGAGCGAGGACCAGCTCTTCTACCTCATGTCCCGCGGGATGGAGGAGACCGAAGCGATGGCGATGATCGTGCGTGGGTTCGTGGAACCGATCGCGCGTGAGTTGCCCATGGAATACGCCCTCGAGCTCAACCGGCTCATCGAACTGCAGATGGAAGGGGCCGTCGGCTGATGTCGACCACCACCACCGATCAGGGTCTGACGACCGACCACACCCGGGCGACCGCGGACGAGGCGCACAGCCACGGCACCGCGCCGCAAGGTTCACGCGCCGACCGGGCGACGTCTTTCGCACTCGCCGACTTCGACGTCCCGAACGGGCGTGAGGAGGAGTGGCGCTTCTCCCCGATGAACCGGCTGCAGACGCTCACCTCCGGTGTGCTCACCGGAGCGGGCCCGACCGTTGAGGTCGAGGCCGACGCCGGCGTGCGTGTGGAGCACGTGGACCGCAGCGACGAGCGACTCGGCAAAGCCGGCGCCCCCGGTGACCGGATCGCCGCGGTGGCCTGGGAGTCCTTCGCCGAAGGGCTGCTGGTGACCGTGCCCGCCGAGCACGTCGCCTCCGCCGAGACCATGATCACCGTGCGCGGGACGGACAGCGCTCCGGCCGCCCAGCACATCACGATCGTCGCCGAGCACCACAGCGAGGCCGTGGTCGTGCTGGACCACCGTGGCCTCGCCGAGCTTGCCCAGACGGTGGAGGTGCACGTCCATGACGGCGCCTCGCTGCGGGTGGTCTCGGTGCAGGACTGGGATGCCGGTACCGTGCATGCCTCCACCCACCGCGCCCGCATCGGCCGGGACGCCACGCTCAAGCACGTGGTGGTCACCCTCGGTGGCGACGTCGTCCGGCTCGCCCCGGAGGCGGCATTCACCGCCACCGGCGGAGACGTGGAGATGAACGGTCTCTACTTCGCCGACGCCGGTCAGCACCAGGAGCACCGCCTGTTCGTCGACCACGCGGTGCCGCAGTGCACCTCGCGAGTGACGTACAAGGGCGCGCTCCAGGGCGACGATGCGCACGCGGTGTGGATCGGGGACGTGCTGATCCGCAAGGAGGCCGAAGGGACTGACACCTACGAGCTGAACCGGAACCTGGTGCTCACCGACGGTGCGCGTGCCGACTCGGTGCCGAACCTGGAGATCGAGACCGGCGAGATCGAGGGAGCCGGGCACGCCTCGGCGACCGGCCGGTTCGACGACGAGCAGCTCTTCTACCTGCGCTCCCGCGGGATCCCCGAGGCTGCGGCCCGGCGCCTGGTGGTGCGTGGCTTCTTCGCCGAGATGATCACCAAGATCGGCGTACCCGCCGTCGAGGAGCGGCTGCTGGCCTCGATCGACGCCGAGCTGGACGCCGTCATGGGCGAGCTCACCGGGGATGACCAGGTCGAGCAGACCGTCAACGAGGTCATCGCAACCGGCGAGCAGGTTCAGGAGGACCGATGACGGCGCAGCTCGTCGCCGCCCGGGAAGACCTGGAGCCGGGTGAGGCGATGCGGCTCGAGCTCGACGCCGCCGACGGCTCGCTCGTCGAGGTGGCGCTCGCTCGGGCCGAGGACGGCACCTACTACGCACTCGCGGACGTCTGTTCGCACGGGCAGGTCTCCCTCTCCGAGGGGGAGGTGGAGGGTGACACGCTCGAGTGCTGGTTGCACGGGTCCACCTTCGACATGAAGACCGGTCGCCCCTTGTCCCTTCCGGCCACCCGGCCGGTCCCTGCCTATCCGGTGAGCTATGACGGCGACAACGTCTTCGTGGACGTCGATGCACCGCTCACCGTCACTGCCGATCAGAACTGAGAGAGAAGAAACGAATGTCGACACTTGAGATTCGGGACCTGCACGTCAACGTCGAGACCGCTGATGGACCCAAGCAGATCCTGCGCGGCGTGGACCTGACCGTGAACAGCGGTGAGACGCACGCGCTGATGGGGCCGAACGGCTCCGGCAAGTCCACCCTCGCCTACGCCATCGCCGGGCACCCGAAGTACGAGGTGACCAGCGGCGAGCTGCTGCTCGACGGGGAGGACGTGCTCGAGATGAGCGTGGACGAGCGCGCTCGCGCCGGCATGTTCCTCGCGATGCAGTACCCCGTGGAGGTCTCGGGCGTGACCGTCTCGAACTTCCTGCGGACCGCGAAGACCGCGATCGACGGTAAGGCCCCGGCCCTGCGCCAGTGGGTCTCCGACGTGCGTGGTGCGATGGAGAACTTGCGGATGGACTCCGCGTTCGCCGAGCGGAACGTGAACGAAGGCTTCTCCGGTGGTGAGAAGAAGCGCCACGAGATCCTACAGCTGGAACTGCTCCGGCCGAAGTTCGCGGTGCTCGACGAGACGGACTCCGGTCTGGACGTCGACGCGCTGCGCGTGGTCTCCGAGGGTGTGAACCGTGTCAAGGGTTCCACCGATGTGGGTGTGCTGCTGATCACCCACTACACGCGCATCCTGCGCTACATCACGCCGGATTACGTCCACGTCTTCGTCAACGGCAAGATCGCCGAGGAAGGCGGACCGGAGCTCGCGGAGCGGCTCGAGGCCGAGGGCTACGACCGCTTCCTCAGCCCGGCCTGAGATCGGCGGTGAGCGTGACGCAGGACGTAGGTTCGACGGCTCTGACGGCGACCGAGCTGGCCGCCGTCAGGGCTGACTTCCCCCTGCTCACGCGGACCGTGCGCGACGGCAAGCCGTTGGTATACCTCGACTCGGCGGCGACCAGCCAGAAGCCGGAGTGCGTGATCGACGCCGAGCAGGACTACTACCTGCGACGGAACGCCGCCGTGCACCGCGGCGCGCACGCGTTGGCTGAGGAAGCGACCGAGGCGTACGAGAACGCGCGTGCCGCGGTCGCCGGGCTCGTCGGGATCGATACCGACGAGCTGGTCTGGACGAAGAACGCCACCGAGGGCATCAATCTGGTCGCGTATGCGTTCTCGAACGCCTCGCTGGGGCGGGGCGGGACGGCGGCCGAGCAGTTCCGCCTCGGGCCGAGGGACGAGGTGGTGGTCACCGAGGCCGAGCACCACGCGAACCTGGTGCCATGGCAGGAGTTGTGCGCACGTACCGGCGCCACGCTGCGCTGGCTCGGAGTCACCGACTCCGGGCGGATCGACACCGGCACGTTGGATGTGATCGGCGACCGCACGCGAGTGGTGGCCTTCACGCACGTCTCGAACGTGACTGGGGCGATCTCCCCGGTCGCCGAGGTGGTCGGGGCCGCGCGCCGCGCCGGCGCCCTGGTGGTGCTGGACGCCTGCCAGAGCGTGCCACACCTGCCTGTGGACCTGCGGGCCCTGGACGTGGACTTCGCCGTATTCTCCGGACACAAGATGCTCGGGCCGACCGGGATCGGAGCGCTCTACGGGCGGCGTGAGCTGCTCGAGGCGATGCCGCCGTTCGGGACCGGTGGTTCGATGGTGGAGGTCGTCACGATGACCGAGACCACGTACGCCGCGCCGCCGCAACGGTTCGAGGCCGGGACTCAGATGGTCGCCCAGACGGTCGGGCTGCACGCCGCCGCCGACTATCTGACCGAACTGGGGATGGCAGCGGTGGCCGCGCACGAGGCAGAGCTGACCGCGCACCTGCTGCACGGGATCGGGCAGATCGACGGTGTGCGGGTGCTCGGGCCGACCGACCCTGCCGATCGTGTTGGGGTCGTGGCGTTCACCGTGGACGGAGTGCACCCGCACGACGTGGGTCAGCTGCTCGACGACGCCGGCATCGCCGTGCGGGTGGGGCACCACTGCGCACAGCCACTGCATCGGCGGCTCGGTGCACAGTCCTCGGCGCGCGCGTCGGTGGGGCTGCACACCACGACCGCCGAGATCGACCAGTTCTGCGCTGAACTGGCGCGAGTGAGACAATTCTTCTTGGGTGAGACCGTGACGGGAGGTGCGCTGGCATGACTGATGCGATGACGCAGCTCTATCAGCAGGTGATCCTTGATCACTCGCGGGAGCGGCACGGGGCCGGCCCGGGTCCGGACGCGGCCGCCGAGTCGTTCCAGGTGAACCCGACGTGCGGGGACGAGGTCCGGCTGCGCGTGCACCTGGCGAACGATGCCGCTGCGCCCACTGTGGATCACGTGACCTGGGACGGCGCCGGGTGCTCGATCTCGCAGGCGTCGGTGTCGGTGCTCAGCGACCTGGTCGCCGGCGCCGATGTGGGGCGTGTGGACGAGCTCACCGAGACCTTCCGCAGGCTGATGAACAACCGGGGTGAACCGTTGGATGCCGAGTCCGAGGAGCTGCTTGGCGATGCCGCAGCCTTCGTGGGCGTCGCGCGCTACCCCGCCAGGATCAAGTGCGCACTACTGGGCTGGATGGCCCTGCGTGACGCACTCGCACATGCCGTGACATCCCCGCCGCGGGCGGGCTAGAGGCGAGGAAGACTATGACTGAGACGAGTAACGCCCCCGACACCGAGGCACCGGAGCAGGCTGCACCGGCTAGCGAGCCTGCTGCGCCGGCCAGCGACGCGGTGCCCACCGCGGCCGACGTCGAGGAAGCGCTCCGTGACGTGATCGACCCCGAGCTCGGGATCAACGTGGTGGATCTGGGCCTGATCTATGGGGTTACCCTGGACCAGAACAACCACGCGGTGATCGACATGACGCTCACGTCCGCTGCGTGCCCGCTCACTGACGTGATCGAGGACCAGGCCGCGCAGGCGCTCGAAGGGCTCGTGGCCGGGCAGCGGATCAACTGGGTCTGGATGCCGCCGTGGGGCCCGGAGAAGATCACCGATGACGGTCGCGAGCAGTTGAGGGCGCTCGGCTTCAACGTGTGACCTCCATGACTGATCGCGCCGGTGACGATCCAGTGCCTTCCGATGGATCCACCAAGCGCGCTCGTGACCTGGTGTGGCCGCTTGCGGTGCTGCTGTTCGTGACGCTCGGGCTCGGTCTTGTCATGGGCCACGGTCTGGGTTCCGGTCTCTGGCAGGAACAGCCGACGTTCGTGGGTGTCCTTCCGTTCCTGGTGGCTGGTTGGCTGGAGAGCCTGCGCCGGCTTGTCGCGAGGACGTCCGGTCGGGATGTACCGGGGTTGCGGATCGCCGGTTCCGCGCTGCTGGGCATTGGAGTGCTCGGTGCCCTGATCCTCCTTGTCGTTCAGCTCTGATCGAACCTCTGGGTCGCCTCGGACATGCCGAGGTCCCCGTCGACGGGTGGTGTCGGCGGGGTTCGGGGCGGGGTGGTCAGACTGGTGGTGGGTCGGTGTGGCCAGGCAGGTCCGGGTGCGGCGGGTCCGTGACCGTTTCGCTGCGTGGATAGACGAGTCCGCTCTCGGGCGGACTGCTGCCACGGGGGCTGCCCCGTCCGTTTCGTGCCCCCACGCTGGTGCCGGCGGTGGGGATGGGGTAGGTGCCGGAAGGCGTCACCAGATAATGGACACCATCGGGTGCGGCCCAGTAATAGACCCCGGGTGTGATCATGGAATATGACCATCCGGCATGGGTTTTCGCTCGGTGGTGCCGGCGGCACAGGATCGCGATATTGGTTGAGCTAGTGGGGCCACCCTGGTCGTAGGGGATAATGTGGTCCTGGTCCCCGGAACGAGCGCTGCGGTTGCAATACGGAAACCGGCACCGACCATCGCGCTGAATGATCTGTTCGCGCAGGTTCGGGCTGGCCTCATAGGTACTCGCATCGATGTGACCGGCCAGGTCGATCACCGGGCGGACGAGTATTCGGCCGGCGGTGGCGCACCAGTGGCGAATCTGCTCTTTCGAGACCGGTGATTTGGTGTTTTCGCACCGGCCCACGATCCCGGAACCGAACACGCTCCCGACGTCGTCCGCCCCTGGGCCGTTGTGGTCGTTGAGGGCGTCGGCGGGCAGGTGGAGGTAGAGCATCACAGTGCGCCTCATCCCGCCCGCTTCGCCGGGTGCCCCTGTCGGAACGGTGGCGCCAGTGGTCGCGTCGGGGATGGGGAGTGTGGTGTGTCCGCGGGCGAGGTCACCGATGGCGATGGAACGACGCACATCCTCACTCGTGCCGGGCAGGAACCCTGCCAACGTGCGGGCCTGGTCGGACACCGCAGCCTCAAGATCCAACGCGTCAGCAAGGTCGAGGCCGCCCTCGACCCGCACCACCGACCCCACACCCACCCCCAGTCCCGGTCCTGGTGCCGCGGTGGTGCCTGCCTCATCGAGACGGATGTCGAAGTGGCGCCCCTCCAACGCTGCTTCCTCATCCTTGGCGGCTTGGTCGGGATCAAACGTGGCCATCGCGGCACTCACGGTGCGTTCGATCTGCGCGGTCGTGCAGGACCCGATCGTCCACGCCACCTGGGCGTCCACCCAGGCCGCCCCCGCGAACGGGAGGCGTTTCGTCATCCGGGTCACTGCCCGTGCCCGGTGGATGCTGACCTGCCCGGCTCGCACCCGTTCCCAGAGTTGGGGGAGCCGGTAGGCCAGTTCCACGATGGCGCCCACATATCCCAGTGCGGCGTCGTTGGACTGTCCCAGTGCGGTCGCCAGGCGGGTGAACTCCAGATCGGACACGAACGGGGCACCATCCCCGGCCAGACGCATCGGCTGCTCCGTCCCCGGCAATCCTGCACGCTCACCCGGCAGACCGGCATGCTCGTCCGGGTCTGGGAGGCCGGGGTGCTCGTCCGGGTCGAACACCGGCCCACCCCTCAAGGTGCCCAGGGTGGCCGGGTCGATCGCCCGCTCACCCACCCACTCCACCACCAGCTCAGCACGCTCGACATCAACAGCCCGAGCCGTGGTGACGTTCTCCCGCAGGGCAGCCAGCACTGCCTTCCCAGCCGGAGCCGAGAATGCCGTACCAGTGGCTGTCGATGTCATGCCTTGATTCTCCCAGAGAGCACTGACATTGGCCCTGCCGGAGTCGCGGCTTGTGGAAAAGTCTCTGCGGTGCCCAGTCCGCTGTCGGTGGACGAGAGAAAGGCACCGGGAAGATCCAGAATGGTGGCGGTGTGACGTGAAACAAGCGGCATCGCCGGATGCACCTGCCGAATATCACCCCGCACAGCAACCACCCGCATCTCGGCTAGTGCCGAGAATGCGATACCAGGGGATATCGAGGTCATACCGAAATTCTTCCAGGCACCACTGACATTGCGCGTGACGGAGTCAGGCTGGTGGAAGAAGTGCGCCGATCGGAACCGCTGTTGGCCTCACCCGGTGGCGACGATCCGGGTCTCGGTGACCAACTCTGCTGACCCGACCGCCAGCAGGTCGTCCACGACTGTACTCAGTGGCGTCATCGCGTCATCCACCTCCAGCTGCACCGGGTACCGAGCAGCCACCATGGCGAGCAGCTGACGCACCGCCGCACGTGTCTTGGCCTCGTTCGCCTCCGGCGGGTACCCGAGGAGCACCTCGGTGGGCCGGTCCGGATCTGGCTCCGCGGGTGCGGCGTTGGGGTCGGGTGCGGCGTCGGGGTCGTCAGGGTCGAGCACCGGCGGGTCGTAGGCGATCGCGAAGGCGAGGAGTGTTCCACCGGCGTCCTTCGGCCGGTCCCGGAGCACGATCGCACTCCTGGCCCCGGTCGACGGGGCCAATAGCAGGTCCTGCGCGCGCCCGAGCGTCATCTCGGAACGATCCCAGGGCGCGTGCGTGGCGTCGTAGAAGCCCATCACCGCCTTGGTGAGCTCCACCGAGCCGGTCGCCAGATCCTCCAGCGCTGGGCCGGTCGGACCGAACGTCGGCACGTCCAGAGCGCCCGGCCGCACCACGACTTGGCGCGAACGCTGGATCGGCGCCATGCCGAGCGACACCGCAAATCCAGCCGCATGCTCGGCGTCCGCCGTGAACCGTGCACGGAGCGCCTGTGTTCCGGACGGTGCCTGCTCGGTCCGGAGCCTGCGGACCAGCTCGGTGCCGATCCCACGCCGTCGATGGGAGTGGGCAACCTCCACGTAGACCCACAGCCGGTCCGGGTGCAGGCGCGCGTCACTGACCGCGCCGGCCCCGACCACCTCACCGTCGCTCTCCGCCACCAGGCAACGGCGCCACGGATCTTCGGCGTCCAGACCGAGCAGGGGGCGGTCGAGCCCTGCCTCCGGCGTGTCGGGTGCACCGAACGATGCGGCAGCGGCGATCTCGTCGCCCTCGCGCCAGGGTCGGAAAGTGACGGTCACGATGGCCTGCCTCCAGGGCGTGCTCGCGGACGGATGGCTGTGCCCAGGCTATCGCTCGGATCCGCCCGCGGGCTGACCTGCCGATCCACCCACCGCCTGATGCGCCGCCCGGCACCCGTTTCTACGGTGGGCAGATGAGCGCTCTCACCCAGCACGTCACCATCACGCACGCGGTAGCCTCGCTCCGGTGACGTCCCAGACTCCGACGGCCCCGGCCCGCCCTCGCCCGTGGACCGCTGTACTGCACCTGCTGCGGGGATTCCTCATCGGTTCGGCCGAGCTTGTGCCCGGTGTCTCCGGTGGCACGGTCGCCCTCGTCACCGGCGTCTATGACCGCCTCATCGATGCGGCCGCACACGTGCTCGCCGCCGCTCGTCGGCTCCTGGCAGGCCCGGACCGCCGCAGCTTCACCACCGAGCTGCGGCGTACCGACTGGTGGCTCGTGGCGCCGGTGCTCCTCGGCATGGTGGCAGCGGTGCTCACCGCCGCCGGCGTGATGGAAGCGTTCGTGACCTCGCACCCCGAGCACGCCCGCGGCCTGTTCTTCGGTCTGGTGGCCGCCAGCATCGTCGTCCCGGTCCGGATGCTGCCGCCTGACGGGGTGCGCCGCGTGCGGGACACCCTTGTGGTGGTGCTGGCCGCAGTGGTCGCCTTCGTGCTCATCGGCTTCGCCGGTGGCCAGACGCAGTCGGACCCGCCGATGATCCTCGTGTTCTTCGCCGCAGCGATCGCCATCTGCGCCCTCGTGGTGCCCGGAGTCTCCGGCGCGTTCTTCCTGCTCGCGATCGGGCTGTACTCGACCACCCTGGGCGCCGTGCACGACCGTGACCTTGGCTACATCGCCGTCTTTGCTGCCGGGGCCGCCGTCGGCCTGGCGACCTTCGTGCAGGTGCTGCGCTGGCTGCTGCACTCGCGACGCAGACTCACGCTGCTGGCCATGATCGGCCTGATGATCGGATCCCTGCGGGCGCTGTGGCCCTGGCAGGCGGACGGGGGCGGCGACGAGTCCGGCGTCGGTCAGCTGATCGCCCCGCACGCCCCGATCGGCGGGCCGATCGTCCTCGCGGTGCTGGGGGCAGCCGTCGTCGGACTATTGATTATTCTCGAACTGCGACGGGCGGTACAGTCGGCCCAGTGATTATTGCGCAGGGCGTCGGACTCAGGATCGGTGCTCGGCAACTGCTCGGTGCCTCCAACTTCCGGATCGACTCCGGAGATCGCATCGGTCTGGTCGGGCGGAACGGGGCAGGCAAGACCACCCTCACCAAGACGCTCGCAGGTGAAGGCGAACCGACCGAAGGCACCATCACCCGGACCGGGACGGTCGGGTACCTCCCGCAGGACCCACGCACCGGCAACCTCGACCAGCTCGCCCTCGATCGTGTGCTCTCCGCCCGCAACCTGCACGAGGTGCTGCGCCGCGTGCGCAAGGCCGAGACGGACATGGCCAGCGAGGACGACGCCGTCCGGGCGCGCGCCATGGACCGGTACACCCGGCTGGACGCCGAGTTCAGTGCCCAGGGTGGCTGGGCAGCTGAGAGCGAAGCGGCGCGGATCACCTCCAACCTCGGCCTGCCCACCTCCGTGCTCTCCCAACCGCTGCACACCCTCTCCGGTGGGCAACGCCGTCGGGTGGAGCTGGCCCGCATCCTCTTCTCCGACTCCCAGACGCTGCTGCTGGACGAGCCCACGAACCACCTCGACGCCGACTCGATCGTCTGGTTGCGCGAGTTCCTGGCCAGCTACCCGGGCGGGTTCATCGTGATCAGCCACGACACCGGCCTGCTCGAAGCCACGGTGAACAAGGTGTATCACCTGGACGCCAACCGTGCCGAGCTGGACATCTACAACCTCGGCTGGCACGCCTATCTCGAACAGCGTGAGACCGACGAGCGACGCCGCAAGCGGGAGCGGGCCAACGCCGAGAAGAAGGCCTCCGCTCTGATGGCGCAGGCGGACAAGATGCGCGCGAAAGCCACCAAGGCCGTGGCGGCACAGAACATGGAGCGCCGGGCGCAGCGGATGCTCGCCGGACTGGACGAGGCCCGTGCCTCCGACAAGGTCGCGAAGCTGCGTTTCCCGGACCCCGCACCATGCGGGAAGACGCCGATGCGCGCCGAGCGACTGTCCAAGTCCTACGGCTCGCTCGAGGTGTTCACCGACGTCGACCTCGCCATCGATCGCGGCTCCAAAGTGGTGATCCTCGGGCTCAACGGTGCCGGCAAGACCACCCTGCTTCGCCTGCTGGCCGGCGTGGAGACCAGTGACACCGGTGGCGTACTCCCCGGGCACGGGCTCAAGGTCGGCTACTACGCCCAGGAGCACGAGACGCTCGACACCAGCCGCACCGTCGTGGAGAACCTCCGATCCGCCGCCCCGGACCTCACCGATACGCAGGTGCGGAGCGTGCTTGGGTCCTTCCTGTTCTCCGGTGACGATGCCGAGAAGCCCGCCGCGGTGCTCTCCGGCGGGGAGAAGACCAGGCTGGCGCTCGCCGTCCTGGTGGTTTCCCAGGCCAACGTGCTGCTGCTGGACGAGCCCACGAACAACCTCGACCCGGCCAGCCGCGAGGAGATCCTCGCCGCGCTGCGCAGCTTCACCGGAGCGGTCGTACTGGTCACGCACGACGAAGGAGCGGTTCAGGCCCTCGAGCCGGAGCGGGTGCTGCTGCTCCCGGACGGTGATGAAGACCTGTGGAACACCAACTACCTCGAGCTGGTCTCGCTCGCCTGAGCACCGTCCGAGGAGTCCGGCGGGCGCATCGCTGCCAGCTGGGCGTCGATCATCGCGTCCTCTTCCTCCTCCGCGCTGGGCCGCCGAGGCCGGCGGGGCGTGTCACGATTCCCGACGGCGTCCGGTCGCCTCGCCGAGGCACCGTCAGCCAGTGCAGCCGCCTCCCGGCGGGCGAGCACGACGAATCCGACCAGTGAACCGATCGCGAAGACCCACCACTGGAAGGCGTAGGAGAGATGGTTGCCGACGTCCACGGACGGGCGCGGCAGCGGTGCCGGGGGACGGGCCGTCGTCGGGCTCTCCTCGGCCAGCACACCGTAGGTGCCGGAGACGATCGATCCGGCGACGGCCGCTCCTGGCGCCGCCTCCTCGAGCACCTGACCGGGGTGGATCGCGCGCACCGACCCGGCAGCCAGCTCACGGTCAGAGGCAGGTTCGGCCCCGCGCAGGCGGACGGTGAGGGTGACGTTCCCGTCCGGTAACTCGCGCTCAGCCGCATGATCGCCGAACGCGTCGGTGCGATACCACCCACGATCGATCGCCAACAGCCACGGTTGCTCCGGATCGCCCGAGTCAGCGACAAAGATCCCCAGCACGTGGTCGGCCGGTGATCCCTCGATCGGGCGCTGGGGGAGCAGCACCGACGGCGTCAGATAGGTCCCGCTCACCTGCACCCGGCGCCAGGTGAGGTCGTCGTCCCAGGGGGCGTCCGCCGTCGGGAGCAGTTCGGACAGCGGCACCGGCGCGGCTTCGTAGTTCGCGGTGACCAGCGCGGCAGCGTCGGCCTTGCCCTGGTAGCGGGTCAGCTGCCAGTGCCCCAGGAGGGTGCACGCCAGGCACACCACCAGCGTGACCGCCCCGATGCCCGCCCACCGGCGTGATCGGAGGAAGGCGTACCGGGAACCGACCGCTGGTGACGGTTCGGTCATGGAGCGGGCAGCTCGGAGACGGGGACGGTCTCGCACAGGAAAGATCGTGCCCCGAGGAACTGCTCCAGGTGCTGGCGGTGGTCCTCACACGCCAGCCACGTTTTGCGCCGGTCGGGGGTGTGCAGGCGGGGGTTGTTCCAGCGCAGTCCCCACGCCGCGGTGGCGCGGCACCCCTTCGCGCTGCAGATCAGCTCGTCGTTCGGCATGTTCGCGGGGCTGGTGTTGCTCACTGACGCACCTCGTCCGCCTCTATCACCCGGGCACCGACCTGGTGGTCGGGCTCGATCGGGACCTGGTCGATCATGGTGTCCGGCTCTGTGCGACGCTCTCCGGCGTTGACCAGCATGACGGCGACGATCGGCAGGATACCGGCCGCGGCGAGGCACACCCAGCGGATCCAGCCGTCGATGAAGAACGCGCCCGCGAAGCATGCCGTCCGGATGCCCATGGTGATCAGGTACCGCACGATCCGGTCGTGGGACTGAACACTCTGTGGGCGTCCGGCGCTGGTGATCGCATGAACTTCGGACACCCTTCCAGGGTACGCCGCCTCGCTCCATCAGGGGACCTGGCGCCGTGGTGGCAGTGAACGCGCTAGCGTGGCCCGAGCACACGCGAGAGGAGCACACGTTGAGCGAGCAGGTCGAGCAGCAGGGCGGTCGTACCGTCGTCGTCACCGGAGCGAACCGCGGTATCGGACGGGCGATCGCGGAGCGTTTCGTGGCCGACGGGTATCGGGTGGCGGGGATCGCTCGCAAGGACGATCTGCCGGACGGCGTGTTCTTCGCCGAGGCGGACATGACGGACAGCGCTTCCGTGGACGCCGCGTTCACGGCGATCGAAGAGCACCAAGGGCCCACCGAGGTGCTCGTGGCCAATGCCGGCATCACCAAGGACACGCTGCTGATGCGGATGAGCGACGAGGAGTTCACCGACGTGGTGGACGTGAACCTCACCGGAGTGTTCCGGTGCGTACGCCGCGCCACGAAGGGCATGATCCGCAAGCGCACCGGCCGGATCATCATGATCTCCTCCGTGGTGGGCCTGTACGGCTCACCCGGTCAGGTGAACTATGCGGCCACCAAGTCCGGCCTGGTCGGGATGGCCCGCTCCATCACTCGCGAGCTGGGCGGGCGCGGTATCACCGCGAACGTGGTGGCACCCGGGTTCATCGACACAGCCATGACGGCCGAGCTGCCCGAGGCCACACAGCAGAGCTACCTCGGGTCGATCCCGGCCGGCCGGTTCGGCCAGACGCAGGAGATCGCCGACGCCGTGGCCTTCCTCGCCACCGCCGGGTACGTCAGCGGGGCTGTGATCCCGGTGGACGGCGGGCTCGGGATGGGGCACTGAGCCGCATCAGGCTCCAGGGACGCTAGGCTCGGCGCCGGATCAACTCATCATCACGGAAGGACACCCCATGGGACTGCTCGAGGGGAAGACCCTGCTCGTCACCGGCGTGCTCATGCAGAGCTCGATCGCGTTCTCGGTGGCACGCCTGGCTCAGGAACAGGGCGCCACCGTGGTGCTCTCCTCGTTCGGTCGCCAGCTCAAGCTCACCCAGGCGATCGCGCGACGCCTCCCGCAGCCCGCGCCGGTGGTCGAGCTCGACGTCACCAACGAGGAGGATCTGGCTGCCCTGGCCGATCGTGTGTCCGAGCATGTCGACCACCTCGACGGGGTGGTGCACTCGATCGGGTTCGCCCCACAGTCGGTGATGGGCGGCAACTTCCTCGCCGGTGAGTGGAAGGACGTCTCCACCGCAGTGGAGGTCTCGGCGTTCTCGCTGAAGTCCCTCGCGGTGGCGGCCAAGCCGCTGCTCACCCGTGGATCGGGCGTGGTGGGCCTGACCTTCGACGCCCAGTACGCCTGGCCGGTCTACGACTGGATGGGCGTGGCCAAGGCCGCGTTCGAGGCCACGGCCAGGTATCTGGCTCGGGACCTCGGCCCGGACGGGATCCGGGTGAACCTCGTCTCCGCCGGTCCGCTGCGTACCACCGCGGCGAAGTCGATCCCCGGCTTCGAGGAGATGGAAGGGGGCTGGCCGGACCGGGCACCGCTCGGTTGGGATGTCTCCGACGCCGAGCCCACCGCCCGTACGATCGTGGCCCTGCTCTCGGACTGGTTCCCGGCCACCACCGCGGAGATCGTGCACGTCGACGGTGGCGTGCACGCCATGGGGCTCTAGGTCTCGACCAGGTCGTTTTCGTGTCTGAGCGAGAGCTGATGTTCCTGCTCTGCCTGACCCTTGGCCTGTGCTTCGTAGGCGGCACCGTCTGGGCCAGGCGGGGCCGGTCGTTCCGCGCTCGGAGCTGGATGTACACGCCGGCGGGCCCGATGAGGACCGAGCGGATGGTCATCCTGGGCGCGCCCACCTGTGGATTCGGTCTGCTCGCTCTGAGCGCCGTCGCGCTTCCGCCAGGGGCCTTCGGTATCGAGTTCCTCACGCCACATGTGCTGAGCGTCGTCATGGTCATGGCGATCATGCTGCTCGGCCTGCTGGCTCTCCCGTTGCTGTACTGGGTATTGGTCTTCATCCCGATCCCGGACGTCTGCTATCCCCGATGGGCCAGGGAGGTGCGGCGCGATCGGCGACTGTTTCCGCAGACGAGTCCCGAGCAACCGCGTGATCCGAGCGATTGACCGGGCCCAGGTTCAGGGGGCGGTTCAGGCTGAATCCCGCTCCACCGGCTGGCGCAGGATCGTGCGCAAGCGTTCCGCCGGCATGCGCCGCGGGTCACTGAGGTAGATCTCGTGGTGCCTGCCGGTCCTCCGCAGCCCCTGGGCGGGGATGAACTCGGTGTGCATCGCGGCCAGCACCGGCGCCTCGTCGTCGTAGGACCCGACGTGCAGGGTCTGCACGCTCAGCCCCTCCTCCAGGGTCTCCAGGCGGACGTGGTCCAACACGGGGGCGCCTCCCTTGTGGCGCACCCGCTCCCGTGCCGTCTCGACGTGTTCCGCATCGAGCCAGTCCGGCAGGCCGATCATCACTGTCCAGTGCCAGCGTGACTTGTCCCGCTCGGTGGTGAACGCCGTCATGTCGTCGGCCCACCAGAGTGCCTCCAGGGGCGGTACCACGTAGTCCCGGTCCAGCTCGGTCTTGCTGAGGAACTTCACGACGTAGGCCACCGGGTACAGCGAGCTGACGGCGTCGGAGTAGTCCACCGACGTGTTCGGGTCGCCCTGCCCGTCGAGCATCAGGTACTGCAGTGGCGGCACCTGCATCAGGGAGAACTGGCCGTGCCGGGCGGAGTAGGAGGGGATCGTCTTCTTGAGGTCGATCTTCATCACGCGACTCCCGGCGGTGGCGACAGCACCCGTGGACGATACCGCGGACCTCAGGTGCGGATGCTTGCCGCCACGAGCCGCTGCTGCCGCTGTGCCAGGAGGTGCTCACCGGTGACCGGGCCGGTGAACGGGAGTCCGAGCCGTTCGAACTGCGACCGCGGGGCATGGTTGGCTCGCATCAGCTCGACCATCGCGTCGGCGAGGGCGAGCTCGATGTCGTCGTCGACGATGGGGTCCAGCTGCTGCGGGTCCTGCTGGAGGTCGAACAGCAACGTGCCGAAGTCGTAGGCATTCAGGTTTCCGAACGTGGTGCCCGGCATACGCAACGGTCGCACCCCCTTCGTGAACGGGAACGGGGCAGCCAGCTCGGTCTCCAGCAGCTCCTCCGGTGCGAACCTCGCCCGCATGTGGGTGGGCATCAGCGTGTGCTCCTCCAGCGGTGCATTCTCCGGAGAGACGGACGCGCGCATGTAGACGTACCGGCCGTCGGTGACGTTCACATGCCCGCCGAAGCTGCCGAACAGGGCGTGCGAACGGATCTGGTGGTCCGCCGCGACCGTGTCGGCCAGGGAGCGGCCCTCCATGTCCGGTGTCGGGTCGCCGTCGAAGTGGTCGAGAAGAGTGGCGGGCAGATCGATCGTCTGCACCAGTGCCGACCGACGCTCGCCACGGACACCGCTGCGGGGATCCCACACGAACAGGGGTGTGTGGATCGTCTCGTCGTACCAGGGCTGGACGATCTTGCCCCACCATCCGTGCTCACCCAGCAGGAATCCGTGGTCGGTGCAGACGATGAGCATCGTGTCCTCCCACATATTGTGGGCGTCCATGACGTCCAGTACGCGCCCGAGTGACTCGTCGCACTGGGTCAGCAGAGCCGAGTACTCGTCCCGGGCATGCTGGACCACCTCCGGCGGCTCCGAGACCGGGGCGTAGGGCGGCCAGTCGAAGTCGGGGCCGTCGTAGTCGCGTCGGTAGTGCTCCTTGTGGCGTTTGGCGGAGAAGAACGGTTCGTGCGGGTCGAACGTCTCGATCTGGACCAGCCACCGGTCCTGAGCAGCGTTGGTCTCGATGAACTCGATGCCGGCGTCGAATACCTTCGTCTGCGGATGGTCGGCCTCGTCGGTGAGGTACTGCCGGTTGATCGCGTCCTGCCGGCGGGCGTCGTGGGCTCCCTGATGCGCGCCGGCACCAGTGTGCGCCGAGGGCGGGGGAGAACCTTCTGTCGACGACGGCACATGGCCCTTCCACTTGTCGCCCTCCTGCCCGCGGAAGAGCTCGAAGGTGGAGAAGCGCTGGTGGTAGGTCGCCCCGCCGTCCTCCCAGTAGTGCTGGTGATCGGTGACGAGGTGACTGTAGACGCCGAGCTCGCGCAGTAGCTCCGGCAATGAGTCGTCGAACGGCTCCAGCGGTCCCCACGAGCGATGCAGGAAGTTGTAGCGACCGGTGTGCAGCTCTCGACGGGCGGGCATGCACGGCATGGAGCCTGCATAGCAGTTGTCGAAGGTGACGGTGCGCTCGGCCAGTCGCTGGAAGTTCGGCGCGTATGTCGACGTGCAGCCGTACGGGGGCAGGTAACGGCGGTTCAGGGTGTCGAACATGACCACGATGGCCTTCATCGGCTCACTCTCTTCTCGGTGCGATCGTCCTGTCGCTCAGGTCGTCCAGCATGCTTCGCAGGCGGACCATCCACTCCATGTAGCGGTCGGTTCGCCAGTTGCCATGTACGTGCTGCTCCTCGCGGAGCGCCTCGAGGGCAGCGATGTTCGCCTCCGGGCGAGCGAACGTGGTGTCGATCGATCGGTCGCGCCCCCGATTGCGGGCGATCTCCTCGGTGCGAAAGGCAAGCTCTTGGTCGATCAGTTCCAGCGCCCGCGGCAGGTCGAGCAAGGCGCCGACCTCGATGCGGAACTTCAGCTCCGGGTCGTCCAGGTACCCCTTCGGTGCGTAGGTGCTCGCCAGCCACTCCCGCAGCCGCTGCACTCCCGAATCGGTGATGTGGTACACCTTCGCATCCGGGGCGTTCTGTCGCTTCTCGACCTCGAACTCCAGCAGCCCCGCCTCGTGGAGTCGGTTCAGATATCGGTACACCTGGCTCGCGTACCGGTCGTAGCCGATGAACTTCCCCTCCTGCTTGAGCCAGGCGACGATGTCGTAGCCGCTCATCCGGCGGACCAGCAGCCAGCTCAGCAGGGCGATCTCGAGCTTCATCGTTCATCCTCAGGGGCGTGTGTGTGCTGGGGCAGGACCGCCTCATCGTAGGCATCTACTTCAGCGCTCCACTGAGGACACCGCTGCGGAAGAACCGCTGCACCAGGAGGAAGCCGATAACGATCGGAATGCTGATTGCCAGCACGGCGGCCATCAGTAGCGTCCACTGGGTGGAGTTCTCCTGGAAGAAGATCGTCAGTCCCAGCTGGAGGGTGCGCATGTCGTTGCTGGTGGTGGATACGAGCGGCCAGAGGAAGTCGTTCCAGGCCGCCTGGAAGGCGATGACGGCGACGATCGCGGCCGCCGGCTTGACCAGCGGTGTGTAGATGCGGGCGAAGATGTGTACCTCCGATGCGCCATCGACCCGGGCGGCATCCCCGAGTTCGGTCGGGAGACCCGCGTAGAACTGGCGCATCAGGAAGATCGGCAGGGCGCTCACCAGGTGCGGGAGCATCAGCGCCGGCAGGGTGTCCAGCATGCCGGTGCCCCCCGCACCGAGAATGTCGTTCCCGCCGAGCAACGGCACCCGCGTGATCATCACGAACAGCGGCACCATGGCAACCTCGGGCGGCACGACGAGCAAGGCGACCACGAGCAGGGTCAGGGTGTTCTTGGCCCGCACAGGGAGCAGCGCCAGTGCGTACCCGGCTGAGCAGGAGAGGAGGAGCTGGGTCAGCGTACAGACCACGGCCACGGCCACACTGTTGCCGAAGAACCGCACGAAATCGGTGCTCCCGAAGGCGTCGGCGTAGTTGCCGAGGTCCAGGTGCGTGGGCCACTGACCCAGGTTCTGCCCGCTCGGTGTCAGCGAGATCATCACGATGTAGCCGACCGGTACCGCGTACAGGGCTGCGAGGATCAGGGCTACGGCCTGCCAGATGCCGGCCGTGCGGCGTGAGGTCTTCATGGTCATGGATCAGTCCTTCCTGGTCCGCAACAGCACCCGGAGCAGCACCGACAGCACCACCACGAGAACGAAGAGCATGACGGCGATCGCGCACGCGGTCCCGATGTCCAGCCGGAGGAACGCCTCGTCATACATCAGGTAGACGAGCGTTCGAGTAGCGTTCACAGGGCCACCACCGGTCATCACGTAGGACTGGGTGAACATCTGCAACGCACCCAGGAACCAGGTGATGGCCACGAACGAGACGACCTTGGAGATCGAGGGCAGGGTCACCGCGAAGAATCGGCGCACCGGACCGGCGCCGTCCATCATGGCGGCCTCGGTGAGCTCCTCCGGAACGGACTGCAGGGCGGCCAGCACGATGATCATGAAGTAGCCGAGGTTGCGCCAAAGGCTCATCACGATGATCGACGGCATCGCGAGCGAGCTGTCCGTGAGGAAGTACACGGGGTGGTCGACTCCGAGCGCACCGAGTGCGGCGTTGATAGGTCCGACGGCCGGATCGAGGAGCAGGTTCCACATCAGCGCCACCACCACGTAGGACGCGGCCTGCGGGATGTAGACGATCGTGCGCATCACCGCCCCGCCGAACAGGGCCCTGTTGAACAGCAGCGCCACGAAGATGGTGACCACGATCCCGATGAGGACCTGACCGAACGCAAAGCTCACCGTGTTGCGCAACGACTCCCAGTACACGGGGTCACCGAGCACGGTGCGGTAGTTGCGAAGGCCCACCCACTGCGGAGGTTCGAGCAGGCCGTAGCTGGTGAAGCTGAGCGCGAAGGCCGCGAGCAGTGGGACGAGGGCGGTGATGACGATCCCGGTGTAGGCCGGTGCGACCAGCAGGTTGCCGGCCCGCCGCTGGCCGCTGCGGAGGTCGACCCGGCCCGTCGAGGGTGCGGACGTCGTCACCGCTGTTGCCTGATCAGTCAGCATTGATGCCGTCGATCGTCGCGTCGAGCTGCTGGAGGGTCTCCTCGACAGACCGTTCCTGCCGGATCGCCGCCTGGAGCGCTGTGTTGATCTCCTGCTGGATCTCCAGCAGGTTCGGGGACGTCGGCAGCGCCCGTGCGTCGGCGAGGGCGGCGATCAGCTCGGGCTCGGAGTCCTCGAGGTAGGCCGCATCGGTGAGATCGGACCGGGCCGGCAGCCCGCCGAAGAACTCGGCGTAGCGCTCGGCATTATCCTTGGAAGCGAGCGTGGACACCAGCGCCCAGGCGGCGTCCGGCTGGTCCGTGGTCGCGGAGATCGCCAGCTTGTTGATCCACGCGATCGTGGTGGGCTCACTTGTCGCCGTGCCGCCTAGCGGAGGGCCGGCGACCAGATGGTCCCGGACCTCCGGTGCGAACTCAGCGGCGTTGCGCAGTTGCGTCTGACTGCCGAAGACCATCCCTGCTGTACCCGCGATCGTGGGGCGTGCGCCGGTGCCTTGGTACACCAGATGCGGGTCGGAGAGGCCAGAGTCGAAGTAGCCGACGAGATACTCGAGCGCGGCGTGGCCTTCGGCGCTGGCGAGGGTGGAAGCGCCGTCGTCGGAGAAGAACGCCCCGCCGGCCTGGTACAGCAGCTGACTCCACGCCTGCATCATCCCTACCGCGTTGTCCTGGCTCCAGAACGTCGGGAACTCCAGAGGGCCACCGGACTCGGCGTCCAGTGCTTCGGCGACGGCGCGGTACTCGTCCCAGGTCGTCGGGATGGAGGCACCGACCTGGTCGAGCAGGTCGGTGCGGTAGAACGGTGCGCGCACGTCGGCGTACACGGGAACGGCGTAGCTGACACCGTCGTAGGTGCCGTCGGCAAGCATGTCGGGATAGATGGCGTCCTTCTCTGGCCAGTCGGCGAGGTATTCGTCGATCGGGAGGAAGGCGTTCTTGGAGGCGAGTGCGGGCGTCATCACCTGCCCGAGCATCGTGACGTCCGCGAGGGACCCGCTCGCGGTCGCGGTGAGCAGCTTCTGGAATCCTGAGCCCCAGTCGGACTGGCGAACTTCCACGTCGATCCCGTGCTCCTCGGTGAACGGCGTGAGAACGGTCTCTCGCAACCAGGTGAGAAATTCCTCGGTGGGTCCGAACAGCATGAGCGAGAGCGAGTCGCCGCTCGAGCCGGATGATGTGCCGCTGCCACACCCAGCGAGGGCGAGGCCGCCGGCGCCGGCCGCAGCCGTCTGCAGCAGGGTACGCCGGCTGATGGATGTGCGTGATGAGGAGGTCATTCCGGTATCTCCGTCGATAGCGGTTAGGGGCTAAGTGAAAAATCACTTAGCACGGAATGTAGGGCAAACAGGGTCGACCGGTCAAGGACTGCCGCCGGCAGGTGCACGCGTATCCTGGGTCGATGAGTTCCGAGCCCAAGCGCCTGGTGCTGCTGCGGCACGCCCAGGCCGAACACGGCGCGCTCCGCGACGTCGACCGGGCGCTCAGCATCGACGGGCGCGCTCATGCACGTCTGGTGGGGGAGCGGCTACTCGCCTCGACCGGCGTGCCCGACCTGGTGCTGTGCTCGGCCGCCGTGCGCACCCGGCAGACCTGGCAGCTGGTCGCCGTCGGGATGGAGGGGGCCGCCGACGACGTCGAGGTGCGCCACCTCGACGAGCTCTACGGGGCGGACGTGACGGACATGCTCGACGTGCTCTGCGCGGCGCCCGAGGCGGCCACCCGCCTGCTGGTGGTCGGCCACGAACCGGTGACCTCCGCCGTCGCGCACCTGCTCGCCGGCCCCGGGTCCGAGGATGCTGCCACCCACCGGGTGCGCACCGGGATCTCCACCGCGATGGCGGCCCTGCTCACCCACGACGGCTCGTGGAGCAGCCTCGGCCGGCGCAGCAGCGTGCTCACCGGCCTGGTCAGCGGGCGGGAGAACGGCTGACGGCGACCGGTCGCCTCAGAGCCACTCCAGCACGCGGTCCAGTCCGCCCTCGGTGATCGCCCGGTCGGCCTGCGCCGCGACCACCGGCTTGGCGTTGAAGGCGACCCCGAGACCGGCCACTGCCAGCATGTCGAGGTCGTTCGCGCCGTCCCCGATCGCGACCGTGTCGGCCAGGTCGATGCCCTCCTGATCGGCGAAGTAGCGCAACCACCGCGCCTTCGCGGCCCGGTCGACGATCTCACCCGTCACTCGCCCGGTCAGCGCGCCGTCGGCCACCTCCAGCCGGTTCGCCCGCACCCGGGTGATGCCGTGCCGCTCCGCCAGCGGGTCGACGATCTCGTGGAAGCCGCCGGAGACCAGGGCGAGCGGCCAGTCCCGCTCGTGGGCCGCCGTCACCAGCTCGGCCGCACCGGCGCTGAGCCGCACCTGATCACGCACCTGCTCCAGGGCGCTCACAGGTAACCCGGCCAGCGCGCTGACCCGCTCGGTCAGCGACGCGGCGAAATCCAGTTCCCCGGCCATCGCACGTTCGGTGATCGCGGCGACCCGGTCGCCGGTCCCGGCGCGATCGGCGAGCAGGTCGATCTGCTCACTGGTGATGAACGTGGAGTCCACGTCGACGATGATCAGACGGCGGGTCCGCGGGGCACGCTCACTCATGCCGCCCGATCATGCCAGCAGATCGTCAGTCGGCCGTGATCCGACCGTTCTTCGGGACGACCGTGATCCCGGTGTCGGTGATGGTGAACCCGCGAGCCTTGTCCCGCTCGGCATCCACCCCCACGGTGGCGCCGGCCTCGACGGTGACTCCCTTGTCCAGGATCGCCCGGCGTACGGTGGCGTGCCGGTGCACGATCACCCCGTCCATCAGCACCGAGTCCTCCACCCGCGACCACGAGTTCAAACGAACGCCGGGGGAGAGTACCGAGCCGGACACCTCACCGCCGGAGACGACCACACCGGGGGAGATGATCGAGTCGGTCGCGTGCCCGATCCGGTCCTCCACGGCATGCACGAACTTCGCCGGCGGCAGGCCCGTGTACCCGGTGTGCAGCGGCCACGAGTCGTTGTACACGTTGAACACCGGCTGCACGGCGATCAGGTCGCGGTTCGCTTCGTAGTAGGCGTCCAGCGTCCCCACGTCGCGCCAGTAGTCGCGGTCCCGGTCCTTCGACCCGGGCACATCGTTCTCGATGAAGTCATACAGGCCGCACTGCCCCTTGGAGACGAAGTAGGGCACGATGTCGCCGCCCATGTCGTGCTTGGAGTCGCTCGAGGCCGCGTCCTTGGTGACGGCGTCCACGAGGGCGTCGGCGTTCATCACGTAGTTGCCCATCGAGGCGAGCACCTCGTCGGGGGAGTCCGCCAGGCCTGGCGGGTCGGTCGGCTTCTCCAAAAAGGCTGCGATCTTGCGCGGGTCGCTGGGGTCGGCGTCGATCACTCCGAACTGGTCGGCCAGCGACTTCGGCTGCCGGATCCCGGCCACGGTCATCTCCGCGCCGGAGGCGATGTGCGAGTCGACCATCTGGGAGAAGTCCATCCGATACACGTGGTCGGCACCGACTACCACCACGATGTCCGGCTTCTCGTCGTCGATGAGGTTCAGGGACTGGTAGATCGCGTCGGCGCTGCCGAGGAACCAGTTCTTGCCCACCCGCTGCTGCGCCGGCACCGGGGCCACGTAGTTGCCCAGCAGGGCCGACATGCGCCAGGTGATCGCGATGTGCCGGTCCAGCGAGTGCGACTTGTACTGGGTGAGCACCACGACCTTGAGATAGCCGGAGTTCACCACGTTGGACAGGGCGAAGTCGATCAGGCGATAGATGCCCCCGAAGGGGACGGCCGGTTTCGCACGGTCCTTGGTCAGCGGCATCAGCCGCTTGCCTTCTCCGCCGGCCAGAACGATTGCGAGAACCCGTGGTGCTGCCATGCTCAGAACCCTAGAGTCACAAAGCAGGTCGCACCATCGGTATGGGCACCTGGTCCAAAATTGTTCATCCTCAGCCGCCAGTGAAGGAGCTCAGATGCGTGTCGACATCCTCACCAGGGAGTACCCCCGCACGTCTACGGAGGTGCCGGGGTGCACGTGGACGAACTCTCCCGGGTGCTGCGTAGTCACGCGGACGTGCGGGTCCGCTGCTTCGACGGCCCCCGCGACGGCGACGGCGTGACCGGGTACGACGTGCCCGCCGAACTGGACGGGGCGAACGCCGCGCTGGCCACCCTCGGGGTGGACCTGCAGATCGCCAACGACGTCGCCGGGGCGGACCTGGTGCACTCACACACCTGGTACGCCAACATGGCCGGCCACCTCGGCGGCCTGCTGCACGGCATCCCGCACGTGCTCTCCGCACACAGCCTGGAGCCCCTGCGCCCGTGGAAGGCCGAACAGCTCGGCGGCGGGTACGCCCTGTCCAGCTGGGCCGAACGCACGGCCTACGAAGGGGCCGAACGGGTGATCGCCGTCAGTGCCGGGATGCGCCGGGACATCCTGCGCTCCTACCCCCAGCTCAACCCGGACAAGGTGGTGGTGGTGCACAACGGGATCGACCTGGACTCGTGGAAGCGACCGGAGGCCACCGAGGCCGCCGAGATCGCACGCAAGCACGGCGTGGACCCGGACCGGCCCGCGGTCATCTTCGTCGGGCGCATCACCCGGCAGAAGGGACTGCCGCACCTGCTCGCCGCGGTACGTGACCTGCCCGAGGAGGTGCAGCTGGTGCTCTGCGCCGGCGCGCCGGACACCAAGGAGCTGGCCACCGAGGTCAGCGAGGCCGTCGCCGAGCTGCAGCGCACCCGGACGGGTGTGGTCTGGATCGACGAGATGCTGCCGCGGGCTGAGGTGGTCGGCCTGCTCGCCGCCGCCATGGTCTTCGTGTGCCCGTCGGTGTACGAGCCGCTCGGCATCGTCAACCTCGAGGCGATGGCCGTCGGAGTGCCCGTGGTGGCGTCCGCGACCGGGGGGATCCCCGAGGTGGTCGCCGACGGGGAGACCGGCCTGCTGGTGCCCCTGGAGCAAAGGGAGGACGGCACCGGCACGCCGGTGCACCCGGAGACGTTTGCCGCCGACCTGACCCGTGCCCTGACCGAGGTGGCCACCGACGCCGAGCGGGCACGTCGGATGGGCGAGGCGGGCCGCCGTCGCGCAGAGGACGAGTTCTCCTGGGCGGCCATCGCCGAGCGCACTCTCGAGGTCTACCGGGCGGTCCTCGATGCCTGAGGACCCCTGGCTGCAGGTCCCCACGCTCGCTGGGGACCGGGCCGTGCTGCGCGGCTACCGGGACCAGGATCTGGACGCCCTGGTGGAGATCCTCACCGACCCGGACGTGAACCGGCTCACCGGGAGCGTGCACTCCACGGCCGAGGCGAACACGGCCACCGCGGACCGCGCCGAGGTGCACCAGTGGTACTCCACCCGCGCCGAGCAGTCCGGGCGGCTGGACCTGATGATCGCCGAGGCCGCCACCCCCGAGGGTGCCTGCGTCGGGGAAGTGGTGCTGAACGACTGGGACGAGCAGAACTCCTCCTGCAACATCCGCATCCTGATCGGGCCGGCCGGGCGGGACCGCGGGCTCGGCAGCGAGGCGATGCGGCTGATGGTCGATCACGCATTCACGCACCTGCCGCTGCACCGGATCTCGCTCGGGGTGTTCACCTTCAACCCCCGGGCCCAGCGGGTCTACGAGAAGGCCGGCTTCGTGGTGGAGGGCCGGGAGCGCGATGCGCTGCGCTTCGACGACGGCTGGGTGGACCAGGTGATGATGTCGCTGCTCAGGCCGGAGTGGAAGGCGGCGCGCTGACCGTGGCTGAGACCATCGCGCGCCGCGCCGCGGCCGCCACGTGCCGCATGGCCGCGCTGCGCTGATCCACCTGCCAGACGTTCACCGCCGCGCCGTCGTCCTCTGTGGCCAGGTCCACGATGGCGTTCAGCCGTGCGGCCCGCACCAGCAGGTCGAGCCGGCGCCCGTCCAGTCCGCCGGGAAGGCGCAGGTGCAGCTCGGGTGGCACGGTAGCCGAGGCCAGCATTGCGATGTCCTCGGCCGCCTCGGGTCGCCACCGCGCGACGTCCATCCGAGTGAGTGCGTCGATCGCCAGCTCCAGGGCCTCGGTGAGGCTGCGCCGGGCGTCTGCCGGTGAGTCCGGCACTCCCGTGTTGCCCTCGCACCGGTGCACCGCCCAGGTCACCATCGCACCGGGTTCCAGTGCCGAACCGAAGGTCTGTACGTGCGGGAGGGCCACCACGGTGGTCTCACCAGGATTCCCGACGGCGACCACCGCCTCTCCCGTCTCGATCGCCTCCTGCGCCACGGGGGCAGGCACACCGACCTCCCCGGGCACCGGCAGCGCAGCGTGTACCACCCCGGGATGTGCGGCCAGCCGGTCCAGGACGGTCGGCACGGCTGTGCGCAGCCCCGAGCGGCCGACGCTCAGCGGCACCTCGGCGGTGGGTGCCTCGATGAGCGTGTGCGGCTCGTCCTCGCCCTGGATGGCCGGCACGGCGGCGGCGGTGAGCTCGTCCGTCCCTGGACCGTGCGGGCCGCCGACAGCACGCAGCTCAGCCACCCACAGTGCGGTGAGGACGGAGCGGGGGAGATCGATCGGCACACGCCAGAACTTAGGTGAGCACGCGCCAGGTGTCACATCCACGGCACGGGTGAATCTCCGCCGTCACCGGGTGCGGTTGCCTCGCCAGGACGTCCCGGAGGATGCTCCCGGGCCGATAGGCTCACCTGCATGGGTGACGTGCTTCAGTTCGACGACGTGACCGTCCGGCGTGGCCAGAAGTTGATCCTCGACTCGGTGTCGTGGTCGGTCGAAGAGGGTGAACGGTGGGTGGTGCTCGGCCCGAACGGCGCGGGTAAGACCACGATCATCCAGCTCGCGGCGGCGCGGATGCACCCGACCGGGGGCCGGGTGACCGTGCTCGGCGAGGAGCTCGGTCGCATCGACGTCTTCGAGCTCCGCCCGCGGGTGGGTCTGGCCAGCGCCTCCCTCGCCGACCGCATCCCGGGCAGTGAGCGCGTGCTCGATGTGGTGCTCACCGCCTCCTACGGCGTGACCGGACGGTGGCGGGAGTCCTACGAGCAACTCGACGAGGGTCGAGCGCGGGACCTGCTGGGCGTGTTCGGGATGGCCGCCTTCGCCGACCGACTGTTCGGCACCCTCTCCGAGGGAGAGCGCAAGCGGGTGCAGATCGCTCGCGCGATGATGACCGACCCCGAGCTGCTCATCCTCGACGAGCCGGGCGCCGGCCTCGATCTGGGTGGCCGGGAGGACCTGGTGGCCGCCCTCGGCGAGCTGGCCGCGGATGTGAGCTCGCCGGTGCTGATCCTGGTCACCCACCACGTGGAGGAGATCCCGCCCGGGTTCACCGACGGCCTGCTGCTGCGCGAGGGGAAGACGGTCGCGGCGGGGCAACTGGAGACGGTGATGACCCCGCAGCATCTCTCGGAGACCTTTGGGCTGGACCTGGTGGTCGAACGTCACGGTGCCCGCTGGACCGCCCGCGCACTGGCCTCGGAGAGCGGAGCACACACGGCCGGACATCCACCCCGGTGGTGAGGCGCCGCCGGGGAGTTCTGCCCGTCTGGAGACGGGTTTCCACACCCGCGTGAGCAGGCGCGTCCCGTAGACTGATCAATACGACGATGGGGAGAGGTTCACGATGGATCTGGGCTGGCTGTGGTGGCTGGGCGCCGCGTTGGTGCTGGGCGTCGTGGAGATGCTCACCGTAGACCTGTTGTTCCTCATGCTCGCCGGTGGCGCGGTCGCCGCCGCATTCGCCGGCCTGCTCGGAGCTCCCCTCTGGCTGGAGATCCTCGTCGCCGCCCTCGTCTCGGTGCTGCTGTTGTTCGGCGTGCGCCCGTGGGCCTTGGCGAAGCTGAAGTCGACGACACCGGACGCCAAGACGGGTGTGGACGCTCAGATCGGGCGACCGGCCACCGTCGTCGCCGATGTGAGCGACCGCGCGGGTCGGGTCAAGCTCTCCGGTGAGGTCTGGACGGCGCGGATCGAACGGACCGGGGTGGTCCTCCCCGCCGGCACCGACGTGGTCGTCGTGCGTATCGAGGGGGCGACGGCGTACGTCGCCCAGCCGGAGACGCCAGCAGATCCGAGTCAGCCGTACGGCCCTGCCACACAGGGATTCTGAACGCTCCAGCGGATCCACCGCATGGCGCCCGACAACACCATCACAGACGAAGCAGGGACCCGGCGTCAGCTCGGGTCCACCACCACCATCGAAGGGGTAACCAGTGGGTGACGCAGGAGCCATCATCGGCTTGATCATCATCGCCCTCGTCGCGTTGTTCGTGATCGTCGCGATCTCGCGTGCGATCCGCATCGTGCCGCAGGCCGGTGCGCTGATCATCGAGCGGCTCGGCCGCTATCAGTCCACCATGTATGCGGGTCTGCACTTCCTTATCCCGTTCGTCGACCGGATCCGTGCCGGGGTCGACCTGCGTGAGCGCGTGGTGCCGTTCCGCCCGCAGCCGGTGATCACCTCCGACAACCTCGTGGTGAGCATCGACACCGTCGTCTACTACCAGGTGACGGACCCGAAGGCGGCCACCTACGAGATCGCGGACTACATCCAGGCGATCGAGCAGCTCACCGTGACCACGCTGCGTAACATCATCGGTTCGATGGACCTGGAGCAGACCCTCACCAGCCGTGACCAGATCAACGGTCAGTTGCGTGGTGTGCTCGATGAGGCCACCGGTCGGTGGGGTATCCGCGTGAACCGGGTCGAGCTCAAGGCGATCGACCCGCCGCCCAGCGTGCAGGGCGCGATGGAGCAGCAGATGCGTGCCGAGCGGGACCGTCGTGCGGCGATCCTGACCGCTGAAGGTGTGAAGCAGTCCGCGATCCTCACCGCTGAAGGTGAGAAGCAGTCCGCGATCCTGACCGCCGAGGGCCAGGCGCAGGCCGCCATCCTCAAGGCGCAGGGTGAGTCCCGCGCGATCCTTCAGGTCTTCGACGCGATCCACCGCGGCGACGCCGACCCGAAGCTGCTGGCCTACCAGTACCTGCAGATGCTGCCGGAGATCGCCAACGGCACCTCGTCCAAGCTTTGGGTCGTTCCCACCGAGCTCACCGCCGCCCTTGGGTCGATCTCCTCGGCCTTCGGCGACGGCGGGCCCAGCGGTGGCGGCGGCGTCAGCGGCGGCGGAGCCCCCTCCTCGGGTGGCGGCGGCGAGACTCGCCGCGAGAAGCGCGAGAAGGACCTCGAGCACATCGAGGGGCTTGACGTGGAACTGCCGGAGACATCCCTGCAGGACCCTGCGGAGGCCCTTCGCGAGGCCCGCGGCCAGGCGACCGAGGCGACTGCTGAGGCCACTCAGGCTGGCGAGACCTCCGGACGTCCGTTCGACCCGTCCAGTGCAGCAGGTCAGCGTCCGCCGGAGGGCGAGGAGCCACCGCCCGCCCCGCAGGAACCGTGGCAGCCGCACCAGTGACGGGGCAGGAGCCTCGAGGCTGACGCTCTCTCACGCGAATCCCTCGTCGATCTGGTCGGTGACAGCCGCCAGATCGACGGGGGATTCGCGTATGCGGCGTGGAAATTGCTTTCCTGACGCGGTGTAAGTTCGTGGGGTGCTCGGTCTTCTTCGCACCTCGCTGACCCCGTATCGCGGTGCTATCACCCTGGTCTGCCTGCTGCAGCTGGTGCAGACGCTCGCGGCCCTGTATCTGCCGAGCCTGAACGCCGACATCATCTCCCAGGGGGTGGTGCTCGGGGACACCGATCTGATCTGGCGGATCGGTGGCCTGATGCTGGCCGTCAGCGCCGTGCAGGCCGTGACGAGTGTCGTCGCGGTCTACTTCGGCGCTCGGACGGCCATGTCGCTGGGTCGAGATCTGCGCGACGACCTGTTCACCCGCGTGATGCGCTTCTCCACCCAGGAGATGTCCGCGTTCGGGACACCGTCGTTGATCACTCGCTCGACCAACGACGTGCAGCAGGTCCAGATGTTCGTGTTCATGTCCCTGACGGTGGTGATCATGGCGCCGATCATGCTGATCGGTGGCGTGATCATGGCGGTGCGGGAGGACCCCGGACTGTCGTTGCTGCTGGTGGCGGTGGTGCCGGTGCTCGGCGTCACGATGGCCTTGGTGGCGATGCGCATGGTGCCCTACTTCCGCTCCATGCAGAAGCGGATCGACCGGGTGAACGGCATCCTGAGGGAGCAGATCACTGGGATCCGGGTGGTACGCGCTTTCGTGAAGGAAGCCGACGAGGCTCTCCGGTTCGGTAGCGCCAACGCGACCTTGCGGGACGTGGCCGTGAAGGTCGGGCGCGTGATGGCGTTCGCGATGCCGATGGTCATGCTGATCGTGAACATCGCATCGGTGGCGGTGATCTGGTTCGGTGGCAGGCGGGTGGACGCGGGCCTGGCCGATATCGGTTCTCTGGTGGCCTTCCTCTCGTACCTGATGTTCATCCTGATGGCCGTGATGATGGCCACGATGATGTTCATGTTCGCCCCTCGAGCGGCCGTCTCCTCGGAACGGATCCAGGAGGTGCTCAGCTCGGAGCCGACCGTGCACCCGCCGCAGCAGGGACAGCGACCCACGCACGTTCGGGGTCTGGTGGAGATGGCGGGTGTGACGTTCCACTACCCGGGCGCCGAGAACGACGTGCTGCACGAGATCGACCTGACCGCACGCCCCGGAACCACCACCGCCATCATCGGTTCCACCGGGTCGGGGAAGAGCACGCTGCTGCACCTGGTGCCGCGCCTGTTCGACGTGACCTCCGGTGCGATCGGGATCGACGGGGTGGACGTGCGCGACCTCGACCCGGCGGTGCTCTCCTCGGTGATCGGACTGGTGCCGCAGAAGCCGTACTTGTTCACAGGGACCGTCGCGTCGAACCTGCGGTACGGACGCGCGGACGCCACGGACGACGAGCTCTGGGAGGCGCTGCGGGTCGCGCAGGCGGAGAACTTCGTGCGCTCCATGGACGGCGGGCTGGACGCAGCGATCGCGCAGGGCGGGACCAACGTCTCCGGTGGGCAGCGGCAGCGGATCGCGATTGCACGTGCCCTGGTGCGCCGGCCGGCTGTGTACCTGTTCGACGACTCCTTCTCCGCCCTGGACTATGCGACCGACGCGGCGCTGCGCGCTGCCCTGTTCCCGCGCACCCGCCAGGCGAGTGTGATCGTGGTGGCGCAACGGGTGGCCACGATCCGTGGGGCGGACGAGATCCTGGTGCTCGAGCACGGCCGCGTGGTGGGGCGCGGCACCCATGAGCAGCTGCTCGCCGAGAATCCGACCTATCAGGAGATCGTGGCGTCCCAGCTCACCGCGGAGGAAGCAGCATGAGCGCGAGGAGCCCCCGCGTAGGTACGGCGAGGAACGAGGTGTGCCGGAGTGAGGCACCGCAGTGCTCAGGCAAGGAGAGCACAGCATGAGCGCGAGGAGCCCCCGCGTAGGTACGGCGAGGAACGAGGTGTGCCGGAGTGAGGCACCGCAGTGCTCAGGCAAGGAGAGCACAGCGTGAGTGATCCGAACGACGTCACCGCCGGGGAGCGTGCCGACGACTCCGAGCTGCAGGCGCAGGCGAAGGTCGAGGAACGGCCCCGCCCGGGGGGCGGCCCTGCCGGCGGTCTGGCGATGCCGACCGAGAAGCCCAAGGATCTGCTCGGTGCGGCACGCCGGATCGTCGGTGCGCTGCGGACGGACCGCATCTGGGTGCTCGTGGCCGTGCTGCTCGGGGTGGTCGGCACCGTCCTGACCGTGATCGGTCCGAAGATGCTCGGCAATGCCACGAACATCATCTTCGACGGTCTCGTCGGCCGCGAGCTCGATCCGCAGATGACGCGGGAGGAATGGATCGACGCGCTCCGTGCGTCTGGGGAGCACACGCGGGCGGACACCCTCGAGGGGATGCCGAACCTGGTCCCGGGCCAGGGAGTGGACTTCGATCGGCTCGCCGCCAGTCTCGGGATCGTGGTGGTCGTCTATGCCTGCGCCTTCCTGTTCACCTGGTTGCAGGGGCGCATCACCACCACGGTGGTGCAGCAGGTGGTGTTCCGGCTCCGGGAACAGGTGGAGACGAAGCTGAACCGCCTCCCGTTGCGCTACTTCGACCGGCAGGCCCGCGGTGAGGTGCTCTCCCGGGTGACCAACGACATCGACAATATCGCCCAGAGCCTGCAGCAGACGCTCTCCCAGCTGATCACGTCGGTGCTGACCGTCGTCGGAGTGGTCGCCATGATGCTGTGGATCTCCTGGCAGCTCGCTTTGGTGGCGCTCGTGACCATCCCGCTCTCCGCCGTCGTGGTGGGGCAGATCGCGAAGCGGTCGCAACCCGAGTTCGTGGAGCAGTGGAAGCGCACCGGAACGGTGAACTCCCACGTGGAGGAGATGTACACCGGGCACGACCTGGTGCGCGTGTTCGGCCACGAGCAGGCGGCGGTGGACACGTTCCAGGAGGAGAACGAGCGGCTCTACCGTGCCTCGTTCCGAGCCCAGTTCATCACGGGCACCATCCAACCGGTGATGGGCTGGATCGCGAACCTGGGGTACGTGGCGATCGCCGTGCTCGGAGCGTTGCGGGTGGCCTCGGGCACCATGTCGCTCGGTGACGTGCAGGCGTTCGTGCAGTATTCCCGGCAGTTCTCCCAGCCGATCACTCAGATCGCGTCGTTGATGAACCTCATGCAGTCCGGCGCTGCCTCCGCCGAGCGGGTGTTCGACCTGCTGGACGCCGACGAGGAGGATGCCGACCCGCGTGCTCCCGAGACGCTCGGCCCCGTCTCCGGGCGGGTGGCGTTCGAGGACGTGTCCTTCTCCTACACGCCCGAGCGCCCGCTGATCGAGGACCTCTCCTTCGTGGCGGAGCCGGGTCAGACGATCGCGATCGTGGGGCCGACTGGTGCCGGGAAGACGACACTGGTGAACCTCATCATGCGGTTCTACGAGGTGCAGGGTGGTCGAATCACCTTCGACGGGACCGATACCCGTCACCTGACCCGGGGCGAGCTGCGGTCCAACATCGGCATGGTGCTGCAGGACACCTGGTTGTTCGGCGGCACCATCGCCGAGAACATCCGGTACGGCTCGCACCGGGAGGTCAACGACGCCGACCTCGTCGCCGCCGCCGAGGCCACCGGTGTGGACCCGTTCGTACGCACCCTGCCCGACGGGTACGAGACCCGGATGGACGACGAGGGTACCGATGGGACGGCGGTGAGTGCGGGGGAGAAGCAGCTGCTCACGATCGCCCGCGCGTTCCTCGCCGACCCTGCGATCCTCATCCTGGACGAGGCCACCAGCTCGGTGGACACCCGCACCGAGGTGCTCGTCCAGGATGCGATGAACGCGCTGCGCAAGGGCCGGACCAGTTTCGTGATCGCGCACCGGCTCTCCACCATCCGCGACGCCGACGTGATCCTGGTGATGGAGTCGGGCGCGATCGTGGAGCAGGGCAATCACGCGGACCTGCTCGCCGCCGGCGGTGCGTACGCACGCCTGTACCAGGCCCAGTTCGCGGCCGCCGCCGCCGAGGTCGAGTAGTAGCGGCAGCGTCGTGATCGGCGCGGGGCCATCGGCGTCACTCTTTAGGGTGAGTGAACACAGGCAACATCCGCCTCTGGGGTGATCCGTTCTCGCGCCCCGATCTGCCACGATGCTCGTGTGCGCATCGCTGTGGTCGCCGAGTCGTTCCTTCCGCAGGCCAATGGGGTCACGGTGACCCTGCTGCGGTTGCTGGAGTACCTTGCCGCGAACGGGGACGAGGTGATCGTGCTCGCGCCCGCGGCGGGCCGTGGCCAGGACTCCGTGAGCGTTTACGCCGGTGCCAGCGTGCGGCGTTTCCGTGCCGTCCCGCTGCCGGGGTACAGCGAGCTGCGACTCTCCACACCGCGGGTGCGCACGCTGGAGGAGCACCTGCGGTGTTTCGACGCCGACGTGGTGCACCTGGCGGCGCCGTTCATGCTCGGATGGCAGGCGATCGGTGCTGCGCACACCCTGGGCCTGCCCTCGGTCGCGGTCTACCAGACCGAGGTGCCCAGCTACGCCAAACGGTACAAGGTGCGCCAGATCGAACCGCTGCTGTGGCGCCGGATCGAGGACATCCACAAGAGCGCCACGCTCTCCCTCGCGCCGTCCAGCTACGCCTGCCAACAGCTCATCGACCGCGGCGTGCACCGGGTCGCCGTGTGGCCGCACGGGGTGGACCGGGAGAGGTTCTCCCCGGTGCATCGTGACGAGGCACTGCGCACGTCGTTGCTCACCGATGGTGAGGTGCTCGTCGGTTACGTCGGACGCCTGGCACGGGAGAAGCAGGTGGAGGACCTGGCGGTGCTGCAACAGCTGCCGGGCGTGCGGGTGGTCGTGGTCGGTGACGGCCCGCGGGAGGAGTGGTTGCGTCGTACGCTCCCTGGTGCCGTGTTCACTGGCCGGCTCGACGGCGCTGAGCTGCCCCGGATGATGGCCTCCCTCGACATGTTCGTGCATACCGGCGAGATGGACACCTTTGCGCAGACGATCCAGGAGGCGCAGGCCTGCGGGGTTCCGGTGATCGCCCCGGCCCGGGGCGGTCCGATCGACCTCGTCCAGCACGGCGAGACCGGCTTCCTCTACCAACCCGGCCAGCTCGACGCGATGCGCCAGTACGTCGCCACTCTGGCCGCGAACCCGGTGCGACGGGCAGAGATGGGCCTGGCGGCGCGGGACTCGACGGCGGAACGCACCTGGGAGGCCGTCAACCACCAGGTCACCGTGCACTACCGGAACGCCATCTCCTTCTCCGCGCGGGACCGTGCCGCGGGCCACCGTCCGGCCCGCCGCTGGTTGCTCACCCGCTGAATCGTGCGCCCGCCACGGTGGGCGGGCGGTGCGTGGATCCGGCCCTATAGGGTCTGCTGGTGCCTTGTCTCACTCTCACTGCCGACGACCTGAGTGGCGACCTGCTCGCCGACTACACCCGGCTGACCGACGTGGCCCTGCGCCGTCGGCTGGAGCCTGAGCGCGGGCTGTTCATGGCCGAGTCCTCCACGGTGATCCGGCGCGCAGTGCGGGCGGGCTACCGGCCGCGGTCGTTCCTGATGGCGCCGCGGTGGCTGCCTGACCTGCAGGACCTGCTGCGTGAGGTGGGCGCCGGCGAGCACGGGGAGATCCCGGTCTACCTCGCCGAGGAGGACCTGCTGCGCACGATCACCGGCTTCCACCTGCACCGCGGGGCGCTCGCGGCCATGCACCGGCCGGAGCTCCCGCCGGTGGCCGATGTGGTGGATCACACGAAGGTGAACGGTTCCAACGTGCGCGAACGACCTTCACCAGCGGCCAACTTACGACGTTCACGTATCGCGATTCTCGACTCCTTGGTCGACCATACGAACGTTGGCGCGTGTTTTCGCTCGGCTGCAGCCATGGGTGTCGACGCCGTGTTGGTGACACCGCGCTGTGCGGATCCCCTCTATCGCAGAGCCATCCGCGTGTCGATGGGCACGGTCTTCCAGGTGCCGTGGACGCGGATCGATCCGTGGCCGAGCGGTGTCGAGCAGCTCAAGGCGGCTGGTTACGTTGTCGCTGGCATGACCCTCGGGGACGGCGCGATCACCCTCGACGAACTGGTCGCCGAGGACCATCAGAAGCTGGCTCTGGTGTTCGGGACCGAGGGACACGGGCTTGGGCCGCAGACGGAGAAGGTACTCGATCGAAGGGTGACGATCCCGATGATGGGCGGCGTCGACTCTCTCAACGTCGCGGCGTCGTCAGCCGTCGCGTTCTACGCGACGCGGTGACAGAGGCGAAGCCTGGAAGCACTGCCCCTCGATCTCCTGACGAAGCTCAGGATTCGAGGCGCTGCACCAAGCCGGCTGCCGCTTCGAGCACGCAGAGCGCCGCCAGCCGCACGGTGCGGCCGTCGGGGGCGTCCGCAGTTGCGTCCACCTCCGCGATATCGATGCCTCGTACCCGCGCATCGGCGGCGAGTAGCCGGGTGAAGCGGCGCAGTTCGTACGCCTGGATGCCGCCCGGAATCGACGCGGGGCATCCCGGCGCGACCGAGCGATCGCAGACGTCGACGTCGAGGTCGACGTGGATGGGTCCACCGCCGCCGCCGGCCACGCACAGCGCTTCGTCCACGATCTCGGTGATCGACCGGTCGTGGAGCTCGTCTCGGTGGATGACCGTGATGCCCAGCTCCCTCGCGCGCCGCCGGTAGGCGAGCGAGTTGGCGAAGTCGGCGATGCCGATCTGCACAATGCGCCGAGGGTCGAGACCGGCCTCGACGAGACGCCGCACCGGCGAGCCGTTGCTGCGCCCGTCGCGAAGATCGTGGTGGGCGTCGAGCGTGATGAGGCCGGCTGTGGCGAGTTCGTCGCCGGCCACACCGAGCGCGGCGGGCACCGTGAGTGCATTGTCGCCGCCCAGCGCCACGACAAGCTCTGCCCGACGGGCGAGATCGGCGATCTGAGCCACAGCCACCCGCTCGCCCGTGTCATTGTCGGGGTCTGCGACGTCGCCGGCATCGACGATGCGCAATGCCTGGTCGAGGACCGTCTCCGCCTCGGAGCCACGCCTCCCGAAACGTCCCGGGGCGACGACGTGACCCGAGTACCGGCGCAGCGTCTCGCGCACTGCTCGAGGCGTCTCGTGCGCCCGGGTCGGGGAGAGTGAGGTGCGAGAGGTCGGGATGCCGATCAAGGCCAGATCGAACTCCGGGACCTGACCGGCGCCGGGCCATCCGCCTGTCCTGGGCCAATTGGGATCATGTGAAAGGGCAAGCGGCATGACGTGTGGTCCTTTCGATCCGAGGCGGTGCGTCGTAGAGCCGATATCAGACGTCACTGCTACTCCATGGAGAGACTACGTACTCGCCCGCTCGCCACGTGGCTACGGTGAGCGGCATGCCGGGTCGATAGGCGAGGTGCGTCACGGACGGCGCATCGAGTAGCTGTAGGTCGGCGCGCGCACCGGGACGAATCGCTCCGACGGCGGGCTGAGCGATGCCGCGCGGATCGCACCAGCCGTCCTCGTACATGCCGAGTGCGATCGCGCCGCCCATCGTCGCCGCGCGTACGGCGTCCTGGATCGTGAGCCCCATCTGCAACACCGCGGTGGCGACGCAGAACCCCATCGACGATGTGTAGGAGGTTCCTGGATTGCAGTTCGAGGCGATCGCGAGCACCGCGCCGGCGTCGCGCAGGCGACGAGCCGGCGCCAGTGGCATCCGAGTCGACAGGTCACAGGCGGGTAGCACGGTCGCTACTGTGCCCGGATGCCCTGATCCACCGTCCCAACTCGACCACGAATCCGCGATCGCGGCGACGTCGGCGTCGTCCAGGAAGCCGAGATGGTCGACGCTCCTCGCGCCGTACTCGACGGCGAGGAGTGCACCCGGACCGTGGCCGAGCTGGTTGCCGTGCACGCGGCGCGAGAGCCCTGCGGCGCGAGCCGACGCGAGGACGCGGCGCGATGCCTCCTCGTCGAAGGCGCCGCTCTCGCAGAAGACGTCCACCGCACTCACGTGTGGCGCGACGGCGTCGAGCATCGGACCGGTCACGAGGTCGAGATACTCTGTCGGATCCTTGCCGGAGGGAATGACATGCGCCCCGAGGAAGGTGACCGCGTCCACGTGGCGTCCGGCGATCTCGGCGGCGCGCACCTCATCGGCGACGGTAAGGCCGTACCCCGTCTTCGTCTCGAGGGTTGTCGTGCCGCCTCGGTTCGCCTCGGCCACGAGCCGCTTGAGATTCGTCTCGAGCTCAGCGTCGGACGCTGCGCGAGTCGCCTCCACGGTCACATTGATGCCGCCCGCGGCATATGTCTCGCCCGACATGCGAGCCTCGAACTCGGCCGTTCGATCGCCCGCGAAGATCATGTGCGTGTGCGAGTCGACCCACCCGGGCAGCACTGCCCGACCCCCGGCGTCGAGGCGTTCGTCGGCGGCGGGGGCGCGGTCGGTGGCGCCGACCCAGGCGATCCGGTCGTCCTCGACGACCACGGCGGCGTCGCGGAGGCGCCCGCCGTTCGCTTCGTCGTTCGTCGTGAGCTCACCGATGCTCTCGATCAGCAGGGCGTTCGTCATGGTCTCCTCCGGGTCGGCGGTGTGCTGGGCGAACGGCGACGGGATCAGGCCGCGGGCGAAACGGATCCTGCGACCGGTGCGCGCGTGGCGCAGATCGGGGCCTGGTCCTAGCCGGTATCGCCGGCGTCGCGAACGGTTCCTTGCATCGGCACGCGTACACCGCGCTCGGCTGCGACGTCGACCGCGCGCTGGTAGCCCGCGTCGACGTGGCGGATCACGCCCATGCCCGGATCGTTTGTCAGCAGGCGCTGCAGCTTCTCGGCCGCGAGCGGGGTGCCATCGGCCACCGAGACCTGCCCCGAGTGGATGGAGCGGCCGATGCCGACGCCTCCGCCGTGGTGCAGCGACACCCAGGTAGCGCCCGACGAGGTCGCCGTCAGCGCGTTGAGCAGCGGCCAGTCGGCGATGGCGTCTGAGCCGTCGGCCATCCCTTCGGTCTCGCGATAGGGCGACGCCACGGATCCCGAGTCGAGGTGATCCCGGCCGATCACGATCGGCGCCTTCAGCCGGCCCTCAGCCACAAGTTCGTTGAAGCGCATGGCTGCCGTGGCCCGTTCGCCGTAGCCGAGCCAGCAGATACGGGCGGGAAGTCCCTCGAACTCGACACGTTCCTGCGCGGCACGGATCCAGCGGTGCAGGTGCTCGTTCTCGGGGAAGAGCTCGAGGATGGCCGCGTCGGTCACGCGAATGTCCTCGGGGTCGCCCGAGAGGGCCACCCAGCGGAACGGGCCGAGGCCCTCGCAGAAGAGCGGTCGGATGTAGGCGGGTACGAAGCCGGGGAACTCGAAGGCGCGGTGGTAGCCGGCCTGACGGGCTTCGTCGCGGATCGAGTTGCCGTAGTCGAAGACCTCCGCGCCAGCGTCTTGGAACTCCACCATTGCTCTGACCTGAGCCGCCATGGCATCGCGGGCGTCCCGCGTGAAGCCCTCAGGGTCAGCAGCCGCGCGAGCCTGCCACTCCGCGACGGTGTAGCCGGTGGGCAGGTAGCTGAGCGGGTCGTGCGCCGAGGTCTGGTCGGTCACGATGTCGATCGTGATCTCGCCTGCGCGGTGGCGGCGCAGGATCTCGGGGAACACCTCGGCCGCATTGCCCACGAGGCCGATCGACCAGCCGGTCCCCTCGTCCTTGGCTCGCTGCGCTCTGGCGAGCGCCTCATCGAGGTTGGAGACGACTTCATCGAGGTAGCGCTTGCCGGCGCGGCGGTGCAATCGGCTCTCGTCGACGTCGACGATGAGGCAGGCGCCATCGTTGAGGGTGACGGCGAGAGGCTGTGCGCCGCCCATGCCGCCGCAGCCGCCGGTGAGCGTGATCGTGCCTGCGAGGGATCCTCCGAACCGCTTGCGGCCGATCGCGGCGAAGGTCTCGAAGGTGCCCTGCAGGATGCCCTGGGTGCCGATGTAGATCCATGATCCGGCGGTCATCTGGCCGTACATGGTGAGTCCTGCGGCCTCGAGCCGGCGGAACTCGGGCCAGGTCGCCCAGTCGCCCACGAGGTTGGAGTTGGCGATTAGCACGCGCGGTGCCCAGACGTTCGTGCGGAAGACACCGACCGGTTTGCCCGACTGCACGAGCAGGGTCTCGTCCTCTTCGAGAGTGCGGAGGGTCTCGACGATCGCGTCGAACGCCTTCCAGCTGCGCGCCGCGCGGCCGGTGCCACCGTAGACGACGAGGTCGTCCGGGCGTTCGGCGACCTCGGGGTCGAGGTTGTTCATGAGCATGCGCAGCGGAGCCTCCGTCTGCCAGCTTTTCGCGGAGAGCTCCGTGCCGCGGGGTGAACGGACGGGGCGCGCGCCGGGGAGGGCCATCGGGATCCTTTCGCTGGGTTCCGCCTGGTCGAGGCGGGGCCGGTAACTTCTATCTCAGCACGTGCTGACCACCCGAACAACGGGACTCTGCGCCATCGTGTCCGGATCTATGAGGGAGTGCGGTCGCCGCGAGCCGATCAGTCGAGCGGGCCGACGGCCTCCTCCGCAGCGGAGAGGATCGTCCCGGCGCAGACCATCTCCACCGCGCGTTCGATATCGGGGGAGAGGTACCGGTCCTCGCCCACGCCGGCGACCTCGGCTCGCAACGCCGCCACGACGGCGGCGGTGGCCGGTGCCGCGGCCAGAGGCGCGCGGAGATCCAATCCGCGTGCGGCCGCCATCACCTCGATGCCGATGACCCGCTGAAGCGCGTCGATCGCCCGGCGCAGCTTGCGGGCGGCGGACCAGCCCATCGAGACATGGTCTTCCTGCATGGCGGAGGACGGGATCGAATCGACGCTTGCGGGGGACGCGAGCCGCTTCAGTTCGCTCACCATGGCCGCCTGCGTGTATTGGGCGATCATCAGCCCGGAATCTACGCCCGGCGTCGCGGCGAGGAAGGCGGGAAGGCCGTTGGATCGGCTGGGATCCAGGAGGCGATCGGTGCGCCGTTCGCTGATCGAGGCGAGGTCCGCCGTCGCGATGGCCAGGAAGTCGAGGACGTAGCCGACCGGTGCTCCGTGGAAATTGCCATTGCTCTCGATCCGCCCGTCCGGCAGCACGACAGGGTTGTCCACAGCACTGGCTAGCTCGATGTCGGCGATGCCGGTCGCGTGAGCGATGGTGCTGCGCACGGCACCGGCAACCTGTGGTGCGCACCGCAGCGAGTATGCGTCCTGGACCACGCTGCAGTCCTCTCCGCGATGGCTGGCGACGATCTCCGAACCGGCCAGAAGCCTGGTGAGGTTCGCGGCGCTGGCGGCCTGCCCAGGATGCGGCCGCACGGCCTGCAGATCGGCGGTGAACACCCGATCTGTCCCGAGCAGAGCCTCCACGCTCATCGCCGCGGCCACATCCGCCGTGCGCACCGCCCGGTTCAGGTCGTGGACCGCGAGTGTGAGCATGCCGAGCATCCCGTCGGTGCCGTTGATCAGCGCGAGCCCCTCCTTCGCTGCGAG
The DNA here is from genome assembly GCF_900105765.1 of Ruania alba. Classification (NCBI taxonomy): domain Bacteria; kingdom Bacillati; phylum Actinomycetota; class Actinomycetes; order Micrococcales; family Ruaniaceae; genus Ruania; species Ruania alba. Next base: position 1,130,494 of record NZ_FNTX01000001.1, read on the forward strand.
GGTGAGTGGGCCGAATCCGAGCTCGGCGAGCACCTCGCCGCTCGGGCGGACGATCCCGCGCTCATCGCGCACCTCACCATCACCGATGGCCGCGAGGGCGCAGTGCGCCAGAGGGGCGAGGTCTCCAGAGCATCCGAGAGAGCCGAACTCGAACACCACGGGAGTGGCGTCCGAGTTGAGGAGGGCTACGTAACGGTCGGCGACCTCCGCGCGGACACCGGTGCGACCGGTGGTGAAGGTCTGCAGGCGGAGCAGCATGAGCGCACGTACGACCTCCGCCTCGACCTCCGGTCCGGATCCGGCGGCGTGCGACCGAATCAGCCCGGTCTGCAGCCGCTCCCGCGACTCGACGTCGATCTTGCGGGTCGCGAGGGCACCGAACCCGGTGGAGACCCCGTAGATGGCTCGATCGGACCTCGCGTGATCGTCGACGATGCTGCGTGCGGCGCGCATGGCGATCCGTGCGTCCTCGGAGATCTGAACGCCGGCCCGGTACCGGGCGACGGCGACGACCTGGTCGATGCTCAGGGGCGCGTCCCCGACCGTGACCGTCGACGCTGCGAGGTCGACTGCTGAGTTGGGCGCTTGATTCATGCTCCTCCTTCGAAGGGACAGCGACGTTCTGACGTGGGCGGGCGGAAGGGTGCACATCGTCGGTGCGCAGTCATGGCCCTGCGGGTCGGTGGCCGCGGTCGCGCGGTCATGCCGGCGCCTGCGTATTCAGTAAGGGGCGCACGTCGATCACGTCGGCACCGGCCTGAAGCGCTGCGCGGATGCCCTGATCGCTGTCCTCGTAGACCAAGACATGGTTGCCGTTGTCGACGCCGAGATGCCGCATAGCGAGCAGATAGCCCTCCGGGTCCGGCTTGCCGTGCTGCAGGTCGTCCCGGGTCACGATGGTGTCCAGCCGCTCTTCGAGCCCGTGCAGCCGCAGCAGTCCTTCGATGTTGGACCTGTTCGAACCGGTGACCACCCCGACCTTGCGGTCTCCAGCATCCAGGAGGACAGCGAGGACGGGTTCGACGGGTGCGATCTCGTGCAAGCGGTCCTCAGCGTAGGCGTCTCGGTCTCCGAGCACCGTGCCCGCATCCGCTCCGGAGCCAGCGATGCGTGCGGCCTCCTCGACGATCCCTCGAGCAGAGAAGCCCGAGTGTGCGTGAAACCAGTCTTCTGTGATCGCGATGTTGTGCAGCAGCAGAGCATGCCGCAACGCTCGGAAATTGAACCCGTGATTGTCGAACAGCGTGCCGTCCCAGTCGAAAAGGAGCGAGCGCACATGCTCTCGCGGCCGAAGGTCGGCGGGTTTGAAGGCAAGGGCGACTTGAGGCATGGCCATCTTCCGGGTGGGATTGCGCCAGCGACACCGGCTACTGCGGCGCGAGAACGAGGCGCGGGGGAACGAACTGGGTGGCGGGATTGCTCCCACGGGGGATGGAGAACCGGAACGTGTAATGGCTGCGCCGATACAACGACCGAACGGACACGATCGGTTGCTCGTCCTGATCGACGACGGTGCCCTGCATGAGGAAGCTGGACGTTCCGGTCGGCTCGTGCAGCAGGCCCGACTGACGGCTGTCGAGATCGGCGATGTCCAGCTCGAATACGCCGATTTGCAACCTCACCCCGAACAGTTCCTCCAGGGTGTCGTAGATCGACACGCTCGCGAGATCCAGGTCGCGCAAGCCCGCGAACCGCGGCCAGGGCAGCAGAAGTCTCTCCAGGGCAACCGGCTCGTCGTTCGCCTGTCGGACACGCTCGATCGACAGGAGCTTCGTGCCCGACAGAAAGAGGTCGGGTCCGCCACCGGCAGCCTTCTCCGAATCGATGATACCGACCGCCACGACCCGGGAGCTGGGTACCCGACCGGATGCGCGGATCTGCTCGGTGAACCCGAGCAGCTCCCGTGCTGTGTAGGTGAGGCGGCGGGTCGCAACGAATGTGCCACGACCCGCCGTCCTCACCACGAGCCCCTCGTTGACCAGCCGGGTGACCGCGTGCCTGGCGGTACCGCGGCTGACGTCGAACCGCTCCGCTAGTTCCAACTCGGTGGGCAATTGTTCGCCGTCGCGGAGGCTGCCGTTGTCGATCTGCGAGCGTAACTCCTGGTACATCTTCTGATGAAGGGTGGTGCGACGCGTTCTGGCGGCAACCATGACTCAGATCATCCCATAGCTCAGGAGGAGGGCACGGGCACGGCCGTACCGATGTACTTGGACGCCGTTTCGGCGACCGCACGTCGGGCGACGTCGTCGAAGGATGTGCCGACCACGATCACGTGCACCCCAGTGCCGCGGAACGCATGATAGTTGTCGGCGTTGATGCCGCCCTCTGCGAGGGTGGGCACGGACACTGCCTCGGTGAGGGCGGCCAGACGCTCCTTGATCTCGCCGGGGATGTCCCCGGCCTCGGTGCCGCCGTAGGACATGCCGGTCATCAGGCCGATCATGTCCACGCCCTGGTCTTCCATCCGGCGCGCGACAGCGGCGACCTCCTCCGGTGTTCCCGCCGGAATTCCGAACGGGTGACGGTCGTCGGGATGGGCGATGTACGCGTCGACGGTGAGACCGTGGCTGTGCGCCATGGCCACCCAGGCGTCGAGGTCCTGGAAGCACGACTTGTGAGTGTGCAGACCGTCCGCGCCCGCGCGGGCGAGGTCGTAGAAGTGCCGTTCTCCCAGGTCCACGGGCTGCAGCTCGGTGAAGCCGCCGGGAATCCCCACGGTGACGAACACGTCTGGACCCGCCACCGCGCGCACGCCCTGGACGACGCGATCGATCTCGGTCAGATCGAGCTCGTGGCGGACGGCTTCGGCGTTGTGCATGTCCTTCACGCCGTGCAGGCCACGGGCCAGCGCGATGGCGGGGTGGTTGGGTTCAAGCATGCGCACACCGGCGTCGACGACGGCCTTGGCCAGGCGGGCGTCGTCGGCTGTGATACCCGTGCTCAGCAGAGTGGTGCCGCCGTGATCGTTGATCGCGTTCCACACCTTGGCCATCGCGTGCTCACGGCGGCGCTCCATATCGGCGGACTGGAAATCGTTCATCATTTGTGATGCCTCTCGTGCTACAGGAATGATTCAGACTGCGGAAGGGACCTGGCGAGCCTTGCGGATAGCGGCGAGGTTCGCGAGAAGCGTCAGGGTGAAGGAAAGCGCTGCGGTCGCGACCATCGCAACGACCATTCCCAGGGCGTTCGTCGCGATGAATGGGGCGACCATCGCGGGCAGATAGGCCGTCGCCTCGACGCCGAACAGCCCGACCAGAGTGCCTCCCATGGTTGCGGAAACCAATGCGATCCCGAAGACCTTCTTGTCGCCGAACATGAACGGATAAGACGACTCCACGAATGTGCCGAAGAAGAAGTTCACGCCTGCCCCCGATCCCGCCAGCGCCCGCTCCCCGGAGGTGCGCGGCTTGACGACGTTCGCGAGGGTGATACCGAGAGACACCATGACCAGAGCGACCATGTCGATAGCGCCGAAGAAGCTGTGTCCCTTCTGCCCCATCTCGAGCAGCACGAGCGGGAGGATCACCGAGTGGTATACCCCACCAATGATCGCTGGCCACATGGCCAAGCCGGCGAGAGCGCCAGCGAGAAGCGGGCTGAAGTCGACCGTCCACTCGATGCCGTACTTCACCCATTCGCCGAGGAGGCTGGTGAACGGAGCGAGAAGGAAATAGACCACAAGGCCGGGCAGTAGACCGGCGAGCGCCCCGGTCACGATGTTCGCGGTCGTGGCCGGGAATCGGTGCGCCAAGGTCCACTTGATCAGCCACGACACAACGAGACCGGCGAGGACGCCGCCGACGAGGCCGCCAAGGATGCCCCCCTGCTGGGACAGGATGCCTGCGATGGCGCCCGCGACGAGTCCGACCTCGTCGAGGCCGCTGACCTTACGTGCGGCAACGGCCGCGACGACGATCGGGAGGCCCGCGATGAGCGCGTCGAAGACCGGAGTCAGCCCGTCCAGCCACGGAATCTTGCTGACGGCAAGCACGAGAGCCAGGGCGATGAAGGCGGGGATCGAGCCGACCATGATGCCGCGGATGCTGATGCGGCGCCACGCGGCCTCCTCCGTGGCTGCATTGGTCGAGCCCGCTGAGGAAGAGCCGAGGACCGGGCGGTACTTGACCTTCCAGTGGCGGGCGAGGCCGGAGACGTACGACACTGCGCGGGTGGAGCTCGTCGTGCCGGTGGTACCCGAGGCGGATACCAGATTGACCCCGAGCTGCTGGGCCTTGGCGATGGAGCTCCCACCGGTTCCGGCAGCGGGGATGCCGGCCTTTGCGGCGGCAGCGATCGTCTGCGCGTTCGTGTCCGTCGGATCGGCGCTCATCAGAATGAGACCGTCGATCTCGCCGGAGGTTACCTTGGCCGCCAGGCGCTCGTCGTAGGAACGGGCGATCTCATTGATCTCACCGAGAGTGCCGGTCTCGAGGACGATCGGGGTGCCGTCGTCGATCCCCCAGAGCTCGGCGGGGGTGGACTGCGAGACGCCGTCCATCGACGACGAGGCGCTGACGAACTGCACCTCGCCGAGTGTGAATCCGGCGGCCGCGAGTTGCTGCTGCACATCGCGGATGAGCTTCGCCGGATCGTTACCGCCGTGACTGCGGAGATTTCCGCCGCTACTGCCCAGAACGGCGACGGAGTGAGTCGTCGTGCCGCTCTGCACGTCTCCATGATCATCGGCCATCGAAGAAGTCCCTTCAGAAATGTGTATACATTTATGGGGACGTTAGCTCACGACCGCTCGCCCGTCAAGCGCAGTGTTACGGGCGAATCGTCCACCTCAAGGGGTGGTCCAGCTTCGGTTGGGTATTTGTATAGATGTTTGGCTGCATCGGGTGCACGAGCTCGTCGATCTCGAGGTCCACGTCGCCGACATGCATCAGCCGCGTGCTCCTGTGGCGGATCGTCGCCCCGTGACAGTGGCCGTGATCGGTGGCAGCGGTCTAGCGCCGGCCACATGTCACTCGGCATCACCGAGGAATAGCGTGGAACCTTGCTGGTATCCAGGCTCTATCCGATCAAGCCATCGTCGGGCCATGGCGAGCGCCAGGACGGGGCCGAGACCATCGCGAGATGGGACTGCTGCGCACCTTCGACCTCTCAGGCCTTTCTGAGAGCTCGCCGCAGGGGCCTACTTGACCTTCTTCAGCCCCGCTTCGAGGACCGAGGCCAGGTTGTAGGAGTGATGGTCCTGCCCGCGCAGGACCGTCCTGGACGTCCTGAAGCCCTTGCTCTTGTAGAGACTGCGCCCCTGGGCAGACGCTGTGTAGGCGCTCCAGCTCTGGGCGTTCGAGCTCTGGCCGACACCGTCCTTGGACCCGACGAACCAATGCATGTCGAAGTTGCGCGTGAAGGAGCTCGGGGGAGTGCTGATGCGGATGTTCCTTCCATCGCTGCGTCCCCCACCACCGGCGAGCAGGATCGCGCCTCCGTAGCCATATGAGCCCTGAGAGCGGCGAGCCAGTTCATAGGTGATGAATTCGGCCCCACCGCTGTAGCCCATGTAGACGGTCCGGCTCCTGGTGATGTTGCCCGTCCTGCGCAAGTGCTGATCGAGCTTGCGGAGCATCACAGCATTCGTGGCGGTCCTTCCCCACCACGTGTAGCCCAGGCTTGAGATGTATCCCTGGCGGGGGATGCGCGGAATCACGAGGATCTTGTTGTCCCTGGCTGCGACCTCGGCCATGGCTGCGGCCGTCGCGCCCCTGGTGTGCTCGGAGACCGCCTGTGAATATCCGCGCCGGTAGTAGTCACCGTCGAGGAAGATGACCATGCCGACTCTCCTGCTCCAGTCGACCCCGCCGTCGATCGTGGCGTAGCTCAGACCGGCGTAGCGCTGATTGTGGGCTGTCGGGATGCGCGCGGACGACGATGACCTGGCGGACGTGCTGGAGGTCACCCTGATGACGTACCTGTGGGAGACATAGCCGGTCCTGCCCCGGTAGGTCACCTTGTACCAGCCGTTGGAGGCACGGTATATCGACGTCACCTTCGCGCCTCTGGGGAGCGTGGCCAGACGTGTGGACGAGGCCGTGGCACGCTGGCGCAGATTCAGCGGCGCAGTCGTCTGGATCGTGACCCTCGAGGTCAATCTGCCCCGACTGACGTCGACACCCGGTGCGCGAGCCGCGACGTCGAGGAAGGGGACGGTGGAAGCCGCGGATGTGGCAGGAACGGCAGTCGGTCGCATAGATGCAGACACCGAAGGAGCGCTCGTACTGAGGGTCGCAGCGGCGATCACCAATGCGGCCAGGAGGGAGCGGGCTGTGCTGGTGATTCGCTGACGTGCCACGACGACCTCTCACATGGATGCGAATATCCTGAGTGGAGCGAATATCCTGAGTGAACCTGAGTATGGCCCCTCGGAGCCAGGCCCGTGGTGCGAATCGGACCCCGATCGATCGCGGGCCAGGAACGTCGGATCGGCGCCTTCCGGTCGAACCGGAGTGGCGGGGGCAGGCGTCGCACGCCGGGGCATGGGTGATGCGTACACTCCTGACACGTATCAGGAGGGAGCACCGTGACACGACGACCGACGAGTGCCGACGTGGCCCGCCGTGCGGGGGTCTCGCGCACGGCCGTCTCGCTCGTGCTGAACGGCCGCGACTCGGGCAACATCTCCGCCGAGAACGCCGCACGCATCCACGCCGCCGCGGCCGAGCTCGGCTACCTGCCGAACTCGGCAGCGGTGAACCTTCGGCGTCGCTCCACCGCCACCATCGGCATCGTCACTGACGAGATCACCCAGAGCCCGTTTGCCGGCCACCTGCTGCAAGGAGCCAGGGAGGCGGCGTTCGAGCGTGGATTCGTCACCATCGTGGCCGATTACGGCAACGACGCCGCCCGCGAGGAGACGCTGGTGCAGACGCTGCGTGCTCGGCAGGTCGATGCCTTCCTGCACGCGGCCATGTCGATGCGTGCGTACACGCCGCCGACGCAGATGCTCGAACTGCCCACGGTGCTCGCCAACTGCTTCAGCGCCACCGGTCCCGCCGGCGTGCTCGCCGACGAGGAGCAGGGCGGCTACCTGGCCGCCCAGGCGGTCTTCGCGCAGGGACACCGCCGCGTGGTGATGCTCGCCGGGGTCGACGAGCCCGCCGAGGGTCGCCCGGCCCGTAACCCGGCCACCGAACATCGGGTCCGCGGTTTCGAGCGGGCCGCCGCCGAGGCGGGCGCTACCCAGGCGCCGGTGATCGACGCCGGCTGGCAGATCGGCGACGGGGTGCACGGGGCCACCCAGGTGCTGGATGCGCCTGCCTCGCAGCGCCCGACGGCGATCGTGGCCGCCCGTGACCGGGTGGCCGTGGGGGTGATCCTCGCCGCCGCACGGCTGGGCTTGCGGGTGCCCGAGGATCTGTCCGTGGTGGGCTACGACGACGAGAGCCAGGTGGCGGCGGGCATGGTGCCCGCGCTGACCACCGTCGACCTGCCGCACCACCACATCGGGCGGCAGGCCATGCAGACCCTGCTCGCCCACCTGCTTGACGACACACCCCTACCGGAGTCGGACATCCTGGTGCCGTGCCGGCTCGTGGTCAGGGAGTCGGTGGGCCCAGCTCCCAGCCGGTGACGGCGGAGCTCGCCTCGATCTGCCAGCATTCCCCGGCCTGGGGGTAGGCACGCAGGGTGGTGGCGACGCCGTCGACGAACGCCTCGATCACCGACCCGTCCACGAGCACCCGCACGTGGTCGGCGTCCGCGGGCGCGGACCAGATCTCCCGGTCGCCGGCGGCACCGGTCAGGGTGAGGTGCACCGCACCGCGGGTCTCGATCTCCCAGGCCGGCACCTCGATGGTGAGCTCGGCGTCCTGGGGGAGTGGCCGCCGGCGGAGCGCGGTGAGCTCGGCGGCGGGTGCGCTGCGCACCTGGGTGCCCTCCGCCGTCAGCTCGCGTGGGAAGGTGAGGCAGCCCGCCCAGCCGGCCGCGTCGATCTCGGCCTGTGGGCGATCGCGGCCCTCCCAGGTCCAGCCCCACAGCAGCACACGCCCCTCGTGAGCGAGGGCCTGCGGGGCGTAGAAATCCGGACCCGAATCGAGACGGTGCCCGCCGTTCGGCACGAACTGCGGGTGCGGCCCGGTGGTGTCCAGGTCGCCGAGCAGCACCGTGACGCCGTCCAGCTGCGGCACGCCCGGTTCGTCGTGCCAGAGCGAGACGATCAGGGCCCACGTCCCGGTCCCGGGGAGCCGCACCAGCTGTGGGCACTCCCAGATCTGGGCCAAAGCGAGCTCGCTCGCGATCCGATTAGTGCCGGTGAGCAGTTCCCCGAGAAGGGTCCAGTGCTCCAGGTCGGTGGCGTCGTAGACGAGCACCAGCGGCGTGCCGTCGGTGCGCCCACCGCCGACGATCGCGTACCGGCGATCGGCGACGGTGACCAGGAACGGGTCGCGCACCTCCCGCAGGTCGGGATCGGCGGGCGGGGGAGCGGCGAAACTCTCCGCGGCCCGCCAGGTGCCGTCCTCGCGGCGCGCAAGGGCCATCCCGGCGTTGGCCGGGTCGTCCGGAACGGCCGTGTACACCAGCACTGGTTCGCCATCGGCGACGGTGGCGACCCCGCTCCACACGCCGGCGGCGTCGATGGTCCCGGCGCGGGGGCGCAGCGCCACCGGTTCGTCGGTCCACGTGACCAGGTCCGGCGAGGTGGCCAGGCCCCAGCAGATGTCGGCGTGGACCGGTGCGTCCGGGTTGTACTGGTAGAACACGTGCCACCGGTCGTCGAAGAACCCGATGCCGTTCGGGTCGTTCACCCAGCCCTGCGGTGGACGCACGTGCAGGTGCGGGAACGGGGCGAGCGTGGTGGTGACGGTCACTTGGACACTCCTGCGGTGAGGCCGGCGCGCAACGGTCGTTGACCGACCAGAAACACGACCAGCGCGGGGATCATGGAGAGCACGACACCGGCGAGCACCACGGAGATGGAGCCGGTACCGAGGTTCCCCTGGAGCGAGACCAAGCCGAGCGGCAGCGTGAAGTTCTGCTCGCTGATCGAGAAGATCAGGGGCCGGAAGAACTCGTTCCAGTGGAAGTTGAAGGCCAGGATGCCCACGATGGCCATCCCGGGGAGGGCGAGCGGCGCATAGATGCTGCTGAAGGTGCGCAGCGGTCCCGCGCCGTCGATCGAGGCGGCCTCACCGAGTTCGACCGGCAGTCCCAGGAAGTACTGCCGCATCAGGAAGGTGCCGAACGCCGTCGGGAGGGCCGGGATAATCAGCGCGAGCAGCGTGTCCGACAGCCCCATCCCGCGCACCAGCATGAAGACCGGCACGATGGTCACCTGTGGCGGCACCATCATGGTGGCCAGCACGAGGGCGAACCACAGCTGCCGGCCACGGAACTCCAACCGGGCGAAGGCATAGCCGGCCAGGGCCGCCGTCAGCATCTGCCCGGCCGCGATGATGCCCGTGACGAGAGCCGAGTTGAGGGTGAGCAGGCCCATGTTGATCTGGCTGAAGACCTCGACGTAGGGCGTGACGTCCGGATCGGTGGGGATCAGCTGTGGGGGCAGCGTGAACGATTCGGCCGGGGAACGGAGCGACGTCGAGATCGTCCAGATCACCGGACCGAGGGTGAGTGCCGCGGCCACGACGAGGAACGCCAGCCGGGCCACCGAGGACGGTGCGGGAATGGTCCGCCGGGGCCGCGCCGTGCGGGTCCGCGGCGGGGCGGGAACGGTAGTGGTCGTCATGACGGCGTTCCTCACTGGTAGTGGACGTAGCGTCGGGAGAGCCGGAACTGCAGTGCCGTCACGGCCATGATGAGTGCCATCAGCACCACGCCGACCGCGCTGGCGCGGCCGAACTCGAGCTGCCGGAAGGCGGACTCGTAGATCACCATCACCGCGGTCCGGGTGGTGTCACCCGGGCCACCGCGGGTGAGCACCCACGGCTGGTCGAACACCTGCAGCGCGGCGATCACGCTCATCACGCAGGCCACCAGCATCGTGGGGGAGAGCAGCGGCAGGGTGATCGTGCGCAGTTGGCGCCACCCGGTTGCCCCGTCCAGTGAGCTCGCCTCGTAGACGTCCTCGGGGATGGCCGCGAGGCCACCGACGAAGAGCAGGAAGGTGAACCCGAACTGCTGCCAGACGTAGACCAGCACGACCACTGCGGCCGAGGCGCTGCTGGACAACCACGGCACACCCGGGATCCCGAGGAGGGAGAGCAGCCAGTTGACCACCCCGAACTCCTCGTTGAACAGGTACCGCATCACCACCGACACGCTTGCCGCGGACAGGATCAGCGGGAAGAAGAAGACCGAGCGGAAGAACGTGCGCAACCACCCCGGCAACCGTTGCGAGACGAGGACTGCCAGGGCCAGGGAGACGGCGATCTGCAGGGAGACGGCCACCACCACGAACGCGAGCGTGTTCAGGAACGAGCGGCTCACCGTCGGGTCTGCGGCGATGTCGGCGAAGTTCTGCAGGCCGGCGAACTCGGGCGGGCTGATGATGTCCCAGCGGAAGAACGCCAGACCGATCGACGCCACGATCGGCAGCAGCGTGAACACGCCGATGCCGACGATCGTCGGGGCGAGGAATACCCAGATGACGGCGCGGCGCTTCCACGCCGGACCCTGCGCGACAGAGCCACCCGCGGCCGTCGGTGCCGCCGCCGAGCGGGTTCGTGCGGGTGCGCTCATGGCTGCCTCCTCAGGGCCAGCGTCAGGTCGCGATCCAGGGCGGCCAGGGCCGGTGCCACATTGCCTGCGGTGCCGCTCACCGCGCTGGAGATGTTCTTGATGAGGGCGGACTCCACCGCGGCCTGCTGCGGAGGAGCGGGGATCGGGCCGGTCGTCGGGAACCGGTCGAGGGTGTCGTAAAAGACCTCCCAGTGCCGCGGCCCCTTCTCGGCGTACCGTGCCTCGTTCACCATCGACCGACGGGTCGGCGTGGTGGTGGGCTGCGGGTAGGCGAGCTCCATGGCCTCGCGGGAGGCGGTGAACTTCACCCACTCCCAGGCGGCATCCTTGCGCGGCGAGGTGGACATGATGGCGTACCCGGCGGCTCCGAACTGGTGCCGCTGGCTGCGCCAGCCGGGGAAGAACTGCACGTCGAAGTCCTCGGCACCCATCCCGGCCTCGTGCAGGCCCTGCACCCAGTACCCGCCGGCGGGGGTACTCCCGATCCGCCCTGAGGCGAACAGGCCCACGAGGGCGCCACCGCCACCTTCCTCCGGACGGGTGCCGAGCCCGTCGGCCACCAGGGTCCGCAGGAACTCCACGGACTCGGCGACCCGCGGTGCCCCGGCGTTCGACTCCAGCCAGCGGTAGCCACCGCTGCGCTGCTCACCGGGGTAGAAGCGGTCCCAGAACCACTGGCCACCAGGGGCGGTGGACTCGGTGAGGAAGCTGGTCTCGTTCACGTACAGCCACGGCACGAGACCGCCGAAGAGCCGGTTCGTCCAGAAGTACGGGACGAATCCGGGCTCGCTCGCAGCGCGCATCGCGCGGAGCATGTCCACGAAGTCGTCCTTGGTCCAGTCCGCCGGGGGCCGGTCCAGCCCGGCGCGGTCCAGGGCGGAGGCGTTGTAATAGATGTTCGCGGCGTTGAAGTCCGTGGGGAGCTGGAACAGGCTCCCCTCGTACATGAACGCCTCGAGGAGGGTGGGGTGCACGTCGTCGAAGTACTCCTCGAGCTCGTCGGCATCCCGCAGCACGTACTCGTCCAGCGGCTCGGCCATCATCGAGGCGAACAGTTGGGTGCCCTCGGTGGCCACGTTCACCACGTCCGGTGGGGTGCCGGCGGCGATCATGGTGAGGATCTTGGAGAAGAAGTCGCCCCAGTCGTTGCCCTGGATCCCCATGATCCGGACCTCGATGTCCGGGTGGATCCGAGCAAAGGCATCGACGAGCCCTTGACGTGCGGCGGCGTCCTGCGCCGTGCCGAGGACGGCGATGGTGAGGACGTCGTCGTCGCGCCCGGGGATGTCCTGGCCGCTGAGGCGTGGCCAGGCAAGGCCGAGTCCGGCCAGCCCGGCGGCGCCCAGCCCGCCGAGTGCGAGGCGCCGAGTGATCTCGGCATCGAGTGGTGGTGGCATCGTCGCACTTTCTCCTACCTGTCACGTGTTACCTAACACGTGACAGGTAGCATGCACGACGCCGTGTCGGCTGTCAAGGGTGCTGGGTTGTGAGGTGACGGGCCGGTCAGGTCAGGCGGGAAGGCCGAGCGTGTCGGCGAGCAGGGTGAGCTGTTGCGTGAACAGCGCGCCGGGGTCGGTGAAGGTGTCGGTGCCGTACTGGCCGAAGAGTTCGGCGGTGATCGCGCCGATGAGGCCGCTCCAGGCGAGGAAGGTGCGACCGAAGGTGTCGTCGTCCCCGGTCAGGCCAAGCTCGGCGCGCATGGTCGCATAGTCCCGGGAGGGGGTGGCCGATGGGGTGGCCGGCGGGGGGTCGAGCCGGCCAGCTCGATGTGCATCCTCGACCAGAGTGGCGAGGGTCATGAGCACCCGGGTGCCGGGGCCCGTGGTCTGTTCCCCCGGGGCGTGATAGCCCGGGACCGGGGTCCCGTACAACAGGGCGTACATCGCGGGCTCGTCCCGCGCCCAGTCGCGCACCGCTGCGCCGAGGGTAAGGAACTGCGTGCGGTAGTCCAGCGGTTCCACTGTCGCCAGGGCCTCGTCGACGGCGTCGGCCAGCTCGGTGTACCCCTCCACGAGGAGGGCGGTGAGCAACTCATCACGGCTCCGCACGTATCGGTACACCGCGGAGGAGACCACGCCCAGGTCCCGCGCCACGGCGCGTAGCGACAGGCCGGCGGCGCCGTGACGGGCCAGATGTTCCCGGCCGATGCGCAGGATGTCCTGCTCGGTCTGGGCGCGGGCTCGTTCGCGTGGCGTGGGGCTCATGCCTTGATCCTGACGCGTTCAGTGAGCGGGTGCAACAAGAGTGAGCAGTGCTCTTGTTTTCTGGCGATGGCCATGCCACTCTTGAAAGCGAGAGCAGTGCTCTCGTGTTTAGATTCGATTCGACCCCTCAGGAGACGCCATGTCCTCGTTCCACCTCGTCACCGGCGCCGGGCCTGTTGGCGCCACCCTCGCTCTGCAGCTCGCCGAGGCAGGGAAGCAGGTTCGGTTGCTCACCCGGTCCGGGAGCGGGCCCGATCATCCAGGGATCGAGCGACGCAGAGTAGACGTCGCCGACCGTGCTGCGTTCGCGGCAGCGGCCAGGGGCGCACAGGCGATCCACCACTGCATCCACGGCTCACGGTACGACGCGCGCACATGGCGCTCCGAGCTCCCGCGCGCCGAGCGGGTGGTGCTGGACATCGCGGAGGAGGCGGACGCCGTCGTGGTCTTTCCGGAGAGCCTGTATTCCTACGGCCCGGGAGATTCCGTGATGACCGAGGAAGGCTACGGACGTGCCACCGGTGGGAAGCTAGGCGTGCGTACGGAGCTGCTCGCCGCGCGAGAGGCACATGCGGCGGCGACGGTGAGTGTCGCGGCATCGGACTTCTACGGGCCACGCGTGCGGATGGCGCATGCGGGGGAGCGGTTGGTGCCGACGGTGCTGGCCGGAAAGACGATGCGGGTCGTCGGGAGCCTCGACCAGCCGCACTCGTTCACCTACGTGCCGGACCTCACGCGCGCGATGATCGCCGCCGCTGCTGATCGCACACTATGGGACTCGTTCCTGCTGGCTCCGACCGCTCCGGCGCTCACGCAGCGTGAACTGATCACCGCCGTGGCTGAGGCCGCGGGAGTGCGTGTGCCCCGGATGGCTGTCGTGCCGGTCGGGGTGCTGCGCGCGGGCGGGCTCATCTCGCGCGAGATGAGGGAGCTGGCCGAGACGGGGTACATGTTCGACCGTCCGTTCGTGATGGACTCCACCGAGAGTGAACGCGTGCTCGGACTGTCCGCGACCCCGGTCACGGTGGGGCTGGATCGGACGGTGCGGTGGTGGCGCGATGTGAGCGCCGGCTGGAATGACGATGGCCCCCGAGGCGGTACGACCGTCCCGGAGGCCATCGCGAGTGAGCCGACCCCCTGAGTCAGCTCACTGATCAGGCCGGTTCAGAGACCGAGAACCGCGTCGCCGACGAGCTCGACGTCCACGTCCACATCGGCGTCGGCCTCGACGCTCAGGTCGTTGAGCTCGGCCTCGACCGCTGCATCGACCTCGGCCTCCAGGGTCGCCTCGAGGCTCGCCTCGAGCGTGTCGTCGAGCAGTGCCGCATCGCCCTCGACGTCCACGTCCACGTCTACCGTCACCGTGTCGTCGGTGACGCTGACGTCCGTGGTGACGTCTCCAGCAAGGTCGGCGTCGAGGTCGCCGAGCGAGCTCTCGACAGCGGCCTCCACCGCAGTGGTGACCTCGGCCTCGACGTCGACGTCGGCCGATGCGGCCGTGGCGGATCCCAGGGCCAGGGCAAGACCGAGGGCGGGGGTCGCGATCGCTGCGGTCGTTCGTCGCTGTGTCACGCGCATGGGGCATCCTTTCGTGTTCCAGCCGGCAACTCTTACCGACTGATGTGCGACGACGCGACACTCTCGGAGGGTGGAGGTCGGTCGCCCACGGTCCGTGACGGTAGTAATGCGTCGCCGCCCCCGCCACTCGAGAAGCGGGGTGTCTCACGGATGAGGCAGGCTGTGCTCATGACCTCCTCTCGGCCGTCCCTGCTGCTGCTCGACACCGCCTCGCTGTACTTCCGCGCCTTCTTCGGGGTGCCCGACTCGATCACCGCACCGGACGGCACACCCGTGAACGCCGTGCGCGGGCTGCTCGACTTCCTCACCCGCCTGATCGGCCAGTACCAGCCGACGCACGTGGCCTGTTGCTGGGACAACGACTGGCGGCCGCAGTGGCGGGTGGACCTGCTGCCCAGCTACAAGGGGCACCGCGTGGTCGAGGAGGTGCCCGCAGGATCGGACGTGGAGGAGGTCCCGGACCCGCTCGCGGTCCAGGTGCCGGTGATCGCCGAGACCCTCGCGGCGCTCGGGATCGCCGTTGTCGGTGCCGACGGGTACGAGGCCGACGACGTGATCGGCACCCTGGCCACCGGTGCACCGATGCCGGTGAACGTCGTGACCGGCGATCGCGACCTGTTCCAGTTGGTCGACGATCAAGCCCCTGGTGGGCCGGTCCGGGTGCTGTACACCGCGCGCGGGGTGGGCCGGCATGAAGTACTCACGGACGCCGTCGTGCAGGAGAAGTACGGGGTACCGGCGGCTCGCTACGCCGACTTCGCCACGCTGCGCGGGGATACCTCCGACGGCCTGCCGGGCGTGAAGGGGGTCGGGGACAAGACGGCGGCGTCGCTGCTGGCCAGCTATGGCGACCTCGCCGGGGTGCGAGCCGCCGCGGCCGATCCGGGCACGCCGCTCGCCGCCGGGATGCGCGCGAAGATCACTGCTGCTGCGGACTACCTGGACGTTGCCCCGCAGGTGGTCGCGGTGGTGCGTGATATCGAGCTCGGTGAGCTGGACCTGCGCCTGCCCGGCACTGCTGCCGATCGCCCCGCACCGGCCGACTCGCAGGAGCTCGCGCGACTGGTCGAGCGGTGGGGGATCGGGAACTCGGTCGAGCGGCTGCTCGAGGTGCTCCGCTGAGTCACACGCAGGTGACCGTCAGCCCGGCGGCCTCCAGGTCCCGCACGACGCCGGGGTCGGCACCGTCGTCGGTGATCACCGTCCCGATGCGATCGATGGTGACGATCCGCGCGAACGCTCGCCGGCCGAGCTTGGTGGAGTCGGCGACGACGACCACGCGTCCGGACCGCTGGGCCAGTGCGGTCGCGACCGAGGCCTCGCCCTCGTCGTGCGCGCATGCGCCCTCAGCCACGGTCAGCCCGTTGATCCCCAGGAAGAGGGTGTCCACCGACACCTGCCCGAGCAGCAGGTCGGCGAGCGGACCGGTCAGCTCGTAGCTCATCGCGCGCACCACGCCACCGGTCATCACCACCCGTAGATGAGTGCGCACGGCCAGCTCGGCGGCGATATTGACGGCGTTCGTCACCACGGTCACCGGGGCTCGGCCGGTCTCACGGAGCCCGGGATGGACGGCCAGCTCGCGGGCCACCTCCGTGGTCGTGGTGCCACCGTTCATCCCGACCACCTCCCCGGGATGAACCAGAGATGCCGCGGCCTGGGCGATCCGCGCCTTCTCGGCGCTCTGCCGGGCCGTCTTGTAGCGCAGGGGGAGATCAGCGGAGGACGGCGGCACGCTCGCTCCGCCGCGCGTACGCACCACGAGCTGCTGCGCCGAGAGGGAATCCAGGTCCCGGCGTACGGTGGCAGGGGAGACGCCGAGCTCGGTGACGACGTCCTCGACCTGCACGTGCTCGCGAGCGACCACCATCTCGAGCAGGGCGGCCAGGCGATCGTGGCGATTCATCGGATCTCCCAAAGTGATGTTTTATGAGCGAATCATGGCTATTATGCTCACAAACACGCACTCCATGAAGGGTTTCACACGTGTCGGATGCAGCAATCTCAGCCTCGGGCCAGTCACAGACAGCCATCGAGGTGGCCTCCCAGCCAGACGTGTGGGAGTGGGCTCTCGCCGAGCACGACGGCGCAACCGGTCTCCCCGCCGCCGGGGAGCGGGTGGCCGTGGTGGGCTGCGGCACCTCCTGGTTCATGGCGCAGTCCTATGCCGCGCAGCGCGAGAGCGCCGGGCACGGTGTGACGGACGCCTTCACCGCCTCCGAGTTCCCGGCCGAGCGTTCCTACGACCGGCTGGTCGCGATCTCCCGCTCCGGCACCACCACCGAGATCGTGCACCTGCTGCAGCGCACGGACACCCCCAGCGTGCTGCTCACGGCCGTCGGGGAAGGCCCCGCGGCCGCCCACGCCGACCATGAGATCGTGCTCGACCGGGCCGACGAAACCTCCGTGGTGCAGACCCGGTTCGCCACCACCGCCCTGGTGGTGCTCCGGGCCAGCCTCGGGGAAGACCTGACGGCGGCCGTCGCCGATGCCCGCACCGCCCTGACCCAACCGATCGAGGACGCGTGGGTGTCAGCGGACCAGCTCAGCTTCCTCGGTACCGGCTGGACCATCGGACTCGCGCACGAGGCAGCCCTGAAGCTGCGCGAGTCCTCCCAGTCCTGGACCGAGTCCTACCCCGCGATGGAGTACCGGCACGGTCCCATCTCGATCGCCCAGCCGGGACGTGTGGTGTGGGTCTTCGGTACGGCCCCCGACGGTCTCGCCGGTGACGTTCAGGAGACCGGCGCCACCCTCGCCGTCAGCGAACTCGACCCGCTGGCGCACCTGGTGCTGCTGCACCGGGTAGCCGTGGCCCGGTCGGAGGCGCGCGGCCTCAACCCGGACACCCCCCGCCACCTCTCCCGCGCCGTGATCCTGGACACCAGCGACTGATGCCGGCCAGCGACCAGACCACCCGCGACCCAGGGACGGCCACGGCCCTGGGCGTGGACGTCGGCGGCACCACCATCAAGGTGGGCCGCGTCCGGGCAGACGGCACGCTGACCGACACGCGGACCGTCCCTACGCCGCGAGACCCGCACCACCTCGCCGATGCGATCGCCGCCGAGGTGGAGCGCAGCCCGGCACCGACAGTCGGCGTGGTCACCCCGGGGATCACCGACGAGCAGAGCGGGATCATCTCCTTCGCCGCCAACCTCGGCTGGCGGGACGTGCCGATGCGGGAGATCCTCGAGCAGCGCCTGGGCAGGCCCGTCTCGCTGGGCCACGACGTGCGCGCCGGTGCACTCGCCGAGTCGCTCTGGGGCGCGGGTTCGACCGACATGCTCTTCGTCCCGCTCGGCACCGGGATCGCCTCCGCCCTCGTGCTCGACGGTGCGGTGCGCGGCACCGGCTGGGCCGGGGAGATCGGGCAGGTGCTCGTGCCCGACCCCGACGAGCAGCTCCCACCGTCGGGCCCCACGCGGCCCAGTCGCCCCGTTCGCCGGGCGTTCGAACAGATCTCCTCTGCCTCCGCGATCGCCGACCGGTACGCCCGGCGCACCGGGAGCACCGATGTCTCGGGCGGCTCCGCTCACGTCCTGGAACGGGCGGCCGGCTCGGAGCACCACCCCGCCGACCCGATCGCGGTCGAGGTGGTGCGCACCGCCGTCGAGACGCTCGCCGACGTGCTCGCCCAGGCCGCCGGACTGCTCGGCCCGGTCCCCATCGTGCTCGGCGGCGGACTGGCGCACGCCGGAGAGGATCTCCTTGGGCCGTTGCAGGCCGGGCTGGAGGAGCGGCTCCCCGCCGAACTGCGCCCGTCGGTCCGGGGGCAGCGCTCGGCTCCTGGGCCGGTTGCCTCGGCGCCGGCGGGATCGCGCTCGACCTGGGGAGCAGCCGATGATCCGTACTGTCACACCGAACCCCGCCGTGGACGTCACCTACGCGGTGCCGCACCTGAACCACGGTGAGGTGCACCGTGTGCAGCAGGTGACTGATTCGGCCGGCGGCAAGGGCGTGAACGTGGCTCGGGTGCTCGCCGGCCTGGGGCGCGAGGTGAGCTGTTCCGGCTTCCTCGCCGGGGTGATGGGCGAACACCTGCAGGACCTGCTCGACGCCGATCAGGTGGAGCAGGCATGGACTCTGGTGGCGGGGGAGACTCGGCGCACCGTGACCATCGTCGACGACGACGGGGTCCAGGGTGCCACGCTCTTCAACGAACCCGGACCCACCGTGACCGCCCGGGACTGGGACCGGCTGACCCGCGCAGTGCTCGCGGGTCTGGACGGGGCCGGTGTACTGGTGATCTCGGGTTCTACCCCGCCGGGCACCAGCGATGGTGACCTTCCCGCACTGGTGCGGGCCGCCGTCGGGCGGGGCATCCCGGTGATCGTGGACACCTCCGGGCCGGCACTGCTGGCGGTGGCCGCAGAGGAGCCGGTCGTGCTCAAGCCGAACGTCGACGAGGTTCGCGAGGCGACCGGCATCGACGACCCGATCGCTGCCGCCCGTGACCTGATCGACCGTGGTGCGGGCGCCGTGCTGGTCTCCTGCGGCAGCCAGGGTGTGCTGCTGGTGACCGCTGACGGAGCGTGGCGGGCCCGCCCGCCCGAGGTGATCACCGGGAATGCCACTGGTGCCGGGGACGCTGCCGTGGCAGCCCTCGCGATGGCAGTGGCCGACGGCGCACGTGGCGCCGACCTGGCCGCCCACCTGCCCGCGGTGGTCGCCCTCTCCGCCGCCGCCGTGCTGATGCCCACCGCAGGAGCGGCCGACCACGACGCCTACGACCGCATGCGCCCCACGATCCAGACGGAGACCATCGATGCCCCTCGCTGACTTGACCGCCGTGGCGGGTCCACTGCGCACCGACCGAACGGGACTCGGCGCATTCAATGTGGTGCACCTCGAGCACGGCGGGGCGTTCGTGGCGGCCGCCGAACGTGCCGGCCGGCCGGTGGTGCTGCAGGTGAGCCAGAACGCCGTGAAGTTCCACGGCGCCCTGGCACCCCTCGGGACGGCGGTGCTCGCCCTGGCCCGGGCGGCGTCGGTGGACGTGGTGGTGCACCTGGATCACGCCGACGACGTCACTCTCGTCCGCGAGGCGATCGACCTGGGTTTCACGTCGGTGATGTACGACGGGTCGAAGCTGCCGGCCGACGAGAACCTGGCGACCACGGCGGAGGTGGTGCGCCTCGCCCACGACCGCGGTGTGTCCGTGGAGGCCGAGCTCGGGGAGATCGGTGGCAAGAACGGGGTGCACGACCCGTCCACCCGCACCGACCCTGCCGAGGCGGCTCAGTTCGTGGCCGAGACAGGGGTGGACCTGCTGGCCGTGGCGGTGGGCTCCTCGCATGCGATGACCTCCCGCGGTGCCGTGCTGGACACCGACCTGATCGCCGAGATCGCGGCGGCTGTGGACGTGCCGTTGGTGCTGCACGGGTCCTCCGGGGTGAGCGACGAGGGAATGCGGGCGGCGATCGAGGCGGGGATGACGAAGATCAACGTCTCGACCCACCTGAACAAGATCTTCACCGGCGAGGTGCGCGAGGCGCTCGCGGAGAACCCGGACCTGGTGGACTCCCGGAAGTGGTTCCGGCCAGGGCTGGAGGCGATCAGCGCCGAGGTGGAGCGGTTGCTGCGGTGGTACGCGGGCGGCTGAGCATCGTCGCTTGCGGTGTGATTCCGATGTACCTGATAGGTCGGAATCACACCGGAGCGTGCATCAGCGCCGGTGAGATCCCGCATCCCAGACGTGGAGCCGACCTCGGGGCATCGATCCCTACACTTTTCCCATGCGCCCACCTCGTTCCGCCGCCCTGCTCGAGACCATGCGCACCCGGGTGGTGGTCGCCGACGGCGGGATGGGCACGATGATCCAGGACGCCGGGCTCACCCTGGAGGACTTCCAGAACCTCGAGGGCTGCAACGAGATCCTCAATGTCACCCGCCCCGAGGTGGTCGAGTCCCTGCACGATCAGTACTTCGCCGTCGGCGTGGACTGCGTGGAGACCAACACCTTCGGCGCGAACGCCTCCAACCTCGGCGACTACGACATCATCGAGCGCATCGGTGAGCTCGCCGAGGCCGGCGCCGTGATCGCCCGGCGCAGCGCCGAGAAGCACGCCACGCCCGACCACTCGCGCTGGGTGCTCGGCTCGATGGGCCCGGGCACCAAGTTGCCCAGCCTCGGGCACGTCACCTACGCCTCGCTGAAGGACTCCTTCGCGCAGCAGGCCGCGGGCCTGATCCGTGGCGGCGCGGACGCACTACTCGTCGAGACCAGCCAGGATCTGCTGCAGACCAAGGCCGCCGTGAACGCGTGCAAGCAGGCCCAGGTCGAGACCGGCCTCGAGGTGCCGATCTTCGCCCAGGTCACCGTGGAGACCACCGGCACCATGCTGATGGGCTCCGAGATCGGGGCCGCTCTCACCACGCTCGCCGCCCTGGGCATCGACGCCATCGGCCTGAACTGCGCCACCGGGCCCGCCGAGATGAGCGAGCACCTGCGGCACCTGTCCAAGCACTCCCCGGTCCCGGTCACCTGCATGCCGAACGCCGGATTGCCGGTGCTGGGCAAGCACGGCGCCGAGTACCCGCTCACCCCGGAAGAGCTCGCCGCCGCGCACGACCAGTTCACCGCCGAGTTCGGCCTCTCCCTCGTCGGTGGGTGCTGCGGCACCACACCGGAGCACCTACGGGCGGTCGTGGAGCGCGTCCGGGGGAGGGCCGTCGTCGACCGCCACCCCGAGCCCACGCACGGCGTGGCGAGCCTGTACGCGCACACCGACTTCGACCAGGACGCGGCATTCCTCGCCATCGGCGAGCGCACCAACGCCAACGGCTCCAAGGCGTTCCGGGAGGCGATGCTCGCGGAGAACTGGGACGAGTGCGTGCAGATCGCCCGGGCGCAGACCCGCGACGGTGCACACCTGCTGGATGTGTGCGTGGACTATGTGGGGCGCGACGGGGTGGCCGACGTGCGCAGCGTGGTCTCCCGCCTGGCCAGCGCCTCCACGCTGCCGCTGGTGATCGACTCCACCGAGCCGGCCGTCATCGGCGCCGGACTGGAGCTGGTCGGCGGGCGCGCCGTGGTGAACTCGGTGAACTTCGAGGACGGGGACGGCCCGGACTCCCGGTACGCGAAGATCATGCCGCACGTGCTCGAGCACGGTGCCGCCGTGGTGGCGCTGACCATCGACGAGGAGGGGCAGGCCCGCACCGCCGAGCACAAGGTGGCGATCGCCTCCCGCCTCATCGACGACCTCACCGGTACCTGGGGGATGGCGGTGCAGGACATCATCGTCGATACCCTCACCTTCCCGATCGCCACCGGGCAGGAGGAGACGCGCCGGGATGCGATCGAGACGATCGAGGCGATTCGTGAGCTCAAGCGCCGCTACCCGGCCGTGCACACCACCCTCGGCGTCTCGAACATCTCCTTCGGTCTCAACCCGGCCGCCCGGGTGGTGCTGAACTCGGTGTTCCTGCACGCCGCCGTCGAGGCCGGGCTCGACTCGGCGATCGTGCACGCCGCGAAGATCCTGCCGCTCGCGCAGATCCCCGAGGAGCAGCGCCAGGCCGCCGAGGACCTGGTCTGGGACCGGCGCGCCTACGACGGCGACCAGATGACCCACGACCCGCTCGCGCACCTGCTCGAGGTGTTCTCCGGGGTGGACTCGGCCGCGCTGAAGGACGCTCGCGCGGCCGAGCTGGCGGCCCTGCCATTGGACGAACGCTTGGCTCGCCGCATTATCGACGGTGAGATGAAGGGGTTGCACGACGATCTCGACGCAGCGCTGGAGCAGGGCTGGAAGGCGCTCGACATCGTCAACGACCAGTTGCTTGCCGGGATGAAGGTGGTCGGCGAACGGTTCGGCGCCGGGGAGATGCAGCTGCCGTTCGTGCTGCAGTCCGCTGAGACGATGAAGACCGCCGTGGCTCACCTCGAGCCGCACATGGAGAAGGTCGAGGCAGGCGAGGGCAAGGGCACCATTGTGCTCGGCACCGTCCGTGGGGACGTGCACGACATCGGCAAGAACCTCGTCGACATCATCCTCACCAACAACGGCTTCACGGTCGTCAACATCGGCATCAAGCAGCCGGTGTCGGCCTTCATCGAGGCCGCCGAGGAGCACAAGGCCAATGTGATCGGCATGAGCGGGCTGCTGGTGAAGTCCACCGTGGTGATGAAGGAGAACCTGGAGGAGCTCAACTCTCGTGGGCTCGCCGAGAAGTATCCGGTGCTCCTTGGTGGTGCGGCGCTGACCCGCGTGTACGTCGAGGACGACCTGGACGACGTCTACGACGGCGAGGTGCGCTACGCCCGGGACGCTTTCGAAGGGCTGCGCCTGATGGAGCCTTTGGTGCGGGTGGCACGGGGAGAGGCACCGGACGCCGTCGGGCTGCCGGAGCTGAAGAAGCGCCGGCATGCGAAGGTGACGGTGGACGAAACCCCGGCCGAGGATCTGCCGGAGCGCTCGGACGT
The DNA here is from genome assembly GCF_900105765.1 of Ruania alba. NCBI lineage: Bacteria > Bacillati > Actinomycetota > Actinomycetes > Micrococcales > Ruaniaceae > Ruania > Ruania alba. The sequence goes on from NZ_FNTX01000001.1 coordinate 1,153,354, forward strand.
GGCGACCGATAACAGGGTGCCGGAGCCGCCGTTCTGGGGAACACGGATCGTCAAGGGCATCGCGCTCGCGGAGTATTCAGCGTTCCTGGACGAGCGCGCGACCTTCATGGGGCAGTGGGGCCTCAAGCCCGGCCGCGGGGAGGGCGGTTCCTCGTATGAGGAGCTGGTCGAGACCGAGGGGCGTCCGCGGCTGCGTGAGTGGATGGCGAGGATCGCCTCCGAGGACATGCTCACCCCGTCGGTGGTGTACGGCTACTTCCCGGTGGTCGCCGAGGGCGATGATGTGGTGCTGCTGCACCACGAGGGGCCCGACGGCGGAAGTGGCGGTGAGCCGGGGACCGAACGGATGCGTTTCACCTTCCCCAGGCAACGACGCGACCGGCACCTGTGCTTGGCCGACTTCGTGCGCTCGCGTGAATCGGGCGAGACTGATGTGCTCGGGGTGCAGTTGGTGACTGTGGGGTCCGGGGTGGCCACGCACACCGCGCGCCTGTTCGAGGCGAACGCCTACCGGGAGTACCTGGAGCTGCACGGGTTGTCGGTGCAGCTCACCGAGGCGCTCGCGGAGTACTGGCACGCGCGGGTGCGCGGCGAGCTCGGGTTCGCCGGGGAGGACCCGGCCGATCTGGAGGGCATGTTCAAGGTGGACTACCGGGGCGCGCGGTACTCCTTCGGCTACCCGGCCTGTCCCGACCTGGAGGACCGCGCCAAGATCATCGAGCTGCTCCGTCCGGAGCGGATCGGGGTGACGCTGAGCGAGGAGCTGCAGCTGCACCCGGAGCAGTCCACCGATGCGGTGGTCTTCCACCATCCGGAGGCGAAGTACTTCTCGGTGTAGGGACTGGGCCCTCGAGGCTGACGTACGCAGATGTCGGCTACGTCCACCGCATCCTGACCCACGCCCTGCGCAAGCCCTAGGAAGGGCCAGCGCCCGTGCTCTGAACGCACCGGTCGGCACCCCGGCAAGCCGTTCGAGACGACCACGGGGCGCGACCTGTCGAGCGGTCTGGTGACGAGCCGCCGGGACGCCGGTTGCGTTCGGCACGGATGTTCGATGTCAGTGGGTGCCGATGGGATGGTTCTATGCCGGCCAGCGACACCTGCAGTTGTTGCTCTGACGAGGAGAGTCTCAGGGTTGTCGACGGGCTGAGGCTCAGTGTCGGTGGTCGGTGGTGTACTGCAGATGAGCGACGAGGACGAGACCGCGAGGAGGTGGTCGTCGATGGGTGAGGAGGCTTCGGTGCCTGCTGGGGCACCGATCGGTGCCCGCTTCCAGGCTGCCCGGCGTGCGGACCGGGCGAACCCTGCCTGGTCGTTCGAGACGGGGTGGTCACAGGCTGCGGCGGTGGTGGCGGAGGCCGCAGCGGATGCTGAACTGCTTGCTCTCCTGGAGGAGGAGTGTGACGGCCGGACCACGCCGGACGAGGGGCTCCTGGTGGAGCTGGTCGCAGCCACGGACCGGTTGCAGAACCACCTAGCGGGTGTGCAGGCCACTTTCGTGGAGGAATTGCTGGAGCGTCGGCGCGGGTCGATGGGGGTATCCCGCACCAGGGATGAGCTGGCGTTGCGGTTGGCGACCACGGGGTATGCGGCCGAGACCGTGGTGGCGCGTGCGGGGGCGTTGGCCGGTGCGCCGGATGTGGCTGAGGCGGTTCGGCGGGGTTGCCTGTCCCCCCGGAAGGCGGACCTGATCACGGAGGCCACGGACGAGCTGGGGTTGGCGCAGGCGCGTGCGGTGCAGCAGCATGCGGTGGTCTTTGGTGCCGATCACACGGTGCCGCAGTTGCGGCGTGAGCTGGAGGCAGCGGTGCTGGCGGTGGACCCGGCCGAAGCCGAGCGCGCTCGGGAGAAGGCGGTGGCTCGGCGGCGGGTGGTGCGTGAGCCTGCTCGGCATGGGATGGAGTGGGTGAGTGCGTTGTTGCCGGCGGAGGCTGCGGCGTGCGTGTACACGGCTGTTGATGGGTTGGCCGCTGATGGTGCGGCTGATGACGAGCGGACGGTAGATCAGCGTCGGGCGGATGCGTTCACGGGGGTGTTCGAGGAGATCCTGGCAACTGGTGCGACGGTGGGTGGGGTCGTGGTGCCCGATCGGCAGGGGCGTCGTCCAGTGGTGCGGGTCTCGGTGACCGAGCCGGTGCTGGCTGGTGATGAGCAGTCTCCGGCGGTGCTGCATGGGTATGGGCCGATCACGGCGGCGACGGCGCGGCGCCTGGCGGCTGGGGGAGTACTTGAGCAGTCGCGGTATGGCGGGACCGGTCCACCGGGCGCTGGTGGGACTGGCCCGCCGGGTGGTGCGGCTCGTCGTGGGTTGTTTGATCCGATGAATGAGGTGCTGCCGCCCGCGCGGGCACCGGGTGTGCCTGATGGGACGGATCCGGAACGCTTAGTGAACTGGGTGCATGCGCGCCTGGAGTGGGTGCGTCGACGCACCGGTGGTGGGGGTGCTCGCCACAGCAACACTGACACTGCCGACACTACTGACACTGCTGCTGCTGGTGCTGGGGATCCGTTGACTGTGATGGTCGGCGAGCTGGGGTTGGTGGCGTGTGATTCCTATGCGCCTTCGCGTCGGTTGCGGGATTTGGTGACCGGGCGGGATCAGACGTGCAGGTTTCCGGGGTGCATGGTGCCGGCGTGGCGGTGCCAGCTTGATCACATCGTGCCTTTTGATCCGCAGGTGCCAGCGTGGGCGCAGACGGTGGAGACGAATCTGCAGTGTTTGTGTGCCCATCACCATCAGGGCAAGACGGAGCGGGTCTTCAGTGTCGAGCGGGACTCCCGTAGCGGGATCACGACGTGGCGGACCAGGACCGGGCATGTGTATACCCGGTTGCCCGAGCGGGTGGACCTGAGTGCCCTGACGGTGCAGCTGCGCCGGGACGCGGCTGCGATCTGGACGGGTGAGGATGTTGATGATGTGTTCTGGTGGGACGATCCACCCGAGGACATGACACCCCCGCCGGTGCACCTGCTCGACGAACGCGACATCCTCCCCGGTGGTGACGTGCTCGAGGAGATCACGAACCAGCGCGGCAACGCCGCCTAGCCCCTGGCCCCTGGCCCTCGGCGGGCTGCTCTCGGTTTCCGTTCTCGGTGTTCAGCTCTAGGTCTCGGTCGCCGTTCGTGGCACCGTCGTCCCGCGCACCACCAGCTCGGCGCCCAGCTCGCGGACCACGGGCTCGTCGGGCGCGGGGGACAGGGCGACCTCGAGCGCCATCGCCCCCATGGTGCGCAGCGGGAGACGGACCGAGGTGAGGTCGAAGTCACGGGAGACGGCGATGTCGTTGAATCCGGCCACGGCGACCTCCTCGGGAACACGCCGGCCATGATCGCGCAGCCACGACACCGCTCCGATGGCCATCTGATCGGCCGTGCCGACCAGAGCAGTGATCTCCGGGTGGGCCTCAAGCAGCTCGCCAGCCCCCTGATACCCCTCGTCGCGCGTCGGACCCCCGTGCCGCAGGTGTAGACGTCCACCGGCGCCTTCGACAGGTGCGCGAAGCCCGTCCAGTCGCTCGACGGTGGAACTCACCTCCGCCACACCCACCAGCACACCGATATCACGGTGGCCGAGGTCGACTAGGTGCCGACCTAGTTGGCGCGCCCCACCGACGTTGTCGACGAGCACCCGGTCGACATCGATGAGCGGATGACCGATCGCGACCACGCGCCCGCCACTGCCTTCGAATGAGCGGACGCGCGCCGTCATCCCTTCCGCGTAGCGCGCGTCCAGCAGACCCGAGCCGGCGATGACCACGATCCCGGTGCGGTGCGCCTGCAGCAGCCGGAAGTAGTCCAGCTCGCGGTCCACGTCGCGATCGGTGTTGCAGATGGTGACGAGTAGGTGTCGTTCCGTGGCGACGTCCTGAACCCCGTTCACAATCTCGGAGAAGTACGGGTCGTCCACGGTGCCGACGAGCACGCCGACCGTTCCGGGGTTGCCGGAGAGCAGCCCCTGCGCCTGTGCGTTCGGGACGTAGTCCAGCTCGTCCGCGGCTGCCAGCACCTTGACGCGCAAGTGCTCGGCCACGGGGTAGTCACTGCCGGAGAGCACCCGAGAAGCGGTTGGGACCGAGACCCCGGCATGGCGCGCGACATCACGCAGGTTCACGGCCATGGGACGAGAGTAGAGCACCGCAGGGCGTGCTGCGGGGCGTGGGACGGTACCCGCTCGACGTGACGTCATTCGCACGGGCCCGCTGTGACGTCCCGGCACAAGCCGGCCTTGACGCCGTCGCCGTCTTCCCTTTACCGTCCTTCTCAAACCCCTAAGAAAAGGCTTTCTCATGACGAGCTCCGCACCGACGACGTCGCGTGGGCGCTTCACTGCCCGCCTTGGCCCGGCCTTCATCACCGCCGCCCTCATGTTCGGTCCGGGCAGCATCGCCACCACGAGCTCCCTCGGCGCGCAGTTCGCCTACGACCTCGTCTGGGTGCCGGTCGTGGCCACGGTCCTGATGCTGTGCTTCGTGGATCTCTGTGTCCGGATCGGGCTCAGTACCGACGTCGGGCCTGTGGAGACGATCCGGCGGCGCTTCGGGCGTGTCGTCGCGATCCTCGTGGGGCTCGGGGCGTTCGCCGTGACGGCCAGCTTTCAGGGCAGCAACTCCGTGGGCACCGGGGCCGCCATGTCGGTGCTCTTCGACGGCAGCACCACGCTGTTTGCGGCCCTGTTCACCCTGCTCGCGGTGGGCTTCCTGTGGCTCCCGGCCTTCTACCGCCGTCTCGAGCGCGTGATGGTGGTGATCATCCTCGCGATGCTGACGATCTTCCTGGTCACCCTGGTGGTCTCGCAGCCTGATCTCGGCGGGGTGCTGCGCGGCCTGGTCCCGGGGATCCCGAGCGGCGCCTCCGCCCTCGTGGTGGGTGCCGTCGCCACCACGTTCTCCGTGGTCGGGGCGCTGTACCAGATCCAGCTCGTCCGGGAGAAGGGGTGGACGGTCGCCGACTACCGCACCGCGCGACGGGACGCGATCACCGGCATCCTCATCCTGGGCGGGCTCTCCTTCGCCATCATGATCGCCGCCGCGGCGGTGCTGCACCCGCAGGGCGTCACGGTCTCGTCCCCGGCAGACATGGCCTCCATCCTCGAACCGGCCATCGGCGGCTGGGCCGCCGCGCTCTTCGCCCTCGGCCTGTGGGCAGCGGCGTTCTCCTCGCTGATCGGCAACTCCACCATCGGCGGCAGCATGCTCGCCGGCGCGCTCGGGATCGAGCAAGGTGGGCTGAGCTCACGCGCGGTCAAGATGTGCATCACCGTGGTGATCGTGCTCGGTGGGATCGTGGCAGTCACCTTCGGCGGGCTCCCGCTGCCGCTCATCGTGACCGCGCAAGCGGTGACCATCTTCGTGGTCCCGTTGATCGGGTTCGTCCTGGTCCGGCTCAGTCGCGCCCCCGAGCGCGGCGAGCTGCGGCTGCCGATCCCGCAACTCGTGCTCGCCATCGCCGGTGTCGTCTTCCTCGTCCTGCTCGCCGTCACCTACATCAGGAACCTGCTGTGACCGACACGCTGCCGATCGATACCCCTACCGACGAGCGCACCCTCGAGGACCTGCTCTCCCGGCCCACCGAGGGAGTCGGTGCCGCGCTCACCGCACTCGGCGGCGACATCGTCATCCTCGGAGCCGGGGGAAAGATCGGGCCGAGCATGGCAATGATGGCCCGCCGCGCTCTGGACGCCGCGGGGTCCGACGCCCAGGTGATCGCCGTCTCCCGATTCTCCGACCCGGCCGGCGCGGATCTGCTGCGGGATGCAGGGGTCGTGGTGCACCGCGCCGATCTCGCCGCCCCGGAGTCTTACGCCGACCTTCCCGACGCGGCCGGGGTGTTCTTCCTCGCCGCGATGAAGTTCGGGACCACGAACGCCGAGCACCAGACCTGGTGGTCCAACGCGGCTATCCCGGTGCTCACCGCGAACCGCTACCGCGGTGTGCCGACGATGGTCTACTCCACCGGAAACGTCTACCACCTCACCCCGCTCGCCGGCGGCGGCTCGATCGAGACCGATACCCCGGCCCCGGTGGGGGAGTACGCCCAGTCGGCCCTCGCCCGGGAACGACTCTTCACCAACGCCGCCCACACCTGGGACACCCCGGTGACCATCTACCGGCTCAACTACGCCTGTGAACTGCGCTACGGCGTGATCGCCGACATCGCCGCCACCATGGCGGGCGGCGATGCCGTGGACGTCACCATGCCCGCGGTGAACGTGGCCTGGCAGGGCGACATCAACGCCTGGGCGCTGCGCTCCATCGGAGTGGCGGGCGTGCCGCCGCACATCCTCAACGCAACCGGCCCGGAGACCGTCTCGGTGCGCCGCCTGGCCGAGCTGCTGGGCGAGGAGATGGGGATCGAGCCTCGCTTCACCGGCACCGAGTCCGCCGATGCACTGCTCAGCGACGCCGGCCCGTGTCATGAGCTGTTCGGTTACCCGTCGGTGCCACTGCGCCGGCTGGTCCGGTGGGTGGGCCGATGGGTCGCCGACGGCGGACGGCAGCTCGGCAAGGCCACCAAGTTCACTCAGCGGGAGGGAAAGTTCTGATGATCGACCTGACCGCACGCCTGGCGGCCGGCGTTGCCATCCCGGCCCACCCGTTGGCGCTCACCACCGAGGGCGCGATCGACGAGCGCGCCCAACGCGCCCTCACCCGGTATTACCTCGACGCCGGCGTGGACGGCCTCGCCGTCGGCGTGCACACCACCCAGTTCGAGTTGCACGAGGACCGCGCGGCGCTCACGGATGTGTGGCGCCTCGCTGCCGAGACTGCCGCTGCCGAGACTGCCGCTGCCGGGATGCCCGGTGGCGGGGGTGCCGGAGTTGCGCAGGCCACCGCACCGGTGCTCGTGGCCGGGATCGTCGGGGACACCCCCCAGGCGGTCGCCGAGGCGGAGCTGGCCGCCGAGCTCGGCTATCAGGCGGCCCTGCTGTGCCCGTGGGGGATGGCCGATCGCAGCGAGGATGCCTTGCTCGACCGCGCCCGCGCGGTCGGTGAGGTGCTGCCCACCATCGGCTTCTACCTGCAGGAGAGCGTCGGCGGGCAACGCCTGAGCCGGGACTACTGGCGGCGTCTGTTCGACCTGGAGTCCGTGGTGGCCGTCAAGACGGCCCCGTTCGACCGGTATCGGACGAACGACGTGGCCCAGGTGCTGCTCGCGCACGACCGGTGGGACGCCGTCGTGCTCCTCACCGGCAACGACGACTCCATCGTGCACGACCTCCTCACTCCCACGCGCGGGCACGGTCGTGAGCTGCGGGTGCGCGGCGGGCTGCTCGGGCAGTGGGCCGTGGGCGCGCGGGCTGCGGTGGACCTGATCACCCAGGTGCGGGCGGCCGTGGACGCCGGGACGGTGCCGATGGACCTGCTCGCGCAGGCGAACGCGCTCGTGCAGATCAATGCCGCCGTGTTCGACGTCGAGCACGACTTCGCCGGCTGTGTGGCCGGGGTGAACGAGGTGCTCCGCCAGCAAGGAGTGCTCGCCTCGGCGCGCTGCCTGTCCGACCGGGAGCGACTCTCATCCGGTCAGGCTGACCTCATCGCGCAGGTGCGGCAGGACTACCCGCAGCTGCTCGACGAGGAGTTCGTGGCCGCCCGTCGCGAGGAGTGGCTGGGCTGACAACGCCGCCTAGGCCTATGCCGGGATCGCCTCGATCCCGAATACTCGCTCACGGCCCTGCCGGAACGGCTCCACCAGCTCGAGATTCTCGTAGGACGGGCCGCCCGGGATCTCGGACTCGCTCGCCCAGTAGGAGGCCCGGGCATTCACGAGCCCCTCGATCAGGGGGTCGGGGTCGGCGGCGCGCCAGTACTGCACCGCCTTCATCCCCACGAAGTGCCAGTTCGGGCGGACGTCCTCGGCGTAGGAGGTGCTCGCGGGGTCGGCTTCGTCCGGGCAGGCGGCGAACAGCACCTCGCCGTTATCGGTACGGGCCAGGTCGTCCAGCCCGAACCGGGCGTGCGGGGCGAAGTGGTGCCTCGAGGAGTCCTCGCCAGGGAAGTCGGGCCACAACTCACTGGGCGTGACGATCCGGTCGGTCAGGCGCAGGAGCCGCAACCGTGCGTAGTTGCCCATCGTGGCCGTGGTGATCACCGTCTCGAGCGGCACCGAGGAGTCCCGGACGAAGGTCGCGATCGCGACCTCCTGGGGGCGATCGGCACGGAAGGTGAGGCGCAGGTACACGTCGGCCCCGTTGTCGAACGGCTCCACCTGGACGTACACGCGCTGGTGCGGGACGCCGTCGACGGACTCGATGATGCCTCGGGCGGGCTCGGCAGGATCGCGCGGGGTGGGATCATCCGGACTGTCGGTGGACCAGAAACGTTTGCCCGGGGCATCGTCCAGCGTGGAGTGCTCAAGCTCGGAGAAGCCGCGCGAGGTCTGCCCGGTGGGGATCGGTTCCACAGCGATGAAGTTCATCATCCGCTCGCGCGGCTGGCCCAGGTATGGGGTGAAGATCCGCAGCAAACCCCGGGGCCCGGGGAGCGGGTGCAGACCGACCTGCAGGCCATCGGCATGCCCCCAGCGCGGTTCGGCCGGCCATGTGCGGGTAGGTGTGAGGAAAGGACCGGAGACCTCGGGCGGGGTGGCAGCGTCGTTGCTCATCCCGGATGAGCCTAGCTACGCCGCGATCTCGGTCGCCAGCCCGGCCACGATCTCCGCACCGGGAAGCTCGGCCAGCACCTCACCCGGCAGCAGGATTTTCGAACCGCGGATACCGCTGCCGATGATCGCCGGGCCGGCGCTGGTGCGTGTGTCCAGCAATACCCGGTAGCCGGCGGGCAGCCCGATCGGGGTGATCCCGCCGTACTCCATCTGCGAGTCGGCCACCGCTCGATCCATCGGCAGGAAGGAGGCCTTACGCACATCGAGAAGTTTCTTGACGGCGGAGTTCACGTCCGCACGGGTGGTCGCCCGCACCACCGCGGCCGCGATCCGCTCCTCACCGGTGCGCTTGCCGGCCACCAGCACACAGTTCGCCGAGGCCTCCAGTGGCAAGTCATAGGTGGCCGTCATGTCGGCCGTGTCGGCCTGGTCCGGATCGATCTCGGCCACGAGCACCTGCCTGACGGCGTCCGGTGCGGCCTGCGCCCAGCTCGCCAATGCTTCGGTGACCGGAGCGGCGAGCAGATCCGGACGGTCCAGGGCGGGGACCCAGTCGAGGGTGCCGTACCGCATCAACGTTGGTAGGTGGGGGTCAGTACACCGCGGGCGAGGGTGTGGAACAGGGCGAGGAAACTCGCCTTGGTGGCACTGTCCTCGGGGGTGAGGTCGAGGGTGGGTACGTCCAGGGCGTGCACGGCGAAGACGTACCGGTGCGCCCGGTCTCCGGGAGGGGGTGCGGCGCCTTCGTAGCCGAACTCGCCACCGTCGGTGCGTAGGTGGAATGCGGCACCGGGCAGGGCGATGTCGCTCTCGCCGGCGCCCGCGTCGAGCGTGGTCACGGAGGAATCCAGGTCGGTGATGACCCAGTGCCAGTAACCGGCGGGGGTCGGGGCGTCCGGGTCGAAACAGGTCACCAGCAGACCTTGGGTTCCCTCCGGCGGATCCGTCCAGGTCAGCGCGGGGGAGACATTCTCCCCGTCGGCGGCGTGCCGGGCGGCCATTGCTGCGCCGTCGGTGATGTCCGGGCTGCTCAGGGCAAACGCGGGAACCGCGGGCAGCATTTCGTAGGGGTGCGGGGCCAGGGGACGTTCCAGGTCCATGACAACTCCTTGCGGCGTGACGGCGGACTTCCTCTCCTAACCTACGACGACTCGGCCGCGGTTCGCGCTGTAGGGGCCACTTGACAACGGGTGTGTCTCGTCGTTCACTGTTCGAACCGATGTTCGATGTCGGTGGTCGCTCCTACCGTGCAGGCAAGAGAGGAGGGACGATGAACGTCAGGACGAACAAGGCCCCCGCGCTGGATGTGGCAGGCAAGCTGGACGCTGCGCGGCGGGTGCTTGCCGTGGCCGAGGCCGGGGTGGGAGTGCGCACCCGGTTGGGTCGATCGGCAGGCGCGCCAGCAGGACCTGACTCCGTGGATCCCTCCTCGGTGAGTGAGTCTCCAGCGGGCCCGTGGAGCGAGCCGGCCGATGCTGGCGGCGAGATCGACCCGGAGCGGGCGTTCGGTGTTCCCGGCGTGCTGGCCCCGTTGTTCCCAGCAGGGCTGCGCCGAGGGAGCGCCGTCCAGGTGGTCGGTGGCACCTCGGTGCTGCTCTCGTTGGCTGCTTCAGCCGTGGCACGCGGGGCGTGGTGCGCGGTGGTGGACCTGCCTGATCTCGGTCTCGCCGCGGCCGCCGAGCTGGGGGTCCCACTGGAACGGACCGTCGTGGTGCCCCGGAGCGGTCCGGACGCCGCCGCCGTGCTTGGCGCCGTGGTGGATGGTGTGGACGTGGTGGTGCTCGGTCAGGGGGCGGCGCTCGCCGATCGGGAGCGCCGCACGATTGCCTCACGGGTCCGGGTGCGTGAGGCCGTTCTGCTGACCAGTGCGCCGTGGCCGGGTGCTGATGTGCTTCTCGAGGTGGTGCCCCGGGCGTGGCACGGGATCGGCCAGGGCAGCGGAGTGCTGCAGGCCGGGGAGCTGGCGATCACCGCCCACCACCGGCGCGTCGGCCGGTCCGTCACCGTGCACGCGATGCTCGGGGCACGTGGGTGGGAGCCGGCGAGAGAGGTGGCGGTGACCGGATCGGCCCCACGGCGTGCCTCAACCGCCGACCTGCAGTGGCGTGCCACGGAACCGGTCCTGGCGGTCACAGGTGGTCCGCCGGACCGCGTGCGTGACGGCGTCATGCATGACGACTTGGTACGAGCGGGGTGAGTGTGATGAGTGCAGCAGTTCCTGAGCAGGGGCCGTCGGTGCCGCCGCGCGGCAGGCAGAACGAGAGAGCACGCGGTGGGCAGCGAGGCCGTCCATCGAGCAGGTCGGGGCGAGCCGACGAGCCCGCCACCCGCCTCGCCGTGCTCTGGGTGCCGGACTGGCCGGTCGCTGCAGCGGTGGCTGACGGTGTGGTGAGCGCGCACGAGCCGGTGGCGATCCACGACGCGCGCGGGATCGTCGCCGCCTCGGCACGCGCCCGCGCCGAAGGGGTGCGGCGCGGGATGCGCCGTCGCAGCGCCCAAGGTCTCTGCCCCGACCTCGTCCTCGTCCCGATCGACGAAGGGCGGGACGTGCGAGCGTTTGAACCGGTGGTACAGGCCGTGGAGGAGGAGATACCGCTGGTTCAGGTGATGCGCCCCGGCGCGGTGGTGCTCGCGGCCGACGGTCCGAGTCGCTACCTCGGGTCCGAGGAGGCAGTGGCCGACGTGCTGATCGGGGCTGTGGCCGGTGCCGGTGCCGAGGCTCAGGTGGGGATCGCCGACGGGCAGCTCGCAGCCCTGCTCGCTGCTCGCGAGTCCACGATCGTCTCGCCGGGACGGTCCGGTGCATTTCTCGCCGATCGGGATGTCCGCGATCTCATCCATGTGACCACCACCCGGCAGGCGCGAGCGGAGATGACTGAGTTCACCGGAGTGCTGCGCCGTCTGGGGATCTCCACGCTCGGCGGGCTGGCAGCGATGCGGTCGGGGCAGGTGGCTGCCCGATTCGGGTCGTTGGGTGAGCGGGCACGCCGGTTGGCCATCGGGGGAGACGGTGCTCCGCCGTCGGGGCGCCGTGGGGAGCCGGAGCTGACCAGCACTGCCGAGCTGGACCCTCCCGCCCAGCGCGTGGACACTGCCACATTCGTGGCCAGGCGGCTCGCCGAGGACCTGCAGGGGCGGATGATGCGCCGTGGAGTGTTGTGCGGACGGCTGCGGGTGCGGGCGCGCACCGAGGACGGAGCCGAACTGGTGCGTACCTGGCGGATCGAAGGTGCACTCACCGCTGCCGAGCTGACCGACCGGGTGCGCTGGCAGCTCGACGGATGGCTCAGCGGTCGCAGCGGCCGGGCACCGAGTGCGGCGCTGACCCATCTGGAGATCGCCGCTGAAGAGGTCAGTCCTGCGGCCACCGTGGCCGAAGGGCTGTGGGGGCAGGTCGGTCGCGGGGAGCGACAGGCGGGTCGGGCCGCGTTGCGCGTGCAGGGGATGCTCGGTGAGAACGGCGTGCTGGCACCAGTGCTGGAAGGAGGTCGCGCCCCGCGGGACCGGGCACGCCTGGTGACCTGGGGGGATGAGGTGAGTCCGCTGCGTGATCCGAAAGCCCCGTGGCCGGGCCAGATCCCGCGGCCGCTGCCGGCCACGGTGCCCGCAGAGCCTGTCCCTGCGCGAGTGCAGGACGCCGCGGGAGTGCCGGTGCGTATCGATGCCCGAGGTGCGCTGTCCGCGGCGCCGACCCGGGTGGAGGTGTCGATGCCCGGGGTGCCACGCCGGCTTACCGTCTCCCGGTGGGCCGGTCCCTGGCCGGTGCACGAGCGATGGTGGGCGGGAGGCCGACCCCGACACTACTTGCAGGTGGTCGAGGAGGACGGGGTTGCTCTGCTGCTCGCCGGAGACGGGGAACAGTGGTGGGCGGAAGGGATCTACGACTGAGTGTGAGATCTGCCCTGAGCAGATCTGCCCTCAGACGCGTGCGCCCCGCGGGCGTGGCGGTGCTGCGCATGGTGGAGCTCCACAAAGAACGGAGCTCTCATGAGTGACACACTGCCGCTGTCCGAGCGGTTCGCCGACCAGTTAATGCAGCAACGCGTGATCCTCATCGCCGAGGAGGTCGACGATCCGCTTGCGGCCCGGGTGTGCAGCCAGCTCATGCTGCTCTCCGCCCAGGATCCGACGGCGGACATCGCCTTGCTCATCCACTCACCCGGCGGGTCGGTGCCGGCAGGGTTGGCCATGTACGACACGATGCGCCTCGTCCCCAACGATGTGATCACCCTCGGGATGGGACTGGCCGCCAGCATGGGCCAGGTGCTGTTGTGCGCCGGTGCTGCGGGGAAGCGCTATGCCCTGCCGCATGCTCGCATCCTCATGCATCAAGGGTCGGCCGGGCTGCAAGGCACCGCCGTGGACATCGCGATCCAGGCGGAGAACCTCGAGCACACCAAGGCCACCATGCTGGCGCTGATCGCCGAGCACACCGGACAGCCGGTGGAACGCATCGAACGCGACTCTGATCGTGACCGCTGGTTCACCGCCGAACAGGCAGTCGAGTACGGGTTCGTGGACGAGATCGTCACTTCGATGGCTCAGGTACTTCCCGGGCGCCGCCGGGCGGGACTGGGGGCGCAGCGATGACCGGCCAGTACACGATCCCCAGCGTGATCGAACGGACCAGCCGTGGTGAACGCGCCGCAGACGTGTACTCCCGGTTGCTCGGGGACCGCATCGTCTTCCTCGGCACCGAGATCGACGACGGGGTGGCCAACACGGTGATTGCCCAGCTCATCCATCTCGAATCGGCCGATCCAGGCGGTGAGATCAACCTCTACATCAACTCACCGGGTGGTTCGGTGACGGCGATGCTCGCCATCTACGACACCATGCAGTTCGTGCGTGCACCGATCGCGACGATCTGTGTGGGACAGGCGGCTTCGAGCGCCGCGGTGCTGCTCGCCGCCGGTGATCCAGGGCGGCGTGGGGTACTCCCACACGCCCGGGTGCTGCTGCACCCACCCTCCATGGGTGGGCAGGGCGCACTGCCCGACCTGCAGATCCAGGCGGCCGAGATCGCCCGGCTTCGTCATGCCGTGGACGAGGTGCTTTCCGCGCACACTGGGCAATCGCTGACGGTGCTGCAGGAGGACACGTCCCGAGATCGGATCTTCACCAGCGAGCAGGCGGTGGCGTATGGCCTGGTCGACGAGGTGGTGGCGAGCCGGAAGGAACTGCGGGCCGCCTGACGGCGAGGTTCGATCGCGCGGGTCAGGCGAGCTCAGCTGTGTGGCTGCCGGCCAGGGTGGCGCGCACCTCGGCGACGGTCACTTCGGCTGGGGAACCGATCACCCGAGCGGTGGGGATACCCGGGTCGGCGGTGTGGGAGTTGATGAACCAGACGCCTAGACCTGCCTCGTGCGCACTTGTCGCACCGGAGGTGGAGTCCTCGAAGGCAATGCTCCGGGCCGGGTCGATGCCAAGCCGGGCGATCGCCGTCAGGTACGGCTCCGGGTGCGGTTTGGGGGAGGTGACGTCGTCCGTGCTCACCAGAACCTGGAGCGAGCCGGCCGGGGCGGCATCGGCCAGCAGTGCGGCGTTCACCCCGGCGTTGTTTGTGACCAGGCCGCAGGGGATCCCGTCGGCGGCGAGCTGTTCCAGGAGCTCGTAGGCGCCGGGCAGCCACGGCATCTCGGCCCGCATCATGTCGGAGACATAGGCGACGGCGCGAGCGATGATCTGATCGAGCGTGCCCGGCACTCCGCGCGCAATCAGCACCTCGGCCCACCGTTCCATCGGGCGGCCGATGGAGGCCTCGAAGTCTGCCTGGGTCCACGTGGTGCCGATGCTGGCGGCCAGAGCCTCCTGGGCTGCTTGCCAGTGCGGCTCGGTGTCGACGAGGGTGCCGTCCATGTCGAACAGGACGCCGGCGGGGAGAGGAGAAGTCACCTCCTCACGGTACTGGGATGGGGTCGCCGGAGTGGCAGACAGTGGTGGGCTCGTCGGTGCGGTTGGTCACAACTGACGTGGTCTGGATCGCTCGGTGGGATATCCACAGGGGGAGTGCTGTGGTGGGAGGGGTTGTGGCACTCTCGTGGGCATGGTTGCTCGGGGGATGAGGGTGCGCGCTGGGGTTGTGGTGCTGGGTGTGGGGGTGGTGTTGGGGGCGTGTACGCCTTCTGGTGAGGAGCCGACGCCGACGGCGGAGCCTACGTCGGAGAGTCCGTCGCCTTCTGGGGAGGCGAGTGGGGAGTCGACGGATGAGCGGCCGGAGGTGGAGGCGCCGGAGCGGCCGGTGGAGATGGGGGAGGAGACCGTTGAGGGGGCGGTGGCCGCGGCGGAGTATTTCGTGGAGTTGTATCCGTATGTGTATGCCAGTGGTGATCTGACGGAGTGGGATGCCCTCAGTGATGAGGGGTGTGGGTTCTGTTCGAACGTTCGAGAACGGGCTGAAGAACTGCACGCTGATGGTGGATACAGTGTCGGCGGTGATGTCGAGGTTGCGGGAGCACAAGGTGGTGGGCCCTACGAAGATGACAGCTACGTCGTCGAGTTCGCCCTCACTATCGCGGAATCAGAGTTCCGCCACGCTGATGGAACGAGCACTACCTACAACGAAGTAGTAGAGCCGCGGTTTCTCGTTTCCATGATCTGGCGCGATGCGTCCTGGATCGTGCTCGGTATCAGTCAGGGCGAGGAGGGGGCGTAATGGCTAGGCGCGCGGTCATTGCACTAGTCGCGGCCACCGTGCTCATTGCGACTGGGGGTTCCACGGCTGCAGAGTCGGGCGACGGGGAGGACTGGCTTGACGCAGACATGGATGACTCGGGCGCCAGCCTTACAGGATTGAGGCAGTGGGAGATTCAGTCTGGACTGAGAGAGGTCGTTGGCAACAGTGCTGCCGATCAAGGCGTGCCTTCCGTCGACATCGGACTACCTGTTCCCGAGGACGATTCAGAGTTCGTCTTCGACGGCCCCGATGGCTTGTGCATGGCGACAGACTATGTCGCTCCCGTCGCGAACCTCGTCCCTTGTGACGATCGCCCCGTGGATGAGGAGGCTCCTGAGGCTCCTGAGGATCCTGAGGAGGAGGCGGATGAGCCGGAGCCGGTGATCATTACGGTGTCGGAGTCGGATTTTGCGGAGTTGCCGTTGGCGCCGGCGGAGTTTGGGGTGCAGCCTGATCCTGCTGATGGGGCGTGGACGGTGGTGAATATGGACACGATTGCGTATGCCTCGGATGATCCGCAGGTGGTGAGTACGCAGGTGTTGGGGTTCCCGGTGGCGGTGCGGGCGTCGCCGGTGGAGTTTGCGTGGGATTTTGGTGATGGGTCGGATCCGTTGGTGACGACCGATCCTGGTGCGCCGTATCCGGATCACACGGTGGCTTACGCCTACGCGCAGCCGGTGGAGGAGACGAGAGTGTCGTTGACGACGACGTGGGTGGGGGAGTTTCAGGTGGGTGGTCAGGGTCCGTGGA
The DNA here is from genome assembly GCF_900105765.1 of Ruania alba. Taxonomy (NCBI): domain Bacteria; kingdom Bacillati; phylum Actinomycetota; class Actinomycetes; order Micrococcales; family Ruaniaceae; genus Ruania; species Ruania alba. The sequence continues at coordinate 1,169,381 of NZ_FNTX01000001.1, forward strand.
TTCCGATTGCGGGGACGGCGCAGACCACGAGTGAGTCGGCTGCCTTTGAGGTGGTGGAGGTGACCACACGCCTGGTTCCCGGCCCGCAAGCGAACGGCTGAAGCGCGAGATAACGATCAAGGGGTGATGACGGAGACGCCGTACTCCTTCAGTTTCGCCGCGATCTGCGGTGGGGGAGCAGCATCGGTGACCAGGTAGGTGGCCCGGTCGAGCGTGGCGATCTGGGCGAACAGGTGCCGGGAGAACTTCGACGAGTCCGCCACCACGGCCACCCGCTCCGCATGGTCCATCATCTCGGCCATCATTGCCGCATCGCCGACATTGCTCGTGGAGAAGCCGCTGGTCGCCACGGCGCCCACGCCGATGATCGCCAGGTCTGCCCGCACAGCGATCTCGTCAGGTCGGTTCGTCACCCCGAACGACACCGAACCGGTGGTGGTCTGCGCAACGGTACGCACATGCCCGCCGAAGACATACAGCTCGCACTCCATCCCGCTCGGCAGCTCGGCGGGGACTCGTAGATTGTTCGTCGCGATCGTCAGGCCGCGACGATCTCGCAGGTGCCGGACCACGGCGAGCGTGGTGGTGCCCCCGTTGAGCATGATCACCGAATCGTCCTGGACGAGTCGGGCAGTGAGCGCGGCGATCTGTTCCTTCTGCTCCGTGTGCAGCCGCAACCGCAGGTCAAGTTTGCGGTCGCCGACGGGAGCCGCGGACTTGCTGACGGCGCCTCCGTGGGTGCGGATCACGAGGCCGTCCGCGTCCAGCTGGTCCAGGTCCCGCCGGATCGTGTCGATGGACACGTTGAACCGCTCCGCGAGTTCCCCGACGACCACTTGCCCCCGCTCAGCGACGAAGTCGGCCAATGCTCCACGCCGGTGCGCGGGGAGGTGGCGGGAGCGGTCCTGCGAGTCCAAGTCGGTTGGCGGCATGCACCTATTGGTAGCACGGGTTGCATGCCTCGCGCAGAAAACAGCACAATCCGGCGTGGCCTGCAACGGCGCCTGTGGGCCCGCTCGTTGGCCACCGCGCGAACCGGAATAGCGCTCGAAATCGGCCACCATTCGCGCTTAGTGCAGGTACCCTGCGTGCCTGCAGAGCTGCAGTCCTCCGCCTTGACGTCGTCGTCATGCCGCATTAAGGTCGCACAACACAGCAGAAAACTGCATGGAGCAGCACTGAAGTGCACACTTCGGCAGGTTCGGACTGACAATGACGACAGGAGTACGACATGAGCACTGGCGCTCGACGCACACGGCGGCTCGCCGGTGTGGCCGGATTGGCCGCACTGAGCCTGGTAGCCGCCGGCTGCAGCGGAGGGGGCGACGCCGACGGTGACGTCACCATCCAGTTCGCCCAGTGGTGGGAGCCCGAACTCCCCGACGGTGCGTTCGCTGAGATCATCGCCGGTTTCGAGGAGGCGAACCCCGGCGTCACCGTGGAACTGGTCTCCGCCCCATATGCCTCCACGCAGGAACAGCTTTTCGCAGGCTCGGCGTCGGGAACCATGCCCGACGTGATGGGCCTGGACGCCGTCTGGGTGAACGACTTCGCCAATCAAGGCGCGATCGCCGACCTCAGCGCGATGATGGGCGAGTACGGCTACGACGACAGCCAGCTCGCCAGCCAGGTGCAGGTGGACGGCTCCACCTACATGATCCCGGTGGTCAACTTCATCTACCCCCTCTTCACCAACGACGACCTCCTCGCCGAGGCCGGGGTGGACGCCCCGCCGACCACGCGCCAGGAGTTCCTCGACACCGCCGTGGCGATCTCGGAGCTCGGCGGGGACACGACCGGATGGGCGCTGCCGCTCTCCCTCGAGCAGCCCAACGGCGTGCTCAACGATGTGATGCCCTGGGCGTGGTCCTCCGGTGGCTCGATGCTCGCCGATGGCCAGCCCGACCTGACCAACCCCGAGATGACCTCGGCGGTCGAGTACGTCCAGGAGTTGTGGGACGCCGGCGCCGTGGCCCCTGGCTCGTTCACCATGAAGGAGCAGGACAAGGTCGAGGAGTTCACCAACGGCCGCGTCGGGATGATGATCTCCTCGCTCGCGCACATCAACCTGCTGCAGGAGACCAACCCGGACCTCAGCTTCAGCGTCTCGGCCATCCCCACCGAAGAAGGCTACGACGGCGAGTCCGGCCTGACCTACGCCTCCTGGGGCATCGGTGTCTCCGAGAGCACTGAGCACCCCGAGGAAGCCTGGGCGCTGATCGAGTACCTGATGGAGACCGAGACGAACGGCGAACTCTCCACCATCGCCAACGGGTTCCCCGGCAACACCGAGGCCGTGCCCGGCTTCGTCGAGGACGACCCGCTGATGGCGGACGCCTTCGAGATCTACCAGAACACCACGCCGGTCAACGAGTTCTCCGGTCTGCCCGCCGCTGAGCAGCTGATGCGTTCCTTCGCCGAGCAGCTCCAGGCTGCCCTGAACGGTGATCAGAGTGTCGACCAGATGCTCGAGCAGACCCAGACCGCCTGGTCCGACGAGTTCTAGGGAGGCAGCCGTGCCCCTGCCCGCCACACACGTGGTGGCGGGCAGGGCGGCGCAGACCGACATGACCACACCGCTCGCATCTGGACCCACCTCCCCGGCGAGGGCGTCCGGCCAAGCCGGCCCTCCGCCGTCGGGTGGGGAGAACACGTCCCCGACGGCGCCGCGCCGGCGGCCCTCACACGTGGGCCGCATGCTCGAACCGCTGGCGTTCCTCTCACCGACGCTGATCCTGCTCGCCGTGCTCATGGTGCTGCCGATCGTGCTGGTGATCGGGTACGCGTTCATGGACAACGTAGTGACGAACCCGGACCCGGAGTTCGTCGGCACGGCCAATCTGGTCGAGATCGCCACCGACCCCACCTTCCACATCGCCCTGCGCAACACGGTGGTGTTCACCGTTGTCAGCGTGATCGCGCACATGATCCTCGGGCTGACCTTTGCGATGCTGCTGAACAGCAAGCGGATCTCCGCCGCCAGTCGGGCGGTGCTGCGTGCGATCTATGTGCTCCCGTGGCTGTTCACCGTGGCCGTCATCGCTGTGCTGTGGCGGATGTTGCTGGCACCGAGCGGCGTGATCAACTACCTGCTCTCGACCAATGTGGAGTGGTTGGCCGACCCGCGTCTCGCACTGGGCACCGTCACCGTGATCAACATCTGGGCCGGTTACCCGTTCTTCATGGTGAGCCTGCTCGCCGGCCTGCAGGGTATTCCCGGCGATCTGTATGAGGCCGCCCGCGTGGACGGTGCCTCCCCGGTGCAGCAGTTCTTCCACGTGACCCTGCCGCAGTTGCGGCAGATCATCGTCAGCCTGCTGCTGCTCGACATGATCTGGACTTCCGCGCAACAGTTCGCGCTGATCTGGATGACCACCGGCGGTGGCCCGCTCAGTACTACCGAGATGCTCTCCACCTACACCTACAAGCTGGCCTTCGACGACTACGAGTTCGGGCTCGCCTCGGCCAGTGCCGTGCTCGTGCTGCTCGTGTCCATGGTGCTGGCGTTCTTCTACGTCCGCCACGAGAAGGCAAGGGAGTCGGCATGACAGCCCCGGCCACACACGCTTCCACTCGCCGGGACATCCCGGCCCGGATCTTCACCTGGATCGGCCTACTGATTGGTGCCGCCTTCGCAGGCCTGCCGGTGCTGTGGATGCTCTCCAGTTCGTTCAAGTCCAACCGGGAGATCTTCGAGTTCCCGCCCAGGTTGTTGACCGAATCGTTCAGTTTCGACTCCTACCTGGCGATCCTCGGTGACCCCAGCCGGCTGCGCTTCTTCACCAACAGCTACGTGGTGGCGATCTGCGTGACGATCCTGACATTGATCGTGGCGATCCACGCCGCCTATGCATTCAGTCGGTTTGCGTTCCGGGCGAAACACCCGCTGAAACTGTTGATCATCAGCGTGCAGGCAGTCCCACCGATCACCGTGCTGATTCCCTATTTTGGGATCATCGTGGCGCTGAAGATGTACGACACCTATCCCGGCCTGATATTCACGTACATGCTGTTCACGCTGCCCTACGCGATCATCATGATGACCAGCTATCTGAACTCCCTCCCGCGGGAGCTCGACGAGGCCGTCCGCGTGGACGGCGGAAGCTCCATGACGGCGCTGTGGCGCGTGCTCGTGCCGGTCTCGGTCCCCGGGATCGTCTCGGTGGGTGTCTACACATTCATGATCGCCTGGAACGAGTATCTCTTCGCGCTCACCCTCACCAGCAGCGAGTCAATGCGTACCGTTCCGATCGGATTGCAGTTGCTCATGGGCCAGCACTCGTTCCAGTGGAACGAGATCATGGCGATGAGCATTCTCGGATCCATTCCTGTTCTCGCTCTCTTCCTCTTCTTCCAGCGTTATTTCATGAGCGGCCTGACCTCGGGCGCGGTCAAGCACTGACCGCATCGATAACACCACCACAACAACAAGGAGTAAGTGTGCTCACTAATGGAAACGTCCTGCTGACCGCCGCCCACGAGGGGAATTATGCCGTCCCGGCGTTCAACATCAGCGACTACGCCATGTTCAACGGGATCATGGAGATCAGCGAGGCCGAACAGGCGCCCTTGATCGCGGCGATCCACCCCGACGAGCTCGCTCACTTCGGCCGCGACGCCGTGGCCGCCCTCCGGGAACGGGCCCACCGGTCCAGCATCCCGGTCGCCATCCACTGGGACCACGGTGGCAGCTATGAGCAGATGCTCACCGCCATCCAGGTCGGATTCACCTCGGTGATGATCGACCGGTCGATGGACTCCTTCGAGGAGAACGTGCGCGTCACCCAGAAGGTGGTGGAGACGGCGCACGCGGTGGGCGTGAGCGTGGAAGCCGAGCTGGGCACCATCGGCGCCGCGGACTCCTACGGTGAGGCGGGGGCGCTGGAGATCATCTACACCACCCCCGAGGAGGCGGTGGAGTTCGTGCGCCAGACGGGCGTGGACAGCCTCGCCATCGCGATCGGCACCTCGCACGGGCTCTTCCCACCCGAGGTCACCCCCGAGATCAAGATCGATCTGCTGCGCGAGATCAAGGAAGCGGTACAGATCCCGCTCGTACTGCACGGCGGCTCGGGCAACCCGGACGAGGAGATCGGCCAGGCCGCCAAACTTGGGATCAACAAGATCAACATCTCCAGCGACATCAAGGTGGCCTATCACGAGGAGATGCGCGCGGTGCTGGCCGACCCGAAGGTGCGCGAGCCGAACGTGATCCAGCCTCGCTGCATCGAGGCCATGAAGCAGGTGGCGGCGCACAAGATCCGGCTGTTCGGCGCAGACGGTCGCGCCTCCGGGGTGCCGGCTATCAGCGGTGTCCAGGCCCGGGTCTGACATGACACCGGAGGTTCTCCTCGGCTTCGGCGGCAACGTCGACGTCGAGATCACCTGGGACGATGCCGTGCTCACGCGCCTCGCCGCCGAGCACGGCATCGCCCAGCGCGAGCTGGACACCGAGGTGGAGATCACCGACGAACGCAGCCTGGTGATCTCCATCCTTGCCTTCGTCCAGGCAGGTCAGGGCGGTGAACGGTTCGTCGCCGACGGCGAGACGCTCGGGAGATTCCCGGAACAGTTCGCGCGCAGGTGGACCCTCGGCGGAACGGGGATCCGTGCGGCACTGACGCTACGCACCCTCGGTGTGCCGAGCATGGTGCATCTGGTCAGCACCAACCCGATCATCCGGGAGCTGCTGCCCACCGACGTGCACCGCCTGAGCAGCGCCACCGAGGACTCCCTGCACCCGCACCTGATCGTGCAATTCCCTCGCGGTGCACGGGTGCGCACCGAGCGCCTCGACGTGACAGCGCCGAAAGCCAACCGGCTCATCTACGTCAACGACCCGCCGAACCGTGACCTCGTGCTCAGCGACAAGATCGACGATGTGGCACCGCACCTGCGGGTGCTGCTGGTCACCGGGCTGAACAGCATGCAGGACCCGGCCCTCGTGGAGGACCGGCTGCATCGGATCGCCCAGGTGGTCGATGCGATGCCCGACGGCGGAGTCGTCCTTTTCGAGGACGCCGGCCAGCACGTGGCAGCGCTGGGGGAGCGGGTGCTCGCCACGATGGCGAGGCTCGCCGACGTCGTCAGCATGAACGAGGACGAACTGTTCGGCCACCTGGGCCGGACGTTCGATCTGAACGACGCGACCGCCGTCGGGAAGGCATTGCGTGAGGCACGCGAACGGATCGGCGTGCGCACCCTGGTGGTGCACACTCAGCACTGGGCAGCCGCCGCCGGGCCCTTCGCGCACACGCTCGTGCCGGCGCTGCGTTCGGGCGTTGTGGCCGCCGGAACCCGCTATCTGGTCGGTGACGGTGCGACGCAGGCTCACCACGAGGCCACTGCTCAGCTGCCGGTCCAGCCAAGCGCCGCCGAGGTGGCTGCCGCACTGGAGTCGGAAACCGATCTCGTGTGTGTGCCGGCCCTGCACCTGACCACCGACACCCCCACCACCATCGGCCTCGGGGACACCTTCATCGGCGGACTCGTCGCCGCTCTCACGACCGATCGCACCGCACTGTTGGAAGGAACGCATCGATGACCGTAATCCCGCTCCCCGCGAATCGCCCACCCGACCGGTTCTACCGGGGCGGCACCCGGTTAGCGGAGCTCCGCGGGGAGAACACCGTGGGGGAGTACGAGCCGGAGGACTGGGTCGGGTCGGCCACCACGGTGCATGGAGAAGCACCGACCGGGCTCACGAGGCTGCCGGACGGACGGCTGCTGCGCGAGGCCATCGAGACGGATCCGCAGTGGTGGCTCGGCCCGGACCACGTGGCCGCCTACGGCGCGGACGCGATGTTGCTGGTGAAGCTGCTCGACGCCGGCGAGCGGCTTCCCGTGCACGCCCATCCCGACCGCGCGTTCGCCAAGGAGCACTTCGCCGCCGCGCACGGCAAGACGGAGGCATGGTTCCTGCTGACCGGCGGAAGCCTGCACCTGGCTTTGAAGGAGGACCTCACCCACGACGAGCTCGCAGGTGTGCTGGAGCGGCAGGACGCCGACGAGATCCTCGGGCTCATGCACGAGGTGCAAGTCAACCCAGGCGATGTGGTGCTGGTGCCCGCAGGCGTGCTGCACGCCATCGGTGGTGGGTTGCTGCTTGTGGAGCTGCAGGAGCCGGAGGACTTCTCGCTCATGCTCGAGTGGAAGGGGTACCCGATCGACGGGCCGAAGGACGGTCACCTCGGGATCGGGTACGACCTGGCGTTGCAGGCGATGGAACGACGCGCCCGCACGGCGGAGGAGATCGGCGAGCTGGTGCGGCCCGCAGGCTTCGGCCCGTCGGTGTTCCCCGCCGCGGCGGACCCCTACTTCCGGCTCGAGCGCGTGCAGATCCAGGGTGAGGAACAGGTGGAGGCGGGCTTCGCCGTCATGATCGTGCTGACCGGCCAGGTGGAGATGCCGGGTGCGCAAGGAACGGTGACGCTCGAGCGGGGCGCCACGGCAGTGGCGCCGCACGCGGCGGGCTCGCTGACCTTGGTCGGGGATGCGGAAGTGCTGGTCTGCCGGCCCCCTGCTCCCTGAGGGCCGCCCGAAGCGGTCCTGGCCGGTTATCCACAGGCCTCTGCAGCGTCTGGCGGACCTTGCCAGGCTGGGTGCATGACCATCGATACTGCATGGCACCGGCTCGTGGTGTCGCTGATTGCCGCGCTGCTGAGTCTTGCTGCGTGCGCTGACCCGCACCCGGACAGTTCATCGCCGGTGCGTGAGGCCGCCTCTGAGGAGGTGTCTTCGGACCCGCAGCGGGCCGGGAGTGCGTACGGGGCGGAGCCGACGAGGACACCAGCGGCGTCGATCCCGACCGTCGACGCCCCGCTGCGACCTGAGGTGATGGGAGAGGAGTCTCTTGACGGGGCCGAAGCCGCCGCGGCATACATCGTCGACCTGATGCTCTACGCCCGGGCCAGTGGCGACATGACCGAACTCGAACAGATCTGCGCGCCGGAGTGCGCGTTCTGTGATGACGTGCGGCGGATGGTGACCGGCCTGGAGGCGGAGGGCTCCGTCGTCATCAGCGACGGCTTTCGCTCGAGGGTGCAACGTGGAAGCCTCGAGTACGACACCGTCACAGGCGAGGCTCAGTACGTCGTCATACTCGATATCAGTTTCCTCGCCGAGACCACGTACGACGCCAGGGGTGGCACCAGGATTCTCGAGCCCTATGGCCTCGCTATGGGATTTCAACTGGAGTGGACGCCGGAAGGGTGGCAGCTCCATGACGCGGGCCAGGCCTGACCGATGAGTGGACCGGCTCGACGCCATGATCCGGCGTTGTATCGCTACAGTCCGGGTGTCAGCCCTTCACGGCCCCGCGCATCAGTCCGGCGACCAGATATCGGCCGAAGAACACCACGAGCACCAGGATCGGTAGGAGGGCGAGCACGGCGCTGGCAGTCAACGGGCCCCACTGCCTGCCGAAGGCACTGATGAACTGGTAGACGGCCACCTGCACCGGCCGGTAGTCGGAGGTGTTCACCATGACCGATCCGGCGACGAACTCGTTCCAGGCGCCGATGAAGACGAAGATGCTCGCGGCGGCCAGGCTCGGCCGGCACAGCGGCAGGATCACGGCCGCGAATGTCCGCAGACGTGAGGCACCGTCGATCTTTGCCGCTTCGTCGAGTTCGGTCGGGATGCCCTCCATCGCACCCTTGAGGATCCAGACGGCCATCGGCAGGTTGTAACCCAGGTACAGCAGCGGCAGGATCACCGGAGTGTCCAGGAGGCCGAGTGCGGCGAAGTACAGGTAGTTCGGGATGACCAACACGGCGGCGCCCATGGACAACGGGATGCACGCCACGATGACGCCGAACAGCGAGCGCCGCAGCGGGAACCGGAATCGATCGAACGCATAGGCAGCGATCGCACCCAGCAGGACTGCCACCACGGTTGCCGTGGTCGAGTAAAGGAGACTGTTGGTTATGTTCCGGGCGAATGAACCGTTCAGTACCTGGGAGTAGTGCTCCCCGGTGAGATCACTGACCAGGAACGACGGCGGGAAGGTGAAGATCTCCTCGGGTGGCCGCAGCGAGGTGGTCACCCCCCACAGCACGGGTGCGACGTTGACCAGCGCGACCACGGCGGCAGCCAGTACGAGCGCGATGCGCGCCAGCTGGCGCCGTCTGCCGTCGCGAGTAGGCATCGTGTCTTCCATCAGACGCTCCACCGGGCTAGTCGGAGGTAGACGAACACCAAGCCCACGTTCAGTACCAGGGCGACAGCAGCGAGGGCAGCGCCCCCGGCGAAGTCGAAGTGGGTGAACGCCTGCTGGTAGATCGTCAGGGGCAGGATCTGGGTGGCGTCTCCGGGGCCGCCGCCGGTGGTCACGAGCGGCGCCTCGACGTTGTTGAGGTTGCTCATCGTGAGCACCACCGTGGTGATCGTCAGCGACGTCTTGATCATCGGCAACGTGATGAGCCGGAACTGCTGACGGGAGCTCGCGCCGTCCACCGTGGCCGCCTCGTAGAACTCTGCCGGCACCGCCTTGATCCCGGCGAGCAGCAGCAGCACCGCGAAGCCGAGTGTGCGCCACGTCGCCACCAGCACCAGTGTGACCATCGAGAGCGTGGGATCGGTCAGGGGCTTGACGTGGATGCCCAGCTGGCTCAGCAGGTAGACACCGGGGCTGATGTCCGTGACGAAGAACCAGCGGAACAGCAGCGCACCCACGATGGTCGAGATCACCCACGGCAGGATCACCAGGATCTGCACCAGGGTGGCTCGCCCGGTGGTGAGCCGATCCAGGAACACCGCCACGGCGAGCGCCACCGCCAGGGTGAGCGCCACAGTGACGACGGCGAAGCCGAGCGTCCGCAGCAGCACATCGACCATCTGCGGATCGCTGAACACTCTCCGGTAGTTGTCCAGCCCGGCGAACCCCACCGGCCGCACGGACTGCAGTTCCAGCAGGCTGTAGAAGACCGCGAAGAGCGCCGGGAGGATGAGCACGACCAGCAGGACGAGCATCACCGGGGCAACGTAGACTAGCCCCACCAGGTCGCGCCTGTCCCGCCTGGTGGCCGCAGTCCGAGCGGGCGCGAGCATCTGCTCAGCCATTGCCGCCGGTGCCGAGCTCCTGCTCCGCGGCTGCCATGGCCTCGCCAGGGCTCGCCTCCTCCAGCAGCACCTGCTGCACCGCCCCGTTCAGTGACTCCCGCCAGCCGGCCGTGGGTACGTTCGTGGGTGGCAGCCAGCCGTGCTCTTGTGCACCTTCGAGAACGATGGACAGGAAGGAGTTCTCGGGCTCGTCAAGGAAGTCGGCGTTGTTCTCGGCGGTGGAGGCGTACAGCGGCGGCTGCTGAGCGTCGAGCATCCACTGCTCGTCCGCCTCGGGGCTGGACATGTATGCCACGAAGTCAGCAGCCTGCTCCGCCGCCTCACTCCCGCTCCACACCCCGACGGACCAGCCTGCCAGGCTGCCCGGCGCGTAGCCCTCGCCGTCCTCCGATGGGTAGTGCATGAACCCGACGTTCTCAGTCCCGACCTGTTCCTGCATCGCCGGGACCCGCACGCTTGCGGCGTTGATCATCGCGACCTGACCGGCGGAGAAGAGTTCGTACAGGTCCTCGGCAGTGAGCCGCACGGCGTCCGGGGCGGTGACCTGCGCCTCGGTGACGAAGCCGGCCTGGAACTCCATGGCCTCGATCGCCTCGTCCGTGTCCCACAGGGGCGACCCGTCGTCGTCGAACATCGTCCCTTGGCTCTCGACCAGGCGAGCGGACAGGATCTGCGGGTCCGCGAAGGAGGTCCCGAACGCCTGCCCGAGGCCCCACCGGTTCTCGTTCGGCGCCGTGAGTTCCTCAGCAGCCGAGATCAGGTCGTCCCAGGTGCGGATCTGTGCCGGATCCACACCCGCCTCGGCCAGCAGGTCCGCCCGGTACATGATCCCGAAGTAGTTGCGCGAGTGCACCACGCCGTAGATGGAACCGTCGCCGGTCTCCATCGTCTCCCAGTACACGTCGCGCAGGTCAGCGAGCTGGTCCTCGGGGAGGTCGCTGAAGGCGAGCGAGTTCAGGTCGGCCAGGGCGCCCTGCTCGACGGCGTTGGAGACCTGGTCCAGGGCCACCCACATGACGTCCGGTGCGGATCCGGAGACGTCCGCCGCGAGGAACTGCTGGGTCATCGTGTCCCATTGCTGCACCTCCACGTTCACTCGGATTCCGGTGTCCTCCTCGTAGGACTCGATCAGGTTCGCGAGGACCTGTTCGCGCCCGCTCGATCCGGCGGGGTCGAGGAAGGTCCACATGGTGATTTCGTCCGCTGCTTCCTCGTTGCCGCTCCCGCACGCGGCCACCATTCCCAGGGCCAGGGCTGCACCGGTGGCGGTCAGCATTCTGCGCCGGGTGTGTGTCCTCGGTGTCGACATCGTCGTCTCCTTCTCTCGAACCGCTGGGCTGGTGCCCGGTCGGGTGTGGCTGATCAGTGGATGGGTGTGCCGACGCTCGCGCGCGGGACGGCGCCGGGCAGGATGGCTCCTCGAGCGGTCAGCTCCTGCCGGAGCTCAGTGACGTCGACGTCCTTGGGAGAGCCGCCCGCCCGAACAGCGATGGCAGCGGCCAGGCCGGCCGCCTCACCGACGGCCATGCAGGTGCCCATCACTCGTGCCGCGGCGAACACGGTGGAGTCCACCGAGATCGTCCGGCCGCTCAACAGCAGGCCGTCCACGCCCTGCGGCACCAGGCTCCCGAACGGGATCCCGAAGGGCTCCTCGACGACCTGGAGGTCGATACCGTCCCCGGTGCCGGAGTGGATGTCGATGTTGTACGCGGACAGGGCGATGGCTTGTGAGGTGGTGGCCTCGCTGTAGAGCGTGTCCATGGTGAGCCGGACCTCGCCGGCGAAGTGCCGTGTCTCCCGGATCCCGAGTGCCGGGGCGATCTGCGTGATCTCGACATTCTCGAAACCGGGCATGGCCGAACGCATGAACTCCACCAGCTCCCACACCTGGGTATAGCCGGTCTCCAGGCCCTTCGAGAGCTGGACCGGGTCGGAGGCGTCGATCCGGGTCACCCGGGAGGTGTTGATCGCGAGCATCCGCTCGGAGGCGGTGCTGATGTAGATGAACTGGTTGCGCGGGATAGTGAACGTGCCCGCGGAACGGGCGTCGGCGACGCGCTCGGTGAGCCCGATGTAGCAGTGGCCACGGGTGCGGCGTAGGAAATCCACGTCGTACCCGGCGGCGTAGTCCTCCTTGATGCCCATCTCCTCGGGGTTGTCGTCGAGGAACGCCCAGAATCGTGGCAGGTCGTAGTTGGTGACCGTGAACATCAGCGTGCTCGGCTGCATGGTCTGGGTGCCGTCCTGACCGAGAGTGTGCGGAACCCCGGCGAGATAAGCGACGTCACCGTCACCGGTGCCGTCGATGAACACCTCGGCGTCGATGCGGGTACGGGTGAGCTTCCCGTACACCGTCACCGATCGCACCGTGTCGGTGTCGTCGACGCCGACGTCGAGCAGCTCGTGGTCGAAGAGGATGTCGACGCCCGCCTCCTGACACATCTGCACCGCAACGATCTTCACCAGGTCGGGGGAGACCGGCGTGATCGAGTTGTGCACCGGGCATCGGAAGTGCCCGGGTGATCCGCCCATCGCCACCAACCGGTCGACCACCTCCTGGGCGATGCCGCCGAGCGCCTGGTTCCCGGACCGGTCCAGGTACCCAAGGACGCCCAGCCCGGACGCGGCCGCGCCGCCGAGCGCGGAGGTGCGTTCCACCAGCACCGTGCGGGCACCGGCGCGGGCCGCCGCGATGGCTGCGGGGAGGCCGCCGGGGCCTCCGCCGATCACGGCGACGTCGTAGCGGACTGCGTTCTCACGCAGGGTGGGTCGCATATCAACCTTCATTCCTTGGCACGGCGGGGCAGAGTCCCGCGTCGATGGGCACGCAGAGCAGCGCGGGGTGGCGCACCGTGGACCTCGCAGATCCAGTGTGCGGAGCCATGAAACCCTCTGAACAATCGATTTCTCGATAAACTAGTGGCATACTGCATGTGTGTCAACCCCACCTCCTCGATATCGTGAAGCCATGTCTTCCGGTGGTCGCCCGATGCTGCGCGACGTCGCCAGGGAGGCGGGAGTGTCCCCGGCGATCGCTTCGCGGGTGCTGAACGTGGACCCGACCGTTCGTGTGCGGGAGGAGACCCGGCAGAGGGTCCAGGCGGTCGCGAAAGAGATGGGCTATGTACCGCATAGCGTGGCTCGTTCGCTGCGCGGTGCACGTACCGGCGCCATCGGCCTGGTCATGCACGAGTTGGAGAGCCCGATCAACGTGGACGTGCTCGCCGGGGCACAGAGCCGCTGCGCGCAGGCGGGCTACGTGACCCTGCTGGCCGAGGCCGAACAGCTCGCTGAGGACCACAGTCAGCTAAGCGCCTTCCTTGCGCGCGGCCGGCTCGACGGCGTGATCCTGCACAGCGGTTACGGGCACGAGGATCGGCTCGTGGAAGCGATCTCCCGATCCGTGCCCGCCGTCCTGGTGAACTCCGACGACGGTCGCGCTGTGCCGACCGTACGGGTCGACGACGCCGCCGCCGCGGCACTGGCCACCGAGCACCTCCTCGAGCTCGGCCACCGCGAGATCGCCTTCCTCGCCGGTCCCAAGGGCTCACAGACGTCAGATCGCCGCGAGTCCGGCTATCGGGACGCGCTGACCCGTCACGGTTGTGCGGGCTCCGCGCGCGTGATGCACGCAGGGTGGTCGGCCGACTCCGGCGTGGCGGCGGTCCAGAAGCTCCGTCACGCGGCGACCCTCCCGACGGCGCTCGTCGTGGCGAACGCCGTCACGGCCTCGGGTGTGCTTAGCGCGCTCCGGGACGCGCCGGTCGCCGTGCCCGACGAGATCTCCGTCGTCACGATCCACGACTCGTGGTTCCTTGCCCACCTGGCCGTGGCACTCACGGCGGTCCGCCTGCCCCTGCAGGATCTCGGTGCCGCCGCAGCGACCCTCCTGATCGACACGATCGACGGACGCGGCCCCGTCCAGGACGTGTTCATCACCGAGCCGGCGCCCGAACTGATGCTGCGCAATTCTACGGGGCGGCCCCGCGACAGGACCAGGGATCCCCTGATCGATCAGGCCTGAGTACGCCCCAGGTTCTCCGCCTCCGCACCGATGGTGGTGCCTTCCCCGTGCCCGGTGTGCACCACCGTCTCGCCCGGCAACGCGAACAGCTTCGCCCGGATCGAGGCCTCCAGCGTGGGCAGGTCCGAGAAGGATCGCCCGGTGGCCCCGGGGCCACCGTTGAACAGGGTGTCCCCGGTGAACACACAGCCCAGTTCCGGTGCGTACAGGCAGGCCCCGCCGGGCGCATGGCCCGGGGTGTGCAGCACCTGCAGCGTCGTTCCTGCGATCGTGATCTCCTGGCCGTCCTCGAGGTTCTCATCCCAGCGGGATCCTGCGTGGGTGAGCTCCCAGAGCGGCTCGTCGTCCGGGTGCAGCCAGATCGGGGCACCGGTGCGTTCGGCCAGTTCGGGAGCGACCCGCACGTGGTCGTCGTGGGCGTGCGTGCACACGATCGCACGCACCGTGCGACCGTTCACCACGGCGAGGATGTCGTCCACCGAGTGCGGAGCGTCAATCACGATGCACTCGGCATCGTCCCCGACGACCCAGACGTTGTTGTCGACGTCGAACGTGCCGCCGTCGAGGCTGAACGTGCCGCTGGTGACGGCGTGGTCTACGCGGGCGGTCATCAGAGCACCACCACCGAACGCAGCACGTCACCGTGGTGCATCTTCTCGAACGCGGCCTCCACGCCGTCGATCCCGATCTCCTCGGTGACGAAGGCGTCCAGGTCGAGCCGTCCCTGGCGATACAAGTCCACCAGCATCGGGAAGTCGCGGCTGGGCAGGCAGTCGCCGTACCAGCTCGACTTCAACGCACCACCGCGGCCGAAGACGTCGATCAGCGGGATCTCCGGGACGCTCATGTCCGGCGTGGGGACCCCGACGAGGACGAGCGTGCCGGCCAGATCGCGAGCGTAGAACGCCTGCTTCCAGGTCTCCGGGCGCCCGACCGCTTCGATGACCACGTCTGCGCCCTCGGCGCCGGGATAAGTCTCGGCGCTGATCCGCTTGATCGCCTCCACCGGGTCCTCCTGGGAGGAGTCGACCGTGTGCGTGGCCCCGAGCGTCTTCGCCTTCTCGAGCTTCTTCGGGTCGATGTCCACGGCGATGATCGGGCTGGCGCCGGCGAGCGCAGATCCGGCGATCGCGGCGGCGCCCACACCCCCGCAACCGATCACGGCCACGGACTTTCCGCGGGTGACGGCGCCGGTGTTGATCGCCGCACCGATCCCGGCCATCACACCGCAGCCGAGCAGTCCCACCGCCGCCGGCCGCGCCGACGGGTCGACCTTCGTGCACTGGCCCGCCGCCACGAGAGTCTTCTCGGCGAAAGCCCCGATGCCCAGTGCCGGGCTCAGCTCCGTGCCGTCCTCGAGGGTCATCTTCTGAGTGGCGTTGTGCGTGGCGAAGCAGTACTGCGCCTGGCCGCGGTTGCACGCCCGGCACTGACCGCAGACCGCACGCCAGTTCAGCACCACGAAGTCGCCGGGGGCCACGGAGGTGACACCGTCACCGACCGACTCGACCACGCCCGCCGCCTCGTGCCCGAGCAGGAACGGGAACTCGTCGTTGATGCCGCCCTCCCGGTAGTGCAGGTCGGTGTGGCACACCCCGCACGCCTGGATCGAGACCACTGCCTCGCCCGGGCCCGGGTCCGGCACATTGATCGTGACCAGCTCCACTGGAGCTCCCTTGCTCCGCGCGATGACGGCCTGAACTTGCTGCATGTCGTTCCCTCTCACTGTGACCCGGTCTCACGACAAACCCTATCGGCGAGTGGCCGCTCGCAACACCGCTTCACGACCCGCCGAGCGCAACCTTGTGCGGCGAAATTCACGAGAAACGCCGCACCGGGTTGCGCTCGGCGGGATGGGGCTGAGGGACGCGGAGGGTGGGGGAGGGGCTGGGTGGGGACGGGTGCCACGGGCGCCTATTTCTTCGCGCGTACCCCGCTGGTTCGGCTCCTCCACCTCGGCGGCGGTCCGTGACCGTGCGAGAGAGATACGGGCGGATGGCTCGGGCGCAGCACAGCTTGCCGCCCTCGGCGCCGGATAGGCTCCTCAAAGCCCTGTCGCCCATACCGGGAGCATCCACTGTGCGAGCCGTCGTCTATGACCGGTACGGCCCACCCGAAGTGATGCGCCTGGTGGACCTTCCGCGACCTGAACCTGGGCGCGGTCAGGTGCTTGTGCGGGTGCGCGCCACCTCGGTGAACCTGTCCGACTACGAGACTCTTCGTGGCCGACCGCTGTACGCGAGGATGGGGGGTCTATGGCGACCGGCGCGTTCGGTGCTGGGCTCGGACATCGCCGGGGAGGTCGAGGCGGTCGGTCCCGGGGTCGAGGTATTCCGGCCCGGTGACCGCGTCTACGGCGACAACCTCGTGCTCAAGGGTGGTTTTGCCGAGTTCGCTGTGATGCCGGAGCGGGTGCTGACACCCGTGCCCGACGGGCTCACCTTTGCTCAGGCGGCCTCGATCCCGCAGGCCGGAGTGATCGCCGCCGTCGGCACGGCGGGTGTGGAGCGGGGGATGCGCGTGCTGATCAACGGCGCCGGTGGCGGCTCGGGGATGTTCGCCATTCAGCTCGCGAAGGAGGCTGGAGCCCACGTGACGGGGGTGGACAACGCGGCGAAGGGCGAGTTCATGCGCTCCCTGGGTGCCGATGTGGTGATCGACTACCGCGCTGAGGACTACACCCGCTCGGGTCGCTACGACGTCGTGCTCGATATGGTGGCGCACCGCTCGATCGCGGCTCGCGCTCGGGCGGTGGCCCGCGGAGGGTCCTACCGGTGCGTCGGTGGTTCGATGCCCGCGGTGCTCAGTGCCGTGATGTGGGGCGGGCTGCTCGGGGCGATGACGCACCGATCGATCGGGATGGCGATGGCCACCGGTGGTCCCGATGAGTTCCGCCCCGTCGCCGATCGCGTCCTCTCCGGCTCCATCACTCTGCACATTGATCAGATCTTCTCGCTGGAGCAGGTACCAGAGGCGCTCCGGCACGCTGGTACGGGCCATGCCCTGGGGAAGGTCGTCATCGCGCCCTGAACGGCGGGGCCCACGTCTCGCGTCTGCTCCACCCCTCTGCCACATCATGAAATAGGTGTGACGCGTTTTGCGTAAAAAGGTGAGCCCTCGCTATGTTGGTTAGGCACACCTCACCTGGCGTGCTGCTCCGCACCCTCCGGAAGGACACCATGTTCCGCGCTACACGACGCACCGCCATCGCTGCGGCCGCCCTGGTCGCCGTCGGCCTCGCCGGCTGTTCCGGTGCTGCCGACTCCACCGACACCTCGCCGGAGGAGACCACCAGCGCGTCCGCCGGTGAGTGGACCCCGGTCACGGTCGAGCACGCCCTCGGCACCACCACCGTGGAGGAGGAGCCCGAGCGGGTTGCTGCCATCGGCTGGGCGAACCACGAGGTGGCGCTCGCGCTCGGGATCGTGCCGGTCGGCATGCCCATCACGGAGTGGGGCGATGACGACGGCGACGGCGTGCACCCCTGGGTCGAGTCCGCGCTCGAGGACCTCGGCGCCGAGACCCCCGTGCTCTACGACGAGACCGACGGGATCGACTTCGAGGCTGTCGCCGACTCCGCCCCGGACGTGATCCTCGCCGCCTACTCCGGCCTCACCCAGGACGACTACGACACGCTCTCCCAGATCGCGCCCGTCGTGGCGTACCCGGAGACCGCGTGGGGAACGCCCTGGCGCCAGATCATCGAGGTGAACTCCACCGCGCTCGGTCTGGCCGACGAAGGTGACGCGTTGGTCACCCAGATCGAGGAGAAGATCGCCGCCGCCGTGGCCGAGCACCCCCAGCTCGACGGCGCCACCGCGATGATGGTCACCCACGTGGACCCCTCCGACCTGAGCGAGATCAACTTCTACAACGCCTACGACACGCGCACTCAGTTCTTCGAGGACCTGGGTATGACCATCCCGGAGAGCCTCGTGGAGGTTTCCACCGACCCCACCGTGTGGAACGGCAGCGTGAGCACCGAGCAGGCCGATGTCTTCTCCGACGTCGACATCTTCGTCACCTACGGCGGCCAGGAGCTCATCGACGCCCTCGAGGCCGACCCGCTGCTCTCCCAGCTGCCCGCCGTCGCGAACGGCTCGGTGGTGAACCTGCCCGGCGACTCGCCGCTCGGCACCGCCGCGAACCCCACGCCGCTGCAGGTGCTCGAGTCCGACCTGGTGGAGCAGTACGTGGCGCTCCTCGCGGACGCCGCCGACAACGGCTGACCACCCGTGACAGACCGCTGAGGAGCCCCGATCACGCCCGCCATCACCGCCGCACCCGCCGCAACCGGAGCCGCCAGGCTGCAACGGTCGCGGCGGGTGCGCGTGCTCGTCCTGCTCACCCTGACGGCGGTGCTGCTGGTGCTCATGGCGGTGTCCGTCTCGTACGGGTCCCGCGAGGTAGGCCTGGACGACATCCTCGCCGCGCTCGGCGGCTCCACCGAGGGCTTCGACCACGGCGCCGTCGCCCGGCGGATCCCACGCACCTGGATGGCGGTGCTCGCCGGCGCCGGTCTCGCCGTCTCCGGTGCGGTGCTGCAGGGGGTCACGCGGAACCCGCTGGCCGACCCGGGCATCCTCGGGATCACCACCGGTGCATCGTTGGCCGTGGTGATCGGGCTGGCCTGGTTCGGGCTCGCGTCGGCCACGTCCTACATCCTGGTGGCCATCGTCGGGGCAGCGGGCACGGGTGCCTTCGTTTACGTCGTCGGCTCGTTGGGGCGGGAGGGCGCCACCCCGCTGAAGCTGGCCCTCGCCGGTGCCGCCACCACCGCGGCACTCGCCTCGCTGGTCACCGCCGTCGTGCTGCCCCGGCCGGACATCGCCGAAGGAGCGACCTCCTGGCGGATCGGCGGTGTGGGTGGCGCCACCGCCGCCTCGATCACCACCGTGCTGCCGTTCCTCGTGGTCGGCTTCGTGATCTGCCTGCTCGTGGCCAAGGGACTGAACACCCTCGCGCTCGGTGACGAGCTGGCGGCCGGCCTGGGGGAGCGGGTCGCCCTGACCAGGGGTGTGGCTGCGCTGGGCGCCGTGGTACTGGCCGGGGCGGTGACCGCCGTCACCGGCCCGATCGGGTTCGTCGGGCTCGTGGTGCCGCACGCATGCCGGATGCTCGCCGGCCCGGACCACCGCTGGCTGCTGCCGTTGAGCGCCCTCGGTGGGGCGATCCTGCTCACCGCGGCGGACGTGCTCGGCCGGGTGGTGGCACGCCCGGAGGAGATCGACGTCGCGATCATCACCGCCATCGTCGGCGCGCCGTTCTTCATCGCGATCGTGCGCCGGCAGAAGGTGCGTGCCCTGTGAGCGCACCCGTGAAGACCCCCGCAGCCACCGCCGTCGGGCATCGGCCCGGCGGGCGGATGCCCGACCCTGCCGCCGTGCGCGCCGTGGCGGCGGGGCGACGAGCACGCAGCCATCGGCGCCGGGTCGTGATCACCGTGCTTGCGGTGCTGGTGGTCACCCTCTTCGCCGTGACGCTGATGGTGGGGCGCACCTTCTACCCGCCCATGGATGTCCTCGCGGTGCTCCTCGGCCAGGACGTGCCCGGGGCCGGATTCACCGTCGGTACCCTGCGGTTGCCGCGCGCTGCCGTGGCTGTGCTGACCGGCTGCTGCTTCGGCCTCGGCGGCGTCACCTTCCAGACCATGCTGCGCAACCCGCTCGCCAGCCCGGACATCATCGGCATCACCTCCGGCGCCGGTGCCGCCGCCGCCATCGCGATCGTCTTCTTCTCCCTCGGCGGGTTCGCGGTGTCCGTGGTGGCCGTGATCGCCGGGCTCGGGGTGGCGATGGCCGTCTACCTGCTCTCCTACCGCAACGGGGTGGCCGGGACCCGCCTGATCCTGATCGGCATCGGCGTGGCCGCGATGCTGGACAGCCTCACCTACTACGCCCTCGACAAGGCGCCGCAGTGGGAGCTGCAGGAGGCGATGCGCTGGCTCACCGGGAGCCTGAACGGTGCCTCCTGGAAGGACGCCACGCCGCTCGCCGTCGCGCTGCTGGTGCTCGGGCCGCTGCTGCTGGCGCAGGTTCGCAACCTCGGCGCGCTGCAGCTCGGCGACGACACCGCTGCGGCCCTCGGCGTGCGCACCGAGCGAACCAGGATCGTGGCGATCGTGGCCGCAGTCGGGCTGATCACGTTCGCGACGGCGGCCGCCGGACCGATCGCGTTCGTCGCCTTCCTCTCCGGTCCCATCGCCGCGCGGATCGTCGGCCCACGCGGGTCCATGCTGGTGCCCGCCGCCCTCGTCGGGGCGTTGCTGGTGCTGGTCGCCGACCTGGGCGCCCAGTTCGCCTTCGGCACGAAGTTCCCGGTGGGCGTGGTCACTGGCGTGCTCGGCGCGCCCTACCTGGTCTACCTCATCATCCGCACGAACCGCACCGGAGGTGCGCTGTGACCCGCGACCGCGAACTCTCTGTGGAGCACCTGAGTGTTGGCTACCACGAACGTCTGGTAATCGAAGCGCTGGACCTGGCGATCCCGCCGGGGGCGATCACGGCGATCGTCGGGGCGAACGCGTGCGGGAAGTCCACGCTGCTGCGCTCGATGAGCCGGCTGCTGAGCCCTCGCGCCGGGCAGGTGCTGCTGGACGGCAAGGCCGTGCATCGAATGCCGGCGAAGCAGCTCGCGCGGGAGCTCGGGTTGCTCCCGCAGGCTCCGATCGCTCCGGAGGGGATCACGGTGAGCGACCTGGTCGGCCGGGGGCGGCACCCGCACCAGCGGATCCTGAGCCGCTGGTCCACCGCCGACGACGAAGCGGTCGCCGATGCGCTTACGGTGACCGACACGTTCGAGCTCGCCGACCGGCCCGTGGACGAGCTCTCCGGTGGGCAGCGCCAGCGTGTGTGGATCGCGATGGCACTGGCCCAGCGCACCGATGTACTGCTGCTGGACGAGCCGACGACGTTCCTCGACGTGAGCCATCAGGTGGAGGTGCTCGATCTGCTCACCGATCTGAACGCCGAGCGCGGCACCACGATCGTGATGGTGCTGCACGACCTGAACCTGGCCGCCCGCTACGCCGACCATCTGATCGCGCTCGCCGACGGCCAGCTGCACGCCGCGGGAACTCCCGCCGAGGTACTCACCCCGGAGATGGTCCGCACCGTGTTCGGCCTGAACAGCGATGTGATCACCGACCCGGTGTCCGGACAGCCGCTGATGCTGCCCAAGGGCCGGCACCACAGCCTCGTCTGATCGGCCACCGTTCGCCGCGAACGCAACGATGTGCGGCGTCGCGGGCGATTTCTCACGTGCCAAGGTTGCGTTCGGCGCGGTGGTGGGCTCGGTGGATGGCGCGCGGCCGGGTCAGCGAGAGCCGATGATCCGCTCGAACCGCCCCGGCACTCCGTTGGTGACGGGCGTGACCAGGGTGGCTCCGCCGTCGGAGGACTCCACCAGGTCGTAGCGTGCGAACGCGAGCGGCAACCCCTGGGCGACCTTCAGGTCGTGGGAGTCCATCAGCTGGACGTGCAGGTGCGGCATCGTGGAGTTCCCGGTGTGCCCGACGTAGCCGAGCAGGTCACCCGCGCGCACCTGCTGACCGGCCCGGACCGCCGCTGTGCGCGGTGCCAGGTGGCCGACTGCGACGTACACCGCGTCACCACGATCGGCCCGCATGATCACGTAGTTGCCGAGCACCTGAGCCATCTGCTTCGGGTTGTCGGGGGTGAAGGTGGCGCCGACGTGCACAGCGCGGGCGGACTCGCGGGCGGGGTGCACCCAGGAGCGTTCCTTCGCGCCGTCCACCACCCGCACCACCTCGCCGTCGCACGGTGCGTGCACCGGCTGACCCCACGCGTAGAACTCCCGGGTGGGCGCTCCGCTGAGCAACATCCGCCAGGTGGGGGCCGGGTGGGCGTGGAAGCCAGCGCGAGTGTCCACCTGCACGAAGTCGTAGGCGTAGCGCTGCCCGAGGAGGTCGGTGCCGTGGCTGGGGATCCGGTGCGCCGGCGTGGTCACCGCCGTCCATCCGGCCCCGCGGAGCGGGAACTGCACGACGATCGGGTCCGGCATGGCGCTAGGTCGGGGCACGAACCTCACGCTACTGCCGCGGGAATGACCGGCACCACTTTCCGGTTGCCTGACACATGGATTTCAACCAGCAGATCATCGACACCTTCCGCGCGAACGGCGGCGAGGTGAACGAACCGATGCAGTTCGGCAAGGCCCTCGTGCTCGTGCACGTGCCCAAGAAGGACGGCACCGAGCGGGTGGTGCCGCTGGCCGCGATACCGCAGGACGGTGGCTGGCACGTGGTCGGTTCTGCGGGCGGGTCACCGAAGCACCCGGTGTGGGTGTTCGGGTTGCGTCGCGCCGAGACCATCACGATCGAGGTGCCCGGGGAGCCGGTGCAGACGCTCACCGCTGCCGTGAATGAGCTCGAGGAGCCGGCCCGGGCGACGATGTGGGAGAGGTTCAAGGCCTTCTCCTCGGGGTTCGCCGAGTATGAGAAGAGCGCGCAGGGGCGGGTCTTCCCGATCTTCCGGCTGGAACCAGCCACCTGATCCGACTCGAACCGATGGTGAGTACCCCGTCGTCATGATTGTCTGGTCGGGTGAGCACCCCGATCGGCGACTACGCCCTCCTGGCCGACCTGCACACCGGACCTCTCGTCTCGGCCGAGGGGAGTATCGACTGGCTCTGCCTGCCCCGGTTCGACTCCGATTCCGTGTTCGCGGCGATCCTCGGCACGCCCGACCACGGTCGATGGTTGATGGCACCGTCGGAGGGCACGCTCACCGAGCGCGTCTACGAACCCGGAACCTTCGTGCTGCGCAGCACCTGGAGCACGCCCACCGGCACCGCGGAGATCACCGAGTTCATGCCGATCGACGGCGACCGTGCCGACATCGTGCGGATCGCCCGCTGCACCAGCGGTGAGGTCACGATCGTGCACGACCTGCGGCTGCGCCCGGAGTACGCCGCCTCGCTGCCATGGGTTCGGAGGGTCGATGATCCCGGTGAGACCTCCGACGGCAGTGCGTACCTGCTCGCTATCGCCGGCCCGGACGCGTACGCGCTGCGTGGACCGGCACTGACATCAGCCGGGCGCCGGCACGAGGGCGCGTTCACCCTGACGGCGCAACAGGAGGCGGTCTGGGACCTCACCTGGGCGCCGTCGTATCGCCCCATCCCGCCCCCGCTCGACGTGTCCGCGGCACTGGAGACCACCCGCGCCTACTGGCGTGACTGGGCTGCCCGGGCCGTGTGCGAGGGGCCGTGGGCGGATGCGGTGGAGCGGTCGTTGCTGGTGCTGCGGGCGCTCACCCACATCGAGACCGGTGGCATCGTCGCGGCCCCGACCACCTCGCTGCCGGAGGACCCCGGCGGGGTGCGCAACTGGGACTACCGGTTCTGCTGGCTGCGCGACTCCGCGCTCACCCTGGAGGCGCTGCTCGCGCACGGGCGCACCGAGGTGGCCCACCACTGGCGGGACTGGCTGCTGCGAGCGGTGGCCGGCGACCCCGAGGACCTGCAGATCATGTACGGGATCGCGGGGGAGCGGCAATTGCCCGAGCGCACCCTGGAGCACCTGCCCGGGCACCTGGCCTCACGCCCGGTACGGATCGGGAATGGCGCCGTCGGGCAGTTCCAGGCCGACGTGGTGGGGGAGGTGCTGATCGCCCTGGACAAACTGCGCACGGCCGGCGTGGCCGAGGACGATTTCTCCTGGCCGTTGCAGCGGGCGATGATCGATTACGCAGTGCGCGCGATCGAACGCAAGGACCAGGGCCTGTGGGAGATGCGCGGCGACCCGCACTACTTCACCCACTCCCGGGTGATGATCTGGGCCGCACTGGACCGGGGCGTGCGAGCGGTCACCGAGCACCACCTGCCCGGCCCGGCGCAGGAGTGGTCCCGGCTGCGGGACGAGTTGCGCGAGGAGATCCTCACCCGCGGCGTCCACCCCGAGACCGGCGCCTTCACCCAGCACTACGACACCCGGGAGGTGGACGCCTCCCTGCTGCAGCTTCCGCAGACCGGGTTCGTCGGCTACGACGACCCGCGGATGCTCGCCACCGTGGCGCAGATGGAGCGCGAGCTGCTGCACGAGGGCCTGCTGCTGCGCTACCGCACCATCGGTACGGATGGGCTCAGCGGCGACGAGTACCCCTTCCTCGCCTGCTCGTTCTGGCTCGTGGAGCAGTACGCCCACAGCGGCAGGCGATCCGACGCCGTCGCCCTGATGGACCGCCTGGTGGGGCTGCGCACCGACCTGGGCCTGCTCGCCGAGGAGTACGACCCGGCCGGCTCCCGGCAGATGGGAAACTTCCCCCAGGCGTTCTCGCACCTCGCCTTGGTGCGCGCCGCCGACGCCCTCGGGCAGTAGCCCCCACCTCAGCGAATCGGAGCCTGCATGACCCCCACCTGCACCCTGGTGATCCTCGGCGCCTCGGGCGACCTCACCGAGCGGCTCCTGCTGCCTGGGATCGGGTCACTGCTTGAGCGGGAACCGGACCGGGCGTTGCGCATCGTCGGCTCGGACCGCGCGCCGATGACCGATGGTGAGTTCGGTCAGCTCCTGATGCGTACGCTCACCGCCGGGGGTGCCCCCGAGGCGGTGGCCCGTCGGATCGCCGACGGCGCAGCGTACGTGTGCGCGGACGTCACCGATCCCTCCGGGTTGCGTGAGGTGGTGGGGACCGCAGCCGGGTGCGCTGTGGGGCGGCGCGGCAGTGGCCGTCGCGCGCACCAGGGGGCTGCCGACGGCGGAGGTCACCTCGTGCTGTACTTCGCCCTGCCGCCGGCGGTCACCGAGCGGGCCTGCGCAGCCTTGCAGGAGGTGGATCTGCCGGACCGGACGCACCTGGCGATGGAGAAGCCGTTCGGGCGGGACGAGGCCAGCGCACGGGAGCTGAACGAGCGGGTCGCCACGCTCGTGCCGGAGGCGCAGGTGCACCGGGTGGACCACTTCCTCGGCAAGTCCACCGTGCTCGACTTGATCGCGCTGCGTTTCGCGAACCGCCTGTTCCAGGCCGTGTGGAGCGCCGAGCACATCGAGAGCATCGAGATCGCCTACGACGAGTCCCTCGCGCTGGAGGGCCGGGCCGGCTACTACGATCACGCGGGTGCGCTGCGGGACATGATCCAGTCCCACCTGCTGCAGGTGCTGGCGCTCGTGGCGATGGAGCCACCGGCGCGGATCACCGACCGGGACCTGCGCGATGCCACCGCAACCGTGCTGCGCGCCACCCGGCTGTGGGGTGGCGGACCCGAGACGGCGAGCCGGCGCGCCCGGTACACGGCCGGGCAGATCGGGGACCGGCAGGTGCCGGCGTACGTCGACGAGGACGGCGTGGACCCTGGGCGGGAAACGGAGACCCTCGCCCAGGTGACGGTGGAGGTGGCGAACCCGCGCTGGGCGGGCGTGCCGATCACGTTGCGCTCCGGCAAGGCGCTCGGGGTGACCCGCAAGCACGTGGTGATCACCTTCGCCGACGTGCGGCACCTACCGGACGGTCTCACCGGGCCGGATCCCCAGGACCAGCTGGTGATCGGGCTGAGCCCGGACGTGATGGAGCTGCGGATCACCACCAACGGCACCTCCGACCCGCTCGCCCTGGAGCAGAGCGTCTTCGCCACCACGCTGCGCGAGGCCGAGCTGGAGGCCTACGGCGAGGTGCTCACCGGGATCCTGGACGGTGACCCGATGCTCACCGTCCGTGGGGACGCCGCCGAGGAGTGCTGGCGCATCTGCGACGAGGTGCTCGCCGCCTGGGCCGGCGGGACCGTGCCGATGGAGGAATACCCGGCCGGCGCCGCGGTGCCCCGCGACTGGGGTGCCGCGCTCGACTGACGCATTCTGGAGGCGTGCGTACGCTGAGGCGGTGCGCATCGCTTCGGTCAACGTGAACGGTATCCGCGCGACCCATCGGCGGGGCTTCGCCGACTGGATGGCATCCCGGGACTGTGACGTGCTCACCCTGCAGGAGGTCCGGTGCACCGTGGCCGACCTGCCAGAGGACGCGTTCGGCGGCTACCACGCGGTCTACGATCCCGGCAGCATCAGCGGCCGCAACGGGGTCGCCATCCTGACCCGGCGGCCGGTGGCGGCGGTGCGCACGTGGGGTGCGGACGTCGTCGTGCGATCGCCCGGTGAACCGGCCACCTGGGTGCCCAGTGACGACCCGGGCACGCTCGCGCGGGGCATTTCCCGCTATGCCACCGAGGGGCGCTATATCGAGGCCGACCTCGCCGATGTGCCGCTGACCGTCGCTACCCTCTACCTTCCCAAGGGTGGGTTGCCGGAGCATCTGCAGCGGCCGGGCCGGATGCGGGAGGCGCCGGACGGCGGGGCGAAGTACCGGCGCAAGATGCACTTCCTGGACGCCTTCGCCCGCCAGCTCGACCGGGCCCGGCGAACGGCCCGGGCGAACGGGCGTGAGTTCCTGCTCACCGGTGATCTGAACATCGCCCACACCCGGCAGGACGTCGCTGCCTGGCGCCGCTCCCAGCAGGCCGAGGGCTTCCTGCCGGAGGAACGGGACTGGATCAGCCGCCAGCTTTCTCCCCGGAGGCTGGTGGACGTGGTGCGCCGGCTACATCCAGACGCTGACGGTCCGTACACCTGGTGGAGCTGGCTCGGGCAGGCCTATGCGAAGGACGCGGGCTGGCGGATCGACTACCACCTCGCCTCGCCCGGGCTGGCACGGCGGGCGGTGTGCGCGGAGGTCGACCGGGAGCGCCGCGGGGTGCGGCTCAGCGACCACGCCCCGGTCGTCGTCGACTACGACCTGTAGGCGTCACGGCGTGCTGGGCAGCCGGTACACGCTCACGTGCGAGGGGGACTCCCCGGTGAACGCGGTGCCGGCGAAGTCCGCGTGCCGAGACTCCAGCTCCAATCCGGCCAACTGGGCCATCAGATCCAGTTCGGCCGGCCAGATGTAGCGGTGCGCGGAGCGGAACAGCGCCGCCTCGTGCCCGTCGGCCGGGTCCGCGGCGAACCGCACGTGATGGGAGACCACGTGCTGGCGGAGCACGTCGTAGGTGTCGAAGAGCACGTACCCGTCCTCCACGTGACCGACCGTGGCCCGCTTGCCCGGGGTCAGGCTGCGTAGCTCAGGCAGCCCCAGCTCGATGAGGAACCGCCCGCCGGGGCGCAGGTGCCGGGCGGCGTTGCGGAAGCACTCCACCTGCTCGGCCTGGGTGAGCAGGTTCGAGATCGTGTTGAACACCAGGTACACCAGAGAGAACTCACCGGGTGCCCGGGTGGTGGTCATGTCGCCGAGCAGCACCGGGAGCTGGTCCGGGCCGGCCTTCTCCCGGAGCCGGGCCACCATCGCCTCGGACAGCTCGATGCCGGTGACGGCGATGCCGCGGTCGGCGAGCGGGATGGCGACCCTGCCGGTGCCGACGGCCAGCTCCAGTACCTCCCCGCCTTCGGCGAGCTCCACCAGCCGGTCCACGGTGGGGTCGAGCACCTCGGCCGAGAACATCCCCTCACCAGGGGTGTCGTAGTCCGCGGCGGCCCGGTCGTCCCAGATGGAGGCAGGGTCGGGCAGGGGAGCAGTGCGGTCGTCCATGGTCGCCATCCTGGCGAGAGCACCCGACGGCGGTCCACTCCTTTTCGCGTGCCGACCGGGCCTGGACGACGGTGATACGTAGACCCACGTGCCTCTGGGCCCTGGCTCTACGTATCACCGTCGATTGGGCGTGACGGCGGACTGTCAGACGGGGCGCTCGACGAACCAGGGAGGGCCGTGCCCATTGCCGTTGCCCGGCCCACGGCCGTTGCCGTTCCCGTTACCTGGCCCGTTCCCGTTACCTGGCCCGTTCCCGTTGCCGGGCCCGTTCCCGTTGCCGGGCCCGTTCCCGTTGCCGGGTCCGTTGCCGTTCCCGGGATGCCCGTCGGTCACGGTGACCCGGTAGACCGCGGAGTCGTGCTCGGCGCCGTGCTCATCGCTGGTGTGCACGTACCAGCCGTACTCGCCGGGCTCAGTCACCGACCAGGTCCCGGTCACCTCGGATCCGCTCGGCACATCGGCGAACTCCTCGATCACCGTCGTCCCCAGCACCTCCGCCGTGAACGCCGAGGTCACCAGCTCCCGCTCCTGTGGCTCGATCCCCAGATCGGAGTACGAGATCGAGAAGTCCTGGAACTGGTACGGGTCCTCGGCGGGGCCGAGCAGGCTCGGCTCGTCGGAGTTGTACCGGTCCTCGGACGGCGAGAAGGTGCGCACGCTCATCTGCGCCGACTCGTTGTCGAAGTGCAGCAGCCGCAGGTACCCGAGCCCGCCCTCCGGCAGCCCCTGGTAGTCGAACAGCATCGAGTGCACCAGCCGGTCCTCGACGCCGTCACCGTCGTCGTCGAATCCATCCACCCGGGTGAACGCGTCGTGGTAGTGGCCGGAGAAGACCATCCGCACGTTCGGGTTCGGGGCTACCACCTCGTCCATGATCTGCTGCGGGATCGGGCCCAGCCCGCCGGTGGTGAGCATGAACTCGTGCAGGTTCACGATCGCGACCCGCTCCGGGTACTGCGCGAGCACCTCGTTCATCCACGCGATCGCGTCGGTGCCCGGGTCCCAGCCCATGTACAGCATCAGGAAGTCGATCCCGCCGGCACTGATCAGGTCGTAGTGGCCGCGATTGTCCTCGAAGCTGCCGCCGTACCAGGGGTTGCCGGCGTACCGGTCCTCGCCGAAGTAGGCCGAGTACTGGCTGTAGTCGGCGAGCTGGTTGCCCACGTCGTGGTTACCGGCCAGCACCCCGTAGGGGAGGGCCGCGTCGTCGAAGCGGGCGTACTCCGGGTCGGCGTTCTCCCACTGGTAGGGCTGGTCGAAGTCATCGACGATGTCACCGGTGTGGATCACGTACTGCAGGTTGAGCTCCTCACGGCGCTCCAGCAGGTAATCGTGGATCGCCACCTGATGGTCGTAGAACTCCTCGTTGTAGTACTGCGTGTCCGACTCCCAGCCGATCGTGAAGTCGTACTCGCTGCGCGGGGTGTCATCCGGGTGGTACGGGTCCACATCCTCCCGCGGGCTCAGGTCCGCACCCGCGAAACCCTCGGAGTGCTGCACCAGCACCGTCACCGCACCATCGGCCACGTGATCGCCGACGGCGACCGTCCCGCCCAGGGAGATCTCCTCACCCTCGCCCGTGGTCAGGTGACGGTCCACCTCCACCCACGCTCCGCCGTCGGCGGCCAGGGCGTACAGGATCACCTGGGCGCCGTCGTTCGCGGAGCCCTCCCAGGCGAGGCGGACGCGGGCATCGGCACCGGCCTCGGCGGGCACCTGCACCTGGAACTGCGTGTACGGCAGCGCGGAGGTCGACGTGATCGGCTCCAACCCGTCCTGGGTGGCCAGGTCCTGCGCGGTCAGCGTGGTGCCCTCCCGGGTCAGTGCGCCCGCGTCCGGTGTGGTGCCCTGGACGGTGGCGATCTGCTCGCTGCCCAGTGGGTAGCGGTAGCCCTGCCGCAGTTGTACGTCCAGCGGGTCGTCGGTCGGATCGGTCACGGTCGCGGTCAGGTCGACGTCCCCTGCGGGCACCTCGGCACCGTCGGCCGGCGCGGTGCCGGTCCCGGTGGGCTGCTCCTCCGGCACCGAGAAGGTGGTGACCGACTCCGCGGTGTTGCCGAGGCTGTCGGTCGCGGTGATCGCCAGCACGTGCTCACCGGCGGCCAGATCCACCGAGGAGGTGGTGTGCGGCAGCTCGATGGGCTCCTCGTCCAGAGTGACCGTGGTGGACTCCACTCCGGCACCGACATCGGTGATCGCGGCGTCCAGCACGATCTCGCCCTGCAGCGTCTCGCCGTCGGTCACCGACGGGGTCACCTCGGGCGCGGTGTTGTCCACCTGGATGGTGGCAGACGCGGTGTTCTCACCGTCGGTCGCGCTGATCAGGTGCTCCCCGTCGGCAACGGCGGTGGTGTCCCACTGATGAGCCACGGCGGTGAAGGCGTCCTCGGGGAGGGCGAACACGGAGTCATAGAAGTCGTGCTTGCCGCTGCTGTCGCCCATCGCGATGGTCTGGCTCGGGTCGTCGTAGCCGGCCGGCGTGAGGGTGCGGCCGTCGGGCAGGATCAGCCGCATCCCGGAGATGACGAAGTCGTCGTTGTTCTCGTTCTCGTCGATCTCCGGCGCGGCCTTGGTGCCCGCCCACACGCTCACGGTGAGGTCCTCGCCCCGGGCGATGTGCTCCAGCGGGACTGGGGTGGACATGGTGACCGTCTCCGAGTAGGTGCCCTCGTCGAAGATGTACAGCACCTCGTCCCCGATACGGACCCCGTTGCGGAAGTAGAAGTCCGTCTGGGACACCTCGAACACGAACAGCGGGGCGGCCTCGAGACTGGACTCGGTGGCCACCGGGGCATCCCCGATGCTCAGTTCCAGCTCCGGCGGGTACGCCTCCCCGGCGGCCGAGACCGTGGTGGTGCCGGCCACGTGCTGCCCGTCGGTCACGTTCAGCCGGACCGGATCGGTCTCGGCGCCCGCCACCGGCACGTGCACCGTCTCGGTGGTCACCTCGTTCGTGCCGTCGGTGAACGTGAGGGTGTAGGAGTACGAGCCCTTCCCGGTCA